>LJZR01000033.1 GCA_001314865.1 Phormidesmis priestleyi Ana | reverse complement strand
TAGAACGCTAGCTCCCCTTCACTCATTTTTATTCCCTATAAAGACCAACTGACAAGCTTTTGACGCGATTATTTTCATCTTTTGTCAGTCAATCAGGTCGCCATCTCAGCCTCAGTGGTCGGAACTCGCCTGCGTCGTCTATCGCCTAAGCGCACGCCGCCTGCTTTTTCATACTCACTACTTGCCCGACCATACTGCGCGGCGACTCCTGCGAGTACTCTTCCCGTCATCTCTGCTAGCCGCTTGTCAAGCTCTTCTAACTCGTTAGAAGCTGCATCCGCCTGGGCTAGCAACATATGATAGGCCGCAATTTTTTGCCGCATGTTCCCAATCTCTCTTTCAAAAGAAACGGTCGTTAAGCCATTCCCCAAATCCAGCTTAGGATCGATGGCCTTCATGCCAATGAGTCGCTGTTGTGCCTTTGCCAAAATAGCGGTAGAGGCTTTTTTTTGTCGTGCCATGATGCACCTATCTATTTTTAATAAGTTTACAGAAACAGAAATCACCTGCTGTTACCCTCAGTCATTCTGTTACTGTCACAATACCCCTGACCTAAAGCAAAAAGCACATGCCCTATTGAGCGAAACTACTGGCTTTTGCCGCAAATATGCCAACAAAAACCCCAATATCACGGAGCCGAGTCAAAAAAATACGTCACAAAAGCAATATCATTGCGGCAAAACCCATGTTTTGTCGGGGTCAATGTAAAAAATCTTAGGCTTGGTAAAGCTTATGGCGCGTTCTGTAAAGCTCGCGGCGCGTTTTATGAAGCTTATGGCGCGTTCTATGAAGCTCATGGCGCGTTCTATGAAGCTCACGGCGCGTTCTGCAAAGCTTATGGCGCGTTCTATGAAGCTCATGGCGCGTTCTATGAAGCTCATGGCGCGTTCTATGAAGCTCATGGCGCGTTCTATAAAGCTTATGGCGTGTTCTATAAAGCTTATGGCGTGTTCTACAAAGCTCACGGCGCGTTCTACACAACTCACGGCGCGTTCTGCAAAGCTCACGGCGCGTTCTACACAACTCACGGCGTGTTTTGTAAAGCTTATGGCGCGAGTTGTACCATTCAACGCTCGCGCTATGAAGGCTAAGGCGTGCCCTATACAGCTCAGCGTACTTGCGATGAAGCTCGGGGTATGGGCTGAACTGTTTTAGTGAGTGTCTGGCTCAGAATCCTTCTAGCACAATTTTGCCTTGGGTAGTGCTGCTTTCAATTTGGGCATGGACTTTGCGCAGTGTGGCGGCATCAATTTTACCGGCAACTTCGGTCAGGGTAGACCGAATGCGGCCTGCATCCACTAGGGCGGCGACTTCGTTTAATAGTTGGCCTTGCTGGGCGATGTCTGGAGTGGTGAAGAGCGATCGCGTAAACATCAGCTCCCAATGGGTTGAGACTGCTTTTCTCTTAAACGGCATCACGTTTAGCCCATCTGGATCGTCAATGAGGCCAAAGCGGCCTTGCGGCGCAATGAGTTCCACAATGTCATTAAAATGCGAGCCGGAGTGAGTGGTTGAAAATACAAAGCCAGGCGCACCGATACCCAGTGCCTCCATTTGAGGGGCGAGCGGCTGGTGATGGTTAATGACATGATGAGCGCCGCACTCGCGTATCCAATCTTGTGTGGTAGGGCGCGAAGCTGTTGCAATCACGGTGAGATCGGTCAGTGCCCGCAGGAGCTGAATGGCAATGGAGCCCACGCCCCCTGCACCGCCAATAATGAGGATAATATTACCGCCTTGCGCGGGTGGTCGTTTTACCTCTAGCCTGTCGAACAGCATTTCCCAGGCGGTAATAGCCGTGAGCGGAAGGGCAGCGGCTTCTGTGTTGCTCACACTCGTAGGTTTGTGGCCTACGATGCGTTCATCAACGAGGTGATATTCGCTATTGGTGCCGGGTCGGTTGATGGCACCGGCATAAAACACAGCATCGCCCGGTTTGAAGTTTTGCACTTTAGGGCCAATGGCTTCGACGATGCCAGCCGCATCAAAGCCCAGCACTCGCCAATCGCCGTCGGGCGCTGCCCCTTTGCGCAATTTTGTGTCTACAGGATTGACCGACACAGCCGCAATTTTAACCAGCAAATCGCGGGCTTGGGCTTGGGGTTTTTCTAGGGTGATGTCTTGGAGCGCATCTTCGCGGTCAATAGAACCGGGCGTTTGGTAGGCGACGGCTTTCATGTGGGGTGCTCTTGGGGGCTACTCTTGGGGGCTACTCTTGGGGGCTACTCTTTTTGTCATTTATTTTGCTTGGCTACTTACTTAAAGCACTCTTCCTGAGGCCGATCGGCTTAAATACTGCCCCATTCCTGATCGGCCCAGCCATTTTTCCCCATCGACAATGAGTTCTCCTCGCAGAAAGACTTTTTCTACTTTGCCTTGTACGCTGCGCCCTTCAAACAGCGAATAGTCTACGTTGGAATGGTGCGTACTGGCGCTTAGGGTATGGCGCTTGTTTGGATCAAACAACACAATATCGGCATCGCTGCCGACGGCAATGGTGCCTTTTCGAGGAAACATTCCAAACATTTTGGCAGGCGCGGTTGCGGTGAGCTGCACAAAGCGATTCACGTTTATTTTTCCTTCGCGAACGCCGCCGTCGTACAGCAGCTCTAACCGCAGTTCTACACCCGGCGCACCGTTGGGAATTTTGTTGAAGTTGTCTTCTCCATAGCGTTTGGATTTGAGAATTCCCAGTGGGTTTTCGTTGATGCAAAAAGGGCAGTGATCGGTCGCAACAATTTGCAAATCGTCAAACTGTAGACCGCGCCATAGCGCGTGCTGACATTTGTGATCGCGGAGCGGCGGTGTCATCACATATTTGGCACTCTCAAAACCCTCGCGGTCGTATTCTGAGTGGTCTAAAAAGAGATAGTGCGGGCAGGTTTCGGCAAACGCATGAATCCCGCGATCGCGTGCCTCTACTACCGCATCTAACGCCTCCTTGGCTGAAAGATGAACAATATATACCGGCACTTCTGCTAGCTCTGCAATCCGAATGGCCCGATGTGTGGCCTCTCCTTCCATGAGCTGGGGCCGCGTTAGCTGATGAAACTTAGGCGAAGTGTTGCCTGCGGCGAGTGCCTCGTCAATCAATGCCTGAATCACAATGCCATTTTCGGCATGGACATTTACCATGCCGCCATGATTGCCCACTTTGCGCATAATTTTGTAGATGGCCGCATCATCTACCATCATGATGCCTGGATAGGCCATGTATAGCTTAAAGCTAGAGACCCCTTCGTGGTTTACCAGATCCGGCAGCTCGGCGATCGCATCTGCATTTGCATCGGTCAGTATCACATGAAAGCCATAGTCCACACAGCATTGCGGCTCAGCGGCGGCCAGCCTTCTATCTAGTGCGGCCTTGGGGCTCTCTCCTTGAAACTGCTGGGCAAAGTCAACAATTGTTGTTGTGCCGCCAAAAGCCGCCGACCGGGTGCCGCTCTCAAAGCTGTCGCAGGTGTACACATCGTTGCCCATGGGTGTTTCCATATGGACATGCACATCAATGCCACCGGGGAGCACCAGTAGCCCTGTAGCGTCATGCACTTCGGCGTCATCGACGGTGAGCGATCGCGCGATCGCCTCAACTTTGCCATTTTCCAGCAAAACATCAGCGATGTAGTCATCAACTGCTGTGACGACCCGCCCACCCTTAATTAGGACCTTACTCACAAAACTCTCCCATGATCTTTAAAATTAATGAGCGTTTCACAACAATTGATGATCTTTTAAAATTAATGAGCGTTTCACAACAATTCTGCTCAGTTCTGCTCAGTTCTGCTGTGCCTTCCTGCTGTGCCTTAGTCTTGCTGGGCCTTATAAGCTGCCCAGCCGCCAATTTCCGAAATATCCGGCCAGCCGCCCGCGTCAATCAAAGGCTTAGGATACAGCATGGCGATCGCTATTCCCCCGTCGGCCAGCGTCACCTCAGCTGGATACATATCGGGTGGTTCAGTCGAAACCAAATAATCATATTGCTCTGCCGTTAGCTCGTAAATTTCACCGGGAATAGAAATTCCCTCTTTTTCGGTTTCATCTTCTGAAACTTCAAAAATACCTGGATGCCAGCCGTCTTTGATCGCATGTAGCCGGTACTTAGGCGCTGTTTTGGCTTCACCTAAAAACTTCGCCGACTGTAAATTTTGATGATCGGGCTGGCCGCGCAAAGCCGACCCGCAGATAAAAACTTGCTTGAGGGTAGATGTATTTGACAGTGTATTAGATGGCGTAGCTGACTGAGACATAAAATCAAAAACCTCGATGAGGGTAACAGATAAGATCTAATCACAAGAGGGCGACTAAAAATCTCAAGGTGTCATTTGATTGTATACAGTTGTATACAACGCTGTCTTTTAGATAAATCCGATACAGTTTCACGATTCATAACCTGTGTAATGTTGAACAGGGAGAATATTGCCAAATATCCTAATGCAGTGACCGCTTATGCCGCCTAAAACTCAGTCTATGCCGACTCAGACTACTCTTGATCCGGTTCTCTCTCCTGCTGCGAAAGCCTCTACGCCACCTGTTACGGGTTTGGTTGCAGCGGGCGTTTCGCTACGGTCGGTGACTAAGCGGTATGGTGATTTTGTGGCGATTGAAAATGTTTCGCTGGATATCCCAGCAGGTGCCTACTGCTGTTTGCTAGGGCCTAGTGGCTGTGGTAAAACGACCGCCCTGCGGATGATTGCCGGGCACGAGACGGTGAGCGGTGGAGAGATTGTCATTGGCGATCGCCCCGTTACCCATCTGCCACCGGCTAAGCGCAACACCGCGATGATGTTTCAAAACTACGCGCTGTTTCCCCATAAAACGATCTGGCAAAACATAGAGTTTGGCTTGAAGATGAAGAATGTGGAAAAGGCAGAGCGATCGCGCCGGGTCGATGAAATTTTAGACCTCGTAGGCCTTGCCCACACCGCACAGCGCAAGCCCAACCAGCTTAGCGGCGGCCAGCAGCAGCGAATCGCCTTGGCCCGCGCGCTCGTAAACCGTCCTCAGGTGCTGATGCTAGATGAGCCCTTAAGTGCGCTAGATGAAAACCTACGGGTGCGAATGCGCAGCGAGCTTCGCAAAATTCAGCAGCAATTTGGCCTCACATTTATTCAGGTCACCCACCATGTCGAAGAAGCCTTTTCACTCTCCGACCAAATCGTAGTGATGGATCACGGCCATATTGAACAAATCGCGACACCAACAGAATTATTTAACAAACCTGCTTCCCAGTTTGTTGCTAAGTTTATTGGCGACAACAATATTTTTGCCGGGAAGGTGATAAATTCTATTGCGCAGCCAAACGGACAAGATTTGATTGAGCTGGATGTAGCAGGCATCGGAACCCTTATGTGCCGAGGTGTTGCAACGCCAAATGGCTCAGAGGCCGCTTGCTCCGTTCGTCCGGACTTAATGCATCTTGAACCGTCTGAACTGGCTCCCGGCAGTATGCTTGGCGGAGCTGAAAACTTCAACAGGAGTTTTGCTCGCATCACCGATGTTGAACTCACCGGTTATGTCACTCGCGTTTCCCTCATGCTAGAAGCCACCGGTCAGCCGTTGCTGTATAAGACCACCACGACCGGCTGGATGCAGGCCAATCTGCAAGAAGGCGATCGGGTCGCTATTCAGTGGGCCGCCGATGATTGTGTTTTCTTGCCCTATTAGCCGTTTTGATCAAGCCGTTTTGTTCAAGTCGTTTCGGTTAATGGTTTCGATACAACCGTTTTGATCAATTCGTTTTCTCATTCTTATAGCCCCACTTAGCAACTTAAGATTATGCCTAAATTTACTCGTCGTCGCCTGATTCAAACTGGTTTAGCGGCTGGCGCTGCGATCGCCACTACTCGCTGTGGCGCCCAAACAGATGCGCCTGTCGGCACACCCAACAACCCTGCCCCAGGCCCCGAAGTTAACGCCAACAAAATGAAAGACGTCACACTGCGCTTTATCGGCACAGGCGTCGCCCAAATTAACGACATTCGTGACAAAGCCCAAGAAGATTTGGGCTTTAAAATTGAGCTAAAAGCGCTCAGTACAGAAGAGAATAACCAGATTGCGATTACCCAGCCCGGTCAGTACGACATGTTTGACGGCGAGTACTTTAGCCTCCCGTTAGTCATTCCGTCCGGCAACCTTCAGCCCATTGACGTTAGCCGACTTGCCAACTTCGACAAAATCGTTCCCTTTTTCACCACGGGTGAATTCAACGGCATGCCGGTTGAAAAAGCTCAAGGCACCGCGCCAATTAAGGTGATGTATCTCAAAGACAAAGACTCTAAAGAATTCTCAGCGACACCTACTAACTGGGCGACCATGGTTCCCTTTCAGTACAACGCTGATACCCTTGGCTATCGACCCGACCTAGTTGGTCGTGAAATCACCTCTTGGGCAGACCTGTTCGATCCGGCCTTTAAAGGGAAAACCTCTATTCTCGATATTCCTTCTATCGGCATTATGGACGCGGCAATGGTCGTAGAATCTGCCGGACTCATGACCTTTGGCGACAAAGGCAATATGACAAAAGCCGAGATTGATGAGATTACTGCCATCCTCATCGCCAAAAAGAAAGAAGGCCATTTCCGGGCCTTTTGGAAAACCTTTGACGAATCTGTGAACCTGATGTCGTCGGGCGAGGTTGTTTTGCAGTCGATGTGGTCTCCGGCCGTGACGGCGGTGCGGTCTAAAGGCATTGAGTGTATCTATGCGCCGCTAAAAGAAGGCTACAGAGCTTGGGGCGGTGGAATTGGTCTATCGCGTAGCCTAGAAGGCGCTCAGCTAGATGCGGCTTACGCCTACCTAGACTGGGTATCAGATGGTTGGGTGGGGGCCTTTTTGGGTCGGCAGGGCTACTACAGCGCCGTGCCTGAAAATGCTAAAAAGTTTATGTCTGCCGAAGAGTGGGATTTTTGGTACGAAGGTAAGCCCGCTGCGGTAGATATGGTCGATCCGTTTGGGGCTACGCTAGAGAAAGCCGGTGCAGTCCGAGATGGTGGTTCGTTTGAAGAGAGAATGGGCAATGTTGTCGTTTGGAATTCCACCATGGATGAACAGGTTTATCTCGTGCAAAAGTGGAATGAGTTTATTGCAGCTTAAGTAGGTTAGAAAGTAGGTTAGAAAGTAGGTTAGACATGTACCAACCCTGGAAAACGGCTAAGCCCTATTTTTTAGCCGCACCTCAAACGCTCGTGTTTTTGATGTTTTTGGTGTTTCCAATTGCCATGATTTTTATCGTGAGCTTTTGGCAGTTCAACATTTACTCTATGACACCTGCGTTTACGCTGGATAATTACATCGGCGTTTTCACTTCCGGGGCCACGCTACCCACCTACCTCAATACACTCAAGTATATGGTGCTGGTATGGAGTTTGTGTTTAGCGATCGCCTTCCCGGTCGCTTACTTTCTCTCTTTTTGTATTCAGCGCGAAAGCCTGCGTGTGCTTCTCTTTTTGGTCTGCACCATTCCCTTTTGGACCTCTAATATCATTCGGATGATCTCTTGGATTCCGTTGTTAGGCCGAGAGGGTTTGGTCAACCAGCTGCTGCTAAATTTAGGCGTAGTCAGTCAGCCTGTAGAGTGGTTGTTATACTCCGACTTTGCGATTGTGCTGGGCATGGTGCATTTGTATAACTTTTTTATGATTGCACCTGTGTTTAACAGCATGATGCGGATTGACCGAACCCTCATTACCGCAGCTCGTGATATGGGCGCATCCGGCTGGGACATACTCAAAGAAATTATTTTGCCGCTCACCGCGCCTGGCATTGCTATTGGATCTATTTTTGTGGTCACGCTGACGATGGGTGAATTTGTCACCGTCCGGCTTATGGGCGGCGGCCAGTCAGCCTCGGTCGGCAAGCTCATTAGCACGCAAATCGGCAGCGTACAATATCCTTTAGCGGCGGCTAACGCTGTTGTTTTACTGCTCGCTACGTTTGCCCTAGTGATTGGCATTTTACGAGTGGTGGATATTCGCGCCGAGCTTTGAATTGCCTTTAATTTGAATTGTTTCTAAGTAGTTCCTAGAGCAGTAGTTCCTAGAATAAGTAACCCAGTGTAATTAAATTAAAGATGAAACAGAATCACTGCATTGCCCCCTCAGTCCCCCAAGTCTGGGGGAAGCCGGACTCAGAGCCCCCAAACTGGGGGAAACCCATTATTGGCTCAAGGAATAAATCTTATATTTCTATAGGGGGCGGTGCAGTATCTACGATTTAATTATGCCAGCCTGCTTAGTTCCTATAGCAGTAGTTTTTAGAGTGGTCCCTAAAGCAGCCTCTACAGCAGCCCCTAAGCAATTATGACTTCTATTCTTCTTGCTATTTTTTTCGGTCTTTTTGTGCTCTTTTTATATGGGCCGATGTTAGCGATTTTTACCCTTTCGTTGCAAGGGCCAGATGGCGCGCTTACTTTTCCTTTGCGCAGCTTTGGCTTTTATTGGCTTGGGCAGGTGTTTCAAGAGCAGCGGGTCGGCAGTTTTGTTGACTCTTTTCAGCGCTCTTTTGGGCTGGGCGTGGTAGTAGTGGCCGTTACCCTAATAGTGAGCGTAATGGCTAGCATGGCGTTTCGCAGCCAGTTTAAGGGATCTAAGGCGCTTTTTTATCTCACTATCTCTAGCTTGGTTGTGCCTGGGGTTTTAATTTCACTCGGAATTGGCATCTCTTTTCAGGTGCTCGGCATTCAAACCAATTGGTTTTCATCTGGGCTAGGCGCACATCTCACTTGGACGGTGCCCTTTGCCTTTTTAATTATGCTAGGTGTGTTCAACCGCTTTAATCCATTTTACGAAGAAGCGGCTAAGGACTTGGGCGCAGATGATGCTAACACCTTTAAGGAGGTTGTTTTTCCGCTGATTTTCCCTAGCCTAATTGGCATTGCGCTGCTGAGCTTTACGCTTTCTTACGATGAGTTTATTCGCACGTCTTTGGTCTCTGGCCAAAAGAACACCTTGCCGCTAGAAATTTTTGGCATGACGACCAATGTGACTTCGCCTGCGCTGTATGCCCTGGGAACACTCACAACCCTATTCTCAGTGGCGATGATCGGTGCTGGCTTTGGGGCCTATAAGTTTTTGTCCCGTCAGTAAAAGAATTGTCTGGGCAATGGAGATTAAATCATAGAGACTACATCTTTCTTTGTTACGCCTTGGTGGTTTGATGGCAGTCGCTAGCTGGCCTAATGACCAAAGCGTTAACGATCTAAATCCTTAAATACTCAAATATCCTTAAATGCTCCAATAGAGCAGTCATCCTGACGGTTTTGCTAACCTAGTATGGCCGGAAGCGTGTGGCCATACTAGGTTAAGGATAAATCTCAATGAAGCTCAACTTTAAATTTGCCGTTGTTAGCGATTTGCATATCACGTTGCCCCATACGATGTGGGATGCGCCCAATCGGTTTCATTTGGTAGAAGTGAGCATTCCGGCTTTTGAGCAAATTTTGACACAGCTGATTGACGATGAACCTGATTTTTTGCTGCTACCGGGCGACTTGGTGCAGCATGGCGAACGTGACAATCACGAGTGGCTAGCCGAACGGCTATCGCAGCTGCCGTTTCCGAGCTACGTGGTGCCGGGGAATCACGATGTGGTGAGACTGGAGGGAAATTTGCCCACTGATCTGCTCACTAATCTGCCCACTAATCTGCCCACTGAGAAGCCTGGAAAAGATATCATTTCGCTGGCCGATTTTCCGCAAATTTACCGGGCACATGGTTATGGCGATCGCACACAGCCTTACTATCAGCAAGAAATTTTGCCCGGTGTTCATTTAATTGGGCTCAACTCCAACGCTTTTGACGAGGCAGGCGAACAGATTGGCACGGGCGTTCTTGACGATGAACAGTTGGCCTGGTTAGACGAGCAGCTCGCGGCCCTAGCTGGCAAGCTGGTGATGGTGATGGTGCATCACAATGTGTTGGAGCATTTGCCGCAGCAGGCCCAAACCAAACTAGGTCAGCGCTATATGATTCGCAATGCGCCCGAACTCGTATCCCGATTGCAGAGGGCAAAAGTGCCCGTCGCTTTTACTGGGCATTTGCATGTGCAAGATATTGCTCAGGCCGGAGACTTTTATGCCATTACCACCGGATCTTTGGTGAGCTACCCCCATCCTTATCGGCTAATGTCACTGACGACCAATGAAGCAGGACATCAGCTACATATCACCTCTAAACGGGTAGAAGCCCTACAAGAGTGGCCAACTTTGCAAGCAACGTCTAAGGCTTGGATGGGCGATCGCTCTTTTCCTTTCATCCTCAAGCTCCTGACTGAGCCGCCGCTCTCTTTATCATTAGCCGAAGCGAAAACCTATGCCCCTTGCATCCGAGACTTTTGGGCTAATGTAGCCGCTGGCGATGCCATTTTTGACTATCCACAGCTGCCGATTAAAGTTCAGAAGTACTTTGCCCAGTACAATGCAACTTGCCCAAAGGGGAGGCCCCGGCTAATTGACAATAACGCAACGTTGAATTTAGTAGAGACAAAAGAGCAGACACAAAAAACTGATTATTAGCCCGTTGCTAGGCCGTCAGCTCAATTTTGCTACTCGTTCGTAGCTCTGCAGGGGCAATCAAGCCGGTAGATGGCTTTTGGGTGAGGGGCGATCGCGACTCTTTCAGGCGTTGCTGACTGGCCAGCTGGTACAACACGGCTGCGGCTTCCTGAGAAATGGGCCACACCATCCCCGCTAAGTTCTGAGTGGCGATGCTGTAGCCCTGATTGGCTGAGCGGTAGTACCACCGCATTGCAGCGGCCGCGTTGGGGGGAGTATCGCCTAGCCCTAGCTGATACAAGTTGCCGAGTAGGCATTGGGCTTGAGGATTGCCGCCCTCCGCAGATACCGTCAACAGCGGCAGCGCCTCGGCATAATTTTGATCCCCAAATTCTTGAATGCCCGGCGTCGAGATTTTCCAATATCTGCGCCAATATTTGGGAAGGTGCTTTGGCTGCTTTGAGCGAATTACGGTAAAAGTCATAGCTTAAAATCTAAACAATGAAAGCCGAAAGGGTGGTTTTGACCCTATTGGGTTTTGACGGTTCTGGCTACAGTACAAAGGCAGATATATTCTTCAAGGCGCAAATCAGTAATCTACGAATGACACCATCATTGTAGTACATGTGAACTTAGAGGTCATTTAGGAGGTCATTTGGGTGAGTAATTCTTTGGCGGATCAGTATCTGGCGCTCATTGATGAGATTGTGACGCAAACGCTCAAGGGCAATGTGCGCTCTAAAGAGCAGGTGCGATCGCAGCTAGAAGAGGCCGTTGAATCTGGTACGGGCGAAATATTTGAGCGCGCGGTGGCCAGTCGGATTGCCGAAACTGAAGCCAAGCTAGAAGAATCATTAAAAGCGCCGCGAATTTTACGCGCTCTAAAAACGATTGAAGATGAATGGCAAAAAGGCCAGAAAGATCGGCAGGTCGCCAGTGAAATTGCGATCGCAGCTAGCCAACTCAACCAAGCAGAAGCTGTTGAAAGGCCCCTGATTTTTTTGAGCCTAATAGATCCTAACCAGCCCAATAGCCTCAACCGCGAACAGCTCAAGCAGCTCGCCAAAAAGCTAGATGCCAATGGGGCCGCGGTAGACAATAGGCCGGAAGAGCTGCGAGAAGAGATGCAGCCTTGGTCACAGGGAATTGTCGCTGGACTCACGAACTATCAGCAGCTAGAGCCTCAACTCGTGAGCTGGCTTTATCAGTCAGCTGGGAGCAACATTGGGTTTGGGTCAAAAAAAGAAATGGGGCCGTGGCCAGTATGGCAACAGCTATCGGCAGGGCTGCCGAGGCTGGTATTTACCGCCTTAGCAGAAGATCAGCCGCTAGAAGCCATCACTCGGACGGCAGTAGATACCGCCAGTTGGGTCAACTTAGCGATTACCTTGACCTTTATGCAGCGCAATTTAGTGGCCTGGTTTGACAAACAGCCCTATAGCGTCAAGGCGGGCAAGCAGCTTTCTTACAGTACGTTTTTGATTTTTGCGGCCATTTGGGGTCAGCTTTCGCAAGGCTTTTCTAGCAGTGGCATCAACCACTACCAAGCGCTGGGTGACGGCAGCTTTCAGCTGATGCTCCAGATTTTGAGAACATTTTCTCAACGAGACGATTTTCCGCTGTATGGCGGCGTGTTTGCGTCTTTTTCGGGTGACTACTTGCAAGATACCCTCGACTACTTTGGCGAACCGCTCGCCCAGGTAGAAGGCACCCAGGAAAAAGCTCGGATTTTAACATTGCTCGGCTACTCCCGGCAGATGCTAGGACAGGCGGCTGCAGCCAAGTCTTTTCATGAGCGGGCGTTGACGATCGCGCAGCAAGCGGGCGATTTGCCCTGTGAAACGGCGAACCTCTGCCACTTAGCGCGCAACGCAGTCCTCCAAAAAGACTACGCGCAAGGCGTTTCGACCAGCCAGCGAGCGTTGATTTTAGCTCGGCAAAGTGGCGACAGAGTGGGGGAGGCCAATGCGCTGGTGAACTATGGCTATGCGCAGGTGCTACAGGCAAGGGCGAACGATATTGCCGATACGGCTGTGTATGATGGCGCGATCGCCTATCTCAACCAGGGGCTAGAACTCGCTGTAAAACAAGGAGACTTTCAGTCTCAGGCGCTGGCTTACAACAGTTTAGGCGTAGGGTATGTTATGTGCGATCGCCCCCAAGCCGCGCTCGATATTCTTACCCAAGGCACACAAGCCATCCAAAGCGCTGGCAATATTTACCTGCAAGGACTCTGCACGCTGTATACCGCCGAAGCACATCACGCCCTCAAGCATTCCGACGAAGCCGTTTTCTATAGCGCTTTGGCCATGTTTTTGCTCGAAAGCATCGGTTCAGAAGACTGGCGACAGGCCGCCGGACTCGCCTCAATTTTACAGAGGCAGCTAGGCCCAGAGAATTTTGCGCAAACGTTAGAAAAGTATCGTCGCCAGCTAACGCCCGTGATGAGTATGGAAGGCTATGACAACTTACCTGCCCTCTTAGAAAAGTATCGGCAAGGCTAAGATCGCCTCAAAAGCTTCTGTCGGTAGCCTGTATCAAAAGACAGATAAGTTTTCCATGAGTACTTTTATGATGAAACAAAGCGATCGCTTTGCCCCAAAATATAAAAACAACCCATAGCCTGCCCAAACCATGAAATTCTTTGAAAAGCCCGGTGCCGACCTAGCCGACCGCGTGCCCCCTGGTCAGCATTTGGCCAAGGGCTTCCCTGTCCTCACCTACGGCGATACGCCAACAGTTAGCACCGAGAATTGGCAGTTTACCGTCTCTGGCCTAGCCCCAGACAAAACCTTTTCCTGGCAAGACTTTATAGACATGCCGCAAAGCGAGTTCACGGCTGACTTTCACTGCGTAACCACCTGGAGCAAGCTAGATGTAAAGTGGCGCGGCGTAAAAGTCACCGACTTCCTCAAGGAAATTGATGTAGATCCGAGCGCGATTCATGTGATGGAGCATTGCTACGGCGGCTACACCACGAATCTGTCCATGGCCGATTTTGCTCGTGAAGAGAACTTTTTTGCCCATACCCTGTTTGACGAACCGCTCCCTGCCGAGCATGGTGGCCCTATGCGCCTGGTGGTGCCCCATTTGTATGCTTGGAAAAGCGCCAAATGGATCAATGGCCTGGTGTTTTTGTCCGAAATGGAGCTGGGCTTTTGGGAGCGGAATGGCTACCATCATCGAGGCGAGCCCTTTGCCGAGGAACGTTATAGCCAGATATAACCTAGATATAAACGGCTAGCGAAAAATGCGATCGCAATGCATAGGCCGTTCATCGGCTGGGCAGTCTAGCAATGACCTTTGCCTGCGTTTTTTTAATCGTGAACACATCCGATTTTAACAGCACTATTACTGTCCTTTCTAGCTTGCCGCCCGAGGCTCAAGAATGGCTCACGGGACTACCTTGGAAGCAGCGCCGCTACGTGCTCTCGCTGTGTCATTTGGTCTGTGCTACGCCCTCTGCTCAGCAGGCAGAATTTTTGGATGCCTATACCGCTGAAGGGCTGCTTTCTCGCATTGTAGATGATGCCGATACGCGCCAACGAGTCAATGACCACCTGATTCGGTTTCGGAGTTCGGCTGAAATTGATGACGCGACGGTTAGAAGATACATTCGACAGGTCTATGTGCATTCTGTGCGAGATGCCAGAGAACGCCCCGACTTGTATTTGGAAACGGCGCTGATGCTGATGGGCAGCGCTCAAGAACATAGCAGCGTGCTCAGCTATATCTTAGGCTTTGAAATTTTAAAGCTGCTGTTTGGCATGAGCTGGGCGCAGCATGAGCGGCTTTACCATTTGCAGCCTAACCAGGATGAGTTTACTAAGGAGTATATTCGTCCGGTTCAGGAAGCACACAAAAGGCATGGCATTGTGATTCCAAAAGATGAAAAAAACTTTTTTGCACGTCGTGAATACTATGTAAAGCAGCCTAACTTACATCCGCAGCGGATGATAGGACTGATTATTGAATCATTTAGCGCTGATAAAATTATTGATTTAGGATTCTCTCTTTTACGGCATCCTAACGCGATTCAATTTGACTTTGACTATATTTATAACGAAGCTGAAATCCCCCTTGAGGAAGGGAATGAGGCGCATTAATGAGGCGCATTAGAGAATCAGAGAACTGAGAAGAACAAAATTCTTTTTCCTGTTCATTAGGAACATGTGCCAGCAAGGCTGCGCTAGTAAGGCTGCACTAGTAAGACTGCACTAGCATAAAGGAGCGGTGATCGTGAGGTTTGCTTAAGCGCAGGGTTGTGACAGGGTTAGCGCATTTGAATTGAGCCGGTAGCCCATGCTATGCACGGTTTCAATTAAATTTGCCGAGGCCCCAGCAGCCTTGAGCTTTTGCCTGAGCCCTCGGATATGAACCTTTACGGTATGTTCTTCTGGAGGGGACTCTAGCGACCACACATGCTCAATCATTACGCTGCGGCTGAGCACACGACGACCGTTGCGTAGCAGCAACTCTAACAGGGCGTATTCTTTGGGTGTGAGCCGAATGGGCTCGGGGCCATAGCTGACTTCGCAGGTGCTAGGGTCGAGCTGTAGGTCGCCCCATTCTAAAATGGGGGAAGGTGAGCCACTGCCCCGGCGCAATAGGGCGCGAATACGGGCAAAGAGCTTTTGTAAATCGACGGGTTTTACTACATAGTCGTCAGCCCCCACATCTAGCCCGGTTACCTCATTTTCGATGGTGTCACAGGCGGTGAGCATGAGGATAGGTAAGGTGTAGCCATGCGATCGCAGTCGATCACACAGACTAATCCCATCCAATTCTGGCAGCATGACATCTAGCAGCATCAGGTCATAGTCGAGCATTTTTGCCTGCTGCCATCCGGTTTCGCCATCAGCGGCAATATCTACTACATAGCGCTGGTCACTAAGAGCCTCTGCTAAAGTCTCGGCAAGGCGAGTATCGTCTTCAACTAACAGAATTCTCATAGTTAACACGCTGACCGAATAAAGAGCGCAAATCTTAACGTGATGGGTGTGAGCTGTATTTGCGAGCAGCTGTAGATTTGGCTGTCATCCGAAAATGTCTTTCAATAAATTGTCTTTTGCAACCTACTTTTGCAACCTATTTGTGTATTTTGCCATCTTCTGCTCACTTCAACTGATATAGATCAGAGACTTTTTAACATAATGAAATGCTACAGAAACATGCCGATTTGTCAAAGTTATTAGAACAAATGAAACGAAGTTTAAAGAAATATTGCTAGGACTCATTCTTTCCATTTTCTTTCCGTTTTTCTTACCCGTTTCCTTACTTTTGGTATGCCATGATACAGCATAGCAAAGGCTACTTTAGGCCGTATCATGTCAACCCACCTCTCAACCCTTTAATAAAGCGAACAGGCAACCGTTTATTAATAACGTTTACTTTGGAGAACTATCGATGTCACTTCCGCTGCTAGCGTATCCTACACGCACGCAAAATCAACGAGTCAATGGATTTGAAGTTCCCGGTGATGAACAACCTCGGATTTTTAGCGCCGACAACCTGGTATCTTCCTCAGGCTTGGAGATAGAGGGGCTAATTAGGGCCGCTTATCGCCAAATTTATCATGAGCAGCAAATGCTTGTGCATAATCGGGAGCGACTGTTAGAGTCTCAGCTGCGAATGAACCAAATTACTGTTCGAGACTTTATTCGCGGCCTCCTGCTCTCTGATTCTTTCCGACGGCTGACGTTTGATAGTAACAACAACTATCGTTTTGCTGAAATTTGCATTCAGCGCGTTTTGGGACGGCAGGTGTACAATGAGCGCGAAAAGATGGCTTGGTCTATTTTGCTGGCGACCAAAGGAATCCAAGGCTTTGTTGATGCGCTGCTGAACAGCGAAGAATACCTGAATAATTTTGGCGATAGCATTGTGCCTTATCAGCGCAGGCGAATACTGCCTCAGCGGAGGCAAGGAGAGGTGACCTTTGAGCATATGGCGCGCTATGGCACGGATTATCGCGACCGGCTGCCTAAGGCGGGTGTCATGCCCATTGCGAAGGGCAGCAGCAATCTTAACTATCTCCGGTGGGATTGGCAAAAGAACCCACCCGCAGCTTTGGAGAAAGTATGGCTGTCTCTCTTTTACGGCGGGATTGCGATGACGATTGTTATATTCCTTTCAGTGCTGCTAGGTCTCTAGGTTCTGCTGGGGTTCTGCTGGGGGTCTGCTGGGGGTATGCTGGGTTCTACTGGCTAGGCCCCCTATAAATAAAACTATAAATAAAATTATCAATAAAAGATATAGATAGCATAGCTGTCGTCACTGTAGCGATCATCAACGTGACCTCTTTACTGCCCTCGTTTCTGCTTCACTATTCACCGGTTGTTTTGAATAGTCTGAGTTTGTTGGCGATTTGTGGCGTTGTTTGGGGGTGCCTTCAGGCGGTGAAAAGACAGCGACAGATGGCGGTTGTGCTGCGTCAGCAAACTGAACGGGAGCGGCTGATTGGCCAAATTTCTCAGCAGATTCGCCAATCGTTAGATCTCGATACCGTGTTAGCAACGACTGTTGAACAGGTTCAACGTTTTTTGGTTGCCGATCGAGTTTTAATTTATCGCTTTGGGGCGAATGGCACGGGCTATGCTGCCTATGAAACTGTGCTGCCGCCCTATTCTCAGGTGCTGGGTAAGATTTTTGCTGAAGAGGTATTTCCGCAGGCGTATCACCAAGCCTACGCGCTAGGAAAAACCCGCCGCATTACCAATATTGAACAGGCCGATGTAGAGCCTTGTCTGGCTGATTTTGTAAAGCGGTTTGAAGTGCAAGCAAAGCTGGTTGTCCCGATTATTCAAGAACATCGGGACTCAAAAAAACAATCTGATGCGGGCACAGCCGATGCTTTAGAAGGGAATCAAGCAGACGCTACCGCTCAGGAACCCTATTTGTGGGGTCTGTTGATTGCTCATCAGTGTAGCCATCCTCGGCGTTGGGAAGATTGGGAAGTTGCGCTGATGCAGCAGTTGGCGACTCAGGTTGCGATCGCCATCCAACAGTCTGAACTCTATCATCAGCTTCAGCAGCTCAACACCCAATTAGAACAGCGGGTGCAGCAGCGTACCGCAGAACTCGCCACCACCAACGCCGCGCTACAAGCTGAAATTGAAGAACGGCTGCGTACAGAAACTGCCCTGCGACATAAAAACGACACCCTAAACGCGCTGATTTCAGCCTCTCCTCGGGCGATTTCAATGCTGGATATTAACGGCTGTGTCAAGATTTGGAACCCTGCCGCCGAGCGCATGTTCGGTTGGCAGGAGACAGAAGTGGTTGACCGTCCTAGCCCCGTGCCCCTCGATTTGCCTTTAGCAGATGGGCTCACGCTGCAAAGCAGCGTTTTGGCAGGCAATACCTATATCGGGCTAGAGCTACTGGGGCATCAAAAGGATGGAACGCCCATGGACATTCTGTGTTCTGCTGCGCCCCTGCATGACACCGATGGCACCATTAACGGCATTGTTGCGGTGATTGTCGATATCACGGCGCAAAGGAAACAGGCTGAAGAACTGCGGTTGCTTCAATCGGTGGTGGTCAATACCAACGATGCGGTGATTATCACCGAAGCTGAACCGTTTGATCCTCCTGGGCCTCGAATTCTGTACGTGAACGCGGCTTTTACTGAGATCACGGGCTATGAAGCGGCAGAAGTATTGGGCAAAACGCCGAGAATTTTGCAGGGGCCTAAAACCGATCGCGCTGAGCTTGATCGGGTTCGCACGGCGCTCTCCCAATGGCAGCCCGTGACGGTTGAAGTGATTAACTACCGCAAAGATGGTTCGGAATTTTGGAATGAGTTTAGCTTAGTGCCGGTGGCTGATACCGAAGGGTGGTACACCCATTGGATTGCGGTACAGCGAGACACGACTCGTCGTAAACAAACGGCACAAGCCTTGCTGCTAAGGGAGAAGAACTTTCGGACACTCATTGAAAATGCCCTAGATATCATTATGATTTTGGACTTAGATGGCACGATTGGCTACCTGAGTCCTTCGGTGGAAAAGGTGCTGGGATACCCTGTGACCGAACTGGTGGGTCAAAACGTGAAGGAATTTATTCATCCGGAAGACTGGGCGCGGTCTTGCTATCCGCTGGAGGCGCGTTGGCGCGATCGCTTCATTCATACTGCCCAACCGCTAGAGAGTCTGAGCCCAATTGAGTTTCGCTGTCGCCATCAAGACGGCACTTGGCGAATTTTAGAAGCAGTGAGTCAGCCATTTGTAGACGATGGCAATACGATGCGGATGATGGTTAACGCTCGCGACATTACTGAACGAAAGCGCCTCAATGAAACCCGCCTTGCGCTTGAAAAAGAGAAAGAACTCAGCGCTTTAAAAACGCGCTTTTTTTCGATGGCGTCGCATGAGTTTCGCACCCCGCTGAGTACAGCGCTAGCTGCCGCGCAGGTACTCGAAAACTCGCTAGATGAATGGGACAATACAGCCAAGCGACTGCGAAATCTGCACCGCATTCAAGACTCAGTGAAAAATACGGTGCAGCTATTAGACGATATTTTAACCATTAACCGAGCTGAGTCGGGCAATTTAGCCTTTAATCCTAAGCCGATTGCGCTAGCGCTTTATTGCGCTCACTTCATCGAAGAAATGCAGCTAAATGCGGGTAGCCAGCATAGCTTGACCTTTACCAGTCAAGGAGAAACCTATGCCATCAGCTTAGATGAAAAGTTGTTGCGCTCCATGCTCTCTAACTTACTTTCTAATGCGATTAAATACTCTCCTCAAGGGGGTGCGATCGCCCTTACCCTCAGGTTTCAACCCAAGGCAGTCGTCATTCGCGTGCAAGATCAGGGCATCGGTATTTCAGAGACCGATCAAAAGCAGCTATTTGAACCCTTTCAACGCGGCAAAAATGTCCGCAATGTCCCCGGCACAGGGCTAGGATTGGCGGTGGTGAAAAAATGCGTAGACCTACACCGGGGGAAAATCGCGATTGTAAGCGAGCTGGGTATAGGGACGGCCTGTGAGATCACACTGCCCCGGCTTTAATCCCCCGGCTTTAATCCTTTAGCAGCGACTAGGGGGGAGGCGATCGCCTGCGTTAATCCGATTGAGTTCGGAAACATCTAGCAAGGTGCTGCTATAGCGAACGGTTTCACGATTGATTTGGCGACCCCGGCGCACTTTAATAGAAGAACTAAAGGGATAAAAATCGACAAAGGTTTCGCCAGGGCTGCGGACGGTCGCGCCTCTTAAGGTTTGAACAGAAATGCCGGTGATTGTATTTTCATTGACCTGGCCCTGGACGCAGAGGGCTTCTTGATCAAAGTAGCCATAGACGCCGGTAATGTTGTTGCCCTGCTTGCGAAAGAGAAACAAAAATCCGCCTAGTTCATCCTCTGAGACAAAACTCTGGGCAGGGCCGCTCCAATAGCGGTAGTTGCCGTCGGGTAAGCTGCTGATAGGTGCGCGAGTAGGTGCCGGGGAGATAATGTCGGCATTGACGATGAGTTCGGCGCGATCGCTCCTACCACAGTCCGGATTGCCCATGCAGTTGTAGTCCAAAATATTGGCAGCTTCGTAGGTGAGCCGCACCTGCGCCCCAACAATGCCCTGCTGCGAGCAAATGTCAAAGTTCGCATAGTGAGTGGTGATTTGGCCACTTTCGGATTCGAGATCTACGTAGCAGACGCGATCGCCCGCGCTGGCACCCACCACAGTGCCTACGCTGGGGGGTGCGATCGCTGTTAACTGAGTAATTTCAGAAGTATATTGAATCTGCTGCCCGGCTAACGCTTGGGCGCAAATTTCAGCACTTGCTTGTAGGGTCGTGGGGAACTCGGCATCGTCTGAAAAAACAATGAGCTCGCAGGTAGAGGTTTCAGTATTAATGCCAGCAATTCTTCCTGTATTCAGCGTTTGCGCCTTGGCAGATGAAGCCAAAGATGAGGCCATAACAGCGGTAATGCCTAGCGCAAACAAACCTGAAATCCTGACCGTTTTGTTAGATGAAAACATGATGTTGTATTAACACTCGTATTGGGGGTAGATAGCCGCTTTCGGGCACTTTCGAACATGTTCGGATAGTGACAGTGATAGTGACAGTCATCAACAGATGCAGTCAAGCAATTTTATCGACTTTAATCAAAAAACCGTTCTGAACAACAGCAGTCCAGAACGGTAGACCATAACGATAGATAAAAAGGATTTTAAGGCTTTTCGTTAGCGGCCAGGGCCCATGCCAATCGTGCCTGCATACACAGCCTGAGCGCCTAACTCATCTTCAATGCGCAGCAGCTGATTGTACTTTGCCACTCGCTCACTGCGACAGAGCGAACCGGTTTTTATTTGTCCGGCACGAGTCGCCACAGCCAAGTCTGCAATGGTGGTATCTTCAGTTTCGCCCGAACGATGGCTAATCACACAGGTAAACTGATGGCGCTTGGCCAAATCAATCGCCTGCAAAGTCTCGGTGAGCGTGCCAATTTGATTGAGCTTTACCAGCAAAGAATTCGCTGACTGTTGCTCAATACCCTTTTGCAAACGGGTGGGATTGGTGACAAATAAATCATCGCCCACGAGCTGAACC
Source organism: Phormidesmis priestleyi Ana (assembly GCA_001314865.1). Lineage (GTDB taxonomy): Bacteria > Cyanobacteriota > Cyanobacteriia > Phormidesmidales > Phormidesmidaceae > Phormidesmis > Phormidesmis priestleyi_B. The sequence goes on along the minus strand of LJZR01000033.1, from coordinate 25,192 downwards.
TTATTGCCGATGCGGGCGGTGAGTTTTTTCCAGCTGTCCCAATCTTCCTCATGCAAACCATCTTCAATCGACACAATCGGATAGTTGCTCGCAAGCCCTGCCAAATAATCAATCATTTCGTCGGGCGAATGCGCTGCACCATCGTAGGTGTACTGGCCATCTTTGTACATTTCACTGGCCGCGACATCTAGCGCTAGGGCAACCTGCTCACCCGGCTTGTAGCCTGCTTCAGTAATTGCTGACATCAACAAATCCAGCGCTTCTTGGTTTGATCCCAGGTTGGGGGCAAAGCCGCCTTCGTCGCCAACACCGGTCAATAGCCCTTTGGCATCTAGCACTTTGCTCAGCTGAGCAAAAATCTCCGCACCCCAGCGCAGGGCTTCCCGGAAGGTGCTCGCGCCAACGGGCATAATCATAAATTCTTGAATGTCCACATTGTTACTGGCATGTTCGCCGCCGTTGATGACGTTCATCATCGGGACGGGCAAAACATTCGCCAACGGGCCGCCCAAATAGCGATAAAGCGGCATTTCTGAGGCTTGCGCAGCGGCTTTAGAAGTCGCTAGAGAAACAGCCAAAATGGCATTGGCACCCAGATTGCTTTTGTTGGGCGTGCCGTCTAGCGCAATCATTGTGTGGTCAATTTCAATTTGGCTGAAGGCATCTAGGCCAATGAGTTCGCGGGCAATGACATCGTTGACATTCTCAACGGCTTTCATTACGCCTTTGCCGCCATAGCGAGCCTTATCCCCATCTCTGAGCTCATGGGCCTCAAAGCTGCCGGTCGAAGCCCCACTGGGCACCTGAGCCATGCCCGCTGCACCGCCCGTTAAATACACTTCGGCTTCGATCGTCGGTCTGCCGCGAGAGTCTAGAATTTCTCTCGCCTGAATATCTTCAATCGCCGTATCGAGGGAATCAATCATGCGCTTCGCCTATTATCTTTGATAAGTGTTCGCGTACTGTCAAAATAGACTTTATCAATAAACAGGGCACTAGCGAGAGGTTCGGCATAATGCGCTTACTACACACCATGCTCCGAGTTGGCAATTTGGAAAAATCGTTAGCCTTTTACTGTGAGGTGCTAGGGATGAAACTTTTGCGGCAAAAGGACTACCCCGGTGGCAAATTCACCCTAGCCTTTGTCGGCTATGGCGCTGAGGCGGATCATACCGTACTGGAGCTAACGCATAATTGGGATACAGATGGCTATGAGCTAGGGAACGGATATGGCCATATTGCGTTAGGAGTTGATGACATTTATGCCACCTGTGAGGCGATTCGGCAGCAGGGCGGCAAGGTCACCCGTGAGCCGGGGCCTATGAAGCACGGTACAACGGTGATTGCCTTTGTAGAAGATCCGGACGGTTACAAAGTGGAGTTGATTGAAGGGCGAGGTTAGGCACCGCCTTATGCCAAGACTGTAGAGCGCGATCGCACAGCGTAAGATCAGATTTAGACCACATCTTAGGCCAAATTTAGACTGCGCTGCTCACAGATAGCGAGTTCTCGTTTGTATAGATCTAGATTTGTATACATTCTGACGCTTTGTAGCCTTTAGCACATTGTCTGGCTCCTGGGTTCTTCATGATTATTAAGAAGATTTAGGGGCTGTTAAGGCACCTATTTTTTTGATGGATTTTTTGATGGAGTTCACAAAAAAGGAAAAGCCTTTGAAGGAAAAGCCTTTGCCTCAGCAGCCCCTAACGCTCTTAGTTAATGGCCAAACGGCTGATTTAACGGCAGTGTCACCAACCATGACACTGTTGCATTATTTGCATCACAGTGGGCGGACGGGGACTAAAGAAGGCTGTGGGGACGGTGACTGTGGTGCTTGCACAGTCGCCGTATTATGTACGGGTGCCGATGGCACACTGCGCTATCAGGCGATGAATAGCTGCCTGATTCCGGTAGGGGCGGTGGCGCAGCGCGAGATTGTGACCGTTGAGGGCTTAACCGAAAGCTTCACCGCAGGATTAACCGATGGCCCGCTCCATCCCGTGCAGGCTGCCATGGTGAAAACAGGCGGTTCCCAGTGCGGCTACTGTACGCCGGGGTTCATTATGAGCTTGTTTGCAGCCTATTACGACGGCAGCGTAGATGATATTGCTATTGAAGGAAATTTGTGTCGCTGTACGGGTTATTTGCCGATTCGGCGGGCAGCGACGGCATTAATGCAGGAGATGGCTGAAGCCAAACCTTGCGATCGCTTCACTCAAAGACTCTCTTTGCCTTCGGCTTCGCCTGACCCACCGCCCTCTCTGTTGCAATATTTGGGGCCGCAGGAACAGTTCTATCGTCCTACCCAAATCCCTCAAGTTTTAAGCTTATTGCAACAACATCCCAACGCGACATTAATTGCGGGCGGAACAGATTTGGGCCTAGATATCAGCCACCAACGACGACCGTTTCCAGTGCTTGTTTCGCTAGAAGATGTCGCCGAGCTACGACAGATTCATCAGACTGAAACAGCGGTAGAAATTGGCGCAGCCGTGCCCTTAAGCCAAATTCAAAGCTACAGTCAAACAGAACTGCCGGGCGTTTTTCCTAGCCTAGATGAAATGCTGGTGTGGTTTGCCGCTACTCAGGTGCGAAATCGGGCCACCCTGGGCGGCAACATTGCGACCGGTTCTCCGATTGGAGATTTGCCACCTGTGTTGCTGTCGCTAGATGCAACGCTAAAAATTACCGGTATGGGAGATCGCCTAGCGCCCTATCGCCGCACCCTTCCCCTAGCAGACTTTTTCAAAGGCTATCGCCAAACCGACCTACAGCCGCAAGAGCTGATTGAGTTGGTGAGTATTCCGCTGGGCATAACGCCGGGCGCAGTGCGTCGCTATAGCCAGTCGTACAAAATTGGCAAGCGCGGCACGGATGACATTAGCATTGTGGCCGCTGCCTTTGTGATAGATGTAGAGGCAAGCGGGCGAATTGTTCATGCTCGCCTTGCTTATGGCGGTGTTGCGGCCATTCCGGCTCGGGCGATCGCGATAGAATCTGCCCTGATGGGTCAACTTTGGAACTTCACCACCGTGCAACAGATTAAGCCGCTGCTTTTGGCGGCATTTACGCCGCTGAGCGATTTGCGGGGGAGTGCTCGCTACCGCCAAAAGCTGGTCGTGAATTTGTTTGAGAAATTTTTTGTAGAAACAATCGAGGGCCTTGAAAACTAAGCCCTTGAAAACCAAGCCCTTGAAAACCAAGCCCTTAAAAACCAAGCCCTCGAAAACCATGAGCATCGGTAGTCGTAAACCCCATGAAAGCGCAGTTGGGCATGTTACTGGCAGCGCTGTATATACCGATGAACAGCGACGGCCCGCTCAAATGCTGTCGGTGTATCCGGTGACTGCTCCCTACGCCCATGCCCGCATTTTAAGCATCGATATTTCAGCAGCGCTGGCCCTACCGGGCTGTGTGACGGTACTTACCGCTGCCGATGTGCCGGGCTGTAACAACACAGGTGTGATTGTAAATGATGAAATGTTGTTTCCGACCGAAACAGTCAGTCACTGGGGGCAAGCGGTGGTCTGGGCGGTGGGGACAACCGAGCTTGCGGCGCGTCAGGCTGCCGAAAAGGTGGTGGTGAGCTACGAGCCTTTAGAGCCTGTGCTAACGATTGAAGCTGCGATCGCAACTCAGTCTTTCCACACTTGCCCGCAAACCATCTGCCGAGGCGAGCCTCAATTGGCACTGCGATCAGCCGCCCACCAGCTCAGCGGCGAACTGGCCGTTAATCCTCAAGATCACTTTTACCTAGAAACTCAAACCAGCTGGGTCATTCCAGATGGCGAAGGTCACTATCAGGTGTATTCTTCTACCCAGCATCCAACCGAAACTCAAACCATTGTGGCGCAAGTGCTGGGCCTCTCTCGCAATCAGGTGGTGGTGACCTGCCTGCGCATGGGTGGTGCCTTTGGTGGTAAAGAGTCTCAGGCCAATCCCTATGCCGCGATCGCCGCGATCGCAGCCCACAAAACCGGCTGCCCCGTGCGGATCAAGCTCAACCGCGAACAGGACATGACCCTCACCGGCAAGCGCCATGGCTTTTTAGGACGCTACGAAGTGGGGTTTACCGCAGAGGGAAAAATCACCGCCCTAGATGCCGACCTCTACGCCGATGGTGGCTGGAGCCTAGATCTCTCACCGCCTGTGTTGTTGCGGGCGATGCTACATATTGACAATGCCTATTACATTCCTCACTTAGCCGTGCAAGGTCACATTGCGCGTACTCACAAAGTCTCTAACACGGCCTTTCGCGGCTTTGGTGGCCCCCAAGGAATGCTGGTGATTGAAGAGATAATGGATCACATGGCGCGATCGCTGCACTTACCGCCTGAGCAAGTGCGCGAGCAAAACTTTTACCACGGCACCGGAGAGACCAACACCACTCACTATGGTCAAGAGATAGTTGACAATCGGCTAGCGCGGGTGTGGGCAGAGGCACAAACCCAGGCAAATTTTGCCGCGCGCAAAGCCGCGATCGCCCAGTTCAACCGCACACACCCCTATCAAAAACGTGGCTTAGCCCTTACTCCGGTTAAGTTTGGCATTTCTTTTAACAAAGTCTGTTACAACCAGGCAGGCGCACTCATTCTCATTTATGCCGACGGCAGCATTCAGCTTAACCACGGCGGCACCGAAATGGGCCAGGGCCTGCATACCAAAATGCTCCAGGTTGCCGCTACCACGCTGGGGGTAAAGATTCATCGCTTTCGGATCATGCACACCAGTACCGACAAAGTGCCCAACACCTCTGCCACCGCTGCCTCTAGCGGTTCTGATCTCAACGGACAGGCGGTAAAAGACGCCTGCCAAACCCTTCAAGCTAGGCTCGCGCCCGTCGCTGCCACACTTTTGGGTTTAAACGCACCGACAGAAATTTTGCCTGAAGAGATTGTATTTGCAGATGATTGGGCCTATTGCCGCAACAACCCCGACGCTCAAATTTCGTTTGAACAAGTCATCGCAGCGGCCTACACCAGCCGGATTAGCCTGTCTGCCACGGGCTACTATCGCACGCCCAACCTCACTTGGGACCCGGTCGCGGGCAAGGGCCAACCGTTTTACTACTTTGCCTATGGCGCGGCAGTGAGCGAGGTAGCCGTAGACGGCTTTACCGGAACCTTTCAGCTTCGCCAGGTTGATATTGTTCATGATGTGGGCGAATCGCTTAACCCTTTGGTTGATCGCGGGCAGATTGAAGGCGCTTTTGTGCAGGGTATGGGCTGGCTCACCATGGAAGAACTGGTGTGGGACGAAGCCGGTCGCTTGCGAACCTTTGCCCCCAGTACTTACAAGATTCCGACTGTGAGCGAAATTCCTGAGAATTTTGAGGTGCATCTCCTCACACGGGCCGCTCAAGAGGGCGTCATTTATGGGAGCAAAGCGGTGGGTGAGCCGCCCTTTATGCTGGCGATGTCGGTGCGGGAGGCGATTCGAGAGGCGATCGCAGCCTTTGGCCCGCCGGGCACCCTCGTTCCCTTACAATCTCCTGCCACACCAGAGGCTATTCTGACAGCGATTGAAGCCGTCCAGGCCCAATCGCGATGCTACGAGACGGTCTAAAAAGTATAAGGATGACGCTCGCATTTTTCCAGCAGTTTGCGGATAATTTGGATCAAGGGTCTTTTCAAGATGCGGTGGTTTTAGCCACGGTTGTAGAAATTGCTGGATCGGTGCCGCGAGAAGTGGGCGCAAAGCTGTTGGTAAATGCCCAAGGCGAAAGTTGGGGGACTATTGGCGGTGGGGCGGGAGAGGCCAAGGTCATTCGTCAGGCGCGTGAGGTGATGCAAACGGGTCAACCTGAGTTGGTGGAGATTGATTTGTCGGGCAATCCGCTGCGAGACACGCAGGGCGTGTGTGGAGGCAAAATGCGCGTTTGGCTGGCGCGTTGGCAGGGGGAGGAGGCGATCGCGCTCATTCAAACAATCCTTACAACTCTCCAGGCGGGAAAATCACTAACCCTGGTCACCCCTTACGATGCCGCAGCCATTCCGTATGTGCTGGAAAAGGTGCTGGAAAGTGTGCCTGAAAATTCTAGCCTGAGCGGGGCTCCTAGACCATCCAACAGTTTTGAGAAGCGCTTGGGGAACTACTCAAAGAACAGTTTAGAGAATCATTTCGAGAATCACTTAAAAAACAGCTTTATAGAAACGCTTCAGCCTGCGCCCACTTTGTTGATTATTGGCGCAGGGCATTGTGGTATTCAGCTCGCAAAAGTCGCCCACTTGCTTGATTTTCAGGTCATGGTTCAAGATGATCGTACTGACTGGGCGAACCCGACGCATTACCCGATGGCGGATCGAATTTTTACCGATTCAGTAGACGCTGCGATCGCAACGCTCACTCACCACCCACAGCTCTATGTTGCCTTGCTAACCCGAGGATTTCAATATGATGTGCAAGCACTCACTGCCCTCGTTAAGCGCCCTCTAGCCTGCACCTATATCGGCATGATTGGCAGCCAAAAACGGGTGCGCCAAGTCTTAGCGGCGATGGATTCTCCACCCATACCCACCCTTCACGCGCCCATTGGCCTAAATATCGGCGCGCTTACCCCCGCTGAAATTGCCGTCAGCATTGCTGCCCAGCTGGTGATGGTGCGACGTGGGAAAACAAGGATTAACTTTGGCGATACCCTTTAGGCATGAGCGCATGGTGCAAACTGGCCTGATCGAAAAGCGTGCCGGTCAGGTCTGCGCCTCTTAGGTCTACCTCGCTCAAATCTACGCCTGTTAGGTCGGCATAGCTTAAGTCAGCGCCTTGCAAGTTTGCACCGCTGAGTAGGGTGGTAAAGCCACCGGGATGAAAGTCTTTTTTAAAGTCAGCTCGGCACAGCTTGGCATGGGAAAGGTTGGCATTACATAAAATGGCACCGTTTAAATGCGCGTAGCTAAGATCAGCATGGCTCAAATTCGCTTGTCCCAAATCAGTTCGCTGATCGCTGGTTGAACACAAATCAGCCTCTAATAGCCAAGCCCCCGAGAGATTGGCATGGCTTAAATTTGCGCCGCATAAACTGGCTTTTACAAGATTAGCCCCCGTTAAGTTAGCCCCTATTAAAATAGCGCCGCTGAGGTCGGCCTCGCGGAGCTGGGCAGCGGTGAAGTTGGCCTCACGCAGGTCGCTGCCCCATAGGAGAGATTCACTCAAATTGCTGCGCTCAAAGTTAGATCTTGAAAAATGAGATCGGCCTAAGCGTGACTGTCGTAAATCAGACTGGCTAAAATCAGCATCACTAAAATTTAGCTTAAGCAGTTCAATTTCAACGAGCCGAAGCGATGAAAAATCGCGATCGCCCGCATCGTATCTCAATTGAAGGGTTGTACTGTTCATAATAAAAAATAACCATAGAAAACGACCTGTGCAAGCAATAAAGAAGTATTCAAGCCTGTTTAAGCTGAGGATAACGAGTCAAAATGCCTGTACAGCGTTCAATTTCAACGGCAAAGTTTTGGAGCGTTTGGAGATCTACACATTTGAGTGGCTGCAAATTAGGGGAGCCTATAGCCATGACCCGATTTCCTCTTGCCTCTAGCTGTCGCGTCCTTGCTCTAGGACGAGAAGGCGTATTGAGCTGAATTTCATCGGGCATAATCTCTTTTATCAGCTGAATGTATTCAGCCTGTTTTCCCGCATTCCAGGGAGATAGCAGCATCGTTTGCAGTGCCAATTCTCCCTGATACGTACTTGAAAATTCTTTAATTCCGGCAACAATAGAACGCCAGTTTAACTCTGTTGTCGGTCGATTGACCCCCTGTAACATTTCATCGGACAACGCATCTAGCTTTACGGCGACCTGATCAGCCACCTGCAAAGCAGAACGGACTGCCGGATTTCCCAATAAAGACCCATTGGTTAACACCACCACAGGCCGATCGAGCTGCGCCTTAGCACAGGTAATAATATCTGCTAAATTCAGCGCTAGGGTCGGTTCACCACTGCCGCTCAAGGTCACTACATCAACGGTTGCCGGATCAATGCGTTTTAGCGACTGCTGAATGTGAGCGGTGCTGACAAATACTTGGCGTTGGGTAGTTTTGTGCTGAATGTCTCCTAGCTGGCAATACACGCAGTTAAAGGGACAGGTAGAGATGGGGCCAATGGCATCTATGCCGAGCGATCGCCCAAATCGCCATGAGGTCACCGGGCCATAAACAGGATCAAAATCGTGAACAGGAAGCGTCTTTTGAGTCATAACAAGGAAAGTCTATTTTAGGGGTTTCTAAAGGGATTTCTAAAGGAACTTCTGTTGTGACGCCCAAATTCTAAAGGGCCAGATTCTAAACAGCTGGCGCTTGGGAAAAAAGCGTTTTCCACTCTTCTACCAAAGCAGGCGACACCAATAGCTCTATGGAATCAAGCTGAGTGAGTTCGCGCTGAACGGTTGGCAAACTGAGCTTTAAGGGCAAAACAGAGGAGAGATTAGAGACAATCGGCGCTATATCATATTGACCGACATTGGGTTCAGGAGAGGTGGTATCTGTGAAAATCTTTGCAGATGCGTCATTGGCCGTAAACGATGTACCTAGCGAGTCGGTTAAAACCAAAGGCCGAGAGCGATCAATATTGGCTACGCCTGGAAACCCCACCAGCCGTAGATAAAACGTAGGCGTATCTTCCGTATCTCCAGAGCTATCTCCAGATCGAATGCGCTTAAAAGCAACGGCCTGCCAGCTGCTACCATGCTGATCTTTCAGCGTTTGACGAGACTGATAGACCACTTGGCCAGGGGCTTCTTCTAACTGGCGAATCGCTGCATTTGCCGGTGAGACAAAGCGTGTTTCTAGGCCCATTAGACATAGTAATAAGACCAGCCCACCCATCACAAACCAAAGTATCAGCTGGCGTATGTTCTGCCACATAGTAAATACTTCCTTACGTTTACTCAATTCATTTACTCTTTTGAGCCCAAACAGCGATCGCACCCCCAACTTTGTCAAACCAGGGCATACCTAAGCTCGCTTAATAAACTTACCTACTTAATATGGAGAAACTTGTACAATTTATGTTTTCATATAGTTATATTACCAAATAGTTGTATAAATATAGAAAATCATTGTTAATATTTTGTGTATTTATATGTGTATTTATAGAGTGTTAAAGGCAACACTCTTTATGGCTTGGCTCCTTGAGTCCTTATTGATTCTAGCTAACTGGAATTGTGTTACCTTTTTCTTTCAACATGCGGTTTAAGGAGGGTGCCCGCCGCTCTTTGTAATTGGGCGCTTTTCTACCTGTGTGGTCTCTGCTAGTGGCTGATAGTTTCATGGCTGATAGTGATACATTACTCATGACCGAATCAACCCCGGTAACGCAATGACAAAACATTTTATCGCTTGGGTAATCGGATGGATTTATGCTTGTGTGCTGTTGGGCATATTGCCGATGCCGTTAGCAGTGGCATCGCCTCTCCAAACGGGCCTAAAATCGCTTCAGCAACTCAATCAGCCATCTACCCCCACCATCGACAACAGCAGATCATTTAGTGCGGTAGAAACATTCCTTACCTCACTTCCTAGCGACTACTACACTCTTAAACAAGTTGACCGACTCAAGGAAATTGTTCAAAACAAGGCTGCGCTACTGATAGATGTTCGCGAACCGAATGAATTTAAGGCCGGTCATATTGAAGGCGCGCTCAATATTCCCCTGCGATCGCTCACCCATCACCTTGGCCAAATTCCTCAAACGCAGCCTGTCATCCTTTACTGCTCATCCGGATATCGCACAGGCATGGGTGTAATGGCGTTGAAAATCCTGGGCTATGATAATGTCCAAGGTTTTCCGCCGAGCATTCAAGGGTGGAAAGCCTCGGGCGGCAAACTTGTTGTTTCAAAATGATATCGAACAGATATCGAACAGATATCGAACAGTGATGTCAGTCAGATCTAGCGGTCAGGTCTGACGGTCTGGTCTGGCGGTCAGGTCTGACGGTCTGACGGTGAGGTCAGTGGCCTCAGTAGGTGTAGCAATGATACTACCCTACATTTAGATTCCTTTATGATAATATAGTCAGCATATAGAAAACTAATTCCCTCCCTGAGCGAGGGTGACTCATGCCAAGAAAAGCCGCCACCAAAAATAAGCCAACCACTCGCAACCTAGATGACTGCAAAGTCGCTCAACTCTCTCCAGAATCGTTAGCGATGGTTGCTAATTTCTTTAAGGTTTTGTCCGAACCTAACCGCCTGCAAATTGTCTGTGCTCTTAAGTCAGGCCCTTGCAACGTCACTGAAATCATTGAGACAACAGGCCTTGGCCAGGCCAATGTTTCAAAGCATTTAAAAATGCTAGCCCAAGCGGGTATTGTCGCAAGGCAACCACGCGGCGTTGCGGCCTACTACGAAATCTCGAATCATTCTTTTTTTCAGCTTTGTGAGATTGTTTGCGAAACGCTCTCTATTCAGCTTAATCAACAAAGCAAGCAGATTAAAGAACTTGTGGCTGCAACGCCAAACCTGTAGGCAATTATCTGGCAATTCTCTGACAATAGAAACACTGACAGAGAAGAATTTGGGCAGTGGCGATCGCATGTCCTAAATCGCATGTCCTAAATCGCATGTCCTAAATCGCATGTCCTAAATCGCATGTCCTAAATCGCATGTTCTTACTTGTCATCCGACTCATCTATACAACTTATGATCTTTCACATTACCGAACAAGCCGCTTGGAGCGCTGCGCAACAGCAGGGCGCTTATCGGGCGCATTCTTTAAGTAGCGAAGGATTTATCCATCTCTCTACCGCAGCGCAGGTTGTTGAAACAGCGAACCGATTTTATCGCGGGCAGTCGGATTTAGTTTTGCTAGGTGTTAATGAAAACCGGCTGAAAGCTGAGTTGCGCTATGACGAGGTGCCTAATCACGGCACCTTTCCACATCTCTACGGAGAGTTGAATTTAGACGCCGTTGAACAAACTTGGCCTTTGATCGCACAAGCAGATGGCAGCTTTGTGATGCCCTAACTCATCATCATCATCATCAGCTTATGATGCCTGCCAAGTAAAGCCCTAAACCCACTAGGCCACCGGCTAATACTAGCCAAGCAGAATTTACCTTAAAGTGAAACAGCGCGATCGCACTCAATACCGCCATTATCACTGTCGCCACATCGATAATCGCCGCTCGACCCAGGGTGTAGCTTACCCCAGCCATCAGGCCCAAAGAGGCTGCATTCACTCCATCTAAAAAGCCGCTGGCCCAGCGGGAGCGACGCAGCTTGGGCACCCAAGGATTCACCAAGCCCACGAGCAAAAAGGCCGGTAAAAAGATGCCGACTGTGCCAGCGATCGCCCCGGCATGACCTGCCAACAAATAGCCCACAAAAGTCGCGGTCGTAAACACTGGCCCCGGTGTTAGCTGACCAATGGCCACGGCATCTAACAGCTGTTGCGAGGTCAGCCATTGATTTTGTTCTACGAGGTCTCGCTGCAAAAAAGCCAGCAGCACATATCCACTGCCGTACAATACGCAGCCCACTTTTAAGAAGAACAAAAACACGCTCGCCCAGCCGACCGAAATCGCTGCTGTGGTGGTGCTGCCTGCTTGGGCCAACAACCCTGAAAATGGCAGCAGCATCATGTTCGCGCGTGAGTTGCCAGAGCCTGGGCCTAGCTGCTGTCGGTTTTTGATGAGCATGACGCCGATGCCAGCGAGTAGCAGCATCAAAATTTCGTTGAGGCCCGCGAAGTAGGCGGCGATCGCTAAAATTCCGGCCACAATGGTTGGAGTATCTTTAGCCGCTTTTTTTCCCAGCTTCCACAGCGCCTGAATCACGACCACTGCCACGACTGGCTTAATTCCGTACAGCAGCCATTCCACTTGCGGCACGCTTTGGTAGCGTCCGTATAGTACGGCCAATATCCACACCAGCACCATCGCGGGAAAAATAAAGCTACTGCCTGCTACAAATAGCCCTGCCCATCCGGCTCTTTCGTAGCCGATGTGAATTGCCAGCTCGGTAGAGTTTGGCCCTGGTAGCAGGTTGGTTACGCCGATTAAGTCCAGCAGGTTCTCGCGGCTCATCCATTGTCGCCGTTTGACGACTTCATCGTCCATCATGGCGACATGGGCAGCAGGCCCGCCAAAGGCGACTGTCCCAAGCTTAAAAAAGACAGTTGCGAGTTCTTGCAGTCGATGCTTGCGCTGATCGGGCGATAGTGTGGTGTAAGGGGCCGATATCTGGGCCTGCAAACTCTCTTCTGCATCCAAGGTCATATTTATTACCCAAAACCTAAAACTAGACTGTAGGCGAGATGTTGCGGAATCACAATTAAATAAACGACTGACAGATGGGCTCAATAATGCTGTGTCCTTGGCCTACCCTGGGGGGCTCTGAGGCTAAACTGCCTCGCGCGTTTTGGGCTTCCCTATGCCGCTGAGCTTTAGCGGGGGTTGGCTGCGGTATGCTATCGGCAATGATGATGGCAAAATGCGGTGACTCAAGACGAATTGCTTAGGCTGATTGATGAGGCGGCGGCTGATGGGCGGCCAACCCTGGATTTGTCTGGGCAGGGGCTAGAGGTACTGCCGCCGGAGATTAAGAAGCTGACGAATTTGAAGACGTTGGTGTTGGGGCGCTGGGATAAGGAAAATAGCGAACCGCTTGGTAATCGTTTGAAGACGCTGCCGGATGAACTAGCAGCGTTGACGGAATTGAGATCGCTTTTTCTTCCCTACAATCAGTTTACCGAACTGCCAGAAGTCGTTGGCAGTTTAGGGAAGTTGCGATCGCTCAACCTCAGTTACAACCAACTGAGCACCTTGCCCGATGTCGTCGGACAGCTCTCCAACTTGCGATCGCTCTACCTCCGTAAAAACCAACTGAGCAGCTTGCCCGAAAGCGTCGGACAGCTCTCCAACTTGCGATCGCTTTACCTCCGTAAAAACCAACTGAGCAGCTTGCCCGAAAGTGTCGGACAGCTCTCCAACTTGCGATCGCTCAACCTCAGTTCCAACCAACTGAGCACCTTGCCCGAAAGCGTCGGACAGTTCTCCAACTTACGATCGCTCTACCTCAGCTCCAACCAACTGAGCAGCTTGCCCGAAAGCGTCGGACAGTTCTCCAACTTGCGATCACTCTACCTCAGTGACAACCAACTGAGCACCTTGTCCGACATCGTCGGCCAGCTCTCCAACTTGACATCGCTCAACCTATGGAACAACCAACTGAGCAGCTTGCCCGAAAGCATCGGCCAGCTCACCAGCTTGACATCGCTCGACCTCAGTAACAACCAACTGAGCACCTTGCCCGATATCGTCGGACAGCTCACCAGCTTGACATCGCTCTACCTCCGTTACAACCCCAACTGAGCAGCTTGCCCGAAAGCGTCGGCCAGCTCACCAGCTTGACATCGCTCTACCTCAGTAACAACCAACTGAGCAGCTTGCCTGAAAGCGTCGGACAGCTCTCCAGTTTGACATCGCTCGACCTCAGTAACAACCAACTGAGCACCTTGCCCGAAAGCGTCGGCCAGCTCTCCAGCTTGACATCGCTCTCCCTCAGTAACAACCAACTGGGCAGCTTGCCCGAAAGCGTCGGACAGCTCTCCAGCTTGACATCGCTCTCCCTCAGTAACAACCAACTGAGCAGCTTGCCCGAAAGCGTCGGACAGCTCTCCAGATTGGCATCGCTCGACCTATGGAATAACAAGATCTCCTCCCTCCCTGACTGGGTGCAAAAATTATTCACGCTCAAAACATTAGATCTACGAGCAAATCGATTGCCCATTCCCCCCGAAGTGCTCGGCGGCAAGCATCGATACAACAAACCTGCACCTGCCGCCGATGTCATTAACTACTACTTTCAAGAAAAATCAGACACACCGCTTTACGAAGCCAAACTCATCATCGTCGGCGAAGGCGGCGCAGGCAAAACCACCCTCGCCAAAAAACTGATTGATCCAAACTACGAACTCAACAAAGACGAAAAATCCACCGAAGGCATTGAAGTCATCCCCTACGAGTTCGACCATCCTAGCGGGCACCGCTGCAAAGTCAACATCTGGGACTTCGGCGGCCAAGAAATCTACCACGCGACCCATCAATTCTTCCTCAGCGAACGCGCCGTCTACGCCCTTGTCGCCGACTCTCGCAAGGAAAACACCGACTTTTACTTTTGGCTAAATGCCATTCAGCTCCACGGTGGCGACAGCCCCGTCCTACTCATTAAAAACGAAAAACAAGACCGCCCCTGCTCCGTGCCCGACATGCAGCTACGCGGCCAGTTCAAAAACCTCAAAGACAGCCTTGAAACCAACTTTGCCAGCAAGCGCAACCTCGAAACCGTCAAAACCACACTCGAACAATACATCAGCAACCTCCCTCACGTGGGCGACCCACTCCCCAAAACCTGGGCACAAGTCCGCAGCGTCTTAGAAAACCAAGCCCTCGGCAGCGACCACTACATCTCCATTCAAGACTACCGCCAAATCTGCACAGCCCAAGGCATCCCCACCCGCAACGAACAAGATCGCCTCAGCCGCTTTTTACATCAGCTCGGCGTATTTCTCCACTTTCAAGACATCGATCAGCTCGCCAAAACCATCTTTCTGACCCCCGCCTGGAGCACCGACGCCGTTTACAAAGTACTCGACACCCCCAAAGTGCGAAAAAACTGCGGACGCTTTAACCAGGCAGATCTACAAGAAATTTGGAGCGACCACCAATATGCCGATGTGCGAGGCGAACTGCTCGCCCTCATGCAAGAATTTGAAGTCGCCTACGAGATCATCGGGCGCAAACAACACTACATTGCGCCCCACCTGCTAGAAGCCAACCTACCGCAAGAACATCAATACCGCTGGGACGAGCAAGACAATCTCATTCTCTCCTACTACTATCCCTTCAAACCCAAAAACATCTTTCCTCGCTTCATTGTGGCCCTCCATCGCTACATCGAAAACCAAATTCTGGTATGGAAGCATGGCGTCGTCCTCTCCATCGGCAGCGCCCGTGCCGAAGTCATCGAAGATGTGCGCTACGAAGCCGCCCACATTCGCATCCGCATCTGCGGCACCGACAAAAAACGCCTTCTCTCCATCATCGGCCACGAACTCGAAAGAATTCATAGCTCCTTCAACAACCTCAACTACGAAACCCGCATCCCTTGCAACTGCCCCGAATGCAAACCCAGCCAAACCCCATATCAGTTCGCCTACCCCGTTCTCCAAAAATCCCTCTCCAAACGAAACCTTGAAGTTCAGTGCCAGAAAAGCTTTGAAATGGTCAATGTCCGTCATCTCATTGATGATGTCATAGAACCCTCTTTTGACCGTTCACCCGACCGCTCACCCAACCGCTCGCCCGACCGCTCGTCCGACCACTCAGACGCCTCTATCGCTTTTGCGTCAACTCACCAATCACCTTACAAAGCACCAGCACCTCAAAATTCTCCCTTCTCCAACAAAGTTGAAATTGCCGTCAACTTTCCCGCCCAACAATACCAAGAACAAACAACCGATATGTCTACCACCATCAACCAATTTGGCCAAGGCGACAATATAGCAGGCGACAAAATCGGACGCGACAAAATTGAGACACAAATCAATGCCCCCGCGCCCCTCACGCCCGCCCCATCCTCGCTACAGTCCTCGCTAGATATCTTCATCTCTTATGCCCGTGAAGATGGCAACCCAGCCGCCGAAAGACTCCGCCAAGAAATGACATCAGCCGGATTTGCTGTATGGCGAGATATTGAAAACATGCAGGGCGGCCAAGAGTGGAAAGTACAATTGCGAACTGCGCTGCGTCAGGTTAAGGCGGTTGTATTGCTGCTAACGCCCAAAGCCGTAGCGTCTAAATATGTGGAATGGGAACTAGAAATGGCCAGAATGGCTGAAACAACTATCCTGCCCGTACTCATTCAAGACTGTGATATTCCCGACGAGCTAGACCGTCTGCATTATCGCAACCTCAGCAGTGAGCACAGCTACCCTACAGAACTGCTTTTGCTCATTAAAGACCTGAACCAGCTCGGCTGAATAGCGATCTTTTCGAACCCGCTTAAATCCACACCCGCTCAAACCAAAATCCGTTCCGCTACTCTGAGTTTGGCAGAGCGCGATCGCGGATTTTCCTGCACCTCTTCAGCCGTCGCCACTAGCGGCTTTTTCGTCACAATCTGCAACCGCTCATCGCCCCGATAGGCATACTTCACAATCCGATCCTCCAAACTGTGAAAGCTAATTAACGCCAGCCGCCCGCCCACCGTGAGCCAGTCCGGCGCGATCGCCAAAAATTCCTCCAGCACCTTTAGCTCCCCATTCACCGCAATTCGCAGCGCCTGAAACGTCCGCGTTGCCGGATGAATGCGCCCATGCCGCGCCTTTGCCGGAAACGCCCCCGCCACCTCCCAAGCCAACGCCGTCGTCGTATGAAAAGGCCGCTTCTCTACAATTCGCCGAGCAATTCGCCGCGACAACCGCTCCTCACCATATTCATAAATCGTATCGGCCAGCGTTTTCTCATCCCAGTGGTTCACAATTTCCTCAGCCGTGAGCGCTTGGGTCGTATCCATCCGCATATCCAACGGCGCTTCCGCCCGAAAGCTAAACCCCCGATGCGACTGATCCAGCTGCGTTGAGCTGACGCCAATGTCGGCCAAAATGCCGTCGAACCGTAAGCCATCAGGCGCATAGCGAGCAAAATTGGTGTGGCAAAAGGTCACGCGATCGCCAAACTCAGCCAGCCGCGCCTGAGCCGCCGCCAACGCCTGTAAGTCTTGATCTAGCGCAACCAGCTGCACATCGGGCGCAGCCTTTAAAATCAGCTCACTGTGACCAGCGCCGCCGACTGTAGCATCTAAATATCGCCCACCCGCTTTTATTTGCAGGCCCTCTATCACCTGCTCAGCCAGCACAGGCATATGGAAAAAAGGCTGAGCCGCTATATCTTCAGACATATTTTTCGAGCGCTACCGTATAATCAGGGCAAGTAAGTGCTGTTGCACGTTGAATCTGACGTTGAATCTTTAGAGTAAACGTACGACAATAAGAGCCGTAGAGGAAACCTACCCGCCCAAGGTAGAGACTATTAGAAGTGGATAGATAATGGCTACATTGCAAACCAAGACCGAACCCATGGTCATCAACATGGGCCCCCACCACCCTTCTATGCACGGGGTGCTCCGTCTGATCGTCACGCTAGACGGAGAAGACGTGATCGATGTTGAGCCGGTCATTGGCTACCTGCATCGCGGCATGGAAAAAATTGCCGAAAACCGCACAAACGTCATGTTTGTACCCTATGTTAGCCGTTGGGACTACGCCGCTGGCATGTTCAACGAGGCCATCACGGTCAACGCGCCCGAAAAGCTCGCCAATATCGAAGTGCCTAAACGAGCCAGCTACATCCGCATGATCATGCTGGAGCTAAACCGCATTGCCAACCATTTACTATGGCTTGGCCCCTTCATGGCCGACTGTGGTGCAACCACACCCTTCTTCTACATTTTCCGTGAGCGCGAGTTCATTTACGACCTGTGGGAGGCCGCTTCAGGTGCTCGCCTCATTAACAACAACTACTTTCGGATTGGGGGCGTCGCCGCTGATTTGCCCTACGGCTGGATTGATAAATGCGAAGATTTTTGCGACTACTTTTTACCCAAAGTAGATGAATACGAAAAGCTGATTACCGACAACCCCATTTTCCGCCGTCGGGTAGAAGGCGTCGGCACCATGTCTCGTGCAGATGCGATCGCCTGGGGCTGCTCTGGCCCTATGCTTCGCGCCTCCGGCGTAAAATGGGATCTCCGCAAGGTAGACCACTACGAACGCTATGACGAGCTAGATTGGGATGTGCAGTGGGCCACCGAAGGCGACTGCTTTGCTCGCTACATGGTTCGCATTAATGAAATGCGCGAGTCAGTCAAAATTATTCGTCAGGCCATGAAGCAATTGCCCGGTGGCCCGTTTGAAAACCTAGAAGCACGCCGCATGCTCGAAGGCCCCAAGTCGGAGTGGAACAGCTTTGACTATCAGTTCGCTGGCAAAAAAATTGCCCCCACCTTCAAAATTCCAGAAGGCGAGCACTATGTGCGCGTAGAAACGGGCAAAGGCGAAGTCGGCATATACATCATCGGTGAAGACAATGTCTTCCCTTGGCGTTGGAAAATCCGCGCCGCCGACTTCAACAACCTACAAATTTTGCCGAACCTGCTCAAAGGCGTCAAACTCGCTGACATCATGCCAATTTTAGGCAGCATCGACATCATTATGGGCTCTGTTGACCGGTAAGCCAGAACGAGATGGGGTTTCATCGGGGTTCGTTAGCCAGTAAGCCCATGCAATGAGCACAAACTGAAAGGGCAAGCGAATACCATGAAACCACCAGCTGTCTGGAATGCCGGTAATTTTGATATGGTTAAAGGCCATGTTGAGGTTAGCGGGGTACACGGCAATAAATAGGGCAATCATGCCCCAGGCAGCGAGTGATCGCACCCCCGCAAACGGCATTAACAGCCCAATTGCCAAGCCAATCTCAATCACGCCGCTGATATATACCAAAGCTGCCGGATGAGGTAAAAAGTCTGGAACAATTCTGATAAAAGGCTCATCCACCACAAAGTGCGCAATGCCCGCTATCAAAATAAAAACAGCTAGCATTATTCGGAACGTTTTTTTGTTGTTTTGCAAAAGTTCAACCATCGTTCTGTTTCTTTTATTTTTCCTGTTGAAGATAATATAAGTACGGTGAAAACCGCTGTTAGGAGATTATTGGATCAAGCGCGAACTCGCTCACCTGTTTGAATTCTCCATAGCTCTGAATAAATCCCTTTTTGACTCACCAGCTGATCGTGAGTGCCGCTTTCAACCAACTGCCCTTGCTCCATCACATAAATGCAGTGGGCATTGCGAACGGTCGAAAGGCGATGAGCGATCGCAATAACTGTTCGATCTTGCGTGATTTTCTCCAGTGACTTTTGAATCGCCGCTTCTGTTTCATTGTCCACTGCTGACGTGGCTTCATCTAAAATCAAAATCGGTGGATTTTTGAGCAGGGCGCGGGCGATCGCCAGCCGTTGCCGTTGCCCGCCCGACAGCTTTTGCCCCCGCTCACCCACCACGGTGTCATAGCCTTGAGGCAGGCCAACAATAAACTCATGGGCCTCAGCGACCTTGGCAGCGGCGGTAATTTCTGGCAGCGTTGCGTTAAAGCTTCCATAGGCAATATTTTCAGCCACTGTGCCGTGAAACAAAAACACATCTTGGCTCACCAGCCCAATGGCCCGTCGCAAATCTCTTAAGTCAATCGATTGCAAATCTAACCCGTCGAGGGTGATGTAGCCACCGTTCACTTCGTAAAATCGCAGCAACAGTTTTACCAAGGTGCTTTTGCCCGATCCGGTTGCACCGACAATGGCCGTTGTTTTACCCGCTGGAATTTTAAGCGAAAGATTCTTTAAGATGGGCTGACGGTTTTGGTAGCTAAAGGTGACATTTTCAAACACCACATCGCCGCTCACCTGCAAGGTCGGTAGGGCAATGCTCCCAGTCGGAATTGTAATGGGCGTATCTAGCAGGCCCATGATGCGATGGGTAGAGGCCATTGCTCTTTGGTACTGATCAAGGGTTTCGCCCAGGCGAGTGAGGGGCCACAAGAGGCGCTGGGTGAGAAATACCAGCACTGTATAGGTGCCTGCTTCTAACCGGCCATCGGCGGTAGCCATGCCACCATAAAAGAGAATACCGGTAAACCCAACGAGAATAATGGTGCGAAGGATGGGAATAAAAGCCGCACTGAGGGCGATCGCCTGTTTGTTACTCTGCCGGTAAGCTTCACTCTCTCGGTTTACCTGGGCTAGCTCATAGCGTTCGGCAGTAAAACTTTTGATGGTGGCAATGCCGGTGAGATTGTTTGCTAAGCGGCTGTTGATCAACCCCGCGCCGGATCGCACCTTGGCATAGCGGGGAGCCAGGTATTTTTGAAAAGCGATCGCACCCCACACAATAAAGGGCATGGGCACAATGGCCATCCAGGCCAGCTCAGGCGCGAGCACATAAAAGGTGCTCCCAATGATGATAACCGTGGCGATCATCTGCAATATTTTGTTGGCGCCAGAGTCTAAAAAGCGCTCTAGCTGGTTGATATCGTCATTGAGCATAGACATCAAATCGCCTGTGCTGCGCTCTTCAAAGTAGGCCAGTGAGAGCTGCTGTACATGCTGGTAGGCATCTATGCGCAGGTCATGCTGCATAGACTGGGCCAAATTGCGCCACAGCCATTCATAGGCATATTGAAAGGCAGACTCTAGCATCCAAACCAAAAAGGTCAGCGCAGACAGGAGAATAAACTGCGATCGCAGTTCGGTAACGCCCAATCGGGCCAGTACTGAATCTTGCTGATCGACCACAATATCGATAGCGATGCCGATGAGGGCAGGCGGTGCTAGATCAAAAAGGGTGTTGAGTACTGAGCATAGGCCAGCTAGCCAAGCGCGGCTTCTGTATCGGCGGCCATAGGCCAGCAAACGCTGCAAAGGATGGCGAGATTTTGAGCGGATAGCAGGCGAAGCCATGGTAAGCCGAAGATGACAGAGCGTTAGGACTATAGCAGACTATTTCAGTAAGAAGCTTCTTACTGCGGGTGGTTTTGTGCGATCGCGCCCTTTAAACCTAGCGCGCTTTGGCAGGCATCTCTGTCGTCTAAGGTTTTTATTCGTTTATTCAGCGCTGGTGGTGCCCTAGTCCGGAGTTGTTCAACTCGTCAGCTAGCAAAAGCAGTTTAGAAATCTGCCGAAGGCTGTACAGGGTGAATGAAATGATCTGGTGAATGAAACGAAATTGAACTAAATAGCCGCTGCTTCTGCCAGGGTTCTAGGATGTTTGACTCCGACTGCGATCGCCTCATTAGATCTCGTCGGATTCTGGCCTGAGGTTAACATCTCTGCCTGATTGCGCAATTCCATCTCGGCGAGATCCAACTCAACCGCCAAGGGTGAAAGATTAAGATCCTTAATTGCCCAGTTAATCGCCTGTTCTGCAAACGCATCAATATCTTCAAGCGACAGCGTGACAGACTCTATATTGCGTGCTGTGATTTGCCGAGCCAAATCATTCTCTGCCGTAGACTGCTGAATAAAGTCTTGCAAATCGCGAGTCATTATTTCAATACTTAGATTCTGGTTGAAACTTTCTATATCGTCTGAGCCAGTCTTGTTGCCGATCAATTCATTGAGGCTAGCTAGGAGTGACTCGTCAAAGTCTTCTTCTTTCACAGGAGATTCAACCATGCGAAGAGGCCGTCCTGTAATCTCTAACAGCTCAGCGAGTATGCGCTTTTCATAAGCCTCTGTGGTTTCTTCGGTATCTTCTTTAGGCAACAGCGTCGTAAAAATATCTTCTAGCCCCGTATCGTCAGGTACGGATTCTCCATCTAAAATACTTAGCCCAAATAGCTCCATAAAAGGGCTATTTGTGTCAGATTGATGACCTGAGATAGAACCCATGCTGGCAACCGTTGCATGGTGAGTGACCGTTTTTGGCGGCCAAATAGCGACCGACCAAGCCGGTTCGTGGAGTGCCAACTGCGGAATAGTCATTGGCTGATTACGATTGCGATACGCCGCAATCATGGCCACCGCACCCGCTGCCAAAATAGCATAAATAACCTCTTGAGCCACTGATCCTTCCGGAAGTAAAGGCACTAGCAAACGAGCCCGATTTAAGGCATCACCCGCGCTCTGTTGATTATTCTGTTGATTATTCTGTGGGTTATTCTGTTGATTGGTCTGAGTCCCATTTTGAGCGTTGTTTTGGCGGTGAGCCCCCTGGCTAGACTCCGACGCTGAGAGTAACTCACTCCGCTGCTGTTCGTACTGGTTTACAAGCTGCTGAGCCATTGTCAGCTGACGCTGTAACTGCTCGTATTCACCAATATTGCCTGCTAGCTCACGCTGCCGGGTCTCTAGCTTTTGTTCTATCTGGGCGATGGTGCCCAGCCGCAGCTGCTCTACCTGAGACTCGTAGGTCATTACAACTAGGCTCTGCAACAGGCTCAGCGATGCGGGCGCTTGCTCAACAAAGGCTGGAATATTGTCCCCTGCATTGCTTAAGTAATGGCCTAAAGCTTCATCGGCAATGCCATAGAGCGCCTGCTGCTGAAACTGATAGTCGCCATAAATTTCGTTGAGGCTAGTTGCGTCAATGGTGGCACTGCTAAACTCTTCCAGTAGGCTACGTTCTGAGAGCTGCAATCGCTTCCAAGCGCTCTGGTAATCTGCGTCTTGAGCCAGTATTTGATCCGCCAAATGGACTTCGCCGCCCATTGCTCCCATCTGGGCTAGGCGAATCTTGAGCGCCAGAATATCCTGCTGCGTTTGTTCAGCGCTAATCACAAGCGCGCTCTTTTGCGTGGCAATCTCAACTTGACGGCTCGCTAGTACCTGCTTGTAGGCGGCGATGTCCTGCTGGGCGTGCGTGTTCTCAAATTCCTTAATTTTAGATTGCAAAATCTCGACTTCTTGCCGCGCCTTAGGTAGTTGCGTGTCAATATATTCGAGCCCTTTGCAGCTGCCGCCTGTGCAGTTTTGGCGAGCATGGCGAGTAGCTTGTGCTATTTCTGACACTGCTGCTTGAGTTTGTTGGGCATTTTGCGCTGCGTATGTCAGTGTCCAGCTGCCGTCAGGCCCTTGGGTCAGAAGCGAGGTCGATGGGGTCGATGCCGCTGAAGAAGAAGCTGAAGAAGAAGCTGAAGAAATCACTGAAGAAGTAACGGTGCTAAAGCCAATCTGATCAGTCGGCACCAGTTCAACCTGAGGCAATAAGGCTTGGTTTTGAGCGATCGCATCGCCTAGCGGAGCGGGCACATAGGCCAATTGCTGATCAGATGTAGTGGACAAGGGCACAGTCGCAACCGCCGCCGCTGGAGACAGTAGGACGCCTTGACTAGCCCAGGGCAGCAGGGCAGTTGTCACCTTGAGCGATCGCGCTAAAACGCCCTCTAAACGCCCGTTTGTAGCGATATTATCCGGTAGCAGAATTTTATCGGCTTCGGCATAAAAGGGAGGGCGGCTAGCTGATGGGCGGTTAGCTGATGGGCGGTTAGCTGATGAGCGATTGTCTGATGGGCGGTTAGCTGATGGGCGATTGTCTGATGGGCGGTTAGCTGATGACTCGCTTGGCTGAAGCTGCATGGGAACCTGTCCGAATATAAGAACAAGCAGGGGGGCTAGTAAAAAAAACACGGTTACTTTACCTATCTACAGGACTGGTGCAGTGCGCTCCGGGAAGTCGTTCGCATTCGAGCCGCTATTACTATGCCCAAATCGTCGAATTAATCAAACCTGTTTGATATAGGCTCTTTTTATTGCTCAATACCTTGATCTCAAATGCCTTTCGATTTCGCTTCTTTGGCTGCGCTGTACAAAACCACCTTGCTAGATAATGTGATGCCGTTTTGGGAGCAGCATTCCATCGATACCCAATATGGTGGCTACTTCACGGGCCTCTCTCGCAACGGTGAGGTATACGACACCGATAAGTTCATCTGGCTGCAAAACCGTCAGGTATGGACATTTTCAATGCTTTGTAATCAGCTGCCCGAACAGCATGGGCTGCGTCAGCGCTACCTCGCCATTGCCAAAACCGGTGCCGACTTCCTCGCCCAACACGGGCGAGATCCTCAGGGCAACTGGTACTTTTCACTCAACCGAGCCGGGCAGTCCTTAACCCAGCCCTACAACATTTTTTCAGACTGCTTTGCCGCGATGGCCTTTAGCCAATATGCGCTGGCCTTACCTGCCGGTGAGGCCCAAACCCAAGCGAAAGCAATTGCCCTCCAGGCCTATCACAACGTATTGCGCCGCCAAGAAAATCCTAAAGGAAAATACAACAAGGCATATCCTGGCACTCGGCCTTTAAAATCTTTAGCAGTACCGATGATTTTGGCGAACTTATCGCTAGAGATGGACTGGCTTTTAGCTGGCGATCAGCTCAATGAGGTGCTCGATAAAACCCAACATGAGGTGATGCACGACTTTTTAGACGGCAGTAAAATGCTGATGTATGAGCATGTATCGCCCAACGGGCAGCCGGTAGATTCCTACGAAGGGCGGCTGATTAATCCGGGGCATGGCATTGAGGCTATGTGGTTTATGATGGCGATCGCACAGCGCCAAAACAACACCGCCCTGAGCAACCGAGCAACCGATGTCATCCTCAGCATCCTCAACTTTGCCTGGGATCGCGAATATGGCGGGCTCTATTACTTCCTAGATAGACTCGGCCATCCACCTCAGCAGCTGGAATGGGATCAAAAACTGTGGTGGGTTCATTTAGAAACATTAGTAGCACTCGTCATGGCTTACCGTCTGACCGGTCGTGAAGACTGCTGGGTGTGGTATCAGCGAGTTCATGAATATACCTGGAGCCGCTTTGCCGACAGCGATCAGGCCGAATGGTACGGCTATTTGAACCGTCAGGGTGAGGTGCTGTTACCGCTTAAGGGCGGTAAGTGGAAAGGCTGCTTTCATGTCCCCCGCGCCATGTATTTGTGCTGGCAGCAGTTTGAGCAAATGCAGGCACCTTGAACTGAGAAACTCTGAAAACCATTGAGAACCCCTCAGAACTCTTGAGAACCCTTCAACCGGAAGTTATTCTAGTAATAGATCCTAGTAATCGCAGGATTAAAAATAGACGTAACCGAGTTCAGACGATGCTACAAATCTCAAATAATGTCTCTATCTCAGAGAGCGAGATTGAACTCAGCGCGATTCGGTCACAGGGCGCAGGTGGGCAAAACGTCAATAAGGTTGCAACAGCAGTGCATTTGCGTTTTGATATTGGCGCATCGTCGCTGCCCGACTTTTATAAGCGACGACTGCTAGCCCTCAGCGATAAACGGCTGACAAAAGACGGTGTAATTGTGATTAAGTCCCAGCAGCATCGCAGTCAGGAGCGCAACCGAGAAGACGCATTAGATCGGTTGCGGCAAATGATCAAAGCGGTGACCGTACTGCCCAAAAAACGGCGACCAACAAAGCCAACGAAAGGATCGAATCGACGGCGGTTGGAGGGAAAGGGGAAGCGATCGCAAATAAAGTCACTCCGCAAAAACGTAGAACTCGATTAGCTAAAACAACTCTAATTGAGGCAACGGCACTGGTTCCGTCAGATGGGAGCGTGAATCACGGTTCAGAGCTGGGCTAGATGGCATAACGCATGGTTAATAGTTGAAACCAAGAAAGCCCAACTTC
>LJZR01000131.1 GCA_001314865.1 Phormidesmis priestleyi Ana | reverse complement strand
CTTCACTATCGTCTGGGCGACTCGATTTTCGAGAGCAGGCACGATTAGATCAAACTGCACAGTATCCCAACCAGGATTTGGGATCTGTCACCATTACCCATCCGTTTCATCCCTACTCCGGCCAAACCTTTGAAGTTCTGAAGGCCCGTCGGGTCTCAGGCCAAGAGACGATTTTGGTCAAAGGTGGCATCAGTGGCACATTTTCTATTCCCTTGTCCTGGACCGACCGGAAACGGCCAATAGGCTATCAGTCAGAGTTGCGACTTTCTCCAGACTTGTTTCAAGAGCTGTTATTGGCTTTGCAGCAGCTGGAAAGAGACTCCCACCCATATTGATAATTTCCTGTGAGCCCGATATGAAAGAGGCTAGGCTCGTTCACTTGAACTTGTCCTAAGTAAAACAGCTTAAAAGGGAGAGTGACAAGGATGGATAGGATGCCCTGTGATGCGGACTTTATTCCCTCAGTCAGTGCCGTTGTGGCTGAAATGCTTCTTACACATATTGAGGCTCTCCTAAATACAAAAGGAGAGAAACATGAACCAGTCAAAAATTCATCCTGTTCACTTGAATCGCAAAGCCTATGTTTATCTACGCCAGTCAACGATGGGTCAAGTACGCCTGAATCGAGAGAGCACTGAGCGGCAATATGCACTCAAAGAGCGTGCGCTTGCCCTCGGTTGGTCAGAGTCACTAATCGAAGTACTGGATGGCGACTTAGGATTATCGGGAGCCGAAAGCACTGCACGCAAGGACTTCCAATTACTTGTGTCTGATGTATCAATGGGCAAAGTCGGTGCTATCTTAGCATTAGAGGCCTCTAGACTCTCACGCTCTTCCGCCGACTGGAGCCGACTGGTCGAGCTGTGTGCATTTTCAGGGGTGCTTATCATTGATGAAGATGGTTGCTATGACCCCAGTGACTTCAATGATCAATTGCTGCTTGGGTTGAAGGGCACCATGTCCCAAGCAGAACTCCACTTCATCCGCTCTCGACTGCTCGGAGGGAAACAGAACAAAGCCAAGAAGGGAGAATTACGATTTCCCCTGCCGATTGGTTATTGCTATGATGATTTTGGTCAAATTGTCTTTGACCATGATGAGCAGGTACGTGAAGTTATAGAGCTATTCTTTCAAGTATTTGCGAATAAAAGAAGTGCGTACGGGGTCACCCGATACTTTGGGGAACAACAAATAGACTTTCCAAAACGAGCATATGGAGGCATATGGAACGGAAAAATCATCTGGGGCAAGCTCACCTATGGCAGAGCGATAACACTGTTGAAAAATCCATCCTATACAGGAGCTTATGTTTATGGCCGCTATAAAGTCGAGAAATCTCTATCCGTTGATGGCACCCTCAGCTCAAGGCTAAAGCTACAGCCTAGAGACAATTGGGAGGTGATCATTCAGAACCATCATGCCTCATATATCAGCTGGCAGACATATCTTACAAATCAAGATATCCTACAAAAAAATCAGACAAACGGAGCAGGAACGGCTGTGACCAGTGCGGCTAGAGAAGGGAAAGCGCTTCTGCATGGTCTACTCATTTGTAGCAAATGTGGTCGAAGGCTAACGGTGCGCTACACAGGTAATGGTGGCCTCTGGCCACAATATGAGTGCAACTGGCGCAAGAAGGAAGGACTAACCGGGCGCTCCTGTCTCAATACTCGTGCTGACATCGTTGATAACGCCATCATTCCCTTGATTTTTGAAGCCCTAGAGCCACAACAGCTTGAAATCGCTCTAATGTCGCTCGACAAGCTCGAAGCGCACTATGCCAAAGTAGACAAGCAGTGGCAATTAACCTTAGAGCGAGCCGATTATGAGGCCCAAATTGCACAGCGGCGCTTTGAAGAGGTAGACCCGGCTAACCGTTTAGTGGCCGCCACGCTAGAAAACCGATGGGAACAAGCACTGCTCAAAGTGCAACAAACTAAAGAAGCCCGATTACAACAGCGTCAAACACAACCACTCAACCAGATGAGTGAAACTGATAAGGCAGACCTTCTCAGGTTGGCTGAGCACTTACCCCAACTTTGGAATGCAGAACACACCCAATCTAAGCAAAAAAAGCAGATTATTCGCTTGCTGATTGAGGATGTTACCGTAGAGCGGCTAGCGCAGCCTCGGCAGCTGGTGCTACATATTCGGTGGAAGGGGGGAAAGCAGGAGTCCTTAACCATTCCCATTCCTCTAAAACAGGCAGACAGGATGCGCTACCCGGATAAGACCATCCACAAGATTAGAGAGTTAGCTAGAACGCTTCACGATAGGAACATTGCTGATACGCTCAATCAATTGGATATCAAAAGCTCGTCTGGAAAACCATTTACCTCTAGCATGGTCAAGTGGTTGCGATATAAGCATGACATCCCTGTTTGTCCAACACATCGTCAAGGTGAGTTAACTGTTAAACAAGTCGCTCAACGATATGGTGTATCCACACATATCGTTTACTACTGGCTTGAAACTGGCATTCTACAGGCACAGAAAAGTCATTGTGGTACTTATAAAATTGTTATTTCCGAATCAAAACATCAAGAGTTGACGGCCTGGGCACAGGTTCCACGAACAGAGAAAATTAGGCAAGCACGGCTTGGCCAGAGCCAGCGATGAATACTCTGCCCCTTTAGTTATCCTGTATCTTAGGAATAGCTCAAGGGCAGGAATGCTCTATATCCCGAAAGTAAGTTGTGAAAGGGGCATTATGACCACACCGTCGGAATTCC
>LJZR01000130.1 GCA_001314865.1 Phormidesmis priestleyi Ana | reverse complement strand
AGAATAGTAGTCGTCCTTCTCAAAATAGGTTGCAGCTTGAGCAGATTTTAGATTGCTGGTGCTGAGCATTGGGATTGTTCTAAAGAAAGAACAGAAGGGAAAAGTCTGGGAAAGAAGAAATTCTGACGCCCTTTCCAAGGGCTATTCGGGAGATTCCACACAGGACGCCAGGAAGTATGTCAGAAAGGGTAAACCCATTGTAGGCATTGGGGTATAGCGGCTGTCAAGAAATCTCTTGTTTGTGACCAAGAATGACCACTTTCTGACAAAAAACATTTCTTCTAACTCCTCCCGCCAAAGCGACGTATAACCTACGCTGTATATGCGTCGTTTTGCCCAAAAGAAAATAAGAGGAAAAAATGAGACTCGAAATATATTTAGACAGAGGGAATGGGAGTAGCAAAATTTTGCCCATTGTGGAGGGGGAAAAGAGAGCGACTTTTAAGATTCCTTCTGTGACTCGTAAGATGGAACCGTTTCAAGACGGCATCATGTTCTTGAAAAGTGGGCAGGTGTACTTGTGTGGTGAACCTGCAATCAAAACATTTTTAGGAACACGATACACGCCGCTCGATAATAACGACAAGATCAGAGAACTGGCGGTTGTTGTGGCCGCAGCGTTGATTGAAATATTTCCGGGTGGTGGCCCTGTAGAGCTAAGTCTTGGAATCTCTAGCCCTATCTTTCATCAGGGTATCGAGCGCGAGATCATCAAAGAACTCTCAAAGCTAGAAACTGGTTTTCGCTACGAAGGCCGTGACTACGTTGTTTTGTTGGAGCGCGTCGGCGCTTTTCAAGAAGGTGTCATTTTTCTAGACCTAAACCCAGCGTTCAATGGTGTTATTGATCTGGGTCAAGGTACGTTGCTAGCAGGCTTTCGGCATCCAGAAGAAGGCGTGAAGACACTACCGTTGTCCGATGGCAACCGAGGTGGGTGCAATTTAATTATTTCGTCACTTTTATCAGATGACCGATTTCTAAAAGCGGTTAAGTCTGCTGGATTCTCGGCGGCACCTTGCCCGGACAAATTATCTAGTCTTTTGAGTAACGGGCGCTGGCAATTCAAAGAGATAGACTTTAGGAATTTTCTTAAGCCTTACATGAAAGTGCCAAAACAGCGGCTTGAGAACGCAGTACAGGCGATCAAAACGGAGCTGAAGAACGCCTCTCCGTACGAGGATATCGTGCCTCGAATTGCTTTTATTGGGGGTGGTTCAAGTTTAATTCGATGTGTCGGTGGCGATGCCGCAGAAAGGTGGTGCGAACGTCATCATCTTGAACTATTAAAGGATTCACCCGATTACCAGACCGTCTATCAAATGTATGCGGCCTCGCAGTTAGACCCATCTCGATTGATGAGGGTATCCGCGAGGGCAGAGGCTGCATAATGACTAACAGATTATATGTCCATAGAACGCAGGCACTGGAAGCACTATTGCAAGAACTATGGAGACTACGCCCTGAACTAAAAGATAAGGCTGCCATGACGGTTTACATGGGAACGGCTGCTCTCCTGCGCGAGGTGAAACTGAGTGCGGCGGCCATGAATGGCGCTGTTGTGTCCTCTGGCCAGGTGGGAAAACCAGCTGTCGAAACATTGATAGGGGTTAAAGGGGTTGCAATGCCTAGTTCAATGGATCTGTCCTGCGAACCTCATCCCAACGAACAATGGGATTGAATCTGGGTGCCGACATCGAGCAGATCTGAACTATTTTCAGCTAGCTAGTGAAGTGGTTAGCTAGCTGAGGCAAAGGTGCGGCACTATTCGTGCATAGAATCTAATCTTAAGGTATTGGAAAATGGATAAGCTGACTGAATACATATCTGAAGCCGTCAAAACAGAGAATACGGAATGGAAGGAAATTGCATTAGAAGAGAGGAAGGACGCCGACTCGTGTTTGTGTTGGTGTGTGAGGAGTATCAATAAGGCTCAGCCGATTGAGAAAATCTTAGTTAGGTTTGATCAGACTGGTCCTGTCTCTGCCGAAATCGTTCCGGCTATACCTGTCATTAAATTGGACGATAATACGCTGACATGGTTAATGTCGGCTGTAGAGTTTCGAGGAGAGGACGTAGACGATGTGGATGTGATCCTGACTCCGATAGACGGTCTATATAATTTTCATAATCAGAAACGCTTTCTGAAAGAAGACTTTCTGAGACTGTGGCCTAGTTTGAAGCTTCAAGTAGAAGCGGCTCATGAGGTGTCTTTAATTTTTCGGAGTGAGTTGTTTCACTATTTATCAGTGCAAGTGGGCATCAAGGAGTATGCAAAGTAGCCAAGCTGCACCCCTTCTTGCTTTATTGCGTTTCTCAGTTGGATAGAATACAAAAAAGCTGTGGAACCTTTACTTTCGCAATAGGCCAAGTGAGTCGCGGCCTATTGCGAAAGTAAAGCATTGCCTTTTGCGGTACACCTCCGCACGCTGCTGTAGCTCTAGGCCAGAAAGCTAAAGCATAAGCTTGCAATCCATAGAGTTAGTGATGGGTTGGGCTAATCTCTATCAGCAGGATCTGCTCGAAATGTGCAATTCTCAGGAGTTCCGTAAACTGCCTCCATTAAACTAATCGGAGTATGGAATCTCTATGCAATATCCTCGAATCTCAAAGGCAAAAGCTGTTGATGAGCAAACCCTCATCATTGAATTTTCCTGACACTAACGTTTTCTATGTCAGCAGTCTATGGCCCTGACAAGAAGCGCAAACTTGTAGATTGTGTAACCAATGGGGATGATATTGCTT
>LJZR01000038.1 GCA_001314865.1 Phormidesmis priestleyi Ana | reverse complement strand
GGACCAGCCTACGAATACGAATCGGTCGCGCTTTAGCCAGTCATCGACGACGTCAAACCGTCCTCTGGCTGCGGGCGCTTGGCCCATTGCAATTGTCATTATGAGGTCTCCAAATTGGATAATCTTATCTTATGTAAGACTGGGTAAAGCATTAGGGGTTCACTCAAGAAAAAATAAGCGAACCAATAACATCAGCCCATAAAAAACATGAATTGTGTTAACTAATCTTTACGCCACTTCTCACAATTATAAGGCGTCTTCTCAGAAAAATCTTCCTACCTATGAATAAAGCAGGTATTTTAGTCGCCATGATCCCGATATAGTTTGCGATACTATAGGGCGAACAAAAGCTAATCACTGAATATATGTACATCGTTGAATTTACGCTGAAGTACACTGCCATGCCGCTAACTGTACAAAAAGAGGATAAGGAGGCTGCCGAAGCTCTGTACAAAAAAGCTTTGGACGCCATTTCATCAGGCAACCCGGCCATACTAGAGGCAGGCTGCGATAAGGTTACTGATAAAAAAATAGCAATGACCGTTAGTGAGCTAATCGCCGTGCAAATATATGACAAAGAAGGCAAGGGCGGCGCAGCTGGCAGGGCTCCAGGATTTTTTGCGCTTGCAGGTGATGAGTAAAGCTCTTAGCAGATAATAATCGAGCGGTTAATCGAGCGGTTAATTGAGCGGTAGGTAGAACGGTAGGTAGAGCGGTAAATCTAGCTGTAAATATGAGCAACAGAGATAGGCAACGCTTTGAGTGAACAGTTGCTAAGCCAAAACCAGATCCAAGACCAGAGACAGAGCGCGATCGCAGTAGATGACGTTAGTTTTTACTGGCCTTCTGGGGCAACTGTGCTCAAGCACTGCTCGCTCAGCGTTCAGCCGGGCGAATTTTGTATGCTGCTAGGCAACAACGGCAGCGGCAAATCTACACTGCTCAGACTTCTGGCCGGTTTATTACCGCAACAGCTGGGCAGCATTACCACTCAGGGGCCGGTTGGCTTTGTCTTTCAAAATCCTGATCATCAGCTAGTGATGCCGACCGTTGGAGCAGATGTGGCCTTTGGCTTGGTTAAAGAACAGCTCGCATTGAGCGAAGTTCGGCAGCGGGTTGAGGAGGCTTTGAGCGCGGTCAATTTGCAGCATCTCCAAAGGCGGGCGATCTACGCGCTCAGCGGCGGCCAAAAGCAGCGGGTAGCGATCGCAGGTGCGATCGCCCAGCACTGCCAAATTCTGCTGCTAGATGAACCCACCGCCCTACTCGACCCCGACAGCCAAATTGACTTGGTACAACAGGTGCAGACGCTGGTCAAAAACAGAGGACTCACGGCGCTCTGGGTCACCCATCGGCTAGCTGAGCTAGATTATTGCGATCGCGCCTTTTTATTAGAAAACGGAGCCCTAAGCGATCAAGGCGATCCTCAACGGCTTAAGCAAAAGCTCACCACGACCTCTCTAGTGAACTGATCCACTAGCTAGCGGGTAATAGCCGGCCAATAATCTTCCGCACAGCCGCTCATAAACCTTTCTTATGAATATCGCTTAGTATTAAGAAAGTTTCAGCTACTTTTGGCCCTGCCATGGCAGACAAACCTTCTCAAGCGATCCTCCTGGTTGACGGATACAACATTATTGGCGCATGGGCCAACCTCATTCAGCTAAAAGAGCAAAGAGGACTAGATGCGGCCCGAGAAACCCTCGTGGTAGCGCTGGCAAACTACAGCGCCTACCAAGGTTATGAAACCTGGGCAGTATTCGATGCCTATGGGCAGCGCACCCCCGCCTCACAAGAGGTAATAACACCCTACCTCTCGGTGCATTACACCAACTTTGGCCAAACAGCCGACAGCTATATAGAAAGAGCCTGCGCCAAATTTCGTAAAGACGCCCGCAAGTTCACTCAGCGGCTAATCGTAGCGACCTCTGACAGCGTTCACCGTCAAACGGTTATTGGCTACGGCGCAGAAGGCATATCAGCCCTGCATCTAGAAAGCGAGGTGACACGAGTCGGTCACCGCGTTAAAAGCCGTCAAAAGGCCGCCAAAAAACGCTCTGGGCGAGTTTTCACCAGCCTCAAGCCAGACATTCAGGCGCAGCTCAGCCAAATGCGCTTAGGCAAAATCGAGTAACTCACCGCAGGAAAACAACAAATCTCAGAAAAATCTTGCCAAACGGTCACTGCCTTCTGTACTATGAAATACGCATTTGAACTACACATTCCTCAGTAGCTCAGTGGTAGAGCGGTCGACTGTTAATCGATTGGTCGTAGGTTCGAATCCTACCTGGGGAGTTTTAACTAAATAAGCTTTAAACAAATAAAAAGATTGCATAGAGCGAATGCATTCTGGACGCTTTTATTCTCAAAGCATTTGTTCCCAAAGCGCTTAGCAAGCATTCAACCTTCACTCAAATCTCTACCGAGAAGGCAGGGGTGACTCTTTTTTGATGGTGGCTAGGTGGCTAGGAGCAGCTACCGCTAAGGTTGCCTTTTAAAAATCTGCTCAGAAACCATTTACGCAAGAACAGGAACAGGCACTTAGAACAAGCATTAAGAAAAGCGCATTTAAGAATCTTAAGCTCGTATTAAGCCTGCAGGTGCTTAATGCTCTGTAAAATAATATGAATATAAGTATTGTATGGTTGCCTTTAACAATACCTACTTAATACTGGCCTTAAGAAAATCCATTCATTTTTCTAAAGTAGAGAGTATATGTACTCACTACTGTTGACTGAGGTGGTAGTCTTAGTCTTATAGCAACACCCCTTTTTAATATGCCGCGTATACTTGTCATTGATGATGATCCAGCCATCGTTGAGCTTGTCTCAATCAACCTTGAGATGGCTGGTTACGACATTAGCCAAGCAAACGACGGTGTGAGGGGTCAAGCACTGGCTGTGCAAATGGTGCCTGACTTAATCATGCTGGATCTGATGTTACCTAAGGTAGATGGATTCACCGTCTGTCAGCGGCTTAGGAGAGATGATCGCACTGCCGATATTCCGGTGCTCATGTTGACAGCATTGGGAGAAACGCAAAACAAGGTAGATGGCTTTAACGCAGGTGCCGACGACTATTTAACCAAGCCCTTCGAGCTAGAAGAAATGCTGGCACGGGTTCGCGCATTGCTAAGACGCACCGATCGCATTCCTCAAGCAGCCAAACACAGCGAAATTTTGAGCTATGGGCCGTTAACCCTAGTACCAGAAAGATTTGAAGCAATCTGGCTAGATAGCACCGTTAAGCTCACCCATTTAGAGTTCGAGCTTCTTCACTGCCTCCTTCAAAGGCATGGACAAACTGTGTCACCGAGTGAAATTCTCAAAGAAGTTTGGGGCTACGACCCCAACGATGATATTGAGACTATTCGCGTTCATATTCGCCATCTACGCACCAAGCTAGAGCCCGATCCGAGACATCCTCAGTACATTAAAACAGTCTATGGCGCAGGCTACTGCTTAGAGCTTCCGAGCGAAAGTGAACTCACACCCGCTGTTAAAGTCGCGAGCTAAAAGTCACAGGCGAAGCAAGGCATTCTCTTCTTACAGCCTGCCATCACAGCCTTCCAAGGGATTCAATGTTTGGAACCTATCAACAGAGCAGCATTCGGATTGAGATAGAGGCCAGTGCCGAGACAATTAGCCGCAGCTTAACTGAGCCCGAAAGGCTAAGGAAATGGCTATACCCTCAACAAATTGATATTTCTGATACATCCAAGAACAAGAACCCTCGTCCGGTCAACGATAGCCGCACAGCAGGTGGATGGTCTGCTGATGGAA
Source organism: Phormidesmis priestleyi Ana (assembly GCA_001314865.1). GTDB lineage: Bacteria > Cyanobacteriota > Cyanobacteriia > Phormidesmidales > Phormidesmidaceae > Phormidesmis > Phormidesmis priestleyi_B. The sequence continues at coordinate 32,434 of LJZR01000038.1, read as the reverse complement.
CGACGTCAGCTCGGCTGTCCATAGGCCAAACATTCGATAGTACGTTGGGTTTTGTTAAGGTGAGCCATCGAGTCGAGCAGCTCTCGGCGGCAGGTATTAGGTTTTTACTCAGCGGTAGTATTGATGGCTTCCACGAATGGCAGTGGGGGGATGGCTGGGTACAGTCACGCTTAGAAGGCATCTCTATACTGCCGCTTAATTTGGGTCAAACCCTCAGCCTGGTCAGACTCAAACAGTATTTGCAGCAGTAGGTCGTACGGATCAGCTTGTACAGATTAAATGGATTAATCAATCCATCTGAAAAGATCTCAGAAAATCTATTTAAGATCTATCTAAATAACAACGCCCTCTTTGGTTAGACAGGACACTCTTTTGTCGTGAGGGCCTTTTTCTGCAACGGTCATTTATTGATTTGTCAGACTTTAAGGGCGCTGAACAATTGTTTCATTAATTCGCCGATTGGTTTGGCGATCAATGCCAATCAACCGAATATAGTGATCTGGAAACTCAGTCAGACAGGCTTGCAGCACAGCGGCGGCTTCGCGGGTATTCCCACCATCATCACCATGACTATCAACAGTTGCGTAGCTCTGCCACGAATTCACCCGAAATCGCCGCTTGTCTACATGCTCTATCCCTAGCCGATGGCCCCGACTCAGAATGTCATGCAGTGACTGTTCTGCTGAGATGGGCAGGTGGGTTTCTCGATTGACACTTTTTTCTTGAGAGACTTTCTCTTCTTGAGAGACTTTTGCTTGGAGCATCTCTTTGAAAGATCGGCCTGAAGAAGTTTCTAAATTGGCAAGCTGAGCATCTCTTTTCCCTAGCCCCTTTTTACTAGCAATATAGGGCGTTAGCGGGTTTGTTTGGGGTGGCGTCAGGAGGGCAGAATCTCGATGATAATCCGAGCGGCGAGCAGATAAAGGAGTGGCAGAATGGCGATCGCCCGAGGGTGTCACAGCCTGGTTGTATTCACTCACCAAACCCATTGTACGGACGTAGTTTTGTTCACGGACTAGAGATTCACCGACTTCAATGAGATGCTCTAACTGAAAGTCAGGTTTGGCAAAAGTTGGGATTTTGAGTGAATTAACAATGCGACTAGCAATATTTTCAATACCCACTGAATGGATGAATTGGGTGATTTGTTCATCGTATATTTGCGATCGCACCGCCCCAAAAAAATCAATTGCCTGCGTATCAAAATGCTTCACCAGCTTTTCAATAGCAGCCTTGGAGAGTCCATCTTCAGCAAACATACCACCGACAATACCTAGCCGATCTTCATCACTCGGCTCCCAATAAAACTTCTGCATCCGTCCATCGCGAATCAGCGGTGCATACAGCGTCGCAAAGTCGTTACCCGTCGCAATAATCGGAATACGCGGCAGCTCTTTTTCGTCATAGCTACCGGGCAACTGAACATTGGTAGGATTATCCGCAATGTTCATCAGCGTATTATTCACTAACTGCGTATTCACAGTGTACTGCGTCATCCGATCAAAACGACCCGCGCCTGCATCCAAGTCATTGATCATCAGCACCGCCATACAGCCTCGCACCCGCACCAGTTCAGCGGCCTCTCGGTATCGCAGCCGAATTAATCTTGCCGGATCACCCGCATCTGGGCTTTCTAGCTCACCGCCCGAGATATGCACCACCTCCACGCCCATCCGCTCAAACACTAGCTCACACTGAAAAGTCTTACCTTCACCCTTGCGACCGTGAATGCCTAAAATCAACGGCACCTTGACCCGAGGTAAGTCAAGATAGTTTTTAGTAATGTGGACGGCTAGCTTATTCAAAAAGCTCGGTGAAACGTAATAAGTCATTAGGAGGCTATTAAAAACAGTTACTCAAAAGAACAGAAAGAGAAGAAAAGTAATGAGCCATTTTCTATTGACTTTACTATTGCTAGACTTTGCTATGGCTCTCGCTTAAATTGGAAGAATTAGATTGGAAGAGTTGGATTGGAAGAATCAGATCGGAAGGCTTGGATTGGAAGGATTGGATTGGAAGGATCTAGTTTTCAGCGAAATTTTCAGCGAACCACGCCTGCCATGCAGGCCACTGTAATACTAGCGCTGCCAGGGCAGCATATCCTGCTGCCGCAGGATGATAGCCATCAACGGCTGCAACTTCGGCCATCCAAGTCTCGTTCTGCCGTAGCGGTGTGTAAATATCTAGATACGGCACAGCCAATTCCGCAGCCAGCGTTTTATATGCCTTAGAACTATTTTCGTTGCGCCGATTAAGCGCTTCGTCTGCTACCGGAGGCGGGCCAATCAACAGTGTTGGATATTGCGCCCGTGCCTGTATCAATATCCGACGAGCACAACGAATAGAATTTCTAGGCGCTATGAAAAAATTCTCTTGGGCGTTAAGCAAAGGAGCCTCACCGTCCGTAGTCAGGTTGTCACAGGTTCCAAAGGCAAACACAAGCCGAGCGTCACAATCGCACCCAAACCGTAGTCCAGCTTCTACCTGCCAGCGGGATTCGATTTGCTCAGAGCAGTTCCCTCGAATCCCTAAGTTGTAATACGTCAATTTGTAGTGGGAAGCCGCTATGGCGGCACAAACTCGGCCTGTCCATCCTAAATAACTCAGATCACCCGTGCCGTTGACGAAAGAATCACCAAAGAAACAAATGCGAATATCTTTCATAACAAACTATCTTTCACAACAAGCTAAGCGACAGCTAGCTTAGCTAATCTGCACTTTTAGCCTGCTGAGCACGTTCCTCAATTTGAGTGAGGGCCTGTATCACCATGTTTTTAGCCTGGATCTTCCAGCCTCGCTTTTGAATCAAAATAGCTGCCGCACCGCCAAGCCCGGTCGCAATAAAATCTACTGGCTGCGTAAACGAAATGCCAAACAGTAATCCTAACCCAGCAATTCCCCAAAAGGGCAGCGCCACTGCCTGCCGCTGTTGCAGCAAAATCTCATCAAAAAAGTTGCGCGGCAAATCCGCTTCTAGTTCTTTCTTGACTTGCTGTTGCTGTGCAGGCGATACCGATAACGCAATCTTTTGCCGTAGCTTCTCAATCTTCCGAGAATCTGTACTGTACTCAGTGAGCTGATCTTCAGCCAGCATTACCAAGCGCTCTGTCTGCGACATTTTTTGCATCCATATTTAAGGGCTGTAGTTGCAGTTTACATTACAGCAGAAGCCCCCGCAGGAAGCCTTACGAACCCAGTCTTTCACTACAATGCCCTGACTAAACCCTGACTAAACCCTGACTAAACCCTGACTAAACCCTGACTAAAAAGGGAGATAGCTCAAGCTACCTCCCTAAAATTGAACTCGATGAGCAATGACTAAAGAAATTACTCAACTAGCATTTTTCTTTAGTAGCGGTAGCCGCTGCTGTTGCTGTTGCTACCGGGCTTATGAACGATAAAGCTCACAGCTTGGCACTGCTTAACATTGTCAAAGCCCACCACGCGGATAAAGCAGTTGCCATACTCAGATCGGCAAGCTTGAACTTCGTCAAGTACCGAACGAGTGCTGGTTGCACCAAACAAAGGCAGCTTCCACATTGTCCAATAGTACTCCTCAGGATTGGAGTTCTCATTGAATTCAACAGCAGGGATATAGCCCATTTGTAGGCAATAGTTGAGCTGCTTTTCAATTTGCTGATCGGTAAGAGGGGGAAGATAAGAGAGAGTTTCGTACCGACGCTCTTTGGGCAGAGTTTTCATGTGTTCCTTCTAGTTACGAATGATGGGTCTAATGTTTGAGAATGAAGTTTGAGAATGAAGTTTGAAAATGAGGTTCGAGAATGAGGCCAGTGTGTATTGGCCGTTATCTAGTTGTTATCTAATCGAGCCGTTAAAATCGAGCCGTTAAAATCGAGCCGTTAAAAGAGATAGAGAAGAATAGTTAAACCCATTAATATGGATTGGCCTATTAACTAGACAAATCTGTTGAATCAGAACTGTCTGCCTCAGTTTCAGCCTCGTTTTTAGCAGAATCGGCATCCTCTAACTCGCTGATCCAGTCGCTGCCTCTATCGACGCTAGCGGCAAGATCTTCCGAGGTCATTTGCGTCATGCGCTCTAGATGTTTCTTACGATGCTCCATGTTGGACTGTTGAATATTGGCAGACACCATCTCAGGCAGAAATTCAGTAATCTCTTCGGCTAGATGCTGTCTGACTGTCATTATTCTCAGTGCCAGTTCAGGCTCTGCTTGAAACAGATCCCGAATGAATGCTTCGCCATCTTGCAGCCTTTCACGACTCGAAAACTCTCGGAACGAGTAGTAGCGAGGCAGATTGGTTTCTTTAAGCTGGTCTAGCACAGTGCGAACAGATTGATAGGTAAGGTAACTCGTGAGTACCTGAGCCGTATCTTTGGCAATTCGCTTGAGATCCATATCTGAGGCGCTCCATCAAAAAGCGCCGATAAATCTTGTGTACTCACCATTTTCCGATCAACGGCGCTCTAGAAACCGCTCTGCCTGATACCGTTTTGGGCTAGTTTTTGGGCTAGATAGTTTTGGGCTAGATAGTGTCAACAGTGTCGAACTCAAACTTGATCTCTTTCCAAAGATCAAGCGCAGCAGCAAGCTCAGGAGACCACTTACCGGCCTCACGAAGAATGTCGCCACCTTCACGAGCGAGGTTACGGCCTTCGTTACGAGCCTGAACGCAAGCTTCAAGCGCAACGCGGTTTGCGGTTGCACCTGGCGCATTGCCCCAAGGGTGGCCCAACGTACCGCCACCAAACTGCAGCACGGAGTCATCGCCGAAGATTTCTACTAGTGCAGGCATGTGCCATACGTGAATACCGCCAGAAGCAACGGCCATCACACCTGGCATAGAAGCCCAATCTTGAGTGAAGTACACACCGCGAGACTTGTCTTGCTCAATGTAGTTTTCGCGGAGGAGATCAACGAAGCCCAGAGTCGCAGCTCTGTCGCCTTCGAGCTTACCTACAACTGTACCGGTGTGAATGTGGTCACCGCCGGACATGCGCAAGCACTTAGCCAGTACGCGGAAGTGGATACCATGGTTCTTTTGACGGTCGAGTACGGCGTGCATGGCGCGGTGAATGTGCAGCAGCAGGCCGTTGTCGCGGCACCAGTGTGACAAAGTGGTGTTGGCAGTGAAGCCAGCAGTCAAGAAGTCATGCATGATGATGGGCATTTCGAGTTCTTTGGCGTACTCGGCCCGCTTGAGCATTTCTTCGCAGGTATGAGCGGTTACGTTGAGGTAATGCCCTTTGAGTTCCCCTGTTTCTGCTTGAGACTTATGAATAGCGTCAGCAACGAACAAGAAACGGTCACGCCATCTTTGGAAAGGCTGTGAGTTGATGTTCTCGTCGTCTTTGGTAAAGTCGAGACCGCCTCGCAGACACTCATAAACCGCACGACCGTAGTTCTTAGCAGATAGGCCTAGCTTGGGCTTAATCGTACAGCCGAGCATAGGACGACCGTACTTGTTCATGCGATCGCGCTCAACCTGAATTCCGTGAGGAGGCCCTTGGAAAGTCTTTAGGTAAGCGACCGGAATCCGCAGATCTTCTAAACGAAGCGCACGCAAGGCTTTAAAGCCAAATACGTTACCGACAATAGAAGTGAGGAGGTTAGTAACCGAGCCTTCTTCAAATAAGTCGAGGGGGTAAGCCACGTAAGCGATGTACTGATTATCTTCACCGGGAACGGGCTCAATGTCGTAGCAACGACCTCTGTAGCGATCCATATCGGTCAACAGGTCAGTCCACACGGTAGTCCAAGTACCAGTAGAAGATTCTGCGGCCACAGCTGCTGCGCACTCTTCAGGAGGCACGCCGGGTTGAGGCGTCATCCGGAAAGCAGCCAAAATATCGGTATCTCTGGGCGTGTAATCCGGGGCGTAGTAAGTCAGCCGGTAATCCTGAACACCAGCGCTGTAACCAGCACCAGACTTTGCTTGCGTCTGTGAGTAGGACATATTTCCCTATTTCCTGTCTATTTCCTATGAATCGAACGAGATATTGATTGAACTCCATGGTTTTTATTAAAAAACCCGCACCCAACGTCCGAGTATTTCAATACTGACACTTCTGTATCAGCGAACACTTCAGACGATTTTTAATTTGCTTGGAGTTCATAGCGTGGTCCAGTAGCCTTTTTGCAATCTGCCAGGAATCGGTTGTGTGAAACCACCCTTAAAGTGCTATGAATCGACCGCGCCATGAGGTTTGAGTGCTGCTCAAATAAACCTATGCTCTACAGAATACTACCAGCCCTTCGATAAGTTTCCTTTTAGAAGTTCTGTATCCTGTGATAATTAATTATTATGAATGCTGATGTAGAAAGGTTTCAGGCATTTTCGCAATATTGAGAAGCGCAGTATCACCTGTAACATTACGTAAAGAAAAATGTTAAAACAACCATAATTTTTTAGGCCAATCGCTGCAAACAGGCACTGCTGGTTTTTACTACCCTTTTAGCGGTTCACTTTGGATTCACTTTGGATTCACTTTTGGATTCACTTTCTAGGGCCACTCGCATACCAATAGACACTTTTTGGGCAAGCTATCTCATCAGCATTCCTTGTTCATTTAGACTTGTTCATTCAAAGTAGGTGTCTTCCGTGAGTCTTGCCAAAAAGGTCAGTCATATTGCAGGTGCTGCTTTTGTAGGAAGCACAGTCTGGCTCGGCTTGGGCATTCGCATTGAGACAGGGATAGCCCCCCCGGCAAACGCACAGATGCGGCAGGTTCCTAACGCAGATATTGGCGTGCCCTCTAGACCGCTGGCATCAGAAAGGGAAAGTCAGACCAATCCGATGGTGCAAAACTATCAGGTTGGCGCCCTGCAAGCTGACTACACTGGCAGCTTATGGGTAGGATCTCACCAAGGACTCAGCCGCATAGATCCTGAGACAGGACGGGTTTTGGCCAGCGTTGCTCTGCCCAACCGATTTATTGATGCGATGGCCCAAGATAAAGTGGGTCGCATTTGGTTAGGCACACCTGAAGGACTCGTTCGCGTTGAGCCTCGTATTAACAAGGTCACGGCTCAAAACTTTCAGCTGCCTTCTAACCGAGTGCTAGCAACCCTAGTCGATCAACGCGGTTTTTTATGGGTGGGCACCGACCGAGGACTGGCGCTAATTAGCCCTGATGAAGGACTGCTGATGACGACATTGCAAGCGTTGCCTGGGGTAAGCGCAAATACGCTTGGGCTCGCACCTGATGGCAACTTATGGGTCGGCACGCTAGAAGGCTTGGTTCGGATCAATACGGCATCGGCCTATATTACTGACCGAGTAAATAACCTACCGGGACGTTCAGCGCAGGCTATGGCTGTTGGGCCGCAGGGAAATTTGTGGATTGGGACGCCCACTGGGTTACTGGTGGTTGATAGTCGGACGGGTCAGCTACTGCGATCGGTGACTCAGCTACGAGGGATGAATGTAGAGGCGATCGCCTTCGACGAGACCCAAAGCCTGTGGGTCGGCACTCGCACTGGCCTACTCAAACTAAACCCCTACAATGGCGCAATCGTAGGCCGCGTGCCCAACCTACCATCTGAACATGTCCTGTCCATTTCGCCCGATACCGGTAATAAAATTTGGGTGGGCACCACCGAAGGCTTAGCATGGGTGAGCCGAGTCACCGGACGCGGCACCCCGCATGGGTCGATTGTGAGCGCAGCGGGTGCGCGGTAATCTCTACTGATCTCTACTTAAAAGACATCACCAGGGTTTGATACGCTAGCTTTCGTTGGAAAAGCCAGAGAAAATAGAAAGCGCTTTTCTAGGCGTTCTCTCTCAAGGCATAGGAGCAAGCTATCTATGATCGTCAATGTGCATCAGTTTGCGCAGTGGAAGCGGGAAAATAAGGCGATCGCAGTTTTGACTGCCTGGGACTATCTCTCCGCTCAAATGGTAGATGCTGCTGGCGCTGACATTGTTTTAGTCGGCGATTCGATGGCCATGCCAGTCATGGGTCATGAAACAACCTTGCCGCTCACCTTAGATGAAATGATTCACCATGCCAAAATGGTACGCCGAGGCGTGCCGAAAACGCTGGTTGTCGTAGATTTACCCTTTTTTAGCTATCAGGTGAGCCGTGAGGCCGCGATGAATGCCGCAGGTCGGATCTTGAAAGAAACAGGCGCCCAAGCAGTGAAAATGGAAGGCGGCTATCAGGCGATTGTAGAGACCATCACAGCGACCGTAGAAGCTGGCATACCGGTGATGGGGCATGTGGGCCTTACCCCGCAATCGGTCTATCAGTTCGGCAGCTTTCGCAAACAAGGAAAGTCGGCAGAAGAGAGCGATCGCATTTTTAATGAAGCCTTGGCGTTAGAACGAGCTGGCGTCTTTTCAATTGTGCTAGAGCATATCCCCAATGACTTAGCCAGCAAAATCAGCTCAGCCCTAACGGTTCCCACCATCGGTATTGGCGCAGGGCCAGACTGCGACGGTCAGGTGCTCGTCACATCAGATTTACTCGGACTCTCCGATTGGCAACCGCCTTTTGCAAAGCCTTATGTGAATTTGAGAGAGCAGGGCATCAGCGCGGCCAAAGCCTTTTGTGAAGACGTACGTCAGCGCAGCAAGTCTCCTAAGAACGCACAGTAGAACGCACAGTAAAACGCGCTGTAGAACAGGCGCTGTAGAACAGGCACAGTAGAACGGGCGCTGTAGAACAGACGCCGTAAAACAAGCCGTAAATGGGCGTTATTCTGACCTTCAACCAGCGTCTTAATCAATCCTATCAATATATATACATCGGTGGAATGTATGGCCTGAAAGGGGTTTTGCAGTGTTTACACTTCTTTATTGAAGGTAAGCTAAGCACATAAACGCAAATCCGTTTTCGTTCACATCCAGAAAGAAACTACAGAATTTACTATGATTGCAACCGGCACTCGAATCCCTGATACCGCGCCTAAGCGCAATTTAGATTACAAAGTCGCTGATATCGCCTTGGCTGACTGGGGCCGTAAGGAAATTGCGATCGCTGAGGGCGAAATGCCTGCTCTCATGGCTATCCGCAACAAGTACCGCGACAGCAAGCCCCTGTCCAACGCCAAGATCATCGGCTGCATTCACATGACCATTCAAACAGCGGTTTTGATCGAAACCCTGTGTGAGCTAGGCGCCGAAGTGCGCTGGTCTTCTTGCAACATTTTCTCCACCCAAGATCACGCAGCCGCTGCGATCGCCGCCGCAGGCATCCCCGTATTTGCTTGGAAAGGCGAAACCGAAGAAGAGTACATCTGGTGCCTAGAGCAAACCTGCTACAGCCCCGGTGGTAGTGAAAGCGGCGAACTGTGGGACGCCAACATGATTTTGGACGATGGCGGCGACCTCACCGGCCACATTCACCAAAAATATCCTCAAATGCTGGAACGCATCCACGGCGTTACCGAAGAGACCACCACAGGCGTTCACCGCCTGTTTGAAATGCTAGAAAAAGGCGAGCTAAAAATTCCCGCCATCAACGTTAACGACGCCGTTACAAAAACCAAAAACGATAACAAGTACGGCTGTCGCCACAGCCTTAACGACGCCATCAAGCGCGGCACCGACCACCTGCTCTCAGGTAAAAAGGCATTGGTCATTGGCTATGGCGACGTGGGCAAAGGCTCTGTGGCCTCCCTTCGTCAAGAAGGCATGATCGTCAAGGTCGCAGAAGTAGATCCTATCTGCGCAATGCAGGCTTGCATGGACGGCTTTGAAGTCGTTTCACCCTACAAAAACGGAAAAAACGATGGCACCGTAGACAGCCTCGATCTAGACCTACTGTCCAAAACTGACTTGGTCGTCACCGCCACAGGTAACTACAACGTTTGCGACAAAAACATTCTGGCCAATCTCAAACCAGGCGCAGTTGTCTGTAACATCGGCCACTTTGACAACGAAATTGATACCGCCTTCATGCGCAAAACATGGCGTTGGGAAGAAGTGAAGCCCCAGGTTCACCAGGTCTACCGCTCTGACGATCCTAAGGACTTCTTGATTCTGCTCTCCGAAGGTCGCTTAGTGAATCTCGGTAACGCAACAGGCCATCCTTCCCGCATTATGGACGGTTCTTTTGCTAACCAGGTGTTAGCACAAATCTTCCTGTATGAGAAAAAATTTGCCGACCTCCCCACCGACCAAAAAGCAGCCGCTATCACCGTTGAGGTACTGCCTAAGCAACTCGACGAAGAAGTCGCTCGCTACATGGTCGAAGGCTTCAACGGAGTGATTACCGAACTCACCAAGGAGCAAGCAGAATACATTCACGTCCCCGTTCAAGGGCCGTTTAAGAACGAGACTTACAAGTACTAAGCACAGTCCTTGTAACCTGAGTCGCTAGCTGACAAAAAAGCCGAAGGCATTTCTATATGCCCTCGGCTTTTTTGCTGGCTTTCTTGAAGGCTGTATTAGTAAAAATAGCTCAGCTGCCCAACGGCTAATTCGCGCTCGTCTGAAGTGATCGTGGCAAATTCACAAAAAACATCAAAAGGGTCTTCAGGATCATCAATTTCGCAGGTTCCCTGACCTAAAGATAAAAGCGTTCTCGCATTTTCGGGATCTAACTCGCCCTCAGCATTAATCGGAATAAACCGAATGCCAAGCACTTCATACTCGTAAAGAGTATTCACTTCATCGTAGCTGTAGTCACTGCGGGTAATCACTTTGTACACACCGTGATCAGCGCGAATAAAGTTAAAGTTTCGGGTTCTGCCATTGTCTGTCCCTGTCACAGCCTCGCAAGCATTTGCAGGCTGGCTCACCATCAAAGAATCCATCGTTCGCGTAAAATTTTGGGCGAGTCGTCGTCGGAAATCGCCGCTCTCGACATAGCCGAACTGAACAGTACATTCTGTCGGCGCGTAGTTCGACATAAAGCTAGCAATGTCTGCAGAGACGGTCGTTCCTTGGGCCACAGGGACCGCTTGCAAAGGTTCTGCTGATACGACGGAGGGAAATATCAGACTCGTCATTATCGCGAGACTACCTGCCGCCATCAAATCAGAGAATTTAACCATAGGATTGCTGGGTGTATCATTTCATACGAACTTAACATTGCTTAGCTCAAGCGAAAAGACACAAGGGCCACAAATAAAATGAAAAAAATTAATCAATGACGAATTCTGAGATGACTGAGCAGTGTAAGCAGCCTTGTAAAAGCTATATATTGCTATAGACCAAATTTGCGTTTCTTTGAAATTGAGATTTTTGTATGGCCAGACTATCTGCGGAATTACAGCGATACTTTCTCAGCGAAGAGGCCTCTGATCGCGCAACGAGCGAAGTGACGCTCAATGAGATCCTAGAGATTGCAGGCGAACGCACGTTTGGATTTTTGTTTGTACTGCTAGCACTGCCGTCGGCATTGCCCATACCTGCGCCGGTTATTTCGATTCCGTTTGGGATTGTCATGCTGCTACTAGCCGGACAGCTCATTGTGGGCTCAGAACAACCCTGGCTGCCCGAAAAGTTTCGTAAGCGCGGGTTTGAACGCTCTATGGTGCAGGACTTTATTCGTAAGGGCATGCCGTGGCTACATCGCATTGAGCGAATATCAAAGCCTAGGCTAACCTCGGTTTGCACTAGCCGGACGGGGAGACTGGTCATTGGCATTGCGATCGCACTAATGTCCATCTCAATGATGATCCCAATTCCCCTGACCAACACCCTGCCCGCCATTGGTATTTTTGTCACTGGTTTTGGTTTACTTGATGACGACGGCGCAATCAGCCTTGCTGGGCTGACCATTTGTGCGATTGGAGCATGCGTTAGCGGTACAATTCTCTACCTGCTCTATCGGTTAGGCAGCGCCGGGATGGAGCAAGCCGTAGAAGCCGCTAAAGACTGGATCAAACCCTAGAAAACCCCTGAGCACAATCAGCCCCAAACTCAATCAATTCAATCGAATCAATTCAATCAATCAAATCAATCCCAACGGTATATAGGAAAAAATATCAATGGCACAGACCACCCGCGAGCTGAAGGCGCTTATTTTTGACGTAGACGGCACGCTTGCCGAAACTGAGCGCGACGGGCATCGACCCGCGTTCAATCAAGCCTTTGCAGACAATGGTCTCGACTGGCAGTGGTCAGAAGCGCTCTATGGCGAACTTCTAGAGGTATCGGGCGGCAAGGAACGCATCAGAGCCTATGTGCAGCAGTCTCAGCCTAACTTTGTATTGCCAGATGGCTTTGCTGATTTGGCTGACTTTATCAAGCATCTGCACGCGGTCAAAACTCAGCACTATAAGCAATTTGCACAAGAGGGCCGAATTCCGCTGCGACCCGGCGTAAAAAGGCTGCTGAATGAGGCCAGAGACAAAGGAATCAGGCTGGCGATCGCCACCACCACCACGCCCGCAAATGTCCAGGCACTGCTAGAAAATACCCTCGGCGCAGAAAGTCTGAGCTGGTTTGAAGTCATTGCGGCAGGTGACATGGTGCCGCACAAAAAGCCAGCCCCCGACATTTTTGAATATGCCCTAGCGCATCTCAACTTACCGCCAGAGAACTGTCTGGGTTTTGAAGATACCAACAACGGCCTACTCTCTGCGACTCAAACAGGGCTTAAAACCATCATTACCGTCAACGACTACACCCGCCAGCAAGACTTCAGCCAAGCCACACTCGTCATTAGCGATTTTGGTGAACCTGAGCAGCCTTTTCAGGTGATCGCAGGTGATGCCAAAGATGCCCAATATTTTGACATTGCCCTAGCGCAGGCCATTTGCGCCGCCTAATCAAGCGATTTATAGATTTATTTCATGGAGCAATCTTGTAGGGCAATCTTTTAGAGCAATCTTTTAGAGCAATCTTTTAGAGCAATCTTTTGCAGAGTCATCTTTTGCAGAGCGCGCTACATCAGGTTATCTATACAGCGCTATATAGCTGCCAGGCCTGCCAAAAAATATAAATTGACAGCAGCAGCAGCAGCGCCCTAAACAGCTGCGTAACAGTGTTGTCACTCAAGCGGGGCAAAAATCGAGTACTGAACTGTACACCGATCAAGCCGCCTATGCCTAAAATCAGCCCCGCTAAAAAATCGATGTTTTGATTGATCGCATGGCCCGCAACCGCTGAAACAGAGGTAATCACGATCACCCCTAGGCTATTTCGCACGGCGGCCTTAATACTCTCGCCCAGCAGCAAAATTTGGAGCGGCACCAAAATCACACCGCCGCCCACGCCAAATAACCCTGCCATAAAGCCTGCGATCGCCCCGGTCACAATTCGCGCCACAATCGGATGGATGGCAGGGCCAGTACTCGCTGTTCGGCCCTCTCTAAACTCTGCCGTGCGAATAACTCGCTTCTTTAAAGAAACCAGATATAAATTGCTGAGCAGCAATAGGCCAAAGCCCGTAAGCAAAAGGTACTGTGGGAGGCGATCGCCCACAAACGTCGCCAAAAATGCCGTCACCACAGCCGAAGCACCCAACAGCAAAACCTGCCGAATATCTAATAAACCCATCCGCCAGTTTTGCAAACTGCCCGCACTAGCGGTCATCAATATCGCTAGAGAACTGGTTGCTGTTGCCTGCACTGGCAAAAAACCAAGCTGCACCAATACGGGAACCAGCAAGGTACCACCGCCGATTCCTAAAAAGCCAGCTAGCACACCTGAAACCAAGCCAGCTAGCGATAAAAACACAATTGCGCTGGGAGTCACTCTCTCACCTATATAAGCGCTACAAACGCCAAATTAGTAAAAACCTTGAAACTTCTAGCTCTATCTATACTTTCTATCTATATTCTCTATCTATACTTTTTAAGACAAAATTGGAGCCAAATCAATATACTTTTCAATCGTAGTCGCTAAGCTGTTCAACATACTGTCACGCTGCTCACGGTAGTTTGCTATGCCAGTTGGCATAGAACTCAGCCCGCGCTGCTGGCGCAGACGATTCAACCAAGCTCGTCGCCAAGGGCCATTGTCAAAAATGCCATGCAAGTAAGTCCCCCACACCGACTGAGCTTCATCCACAATACCTAAGCTGCGATCATCAAAAATAGCCATAAACGAAGGCGTATCATCCCCTTCATTATCGGTAGGCATCACCAGCTGAGTACGGCCCTGATGAATTTCGTAGCCGATAACCGGCAGGCCTTCTTGAGGATACTTCGAGGTCACTGTTCGCTGCCTAGCGACCTTTTGCTGCGTAATCACTGTCCGCAGCGGCAACAAGCCCAAACCGTTAAAACGCCCTTCTTGCCCCTCTAATCCTTCCGGATCAGCCAGCATCTGACCCATAATTTGAAAGCCACCACAAATACCAATCACCGTACCGCCCGCAGCAGCGTAGTTACGAATAGCCTCTGCCATACCCGTTTGCTGTAACACCAGCAAATCAGCAATCGTCGTTTTTGTACCCGGCAAAATCACGGCATCTGGGTAGCCCAAAGTATCGTTAGGGCTCAAGTACTTTACATTCACCGAAGGCTCAGCCTCTAATGAATCAAAGTCAGTAAAGTTAGAAATTCTAGGCAGCCGAATGACCGCTACTGTGATTTCAGCCTCTGTTTTTACCGACTGACGATCTAACAGCGAGAGCGAATCTTCAGCTGGGAATGCCTCATCTAGCCATGGAATGACCCCAATAACGGGAATACCCGTACGCTCCTCTAGCCAATCAATACCGGGCTGCAAAATAGACCGCTGTCCCCGAAATTTATTAATTACAATGCCTTTGATCAATGCCCTTTCTTCGGGCTCTAACAGTTCTAACGTGCCAACGATATGGGCAAATACGCCGCCCCGGTCAATATCTGCGATCAAAATCGTAGGAGATTCTAGATAGGAAGCAATCCTCATATTGGCTAAGTCACGGTGCTTCAAATTGATCTCCGCAGGGCTACCAGCCCCCTCACAAATCAACAGATCAAACTCCTGACTGAGCCGAGCCAAGCTCTCCTGAATCGCCTGCCAACCTGCCGTAAAAAATTCTTCGTAATACTTTTCGGCAGTCGTTATGCCCACCGGGCGGCCCTTTAAAATCACCTGAGAGGTACTGTCACCCTGGGGCTTCAACAAAATCGGGTTCATTTCCGCTTGGGGAGGAACGCCAGCAGCCCAAGCTTGCACCGCTTGAGCATAGCCAATTTCAGCGCCCGTCGTACTGACGTAGGAATTCAATGCCATGTTTTGCCCCTTAAAGGGAGCAACTCGCCAGCCGCGACGGCTTAAAATACGACACAGCGCAGCTACCAGCATGGACTTACCAGCATGGGAGGTCGTGCCGACCACCATTATTGACTTCACCACTTGCTGCTCCCCTTCGTATTATCTAAATTTCATCCCCTCCCCACATTACCCAAACTTTGGCGTTTGTGAAGCAAATAAAGTTGATGGGATCTACTAACTTCCGTACAAACACTCGGTTCTGTCACAAAAAGCACCGACAGCGAAAAGCACTAACGACAAAAAACACCGAATTACCAAAGAATCTGCACAGATTTAGCTACCATAGCCATTCAGGGACACGGAGGCGGCGGATAATTGAGTTCTTTATATAGTCCACTAAGCTAGCGCGTCGATCCGGACAACCCTGCGATCGCCAGTCTTCAACGACCTGACGACCTAAGGGCGTTAGCCTAAAGCTGTCGGTGAGTCCTTGCCCATCGACCTCGCGTCGCAAAATACCGACTTCAGCTAGCCACATCAACCCCGACTCAGCGCTAACTTCTGAAAGGGGCTGCCGGGTATAGCCTTTTAGCACACCGCTATCTTCGGCAATGGTCGGTACGCTGACGCTAGCTAGCTGCATTTCAGCGAGCAGCTGTGGATAAAACGGCGAGCACCACACTGCTCGCTGGGCTCGACGTATCACAGCAGCAGAATACTGCATGGTTGATTGATCACGACCA
This sequence comes from Phormidesmis priestleyi Ana, assembly GCA_001314865.1. GTDB lineage: Bacteria > Cyanobacteriota > Cyanobacteriia > Phormidesmidales > Phormidesmidaceae > Phormidesmis > Phormidesmis priestleyi_B. The sequence goes on along the minus strand of LJZR01000038.1, from coordinate 16,608 downwards.
TCATTGGTCTGAGGTGTTTCCATGTTGAAAGACAAAAAGGAGGCGAGTGATCCGAATGTAAGTAAATGAATGAGGAAATGAACGGATTAGGACAACTAAGATTGGGACAATTAAGTATTGACCTTACCCTAGCGTAATTTTTGGGGTCCTCATTCAAAAGGATTCTACTGCCTTTCAATCTTATGCTTTTCGAGGCCGTGACTGTCTCATTTTTTCAGCCAGCACTAAACCGACAAAGGGCATTCCCTCAATCAAATACCGGCGCCATAGCCTTCTCGGCTCACAAATCAACCGGTACAGCCATTCTAGGCCGAGCTCGCTGACATATTGAGGCGCTCTAGGCTTACGGCCCGCTTCAAAGTCAACAGCAGCGCCGATTGCCATAAAAATATCAATAGTGGGTAGGCGATCGCGATAAGTCGCAATCCATTTTTCCTGCTTGGGGGCACCGAGGCAAACGGCCACTACATTTGCAGAGGATCGCTCAATCAAAGCAACAATATTCTCACATTCTTCAAGATCAGTCTCAAACCCAAGCGGCGGTGAATATTCACCTACTACAATCTCACGACCTATTCTGGCGTTAATTCGTCTCTGAGCCTCTTTGGCAATGCCTTCTGCCCCACCGAGCAAAAACACCTTGATATTTTCGTTGTGCTTGTGATAATCACAAAACCAGGGAAACAAATCTGACCCCGAGAGCTTTGCCTTCAGCGGCTTGCCCAAAAACTTAGCGGCATACATCAGCACCTGACTATCGCAGAGTTTAAAGTCGGCTCTTTGGTATACAGAGGCAAAGTCAGGATCTCGACGCAGTTTCATCATGTGATCCACATTAGGCGTAAACACAACGCCTTTCCTCAAACTAGAAAGCAGCTCCTGCTTAGAAAAATTGTCAAAATCCATGCCCAAAAGAACGACTTTGGAAGGTGCCACAGGCTGAGCGTCGCTGCCAATCGTGAGGCTTTTGTTCGAGCATTGCTGGGGAGCCAAAACAGCTGTAGGCGCACTATTGTCTATGCCAGAATGAGCTATGTCAGAATCAAAATGAGTCATATTGTGCAAGTAGCAACCTTCGGAAAACAAAAAAGTCAGACAGCGCTAAAGGCATAAAAACGACAGTTGAGAAGCACTGGAGTAGTCGTGTTTTCAATAACTCGCCTTGCGTTTCCAATAACTCGCCTAGAGTTAGACAAAATACTCACTCAGCTAGGCAACGACCACCTATATGTCATATTTGATACTCTACATAGCGCTTTTAATGAGTATTTACATATAGAGAAGAAGACAGGGTGGTCAAAAAACAAATTTAGAAAACCAATATCGAGCACTGCATAAAATTGTTTTGCCAATACACATAGGAAGACGTCCCTATTTTTAGGGAAGTTCCAAGACAGCTAATAAATTCATTGGTTAAATTCATGGATGACAAAGCTTGGCTCAACGGATATAAGCCTTGATATAAAAGCAGTTCAGGCATCAACCTAATCTGTTCAGACGAGCATTAGTCTTGTAAAGCAAGGATTAAGTTTTGTGGTCGCTTCTGCTTGTTGCACGCTGTGCAAGCCGAGGATCAAGTCTGTGTTATCAGCCGCTGTCAGCCCTTATCTAGCCCTTGTCTAGTCATCATCTCGCCATCATCTCGCCATCATCTCGCCATCATCTCGCCATTGTCTAGATGAGCAGCATCAACGCTTCGAAACCGTTCTTTGCCATTTCATGAAATTCATATGAGTGAGATAAATGAATCAGCCTCTTGGCGGTATAGTTAAGGCCAAAATCATTTTTTTCACTCATAAACAAGAGAAATTTAACAAAATGTCAAGCCATGTGACCGTATGAAATGTTACGTTGCAAAACCCATCTTACTGAGAGTCTGACGCAGCTCATAGGCACGCTTGTCTACAACAATTTTCTAGAACAGTTTTCTAGAACAGATATTCAAAACAAAAGCAGCCACGCTCTATGAGCTTGACTGCTTTTATTAGCAATATTTAGCGAGTAGGCTTGGTGACCTTTCGCTGGTAATGTCAATGGAAAAGTTGCGTTTAAAAGCTGGGGTGCTAGGATTCGAACCTAGGAATGGCGAGACCAAAACCCGCTGCCTTACCACTTGGCGACACCCCATCGCTGGCGCTTGAGTATTGTAGCACCGGCTGCCCAATTTATTACAAGCGTAATTAGGATTATTTCGGCTCTTCACTCGCAGCACACGCCGACACCTAAGCTAACGATCGCTTATTCTAGGACCAGTCTCGCTGGTCTCGGTTTTGATTAAAGAGATAATGGCGATCGCGCTAACCAGAAGGCAAAGTCTTCTATGGCATCCGTTACCATCCGTTGTCACTGTCGGATGTCCCTCAATCTTTCCCTAAGCGATCGCAGACTATGAAGGGCAAGCCTAGCTTAAACTGATGACTAGCTCAAACTGACGACCCTTGTTGATGACTATCGCTTTGGTCATCGGGTCAATCTCATTTGCGATATGTTTCTCCAGCACCTTCACCTGCAAAACTTTCGCAACTACAGCAGTCAGTCTGTTGCCTTTAGCGCGCCCAAAACGATTCTGGTAGGGGACAATGCTCAGGGCAAGTCCAACCTGCTAGAGGCGGTTGAAATGTTGGCAACGCTAAAGTCACACCGCACGAGTCGCGATCGCGACTTGGTCAAAGAAGGCGCCAACATCGGTCAAATCAAAGCGCAACTACAAAGAGAACTCGGCGTTAGCGAACTCAGCTTGACATTGAAAAATGCTGGTCGTCGCACCGCTGTCATCAACGGTGAAACGCTCAAGCGGCAGCAGGACTTTTTAGGCCATCTCAACGCCGTTCAGTTCTCTAGTTTAGATATCGACTTGGTTCGAGGTGGCCCTGGCGGACGGCGCATTTGGATAGATACGCTGCTCACCCAGCTAGAGCCCGTCTATGCCTATATTTTGCAACAGTACAATCAGGTACTCAAGCAGCGCAATGCCTTTATTAAGCAGCACACTGCAAACGCCGATGATCTAGATGATCGAATAGACACGACGCTGCTGACCAGTCAGCAGCAGCAAATTACCCATCACAATCAGTCAGATCAGATTCAGCTGAGCCAAATGCCTACTCAAATGGCCATTTGGGATGCGCAACTAGCCACCACTGGAACTCGGGTCACTCGCAGGCGATCGCGCGTCCTCAACCGGCTCATTCCCCTCGCGCAACGCTGGCACCAGTCCATTAGTGGCGATGCCGAAGCGCTCACCATTGCCTACCAGCCCAACGTAGCACTCATTGCAGACGACCCCGCGATCATTCAGCAGTCCTTCCTAGAAAAAATTCAGTCGCGCGCGATCGCTGAATACCACCAGCGCACCTCCTTAGTTGGGCCACATCGAGACGATATCGACTTCGTAATTAACCAAACGCCCGCTCGACAGTACGGATCGCAAGGCCAGCAGCGAACGCTCGTGCTCTCACTTAAGCTCGCCGAGCTAGAACTCATTGAAGCAGTCATCGGCGAGCCTCCCTTGCTATTACTAGACGATGTCTTAGCAGAGCTCGATCTCAAGCGTCAAAATCAGCTTCTAGAAACTATTCAAGATCGGTTCCAAACCATCATCACCACCACTCATCTAGGCTCCTTCGACGCACAGTGGCTCAAAGCATCCCAGATTCTCACAGTTGACCAGGGCAGGCTCGTAGCTAGTTCTTAAAAACTGCTAAACCAACCTGCTAAACCCATCTGCTAGACCCATCTACTATGCCAACTTGCTCAGTGTTCGATCTAACAGCGCTAATGCCTGGTCGACCTCAGCTTCACTCACAATCAAAGGCGGCACCATCCGTACGACCTTGGCACTTGCCGGAATAACGAGTAAACCTTCTTCTAGTGCAACCTTAACAATATCCAAAGCCGCTATCCCTTCCGCGAGCACCAGCCCATTAATCAGCCCCCAGCCTCTAACACCCGTACAGAGGCTAGGGTACTTTTGAACGATCTTCTGGAGCCCTGCTCTGAGCTGCTTGCCGCGCGATCGCACATTTGCCAGCAAGTTTTCAGATGCCAGCGTCTCACATACCTTCAGCGCCACACCACAGACAAACGGATTACCGCCAAACGTACTGCCATGCTCCCCAGGCTTAAACACATCACAATGACGCTTCGTCAAAATCGCTCCGATCGGCACACCGCCTCCGAGCCCCTTAGCCGAGGTAAACACATCTGGCTCTACGCCCACCGTCTGATAGCCCCATAGGTTACCTGTGCGGCCCATTCCTACCTGCACCTCGTCCAACATCAGCAAAATGCCTGTTTCATCACAAAGCTGACGTACCTGCTTAAAGTACACCGGATTTCCGGGGCATACGCCACCCTCGCCCTGCATCGGCTCTAGCAGAATTGCCGCCACCTGCCGCTGCTCAGCATCCAATTCACGAATCGCAGTTCGCAGCGCCTCAATATCGTTATAGGGCACATAGTAAAAACCCGGCACCAAAGGATTAAAGTTTTTTTGGTACTTAGGCTGTCCTGTCGCGGTTACAGTCGCCAGCGTTCTGCCGTGAAAACTAGCCTGCGCTGTAATAATAACCGGCGCGTCTATGCCCAGCTCAGTATGGCCATACTTACGAGCCAGTTTAATGGCCCCCTCATTCGCCTCCGCCCCCGAATTACAAAAGAACACACGATCGGCGCAAGAATTCGCGGTGAGCCATTCAGCCAAAGCACCCTGCTCAGGAATGTAGTACAGATTAGAAACATGATGCAGTTTTTTAATCTGCGTCGTTACCGCCTCTACCATCGCCGGATGGGCATGGCCCAAGGTGCAGGTCGCAATGCCTGCCACAAAATCCAAATACGCCTTGCCATTAGAGTCCCAAACACGGCATCCCTCACCTCGTTCCAGCGCAATCGGGAATCGACCATAGGTTGACATCACATGCTGATCAAACACATCGGGTTGAAAGTCAGCCTGAGTCGTTGAGGACGCATCTGCCGAAGTGGCGTTAGCAACTAAATCCGAAGATGCCTGAGGTAGCGAGTCGGGAGTCAATTGAGTCTCGGAAGTCAGCGTTGGAGAGGACATATCAATTCAAGGGATAGAGAGAGGATGCGCCATAGTGGACATAACAAGCGAAATGACAGGCAACATAAGAGGAGTTTATTGTATCGCTCCTGCCTAGCATAAGCACGTTTGTTATCTTTGGAGATGATGACAGAAATACCCTAAACAGAAATGTCCTAATAAGGCCCCAATAAAGAAGGCCAGCTCCAAGCGGAACTGACCTCTTAAAAAGGACGATCAAAGAATAATCGCATATTGATAAAAGGCTGCGTAACAAGCGGCCAATGTGTAGATGCTCAAAACGAACCCGGCTAGAAACGCTGAATCAAGCAAGCACATCAGCGACGTGAATCGCAAAGTTGAGTCCAGAGACTTCGCTTTGTAAAAACACTTCCAGCATATAGGTTGTACCCAGAGCAGGCGTAGAGAGGGCGACATCAAGAGCACCCGGCTGCGATCGCAGCGCCAGCTTTTCTACATCACCATCACGTAGTCGCAGTTGACCACCCTCTGGCAACACAGCAACCACCTTAAGTTCATGGCAGCCATTGTGAGTAGCCCCATAGCTAACCGTCAGGTCAATAGCACCCGCAGCAGTTATCCAGCTTCGCTGCTCATAGGGCTGAGCAGCACTCACCGAAAACGTCAGCGCCCCTAATATTTCCTGCGCAGCCAGCATAGACAGCGCAATTTGCTGCTCAGGCATCGCCGAATCATAGCCACCCACTGCATGAGTAATTTCTCTAATCACCGCATCTTGAGCTTCTCGCCCCGAGCGGTAGGCAGGCACCAGCACCATGTTGGCGATCGGCTCCAACATATCAGCGCTCTCAGGAAAAATGTCTTCGACCGCTCTCACCAACCGAATTCCCTGCTTAATAGGGGCGCGAGCAATCTCCTGACACCGCTCTAGCAGGGTATCTATCAGCGCAGTAGGCAACAGGCCCGACACGCTCAATCCACTCAGATGAGTACGCCACAAAGATGACATGGCAGCAGTCGGTACGCTATCAGCCACCTCAGCAGGATACTCGCTAATTTCTGACTCCCAAGGGAAGAGAGGAGGGTTATTTTCGTACTCCGAAAGGAGACGTTGCTTCAATAAAGCTTGAAAACGTTCTTGCACAGCGTGGATTTCTCCGAAGTTAAACGACTGAGCCGTCTGAGAATTCGCATCTTTACGTGCCGCATATGAACGCTCCGTTGAACGCTCTGTGGCAGAACAAGACACTGATCTCGAAGTCGCTGAAAAGCTAGGCTGTAATGCTCCTAAGAGCGATGCGCTAGCGGATGTAGATGGATAAGAGGATGCCTCCTCAGACCCTTTTTGGTGGACAGACTTCATAGACGTTGCATCAGACCCGACTTCGAATACACCTGCTTCTGCTGTGTTGGCTTCCAATGTAGACCCATTTCCTGATGGTAAAGAAAATGTCGGGTCGAACCTGTACAAAAGCCACAGAAGCAAGTTCCGAATATTATCTGAGTCATTATTCATAGGACGATAGACCAGTCCGGACGGATCTTAAGGGAACCCCAGAAGAAAACCCAAACCTGCCACTCAAACAAAGCAGACTCATATCCCAACGCAGGTTGAAACAGTCTTAAATATTGCGAATATCCCATGCCTGCTCTAGTAGTTTAGACCATTGCTTCCGCAGCTGCGTAGGTGTTAGATCGAGGGTTTTAGAGATCTCCAAGTCGCTTAGGCCCTGTTGCTTCAAATTGAGTATTTTAGCTTGAGTCTGCGTGATTTTGGTCTGAAAGTACTCCCACTGCTGAGGGGTCAGCCCTAGGTTCCTCCCCAATTCTGCCCCGAGCCACTCATGAACTAGCTCCCAGTTATGGGCAAAGGAAAACTTCAGTAAATGGTACTTAAACCGCTGTTGAAGATAGTCTCGCTCTCGCGAGTCAATTTCTAAAATTTCCTCAATCTCATGAGTCGGTAAATCTATCAGCCGCAAACTGAAGTAGTCGGCACAGTCTTGCTGCCCCTTTTCTACCAAGTAGTCCATCAGTTGCTCAATGACTCGTTCCCGCACGGTACTCTCTGAATCGCTGGTGTCCTCAGAGGTGGTTAGTTCCTCACGCAAACGCTGGAAGGGCGCGGTTCTAGGATGCTCAGAATCACCGCCTTCAATGGCCTGCTGAATATCAATGGTGGTTTCAGGGGGCTGTTGTTTTGAAAACGTTTGGGTTCTCAAAATAATTAGCTGCTGCGATCGCCCCCGAGAGAGCGGAATCCGTCGCTTGGCATAGCGCTCAGTAAACGCCATGTACTCAGCTAATTCCAGTGAAGACCGAGGCCGATAGTCAGCAGCGACCGAATTCTCTCGCCTAAACGCATTGATACTCTCGACGTAAAAGTTTTGCAAAAAATCTTCAATCAGCGACACCCTAGCCTGATAGCTAGACTGTACCTGTGGCGGCGTCATGTAGCGATACACAATCGCGCTCAGGCTGCTGTGCAACTCCAATCGGCCTTTACTAGAGCCAAAATCAACATACCGGCGAATCTGCTTCAGTCGATGACTGGCCAAATCGCTCGCCCAGCCTTCTACATCACCTGAATTTTGAATGCGCTGACTCTCGGTACAAATTCGCTGAACTTCTTCAACAACACGAGCAGCGACCTCTTGACAGTTGCGTTTTGAGGCTGGCGTAGCCCGACTCAATTCTTGAAACAGTCGTTCAAAGAGCGTATCCACAGCTAATAACAAATTATTCCCTGATGGTAGAACCGTTACTGATCAAAAGAAACCTGATTCCTCAATGGCTATGTGGATACCACTCGCTACAAAAAGCTAGCGACTGACCACTCAATTCAAAGCCAGTAATACACGACAGATCTGCAAGCAAGCGATGCTTGAGAGTAGAACTATCTAAAGAAATCTTCGCGTTCTGAGGTGTGTATGAGCAGCAGAGCCTTTGTTAAAGTCTTAGTTGAAACCCTAGTTGAAGCCCTAGTTGAAACCCTAGTTGAAACCTTGTAGGCTCTCCTAATACTCCAAACAAGTGGTACTCCCTAAAAAGTGGCCGCTCACAGCCTGGTGACGAATCAGTAGCGAAATATGTAGATGGTTTTCAGGTTAAACAGTTAGTAGGCACCAAATTGAGAGTAGACAAATCGGCAGAGGTTCTAAACAATCTGACGAGATATTCACAGAAGCATTAAAGTTATGAGGAATAACCATTGCATTTATAAGGTTTTGCCCTGCAATTTTTAATCTTGTGCTTTCGACCCATCTTGAGCGAACCCGATTGAGACGGCAGTGTTTAGCTAGGCCTAATTTTTCGTAACTTTCTCACTATCTATGAACATCGATCAACAGCTCCAAGATCTTATCGACGAGGCCCCGCCCGAAGCCGATCTCAAACAGGCCATCCAAACAGTCGCGCCGATTATTCAGGCGATCGCCAAGCAACTGAAGCATTCCAAATACTACATTTTGCAGTCGGTTGACAAGCAATGGCTACAGGCAACCGTCGCCCACAAAGATACACCTACCCAGCCTAAGAGAGTCATCTATGCCTACCCCTCTCTAGCCGCTGCCGCCAAAGACAAATTAGCCAAAAGCAACCCTGGACTCATGGCACTACCGATTCCTGTTGCCAGACTCCTATTCCAGCTCCCCTCTATCGCACCGGTAGACAGCCTGATCTTTTTAGAAACAGATTCGCGCGACCAAGCGATTGAAGTGCGCCGTGCCGATCTAAAAGGTCTATTTCAAAATCAACTCACGCAGGCCATGAAGCCCCAAATACCACCTAACATAGCCTAAACGACTGCTGCTCAAACGATTGCGGTTCAAATGATTTCCACTCAGGAGAGCTACTTTTGGATCACCCACACAATCACCCCATAAAATGGTCGCGCCCTAGTGGCAGGCGACCATTTATGCCATTCACCAAGACAGAGCAGCAATCTAATGATGCCTGTCTAATTCGGAGCTACCCAATTTTGACTTACTTATTTGACTTACTTATTTGACTTACTTAATAGTGCAAATTGGATAGCGCAAATTCGAGATAAGAATAAACGGGTCTAACGCAAAAGCGACTATCCGCGATGAGATATCAGCTCAAAGGCCAAGGCAACAATAATGCCAACCATAGCTAACCGCCCGTTCCACAACTCAGCAAAAGGCGTAAACCCCAAGCGAGGCTCCGGGCGATAATAACGGGTCGGATTAACACCTAACATTTTGGTTTCCAAAGCAGCGCTAGTGCCTGAAGAATCGAGTTTATTCGGGTTTTCCATAACAGGCGCTTCCAATTTTTCTGAGTTTTATTTATGGGTCTATAAAGAAAGTATAAGCGATGATTCGATACATTGCAGAATGAAGAGAAATAAGACCGCTTATTTTCGCGCACCCCAAACCAACCAGTACAGTGACCGGTGAGTTAAGTAAATAAAGACTTTAGTCGAACTTTAGGTGGACTTTAGGCGGACTTCAGATGGACTTCACTTATCAGACTGCATCTTTGCATGAGCGGAAGCCTCAGGAATAGACATGTCAGGGATTTCTGGCGTGGGCTCTTCTAAGAGCGCGACTGAATCATCACTGGCACGAAAAGAATCATCAACACTCTCACCAACCGCTAGGTCCGTAGAGGTAGCTGCTTCTGCCTCAGCTAGCACACTATTATTAGTTCCGGTGGTTCCGGATTCATCTTCGTCTTCATCTAGGCCAGATCTATCAATGTCAAGATAGGGATGCGCGTCACGAGTGTTGGCTTCGAAGCGTCTGAGCGCGGCCTCTGCGTCTTGGGCATCTAGGGCAAGTGCTTCGGCAGGTGAGGCCAGCTCAATTTTCTCGACCTCCTGCTCGGGCATAATGGGCTGGTCGGGGCCGCGCCCAAGCGGACGAATACGTCGAATAGGCAAATTTGCGGTCAGCGCGGTTACTCTTTCATTCGTTGCTAGCGAAAACTCCAAAGACTCAAAATCTACCTCGACATAGCGCGAAACAACAGCAATAATTTCCTGGCGCATCATCTCTAAGGTTTGTGGATCGAGTGCCAAGCGGTCGTGGGCAAGCACAATTTGCAGCCGACGCTTAACATCATCACGGCTGTGAGGATCTTCGCCTGAGCCAAAGAGTCTTTCTAAAAGATCGCTGATAATAGGAATTGCCATACTGTTAGTCACCTCGATGTCGCCATTTTAAGTCGTTCGCTCTTAAACAAGCCCCTTTTGAAGAAGTCTATATGGAGTAGAGCATCTATGAGGAGACGCCAAATAGCCGTTTGAGACGAGTGAAAAAGTTGTCCTGAGGAATGCTCAAGTCCATCAGCGGCACTTTTTCGCCCTGCAAACGCTGGGAGACATTTGTAAAAGCGATACCCGCTTTAGAGAGTTTCTCGTCTAATACCAAGGGCTCCCCCTTATTGGTCGAAACTATCACCTGCTCGTCATCGGGAATAACGCCAAGCAGTGGAATAGACAGGATGCCCTGAACATCTTTGACAGACATCATCTGCTCTGCTGCGACCATTGCTGGCCTCAACCGGTTAATCACCAGCCGAACCGCCTTAATGTCGTTTGCTTCTAGCAGACCAATCACTCGGTCAGCATCTCGAACTGCCGAGATTTCGGGCGTTGTCACAATGATGGCTTCGCGAGCAGCGGCAATCGAGTTACGGAAGCCCATTTCAATTCCCGCTGGACTGTCGATCAAAATAAAGTTATAGACTTTGGTGAGCGCCTTAATTAGTCGCTTCATCTGCTCGGGCTTAATGGACTCTTTAGACCGATTTTGGGCAGCTGGCAGCAGTGCTAAGTTGGGCTGCCTTTTATCTTTGACAAGCGCCTGATCTAGGCGACATTCACCGGCTAAGACGTCTAAGGCGGTGTATACAATGCGATTTTCAAGTCCGAGTAGCAAATCAAGGTTACGCAGACCAAAGTCGGCGTCAACGACGGCAACTCGCTGTCCGGCTTTGGCTAAAGCCATACCTAGGTTTGCGGTGCAGGTAGTTTTACCAACGCCTCCCTTGCCGGAGGTCATCACGATAATACGGCTCATATGCTCTTTCTGGGGCCTTATTTAGGGGCTCTCTTGGGTAGGTAGGTTAGCAGGTAAATCAGCTAGGGCAAACTCGGCGGCCAGCGCAATTCGGATACCGTCGGGGCCAATGTAGGCGACTTCAGGTTGATACTGCGCAGGCGGATCTTCGGGCGATCGCGCTACCTGGTCGGCAATTCGCAGCTGAGTAGGCTGCATATGCAGAGCCATAATACGGCACTGTCTGTTACCATCAGCGCCAGCATGAACAACCCCTCGTAGACGACCCCATATAAAGATGTCACCCTCGGCAACAATAGAGCTGCCGGGATTGGCATCGCCTAACACAATGACAGTGCCTCTATGGCGCACTTCAACACCAGATCGAAGCGTTGTTTGTAGGTATAGGGGCTCATCCATGGCCTGACGAGACGCTTCTTGCCCCTGGCCCAAGTGACCCAACGTGGTCTGCTGCTCTACTGAATAGCCTGCGGTTGCAGCTGCCACAGCACTTTGACGACGGCTGGAATAAATTCTTTTGAGCGGGAGCTGAGCATCGCTGAGCATCGCGTCTATTTCCTGGATCTGCTGGCTGTTGAGGAGGCGATCGCGCGCGATCAGATGCACGGGCGTATGGGGTTGCAAAAATCGCTCTCCACCACTCAGCCGTCGTTTGAGCTGATCCCTCAAATCTTCCCAATACACAGGATTACGGCTCTTCTCAGGAGCGGGTGGCAAAAGCAGCAATAAGCGACCCCGCTCACTCTTAAACTGAACCTGCAAATTGGGATTGCTCTCTGGTTTAGTCTGGGCAGCTTCCTCCTGAGTGGTTTCAGGATCAGGCTCAATCTCTAAAATAAAATTGTCAAAGTTAACGCCCCCATCAGCCGGAGTGCCTGACGAATCGCTTTGACTGTCTTGCATAAATGAAAAATCTGGAGCCATTTATCGACGCGATAGATGTGCCGAGAGTCTATACCGAAAGCAGGCTGATAATACAAGTATTATTAATTAAGCTTTATCACAATAACCACCCTATAAGCCTTGGCCATCTTAGAACACTATTGCTTTGAGTAGAACAGCGTGTGGATAAATCTGTCAAATTCCTCAGGATATCTGGATACATAAGAAGTGAAGACCTATACCGAATCCCTTTGCGAAACCGCCTTGCACAGCCGTTGCCACACTTGCACAGCCGTTGCCACACTTGCACAGCCGTTACCACAATTAGAGGTGTTCCCAAAGCACCTCAAAAGCCTGTCAAAAACTACCTGCTAAGGACTAACAAACACCGTAGAAAAACGGCCCCACATCCCTAAACTAAGGCTTTATCAAACAAGTTCTGATAAAATTTCCACTGCCATTTTCAGAAGCTTTTCAGACACAGTCGGCTCGGAAATTTTCTTTTCTTTAAAGAAAACATGCCACTTTAAAGAAAATATAAATTCGTTCAATAATTTGATGAAGCTGTCATACCGTGTAAGCTGCATAAGCATAATCACAAATGCCTATCGTAAGCGGTTGATTTTTAGATCAATGAGTGAAAATACCCAAACTTATTGAAGGCATTTATAGAGATACACCAGCTAGGTTTTGTTAAATCTGACCGGTGTCTTCATCTTCGTTTTTCTTTTCAAAAAAGTTGTTTCGCCTACTTGCAGGTGTCATTGAGTCATGGTTAACCGTAAAACGGCTTCAGCGCTAACAGTCGCAGCGCTTCTCGCCTGTGCTATACCCACCCAATCAGTCGCTTCTTTATTATTTCAGGCACCTGTCCTGGGTCAAGCGGCTCCTAGCTTTTCTGTGCCTGACTCCGTGGCGAAAGGAACCCAGGTCAAGATTGCCAGCAGCTCAGACAACATGACTACAATTAGCCGGGCTTTGGGGCAGGGCTTTGAAAAGCAATACGCGGGCAAAGTTAATATCACCACAAATGATTCAAACGCAGCTATTCAAGCAGTATTAAATGGCAATGCCGACCTTGCAGCCATTAGCCGGCCGCTAACCGAAGCCGAAAAAGAAAAAAAGCTGATTGCAGTTCCGGTGCGGCGAGAAAAAATTGCCGTCGTCGTTGGGAAAGACAATGCTTTTTCACAGAGCATAACTGGAAGCCAGTTCGCTCAGATCTTTAGAGGAGAAATTAGGGATTGGTCAGCAGTGGGAGGTTCCGCTGGTCCTATTAAAGTGATTGATCGTCCCGATACCAGCGAGACTCGTCAGGCGCTTAAACCCTACCCCGTTTTTACGACAGCTGAATTCAAAACAGGCGATACGGCAACGCAACTCAGCGAAGATTCTACAGCAGCCCTAGCCAAAGCCCTGGGGAAAGACGGCATTGGATACATGCTGGTCAGTGAGCTAGAGGGTCAGCCTGATATCAAAGCTATTCAGCTGCATCAAACGCTGCCAGACGATCCGCGTTATCCCTTCTCTCAGCCTTATTCTTTCGTATATGCAGGTGGTGCCTCTCCAGCGGTTGCGGCTTTCCTCGGCTATGCCACAGGCAATCCAGGCCAAAGTGTACTCAACAACGCCAATCTGTCCGGTTATGCAATTTCACCCGGAGCCGGAGCTACCAGAGGGGCAGGTGGGAATACGGCGGCAGGCGCGCCTGCTGATGGTGCCGCTAGTAGTGATACAGAGGGGAATGGCAATGCAGCCAATGCTGACAACACCAATGGAAATAGTAGCGCTGAGGGCAGCGCTAGCGGTTCTGCAAATGGTGCCGCTGTTGATGGCGCCGCAGATACCACTCAGGGCAATGTCGCAATCGGGGAAGACGGCACTGTTATTACCGATGGGGTTGACGGTACTGATGCCAATGATCTTGACGGTGTTGGGGGAGAGGCTAATCAGCTCTTAGCAGGTCGTGGGCGTTGGTGGTGGCTACTGTTGCCTTTGGCCGGGTTGGGACTGTTAATTTGGGCGGCTGCCAAACGCAGTAAAGATGAAGAAACTGGCTATGCGGTAAATACAGGTAGTACGGGTGGTGTTGCTGATGATAGGATTCGCAGCTCATATCGCGGTAACAATCTGCCTAAAACAGGTCTGGGGTCTGGGCTAGACGCCGTAGAAGCAGACGGCATCTCTACATCTGTCGAGGATACCGGTGATGCTGTAGGGACAGTAGGCTCTGTTGGGCTGGGTAAAGCAGCAGCAAGTGGTGTGGCATTAGTGGGGGGAGTGGCTGCCGCTGGCGCAGGATTGGCCGGTCGAATAAAAAATAAGGCAGGCGATGTCACAACTGGCGATGTCGCAACTGGCGATGTCACGATGGATCTAGGAAATATTTCTGACTCGGATCAACGCTCTGAGCAAAGCAGTATTGACGACATGAAGGAATCTCTACACAGTGACCTTGGCAACGTGAGATCGGGCGTTCAGAGTAGCGTTCCAGGTGGCACAAATAACATTACAGGTGCCGCACAGGGCAGTATTGACCGCCTTCAAGGCAGAATTGACGGAGATCAGACTAAGCTTCAAGGGAGTATTCAGGGTGGCATTGACGGCGTGAAGAGCACCTCCCGAGAGGGCATGGGTCTTACTCAAGATGGGCTTAATAGCGATCGCACCCATCTTCAAGTCGGCATTGATAGCAATAAACATCCGCTTCAAAGCGTGACACACAGCGCTACCGAGAAAGGTAGTAGCTGGCTAGAGCGCGCTAAACAACGGATCAATGAAGCAACTGAGCAGGCTACAGATAAAGCCTCTGCCATCAAAGACGACATCAAAGACACCACTAAGCAATAGAAGGCATGAGAAGGCATTAGAAGCGCTAGACTCAAAAAATCACGTTTTATAGTCGTCGTTAGGTATTGCCTGAGAACCAGCAAGGTAAAGACATCATGGCCTGGTCTTTAGCACACGCTAAACTACATACCTTGCTCAGACAAAGAATCCTGCTTCCTAAAAACAGCGCTGTTTTAATGGCTGTGTCTGGGGGACAGGATTCTCTTTGCTTAGCACGCCTACTTATAGATTTACAGGCCAAGTGGCAATGGACGCTAGCCCTCGTGCATTGCGACCATCGCTGGCGTCCTGACTCAAGTGACAACGCCAACCATGTTCTGCAGCTTGCGAACACCTGGAAAATTCCGGCATGGATAGAAGTTGCACAAATGACGCTCAAAGGCGAAGCTGACGCACGTGAATGGCGCTACAAAACGTTTTACAAGATCGCGCAAGCGCAAGGATATTCCCATGTCGTGACCGGACATACGGCCAGCGATCGCGCCGAAACTCTCTTGTATAATCTCGTTCGTGGAACTGGCATTGACGGCATTAGCTCATTACCTTGGCAGCGATCGCTCAATCATTCTCCAACTAATCACCAGCCCCATATTGAACTGGTTAGACCGCTCTTAAACTTCAGCCGCCAGGAAACCCAAGACTTTTGCAGCGCCCACCAACTCCCCATTTGGGAAGACAGCAGCAACTCGAACTTAGCTTTCCGTCGCAACCGCATTCGGCATGAACTCATCCCTTACCTAAGCGAACACTTTAATCCCCAGATTGGGCGATCGCTCTCTCAGACAGCAGAAATCACAGCAGCAGACATTGCCTACCTACAGTCACAAGCCACTCACCTATACAACCAAGTCATCACCCCAAGCAGCCCAGTTGAAAGCCCAGACAACCCCAAAGCACTGCAAACAAAGCCAGCATGGGAAATTGATATGCACACGCTCCAGCTCGCACCGCTCGCACTCCGACGAAGAGTCATGCGACAGCTTCTGCAAGCTAGCCTTGCTAAGCCACCGAACTTTCAACAAATAGAAGCACTAGTGCTTCTGCTACAGGCACCCAACGGTAGCCGCACTAGCACCTATCCAGGAGGACTCATTGCTGAAGTTCGCAAGCCAATCATCTGGTTTGGAGCGCTCTCATAATTGCTGAGCTCTCACTTAACAATCCGCTTAACAATCTCCGCTCTCAGAAATCATTTAAGCCAATCCAAGCCGTTAGCCTATCGCCTAACCACCCGCTAAATTGCATCTTTAGCCCATGCAACACAGGCTCGGCTCATGCCCCTTCACGAGAGGGATGTAGCGAATTCTAATAGATTTAAATAAATTCAAATGGCTCTGGTCGTCTCGCCAAAAAGAAATATGATTTTCGGCAATGCGAGCTAGAAAAAAATCGAGCAATGACTCATCTTAATGTTTGCGTAACTTTACAAAACTCATAAAAGCCGTTATATTGAACATGCAGGCGAAAGACATCTTTTTGTGCCTTCCGCCCTTTGTACCTAGATAACTAAAAGGATTCATAATGACTACTACACTACAGCAGCGCCAAAGCGCTTCGTTGTGGGAGCAGTTTTGTCAGTGGGTTACCAGCACCGAAAACCGCCTCTATGTAGGTTGGTTTGGCGTGTTGATGATCCCGACTCTGCTGGCTGCCACTGCCTGTTTCGTAATCGCCTTCATCGCAGCCCCTCCGGTTGACATCGATGGCATCCGTGAGCCTGTTGCAGGCTCTTTGATGTACGGCAACAACATCATCTCTGGTGCGGTTGTGCCTTCATCAAACGCTATCGGTCTTCACTTCTAC
>LJZR01000126.1:517-3404 GCA_001314865.1 Phormidesmis priestleyi Ana | reverse complement strand
CTTCGTGCCTGTCATCCGACAGTTTATTCTAGAAAATGTCACAGAATCTACTTTCGCTTGACCATAGTTTTGGTTCCCTGTCAATGCGTAACTCCTATAAAATTGCGATACTCCGATAAATCAACTTCTTCTTCTTTAATCGTTCTCATCAAACGCTCAATAGGGTCGAGTGACAGGTCGCCCTGTCACCCTCCCATTCAAAACCGTGCTTGCTAGTTTCCCAGCACACGGCTCCTCAACAATACGGCTGTTGTCATCAGCACCATTCGTCCCGTCTATAAGCGCTCCTTAAAGTTTTAACCCAGAATTCTGTGTTAAAGTCTTCCTACAAGCACTGTCACGAGCCGTTTTTACATCATGGCAATGACGATGAAGCGGTTGCAGATTATCGAACTTATCTGTTCCACCCTCCTGTTTAGGAATTTTGTGGTCAACCTCTATCAAATCGTTGGCAACAAACATTAATCCACATTCATGACATCTTCCTTTGTACTTCTTGAGTAGCAAGGCTACTCGGTTTGGTAGTTCAGGATGTCTGCCTCTTCTTTTACCCCAGTAAAGAACATCGCCATCAAAATAGCTCTTACTCCCTCTGACTTTTACATGACGTTTGATTGGCGTATCGGAATGGGCAATGAGCCTAACGCCGTCTTTAGTAGAAAACGTCAACCGATATCCAATGCGGTGCCAGTACTTGTCTAAAGTTTTAGAGCTAAAGTTACCGGTTTTGTATCTTGCCCAGGCTCGCAACTGTGACCAAACAATGTTTTTACAGTAGCCAAAAGTCTTCTTGCTGCTGACTGTTGAGTAATAGTTGCACCATCCTCGAATTATCGAGTTTAGCCGCCGAATCAGACCCTCTTGAGGCCCACCCTTGTAGCTCTTGACGATGTTTCCTATCGACTCAACGTGTAGCGCAATCTTCTTTTTGCTGGGCTTGATGATAGTCTTAAAACCTAGCTTCTGGCCCACCCCGTTGCATCCAGACTGGTGTTTACCAACTGGATGCTGTCTAATATTGAATCCGAGGAAATCGAATCCAACATTTCCTTCATACGGTGTTAGCGTATGAGAGATACGAGTCTTGCTAGGTTTCAATTCTAGAGACATCTCGTTTAACCAGTTTTCTGCTGCTTGCTTGCACTGTAGGATGACTTCTAGCGATGGATGAAGTACGACAAAGTCATCAGCGTAAAATACAACACCTAGAGACCGTTGTGCTCTACCCTGATTAACGCAACTTCTAATCGCTGTTTCCAAACCATACAAGGCTATCAAAGCCAGTAGTGGTGAGATGACACCACCTTGTGGTGTGCCTTCATTGGTCGGAAATAGTTTGCCATCCATGACGACTCCTGACTTCAACCAAGCAGTAATTTGCCGGGTTACGGTCGGAAAAGTATTCAGCTTAGCTATCAGCTTTTTCTGGCTGATTTTGTCGAAGCATTTCGAAATATCGGCATCTAAGACATATTTGCCTTTGTAGCGAATACTCGCGAAGATAGCTTCGATGGCATCATGAGCGCCTCTACCTCGTCTGAAACCGTATGTGTTCGGTTCAAAGACCGCTTCCCATTCGGGTTCCAATGCTAGCTTTACCAGCATCTGTCTCGCTCTTTCAACCATGCAGGGAATTCCTAGCGGTCGCTCTTCCGTCGTACCCGGTTTTGGGATCATCACCCGGCGCGTCGGCTTAGCTTTATCCATTTAGATACAGGTCATTTACCAGGTCAAGCCGTTGTTGTGGTTGCAGGGACTTTACCCCGTCCACTCCTGCTGTTTTCTTGCCGGTGTTGTCCTGCGTTACCCGTCTGACTGACAGAAGCTTGGCACTACGAGATTTCATCAGTAGTTTCTGGAGTCTGTGAACCTGCTTGGTATCACCACGACGTTTGGCTTTGAAGATTCTGGTTTGGAGTCGGTAGACCATCTTTTCGACTGTTTTCCAGTCGATGGCTGCCCATTCATCACTACCCATCGCTGAGTGTGTCATCGTCTTTACTCTGACTAAAGGTTCTTCATTCCGTACTATCGGGTCTACGTCTGCATATCCTGAGCATTACCCCAGGCATTGGCTTCTTAGACCATCTTTCACGCCAGTCCTTGCAGCTTAGTACCGTCTCTGAATATTCGACCTTTCAGAGAAGAAGCTGGTCGCGTTACTTCGTTCCTGATGTGCTTTGATTGTGGGGTTAGGGCCGTACTGTCCACCGGGCTTACTTTGGGTATAAAACTCTCCTTTCTGCCATAAGAAGGTTCTGAAGCCAGTAACTTTTGTTTCCAGTGTTTGTGATGATTCAAAGTGTACCGTCAGGCATCCCTTCAACTCACGTCAGCCGCTTTCACTGGGTAAACGTAACGGTGGTTAAAACATACGTTCAATCATTGATTTGCCCGTACTCACTTGCTAGCCGGGATTTCCAGTTAGGGCTACTAGATACCGACATTTAGCCCCGCTTCATCCCATTGGCGCTAAACCGTTGGCATGAGGGCTATGCTTTCACACCTTATACCGGGCGGGTAGGACTAGCTTTCTGATAGTTGCCAGATGCCTCACCTACAAACACATCAAGTTATCATCCAAGAGAGATTAAAGTGCGAACTCCACCCAGAATGGGTTATCTCTCAGATGCCCTACCTTATTAGCCTTTTGGCCTTTCGTGTAGGAACAAATCGCACGGCATAACCGTTTTCATAGGCTTTGCCCACTCCAGCCATACTAATCGCTATCTCGTTTTCCTCCAATAATTGGACATAATCATTCGCTGCATATTGCACCCCCTGGTCAGAATGGTGAATCTCTGGAACATACTGTTTCAATCCTTTCTCCAACGCTGTTATGGTCAAACTCTTTTCCATCGTTCTATCCAAATGCCAACCGCGTATA
>LJZR01000126.1:0-409 GCA_001314865.1 Phormidesmis priestleyi Ana | reverse complement strand
TTTGACTAAGTTAGGATATCGCTTGTAGCCATGAACGCTATTGGTTGTACGTTTTTTCCTAATCTTTCTTTTTGCCAATAGCCCTAGTTCGCGCATCAGTCGGCTGATACGCTTGTGATTAACTCTCCAGCCCTCTCGCTGCAATTGCTTTGTGATACGCCTGTAGCCGTACGTGGGGTATCGGCCTGCTACATCATTGATCGCTGCTTTCAGGGCCGTCTCTTTGGTCTCCTTTTCCGTTCGGGGCTGGTAGTAGTAGCGGCTACGGCTGTAGCCAATCACCTCACAAATGACCTCTACCGGATACTCTGCTTTTAGCTGCTCAATCATCATTCGCTTCCGCTCAGCCTCCACAGCTCTGAAGCTTTTTTTGCCACGGCTAGCTCCATCGTTAAGCGCCCTATCATCC
>LJZR01000129.1 GCA_001314865.1 Phormidesmis priestleyi Ana | reverse complement strand
CAGACTGCACCCAGTCGATAAAACATTGTTGGAGTTCTGCTGGTCGCAAGCGCGCAAACAAGCGCTCAATCGTATCGTGAGAGGGTATCCCATGCGGTAATTCTAAAAACGTTGCCAACCACTCTTGTTTGGCTAGGCCGTAGTTCTCCACTTCGACCCAACTGTCTGCCCCACAGATGACTGCACATATTGTCACCAGCATGATGTCCACCAGCAGGTGGTCAATACTGTGTTGTGCCCGTGGATCATGAATGGGGCCGAAGTGGGTTTTTAGACTCGAAAGGGGTGTACTCGACATCGGGGAATGAACCTCTCGGTTGCTTGATATCGACATCCTACGGGGCTTGGCCTAGGCTGTGTATTATTTATTAAGAAACGTGTGCGTTTCCCCTGCCAGATGGCTGATTGATTTTGATTTTGACAGTGCCTCAAGTGCTAGTTGCTGGCGAGTTTCGGGGCGTAAGGTAGCGGCAACTGAGGAAACTTAACTCATGATTTAGACTCGATTGGAAGCAGTGACGTAGAGCCTTGAGTATCAAGGCTCTACGTCACCCTGGACAACCCAGCTGGGTGTAGTGCAGGGCTGAAGTTTTGATCTCAAAGTGTCACCCGCTTTTGTCCCAAGCCCCGTTTTAGGACATGGAAAGAGACACGTTTTTCTCATGTCTCAAAAGGTCTACCTTTTTATAGGTATAAATATACTAAAATAATATAAGCTGATAATCACTAATAACACCAAGAAATTCTAACCTTCTGCATTGGGAGAGTGAGTCTCAAGACTTACTCATAAGTAGCTGTGCAGTATTAATTACAAAATAGAAATTTCAAATTTACCGATTTTGTGGGCTTTATGGCTTTCTTGTTTTGTAAACTATTTTGCATGACTACTTAGATAGAACTTTCTAAGTGTATTAAATCAGCGTCTGCTGGTTGTTTTTTGGGTGCGCTGAGACCTTCCAACGGTTCTAAAGACAAACATTTCACTTACAAAAAGCTGCTCTTTAACCTATAGATACATAATGAGTACGACTGTTAATGCCTTGCTCGCTCATGCCGTTAACACGGCGCTTCAATCTAGGTACTTATCGGTGCCGCTTCAATTACAGCCCACAGTAGAGTTCTCACTGCTCTTTGTATAGCTTCTAAGACGGATACCTTCGATTATTAGAGTATCAGTCTAACTAAATGGCCGTTATAAGTGCATTACCCTCACATGAATAAGATTGTTTTGAACACTGTTCTACATATCGTGTGCAGCTAGATTCAAAAAAAACATTAAAAATCAATGACTAAGTTAATAGTTTTCTTGGCTGCTTTTCTTACGTATGCCTTGATTGCAACCCTACTATCTCAGCTTCTTCTTGGTCAACCGAACCCGTTTTGGGCGGTTTGTGGTGGCACAGCAATGGCAATGCTTACTGGCATTGTTACTAACATATTACATGAAGAAGGCTTGAATCTGAGACAGCTACGTCAGGCAATAGCGCAAGTACAAAGACTAAAGTTACCGAAGAAAAATCTATGGGTTGTAGGTGTCTTCTCTATCCTAATAGCAGCTCTTATTGTCTTGGGTATTCTCTTGGAATTTGTAGATTTTCGGAACGTAGGAGATCTAAACGGCTTTTCCAAAGATGCGCGGTCTATAACTTATGTTATAGACAATAGCGGTAGCATGGGCTGTGCAGATAAAAGTGATCTTGTACTAGAGAATGGCTACTGTAGTCAAACAGGTGACTATCAAGTAGAATTAGCCAAAAATTGGGTCCGAAAAGATGTCAAGTCTCTTGACAGAGTAGAACAGGTGAGGATATTAGAAGTTGGAGGACTCACTACAGAAGGAGAAAAAGAGCAATGTAAAATAAAAAAAAATGATATAGAAGATACTAGCGTTAGTACGCTAGATAAAACATTAGGCGCGGTTAAGGCGAATTCAAGCGGAGCGACGAATATCAGCGGAGCAATCCTCCAAGCTGCTGACGGGTTTAGCGGTTCAGAAGATGAAGGCCATCAGGTCATTATAATCACAGACTTGGGACAAAACTGCGGCACACTTGAGATAGAAGATATTGAGTCAGCACTCATAAAAAAAGGGTGGAGCAAGAAGAACATCGAACCTGCGATGAAGTCAACAGCTGTCTTCTCTTTATCCTCAGTTTCTAGAGACCAAAGAGCAACGACAGTGCTCCGATCAAAAGGCCGTTTATCAGCTACATCACCGGTAGGGTCAATTCCTGACTCTTTAACGACCAAGAGACAGGAAATTCAGGCGCTGCGACAGCAAGGTATCAGAGTTATAGAGCTGGAGAACTTCGACCAGCTGGATAGGCTATCTATTCCTGGCAACTTTAATCTTACGTTCTTGCTATTTTTCTTTACTTCTTTGATGATGTATGGATTGATTCAGATGTTGTCGGTGATTATATACCAACGCAAGAATTCTCGAAAACACACAAGCTCGGCTCTTGTCTTAAGAAATCTAAAACAAAGAAGAGTCAGTCAGAAAAAACCTCCTGGAAGGGCTAGTCAGAAGAGTCTTCCTAGTAGTCAACGTGACAGAGAAAGCAGATGATTTAAGAGTAGGCTTTCCAAAAGAGAACAGCGAAAATATTTAAACCGATATTTGCTCTTTATATAGGGTGCGGCTAGTAGATTTAGTACATGGTAACTAGCTCAGAAACCTTCGGATACTGTTGGCGGTGCGATGTAGATAAGTCGAGTGTGACAAGGAGGCGAAAGCCAAATTAAGAGTGGAGATAATCTCTCAGCAGCACCTATCCTGCTGTCCCCACGTAACAGAGTCACTGACTCCGGTCACGCTGATGTTAGTAATGATGTCAGTGGAATGCAGACCACGCAAGCTGATTGACTGACAAAAGTTTAGTCAGGGAGAAATTTAACGGTAATCACGCTGAAGTCAAGGCGACCGGCCTTTTTATAGTGTTGCCGCCTAGAAGCCA
>LJZR01000037.1 GCA_001314865.1 Phormidesmis priestleyi Ana | reverse complement strand
CACTGACAAAGGAAAACCTTTATGGATAGAGATGACCTGGGTAAATTCGTTGAGCAAACTGACAGCTTAGGCAAGCCTATTGGCGTTCGCCTTAAGAAGCATGAGAAAGATGCGCTCAAGAGCTTGGCCGCTGAGTGCAATCTTCGCCCTTCTGTGACCGCTCGAATTCTAATTGCGGACTTACTCAAGGAAAAGGGCAAAGCTAGAGATATTTTGAAAGAATATCTCAATCACTGATGTCCTATCTTTCGCAGAGCACAAAGATTTGATGGAGGAAGGGGGGCTGAGATCCGCCTTCTAATTAGTCGATGCGCCAGCCTCAGTAGCTCAAGATAGACCAAGAACAAAGGAATCAGACTATGAGGAAATTAGGCATTGCTCTGCTTCTCGGATTTTTGACCGGTTCTGCATTAGCCATCTCGGTGGGCATAGAGCAGTCGCTCACCGCTGAAACAAGGTATATCCCATCTCAAAAAGCCGAGACGGCAATTCACCTGACGCCTCAAGAAGCCCATGATCTCATTCAAACCAACCGCACCAATCCTCACTTGGTTATTTTAGATGTGCGTACTCCGAGAGAGTTTTCTCAAGGTCATTTGGAAAATGCTATCAATATTGACTTTTATGCGGAGACCTTTCGCCAGGATATCAATCAGCTGGATCGAGAGAAAGCTTACCTGATTTACTGTCGTCGGGGAGTACGGAGTGATCTGGCTGGGTGCAGTATAGTGTTTTTGAATGTGTGCTGTCGGCGGCGATCCGCCGGTGACGGGTTCGGTGATTGTGTAAGGGGTATGTTTTTGAAGGTGTTGCGAGGGTGGGGAGAAAAGCTGGAAAGGCTGATGCTACCGTTGTCAGCCTCGACGCCTTGTGAGGACTGGGTTGTAGGGATTATTTTAAGGCTCAGTAGGGCTGGAGAACTGTCAAATGGCATGAGGCTCGCAAATGGATGCTGGACAGCTTGCTACAAATAGGTTTCAATACGAGGGGTTCCCACGCGCTGGGAATCCCAATTGAATGGAAACAAGTCCGGTCGCATGGGCGTGATAATCAGTCGGTTATCTGTTCCCACGCGCTGGGAATCCCAATTGAATGGAAACGAGGGAGGACTAGACTCCCCCTCAAAAAAGCTTCCAGGTTCCCACGCGCTGGGAATCCCAATTGAATGGAAACATTTTAGCCGATAGAGAAAACACATCAGCTATAGAGTCTAGGTTCCCACGCGCTGGGAATCCCAATTGAATGGAAACTAGTTGTGTTTTCCCGTTGATGACCTCTCTCTTATAGTTCCCACGCGCTGGGAATCCCAATTGAATGGAAACGACGAAGCCGACAGAAACCCCAAGGAAAAGTCGGACTAAAGTTCCCACGCGCTGGGAATCCCAATTGAATGGAAACTGAGCGCGATCAACCGCCAAGAGCGGGCCGACTCATTGCTAGAGCAAGTTCCCACGCGCTGGGAATCCCAATTGAATGGAAACTCTGAATTTATAGAAGATAGGTCTTTTGTCACAGAGTACCGTTCCCACGCGCTGGGAATCCCAATTGAATGGAAACTCCTCTGGGTTTATTGCCCAGGTCTCTCTTCTAATTGGGAGTTCCCACGCGCTGGGAATCCCAATTGAATGGAAACCTAAAGACATGTTTCATCCCCCCTATTCGCAGCTCTGTTCCCACGCGCTGGGAATCCCAATTGAATGGAAACTAACTATGTCTTCGCACTTAAGGCCAAAGACGGGTTAGAGTTCCCACGCGCTGGGAATCCCAATTGAATGGAAACAACTCCATCTTTGCGCTGCTGGCACTAATGCTTTTGTGATGTTCCCACGCGCTGGGAATCCCAATTGAATGGAAACCGGCTCTTTAGTCAAGCGGGCTCCTGCCGGTGAGTTGGCAGTTACAGGTTCCCACGCGCTGGGAATCCCAATTGAATGGAAACGGGAAAGTCAAGGTGCTGTGGAGGCTGAAATTCGTAGACGGTTCCCACGCGCTGGGAATCCCAATTGAATGGAAACTTAGAGGCGGTATTCCTCAGATTTCAGATGAGGTTCCCACGCGCTGGGAATCCCAATTGAATGGAAACTCGTTGAAGCAGAGTTTAGAAAAGTCGGGTACACACTGGTTCCCACGCGCTGGGAATCCCAATTGAATGGAAACTCACAGAGCTTAGTTGGGAAGAAACTGCTTGGCTATCGGGTGAGCCTGGTTCCCACGCGCTGGGAATCCCAATTGAATGGAAACTGTCATGCCAATTCCAGTTCCATGAGTCCACAGGACGGCCAGTTCCCACGCGCTGGGAATCCCAATTGAATGGAAACTAAGAGAGTTTTATAGTTTCAAACTTAACTCTAAAAGACGGTTCCCACGCGCTGGGAATCCCAATTGAATGGAAACCTGGTGCTCTTCATTGCTGTTCTCGTACTGGCCCCACAAGCTCAGGGTTCCCACGCGCTGGGAATCCCAATTGAATGGAAACCAAACACAGCATCATCAGCAGTAATCTTTGGCCCTTCAAGTTCCCACGCGCTGGGAATCCCAATTGAATGGAAACTTTTAGGTCTTCTAACTAGCGATGAAGACCTTAAGGTTCCCACGCGCTGGGAATCCCAATTGAATGGAAACTGGCTAAGGCTTTGAAGGTAGACCGAAGTGTTATAAAAGTTCCCACGCGCTGGGAATCCCAATTGAATGGAAACTAGCTAAGCTAGAAGACTCTGTGAGAATGATTACTCGCATTGGCCTGGTTCCCACGCGCTGGGAATCCCAATTGAATGGAAACTCTAGGTCAGTTGCTCAATGGCTAGCCAATATATCACGTTCCCACGCGCTGGGAATCCCAATTGAATGGAAACCTTCATTTTGCGACTCTAACCCGTCATAAAGGATAATTTTGGAGTTCCCACGCGCTGGGAATCCCAATTGAATGGAAACTGTCCCACAGTAATTAAAGGGTTATTACCTAGCTGACAAAAGTTCCCACGCGCTGGGAATCCCAATTGAATGGAAACATTTCTTTTACGAAGCCCCCTACTAGCCCCTAGCACACCAACGTTCCCACGCGCTGGGAATCCCAATTGAATGGAAACCTTATTAAGCGTAGAGTTGATAACCGTTGAATCATCTACTGTAGTTCCCACGCGCTGGGAATCCCAATTGAATGGAAACAATTAAAAAACAATATTTTTGGTTACCTTCTTTATAAAGACGGCTAGTTCCCACGCGCTGGGAATCCCAATTGAATGGAAACGTCTCTCAAATTGTAGTTAAAACAAGCTGGTAAAAAGCGTTCCCACGCGCTGGGAATCCCAATTGAATGGAAACCAATAGCCCCGTTTATTGGGATCATTTTTGTTACCGGTTCCCACGCGCTGGGAATCCCAATTGAATGGAAACATCGATCCGGTTTGGTCGGCAGGCATCCCGTCACGTTCCCACGCGCTGGGAATCCCAATTGAATGGAAACTCATCCACTGACTAGGATGGTTTTCTCTGTCGGGCAGGTAATGTTCCCACGCGCTGGGAATCCCAATTGAATGGAAACAATCGTGGTGTAATCGGTATTGCTTTATAAAGTATGTAAGTTCCCACGCGCTGGGAATCCCAATTGAATGGAAACTTCTTAGTTAGTACCTTACCCATATTGGCGCTAGCTTGGTTCCCACGCGCTGGGAATCCCAATTGAATGGAAACCCTAAGAGATCGTTATAGTGGGCGATCACTGTCTCATTACTTGTTCCCACGCGCTGGGAATCCCAATTGAATGGAAACTTTTCATTGAATTAAACAAAGTAAAGGATCATTAGGCTTAAGTTCCCACGCGCTGGGAATCCCAATTGAATGGAAACAACAATAATCATCATCTCCTGATATTAGGTCATCACTGAGTTCCCACGCGCTGGGAATCCCAATTGAATGGAAACTTTTCTAATTTTACAAAAACAAGCCTAGCAATCGTAGTTCCCACGCGCTGGGAATCCCAATTGAATGGAAACGTTCCTTGTTACTATTATGGTGAAATTGTGTACTGTTCATGTTCCCACGCGCTGGGAATCCCAATTGAATGGAAACTTCTATAAGTGAATCCCCTATGCTCATATAGACAATTCGTTCCCACGCGCTGGGAATCCCAATTGAATGGAAACTTGATCACCTTTTTTGTATAAGCGTGATCTATAAGCAGTTCCCACGCGCTGGGAATCCCAATTGAATGGAAACGAGTTGGACTTCCCGTAGCCACAGCTTCATTGAGAATTGTTCCCACGCGCTGGGAATCCCAATTGAATGGAAACTTGAATGTACGTGAGTCGCCAGCCTGTCCACTGTAGAAGGTCGGTTCCCACGCGCTGGGAATCCCAATTGAATGGAAACGTCTTAGAGTTTTTTATTCTACGCCGTCTTTTATCCTCTCTGTTCCCACGCGCTGGGAATCCCAATTGAATGGGAACAAAAGTATCCTAAGAGATATGTGAAGTGAGCCCCGCAAAATGAAGAACCGATTGAAAAAGGATGGAGTAATTAAATGAGCTTGAACGCAGCAAAGACACAGGAAAGGATTGATCATCCTACGCCCAATGGCGGAGAGTATTCGATTGCTTATTACAGGGATGCTGAAGGTTTGCCCACTGCTAAGCAATCAGCGGTCAGTGCTGAGATTGTTGAATTTGACAGCTTTGATAGGCAAATTTTTAGAACGTACATGCAGTCTGAGTCTGCTATATCAAAACAAGAGCGACGTTACGATGCACTGGGAATCCTAATTGAATAGAAACGTTTGCAACAGCCATCCTGAGAACCATACATTGGCCGGTGACATGGCCAATGAGAGAGGTGATTGAGCACTTGAATGTTGCAAGAATCTGAGCAAGAACTTTAAGCGAATGTTAGTCAGTGCCAAGGCAAGAATGGACTTAGCACCGTTAGGATTATATTTAAGAGGCTTGCCGCTCCTCTCCAAGGTGTCAAAAAAGCTCTAGGTACCACTCAAAACGCTGTGTTTTTACGGTCAAGTTTCGTATCGCTTGGCGAGAGCTAAGGCCGCTTGATGATGTTGTTCTACCAACGACTGGGGCGAAATTATTTGGGCGTACTGCATAAACCGATGTACCCAATAACAAAATTCATTAAGAGATCGCGCAGGCAGTTTAATCTTGTAATCTACGTGCGTTTCTTGACCCTTCGTGCGTTTTTGCACTTTTTGCTTAGGATGGCGGCGATCGCCTTCTAAAATAAAATTCATAACAGGCGGAAAGAATTTTACCCACACCTCCACATAGTCAAGCTGCCCAGCGCGCTCTTTTGACTGTTCTGCAGCATTTCCTAAATAAAGGCCCCATCCATTGCTAAGTAGCTTGTGCGCAGTTTGCAAACTTTGTTGCTGAGCAGGCAATCCTCGCCCATTGGGATCTACTACCGTGAGAAAATCACTAAAGCGATCAACACGTTCTACTTCTAAGTGCTGGGTAGATTGATCTTCATACAACAAATACCAGGCAATATCAACATAGATAAGCTGTAGAGGATACACCTGTATATAGCCGACGTTGATCTGACTGTAAGGATCCCGCTGCCGATAAAGCTTTACAACTTGCCCTTGAAAAATTGCAGTTTCTAGGCCTATAAGCTGATGAAATAAGGTGTGGCGATACTGGCCTTTATTCATCATTTCTTCTGGATCAGCATAGACAATAGCGCGATCTAGCTGAGTGCGAACTGGATAAAACAACTGACCAGCAGATTCGAGATTGAGCCCACGCAAGCGCTGTTCGAGGGTTTGAAAAACTCGCCGAACATTGGGATCTCGTTGAGACTTAGCATGAGCGGCTAACGATTGGAGTGCGGTTTGAAGTTCATCCCGGCTCATCGCACCGGTGCCTAAGTAATAACCCCACCGATACATCCGCCGCTCAAGGATACCGTATTGTCGAAGGGTCTTGAGATCTTTGCGCAGCGTGTGCGCCGAGTATAGCGGGAGATCAATGTCACAGGTCTGCGAGATCGCCTGCATTTTCTCCTGAATGACCTCAAAGGCATCGCGAGCCGAATCTTGTGCCCCTGACTCAGCACTACCGATACCTGGATACTGTACAAACGTCGCAATCAGCAGCAGTAAGCGTTCAAAAGCGGACTGTTCACTATAGGCGAAGGGCATAAACTTGAATTCCCGTTTGGAAAATAAAAAAGAAAATATTTGAAAACTTTAGACCTTTCGCTGAAAGCTTTATCAAATCTCAATTCTGGCATGGTAAGTAAAAAATGCACAATACTGAGTTCTTATAGAGTTTTATTAAAAATCCCGCTATCTTAGGTTCACTCGGTACCGGGTAGTGAACAGTGGTACACGACGATCATCAGAAAAGAGGTTTGCTTTGTCTCAGTTTCTTGCGTCTAAAGTTTTTTGGCAGTCAAAAATTTGGGGACTACTGCACAATCCGGCGCTACAGGTACTCTATGATGCTGCAGAACCATCTAGGCAGCTAGATTGGCAAACCTTGCCCGTGATGGAAGACTGGCAGACGAAGGGTTGGGATCCGGCAACTTCGACACAGCCCACCTTAAAGCGGATTGGCTTGGCAAGGGCAATCGCCGCCGCCAGTGATCGCGCTGCTCTCAGCAATTTATCTACAGGGGTAAACTACGCATCATCAGACAGTGGAGAAACCTCCCCACAGGATAACTCTGGCCTAGAGATCTCTCATTTGCTTTCAGGAGAGAAGCAACCTTTTCAAATAGAGCAGCATCAGCAGCTACTAGCGCAGTCTTCACGAGCAGACTATTTAGACGGCATCGGTAGCCACCTTTTGGATCCGGTGCGTAAGATGACCTGTCCGCAGCAGGTATTTTGGTGGCTATGGCGCTGTTTGCCAGAAGCGACCTGTCAGGCAATGGGCAATGACCCTATGCTCCTGCTCACGCCTGCCGAACCGCGATTGCCCGATAGTTCTAATTGGGGCAATGCTAGCGTCACAGCGGCAATGGCAGGCGCGTTAGCGGGTTACAACTTGAGCCTTGAAGACCTGAGCACGGGTACAGACACAGAGGATTCGACAGCTTATTTGGCAACGTTTAGCTTTACGCCGATTCAAGAGTTGATCAAAGCAAGCCGCAAAATGCGTGACTTTTGGGCGGGTTCTTGGATTTTGCACTACCTTTCGGCCAAAGTTAGCTGGGCATTGGCGTGGAAGTATGGCCCGGATTGTTTAATTTATCCCAGTTTATTTCAACAACCGCTCATTGACCAATGGCTAGTGCAGGGCATTGGCAATCAGCAGGGCGACTTTAAGGGGTGGCCAGAGTGGCAGCAGTGGATTCAGCCACCTACGGAAGGACAGCTTTTGACTGCTGGGTTTCCCAATGTATTGGTTGTACTCTTGCCTAAAGATCGCGTACAAGCAGCCATGCAAATGGCCGAACAAACCCTAAGGCAAGAGTGGAAAAAGCTTAGCAAGTTAGTTTTCCATGAACTTAAAGCGCGTCATTGGATGAAAGATCTTTCTTTTGATAGCGCGACTTGGCATGGATGGCTTGACAGTCAATGGCAAACCTACTGGAGCGCATTGCCGGTAGGCGCAGAAGGAGAATCGTTGCAAAGCAATGCTTCAACAGGGCAAGCAGATGCTTTGCAAACTTGGATTCAAGCTCAAAATAAAATGTATCAGGTCAGCGATCGCGCAGCTTCTAAATCTCGCTTATTTCAAGATGCAGAATTGACGTTTTTACGACAGGTCTGCGACTTAGGAAAACAGGGGTTGGATCAAGACGCGACCGTTAACGTAGGCTCTTGGTGGGCACCCATTTTTGACCAAACGCGCTGGAGCCTAACCGCCGTTAAGAGCTTTCGCAATTGGGAAATTCCCACTGTGTTTAGCGTGCGCTCAACCGTATCGGGCGTAGGTGCAGCGGTACATAGTGAACAGCCATGGGTGCCAGAAGCTAGAGTCAAAGCGCAATGGCAGCGGCAGGCTGGCTTATTTGATGGTAATGAGCAGCTCAATGCCACCGAGACATTAAAGCGGGGGTTGCACCTGATATTGCCAAAATTATTGCAATTGGAAGACAGTAAGCTAAACGCGGCCTACCCAGACTTGACCGCAGGGGTAGCAGGCTATCTCAAGGTGAAAGGAGACGAGCACCTAGAATACTTTAACCAAGTTTGTCACGACCTCAGCGACAAGGTCAGTGAAAAAGGAAATGGTATAGACCGCCAAGCTTGGGGCATTCCTTGGATTGATGACTTTGCCGATGCGGATTATCGAAGATATCATCCCCGCTGCTTGAATGCGGGATGGTTAGTCGAAGAATTAGACATATCCCAAGAGCAGGCAACAACCTACCGCCAAGCGCTTCAATCTACAATCGATCAACATTATCCAGGGCGAAGTCCGGCAGATTGGTATGTGTTGGCCGCAGGCGATGGCGATGGCATGAACGAATGGCTCAAGGGACAAAAGCTCTCGACCTACCGGGATTATGTGCTAGAGTCACGCTCTGTTCCGGCTTCGGTGAACACAGCCTTTGAAGACTTTTTAGATGTGAAAAAGCGGATGGGGCCTTCTACCCACAATGCGCTGAGCCGGGCACTGTTGGATTTCTCTAATCAGTTGGTGCCTTACCTGACAGAACAACGCTATGCCGGACGCCTCATTTATGGCGGCGGTGATGATGTGTTGGCCTATAGCAATTTATGGGAGTGGGATAGCTGGCTATGGGATATTCGACAATGCTTTCGCGGCGAGAAAGATGAAGCCCAAGCCTTTGAAAATGACGGCGACTACTGGCGCTGGAAAGATCCTCAAACGCTGCCTCAGGGGCTTTCTTCTCGGCCTTTATTCACCATGGGTAAGAAAGCAAGCATTAGCTTTGGCATTGTGATTGCCCATCACTCGGTGCCCTTGGCGATCGCACTCGAACAACTGTGGGCAGCAGAATCGGACGGGGCTAAAAAGCATCTCTCACCAACGGGCGAAGCCAAGGATGCGGTGCAAGTGCGGGTGCTGTATGGCAACGGCAATCAGCTACAGGCGACGGGCAAGTTTGGCGTCAAGGGCGAGTGTCGAACCAAGGGGAAACTTGGGATGTTTGCACAGTGGCGATCGCTGCTGCAATCTTACGGTTCAACACCGCTAGAACCGGCTCTGTTTGAGCAGGCTGCGCAAATGTGGTCACAGCATCCGGTGCCCTCAATTGACGCGATATCGCCTTGGACGCAGGCTTTTTGCAGTCGTCGAGAAGCATTGCAAGAAGATTCGTTAAAACAGGCGTTTCAAGCAAATTTGGCCGCTTTGCTCACGAGCCTATGGGAGACAACAATGCCTGCCCAGCGAGATCTCGAAGTTCAAAATTGGCTTAAGCTAGCGGCCTTTATGCTGCGTCATCGTGAAATTACACTGCAAGGGAGGAACAGATAATGCATTGGTATACGCTTACGCCTTTAGACGTGCTGCTACTGCGCGATGCCAAGCCTTTTACCTCGGGTGAACGAGCTTGGGCGAGCAGCACCTTTCCGCCCAATGGGCAGGCGATCGCAGGCGCGTTGCGGGGCTTACTGGGCACCCAACAACACATCACCTTACGCGGCGCGTTTCTGTGCCATCAGCAAACGCTGTACCTTCCGCGTCCGCTAAACTATGTCGGGGCTCAGCGGCTGACACCGGTAAAGTGGCTGCAAGATCATCCCTGTGCGTTTATGAAATGGGATGAGCGCAAGCCTGCCCCCTTGGTGCTAG
The DNA here is from genome assembly GCA_001314865.1 of Phormidesmis priestleyi Ana. Lineage (GTDB taxonomy): Bacteria > Cyanobacteriota > Cyanobacteriia > Phormidesmidales > Phormidesmidaceae > Phormidesmis > Phormidesmis priestleyi_B. Next base: position 28,270 of record LJZR01000037.1, on the reverse strand, counting down.
AAAACCGGCTGGAGGAGGAGGAACTGGCGGCGCAACAACAGTCGCACATGGTTAAACCGGATCCACAACTTCGCCAGTATTTACCGGCACCCATGGTGATGAAGCTATTAAAAAATCAGCCCTTAAGTGACGCGGACTGGCACTGCCAGGGCCAAGAGCGGCCTTATCCTTGGACGGTAGAAACGCGATCTCATAATGCTTTGGCAGTGGGCACCCGGCAGGTAAAAGAGAGCGATGGCTATTTTGTTGAAAACGCCATTCGCCTAGATGCAAACTGGCAGTTGGCCATTGGCCTAGATGCGCAGACCCATGCTTTGCTTCAGCCGCAGGAAAATGCGCTCACGATGCGACTAGGGGGCGAAGGGCATCGGGTAATATTGTCGGCTGCGCCTGAGCTCACGGAGCAGTGGGCTGCGATCTCGCAGCAGTCGAATCAGAATTTTGCCAGTGATACTCGGTCTATGGCTTATTTGGTGACGCCGGGAGTGTTTGAGCGTAAGCGCAAGGAACAGTCCACCTGTCGAGCCTATCCTTGGGAGTGGAAACTGGCCCATGGAGATAAAGACTATGGAGCTAAAGGTAAGCCGGGGGGAAATGAAGAGCCCAGAAATCTCGTCAGTGTGGCAACCGCGAAGGCGCTGCCTTTAGCGGGGCGATTGCGGGATCCCAAGGGTGGCAGCATTCCTTCACCGCAGGTATTTGCTGCACCACCGGGCAGTGCCTATTACATGGAGCGTCCCCAAGGTTTGTTTCAAGACTTACCGCAGGTCAATGGCAAAGATAATCGACCCAGACCAAATAAAGCCAACACTTGGCGGCAGCTCGGCTACTCCGAGCTACTTTGGCTGTCTTACTAAGACAGCTTTCACTTACCCATCTATAACCTACTAACTCAATCAACAGAGGAATTATGACTGATTTTCGAGTGGGCTATCTTTATAGTCTTTCACCTATTCATTGCGGTGGTGAGGGCGACTTAGGCAACATTTTAGATATTGCGCGGGAGGTTCATACCCATTTTCCTTATATTCCTGGCTCATCGCTGCGGGGTAGCCTGCGAGAAGAAGTGAGGCAACTGGGAGGCAAGACGGTTTGCGATCGCTTGTTTGGCCAAGAGCTAGGAGACGGCGAGACGATGGGCGTTCACCAAGTTTGGTTTGGTGATTCTCGATTGCTTTGGGTACCCATGAGAACAATGACCCGCCAGGGTAAAGACATTTTTACTTGGGTGAGCTGTCATTCTTTGTTGCGAGATCACGCTTTAATTTCAAGGCAACCATCGGTGATGTTTCCCGATCAGGCAGTGGGCGATCGCGCCGGTAGCTACACCATTGCAGATGCCCAAATCCAAGTGGGTGCCTTGAGCGAAGCCCAAAAAAAGGCACTTGATCTAGCAGGGCAATGGCACGAAAACTTACAAGGTTCGGTACAAACGACCTGGCATAAAAGCCGGATTATTTTACCAGATGCCGACTTTCAAGTCTTAATGGAACATTCTCTTTGGACTCAGATACGCAACAAAATTCAAGAAGACGCAGGCGGTGCCGAAGTTTTTTGGACAGATGTGTGCATTCCCCGAGACACTATTTTTTACTATGCCTGGGGCTATAACCTGCTAAAAGAAAACGCTGTTACAGGCGCTGACCATGCGGTGCTGCTGGATTTATTGCAAGGCCTTTTGCAGGTGGGCGGGCAGGCCAATATAGGCCGAGGCTGGTTGCAGAGCTGGATTGCTCAGACAGAAGCACCTCGCAATATTGAAAAACTATCTACGGCTGCGGAGGCTTAAAACACATGACTATTCGATCTGAACAAATCAGTTTATCTGCCCATGGACATATTCAACGCTATAAAGGCAAAGCTGCTATGGAGGGAGATGATTTGACAGCAGTGTTACGGCTATCTCAGCATTTGCGGGTATTTGGGTTGCTCTCAGCGGTAGGGTATGTAAATCAGAGCAACGACCAAAATGGGAAGATTCGCGAACGCACTGTCCCTGTGTGGGAATCGCTTTTGGGTCAATTAATTGATGAGAAAAACCCACCCAAGCGAAAAGACTTAATGGAAGCAGTCGTGAAAATGGCCAAGACTGATCCTGATTTATATTTGGAGACTTGGCGGCGATCGCTTGTGTTGGCAAACCACTGGAATTTTTGGGCGAGAGCCTATCAGGAGGGCTAATGACTTACCTATACAGCGGGCTGCACTTAATAGAATTATTGGAAAAACAGCACCATACGCGATCTCAATCAGGTCTCTTTAAATCAGGAACCTTCACTCTCTCTTGGCGAACTAAGGTGGGTTCGTTTCCCCATCCAGATGTTGAAACTATTGTTTCGGCAGGTGAGCCTTGCGGTGCTTGGCGACCAGCGCAGGGCAGAGCTGAAGATAAGCGAATGGTGGGCGACAACTGGCAAGATTTTGAGGAGCTGCCTTTGCATGGTTACGTTCCAGCGGCCTCTATTCGCGGGATTGTTCGGCTTTGGGCAAAGCAGCGCCCAGAAATCGCCGCCAGAATGTACTACCTTTTGGGCAACCAAGATGATCAAGGTATTACAGCAGGCAAAATTGAGTTTTTGGATGCATGGCCCGAAACGCCTACCAAGCTTTCTTTGGATATTGTCAATCCGCAGCAGGCTTTTCAGGTTTACCACGAGGGGCAAAGCACGCCATTGTCGCTTTATACCTTGGGCGATGGAACAGAGGCGATCGCCCTCAAAGTTGCGATTCGCGGCATTCCTGGCCAAGTAAAGGCTGAAGAGGTGGAAGAGGTTTGGCAATGGGTACAGCACGCCTTAAGTAGGCATGGCATTGGCAGTCGCACGGCATCAGGCTACGGTAACATGAAGCCACCGACAGACTTCAAGGCACACTCTGATTTGCGTCTTTTCAATCCTCAAGATGGGAGTAAGCAATTTGACTTTCTGTTGCATAGCCAAGGTAGTGCTGGGCCTGACATGAAAACCATGGAGCTAAGAGCTGCCCACTGGCGCGGTTGGCTTAGGTCGTGGATGCTGCGCTTTTTGTTGGGGGTAATGTCGCGACCCGATGCAGAAGCGACCTTGGGCGAGTTGATGGGGACGCTGGAGTCGCCAGTTGATAAGCTCAGCCGTAAGGGCTGCATTCGCTTGCAAACCAATATTGGCAAACCTTTGGAAGAAAGTGATTGCCAATATCCTCCTTTTTACGGTTGGGTAGGAAACATTACAATCAGTGCGCCAAAGGAAATTTTGAATTCTATTGTGTTGCCAGTGGTGCGGGTTGCGGCAAATGTCGGCGGGGTGGGGCGCGGCTGGCGAAGGCCACTGCATACTTTTGTAATGAATAATGGTAGACCAGCGTCCAGAGGAACTTTGCTGCGCTTAAAGCATAAGCATAAAAAGAAAGGGACTAATGATTGGGTTTCGGTGCCTTACTCCTTGCCGATAGTTCCGCTCAAGTGGAGTAGCCTGTATGACGATTGGCGGCTTGCGGTAAGAGCGCAGTGGCCCAATCGGGTGATTGAGGGCTTTAACAATCCAGCGGCGGAAGTTTTTTCGCCCAGGAGCTGTGCGGTGTATGTATTGCCGGGGCCACCGAAGGAGCCGATTGATCGCAGAGAAATGAAATGGTTGGAGAAGGATTCTTTTAAAACTCGCGGGCAGGGGATGGATTTGGTGTATCGTACCCGGCAAGGCAACCCGCCACGTAACTATAAGCGCAATCCGGATCTAGGCGGGAATGCAGGCAGCGGTGGTGCTTATTGTTCTTGGGTGAGTGTGAAGGGTATTACGGTGCTCAATGAGCGGAAGATGCCTGAGTGCAAGGAGGTTGTTTGTTTGTTTATGGGCGGGCAGACGCCGCGTGCGAAGCATGTGCGATCGCAGTTTTTGCAAGATTTGGAAAATATAGAGGGAGGTACTCATCTCTTTGGTGTAACGCCGCCTTAATGACGTTTTAACGACGGTTGTGATTGGCTCATTTTTGCTCTGTTCATTTCATTTTCATTTGGTAGAAAGCTGTGTGATGATCAAGAAAAAAACAATTTTAGTAGCGACTGTTGGCACACGCGATCTCATCTGTAACATTGACCCAGATCATTGGCTCAATGTTGGAGATAAAATGGCAAAGGTTGGGAGCAACAGCACACCGGCGCAAGAGGTGTATGAAGCTATCGCAACAGAACCAGGTGTCAAGGGCGATCCAGGCAATAGCTTTCGATCAAGAACGCAGTTTTTATTGCAACATTGGGAGGATTTTAAAGATCGTCTTAGGCCGGTGATGCTAGGTAGTGTCATTAAAGAAAATGCGACCGCATTAGAGGGAATTTATTTAATCGCAACCGACCAATCTAAAGCTATTGAGCGGTTTCGAGAGAGTGACACTCGCTATGCGGCTGAAATTATTGCTCGCTGGATTGAAGTGTATTATCACATTCCCTGCAAGCTCATTTTAGTAGGGGAATCAGGCGAAAATCCGACTGATTTTGATGAAATGGTTCGGTGGTCAAAGCAATCGGTGTGGTCTGTGGTGCATGGGGCGATCGCAAATCAGCCTAGTAATCAAATCATTGATAAAATTTTGGTTTCTCCCAAAGGTGGCGTTAGCCAATGCTCAGAGGCGTTGCGTGTGACGGCGCTGACAGGGTTTACGGAACAGTCTTTACAGTTTTGCGATTTTACTGAAAATATTGAAGAAAATCGACGCGGGCAGTTCTCGGCACACGAACTATCTAGCGGCACCCATTATTTATGGGAGTTGAGCCAAAGGCAGGCGATCGCGCTTTTGGATCGATATGATTATGCGGGTGCTTATAGCCTTTTGCGGAGCTATTGGAAAAACTCACCCGATCCACAGATCTTACAGATCAAGGATTTAATAGAGGTTGCAATTAAATGGAACATTGCCGAATTTAGAGAATGTGGAAATCTGCTTAAACATTATGCGACTCAATATTCTATTGATTGGGATCTCTCTTGTTTAGATGAGTGGTATTGGTTCTCTTACGAGTCCGCTTATTTGAGTGTTGTGCGCTTTCAGCAGGGGCACACTATAGAAGCTTTGTTTCATTCTTTCCGGTCGGTTGAAGGATTAATATTCGACTGGGCGATCGCTACTTATCCTGATGATATTCAACAAACTTATCGTGCTCCTGAGCTAAAACCCAGCATTGATGAAAAACTCCCTGGGTTCTATGCCTCTCAGTCTAAAGATGGAAAATCTGTTTATTTGTACGGCACTCAGCTTGATTTCTTATTGTTAAGAACATATCCTGAAATTGGCAGAACTGAAAATTGGCAACAGTTTGCTAATACTGCGAGAAAACAACGTAATAACACTTTTCACAAATTATTGGGATTAAAAAAAGAGCAAGTTTTTGAGGCTTGGGGAACTCCCAATAAAGAGCGTTGGCAGTCTAGGGTTTTGGGCTGTTTGAATAGTATTACTCACAAGGAGTTTGATTCTCTAGAACAAGCTAGCTTAATGCCACAGATACACAATACGCTAAAAACGTTGATTGCCGACTATCAACTCTAGTCTGATAACTTTCTCTTAATTGGTTTAATTGAGGCAAGCTTTTTATCACTATTTTGGTAATACCTATGTATATTTCTCCTCGCTCTGTTCAAGTTCGCAATCTGTTTATCGCGATCGCCAACGGGTCTATCACGTTGGTTATTTTATTGATTGCACCGCTGGGTTTGATGGCGGTGATTGTCAATACAGCGCTGGTGGCCGCAGCGACCTATGGCACGGCGATCGCCTCTGATCGAATCATCTTATATTTGCAGGGCGATCGCGCGTCTAGTGCAGCAGAGCGATCGCGCATTCAATCTATCGATCAGCCCTCTATTGAGTCTAATGAGCTAGATCGACCCTAGCTATGCGATCGCTTTATGTTTCGCAGCAGGGGTGTTACCTCTCGCTACAGCAAGAAAAAATCCTAATCAAGCGGGGGCAGCAGGTGCTAGATGAAGTGCAATTGCCTTTGCTAGAGCAAATTTTGGTATTTGGACAGTCCCAGGTGACAACGCAGGTGATTCGCGCTTGTCTTCAACGGGATATTCCGATTGTGTATTTGTCTCGGATGGGATTTTGCTATGGGCGGCTGTTGCCGATTGGGCGCGGCTATCGGCAGCTAGCACGCTATCAGCAACAGCTTTCAGCGGTAGAGCGGTTAATTACGGCGCAAGCGATCGTACAGGCTAAGCTCAAAAACAGTCGGGTGATTTTGTTGCGGCAGCAGCGGCGGCAAGCGACAGCGCCGCTTACGTTGGCTATTGAGTCGATAGAGTATTTGGTGCAGCAGGCGGCAACGGCAGAGTCTACAGAGCGATTGATGGGTTTTGAGGGGGCGGGGGCGGCGAGTTATTTTGGTGCTTTTAGCGAGTGTTTGGCGGATGAGCGGTTTGTTTTTATAGCGCGATCGCGTCGTCCGCCGGGGAATGAGGTCAATGCGATGCTGAGTTTTGGCTATCAGGTATTGTGGAATCACCTGCTTAGTTTGATTGAGTTGCAGGGGTTGGATCCTTATTATGCTTGTTTGCATCAAGGTTCGGAGCGACATGCTGCGTTGGCATCTGATTTGCTAGAAGAGTTTCGCGCACCGATTGTGGATTCTTTGGTGTTGTATTTAATCAATCGGCGAATGATGGATATTGAGTCTGATTTTGAGCCGAAGGGGGGCGGTATTTATTTGAGTAATTTGGGGCGTAAAAAGTATTTGCGGGCTTTTTTGCAGCGGATGGAGGAACGGATTCAAACGGATGTGGGTGAGCAGCCTCGGTGGGATTTGCTCAATCAGCAGGTTCGGGCTTATAAGCTATTTGTGTATGATCCTGTGAGGGTTTATAAGCCTCATGTAATCAGGTGAGGGCTTATGCTGCTGTATGTGGTTACTTACGATGTGTCTTGTGATAAGCGTCGCAAAAAGGTGTCGGATTTGTTGGAGGGGTATGGGCGGCGGGTGCAGTATAGTGTTTTTGAATGTGTGCTGTCGGCGGCTAAGTTTAAGGAGCTGCAAAAGCGGCTAAAGGCCAGGTACAAGGCGGGTGAAGACAGTGTGAGGTTTTATCCGTTGTCGAGTCATACGTTGGGGCAGGTGTTGGTGTGGGGCGATCCGCCGGTGACGGGGATGCCGGGTTCGGTGATTGTGTAAGGGGTATGTTATTTAAGGTGTTGCGAGGGTGGGGAGAAAAGCTGGAAAGGCTGATGCTGCCGTTGTCAGCCTCGACGCCTTGTGGGGCCTGGGTTGTAGGGATTATTTTGAGGGTTGGTAGGGCTGGGGAGCTATTAAATGGCATGAGGCTCGCAAATGGATGCTGGACAGCTTGCTACAAATAGGTTTCAATACAAGGGGTTCCCACGCGCTGGGAATCCCAATTGAATGGAAACTAAGCTCTCTGTCATGAGCCAAACTGAGCTACAAGATGTTCCCACGCGCTGGGAATCCCAATTGAATGGAAACGCCATGTGGTCCTCTCTTACTTCATCTGTATATACAAGTTCCCACGCGCTGGGAATCCCAATTGAATGGAAACCATCAATTCCTGTTTAGTGCATAGGTTATGCACATAGTTCCCACGCGCTGGGAATCCCAATTGAATGGAAACAAATAGTTGTTTAGTTGCTTGGGAACTCAGCCAAGAAACCAAGTTCCCACGCGCTGGGAATCCCAATTGAATGGAAACAGAAATGGGTAACCGTAGCGCCCTGGATGCATTCGCAGAGAGTTCCCACGCGCTGGGAATCCCAATTGAATGGAAACAGTTGAGTAGGAACTCAACGGAGAAAGCGATAGTGGAAGTTCCCACGCGCTGGGAATCCCAATTGAATGGAAACGTGATGCAATCTACGCATCCATGTTCAGAGAAGCTGCTAGGTTCCCACGCGCTGGGAATCCCAATTGAATGGAAACAGCCTCAGCGTTCTTATATGGCAAAAACGGGACTGCTTCGTTCCCACGCGCTGGGAATCCCAATTGAATGGAAACAAGTTAGCCATTTTTTGATTTTCCTAGTGAAGTTTTGTGTTCCCACGCGCTGGGAATCCCAATTGAATGGAAACGCCAATAATAGAGGATACTGGATTATAGAAGTACTTCAAGTTCCCACGCGCTGGGAATCCCAATTGAATGGAAACGTTAAGACCCTCTTTGATAAACAACTCTCGGCACTGAGAGTTCCCACGCGCTGGGAATCCCAATTGAATGGAAACCAAATTCGTCACATTTACTGTGTATCTCAACAGGTCTTGAGGGTTCCCACGCGCTGGGAATCCCAATTGAATGGAAACATAATGACCAGCGTCGTAGCTTTTCTTGAGCCGGTTAGTTCCCACGCGCTGGGAATCCCAATTGAATGGAAACAGCCTTACTCGCATCGTTTATCGTGCGACTATAGGCCAGGTTCCCACGCGCTGGGAATCCCAATTGAATGGAAACTAGGATCTCAAGCGTTGCAGGCTTCGACGGGCTCAGCGTTCCCACGCGCTGGGAATCCCAATTGAATGGAAACTGTCGGAGTCTTTAGGCGGAGCATCCTAAGCGTTGCCCATCATCAGCAGTTTCCATTTGTTTTTTCCCAGCTCGCGAACTTGCGCATGAAACACCCCCTCAGCTCATCAGAGGCACCAGCTGCTCGCCCTTAGACGATTTTTTTGAATTTAAGCAGAAGAATGCGAATATCTCAGATGATCCCCTTAACAAGAACTATAAACACACTTAACGAAGTAACCCAGTTCCTCACCAGCCATTTCTCATTAGTGTATCAATACTTCTTTGAGAAAGTACCTGAGCGCAGTTGCGCCACTCATCTTCTTCAGCGTCTAGATTCTCGTTATATCGAATGTCAAATCCATTGACGCGCTTTTGAGCGTCAATGTACTCATCAAGCTTTTCGTCAAGCGTTTCAACATTATCAATCCACGAGTCTTCAATAGTATCTGGCAGAGAGCCAAAGAGGTCAAAGCGGTCTTTCATACGAGCCGAAAGGCGTTCGTAGATGTTTTCATCAACGGTGCTTTGGTAGACCAAGTTGAGCATATCTACCGTAGGTCGAGTCTGGCCGAAGCGTTTAATGCGACCAATGCGCTGCTCTAGGCGAGTGGGATTCCAGGGCAAATCAACATTGATTAAGGTGCCCAGGCGTTGAAGGTTAAGACCTTCACAGGCCGCATCAGTGGCCACCATAATTCGGATAGATTGATCTTCTACCATTTTCTTTAGCGTCTCTCGTTTAGCTCTGTTGGGGTTTTCAGGGCCGCGAAATAGAGCGCTCTTATCTGCGCCAGCATAAAGCCCAATGAGCTGATCAGGAAACAAGGCAGCTAAGTTTTCTGCAACCCAGGCGGCGGTGTCATAATACTGGCTAAAAATAATGCAGCCATGCTGAACCCAGTTTTCCTGAGCCAGATAGTGCTTGACAGCCTTAAGCTTTGGATCTTCTCCTTGCATTCCTTTCAGTGCGTTAATGAGGTCGTGGAGTGCTTCTTGCTCAGCGATCGCAAGATCAATATCTTGCATAACCTCTTGCTCACTTTCGTCTTCAAGCACTTGCTGATCCAACAACTTTTGCGCTGTGTTCAACCCAGCCACACAGCTAGAGCAAAGGCGCTGAGTCACCAAGTTTTTCATAAAGCCACCGCCGCCCACTCGTCTGCCATAGGCGAGGCCAAAGGCTTGGGCAGCTTCGTAGGCATTTTCAAACGCTTCGCTAGTTCTGAGCGCACGTTGCTCAAATAGGATAGTAAATGTGTTTGGATCACGGCTTTTTTCTTGATTTGGATGCAGATCGACGCCGACCCGAGAAAGGATTCCGGCCTCTTCTAGTACCTTACGCTTACGTAAAACAACATGACGAACAATCGGATTATGGCGTTGAAAGAAGCTCATATTTGCTCTTTCGCTATCCATCAAATCTTCTAGATCCTCGCTAACAGCGCGGGATAGGGCGACCACTGAAGCAGATGTATCAAAATCTCGTGGCTTGAGTCCTAATTCTTCGCGAACTCCGTACATGACTCGTCGAAAGTCGCCTTCGTTAGAGGACTCTAGCGGCGGTAGGGGCGATCGCACATACCGCCAAGCCATTTCTATATCCTTAATTTTCTCCTTGCCGGTCAACACCGGCACCACCTGCTCGGGATGATGCCAAGGACTAAAGTCATTGCCCAAAACGAACCGACCATCGCCCTGGTGCAAAATTTTCAGCTGATCCCAAAGGTCATCAGCTTGCGTTTGCATCGGCGTAGCGGTGCCTAGCAGCACATGCTTAGAGCGCCCAGCAGCAGCAATCATAAACTGCAACAACGCATTGGGCTCGCCCGCATCCTTACCCATTCCCTGTTTAGTACGCGATTTATGAGATTCGTCTTGAATGAGAATTTCAAAGTTCACTTGGCTCAGCAGTTCTCGCTCCCGAGTCGGTTGAACAATTAGCCCGGTTGAGATAATGCCAATGCGTAATGGGCACCGCACCACGTTCTCAGCGCCAGTCGGCGAGATAGCTCTCTCCTCAGAGTCAAGCCAAACCTTTTTCCTGGATGACCAACGGGCACAAGGGAGCCCTAACTTATCGAGTAGTTCTGTTTGCCATTGTTCAGTAAGGGGAGCAGGGGCAAATATAACAATGGGGCGACGGCGGCCCCGTGCGCCACGCTGGGCAATTTCTTGCTCGTTAATGAGGGTGAGCGTTAGGGCTGCTGTCGCCAAAGAAAGCGTTTTCCCAAGGCCCACTTCATCGGCGATCAAAAGTCTGACCACGCCATGCCAACGCAAATGCTTCATACATTCTGAAACAAAGGCCCGCTGCCAGGGCGACAGAGATAGTCCCTCCCGGTACATGGGTGATTCAACCAGCGCAGCCGGGGCTAGGCTATCGTCATCAGGCTGTTCGCCTAACTCAATTTCGACGCGATGGGCACGGCGACCGACTTCCTGTACGACAGCTCTAGGGAGCGGTACTGAGGCTTTCCACAGTGCATCGAACTCAGCTTGTATCCAATCGACACCTTCCGGGCTTTCGTCCGACCAGACGATTTCGTAATGGGCTTGCCAGCCCGCTCTGGTTTCGTTCATAGAGCCCATGAACCCAATTCGGCGACCATCATGCAGTTCAATCACGCCTGCTTTGCCATGTACAAATCCGCAGAAGTCGTCAGGCGCGACCTGAATTGCATTGGGATGATTGCTTAAAAATTCGTACAGCCATTTATAACGGGGTCTATTCAGCAGCGATTCTGCTTCTACGGGCAACTCATTTAAGCGTCCTAACAGTTTAGATTCTTGAATCTTGGCGACTTTGATATCTTCCGAGCGAACGTCGGAATTACAAACAATCCGAACCTCGTCAATATTGTCAATATATTCTCCGGCAATTTCAAACAGCGACGAGGTAAAGTATCCCGCAATGCGATGGTAGCGTTTTGCCTGTTTTAAATACTGGGTGAGGACGGTTTGGTCTAGGCGCTCGGTTCTAGAGGAAAAGCGTTGAATGAAGGACGGATTCATACTTCTTCCTCGTCACCATCGTCTTGCGTTTCTAAGCCTTCGCTTAGAACTTGCTTACCCATTGCTACCGAGATCAGCTTTAGTAAGGACTGCTTTCGTTCGCTGTAGAAACTATCGAAGTCATCTATGCGCAGTTTCTCTGGGGGTATACAGTGACTCGCCAGAATTTTGTCCATCTCTACGCCAGTCAGTTGGACTTGAGCATGACTTTGAAGCTTTTGAAGATAGGCGGAGGGCGCTGATCCACCAATCATGCGATTGGCTTTGTAGGAGATAGGAGTTTTGTTGACAATCGTATCGTACTGTTTTTTAGGAATACCCTTTTCTTCACACCAAGCACGAGGAAAAATATGGTGAATATCAAGAGCAATTTCTTGGGCATCTAATTCTTTAATGCTGGCTTTCCAAAAGAAGTCTGCGGCTCCTTCGCGTAGGACTAACACATTGATGCCCTTGTAAGCCGCACTCAGTCGTGTGGTTAGTCGGTCTAGGCGTTCTGGTTGGAAAGAGGCATCTCCTACGGTGCGAGGAATATGAGTATCGTCGTTAATCCAAAGGAGAAGTTCTTCGAGATCGTTGGCAATGCGGGTTTCAACGGCTCCACCATAGAGTTCGCCTAAAATGCCACACCAAAACCATTGGGCTAATTTGTCATAAATGCGAGGCTCTAACCATCGCTCTTGGAGTTGTGTCAAAACGGCAGCTAGCGGTACGATTTGGGTGCGGTAAGGCAGTTCTCGAACCGCGTAAAATGACTGCTTTTTGAGGAATTTGGCGGCAAGACGAAAGCCGCCTTCTACTTTGCCCGCCCATGTTTCGTAGGCAGACAACGGCAGCTCTAGCACTGAGCTGCGCTTGGCACTCACTGGAGATACTTGCTTGCCTTGCTTTCCTGCGGCCATATCGGCGCGGCGTTTGTCTAGTGTATGTAGTAGGGTAATCGCCTGGAGAAAGTCGGTTGATTCGACCTGGGAGAGAAGGGGTTCATCTTTAGCGAGACGCTTTTGGCGAGACTCCACAGAACGAAGCTTGCTGCCATACCAATCGTCCCGCAGGTTATAGCCATCCGCTGCGTAACTAGCGGTAATAAGTTCAAACACAGATAGCTGTACGCCACCTGTATTGACTTTCTCAAATACCAAGCAAACAGCCTCTTTGGAGGTTTCTTTTTTTAGCGCAATGATGGGAACTTTGTAGGTCGTGAAGACATCCAACACTTGCCTTTGAAAAGTCAAGAACTGTCCTAGCTCTTGACCATTAAATTTGTTGAGATCTTGCAACCATTCTGACCAGTTCAAAATTTGATTGCAGGGGAAGCAGAGCTGTCGGCATTCTAGTTCTCGGGAAGATAGATCCAAATCAACTTGCCGACCAAAGTTTGACTTTACCTGCCGACTTTCATCCACTGCAATGAGCGCATCTTCCAAACGTTCTGGCGCTTCAAGGGCTGTAGGGATATGGATGTAGTAGTAGCGTTTGATGGCTTTGCCTTTAGCGGTGCGCGTTTTGACAGGGCCATTTAGAGAAAGCACCTGAGTTAGCGTGGTTAACCGCTGCTGACCGTCAAGAATGAGCTGAGCTGCTTGGGGTAAGGGCTGTGGCAACTGTACGTTTTCAATCGGTCTCACCTGAAACTGAACTTCACCGCCGGTTTCTAGCAGCATAACGGCTCCAACGGGGAACGAACGACCAATACTGACTAACAAGCTTTGAATATGGCTATCGTCCCAGACCCAACCTCGCTGAAAGTCTGGAAGCTGGATTTTCCCAGATACAATTTCCTTCAATATATCGGGCAAATCACAGTTATCGCTTCTAAAGGTTGCCATAGGATTTTCGTATAAAAAAGAACACAATATATTCAGAGCAGAATAGCGGTATCTATAGCTTTGACCACTTAGCTTAGTACATTAATGATCGCTAGAACCGTTATGTATTTTCATCTGAGCCCCTCATGAACAGCTCTGCTTGCTATTCGATAAACCTGAAAGAAACAAAATTGTCGCCGTAGTGACGACAATTTAGGTTTTTCAAGGTTGATTAGCTTGTGTTTCTTAGGAGTAGATTGCTGTCGTACGAATGCATCCGACGATGAATCTAAATACCCTCCTTGCAGATGCGATGGCGGAACCTCTCCGAAGAATCGCCCATCATTTCCGCTCTTTATGCTTCTTTACAACGGCGATCGCGCTAAATATCAACTAGGTAATGAGCCTCACATCTATTGGTGATGGTTATAAAGGCTGGAATATTGGTAGCATAGATATCATTAACCGTAGGTAATCAGGGGGTAGCAGCATTCCCAAACGTCAAAGATAGAAACAAGGTCGATTCCTTTCAAAAGGTGGAGCAGGAGGCACAGTCATTGAATCAATCTTTATCTATGGCTCGCTTACTTAAGAAACTGTCGGCAGTTGGCTTGAGTGAAAGCTACGTGCGCAGGGCGGGGTTGCCCAGCTGGTGGGATGATGAGCTCAATGAAATTCCATCTGCGGTACTCGAAGGATCGGCGCATATTGCGCAACGGCTGCATTTGGATTTGAGTAGCTTATTGCAAGACGATTCGGAAGCTAGGTTCAAAGCCTTACTGCCCACTAAGTTCAAATATCATTCTCAGCAAGCCTCAGATGTTCCACAGGTTTCTCCTCAGCTTGCTTCTCGGGTGGCGGAGATAGTGGCGACTAGTCTCAAGACACAGCCTTTCGCTCCTGTTCCGACAGCCGCTGATCAGGTTCGCAAAGACGTTCTTATGCACGGTTCTAAAGTAGACCTGGAGAGTTTGCTAAGCTATTGCTGGCAGCATGGTATCGCCGTTGTATATTTCAATGATTACCCGACAGGTAATCGTAAAATAACGGGCATGATTCAATGGCAAGGCGATCGCCCAGTCATTTTGCTTAGCCATAAGACGACACATCCGGCCTGGTTAGCTTTTCATCTGGCACATGAGCTAGGTCACTTAGCACTGGGTCATGTAGAAACGGGGATTTTGATAGACGATGAAATCAACGAATCTGACGATGTAGAGGAAACGGCAGCGAATCGTTTTGCAGTTGAGTTGCTTGTAAACCAGTACGATAATTGCTTTCGAGGCTTATCTATTTACAACAACGGGCAGTTAAGGAGAAAGATAGAAGAGAAGATAGAAGCAGACCCTACTGTGGACGCCTGCATTTTAGCCTTTAACTACGGTTGGCACGCTAAGAAGATTGATCCTCAGAAGTTTGGATTGGCACAAAAAGCAGTACAAGAACTAGGCTGTGAGGAATCTGGTGAGGCAATGATTCACAGATTTTTAGAAGAGAATTTGGATTGGGAAAATCTGAACGATGACACGATAGATCATCTTGAGCGCATCCTGGGAGAGTAGATTTGACGGGTTGCCTTTATTGCATTGACAATGACATTATCAAAAAGCTAGCGACCTTTGAGCTGTTCGATGAAACGATCAACCTTTTTGAGGCAGATCGTACTGAGATTAGAGTGCTAGCTACGGCGAAGTATAAGTTTCGAGGAGATTTAGCCCAGTTAAATAAGGGCAAGTGCCGACGACTCGAAGCCAAGCTAATAAATTACAAGAGAACCATTGAGTTAGCTGAGACACTGCCCCAAATTAGCCAAGCTGAGGTAAATAGCGATTTGTTTGGGCAGCTTTCTGGTTGTGAGGGCATAGATGCGGGTGAGGCCATTCTGACGACGTACGTTGCCCAAGTGCTTCAAAAAGATGAGACGGGTGAGGCGTTTATACTGACTGGCGACAAGAGATATTTGAGGGCGTTGGCTCAGGCAGAATTACCAGAGCTGCAAGCGCTGTTTGCGAATAGATTCTGGTGTTTGGAACAGCTCATATTGCGAGACATTCGTGAGTATGGCTTTGAAGTCGTGCGCGACAAAATTGTGCCCGTGAGAGATTGTGATAAGGCTTGTAAAGCTGTTTTTGGTTCGGGCGCACAGTCTACAGAAGAAAATGTCCTTTCGGCTATTGCGGCCTACATTGAGACGCTAAGGGCTGAAACTGGCAATTTGCTACATGAGTATGGAGATTAGCTTAATAACTGCTACCTGGGGTCAGTCCGTGGGGATAGGTGGCGAAAATTGCGCAATGCCGTCGTAGAGAAGGTTGATAGGGAACTCGAAGCCAACACTTTCAAGTACAATGCTGTCTCCGGGTTGATAAGCCGTATACAGCCAAAATCGCCCTTGAGTGCGACGATAAATTTCAACGCTAATTTGTGTTGAGCTGATTAATACATATTCTTCTAGGCTAGGTAGCTGACAATATTCTTTAAGTTTCTCGCCTCTATCGAGTGCCTCGGTTCCGACAGAAAGCACCTCAATGATGAGCTTAGGGTATTGAATAGCATTGAGCGCGGTTTTGTCTCGCTCGTCGCAGGTGACAACTAGGTCAGGATATCGGTAGCGAGATGCGGTGACTTGTACTTTGGCATCGGCGATGTTGATACGACAGCCTTGTTTTTGTAAGGAAGGTCGTAGGGCAGTGAGGAGATTAACGGCAATATCGTTGTGGGCGAGGGTACCTCCTGCCATGGCCAAAACTTCGCCATCAACAAATTCATAGCGAAGTTCCTGACGGGGTTCCCAATCGAAGTAGGCTTCAACCGTCATTTTCTGTGGACTGGGTGTGGCAATCATGAGATGGGTTTCTGCTGTGTATTTATTGTGTCACGCTATCATTCGTTTATTGGCTATTTAAAGACTCAAGCTTTGATAGCCAGTCATTGAAGTGTGAGCAGCGATCGCGAATGACTGAGAGTCCTATTTTTGCGGCTAGCTGAGGGCCAAAGGCAGTTTTTGCTTTTTCATAGTCGGGGAACAAAGCAATAATGCGTTTGCTTGGTGCTGTTTGCGACCCATCGTTAATAAGTTCGGGTGTCTCATACTGACTCGCAATAGATTGAAGTGTTTTTACGGCTTGCATGCCTCCAGCATCAAGGTATTCAAAGCAAGTAGGGTCAGAAAAAAGATATGCCTCATATTCGTGCAGCTGGAGATAAGGAATGAATCGAGGGTCGTCAATGTCTTCTGCGAATTTTTGCTCTAGGAATTTAACCCTCTCAAACGGGTCTGGTTGCATCTGCTGGGCTTCAGTTAGGCCAGGAAAGTCGGCGTAAAGGGCGTATAAATCAATCATGGTTGTGAAATACGCATCTGGATCTTTGTCCTGTTTGAGAAATCGTATGATGTCGTTTTTCATAGGTGCATAGTTTTGACCACCACCTCTGTGAACTCTCCCTTTCTTTTTTGCGTGAGCAACAAGTACGGGCTTGTTCATATATACTTGACGTTGCGCTAGATGGGGTTTTATAAGAGTGTCTGCAAAGGTCTGTTCGGTTTGTCCTTCAACAATTAGGTAAAGGCGAGCCATTAATGAGGCCCTCCGCCAATGATGTTTTTCTCCCAAACTTCTCCTAAGCTGTATTCATCAAGCCAAGGATCTAGCTCCGTAGGACTTAGTCTTCTAAACTGCGATTCCTTACCTTCTCGGTTCACCGCAATCACGTCTTCTGGCTCAAAGTTATCTAAAAAAGAACTAGACTGTGTGCTGATTAGAATTTGAGTATGCAGCGCTGCTCTCCTAAATAAATCGGCCAGTACATTTAGAGCATAGGGGTGAAGACCTAGCTCAGGTTCGTCTACGACGATGAGTTTTGGGAGTTCGTCTTCTGGTTGCAAGAGCAGCGTAGCGAGACAGATGGCGCGCAAAGTCCCATCTGAAAACTGATGAGGCCCGAATACCCGGTCTGCGCCTTTTTCTTGCCAGTTCAAAATGACATTGCGAGAAGCATCTGGTTCAAGCACAAAGTCCTCAAAAAAGGGCGCGATCAGTTGAATAGTACCGACAATTTGTCGATAGGCCGATATGTCTTCTTCTCGAAATCGCAAAAGTAGTGCGGCTAAGTTGCCAGCATCCGGCATGAGCCATCGACTATCGCCAACGTAACAGGATTGCCGCACCGCTGCTGTCGCTGAAGTGTCATGAAAATGATAAACCCGGCAGCGATCGAGCAAGTACTTGAGGGCTTTAGCTGTATTTTGTCCATCTTCCTTGGCGGCTTCACGGAGTTTAGCTTCTGGGTGTCCTGCACCTAGTTGATCAGTTCTTGGAGAGTCCCACCCTTCGGCCTGAAAGCTCATCGATTCTTCTGCGAAGATTAAAGTGTCGCTAGCAGCATGAAACAGTCTCATGTCATATTTATCGACTCCGCTTTCAACGGCAAACTCAAGTTTTGCTTCTATCTGAGGCGTTACTTTTGGCCCAAAATGTAAAAGGGACTGAGCACGTCCTGAGGTGCCAACATATTGCTGAAAGCGTCCGGCCATCATTTCATTAAGCATTTTAAAGAACGAAATAAAATTGCTCTTACCTGCGCCGTTGGCTCCAATCAGAATATTTAAAGCATGAAGCTCAAGGTCAATAGATTTTATGGACTTAAATCCGCGCAGGGTCAGCCTTCGTAAATTGTCCAAAAGTTATTCTCCTGTCTCAGGTTTGTATCTGTTCATCTGCATAAGGGGTTTAAGTTTGCGAGTGCATCAGGGCAGTGCTTACATAACCGAATTAAATACCCTCGTTGCGAATACGATCGCCTATAATTTCAGCTTTTTGAGCTTCTTCAGGACGCCGATCGCGCCACATATTGGCTAGGTAGTGGGCCATTGCCATCAAATGAGGGCGTTTTTGGAAGTAGCTGGCATCCAGGCTGCTGCGAATTTGACCCAGTACGACTTTGGGATCTTTGTCGTTCAGCAGTTCCTGAATGGCTATGAGTAATTCGCTCAATAGCGTTCCGCTTAGGTCGCCGCCGGTTAGCTCGCGGGGTTTGAATTCTTTTGCGCCTTTTAGTCTGGCTTTGTTGGCTTCTAGCGAGGCCATGAGGGGCTGGTAGGCAACGTTGAAGGCTTTAGAGAAGTTTTGGTAGTTGTCGAGCTTGGCGGCTCCGGTTTGTTCGATGGCGACCATGCGCAGGTAAAAGCGCTCGACGCCGGTAATTTCGCTCCAGGTGTCGGGGTTAAGGGCTCTGAGTTGGTCGGGAATGAGTAGATTGTTGGCGACTTCGGAGGCATATTTCACAATGTCATCAACGACGGTGGTTTCGCCTTTTTGGCGAGGTTGGAGGGCGAGGGTGGTCATGTCGCGGCCATCGACTTCGGTGTATTCGGTGAGGACTTTTAGGGCGGCGGCGTAGCCTGCCATTTGGAGGTCGGAGTCGTTAAATACGGTTTCGCCATGCTGTTGGGATTTGTCGTTAAGGTTCAGCATGTCTTCGATTTGGGCGGTGACTTCTTTGCGGATTTTAGGAAGCAGTCTTTGCTTAAAGGTGGATGCTGTGGCGAGTCGTTTGCGCAGTAGCAGTGTAACGGTGCCTTGGACGTAGCCGCCTTGTTTGAGTTCGGAGGTGGTTTCAGTGGCGATGTACCAGGCGCTGACGACTTGCAGTCCTGCTGCCCAAAAGATGGAAACCATGTCAGCCCACACGCTGGTGTCTTGGTGGGTGAACATGACACACTGGAGGCCATTGTCGGGCATGTGAGTAGTCATGGCGCGATAGGCTTCGACCATACCGCGTCGGAAGTCTTCGCCGTCGCCTTTGATGGCTAGGGCACGGCGGGAATCCCAAGTCCATTGGTCGAAGGGGGCAGGGGGATTTTTGCGGAGCCATGCGATGAAGAATTCTGTTATTTCTTCGTAGTTAACAGCGTCAGCGTAGGGTGGATCAGTAATCCAGATATTTAAAGGCGTATTGAGACTAAGATCGCTGGCGTTACAGGCATTAATCAATGAATTGACATTGACCGTATCTCCAATGGCCGTTTTATTAAATGAACCTAAAGTATGGTTTTCAAGATATTTTGTACCTCTACATCCATAGTTATAGTTGGTATTTAATGCCTGATTAAAAAACAGATTTGTAACTTTATCACTGCCTAGACTACTATCCCATTTCGTTAATCGATTCGACCAGTCAAGAGACTTTGCTAAGATAACAGAAAGGTACTCTGCAAAACCAGACTGAGTAATATTTCGGAAATACATCTGGAAGAGACTCATCTGCCGTGGGTTGAACAAATGATGCCAGTATCGCCATCCTCGCTCACGAATAGGCTGGTCCGTATTGTAACCCGGCTCAATCACCATATCAGGAACTAGTCCTATCTTTTGCCAGGTCTCTATATTCTTCTCAACGATATGCTCAATTTGTCTTTCTCGATCTATATCTGTATCAGACACTGATGAAAAGTAAGTCTCCTGACGAGATTGCCCCAAAGTTTCTTGAGTAATCCATTGAATGCAATATAATCTCTCTTGAAAAATATCGTTTGGTAGGGATTTAAAATCATGTAATTCCCACTGCCGTAAGCGATTTCGGTTTTCACTACTTTCAGTTCTATAATCACCTCTAATTGTCTTAATTGAGTGACGATATAGTTCGCCTTTTAGTTCGTAAACTAAACTGCCATCTTGCACAGTTCCCTGAGCGGCAGCCTTCATTTCCAAGTCACTAGCGTTGCTCAAAACATTTATGTCAAATCGCTTATTCTCAAAATTAGGAGTCAGCCTTGCACAGACTTGCCTACTCTTAGAAATCACCCAACTCGGTGCCATCGGCACCATCCACCCCGTCTCGGGACACCGCGTTTCTAAACAATACAAAAACGCCTTCGCCCGATCTCCTCGTTCGTTGTGCTCAATCCCTAATTCAGTAATCTCTCGATCTACCGCTTCTGCAACTTCCCGCTGCGCCTTTTCAATCTCTTTTCTCTTTTCTGCACTCGCCCCGATAATATTCAGCGCCCCCCAAGTCAACATACAAGCCACCGGATTCAAATCCGACGCATACACATCACATCCCAACCGCGCCGCCTCAAACGGAATCGATCCACCCCCACAAAACGTATCCCCCACCCGAGGCCGATGCCCATAACGCAGCATCCCCAACTGCTCCACCAACGCCTCATGAGAATACGCCTCTACCCCAAACTCTCCTAAATGCGCATTCACATCCTCCCAAATTGACCCATACAACATTTCCGGATCAAGCTCCTCCGGACGACGGCACAACCTTACCTTTTCCTCATAGGGCAACCCCACCAGCGCTTGAGCCAGCAGCAGATGCTTCTTCTCATCCGGTAGCCCCCGCTGCCAGCGCAACTTCAACTTTGGATACTGCCCAGCATCCAACGGAAATTGCAGCGCCTCAATCTCCGATTGGTCATAAAACTGGTTGCTGTACTCAAAAAAATCCCAAGGATTCGCCAACGTAATCCGCTGCGCAATCTCCGCCACCTTCAGCTTCGGCTCCCGCCGCCCAAAAGCCGCATCATCCATCGCCATCAGCTTCTCAAAAATATGTAGATCCGCCTCCAGATCATCCGTCACCGGCAACAAACAACCCAGCACGATCGCCCGCACCATAATCAGCGGCTTGCGCCCCTTCCAATACGACCCCAACGCCGTCAGCGTTTGCCCCGCACCCGCCTTGCGCTCCTTCTGCGCCTCCGCCGAAACCTTCTGCGCCGGAAACACCCGCTCAATTAGTGAGGGGGCATCTTGTAGGGCTAACGGCGTTAAAGGATTGATTGGCATAGGAAATTGATATATTGGGTGATTACTTTACTATCGCTAAGCGTAGGTACGCTCAGACTATCTAAAAACATTAAGGAAGCAACGTAAAGCTTTCACAATGTGACGGCCTGAAAAGCCTGAAATCACGCTGATCAATAGTCAGAATCTTTGTGATGTTGAAGCGTTCTGCAATCGCCATAACAACTGCATCAACAAAGTCAACTTTGCTATCAGCATACTGCTCTAATATTTGAGCCGTTCGATCAAGGTCTTCATCTGACGCTTCAATCACTTCAAATCGACTAGCCGACAGCCCCTTCAGAAATTTAACTACTGTAGAAATGCCTATATCACGACCGATTAAGTATGCGACTTCAACTAACACCATCTGAGGCAATAAAATTTGCGCATACTGTTTATAAATAGGGGCAACATCAGCGTGCCTTTGGTCAGAACGATTTGCTAAAGCGACAACAAAGCCACTATCGGCTAAGACTCTTTCCATGTAAACCCAGAACCCGAATTGATTTCTTGCTTTAAGATTTCTTCAGAGCGCGTAGCCAAATCCACAGAGCCAGAAAAAAGACCAATTAAAGGATCTTCTGTATCCGACAGCGGTGAAGTAGGTTCGGAAGCCGTCTGAAGTCTTTGGCTAGCCGCCTGCATAAGCTGACTGGCAAGTTGCAGTTGATCTGGCAAACTCAACTCTTGAGCCGCGCTCAATAATTCTTGAATAGTCATTTGGCAAGGACCTCTTAGTTATTTGACAGAATTCTATGTCTCTCAGATTAAAAGTCAAACGCCGCTTGTTGTTCGTAATCGAGCAGCGCCCCCACCTGAGATCTCGCCACCCCCGGAAACCATTCCAAAAACTGATCGACAGAAGCGCCATCTTTAAGATTTTCAAAAAACGCAGACACCGGCACGCGGGTTCCCTTAAAAACCCACGCACCGCTCACCTTGTCAGGATGACGTTCCAACATATCAAGAGCAGTAGCATTTTCCATAAGGGTTACCATTTTGCAGGTTCAATAAGTCTTCGCATTTACCAGCTTAGAAGCTAAACCTAATTTTGAAATAACGGCAGTGTTTCATAGCCATCATCCGGCTTGCTCTTTTTCGGTGCCTGCGTCTGCACCTTCCGAGTCTCCAAAATCACCGCCTGCGGCGAATCGCCCAACGCATACTTAAGCGCCATCCGCCAACCTTTCCCTTTGTCATTTAGGCCACCCACCGTAGAAGCCGTCATCCCAAACAACCACCAGCGCTCCTCCGGACGCAACGATAGCCAGTTTCGCAACGCCGCCCCCACCTTCTCCTCCTCTAGGTCTTCAACCGCCCAAGCCAACACACATAGCTCCTTGCCCAACAGCCGATCCACCCGGTTGTTGCCCACCTTCCACTGCCCCGGCTTCAACGCATGCGCCTTCAGCCGCTCATTAAACATCCGCTTCACCGGACTCGCAATCTCCGTCCATATAGAGCGTGGCAGCACCACACGATCTAGTACCTCACTCTCATCACTGTGAACATGCATCCCCAGATCTTCTACAATCTGCACCGGCTGCTGATTGCCCCGAGGAATCACCACCACAAAATGATGAGGCGCAGCCGTCAAAGGCACGCCAAACCCCTGAGTCGCATGGGCAACCTTGTCGGCCTTGTTGGCCGATTTTGTGGGCGTCTTTTTGGGCGTCGTCTTTTTCAGATCAGTAGCCATAGTCATCGGGTAAGGTTTCACTGCTCCACTGAATCCGGTGTGAGCTCAATGCCTGCGAGTTCAGCAAAGGCTTTGAGGTCAAACCCTGTATCAAAAGCAGCACTATCTCGGATAGTTAACTGTACCAAAGCATCCGGCTCATCTAGATTTTCCCTGAGTGCTGCGATCACTTTTTCTAAAATGATCGGCGTCACAGCCCGATCGTTAAACCGTACCTGCACCGCTTGCTCCCCTTCCCCTACGTTTAGGGTAACCCCATGAAATACGACACCCTGACGATCCTTAAATGTCGTAATTAAACCAAACACCGCATTCGTCGTATCAAAGCGAGGTTTCTGGCGTTTTAATTTGGCCGGAAGCGCCTCATCAATCTCAGCTCGCTGGGTGCCCTTCTCTGCAATCGTAAAAGTTTCAGTCGCTTTCGCCTCGCCTGCACTGGCATAGACCTGAAGCAGTGTGCGATCATCTGAAATGGCGAAAGGCTCGTCATAAACTCGACCTTCACGCGGGTTTGTCGCATCGGTCGTATAGCGAATTTCAGCCTTGGGCGTCACCGCTAGCTCCACCTTGCGATGGTCAGCATACTCATGTACCTGATAGCGCACCTTAAGCTTAGCCACCCATCGCTTAGGCTCGCCAGACGCATGATTGCCCGTACTATCAAAAGCTCGGAAATACAGCGTTGGTTCTTTAGTTCGAAAAGCATCCAAATCCTCTACGACCGGATCGGCTTCACTCACCGTCGCCGTCGTCGAGTAGCGCACCTTTGGACTAGGCCCCGCATGACTCGGCGTAATCGAGAGCACCGATTCTCCAGCGCGAGTATCTTCTTGGCTAGAAATATTAACGGCAGTTTTTTCCTTAGGGAAAGGGCCTTTCTCAATCCAGCCGTCATTCCCTTCGCGCCATCGCCCTTGGGAAATGGCCTTCACCTTTAGCGTGTCTAACCCCTTAAGGCCAGGCAGCCAAGGCCAAGCCGGATTACTTTTAGCTCGCATCAGCACGTCGCGCCAAGGCGTACGGCGATCGCTCTGCGGCCAAAGATCTTCCTCTGCCATCGAAAAATACTTGATGGGGTTTTCGTCAGCATCTACAGCCAACTTTTCGTCACAGCGCATACTAGAGAGCATCGTCTCAATTTGGCTTTCCACACTGTCTTCGCTGGTTTGGCCAAACTTCAGCCCATTCTCAATCGTGGCCGGTTGCAGCCCCTCTTCAGAAGGGTAAAACAGCCGGTTATAGGTGCCTTGCAACGCCTGAATAAACGAACCCTCTGCTTCTTCTCTGGCATCTTGCGCCTGCACATACAGCGGATCGCTGGTGTTCAAACCCTTGGCAATATTTTCAATGGCATATAGCTCCCGTAGCGCTTCTTCTACCCGGCTCGCCATATGGGTGTCATTGCCGGAGAGCAGCAGCAGGTTGTTTTTTTCCGACACAGATTGATAAAACCGCTGGATATCCTCTGGCGGCACCCGGTTGTCGGGCGGTACGACCACTAAAATGCGATGTGTGCCGAGTTTGATTTCATCGACTTCAGGCATCACCATCACTTCTTGGTAGGCTTTGCGCGACCTGGCCTCCAGCTCTCCCTCTAATCGAATTTTTAGCGTCTTATATACCTTGGCCTCAGGCAGACCCTTCGCCTCGCGCTGAATTCGCTTCGTCAGGTTCTCAGTATCTTTGAAGTAAAACAGCTCGCCTTCAGAGTGAAGATACCAAGCGCTCTTACGCAACCGCTCAAACGCCTGAGCAAACTCCTCCGGCTTCCGATTCGGCGCAGAGAGGTACTCAATCACTTCCTCTCGGCGCAGCCCCATGTGCCCCTTCACCGCCAAAGAAAGCGACGCTGACAAAATCATCGCCGCCACTTGCGAAGCCGCATCACTGTTCAAGTTAGCGTCAATATCTTCCGCATGGGCATTGCCATTATCGGCAATATCCATCGTGATCGCCGGTCGCAGCGCCCGGTTAATATCCGTCACCTCATTCATCACCTGAGAGTCATTCAAGGCCAGGTGCTGAGTACCCACCAAAAAGACATCATTATGATCTCGCTGCCACACCGATCTCACGACCCTTGCAGCAAATTGCAATAGCCCCCGCGTCTCGCGAAAATCTGGGTTGTCCTTGAACAGGGCAACCAAATGCTTAAACGAGGGATGAAAGGGATAGGTCGCCCGAATTTCCTCGGCAATTTGCTCTAAACTCCGCGCGGTTAAGTAGCCGCTATCTTCCGCTAGCTTCACTTGCTCGGCATAGGCTTCAGCAACCTCATCAATCTCCTCATCTGTTGGCAGTGAGGAAAATAGACGCTTACGCAAAATTGAATAGACTTCGCTGCCTTCCAGGGAAACGGGCGTAATCTTCTTGGCTTGCCGCGAAGCTTCTCGCTGCACATCGGCCACGAGCTTATTCACTTCCTTGACTTGATCTCGATAGCTATCAGACAGGTTGGCTAGCACTACGCAGCAGCGCGGAAGCTCAAGCGCTGCCACAAACAGGTTTGAGAGCGCCCGAGTAAGCACATCTACCATAGACCCTTTACCCACGGTCATTGTCCTGGCTTCGAGGAAGTAAGGCGGCAGTTCATCAAACAGGATCAGCGTCGGGCGATCGCCAATCATTTCTTTCCAATGCTCTTTGCCAGGTGCCTTAGGACCATTTTGCCAAAAGGGACGCATCGCCTCTTCTGCCCCGAGCTGCTGGGCAATTTCTCCCCACAGATAATGGTCTGGGCTATCTCGACCGTCGAACACAGCGACCTGAGCCTGCGTGTCGTCTAGACGCGCGATGACATCTGAAGGTAAAACATGCGATCGCGCAGATGGATATTTTGCTAGCAGCCCTAACGCACACATCAGGTGGGTTTTACCGCCCCCCATCGCCTGAGCCAGTTCAAACAATGCCTGATCCGTCTGCCCCGACAGCCGCAGTAATCCTTCACGGAGCAGCTCCTCCATGCCTCTAGTCAGGTAGCTTTTCTCAAAAAAGGACTTACCCTCGTCTGGAGAGTCAATCATCTGAGCCAGGCTCTCAACGCCGCCCGCTACCTGATAGTCCAGGGTTGACGCGTGAATTGTACAGGCATCTTTGACTGTCTTTAACATATATATGAGTTCTCTATATTCAACCTAAATTAAGAGGCGATCGCCCCCTATCAAACGCCTCGTGATCAGTCAGTCGCTCCTTTTGGAAAAACGACTAAATCCTCATCCGACGTTATAAAATCTACTCTAATTTTTTCAACCTGACTGATTAGAATCAGAATGTTGCATGAAGTTTGATTGATTTTCGACTCATAGGTAGCAATGGATCATCAAGGATTCTACGGCAGTAAGCGGTAAAGATACATCCTCGGTGTGCGATCTCGTATCCGACTACCTCATTCAGATCTAGAGCTGAATGGCATTTAGCACAATCAGTTGAGTAAGTTTTGCAGCCGCAGGCTGGTCGCCTTGTACGGTCACGATTTGCTTTTGCCCATCGCGCACAATGGTCAGTGGAATCTTGACAGTTCCGGACTTTGCTAATGCCGATGCGATATCCATAGGTTCATTGGCGACCTCTTTTTCCAGCGCAACAATGACATCTCCCACTTTTAGGCCAGCCTGCTCAAAGCTACCGCCAGCAGATAAGTCAATAATCATGACGCCTAAACTTTCCCCATACTGATCTGGATTTTCCAACCGGTCTATCGAGGCTTGTGCATATTGAGCCTGACGAGCCGAAAGCTCACCCGTTGCCAAAGCACGCTCAAAATAGACAGTTGCCGCATGACCATCAGATTCCAGATAAGAGAATGCAGCTAGCTTAAACAGCTCGGCAGGATCAGTTTCATCCTGATTTATTTGGCGGTTCTTGAGGCTATTAACTTCCGCCTCAGTAAGTGTCGGTGGCAAGCCTGCCGCCTTCCTTAACATCAGCAAGTAAGGATCATTTATTCGGCGGTCGATTTCTCGCTGGCTGGCTGTTGACTGTACCGATAAACTCGCTCTCAAGACATCTGCTTTCTCACGAGCAAATTTGGCCGCTAGGCGCTTGGCCGCTTTGTACCCGCTCTCTCCAGGTTTCAACTGGGCATCAATTCCCATCGTTGAGAACGAATCTAGCATTAACCCTATATCGTCAGCATCGGCGATTAGACAAAAGTAAGAAGCGGCATCTGCCAGCAACATTTTGGCATTTGCCATTTTTTCTAAATGCAAAGATTTTGCTTGAGCGGTACGCTCTCCGTCCGTAAGATTCAAGCTCAGTAAGTGCTGTAATCCAGATTCGAGACTGGCAAAGCTATCTCGTGTTTCTTGCTGCTGTTCATAAGTCTGCGTTGCTCGCTTAGCAACCTTAGGATCAAAAGCTAAGTCCTTTTGGAACGTCGCTGTAAGGTTGCCAGAGAATTTTAACTGAGCGTTGAGCAATTGAACAAAACGCTCATAGTCACGAAATTCATTTTTTGCCCGATCTTGATAGGCCAGCTCAGTTTCATTAGGACGACGCATATCCCAGAATGACTCAGGTGGCTGTTGCTCAATAGTTCTAATCTGCAAGGCTAAATTATTAAAATTATCGAGCAGCTCACTCTTGACTCGTTCAAGCGCATCAATTGAGCGTTTTTGAGCAGTGGTGGTAGTATCTCCAATCGTAACCGGGCTATTGTCGCCTGTTTGAGTGATGGCACTACCGTCACTGTTACCACCAATATTTATGTTCTGAGAACGGGAGGCAGCAGCTTCACCCCCAAAGGGATTAATGAAGGCAACAATTGCAATAAGAAGTGAAGTGATGCTTGCAACCTTATCAGCGCGATCTAGCCAACCATCACCTAAAACCTTTTTGTAACTGAGAAATCCCAGAACAATGGCCACTATTACAAAGGCAATGCTTACAAGAATGTTCGTTTTCATAAAGGAGCCTCTTACCTCACTGAGTATCTATGACCTCTATTATTTATTGCTTATGCAGAAATGGCAGATAATCAAAACTAACAGGGCATATAAATCACCCATAGCCTCATTGATTCTAGTTGACCAAGCGCCTATAGCCTTTGCTTTACTGTAGACTACCAAGCTAGTAGCGTTGGCGAAGTCTCTTCATTGGAGTGTTGAATAAATCGAATCGCATCTACGGCACCTAGAGATTCAACAAGAATTTGATAGCCCTGGCGTACAACTTCTTGCTGAGTTTTAGGCATTTCCATTGTTGTCCGGTTGAATAGATTTCAATAGTCAGAACAGCCTGGGTCTCAAGAGAAATACTTGATCGTCAAAGGGCCGATTAAGACAGCAGGCATCCAGATAAATTCGGTAATGCACATCAGAGGCCTCCTCAAACATTTGGCCCTTGGTCGTGAGATATATCGATTTCTAAAAAGTCACTACGGCTTATCATCGCCTGCTGCTCTCTGACCCATTCTATATCGCTGGAGCTGTAGGGTGCATTCCTTCGTGTGAGCAGGGTATAGCATTGCTCCCAGCTA
>LJZR01000125.1 GCA_001314865.1 Phormidesmis priestleyi Ana | reverse complement strand
AGATGCGCTCGTAAAGTACATTCGAGAGACAGCGACCGGAGCGCCCGGCTATCGGCAGTGGTGTAGTCACCAGCATCAGATCGAAGTCCGTTCTCGGAGCTGGGCGAAAGCGGTCGAGAAATACTACTGGCCGCTCGGGACGCATGGCAAAAGCCGACCTATCAACGAGCCAGCAAACGACATAGTGCCGTTTAATCAACGGCGTTCGCAGACAGCACAGGAAGAGATCCAAGCAGCAGTCTTGATTCTAGAAGAAGGCAACCGGCTACCCGAAACAATCACAGCGCGAGCGCAAGCAATCTCAGAACTAGCAGGCACGAGTCTAGGGACACTGTACCGGCATAAGGGGTTGTGGCACCCGGAGCATCAGTCAGACAAAAAAAGGTGTGTAATAGAGCCTGCTGAGGGGGATACAGGGTTAAAAGAGGAGTCACCCGCAGCCCCCGAAGAAGAGCCAGAAGCCATATGTGAAAAGGAATTACAGACCAAAGAAGAAATAATGAAGTGTAAGGCCGCCCCGCGTGAAGTTTCTCTCAAAAAAGAATTGAAAATCTCTTCTAAGAGGGGGGTAGGGGGGGAGATACGAAGTTTTCCACAGGCCAAGGCATCCAAAAAGGATCCGCCAATTTTGCGATTAGTACCACCGCCAATTTTGCCTAGTGCTCAGTCTAGCTTGAGTCAAAGCACCCCTAGTGTTGGTATAGATGCGGCAGAAGACGAAGTGATTCAGGCGATACAGCATGAGGTGCGTAGCCTAAACTGGACGGTGGAGGAAATCAGTGCGTTTATTGCCAGTCGATTTGACGGCAAGCGTCGCTACCAGCTTAGTCTCGATGAGTTGCTACTGCTACTTTATTATCTACGTACACCGAATCCAAATTCTCAATAAATAAGCTATATAGATATTTTTATAGTATTTATAGCTATGGTTGTTCATGTGATGTATATGCTGATATTATTTGGGGATGAAAAAAGTGAAGTGCCTTTTGCCAGTGCTGATAGATAGATACAACAGCGCTAGTTTCTTAAGTGGTGGCGAGCGTCTGACTCAAGCTGCCTTATCTGAGAAAACTGGTATAGCTGCCAGCACCATAAACCGTATGTACAATGGCACTGCACAGAGATATGATTCGCAAGTTCTAGGAAGACTTTGCGAGTTTTTTGGTTGCCAGGTTGGCGACCTGTTAGTTTTGGTTGATTTTGAGGAGAACGTAGCAGCGTAACAATAATAATGACCACACCTGCAAACCCCCTAGACAATAAAGCGTCAATTGAACGAACGACTCGCACCATTGACGAGTTGGTGATTCGCTTCATTGAGCCGTTGGCTAAACAATCAATAGAAAACCAGCGGGCGATAGCAGCGACTAACGCAGGTATTCACGAGCTGAGTCAAACAGTTGAGCGATTAACCCGTTCAACTGACGACAGTGCAAGAGAGGCTGCAGCTGATAGCGATCGCATTACTGCCAATGAAAACCGCTTTGATATCCTGCTAGCCGAAGCGCAAGCAGATAGAGCAGAGAACAGGCAACGTTTTGAAGATATGCAGACTGAATCAAGGCAGCGCTTTGATGCTCAGTTAGCTGAGATTAGGGCGCAAGGTGAGCAGATCCGAGCGTTGTTGTCTGCGCTAGCAACGACAAATGGGCGCGTTGATGTATTGGAACAGGCCAGCTAATGGTACGAGGCAGGAAAGCAACCACAAAGCTGTGGCGGACTGATTGAAGCATTGGTGACACCAGGGACAATTAGGATTCACGCTGCTTTGCTACATCGTGCCGAACGATGCAGTTACCAGTGTCAATTATCTTATTTCTGACTTTGCCTATCTTTTTTTAGCCGTTCCAATGCAACATCCATTTCCTTTTCAAGCGCTTCTGGACTAGGCATTTTATTCTTCAGAGGTGGCGGTAATTTATGGGTTGCAATTGCTAAAGGTGCCTCTGTCTGGCGCAAAGAATATTCCGCGATCGCCTTATTCTTAGATTTACACAAAATAATTCCAATAGTAGGCTGATCGTCCGTATGACGAAGTAGGTCATCTACTGCGTTGATATAGAAGTTCATTTTGCCTGAATATTCAGGCTTAAATGCGCCCATTTTTAAGTCAATCACAACATAGCAACGCAGTTGTAAGTGGTAAAAAAGCATATCAATGAAAAATTCTTCGCCGCCAACTTCTAGTCGATATTGGCTACCTACAAAGGCAAACCCTACACCTAGCTCTAGTAGAAACTCCTGAATATGAGTCACTAGGGCTCTCTCTAAATCCCGCTCGACAGCTTTCTCAGGTAGCGAGAAAAATTCTAAGTTATAGGGATCTTTCACAAGTTGCTGGGCTAGATCCGACTGGGATGGTGGCAGATGCTGTTTGAAGTTGCTTAATGCACCTCCTTGACGCTCATAAAGCTCGCTCTCCATCTGAAGTATCAGAACATTTCGACTCCAGCCATTCTCGATAGTTTTTTGTATGTACCAAAGACGAGCATCAAGCCCTTTGACCTGCTGAAGAATGACCATATTATGGCTCCATGGAATTTGGTCAACCAGCTGTTGACCAATTGACCAATCGGGCCAGGACTCCGCAAATGTCTTCATATATTTGAGATTTGTCTGAGAAAAACCGCTAGTACCTGGGAACTCTCGCCTCAAATCTTGAGACAACCGGTCAATGACCTTCGTTCCCCACCCTTCTTCTTCCTGCTTTGCTAGGATTTCTTTTCCAATCTGCCAATAGAGGGCAATCAGCTCAGCATTTACAGAGATAGCAGCGCGGACGTTAGCGGCTTTTATTCGCTTCTTTAATCCAGACAATAAGCGTTCGTAGCTGTCCGAAGAAAGGAAGGTTAAGTTATCAGACATGAGTTTACCAAAGGGCTTATCTAAAATTTCTTAAGAGGCTAGACAACTGATCGCGCTGAGTCATTTAGCTTAATGACTTAGAACCTATCCGGAAAATAGTAGGAGCTTTCGCCCGATAATCAGACAAGCCACAATTTGAACAAATCCTAAGTAAGACAAGGATGACTTGGCCCAACGAATCAACACCCCTCGAAACCGATTGAACCAGGCATGTCCTACTTCGACGACCCAACGACGGGGCGGATGTCGATTCGGGTCATTGGGGGCAGGGACTGGTTTCTCGGTGTCGGGAATATGCGGTATGTATCCCCGTGTTTCTGCGGCTTGGCGACAGACGTCATAATCATATCCTCGGTCAAGACAGAGATGTTGTTCAAGCACTTCTGGCGCAGGCGATTCAACGACCTTAGCATCGAGTAAATCGGCGAGTTTTTTCATATCATGCCGATTCGCACCACTGAGGACAACGGCCAAGGGAATGCCTTTGCCATCAGTGAGTAGATGACGTTTTGAGCCAGATTTGCCTCGGTCGGTTGGGTTGGCTCCAGTCGCTTGGGCGTCGCCTTCAGCGGTTCGTTTCCCTAGCGGGGCTTTGATGATACAGCCATCGGCGGATTGCCACTGCCATTCAATGCCTAAGCTCTCGTCGTAGGCTTGCAACAGAATCGCCCAAGCTGACTCTAAACAGCCAGACTCCAACCATTCTTGAAATCGGTCATGGACAGTAGACTTGGGTGGAAATTCATCTGGCAATGCGCACCATTGAGCGCCCGTGCGAGCCAGATAGATCAGGGCATCGAAGATAGGCCGGTCAGATGAACGAGGACGTCCCGATTTCTGCCGAGGCTTATGAATCACCAAAGCAGGGG
>LJZR01000036.1 GCA_001314865.1 Phormidesmis priestleyi Ana | reverse complement strand
ATTCCCAAGCCTAAATACGATAAAAAGAAGCCTCACGTCTCTACCGCTCGCCTGCTCGCCAAAGCTAAAGAAGACAAGAAAGCACCTTGAAAGGGCTGGCCGGTATAACTTAAACATCCTTAACTTGATATAAAACGAACAGTAACGAAAACAACGTACTCATATAATGCGAGCTGTAGGGAAGATTAGATACATTGTATGACTTCAACTGACCGTGTACTTGACAATGACTTTCATCGATCTGCCGCTTCAGGGCAAGACGCTGAAACGGCTTCCTTTGCAGTTAGGGCGGAAGAGATTCAAACTCAGCCAAAAGCTGATGATTATCCGTTTATTCCTGAATCAGACCAAAATCAGGGCAATCAAGTAATACTGCAGCCAACTTCAAAAAGCTTCAGCACTATCTCTGTGGAGAAATCTAAAGAAAACGACGCTGATAAAGAGACCGACCTTGCAGGTTTCCGTATTCGACGAATCATGCGATGGGTTGGTTATGGATTGTTCATTCTATATTGTGTGGATGTAGGATACATCCTCTATCCACCTGAATTTACAAATATTGTATGGGAATATCAGGCCATGGGTGACTTAGTTCGCCTGGTCCCTACGTTAGCAATTTCTTTTATTCTCATTTTTTATGGGGAGACCGCTGACCGCAAAAAAATTGAACGCTGGGTATTATTCGTACTGTCTTGGGCTACCGTACTGATTGCTGTTATTCACCTGCTCATGGTGCCGCTAGCTTTAGTGAATGCGGCGCGTATTAGTGTGCAAAACAACGAACAAATTAGCACCCAGGTCAATCAACAAAAGCAGCAGCTCGAAGCAACTCAAGAACAGCTTGAAAGAGCAACAACAGAAGAATTAGCAAGCTTGATCCCAGTGCCAGATACGCAGGGTAACTTACCCAACGCACCCAAAAACCCTGAAGAAGCAAAAGTACAGGTCATTACCCGGCTTGGTGAAGCTCGACAAGCCGCAGATACGCAGGCCGAAAATGCTCGCGAAAATTTAAGAGATAACCTACTCAAAAATACGGTCAAAATTGTTGTAGAGGCATTTATAGGGGCAGTTATTTTAATTTATACATGGGCTCTGACCCGGTGGGCAAGACGACGTAAGTCTTACGGCCGCAATGCCGAAACACTGGCGATCTCCAAACAAGGCAAGCGGTTAAGGAAAAACGGCAAAGCTAATAAGTCGAGCCGATTGCGGCGTAGTGTCTAGAAATCCTGGTGTAGAAGTCATCGTATATGGAAACGTTATAGAGATATAGAAAATAGTATAGAGGCATGACAACAGTACAGTGGCTAGTTGCCATTACGATTAGCCTAGCGACCATTCATCTAGTTTTGGTCTGGCATATTACGGAGCAATCAGACCAGCTCCTTCTTAGCGCACTCTATTGGCTAGCTATAATTATTTCATTTAAGCAGCGATTGTTGCGGTTAGGGCCTAGCAACCATTGGATTCCCCATGCACTGGGTTCATTATTGATTGTCTTTATTATATATAGAAGTCTTTTTGTCTTTTTATCTGAGTCGTCATTTGTTCGTATCTTTCCCAGTATTTCTGTATTAGGGATCGTACTTTTAGCAGCAGGATTTAAGTTTTATACCTATTGGAGAGAATGTGTTTTGATGGGCATCCTCGCGCTCCCTCCCATCCTAACTAATCAGGCGTTAGAGGGACTTGTAGGTCATCATTTGCAGCTTATTATTGCTCAGATAGCCACTTTTTTTATACACTACATAGGGCTAGAGGTCACTCGCCAAGGAACAGATATTATACTTGAGCGTGGGGCAGTTTCTGTTGCATATGGTTGTACAGGTGGCGACATCCTCATTTTATTGTGGCAGCTTTGTGTGCCCGTCGTTCTCTTAGTCCCGATACCTAAGCCTCATCGGCTAGGAATGCCTTTTGGGGCTATAGGGCTGACTCTCATACTGGCAAGTATTAGGGTGTCTATTATGGCTTTTTTCGTGCATCAGCCTGCGCTTTTCGAGTATTGGCATGGTGATGCAGGCAACCAAATCTTTTCAAATGTTGGAATTTTTGTGTTTGGCGGAGTGTATTGGTGGATAACAGAGTCTTATTTGAGAGAAAGTGCTAATCCTATTGCACAAGAGCCATGACAAAATCTCAGTTTTACTTACCATTCATTTTTGCAGGGCTTTTCCTAACTATCATTAAACTGTTAATAGCTCCGCCCACAGCTAAAAAATATACGCCACCAGAATTTCCTCAGTCGCTAGAAGCAGCTCAGGAAGTTTATTATTATTCGGATTTAATATCCACAGAGGCTCGTGCTAAATCCCCAATATTGCAAGACCATGATCCTCAACTTAAATACCATCGAGTGATCGCTCGTCAGCAATATCATTCACGGCTAGAGTATACATCACCGATTGAAATCATCCTAACTTATGTTGTTCGTACCGATGGAGATTGGCATATATTTCTAAAATCTGCCAATTTTGCTTCTCCAACAGTGCCTAAAGAAACATTAGATCGGGTGACAGATAAAGGAGTCTATCGTCTTTGGCAACAAGAAGGGAAAACGCATCTTTACAGCTGTATTAATACGAGAGGCACGGCTAGCGTAACAGTCAGTCAGTTTCGCCACGAGCAATATTACAGTGCTTTGCAATTGCCTCACTTAGCGTATTGGCTTTTGGGACAGAGGTCACTTATGGAAGATAGCTGTTTATGGATTCATTTAATTAGTCGCACAAAGTACTTATCTCTTTCTGAAGCCGCTGAGGAGATAGAGCCAATATGGTTGGATGTTGTCGAGAAGCTCTCGACTATTAACGCGAATTGATAGCCTGAACTGATCGGGCGAACTGACTATAGCGTTTTTCACTTGGCTAGAATACAGAGAATGCTGCGGAACCTTTACGGCATAACAGGCCAAGTGAGTCGCGGCGTACGTTGGCAAAGCCTCGCCTTTTGCGATATGCATCCGCACGCCGCTATAATCGATGCTCAATGCAAATTGTTGCCTAAGCATAGTAATCGACTTTATAGTTTTTCACCTGGTTGACCACTAATCCAACCATGTTGGCCTTGACTAGATGCAACCGTTCTACTGCATTTTTAAGCGCAGTGATCGATCCTCGTTTATTCAAACTAGTGACTACCACAACAGCGGCACTGTTTGCCGCAACTAACCCCACATCAGCTAGGCCCATTAGAGGCGGCATGTCGTATATCACCAGGTCAAAAGCTTCACGCAACTGCTGCATTAGGGCGTACATATCGCTAGACGAAAGTAGTCGAGTGGGATCAGGTGGGACTTGCCCTGACGTAATCACATAGAGACCTCGCTCCCAATAGAGCCGTTGAATGACCCGATCTAGAGAAACCTGCCCCTGTAAAAACTCGCTCAACCCTATCTGATTGGAAATACCCAAAAAATTATGGAGCTTTTGGGCGCCTCGGCGCAAGTGGGTATCTACTATCAAGACGCGACAGCCCATTGCTGCGGCTGCCTGTGCTAAGTGAACGGTTAAGGTTGTTCGCCCTTCGCGAGGTAAGGCAGAGGTCACGACCAAAGAGTTTAACGAGCGATAGCCCTCTTGGCGATCAATTGTCAGATAAAGCGCTCGAAAAGCCTCTAAAAAACCATAAGCATCATATTCTTCTAGCCAAGTGTTTTCGTTAGACTGCGTCGTGGGTTCTTCCACTAGATAGTGAGAATTACGCATATTCTCTGGAGCGATCGCCTGAACATTTTCGATTTTCTTTAGTAGTACCTGAACTGATTCGCTACTTTTCTGAGTTGGTTTTTTTGAGATAGGCCGGTGAACAGAATTTCTTAAAATGCTTTTGACCTGCTGTTTGAGATCTGCAGAGAGAACGGTTGTTTCTGTCTCTAAAGCAATTGATTTTGTTCGTAGGTCTTTTCGTAAATCGATAATATTTGCGTCAGCACCTAGCATTTGTAACTCAGGATAAATAGGAATTGCGCCTAACACCTTAAGTAGAGATTGATTTTTGGCTTCTTCCAAGTTGTGATAAGTGTCTTCAACTTTTTCAATCGCGTAAGCAATGGCAAACCCCAATGCGCCCCCCATAATTGCGCCTGTCATCATCGCTTTGATCGGATTGCTAACAGGTAATCGTTCAGGGGGCTTGGGTTCTGTAATTAGCTGCCAAGGCACTTCATTTTGAGCAGCCTGTAGCTCAAGATGTTCCCGAGTTTCTAAAAAACGGTTGAGATTGGCAGTGGTTACCGCTAAATCACGCTCTAATTCAGAGAATTGTTGTAGG
Source organism: Phormidesmis priestleyi Ana (assembly GCA_001314865.1). Taxonomy (GTDB): domain Bacteria; phylum Cyanobacteriota; class Cyanobacteriia; order Phormidesmidales; family Phormidesmidaceae; genus Phormidesmis; species Phormidesmis priestleyi_B. The sequence continues at coordinate 34,889 of LJZR01000036.1, read as the reverse complement.
ATACTAGGCATTTCTTGCAGAGCTAGCTCTAACCTTCTTGAAGCATTTGAGAGTGATTGATAGCGTCCTTCTAATATAACAATTTCGTTGGCGATACCGGCTATCTGATCTCCAAGAGTGCGTTCTGCCTCTGCTATCATTAGTGGTAACAGGTTTTGCTGCTGGCGACGCATCAGCTGAATGGTGGGATGTTGAGGACCAAAACGTGCTGATTCTATGGCAATATCTTCTTCTAAAACTTGAAACTCATTTAATAACAGTTGATAGTCGGCTGATTGAGACAGTGCCTGACGAGCACCGTACTCTGCCTGTAGCTGCTGGTATTGTAGATACAAGCTTTCTAAATCGGATTGGGCGACCTGTCGCTGCGATCGTAAGGTATCAATATTAGCCACCAGTTTATCAGCGAAGTCATTGGGATCAATGAAACCATAGGTCTCTCGAATAGATTTGATCTGTGCTTGCAACTCATCGTTATGCTGCTTCAATTGTGGTAATTGTTCATCAATAAAATCAAGCGCTCCCTTCACCTGTCGTTGCTGCTCTTCAATGCTATATTCCAAAAATGATTGAGCAACTTTGTTTAAGATGAGTTTGAGCCTATCGGGATTACCCTCTTCGTACGCACCCTGTATAATGGTTGTTTCACCTAGTCGAACTACCTTTAATCTACTAGCCAATTGCTCATAGGTGACCCCCGGATACTGTAGTGCAACCTCTTCTGCTACCGGTCCTAAAACTTTTGGACTATATAAAACCTCAATTAAGGTAAAGTAATTGAGGTCAGCATTATCTTTTGTGTCTTTACCCGTTAAAGTATCGATACTAGATTGGCCGGCAATAGGCTCAACCAAAATTCGGAAGCTGCTCTTGAATTTGATAACTTCTTTAGAGGCTTCATAACCAGAGTAAAAAGCCATGAGAGCAGCCACAATAGCTAATAGCCAATATTTTCGAATGGCAGTATCTATATATTTGCTGAGATTGAAGGCACCTTCTCCAGTACCGGAATTCTCTTCACCTGCCTCGTTACCCTGAGTGCTAATCGTTTGAGCACTTAGCACGATTTGTTGACCAAACTGCTGTTGATCATTCTGCTGCTGGTCAGACTGTCGTTGACCCTTCTGCCCAGCAGTCTGGTCTGGGCCAGTAGATTTCTTAGCGAAAACTGATTTCAGCATTTTCACGCCTACTTAAAAAAGTAGTTCAAATATAGAAAGTAGACCTTCAATAGGACTGTTGGTGACTGTTCTAACAATGTCTCTGACGGTCGTCACGATATCGCGAGTCCTAGAACCCGTTGATTTACCGACCACAAGAATATCTCGGTGTTGCATCAGAGGATTGGTATCCGGATTAACAGGTGCTTCAAAATCGACGGCAACATCTCGACTGCTTACAGAACCATCCGGGTTAAGGCTAAGCAATGCAACTTTACTTTTGTTCGCTTGTTTACTAAAGCCGCCTGCCAAGATTAAGATCTCATTTAAGGTGGTGTCTGAAGCAACTGTCACTAAGCCTGGGTTAGTGACTTCACCCATAATGTTGATGTTGATCACTTCGCTAGAAAATTTAGCTGATGCAATTTGTTGAGCGGTTTCAAAATTAATGTCCGTTGTTTCATTTAAGACAATAGTATCGCCATCTTGAAGTGGGATATCTTGGCTAAGATCGCCAGCTATGAGCAGTTCCCACAGGCTTACACTCACTGCTCGCTGACGATGATCGGGCGTGAGGCGATAAATCTGAACATCTTCTAAATTCGTTTTCTCTGTAATTCCGCCTGCTTGCTCAATGAGACTTGTTAGTGTCGGTGATTCTCCGTGATTTGGCGTTAGGCTGTAGGTTCCTGGTCTTCTAATCTCGCCTACGACAGCGACTCGCAGGGGACTCATTTCAGCCAATATGACTTCTACAACTGGCTCAACCAAGATTTGCTCTGTTTTGTATCGGGTAGCTATGCGGGTGGCTGCTTCTTCGAGCGTAAGCCCCCATAGAGGAACAGAACCTAGCACAGGTAAGTTGACACTTCCATCGCCTAGTACCTGAAATTGGGTGCTGTATTCCGGTACATTGGCTATCCATAAAGAGATGATATCCCCATTAGTTAGCCTGTAAGAATCAGACACAATGGTATTGAGCCCGCCTTCTAAAATGTTAGGGAGCGGCAGCGACGGGTTCGAAAAGACGTCCGGCGAAACCGATGTTGAACTTGGCATTGCTTCTGGGGTGCTGATATCTGGACGTTTTACAGTTGCTGGGAGGATGGGTAATTCTTCTACATTTATATTGACTTGACCGTCTAGTGGCTGAGCGATCGCAGAGTTTCCCAAGCAAATATAAGCGCCGATGGCAGCTTGTATCGTCCTAGTGCAGACTGTTATTAGTGCCTTTGATGATGAAGATGGCTGTTTAAAAGTCTCCATTTTCGATGCTTTTTTCATTAGGGTTGAGTCTCAGCAAACGGTGATGATGGGGCTAGAACGCTGAGAGAAAGGTGAAACGGCACGCTGTGTAACTTTAAATTAACCCCGCAGAACGGAACACTGTATTCATATCAATTATTCCCAATAAATATAACAACTACTGTCAAAAACTACTGTCAAGGAATACCCTTAAAGAAGCACATGGACGTATACTCAAACGCAAACATGTGGGATATAGGCTGAGGTTGTTTGTAGGGAACCTATTCTATAGCCATGACATCATCAGGCGTTTCTGAATTAAGGATTAGCGCAGGACGCAGCCATCGTCAGTATTGGCAGGATTTGTGGAGTTATCGTGAGCTATTTTATTTCTTAGCATGGCGTGATATTTTAGTGCGCTATAAGCAGACAATGATTGGTGTTGTCTGGGCATTACTGCGTCCTTTTTTAACCATGGTGGTTTTGAGCGTAGTCTTCGGTAGCCTGGCAAAACTGCCCTCTGAGGGTGGTGCGCCCTATCCTATTTTAGTTTTTTCAGGGATGCTGCCCTGGCAATTTTTCTCTAATTCTCTGACAGGAGCCAGTAACAGTCTGATCTCTAATGCCAATCTTATTTCCAAGGTTTATTTCCCTCGGCTAATTGTGCCAACAAGTGCGGTCATTGTAAGCTTTGTAGATTTTCTGGTTTCAGTGATTATTCTGATGGGGCTAATGATCTGGTACAACTTTGTTCCTAGTTGGCATATTTTGACGCTGCCAGTCTTTGTAGCGATCGCCTTTGCAGCTTCTATGGGAGCTGGCCTATGGCTCGCGACCCTCAATGTACAATATCGAGATTTTCGCTATATTGTTCCTTTTATTGTTCAGTTTGGGCTATATATTTCTCCTGTCGGGTTTAGCAGTAGTGTTGTGCCTGAGCAGTGGCGCTGGCTATATTCTCTCAATCCTATGGTTGGTGTTATTGACGGATTTCGCTGGGCTATTTTGGGAGGCGACACCCCCCTACATTGGCAGGGGTTTGCACTATCTACCAGTTTAGTACTGGTGTTATTAGGCTTTAGTATTCATTACTTCCGCGCCTACGAGAAAACATTCGCTGACGTCATTTAATTATTTGAGCTGTCTATTCTGATGTCAGATATTGCTATTCACGTTGAAAATTTAGGAAAACAGTACTGCTTAGGCCATCAGTCTAAGGAAAAGTACAAATCTTTTCGTGATGAAATTGCGAAGGGTGCTCAATCTATTAAACAACGGATTTTACCCTGGGGAGATCGTTCTCGTAAACAGAACGATCATACATTTTGGGCTTTAAATGACCTGAGTTTTGAGGTAAAGCAGGGCGATCGCATCGGTATTATTGGCCATAACGGCGCGGGTAAATCGACTCTGCTTAAAATTCTTAGTCGCATTACCGAACCTACCAAAGGTGAGATTAGAATCAGAGGCAAAGTTGCTAGCCTACTCGAAGTGGGAACTGGCTTTCATCCAGAGCTGTCGGGGCGTGAAAACATCTTCCTCAATGGCGCAATTTTGGGTATGGGTAAAGCTGAGATTGCCCACAAATTTGATGAAATTGTAGCATTTGCCGAGGTAGAGAAGTTTTTAGATACCCCGGTAAAACGGTATTCGTCAGGCATGTATGTGCGGTTAGCCTTTGCGGTAGCAGCACACTTAGAGCCGGAGATTTTAGTGGTAGATGAAGTCTTAGCAGTGGGAGACATTGCCTTCCAAAAGAAATGTCTAGGCAAAATGGAAGATGTCGGCAGGGAAGGCCGCACCGTTCTCTTTGTTAGCCATAACATGGCCACCTTAGAGCGGCTATGTCCTAAGGCGCTAGTGCTAAACCATGGTCAGCTAATGTTTCAGGGCGCTGCTGAAGAAGGCATTAAGCTTTACATGGATCAGTTTGGTCAACCTAATACCGCAACGGCTAAGTCAGCAAGCTACTCAGAGTTACACCAAATGGGACTATGTGAACCCACCGTTGAACTTATAGAAAATGGAAAAAATATCGATTTAGAAGTATCAGTTGCCGTTGAGTCACAGCGAGAGCAGAAGGGCGTAGGTATATCGATTGCTTTATTTACTCAAACAGGAAATCGCGTAGCTGGAATTGGCCCACGGCTCCACCGTAAGATGCTGCCAATGTTCAAAGGTAAACTTGTTCAGAAGTTTCAATTCTTGGCTATTGATGAAAAACTTGCTGGCGGTAATTATCTCATTTCATTGAGCCTTAGACGGCCACAAGTTGAGATAATTGTTGATCTTCCCTACATTCTAAGCTTTAACCTTACCCCTAAAATAATTTATCCTGATGGTGTTCCTTATTGTTATAGGGACTTTGGAACGGTTCTACTAAAGCCAGATATTACAATAAGTGCTCCTCAACAGGTCATCTCGTTAGTTTAATGAGATGACCTGTAACGAAGTTTCTAAAGAATTTCGATCACACAACTGACAAGTGACACTTATCCGAGAATTATAAAAGTTGTTATGATGTGAGCTACAGCTATGAACAGTAAAAAAATTATTTTTGTGGGAGGATTACACCGTTCGGGGACTTCTCTTCTACACCAAATTCTTCGGTCACATCCTGATGTTAGTGGATTTCACAATACAGGCGTTCCGGAGGATGAGGGACAGCATCTTCAATCTGTATATCTACCGGCTGCTGCATTTGGAGGACCCGGTCGTTTTGGATTTAGGAAAGATGCTTTGATGGATGAAAATCATCCACTGGCTACAACCAAAAATGCAGACAAGCTATGGCAGGAGTGGAGTCAATATTGGAATCTTGACAAGCCATTTTTAGTTGAAAAATCCCCTCCGAATCTATTAAGAACTAGATTTTTGAATCAACTTTTTCCTGAATGCAAAATTGTGATTGTGCTACGACATCCTATAGCCGTCGCTTATGCAACTAAAAAATGGTGCAAAAGTCCCATCCCGCTTCTGATTGAACACAATTTACGCTGTTATGAACAATTTTTTACTGATTCACATTCACTAAGTAATATCTATCTTCTGAGGTATGAAGAATTTGTTGCAGAGCCCAAAAAGCATGTTAGTGCTTTGCTTGAATGGATTGGATTACAATCTTTTCAAAATTCAGTCAGAGTTAATAGCAACGTTAACAGAAAATACTTTCAGGAATGGCAGAACGTTGCCAAAACTCCCATCAAAAAATCACTTTTTGATGCATTTTCAAACTATAGAAAATTCGATAAACGGGCAAGTCGATTTGGATATAGCTTCAGTACGCCAGAAGCGTTAGCTGTTTTAAAGAGATGAATTGAAAGGACATGACATAGTTCGTTCTAGCGTTTATTCTCCCCCAAACCCAAAACTTAACAAAAGGCTTATAAGTGTCTATGGTAAAACTTCGAAAGACATACATTATCTGTGCAACTCAGCGCAGTGGCAGTACCTTGCTCTGTCGTTTTCTTGAGAACTCAGGTCTCGCAGGACATCCTGCTGAGTTTTTGTTGCCAAATGACAAAGCTGAAGCTGAGTTTGGTCAGCACTTTCCCGATAGCGGCTACGACGAATATATCCAATCTCGAATGGTTCATTTTGCTTCCGACAACGGAGTCAGCGGTGTCAAAATTATGAACAATACTTGGCAAATGATGATGGAGCGACTACGGCAGCAGCCAAAATATGCTGGCTATTCTGAGCAGCAAATTATCCTTAGCCTCTTTCCACAGGCAAGTTTTATTTTTATCACTCGCCGAGAAAAAATCAGACAAGCAATTTCTCTTAGCCGTGCGGAACAAACGGCTGTTTGGGAAAAACACAGTTCTAGTAGGGCTACCGAAAATACTCAAAAGCATTCTAAAGCAAAAGATCTCCATCCATTTTATGTAAAAAGTGCGCTGAAACGTGTGGGTGATCGCGAGCAGTTCTGGGTTAACTTTTTTCATGAAAACAGTATCCAACCAATAGAAATAGACTATGAAAATCTGATTGAAAACTATCGGGAGATAGTGCCTAAAATTCTTGATTTCATCGGCATTTCCTATCCAAAAACATTACAGATTACTCAAAATAAACTCAAGAAACAATCTGATTTTTACACAGAGTTTTTAATCCTTTACTATCACACATATTTTTTGTTCTATCGCTATTTGCCTAAGCCATTGTTTAGCAAATTACGATGGTTAAAAAATCGATTGGTTACTCCATGAAGATTGCACTTGTCAGCTATGAATACCCGCCAGATACAAGCTATGGCGGGATTTCGACTTATGTATACCAAGCCGCTCATATGCTAGTGAAGGCTGGGCACCTAGTAGAAGTTTTTACCGCTAGCCCCACTCGTACAGGCTCCTGCCAAGAATCAGGAATTAACGTACATCGTATTTGCCTGCATCGGAAGCAGCGATTACGCTTTGGCAATGAGATTACATCTACCTTTATAGATCGTCACCGGCAGATTGGCTTTGATATATTTGAAGGGCCAGAGATAGGTGCTGAGACTCGAGGCATTGCACAGCACTTACCTACCCTACCGCGAGTAGTTAAGCTTCATACACCTCAGTGCTTAATCAATCAGCTCAATCAGATAAAACCGACCTTAAAGATGCGGTTTCGCCGAAACATAGGTGCGTTTCGACGGCGGCAATGGCCAAAACCCTTTCCTCAGCCCCACTATGATCGAGAGCAAGATTTAGAGCGATACTATACGCTCAGCGCAGATGAAATTACGACACCGTCTAAAGCTTTAGGCGATTTGCTAATTGATCGTTGGCAGTTGCCACCCCATCGGGTATTCACAGTACCAAATCCCTATGTCCCGAGCGCTGAATTGTTGAACTTACCAGTTTTACGAAGTTCACTGAACAGTGATCGCAAAGTTGTTACATTTGTAGGGCGTTTAGAGCAGCGCAAAGGGATTTTAGATTTAGCGCTAGCCATTCCTCAGATATTAAGACATTTTCCCCCAGTGACCTTTCGCTTTGTGGGCGCAACAGACCTCTCTCCGGAGCCTCCGGAGACAATGCAATCATATTTAGAAAGAAGATTGCGATCGCACCGTACTTCTCTAGATTTTACCGGCCCCGTTTCCCTAGAGAGTATCCCAGAAATTTTAGCAAAAACAGATATTTGTGTTTTTCCTAGCCATTGGGAAAACTTTCCAAATGTCTGCTTAGAGGCAATGGCTGCTGGCAAAGCCATCGTAGGAAGCAATGCGGGTGGCATGGCCGAAATGCTTTGTGATGGCAAAACTGGCATTTTGATAACGCCTCATCAACCGCAACAAATTGCCCAGGCGGTGATCCATCTGCTAAAAGATAATTCTCTTTGCGCGCAGCTAGGTGCTGCTGCCCGTGAGCGAGTATGTACTGAATACAATACTGATAAAATTAGCGCCTTGCAGATTGCTAGCTACGAGCGAGCAATCCAGAGTAAACAGCGCCGTCAATCCAAAGATCGTTGCGTCGCCTGAGCAATCACCTGCCTGGCTAAGGTGACAGCATATATTATAGATTTTATGTATCGGGTCATATGTATACGCATCATAAATGCGAGAAACAAACCTGATCGTATACTTATGGTTGATACAACTAAGAAGAGACTGTTTGCCAGCGCGTGTGTATCCGTAGAACCTCATGTATCTATAGAACAATGTCATTACTTAAGCTGTCAGTGATTCTGTGTACCCACAACCCCAGAGAAGACTACCTAAGCCGTGTGTTAAAAGCCCTGGCTCAACAAACCCTTCTTCATGCCAATTGGGAACTGCTGGTTATAGACAATGCAAGTCAAACATTGCTCGCCGATCAGTTAGATCTTAGCTGGCATGAGCAGGGACGAGTTATCCGAGAAGATACTCTAGGTCTAACTTCAGCACGGTTAACAGGCATACGTGAATCTCAAGGTGAGATACTAGTATTTGTTGATGATGACAATGTTTTAGACCCGAATTATTTAACTGAAATCAGCCTTATTTCGCAAGAATACCCTCGCATAGGCGCCTTTTCGGGAAAGTCAATTCCTGAGTATGAAATTTCTCCAGAACCCTGGATTAAAAAATTTCAACAGGTGATGGCCCTGCGAGATTTGGGAGAATGCATTGTAATCTCAAGTCAGCCATCTCAACAACCCACATCTCAGCGTCAGAGTTATCCTGATTGTGCGCCAGTGGGAGCAGGAATGGTGATTCGTCGAGCAGCCTTTGTTGCCTATTTATCTAACGCTCACACTGATCTAGCCAAGCTCAGTTTGGGACGAAAAGGTAGTCAACTCACCTCAGGAGAAGATAACGATATTATTCTAACGATTCTTGAGAATGATTGGAGCGTTGGCTATTTTCCACAGCTCCGCTTGACCCACCTAATTGCAGCTAATCGCCTTAATAAAACGTACATGGCTAAGTTAAACCGAGCGGCGACCCGCTCTTGGGTACAGGTATTAGATATGCATGGGATTCGTAACTGGCCAAAAATTTCTCGTTGGAGTTTGATTCCCAGAAAAATGAAAGCATTCCTTGCCCAGCGCGCCTGGAAAAACACTGAAGCCTATATCCACTGGTGTGGCAGCTGTGGCCTACTAGAAGGTCAAGCTAATTTATCTTAGGCATATGCTCCCTATGAGTTTAAATATCTCCTGTCGTCGTTTTAGTCAACATTTAGGGTTAGGCGTATTGGCCTATCGCCTATTTTTCGCACCGCTTGGTTTTCTTAAGAAATGGTCGCAGCGGGGGATGATTCCCTTTCTTATAGACAGATGGCAAAAGCATCAGATGGAAATGGCTGCACTTCGCTTAGTACCCTCACAAACCTGTCGCTCCGGCCCCGTTTATGAAGTGCATTTCCTCAGTGGTGAACGTTTTTGGTATCAAACAAGTTTTTGCTTTTACTCCTTATTACAACAAACAAACCTGAATTTGAAGCTAGTTGTCTATGACGATGGTACGCTATCGCAGACGTATATAGAAAAGATTATAAAAACCTTTCCAACAGCAAGTATCGTCACAGCCCAAGAAATCCAGGAGAGATTAGACAAGCATCTACCGGCCGAAAAATTTCCTTATCTGCGATCGCGTCGTTTAGAGTATCCAAACCTTCGCAAGCTAACAGATATTCATGTAGGCGCTAGCGGTTGGAAATTGGTTTTAGATTCAGACATGCTGTTTTTCCATTCTCCTATAGAACTCTTGAGTTGGATTGAATCGCCCAGTGAGCCTTGCCACATGATAGATACTGAAACAGCCTATGGTTATTCTAATTCTCTGATGACGACCCTAGCGGGCCTAGAGATTCCAGAACAAATAAATGTAGGTATCTGTGGCCTCAAGAGTGACATGCTGAACTGGGATGAGTTAGAAGACTGGTGTAAACAAATGATTGAGACCGAAGGCACTCATTATTTTCAAGAGCAAGCCATGATTGCGATGCTCATGGCTCGCCACTCATGCAGTGTGATGTCGGCAGAAGAGTATATTGTGATGCCAAAAGAACAAGAGGTGTCCGCCCCGACGGCAAAGATGCATCACTATGTTGCCGATTCTAAACCGTGGTATTTCAGACATGGATGGCAGCAGGTTTTAGCCTCTGATACATAGAACTTGCCCTAGCGTTAAAGAATGACGCTTTTTGGCCTTGATGAGTAAGAAATTAAGACAATACGTTTATATTATAGGAAGTCTGTTGGTAGCCGTATGCTAATGTCTCGATCGTCAGCAAAGCTGCTGACAAAAGTAGAAGAATACCAATGTCGAACTGAGAATTGGTTAGTTGATCGCCAAGTTTTAAAGAGCCAAAGCGACTATCAAAAGTTTGTGATAGTTTGCAATATTAGAACAGGTTCGACTTTGCTTAGTTCTTTGCTATCGAGCCATCCACAGGTGGTTTGTTTTTTTGAATTATTTCATCGTCATTTAGAGTCTATTCCTTTTTCTGTCCCAGGGTATCAGGCAAAGGGAAATCGGCAGGACATTGTTAATATGAGAAATGCCGATCCGGTTCAGTTTTTAAAAACAGAGATTTACAAGCCTCAGCAACAGAAGATGAGGGCTGTAGGGTTCAAATTGCTCTATCCGCAGTGTCGTCAGGATAATCCTTGGTGGAACGAGCCTGAGTTTGATCGATGGTGGGAACGGGTAGGGCGTGAGCCTAGCTGGGCTAGTGCCAAATCTGACCTTTGGAAATACTTACAAGAGAATACAGATATTGCCATTATTCATCTTAAACGCAAAAACTTATTGCGTAGTAAGCTATCAGGCTTGATTGCTCAGACCTCTGGTAAGTGGGGGGTAGGAGCTACCGGAGGCATCGGCACCATGGCTTCCAAAATTCAGGTAAATCTTGACTTTAAGGAATGTTTGAGTGACTTTGAAGCGCATCGCCGTATGGAGACTGAAGCAGACGAATTTTTTACACATCATCGCAAGCTTGATCTCACTTACGAAGAACTCGTAGGTGATTTATATGCTACGAGTCAAAAAGTTCAAAATTTTCTGAGTGTGGATCAACATTCGCTTAAAGCTAAAACTCAAAAACAATCTAAATGGCCTTTGTCAGAGGTTATTACTAACTATGATCAGTTAAAACAAAATTTTTCAAACACACCTTGGCATGACTTATTTGACGAATAATTTTTATTGAACTCAAGTTTTCTCGTAAAGGACTTTGCAGTACAGGAAACTTTTTGTGGGGAAAATTTGTTTGTGGTGTGTTGGCATTCATTTTATGGTTAGGTCAGCTTCATTCTATTAGACTCTATTGGTTGTCATGAAAAAACCTCTTGTATCTGTTGTCGTTGCTGCCTTTAATGCAGAACCTTGGTTGGCTGAAACTCTCGATTCCGTTTTGGCCCAAACTTGGAAAAATATTGAGATTATCGTTGTAGATGACGGCTCACAAGATGAAACCTTAGCCGTTGCCAAGCAATACGAGTCACCTCAAGTCATTGTGATCCATCAGAAAAATCAGGGGCAATGTGCTGCTTCGAATCATTGTTTGAAAGTGGCACAGGGTGATTTTATTCAATACCTAGATGCTGATGATTTGCTAGCTCCAGATAAGATTGAGCATCAGTTGAATCTCTTGAAACGTCAGCCTGCTGGCTATATAACAAGTGCTTCATGGGCAAGGTTTTATCGCTCACCTGAAGAGGCAACCTTTAAAGAACAAGCGCTATGGGCTGATTTTTCACCTGTAGACTGGCTGCTTTGCGCTTGGGAAAATCATTTGATGATGCATGGGGCTGCTTGGTTACTACCTCGGGATATTGTTGAGAAAGCCGGGCCGTGGGATACTCGCCTATCGCTGATCAATGATTTCGATTACTTCTCACGGGTGATTTTGGCGAGCCAAGGGATTGTCTTTTGCAAGGCGGCACGCACTTACTATCGGTCGGGGTTAGATAGTAGCTTAAGCGGCCAAAAAAACCCTACTGCGTGGAAATCAGCCTTTTTGTCATTGAGCAAAGGAACCAGTCATTTGCTTGCTGCGGAAGATAGCCATCGGGTAAAACAAGTTTGTGCCAATGTCTTTCAGCGGTTTATCTATGAGGCTTACCCGGCCGTGCCCGATCTGCAAGCGCAGGCTGTGTTAAAAGTAGAACAGTTTGGTGGTGCGACCCTTCAACCGAAAGGAAGCCCTTGGTACAACAAAGTATCTCAGGTTTTGGGTTGGAAACAGGCTAGCCGCCTGCGCAATTACTTTCGGAATCAACAGCACTTATTGTCTCAGACCCGAATAGCCAGAAGTTAAATAGCTAAATCCTGAATAACCCAAACCTGAATATTTTAAGCTAGAAACCTATTTAATCAGGTTTTACGACAGAACTATTATGGCAAAGATTTTGATCTTAATTGGGGGGCATCTTTGTACAGCCCCTCGACCTCAAAAAGAGGCTGCCGCATTTGCCTCGGCGGGCCATGATGTAACAGTCTGTGGAGTCTGGTTTGATGATGCCTTGGCCATGCGCGATCGCAAACTGTCTGGGCAACAATCCTATTCGTTCGACATTGCGCTAGATTTTCGACCTAGTCAGCCTAGTTTAACCCGTTTGTCGGTACGTTTGCAGCACCGCTTAGCAAAGGAAGGGTTTCAGCACTGCGGCATTTTTTCACCTGCTTTATTGGGATATGGCGCTAAAGCCTTACTACGCAAAGCCCAACACATCCGCGCGGATCTGACTATTGTGCATTCAGAAGCGGGGTTGTGGGTTGGGAAACAACTGATTCAAAAAGGCTATGCTGTTGGGGTTGACTTCGAGGATTGGTTCTCTAGAGATTTGTTGCCTAGTGCTATTAAAACCCGTCCTATAGATAAAATCCAGCAGTTAGAGAAATATCTAATGCAGCGTTGCACGTTTAAGCTGACGACATCGCAAGTGATGGCTAATGCCCTGGCAAAGACTTATGAAGCCAACTCTCCCCAAGTTATTTACAATGTATTTCCTCGCGCTGACGGGGTAGCACCAAAATTATTAGAACTGTCACAGCCGCTTAAGTTGCATTGGTATTCTCAAACAATTGGGCCGGGCCGAGGGCTAGAAACGCTCTTTGCGGCTCTCCCCTACCTCAAAGATTCAGTTGAGATTCATCTTAGAGGGAATTATCCACCCAGCAGCCAAGCGTGGATGGAGCCTATGATTCCAACGGAATGGCGATCTCGTGTGAATATTCACGATGCAGTGAGCAATGCCGAGTTGCCTTTACGAATTGCCGAATATGACATTGGATTAGCACTGGAAATGTCTGAGTGCGAAAGCCGATATTACACCGCCACCAATAAACTGTTTCAGTACATGCAAGCAGGCCTTGCCGTAATTGCATCTGATACCGCCGGACAGCGAGAAATTATGAACCAAATGCCGGATGTAGGTACACTAATTGCATGCAATAGTCCTTCTGAATTAGCTGCTGCAATTAATCAATACGGTCATCATCGCAGTAAACTTCAGAAAGTGAGACAAAGTGCCTACAGAGCAGGGCAGGAAGTATTTTGTTACGAAACTCAGATACCTACCCTCTTATCAGCATTGAATCACACGATATCGCAAAATTAAAGTCTGGCAGGAGTGCCTTAAAATTTGGCTTAGAGCTATGTTAGTTAGAGTTGTAAGCAACAGCCAAAGCTGGGGATAAGTTCTTTCAAGATTGCTTCTTACGCCGGGACACCGGACTGTGTTCTGGCGCCGATAGCTCGACATCCACGGTTACTGAGCTATTGTGGCAACTGAACCATATCACGGATATTGCCTTTTACTCCACCCACGCCCTCGTTGAACTGACGGTCTTGCCTATGAATCTTCATTAACATGCCGTGTTTCGGAGTCATCACAATGATTCCAGCGCGATCAATCGGATTTTTGGGTACAAACTGTAGGCGATATCGCTGTAGCAGCATCGCCAAAACAATTTTGATCTCCATCATTGCAAAGCCAGCACCAATGCAAATGCGAGGCCCAGCACTAAACGGATTGTATTCATAGGCGGTCGGTGCAATCGTCTCCCAGCGGCTAGGATCAAACGATTCTGGATTAGGGTAAAGCTCACTCATATGATGCGTTTGGCTGATGCTGACCAATACTTCTGTTCCTTCTGGTAGGCTGTAACCACCGAGTTCTGTGGGCTTTGCGGTGACGCGTCCATTCCAGGGTACGGGAGCCAGCACACGCATGCTCTCTTTAACTACTCTGTCTAATAGTGGTAATTGTTGTAGCTTCTCTAGGCTGGGGGCTTCTCCTTGAAGCACCGCTGCTAGCTCATCAACAACATCGGCCATTATCTGTGGATGCTGTGATAACAAAAATAGAGTCCAGGTGAGGGCGTTGGCACTGGTTTCATGCCCGGCGACGAATATTACGCCTACATGGCCGAGTAGCTCTTCTTCGGTGAGCCCTGTTTTTGTTTCCTCATCTTGGGCCTGCATCAACATAGAGAGTACGTCGGGTTCGTCGCTGCCACGTTGTTTTTTGGTTGCTATTAGCCCTCGTACTACGCTCTCGTATTGTGCAGCCAAACTCAAATAGCGATGCCACGCTAAACCTGGCAGATCCAATCGCAGTAGTTTTATTGATGGGCTCACCTGCAACATGAACGCTTCTTGAATAATGCTTCCTGTTTTGCCGCCTTTGCTCCCAACATCTTCTCCAAAGAGGGATTTTGTTGCAATGCGCAGGGTGACCTGCCGCATGAAGGCAGAGATATCTTTTATTTGATCTGGATCTGGATCGACGGCCAGCTGATTCAATTCATCTTCGGTAATGGTTACCATATCTTGAGCGTAGCTTTGTAAACGCTGACGATGAAAGGCTGGCATCATCAGCTTTCGCTGTTGGAGATGCCGGTCGTCGTTGTCGGCGAAAATACCTACCAGGAAATGTCTGAGCGGCTTTGTGCGTTCTGAATGGTTGCGTAGGCGGTATAGCGGGCCGGTTAGAGGGCCTTTATGGTATACATCTTGCTGAGTGGTGACCTGACGGGTGAGTTCAGGTCCACAGGCGAAAACAGTCCCTGGGCAGGCTGACCGAGATGAATAGAGCCGAGTACCGCCGCCTTCTACGAGGGAAACCAGGTTGCCATATTCGTTGAACAGCTGTCGTGTATAGCCGACAGAGTCTTTAACAAACTGTAAGGTGTTCAGCGTTCTACCAATTAGGGGCAGGGGCTTTGGGCCGGGGATGTCATAGGCTAGGGGGCGGGGAATGGGGGCTGTCATAGGGCATTTTCATCAATTGTGGTAACGGGAAAAAGTGACTCACGATTTTGATTGGCGTAGGCTTGCCTTTTTCCTTGAATACGTGGGAACCACGCCATATCCTTCAGAACTTTATCCTATCTCAAGCGATGTAGCAGAGGAACACCTCTATCCGTCTTAATTCTTACGAATGGGAAGTGTCTATGCTGTCGAGCATGAAAATTTTTCGGATTTCAAAAAAATGTGCTCAACCTGCATACCTGTTCCAAGTCGTCCTAAGTAAAGAGTGGAGGGGATAACCTCTTTGAAACACACAACCTTGTAAAGATTAGGAAAGTCAACTCATGAACGTCATCAAACTCTCTAGCTCTCTCTTGGCAACGACAGGTCTTCTTTTCACGTCATTACCTGCATTTGCTGGTCCCTTTGATACTGTTTCCCCTGGCATTTTTGCTACTCCTGGCACCTTGATTACGCCTGGTACAGTGGGGGCCGGTACAGTGGGTACGGCTGAAACGACTCCTGAGGCTAACCAATCTGAAAATGTCGGCAACAGCGAGGTACAAGGATTGGGCGACCATGACTCTTGGGTAAGCCAAGACCTCCTCGTAGAAGACCCGCGAGCCCTCTGTAGTGATGTGGGATTAGGAAACAACACAGTTGCTAGTAGCTTGCAATCCAGTAATAGCAGCTCATCTAGCTCTCGCAATACTTCTTCCAGTGCATCTAGCGGCGGCGGCGGCGGTGGTGTCAGCATCCTTGGGATTGGCGTTAGCGGCAGTGGGCAAAGAAGCGATCGCAGCAGTAATAGCAATTCTCAAAACCATAACAACCGCGAGTCTACAGCCAACACATTTGAGTCCTCTACGGTAGAAGTGGGTCAAAACTGCGACGCCTTCGTAGAAGCTGCGGCTGCCCGAGACATGAACTATGAAGACAACCTAACTGAGCGCTACCGCATTCGCTCTGGCCGTCGTGGCGAACAGGTTGACAGTCTCCTAGAGCGCTAAGGCGGGTGTTCAACCGATTGCTTAACATCTGCTTACAGCTGTTGGTGCGATTCGTCACCAGCAGCTGTCTCTCCTATTGCGGAATTTCTTGTCATGGATGTCAAACTGATGAATGTCAAACTGGTAAATGTCAGACTATTTTTTGCCTGCGGTACAGCACTGATACTGTGGCCTCTATTCTCTTTTCAGGCTCAAGCGAGAGAAACCCTATCTAAAACACAGCATGAAAACGCCGAGATTGTCCGTGAATTACTATTGTTGAATGGAACGCAATTCACTGCGCCTGATATATCATCATCTCGTAGTTTTTCCTCGCCGAGAATTATTGTTCGCTGCGATCATCTGACCCGGTATGAACATGAAAATCGCTATGAATCTGAAGACTTTTTTGAAAACGCCGATGGGCAAAGCAGGCGCTGGGAACACCAGCAGCAGCATTCAGCCCAGAGCCGTTCTAGCATTCGTGAAATTTTGCGCGATCGCACTGGCAGCCGCTCGCTCATTATTGAAATCCAAGGACAGTGCAATGATATTCGGCTACAGGTCGAGCCACCTTCAAGTCTTTCGCACCCGCCGTTGCCGCTGCCCTATCCGCATTCAAGTCAACCATCTAATACCGATCAATACCCCGACCAATACCCCGATCAATATCTGGATCAACACCTAGAGCAATACCAGGACTGGTATGAGAACCAAATAACCGAGGGAAATATCCCTTGGATCGTTCGTCCGGGATCGGGTTGGCACTGGCTTTTGCGCGATCGCCAAGACACGCCTTAAAAGAAATTTTTCATAACAGGTACATACCAGATAGATGCCTGGTGCATATCTATCTAAGTCCGTCCCTATAAAAGAGTAAGGGCAACCAACCGCCTCAAGCTACACACTTTATCCTTAAAAAGGAGCCGGTAAAAATGAAAACTCCAACGCTTTTAAAATTGGTCATTGCACTCTCAGCAGCAGCTACCATCGGCGGGCAAATGTCACCCGTTGCCGCCGAGATCACACCTGTCTCAACCATTGCCGAACAACCGACTGCCGAACCTGTAGAACAACCCACAATCGACACATTAACTTCCTCACAGAGACCTATCGCACCGAGAACGAATCTATTGCCCCAGCCGACAACTGTTACCATTCCAGCAAGCACAGGCGTCATTGTCAGCTTTTTGGCCCCGGTTTCTATTGATGCCGATGAAGGTGCCTATCCTGTCACCCTACCGCTTTCGCAAGCGATTACAGATGCGCAAGGGAATGTAATTGTGCCTGAAAACAGCCCTGTGAGCGTTATCATTCAGCCAGAAGACGGCGGTGCCAGAGTCATTGCTCAGTCCATTGTGATCGGCGGGCAAATTGTCCCTATTCAAGCCAAGAGCCCCATTATTCCAGGAACTACTATCACCCATGTCCGTGCCAATGACCGTGCTGCCGACAATGGCGCAACTATCGGGCGAATGGCCGCCAGTGGTTTTGGCTTCCTCAATGGTGGCGATCCTGATGCTTTTGATCGAGGCGGTATGCTGGGTAACTTAATCGGCATGGTCGCGGGTCGCCAGGACGAAAGTTCACGGATCGTTCAAATTCCCCAGGGGAGCGTTTATGTGCTGGCACTCGAAACATCCATTACACTCGGTCGTTAGCAGCCTGCCGCCTAAATTTAGGTAAAGGTTTTCACCCATACCCATGAGGGTGCCTCCTACAGCCCACTCTTGCTCGTAAAATAACAGCGATCGCTTAGGTGTCTTGAACTCATGCCTGTCAGTATCGGCACTAGCCAGCCTACTTCTCCAACCCAAAACCCAACAGAGCGTTCTTCCCACAATCCCTCAGCCGATTCTGTGCTCTGGCTACTATTGGTGGGCGTAAACCACTACCAAGACACTAGCCTGCCCGACCTACGTTACTCAGCAGTCGATTGTCAGGGCCTTAGCGAAGCTCTTAACGACGCCACTCCGGCATTTTCCTATCAAAAAATTCGGGTGCATTATGATGGCGCTTTGCAGCCACCAACATTGGCGAGCGTCCAAGCGAGTCTTGAACAGATCGTCACCAAGGCTCAGCCCCAAGATACGATTTTGTTCTACTTTTCGGGGCATGGTATTCAAACGACAGCAGCAGTCTCTGAAGCAGTTTCTGAGGCTCCGCAAGCTGTTCTTTGCTTCAGCGATACTCAAAAAGAGAATTTATTAGAAACAGGTCTGAGCCTTCAGTTTCTCCTTAGGGCATTGAATCGTAGCGCTGCCCGACAGCAGCTTGTATGGCTAGATGCCTGTCACAGTGGTGACATGACCCTACGGGGAACCACCGTAGATGTGTTGCGACGGCAGGCTGCTCAAAGTAGCGGGTTCTACGCACTTCTCTCCTGCGATCAAGACCAGCGTTCTTGGGAATTTCCCCAGCTAGGTCATGGGGTATTTACCTACTACCTGATGCAGGGGCTGCGCGGAGAAGCCGCCAATGCCCAAGGCGCGATTTCGGCAGATAGCTTATATCGCTATGTGTACTATCAAACGCTGCGCTATATTGACAAAACCAATCAACAACTGCGGGTTATCAATCAGCAAAAGCGCAGTCGCGGTGACTTTCATCTGCAAACAGAATATCCCCTACAAACCCCTAAGCGAATTGTAGAAGGGGTGGGTGAAAGTGTGCTGGTGCTGAAGGCAAAGGCCGCAGCCAGAGCATATCCACGTCGGGCAATTTTAGTCGATGGGCTCAGAGATACAGGGACAAGCCTGGCGTTGAGTAAGGTCTTGCGCCAAAGTGGCAATTTTGAGGTGAGCTATTGGCCTCAACCCGGAGGTAAATGGGCAAATGTGCGCGCCAGCATACGGCAGTGTTTGGGATTCGCAAAGGGGCCAAATAGCGGCGTAGAACCGGGTACTGTTCTGTTGTATTTGCGCGGAGAGCTGAAAACACTGCCCTCTGGGGAAGCGGTTTTGGTGCTGCCTGAGAGTACACAGGTGAGTCGTTCATGGTTGCGCCAGGTACTGCGCGACGCCGCAATTTCTCAGCAAATTGTTGTTTTAGATTTCCCTGAAGCCGAGAATTTAGATGCCTGGGTAGAAGATCTCCGCGCTGATACTGACCGCGCTCAGTGCTTACTGGCGGCGGCTTCAACCGGAAAATCTCCTCATATTTTCTCTCAGATACTCTTAGAGTCTTTGACAGCGGCGGAGCTACAGGAAGGTATGCCCGCAGCGGGATGGATTACGCAGTTACAGGGGCGGCTAGCCTTGAGCGCCATTACCCCCTATTTTTGGCTGACGGGGAAGGAGGTGATAGAAGTGCTGCCGGGGAAGAGTACTGCCCAAGCCGAGGCGGTAGCGGTAGATATTGGGCTGTGTCCGTATAGGGGGTTGCGGGCGTTTGATGAAGCGGATGCGGCTTTTTTCTTTGGGCGATCGCAGCTTGTACAGCAGCTATTACAGGCTATCAACCAACAGTCCTTTTTGGCGGTTGTGGGTGCTTCTGGGAGTGGTAAGTCGTCAGTTGTGCAGGCGGGGCTGATGGCTCAGCTGAAACAGGGTAAACAAATTCCGGGGAGCGATCGCTGGTGGGTGCAGAGCTTTCGCCCTGGGGTGCATCCTATTCAGGTACTGGCACAGCGCTTGGTGGATGTGAGCAGTGAAGACAAAACAGCCGACAAAATACAGAAACAGCTCCAGATTGAGGGACTGTTACATCTGGGGCCAGAGGGCTTTGTCCGGTGGCTCAGAACGCGCCCAGAGCCGATGGTGGTGCTGGTGGTCGATCAGTTTGAGGAGCTGTTTACGCTGTCAAGTGAGGTCGAGAGACAGGCATTCTTGGCCTTAATCATGGGCGCGATCGCTCACGCCAGCGATCGTTTCAAACTGGTTCTCACTTTGCGCACTGACTTCATGGCTACTGCCCTAGAATTACCTGAACTCGCGCCCCAACTCCAGCAGTCCAACATTTTAGTTCCGCCCGTCCTCTCAGAAGCGGCCTATCGAGAGATTATTCTACGTCCGGCTGAGAAAGTAGGTTTGGCCGTTGAACCAGAGCTGGTTACTGTGCTACTGCAAGATCTTAACCAAGGGGTGGGTGATTTACCGTTGTTGGAATTTGTGTTGGAACAAATTTGGGAAAAGCGGGAGCCAGGACAGCTGGCTTTGCAGGTGTATCAAGAACAGGTGGGCGGACTTAAAGGCGCACTAGAGCGAAAGGCACAGACAGTATACAACGCGCTTAGCTGGGAAGAACAAGACTGTGCTCGCTGGATTTTTCTGAATTTGACTCAGCTGGGTGAAGGTACAGAAGATACGCGGCGGCGAGTGGCAAAAACGGATTTGGTTGTGAAGAAGTACCCAGCAGCAAGGGTAGAGCGGACATTGCAGGCACTGGTGGCCGCAAAGCTGGTGGTCATAGGCGGTGGAGAGAGTGACCTGCATGAAGGCGCAATGATAGGTGAAAGGATCAATGATGGGGGGCGTAGTCGAGGACGCACTGAAGAGGAAACAGCAGCAGGTGAAACGGTAAAAGGTGAAACGGCAGCAGCACAATCATCTTCTATCACGCATTCTTCATCGGACTCTTCTTCGCCTGTAACCGTGGAGGTAGCGCATGAAATTCTCATTCGCCATTGGTCTACATTGCGGTGGTGGCTAGAAGAGAATCGGGTTCGATTGCGAAAGCAACGGCAGGTGGAGCAGGCTGCGATCGCCTGGAAGCAAAATAACGAGCAGTCTGATTTTCTCTTGCGAGGCATTCCGTTAGATGCCGCAGTAGAGCTGTATATCAGCTACACCGATGAACTACCCGGAGAGGTGCAGCGGTTTATAGAAGCCGGAATGAACGCACGGGAAAAAGAACAATCACAGGCGTTAAAGCGATTGCGGCGGGCACAACGAGCGATCGCCGCGATTAGTGTGCTGGCAATCGGGGCGATTGGTTTAGGGGGGATTGCCTATTTTCAGCGACAGCAGGCGCGGCTACGAGAAGTGGAAACTTTGAATGCACTCTCAACTTCTCAACTGTCCACTCATCAGTCTTTAGAAGCGACCATGACGGCAATCGAAGCTGGTCAGCAGTTACAAGATATTCGAGGACTCAGATTTTTTGGGCGGGCGGCGAATGCCTTATGGGCGCAGACGACCGGGACGTTGCAACAGAGTGTGAGCTTAGGGGCAGAACGCAACCGCCTAGAGGGGCACAGTGAGCAGGTCAATGCGGTGGCTTACAGCGCTGATGGCGAGTGGATAGCGTCGGGTAGTGATGATGACACGCTTAAGGTATGGTACGCCAATGGTGAGTTGTTGCAGACGGTGCCAGTCGATGGTGAGATAGATGGTGCGGGAGATGCAGCAGTGCGTAGCCGGGTGACGAGTATCGCGTTTCACCCAGAGGGTGAAACAATT
Source organism: Phormidesmis priestleyi Ana (assembly GCA_001314865.1). Taxonomy (GTDB): domain Bacteria; phylum Cyanobacteriota; class Cyanobacteriia; order Phormidesmidales; family Phormidesmidaceae; genus Phormidesmis; species Phormidesmis priestleyi_B. The sequence goes on along the minus strand of LJZR01000036.1, from coordinate 13,416 downwards.
GCCACCGCTCACTCCAACGGACAGGTCTCGTTATGGGCAATTAAGCCGGATACTTCATCGCAGGTTAATTCATCGCCGGTCAGTTTACAACAGAATATTTCACAGCGGGTCGTTCCACAGCAGGTCATATCGGCTCATTCCGATTGGGTCACCTCGGTAGCTTATGCGCCAGATGGGGAGCGGTTAGCAACGAGCAGCCGAGATGGTCGCATCTCGATTTGGACGGCAGAAGGAACATTGTTGAAAACCCTTATGAGTGGCCATCAGGGATGGGTGAATACAGTGAACTGGCATCCAGATGGTCAGCAGCTGGCATCGGGTGGAGAAGATGGCAAAATTAAGGTGTGGGATACCGAAAGCGGAGACTTAGTATGGGAGGCAGTAGCCCATCAGGGAAGGGTTAGTTCGGTGGCGTTTGGCGAGGCGGGACTTGCCTCTGGCGGTAGCGATCGCATGATTAAGCTATGGCACTTGAGCGATCGCACAGCCCCAGGTACTGATAAAAGTACAGGCAAAAGTACAGGCAAAATTACGGGCGAGATTATTGGTGAACATGACAATCAGGTGAATTCGGTGGCCTTTAGCCCTGACGGCAAGTCTCTGCTGTCGGTGGGGGGCGATCGCACTGCACGCATCTGGCCCATAGCAGAAGACACCCCACCAGTGACCTTTCAAGGGCATGGAGGTGAAGTTTTGAGCGCTGCATGGCACCCTTCTGGCACCCAAATCGCTTCTGCTAGCCGAGACAAAACCGTTCGGTTGTGGCAGTTGCCTGCACCCACCTCCGAGCAAAAGCTCTATAGCATCACATTTAGCCCCGATAGCAGCTTACTTGCAGGAGCCACTTGGGAGGGCAGTATTGAGTTATGGAAAAAAGAGAATGACGCTTTAGGATCGCGACGAGCAACACTATTTGCTGGAGACAATCATATTTTTAAAATAGCCTTTAACCCCAGCAAACCGCAATTAGCTTCTGCCCATGAGGCCGGAGAGATTAGGCTGTGGGATATTACGCAAGGAGGCATCGATTTAGGAAAGTTTTCAAGTATTGTCACCGGGTCATCAAAGGCAATGACCACAGTGGCCTTTAGCCCGAATGGACAATGGCTACTCTCGGGCGGAGAGGATGGACTGCTGCGTTTATTTCACCTCGTGAAGGAAAAAGAACAAAAGAGTTGGAAGACTCATGAAGAGGGCATAACGGCGATCGCGTGGCACCCGCAGAACAATTGGATGGCGTCAGGGAGCTATGACAAAATGGTGAAAATTTGGAATGAAGATGGGGCGCTAGTGCAGACATTAAAGGGGCATGGAGAAGCGATCGCAGCCCTGACTTTTAGCGCAGACGGCAAATATCTCATTTCATCAGCTTGGGATAACACCATCAAAATTTGGCGGGTGAGAAACGGCGCACTCATACGCACTTTAACCGGACATCAAAACGGGGTTACTACATTAGCCCTCGTGTCTAATCCTCCTACATCAGCAAAAAACATACTCATTTCTGGTAGCGCGGATCAAACCATCATGCTTTGGAACTGGCAGACGGGTGAACGGCTAACCAGCTTGCAGGGCCATCATCAAGGAATAGAGAGTTTGGCTGTGAGTCACGATAGTCATCTGTTCATCAGCAGTGGAGAAGATTTGGAAGTGAACCTGTGGAATTGGGATCTCGCCCAGTTGCTAACCGCAGCCTGCGATCAAGTCAACGATTACCTGGCCCACAATCCAACTATTTTGAAGAAAGATCTCTGTGAATTTTAGGACTTTAAATGAGTCCAAGTGATAGGCTGCGCCGATGGATTTTGCCAAAGCACAGGAAGCCAGCTAGCAAAGGGAAATTGGGACTCTAGCCCTTCGAGTTGTTCTCTGGCTTCCCGGACGGCTAGATGCAGCGGAATTCCTTGAGAAAAAGAATTGAGAAAATATTTGAGGAAGGCTTGAGCCACTTTATCCGGCACGGGATGGCGCATCAAAATAGTGGTTGGCAAAACAAGTTCTTGACTGAGAGATTTGAGTAGTTTTAGACCGTCGCAAGCATTGAAAATCGCTAGCTTCAGGCCTCGCACTGTGGCTTTTCTTAAGCCGTGTTTTAAGTCATGCAGCGACAGACTTTCGTTAGCATTGAGGCGAAGCTGTTGCGTTTGATCGGTGCAGCGGCTGTGCCCTGCAAAAAAGAGAATATCCCAAGACTGTTCCCAAAGGGCGTCATTCAGCTGCGATCGCTCAGGTTCGACCAAACAAGTTAGCGCAACATCCGGCAAAGCGCGCAGCAGGTCAAGATCGCGCTGCAAATCTAATCCCTGACTATCACCTAGCACAGCTAGAATCTTTACCTTCGCAGCCTCAGGCGCCTGACGCTTAGCCGCTTGAGGAGCCGTTGGTTGAGGCCATTGACAATAAGTTGATTGGCTCAGCACCAGCTCTGCTTGCGGATAGCGATCAAACCAGTCCCATACATGCAGCGGCAGCGCGCGAATCTGTACATCGTCCGTTTGGAACACTAACCGAATCATGTCTGTCGGATGTAGCTGAGAAAGTAAAGTTTCTCGCACGGGTCGAAAGAGTTCTGAATTTAGCCAGCTGTTGATCTGCTGCGTCAAGCGTTGATGCACTTGACGACACTGTTCAGTCTCTTCTTGATAGCTAACATTCGTGATTTGTACCTCAGACACATGAATGCGAAAAGCTTGGTGATAGTTTTGACAGTAAGTCTGTTGCCAAGCCGCTTGAGTGACGAGTAGCTCAGTGGCTAGGGGCAACCAGCCTGTCGTTTCTAGCTGAGGTAGCGCCCCCTCATTGCCAATCTGAAGGCTCACCGGAATCCCTTTTGACTCAGGAAGGCCAAGCTTAAGTACAGCACGCTTGTGTCTGGCGCTATGTTGATCACCCCATGCGGTTGGATAGTGGCTCGTTAGTGGCGAACAAGGCGTCGGAAAAGGCGATGATAAAGACTGCGCAGCAAAGAGTTCGGTCAGTTTAGTTAATTCAACAATTTGTAGATGACGTGTCTTGATGGCATGTGGCGTGCCCATAGCAGTCTCTCCTTCAGAGTCCTTTTTGCAGGAGGGAGAACCCCTCGGTAAATACTTAGGGTTGACTCTGAAGTGTTATGCAAATCGTCGAAATATTAGGCAAAACTTTCTTTAAGAGCCCCAAGCGCTAGGCTTTTAAGAACCTCAAGCGTTAGGCGCTTAAAACAGCGGTAAGTTTACCCCTACACCCAGCCCAAAGGAAAAATTCTCTAAGTCAACATTGGCAGCGGAAGAATTACCAAACAGATATGCGGCAAATCCTGTCACAAAGGTATCTTGGGTGGGCAGGAAGGTGGTTGCCGCTTGCAGGCGATGGGTGGTGTCAAATCGGCCATTTTGAGTGTAATCATTTAAAGCTAAGCGATAGCCAAAAGACGCCTGCCAATCGGGCGATACATCGTAGCGTAAGTTCGTCGATAGACTGTTCTCAATACGACTGCGATCGCTAGGATTTGTAAAGCGAACACGCAGTTCATAGGCGGTGTCTAGTCGCACTTTTTTATCGAGCTGATCTTGTCGGCCAATCAGGAGGCGAGCACTGTTGTCAGACAAGGTGCGATCGCCACTTACCGCGCTATACAGCTGAGCATTAACCCAATCGAGCTGGCCATACATTCTATGGGTCAAACGCTGCTGTACCCCCAAACTAAAGTCCAGAGAATTGTAATTATTGCGATCGCCTTCCTCAGCAAAACGGGTGAGCCCGCCTCCTGCTGTTGCAATCAGGCGAGTCTCTGGGCCTAGCTTTGGCGTCACCAGTATCGTTGCTTGATTAACAAACACAATATCGCCAGTTTGCTCAAGCGTACTGCCTGTAATGTTAGAACTGGTAAAAGCCGATGAGCGCAACAAGAGCTGGCCATTGTGCTGACGGCGAACAGCCGCCGCTGGCGTTTGTACTTCAGGAATAATTTTAATCTCTCCTACTTCAGCCGCCGCTTCCGACGGATCTAACGCGGCCTCCATCGGATCGGGGTTGAGGAAATCATCGTCTTCAATATCCAAACCATCAGGCGCTGCATTTTCATCTTCTGCATTTTCACCTTCTGAATTTTCATCTTCTGTGTTTTCCGGATCTGAGTCCTCGCTGTCAGGGGCTTCTGTATTGAGATTTGTATTGAGATTTGTATTGAGATTAGGTGACGATCCCTCATTATCTAACAACAGATCAGGGGCTGATGAGGGCGTCTGGCTGAGGTACAACCCAGATAATGCAGGCATCGCTACGGCGACTTGGCCCATACAGGCGATCGCAATCACACCCGTTGTACTTGCAATAGTCAAACCAATAGCAGCATAGGGCGATCGCATTGCTTTACTCTCTACCAATAAGATTCAAAAAAAATCAAATAAGATTCAAAACAGAAAACAAAAGATGTGACTTTGTCGCTATTTCACGATAAAGCCCTATCCAGGTGGGTTGTTGTTGCCAGGATTTTGGTCAATCGGATCTTGATTAATCGGGTCAGGCTGCTGCCCTCCAGGGATAACGTTATCGTTTGGTGGTGGCTCTTGTGGACGGTCTTCGGGGATAAAGCCGTCTTCTCGCTGGTCTTCAAAGTCGGTCAGCGGATTATCGGCCCCAGTGCCAATACAGTTGGCCGAAAGCGTTGTATCACCACCGCGAGCATCTAGCGTACAGAGCCCTTCGGGGGCAGTGTTTGGGGTTTGTGCTTGGCGGGCATCTTGACGGGCGATCGCCGCCAAAGTATCCAGCCGGACTGCCTGTAGCGTTGACCGCACAGATTCTGGCGATCGCGCCCATACTTCTTCTGGCGCTGGTCCTAGCCCAGCAGCTAACTGAGAGGTTTGATAAAACCGCCTCAGGTCAAAATTTTGAATCGGGCCTAGCTGCCCATCCAAAATAGTCACTGTTTGTCCCCCTTGCAACAAAATAGGGGTAGACATACCCGAGAACTGAAACCCGATATTGGTCAGCGCAATGAGCTGAACCTGACCATTGGTTGGATCAGAGGTCACGAACAAGGCAATACTGTTGTCGGGCAAACCGTCTGAGCCACCTCCTAAGCGTTCAGCATCTGAAATAATTTGAATGGCCCCTTCTGGCGTTTCAATTGTGGTATCTACATTGTCGCCACCTGCGGCGGCTGGCGGTATGGCCATTGCCAAAACACCGCTCCGCAGCTGAATAACCGCCTCAGATCGCAAGCTGCCATCGGGTAGCTGGTAGCGCCGCAGCCCTGGCAAAAATCGAAAAGTAGAATTAGACCCTAGCCAAGCCAAAGAGCCTTCGTTAAAAAGCAGTTCTGCCCGAGAGCGGCTCCCGGTACGCACGGCATCACGGGGCGCCATAATATCCTGTAGTTGAGCTGGGCGAGGCGACTGGTTTCTAAGCAGCAGTTCAACCGTATTTTGCAGCTGGTAAACTTCTGCACGAGTTAGTGCCGTCGCTTGGGCCAATGCCGAGGGCGTCCAGAACAAAGCCCAAAGAAAAGCCATACAGCTACCCATCCATAGGCTAGACATCCCGACAGGACTAGAGATCTGTTTTTGCTGCTGCATGTGTTTTATCCTCAATGGAGACCAACTGGAATGGAGACCAACTGAAATGGAGACCAACTGGAAGGGAGCCCAACTGAAATGAAGACCAACTGACGCTATCGGGATGGGCTGCTTTGCGAGTATCCAAATGCACCCTTATCTTTACCCTAGAATTTATTCTCCATGCTCACCATTACCCATTCGGGTACTTGTTTGCACACCGTTACAAGAAATAACAAGGACGCACGATTTCAACACTCCTCTTTGCTGTTGTATTAGGGTGGCCATTTGCAAACTATGCAGTACCCATCAAGAAAGCGGATCAAATCTCAAGATTTCAGGCTCATACTGAGCGGGCACAGGTTCAATCGCCCAAACAATTCCCTCTCCAGGTGCCAAGGCAACATCAACATACAACAGGTCTACAGGTTCTCTGGCCGTGACCTCATTGTTTTCAAAGGGTTGCAAATCTTCGCTGAGCAGCCGCAGCACCACGCCCTGCGCCACCAATCCATTGAGCTTACGCAGCTCAAAGCGCCATGCGTTAGGCATATCTCCTTCCAGCAGTGAAATTTGCAGAACATAGTTTTCTATTCGGTTCTCTTCTAAAATTTCGACTGTTCGCAAAAATCCCGTCGTGGCCATACTGGCCTCTTCTCCGCGAGCACCCTCTGCCGCTGGCTGAAAACTCACAGATTGCCAGCCGATTTGTGCGGCGATTTGGGTAATGCCGGACTGTAGCCATTGCCCCACCGAGAAGGCAGCCGGACGGCCCCAGCGTTGTTCGGTCATTTGTCTGCGCCAGCCCCCATGGGCCATCAGAGCGCTCCAGCTGGCAAAATCAACAGCAAGGCGAGGGTTGAGCAGCTCAGGATTGCTGAGGCGAGTGATGAGTTGTTGGGCTTGGGAGAGCGCCATGCTGCGCGCTAGGGATAGCGGACTCTCAGCGAGGCTGGCTCGCTTTGAGGCGGCAGGAAGGAGCGTTTGGGAGAGGCTAATCAGGTTGATATCGGTGATGAGGTCGCTAGCTGGAAGGCTATAGGTGCGATCGCTGCTGTCTAAATATCCATTTATTTTCAGCGCCCGGTGGGTGGCCAGTCCGGCAATCTTTACCCAACCGTCATCCACATTTACCCGCACCTGGAGGTAATAATCACCGACCCAACTCGGAATATCGATCCATTCTTGGGGCACCCGTAGCTCGTCTTCATCGATTGCTTCTGTCGGCAACAGAACCCAGCGTTCACTGCCCTTTTCAAACGTCAGATCAACGCCCACACCGTCTACCCACTCCCAAATCGTAGGCAGTAGCGGCATGGCCAACATCGGCATGGCCCGACTTGCGATCGCCTCCGTTAGCCAAGGCTGTACGGTTTGTAAACTGATCTGATTGAGATAAGCGCGCCAGCGACTAGCAGGGGTGGCCAAGTGCTGGCTCTGTGACCAAGCCGCAGCCCGCAAAGCCGGATCAATTTCTAAGTAAACCCGGTTTAGATCAATGTCTAAGTCAAAAGGCGATGCGGTTGAAGTCATGGAAGGAGCTGCCTTTTTGACAGCGGCAATAGCGTTCAGTAGCGTTCAGTAGCGTTCAATAAAAACGCATTCAATAAAAATGCGTTCAAGAGAAATGGAGACACTAGATCTTTGAGCCGTAATAGTTAGTCAGCCATGCTTCTAGCGCTGCCCCACTATGATTGAGCCCACTATGATTGAGTCCACTATGATTGAGTCCACTATGATTAAGTAGGTCTGAGGCGGGCGGAATATGCAGGGTTTTTTCACTCCACTGAGCCAATGCCAGCAATAGTGTCTTTTTGATACGAGTGAGCTGACGAGAAATCGCGTATTGTTTGATACCGAGCTGATCGGCGATTGCTTTTTGCGTCAGCGTATCACCGTAGTACAGTGCAATCAGCTTTTGGGCATCGGGTTCTAGCTGGGCAACAGTTGCCGCCAGTATATCTCCTAGCTGAGTGTATTGCTGCTGCCGCAAACTGTAGGCTTCTTCGGCCATCAGTTCGCCCAGCGGGGAGACTTGGTCATCGTCGGTGAAGCTATCAATAAATTCTCCGGCGTCCTGGCCAGGCCGGGTTGCATTCATGGACACCGCGCTGGGGTACAGGTAGCTGCGAACCGCTTTGGCAGCAGCGACCATCCAGGTTTCGGCTTGTTTGGCAATCAGGGTATTGGCTGGAGCACTCAAGCAATGACGCTCGCGGTTGTACTGAGCAGAGATCGCCTCCCAAGTGCTCAAGTCTGGCGCAGCTAACTGCCGTGAGCCGGTTTCTTGAGCCGGTACATAAACTAGTTTATAAGCCTGCCAAGCCAGTATATATGATGCAATTTCGCGATCGCTCAGCCCCTGATTTTGGAGAGCCAAGTGCAGCCGTTTTTGACTGACTTTGCGCAGCAGCGACCAATCTGTACAAATGTCAACTTCTCTGCGCTGGCGTAGATGATCACGAATGAAGCTGCGAAAGGTCGCACCGGCATAGTTTTTAAGATCAAAGCCCTGCTGGGCATCAAAACCTGTGAGTACTTTTTCGAATTGGGCGATCGCCAGTTGAAAACAATCATACAAACCATACTGAGTGCTAGAAAATCTTGCACTTACCTTGTAGGCAGCCCAGTAGCAAGTCTCCTGCAAATAGGCAAGTAGATGATCTCTAGCAATGGTTTGGGATAGCGAAGTCGATTGCGATTGGTTTTGAGATTTCGGCTGAGAGCCAGCCTGAAATTGACTAGACCACTGCTGATGCCAATGGAGTGCCCAATAGCGTTCTCCCTGTACTTCATCGGTGGCGAGTTTTACAGTTGAGGCTTGGCAGCAGCGTTCCATATGGCGCTGCAATCGAGGATCGCGATGCCAGCTTTTGAACCGATCGCCTTCGAATTGCAAAAACGAAGAAAAGATCTCAATCAGGGTTTGACGGGTACGCATAGGCAGTCAAGCAAAGCCGAAAATAAGCAGGGAACACAACGCGGCCGTTTGCTTTGCCAGTATTGTAAGCATAATTAGCCCAATTTCAGTGTGTACGTCAGATTTAGATAAAATAGGGTGTTTTTCGCGACGTTGCCCTAATTTTGACGTTTTTTAAGCCGTAGTTTGAAACCTATCAAGTTTTTTGGGTTCTTAGGGCATTCTAGAGGCACTCTTCTTCCTGATAAAATCCTTCGTCACAGCCTATTATGGTACTTACTGCGATCGCAAGTAGCAGCTTGCCGCGCCTCTCTGGCTACATTCTGACAGAACAGCTCTCTAATGGGGAACACACAGCCGTGTATCGGGCCACCCGCTGTGCTAACACCGAAGAAAGTTCTCTCCCAAATATCCCTAGCTCCCCAGTCTCTCAATCTGTCATTATCAAGGTACTCCAACAGGAATATCCTAGCTTTAGCGACCTGGTACAGCTTCGCAATCAGTACAGTATTACCCACCCGCTTTCAATCCCTGGAATTGTTCGCGTCATAGCCCTAGAGCCTTATCAAAATGGCTATGCCCTGGTCATGGAAGACTTTGGCGGTAGATCTCTCAATCAATATGCAAAAGCCCATCCCCTCACGGTGACCGCCTGTTTACAGGTCGCACATAAGCTGGCCGGTATTCTCCACGACCTTCATGCTCACCACATTGTCCATAAAGACATCAAGCCCGCCAACATTCTGATTCATCCAGATACTGGCCAAATTCAGCTCATTGACTTTTCGATTGCCTCCCGGCTGGCCAAAGAGACCCAATCTCTCCAAAATCCTAATGGCTTAGAGGGCACCTTGGCCTACTTATCGCCAGAACAAACCGGACGTATGAACCGAGGCATTGACTATCGCACTGACTTTTACACCCTGGGCATTACCCTTTACGAACTGCTCACCCAAACTCTTCCATTCGAGTCTCAAGATCCGCTAGAGCTGGTTCATTGTCACATTGCCAAAACTGCAAAACCTGTCCATCATCTCAACCCAGAAGTTCCACCAACCGTCTCAAGCATTGTCGCCAAGCTGATGGCTAAAAACGCTGAAAACCGCTACCAAAGCGCATGCGGGCTCAGATATGATCTTGAAGTTTGCCTTGACCAGTGGGAACACACAGGGAAGATTGTTCCTTTTGAGCTATGTACGCGAGACTTGTGCGATCGCTTTTTAATCTCGGAAAAACTCTATGGACGAGAAGCCGAAATCAAAAGTTTACTAGCCGCCTTTGATCGCATTGCAGCCGCTAAAGCGGATGATCATGACACCACATCCTCTTGCACCAACAGTGAGATGCTGTTGATTGCCGGTTCTTCAGGCATCGGTAAAACCGCTATCGTCAACGAAGTTCATAAGCCCATCACGCGCCAGCAAAGTTACTTTATCAGGGGTAAATTTGACCAGTTCGACCGCAATCGGCCGCTGTCTGCTTTTTTACAAGCGCTGCAAGACCTAACCGAACAGCTACTCTCAGAGTCCGAGGCTGCGATCGCCGACTGGCGTAGCAAAATTTTGGCGGCAGTTGGCGATTGCGGCCAAGTTTTGATCAATGTGGTGCCTTCCCTTGAGCGCATCATCGGGCCTCAAAAACCCGCCCCTACCCTTTTAGGTCGCGCCACCCAAAATCGATTTAACCGCCTGATACAACAGTTCATTGCGGTCTTTACGAGCCCCCAACAACCGCTGGTAATGTTCATTGATGATCTACAGTGGGCCGACCTAGCCTCTTTGCGGCTGATCAAATCGCTGATGGCCGAACAACAGCATTTGCTGCTGATCGGGGCTTATCGCGACAATGAAGTCTCGTCGGCTCATCCATTGATGCTCACCGTAGCCGATCTCAAAGAAGCCAATACCCCCGTTAATACCCTCACGCTAGGGCCGCTGAACAGCGCAGGTATCAACCGCTTAGTAGCCGATACGCTGCACTGTACTGCGGAGCGCTCAAGGCCATTTACCGATCTGATTATTCAAAAAACTCAAGGCAATCCCTTTTTCACAACCCAGTTTTTAAAGTCACTGCATGAAGACGGTCACATTCGATTTAATGCCCAGCAAAGATATTGGGAATGCGACATGGCCCAAGTCAGCGGCCTAGCTTCCACCAATAATGTGGTGGAATTTATGGTACAGCAATTGCAAAAGCTGCCAGAGAAAACACAGCAGGTGATTCAGCTAGCCGCATGTATTGGCAATCAGTTTGACTTAGAAACATTGGCGATCGCAGCCAACCAGTCCAAAGCGGATATGGCTGATACCCTGTGGTGCGCCATTCAAGAAGGACTGATCGTTCCTCAAGGCCATATCTACAAATTCTACGCTGGAGATCATGACGCCTCTTCCACTGCAAGCGCCGAAAACAACAATACCGTCAGCTGCCGTTTTCTTCATGACCGGGTGCAGCAAGCCGCCTATACGCTGATCAGCGAAGATAAAAAACAAAGCATCCATGTAAAAATTGGTCAGCGTCTTTTAGACCACGCGACTGAAGATGAAAGAGAAAAAAATCTATTTGAAATTGTTAATCATCTCAATATCGGCGTGGCACTCATCACCGAGCCCACCCAAATTGCTAAGCTCTGCCAGCTGAATCTAAGAGCCGGGCAAAAAGCCAAAGCCTCAACAGCCTATACCATTGCTAACCAGTACCTTACCACCGGCATTCACTTACTCAGGCCCAACTGCTGGCAAACCCAATATTCACTGGCCCTAAGCCTATACGAAACAGCCGCCGAAACAGCCCTACTCTGCGGCGACTTTGCAGGAATGGAACAGTGGACTCAAATTGTTTTCAACAACGCCGCCACCCTGCTAGACCGAGTCAAAACATATGAGCTGAAGGTTCAAGCCAGTACCTCTCAAAACCAGCTATCGGAGGCGATCGCTATCGCGGCCAAAGCCCTCAAGCAACTCGGCGTAACCTTTCCCACCCATGTAATTGCCGCTCAAGCGCTCAAGCAACTCGGCGTGACAGCCCCCATCCGGCCCAATCGCAACGATATTCAACGAGCCTTTCAAGCTACTGACAAACTGCTAGCCAGTCAAGATATCTCAACCCTGGCCGACCTACCCCAAATGACATCCGCCGAACAGTTGGCTGTAATGAGGCTAACCGCTAGCGTTATTCCGGCTGCCTTTATTGGCCTGCCCCCACTCTTCCCATTAATTATTTTCTCTCAGGTCAGAGCCTCCATCCAATATGGCAACGCCCCCATGTCTGCCTATAGCTATGCCGCCTATGGCCTGTTATGCAACATCATTCGCAACGATATTGTAGCTGCCAACCAATTTGGCCAGCTCGCCCTAGACCTCAGTGGCGATCTCCAATCCAAAGAACTCAAGGCCAAGGTTTACTTTGTTGTCGGCACCTTTATTAAGCACCATACCGATCCGCTGAGCGAATCGCTTTCGCTCCTCAAGCATAGCTATCAAATGGCCTTAGAAAGCGGCGATCTTGAATATGTAGGATATGCTGCCTTTCACATTTGTCACCATGCTTATCTGATGGGCAGTGAGCTGCTAGGACTAGAAGCCAGCATCAGTGCCTACAACCAAGTACTGGCCAACTTTAAGCAGCGCATGACCCTTAACTATGGGCAAATGTGTCAGCAAGCCGTTCTCAACTTGATTCACCCTCGCTCTGATTCTTCTTTACTTCAGGGTGAGTGTTTCGATGAAGAAAAAATCCTTCCCCAACTGTTAGCAGCCAACGATTTGACCGGACTCTATCAGCTCTACATGCACAAGCTTATCCTCAGCTACTTATTTGGCGATCTTCCCCGCGCCCAAGAATATGCCATCCTGAGCAGACGCTACTTATCAGGCGGAGATGGATTTGCGATTACGCCTGTGTTCTATTGCTACGATTCTTTGGTGGCACTTCAAACCTGTGTGAGTACAAACTGCACGAGTACAGAAGAAGATTCAACAGCGTTCAATCAAATAGCCGATCGCGTCAATGCTAACCAAACCAAGCTAAAGCACTGGGCCGATCACGCACCCATGAACTACCGGCACAAGTTTGATCTGGTAGAGGCTGAGCGCTGCCGTGTCACCCAAAATCCTTACCAGGCGATGGCGCTATATGACCAGGTGATCGCAGGTGCGACAGCACATAGCTACCCTCAAGAAGCGGCCTTAGGCAATGAGTTAGCCGCTCGGTTTTATTTGGCATGGGGAAAAGCCAAAATTGCTGCTGGTTACTTAAAAGAAGCCTATTATAGCTACGCTCGGTGGGGTGCAAAGGCAAAAGTTATTCAGCTAGAACAACAGTACTCTCAGCTGCTAGGGCCTCAACTGCTAGGGTTCACCCCTACCGAAGCCGTCAGTATCGCTACTACTGCCAAAAAAACAGTTCAGTCGAGAACCCTCACTACCACTACTACTACTACTACCAGCAGCACAAGTCATTGCCTGGACTTTGCTGCCACGCTCAAAGCTGCCCAGGCGATTTCAACAGAAATTGAGTTGGATAAACTGACCACCACGCTCATGAAAATTGTGATAATCAGTGCAGGCGCGCAAACGGGCTGTCTGATCTTACACCAGGGCAGAAAGTGGATTGTCAGAGCCCAAACGAATTCGGAAGCTGTTGAAGCTGTTGAAGTTGTTGAAACGGTGGAAATTCCAGTTGAACAAGCCTCTAATCTACCGCAAAGTCTGATTTACTCCGTCGCTAGAACCGGCAAGGCCGCTATTTTTGACAATCTCAGCACTGGGCAGTTCCAAAACGATCCCTACATCAGGCTTCAGCAACCCATTTCAGTTCTATGTATGCCGATCAGCCTTCAGGGTAAGCTCGTAGGTATTTTATACCAGCCCTGTAAAGGTGATTGGGAAGCCGCTTAATAATTACCAAAACCGTTGCTGCGAGGTGCTTTGACGTAATCACCTAACGAGCGCTGAAGAT
>LJZR01000127.1 GCA_001314865.1 Phormidesmis priestleyi Ana | reverse complement strand
ACAACAGAGTCAGCAGCTCCAGGCTGAAGCTGAGCAATTGGCCGCAAGAGCGATCGCCGCTGCCCAAATGACAGCGGCTCAGCAAATAGATGACATTTCCAAAAAACTCCGTCACGCTTACTACCTGGAAGCGGCGGGCATTGCCTTTCTGGGGGCTTCAGTGATGCTGGTGACAGGATGGTTTCTGGGGCGATTTGGCGCAGGATAAGGCCGAGTAAAGGGACACAGAAGGGGGCAATTGCTGAGGTAGGATATTTAGGGGCTATCCGAATTATCTCTGCACGACGCATGACCCAACAGGAACGCAAAGCCTATGAGTAATGAAGACACGCTGAGACCTGAATATCCAGCCGACCTGATTAGGTCAGGCGGGCGGGGGAAATATGCAAGTCGCTACCGAGAAGGGACAAATATAGTCGTCATAGATCCCGACCTACACAAAATTTTTCCCGATTCAGAGGCCGTCAATCGTGCGCTCCGTCAGTATGCCGAGGAGCATCAAATCTCACGTCCGCAATGCTGAATTCACAATCAAAATTGACATATCCGGTGATCACGCTGAGATAATGGATGAGATTAGCAAGGAGAAGAAGCGCCAGAAACAAGCACTCAAAATTGCCAATGATAATGCATTGATCGAGGACAACCGAGCATTTAGAGAATCACAACAGTCGCAGTTAGCAGCCATTATCGGCAATGGTCGCAGAATCGACCGACTAGAACAGCAGGCCAGCTAACTACTCCTGATAGCAGTCATCATGAAAAAGCAAAAACTGATTTTCACTCATAACACCCCTCATTTGCTCGTGGTCATTGGAGCTGCTTCCACCCTTTTGCTGTTGGGCTGTTCTGCGCCCCTATTTGACCAATTACGCTTTGGGCAACTACCTGAACAACCTCCCTTAGAGGCGGTTTCACCGACAAATGTGAACATCCAGTCGATCCAAGTAACGCCTCAGTCGGGGGAGGATATGGGCAAAGGCGGACTTATCGCAACCGATATAAATGACGATCAACAGTTAGATATCCTCGTTACCCGAGCCAATTCCGTCGCAGCCTATAGCCTCACAGAAGGAGAGCTGTGGAAAAAAACGGCTAATATTAATCTCTCCACACAAGCAGAACATAAGGGACTGCCCGGCAGACAAGGCCCTGGTATACAAGCAGTCGATATTGATCAAGACGGTCAAGTTGAGGTGCTGTATCTCACAGCAGAGAATAGCTTGGAAGTCTTATCAGGTGAATCTGGAGAATTAAAATATCAGATTCAGCTACCGTCTGTTGATTCAGCCTTCAATCGCTGGGAGCACGCCATTATCGCCGATTTTACTGGGCAAGGGGACAGAGACATTCTACTTCAAGCCAGTCAGAAAACAGATAAAAAAGACTATATCCGAGACAGTGTACAGGCTGCTTTCAAACTGGCAGATTTGCTCTCTTTAGGTGCGCAGGCGCGCCCGCTGTGGCGCACTGAAAATTTTGTCTCGCTTTCTCATGGTGCCGCAAAGGTAATTGATCTCGATCAAGATGGCAAGGACGAAGTGATTGGCGCAACGATTTTAAATGCACAGGGACAAGAACTTTATACCGCTGAAATTGGTAACACCAGTTTTCCACATATTGATGCGATCTCAATCGACGATATTGATCCGAATCGCCCTGGTCTGGAAGCAGTTATTGCAGAGGAGACGGGTAGAAAGCGAGTGATTTTGTTTGATGAGAAAGGAACGATTTGGAGCAATCGCCACCGCGAACAAACAGATGACAACGATGGCGATAAAGTGAGCATCGGAAACTTTGACCCCGACAGACCTGGTCTAGAGATATGGTTTAGAGGTAATGAATCAGCACACTTTACTGTTCTCGACGCAACCGGTCAGCTTATTGCTAGCTACAAGTTTGCTGATCGGCGACCCCAACAGTGGACAGAAAAAGGATTAGAGGTCATTAACCGAATTCGCTGGACTGGCGAAGCAAAAGATTATATTGTCGCCAAAGAACGCCATGAAGCAGGCGATGTCGGCATATTCGATGCGCTCACAGGCCAGCTCATCGCCCAGTTCCCAGCTCAAACAGAGCGCCTATACATTGCAGATGTTGTAGATGATTGGCGCGAAGAAATCATTATCTTGGAAAAGGACAGCATTAAAATCATCCAAAACGCCGATCTCAATCCGAATCCAAATCAGCCAAAACTGTGGGATCAGGCCCACTATCAGCGTCAAAAAATGACTTGGAACTACTACAGCCCCTAGCGTACACAGCCCATCTTAGAGAATCCTAGATGGGCTATCCCAATGAGATTAGGCTGGACAACAGCGCTAAAGGACTCGCACAAAAATAAAGTATCTAACGCGCAGACCCGCTGAGAGATGTTGAGATCTGGCCAGGAGCGGAGATAGTCGAATTCTCTCAAATCAGCCAAGGGTTTGAGATATCAGAGCTCGTTCGAGGGAAATTAGGCAGCGAGGCTTGGATGCGTTCTCTGCTATCAAAGCCAGAACTCACCTAAGTCTAGCTACAATTTGGATCACAGTCATGAGTACATCCCACTTTTGCAATGAGCATCCATGCTTAGCTATTAAGCTCCCAGCGGGAGCCCCACCAAGAATCCCGATAAGTCAGTATCCATAGCCGTTATCTCTGGCCTTACTTCGCTGCGGGGAACGGGGTTTAGAACGACTCACAGAAGCGGCCTGAACCTGCTTTTGACGATTGCCAAATTCCTTCTCTACAACCGCTTTGGCATAGCCAACGGCATCAGGACTATGTTGCGCACCAGGGCTATGCTGAGAAATCGCCTTCTGAATATCACCCACAGCATGGCCATCCTGCATAGCTTGCTTGGCCAGCTCGCTATCTAAGGTCAACTGAATCTGGGGGTTACTGGCAGCGATCGCCGCCATCACCCCTCTGTTCTGACGACTGTACTTCTCCCACAGTTGTTGTGCCACAGACATTCCGGGTGCGGGTTGCTCAGCAGGACTGGGCTGTGTTTCCACTTGAATCACAGGGACGGTTGCTCGCTGCTGCACTGGCGGAATCTCAAGCGGCAACACCTGACCTCGCACGTAGCTGCCCAGCGGCTGAACGGTCAACCCCCATAGAGATTTTCCTTCACGCCGAGCGCTGGCTAATTTCTCTAGCAATGTAGAAGAAGGCATATTCTCCGCTTTAGACCACCGCTGAAGGGCTCCCGCTTTCGCAATCAACTGGGCATCTATGCGATGCTGATCGCCCACATGCAGTGCAATCTGTTCGCCGCCCTC
>LJZR01000029.1:31363-72595 GCA_001314865.1 Phormidesmis priestleyi Ana | reverse complement strand
TTGAGTCATGGTGTATTCCTTTTCTGGTACTTTTGCAATTTCCAGAAGGATACGCCTTTTTTTATCTCCTACGCCATACACCAGAAATAGTTATAACCCCTGAGAGATTGCCAAAGAAAGCCCTAGAGACAAACAAGGTTGGCCTTCTATCGCACTGAGCTTATAGGACTTGGGTTCAACGGTTGTCGCAACCACCAATGTATTTTCGTTATAAATTGCGCCGTCAATATTGCAACGCCCTCTGAGCACGAGCAGGTAGTTTCCTGTGTATTCGTAGCTTTCTGGTGAGGTGCTTTTAATCAGCGTAGAACAGATGCCCCCTGCTGGATCTAAAGGCAGGTCGTAGATGTTGACAGCTTTTTGCGCTTCTACGAACGGATAGGTATGCTCTAAATCTGAGTCAGCTGTGTCGATGTGAACGGGGGTATAGGCTTTGAGTGAGTCTGTATTTGCAAAGTCGGGAGGGGACGCGTAGGCCAGTATAAAGAAACCGCTGCTATCGGAGATTGCGTGGCCGCTGCCAGGTGGATTGAAGTACAGAGAACCTGTGGGATAGGTGCCTTTGGCATCTGTTTGCGTTCCTTCAATGGTGAAAACCGCCTCGGTCATATGGTGGGAGTGAAGCCCAACGCTGCCATCGGCAACGGTGTACCACAAAATACTAATATGCTCGGCATCTTCAGATCCAGCCAAGATGAGCTTTTTTAGGTTTGGCCTAAAGGTAAAAAAGTCATAGCGTTCTGGACTGGTAGTGAGATCGGCAAGATCGATAATGGTTGAATTGATTGCGCCTGAGTTTAGCTCGTTGAGCGCGATCGCATCTCCCGGTTCTGGGATTTCAGCAGTTGGGATTTCAGCAGTATTGCGGGAACTCATAAAGGCTTAAAAAACAAAGGCTTAAAAAACAACGAGCCCTACAATCCGTAAGACGAGCATGGGAGTGGGGAGTGGGGAGTGGGGCCAGCACTACTTCCGAGAAATTTGGAACAGTCTCTGACATACAGGATCTGTAGTCGATGTCCAGCCGATGATGCCGCCTTGGGCGCGCAACATTTCGATAGTGGCTGCCTTGAATGACGGAAAGTAGCTCGCGGTACAGTCTTCAAGGAGCAAACATTCGTATCCCCGATCGTTTGCTTCGCGCATGGTGGATTGAACGCAAACTTCGGTCGTGACCCCGGTGATTAGCAAATGCGTAATTTGGTATTTTTGCAGAACAGACGCTAAGGGTGTGTTGTAAAAAGCACCTTTGCCCGGTTTGCGAATGATCACTTCATTGGGGCGCGGCGCGAGATCCGAGATAATTGCATTACCGGGCTCATCCCGAATTAAGATACGGCCCATGTCGCTGCGATCGCCAATTCGCAGGGCCGCATTTCCTCTAGTCAGCTTTGAGGTAGGGCAGTCAGAGAGATTAGGCTCGTGACACTCTTGGGTATGGATGACTAACAGACCTAAGTCACGAAAGGTATGCAGCAGTTTTTTGAGCTGCGGCACGATGGCCTGAAGCTGAGTGACATCATTGCCCAAGGCATCGCCAAAGCCACCAGGCTCTAAGAAGTCACGCTGCATATCAATAATCACCAGCGCCAGATGATCGAGGGAATCGGGCAGTGGATACTCGTAAGGCAAAGCAGGAATCGTATTCATTGGATTTTTCTCCTGGCGAGTCGTGGTGAGAGCGCTTTATTGAGAGTGCTTTAATGGGAGCGCTTTATTGAGAGCGCTTTAATGGGAGCGCTTTATTGAGAGCGCTTTAAAGTGTCGCCTTCTAAAACCGTATGGCCTAGCCACTGGTCATCGGGCGTTGGATAGTCGCTACGGTAGTGGCCGCCTCGGCTTTCGGTGCGGAAGTTAGCGCATTTGAGAATGAGGGCCGCGATCGCTAACAAATTTTCCACTTCACCCCATAGGCGCACCTGATCGCCTGTCACCGATTCAGGCAGCTGAACCGTTTCGCCCGGTTTAAGCCTAAGCGCTTGGCTCAAAGAAAGCGCATCAAACTCGGCTTGCCACTGCTGTACTTGACATAGCGCTACTTCCATTCGCGACTGCTCGCGGGAGATACCTGCATTTTTCCAGATCAGTTGAGGGAGGTGCGATCGCCAGTACAACAAATTTTTTAGCCACTCATCTGTCAGTACGACCTTTTTAGCGTCTGCTCCTACAACCGAGGGGCATTCATCTGCGAGCCGAATATTTTTGAGCTGCGCGCCATACACCAAGCATTCCAACAGAGAATTACTGGCTAGCCGATTGGCGCCATGTACGCCCGTACTGGCATTTTCTCCCACAGCATAGAGATGCTTAATCGTGGTTTGGCTGCTTAAGTCGCAGGTAATACCGCCCATCCAATAATGCGCCGCTGGCGATACGGGAATCGGCTCATTAAAAACATCAATGCCCCAGCGCTTACACACTTTAATAATGTTAGGAAAGCGATAGCGAATGCGCTCAGGCTCAATCGGGCTTAGGTCTAACCAAACTTTGTTGTCAGGCACTTCTGCCTTTTGCAAATGCGAAAAAATGGCCCTGCTAACCACATCACGAGGGGCGAGTTCGCCGTCAGGATGGTACTGAAAGGCAAAGCGATCGCCCTTAGCATCTAACAAATGCGCGCCTTCTCCTCGGACGGCTTCGCTGATCAAAAATCTGGGTGCTCCCGGTTGGGTCAGCGCCGTTGGATGAAACTGGAAAAACTCTAGGTCACGCAGCTGCGCCCCTGCCCGCCAGGCCATCGCAATGCCATCACCTGTACTGGCCGCTGGATTGGTCGTTTGCGAAAAGACCTGCCCGCCGCCGCCAGTGGCCAGTACCACAGCGCGAGCAGGAACCCATCGAATGGTCAAAGGTGGGGATGAAGCTGAAAGATCGTTTGGGGAGAAATCGTCTGGAGAGAGATCGCCTGGAGAGAGATCGTTTGAGGAAAAATCTTGAGAGAGATCTTGAGAGAGACAAACGCCCCTGCAACCTGCCTCATCCGTCCACAAATCGAGCACGAAGGTTTGATTAAAAACCCAAATATTTTCTCGTTTGAGCACCTGCAAAGCCAGCGTTGAAACAATCGCATGACCTGTGGTATCAGCCGCGTGCAGCACCCGCTTACGCGAATGGGCGGCCTCTAGCGTCAAAGCCAGCTGCTCGCCCGTGCGATCAAAGGCAACGCCCAAATCCACCAAAGATTTTATACAGGTATGAGCTTCTTCTACCAATAGCCCAACAGCGCTGGGTTCACACAGGCCAGCGCCTGCCCGGAGGGTATCGGCCACATGTAGCGAGGGCGAATCTTCGGGGGCGATCGCCGCAGCAATGCCACCCTGGGCCCAGTCACTCGCAGAAACACTCAAATTGTCTTTGGTTACCAGCGCAACTTTAAGATGGCTCGGCAAGCACAGGGCCGAGTACAGTCCTGCTGCGCCGCCGCCAATGACCAATACATCAAAGCGATCATCAGCGACGACAATGTTGTGATCTAAGTTGTGACCTGATGCGGTTTGAGAAGAAGGATTCACCAACCAGAAACGCTCCTGCAAGAGATTAATTTACTCTAACAGGCACGGGCATTCTCACAAGCAAAGCTTCGCTCTACTTGTTACCTACTTGTTATCTACTTGTATACACCGTTATTGAATCGATCAGCACCTTCTACCAGCGCGGGGTCAGGGGCAGAGATTGTGAAAATGTCCATATTTTGCTCAAGCCGACCTTTTTCTACATCGCTGAGGTTAGGAATGTTCAAAATATCTTCGACAGACTCGTAGGGCGCGTTAGAAACAACCTTGCCGGCGATGGTGGGATAGAGCCCGCGAAATTTTCTAAATGAGGCGATATTGGTATTGTTAACGTCAATTTTATTGCCATATTCGGTGGCTAGCTTGTCATCTATAGAATTGCGGAGCTCTCGGCCACCTGCATTCGCAAGCACAGCGGTATTACTGGCGCTGATGAACTGCGTGCTAGCCGCAGCGGGTTGCCCATTGCCAAACAGCAAAGAACCAACCAAAATTCCAACTGCAACAACGGTGTATAGGGCTTGCTTCATGGCGCTTTTCATTCGCTCAAATCCTCTTGTTAAATCTACTCTCAACATATATCTGAGGATATCATTTTCCTAAGCGTTTAAGAGCGTCTCAGTCAGACCGCCTAAGACTGTACGGAAACTGAGCTTTGGTTCTGTCGGCTATGGTGATTCAAGAATCTATCGAGGTCAGAGAAGGCGCAACCATGGGTGATCAGCGGGCGTTCGTAGCCTTTCATCTCAACTGAGTAGCGTTTAAAGGTTTGGTCGCCTGCGCCGAGCTGCGCTAATGCCTGATAAGTCGTTTCACCGATTGAAATATCCAGTCCGAGCTGCTTGGTAGAGCTTTCAAACCGAAAGGCGGCGTTAACGGTGTCGCCCAATGGTGTGTAGTCGGGGCGATCGCTACTGCCTGCATTCCCCACCATGGCATAGCCCGTATTCAAACCCGCCCCAATTTTCAACGGAAAAGGCAGCGGAAACTCTTCATGTAGCTGGCTGGTCATGCGATTCAGCTCACTCATGGCTTTGGCAATTCGCAGCATTGCCTGAGGTGTCACTTCCTGCGTGCCGTGAATCCATACAGCCATCACCGCGTCACCAATGTACTTATCAACCCAGCTACCATATTCACCAATAATATCGCCCGCATAGCGAAACCAGGTACCAATGGCTTCGGAGAGCACTTTTTCGTCTAGCTGGCGAGTCATTACCGTGTAGTCGCGAATATCGACAACGAGCACCGAAATGAGCCTGCGCACATGCAGCGTCGCGGTCGCGGTAAAGTTGTGATTTTCTCCGTAGTTACTGGTGCTAACGGTTTCGAGCGCAGGGCAGTAAAAGTTGAGTTCGGTTTGGCCAAAGGTAATGGCATCGCCATTATGCAAGGTAACCGGCACACTGACTCGACGACCGTTGATAAAAGTGCCATTACGGCTGCCCAAGTCAATAAGGTAGTATTCGCCAGTATCCATACATTGCAGCATGGCGTGGTTGCGAGATATCCAACGATCACCTAGGACAAAGTTATTATCGTCGCTGCGACCGACTGTCCAACAATTGCTCCCATTGAGCGACAAGTATTGTTGATTAAGGCCTCCTTTGAGAACCAAACAGGGGCCAAGTTGTGAAGGAGTGGGCTCAGGAGTTGCCACAGTTACCAGTAAGAATTGGGGAAAGGTAAAAAAGGTTTTGATGAAACGGGCTGTAAGAGGCTCGGCCAAAGAGATTGGCCGGATTGAAAATGAGGCAATCGCTTAGCGCCACAAAAGATATGTCGCTGAAGACTGCTGCTTATTTCAATCTTCCCCGTAGGCTATCGCCAATAGCCTATAGCGATACCCGCATTTGCACCAACGTGATCTCACTGAGTGCGGTTTGGCACTAACGCTACCTGCATAGGATTGATGCAAGTAGCGTTAGCCAATCAGGCTATCTAACAGTACGTTAGAGAAAACGAGCCTTCCGGCTAGAAATTGTAGGGAAACGTCGCCAGGTTTTAATGTTTTTGTAAAGTTCTCAGTGGTGCCGGGCAGATTTTAGGCTGGGCAGGTTCTAACTTTGAAGCTTTCGATAGGTGCCTATTAAGACAAGATAGCGGCTACAAAAAATAAGCTATCTACCAAAATGGTGCTTAGAATTGCACCACTAAAAGCCCACCATTTGGTACTTCGCGATCGCATGGGAATGGTTCCGAGCATCACCAGTAGCGTTAACAGCACAATCGCATAGCCAACGCCTTCGTAGGTTTCCATCCGTAGCAAAGCGCCATGCAAAATCGAGCCTGCATCGGCAGGTGGGCTCATCATGAGCGATCGCCAATAGGGAATTAGCCCTACACAGTAAAAATAAAGGTCGGTAATAGCAGTTCCTAACAAAGAACCTAAATAAAAATAGTTACCAATTTTGGCCTTGCCGTAAAACATCAGCACCAGCACAATCGGTAGGCCCAGCGCTTCTAGCGGCAAATGAATATATGGATTGGTGCGAAACCAGCCCCAGTACACCGAGCCCGCCAACCAAGTCCAGCTAAAGCCCACAATTAAATCGCCCCATAGGGTCAGGGCGGGATCTTTCATCCAGCGATAGCCCAGCCACAGCCACAAGGCAGTGAGGGCAAAGCTCAGCGCTGGCGCTATTCTAACGAGTGGAGCTTGAATAAAGACAGGAAAGGCCACCAGCAGCGCAGCCGTAATGAAGGCCCGCCAGCGATTTTGTTGAGTATTTTCAGCTACCTGACTGAGCGCCCAGTAGCGTTTTTCCAGTCTTAATCCGGCGCTGACAATGGCTGAAGGTTCCCCAGAAGAGTTGCTGAGGGCTTGGCCTAGAACACTCGCTGAAACCAATTTCCGCAGGAATGATTTCGCATTGAAGGGCTGTCGTGCGTATGTCTTGAAAGAAAGCTGCAAGGTCTCAAAGTCCTCTTGTAAGTGATGCGGGCTGTCTAAGAGCTTGCAATGTTTTCTGAGATCGATTAACTATTCTTAACATAACACGCTTTATGGTTGCCGCAATCTGCTTTTAGGGAGAGGCCCTGTGCCCATTTACACCGAATGTTGGGTCAGGGGACAACCTTGAAAAAGTTGAGCTAAGCATTGCTGTGAAAGGGTTGTGCTTTACCGTAATTTTATTGCCTTGTCGTAAATTTTGCTTTGGAGTGTACCGACCAAGCGTCGTCTTACGCTCGCTATTTTAAGACCCTTTTTATAATTCCACTCATTGCCGCCATCATTACCCATCATTATTCATGTCCTGATGTGGCGAGTGCAAGGTCGGAATATAGTCCTGATAGATGTTGCCAGTGATCATTCAAGTGATCATTCAGTGATCTTCAGTGATATAGGGTTAGACGGACTGCTATAGCTCATATACAATCCTTCTAGCCTGGATTTCGGGCTTGGGGGTATGTGCCCTCTTTTGGAAGGATTTTGGCTCAAACATGTTGATAGATATTGCGATCGCCCAAGCTGTGGGGGCAGGTTTTTCTGGTGCTCAGGCCAATCTTCAGGCCAATCTTCAGGCCAATCTTCAGGCCAATCTTCAGGCCAGTGCTGAGGCCACTGCTCAGGCCACTGCTCAGACCATGACGCTGTTTCATGCAGTGGTAATCGGGCTTGTCCAGGGGCTGACTGAATTTTTGCCCATTAGCAGTACGGCTCATGTCAAAGTAGTGCCGGTAATGCTGGGCTGGGGCGATCCAGGCGTTTCGTTTACAGCGGTTATCCAGTTGGGTAGCGTCGCCGCCATTCTTTGGTATTTTTGGAGCGACCTGTCTTCAGTGACGATGAACTTTCTCAAGGCCGCGACTCATGGCCGCTTCAGTACGCCTGAGTTTCGTTTGGGGCTCGGCATTTTGCTGGGAACTTTGCCGATTGTGGTGATGGGGTTATTTATTAAGCTCTTTGTTCCGGGCTATGACAGCTCGGTAGTCCGTTCTACGGCGGCGATCGCGATTACATCCATCGTCATGGCCATCTTGCTGGGCATTGCCGAAAAAGTCGGTAGGCGCAAACGCGACTTTTCTAAGCTGGGTCTAAACGACGGTGTGATTGTAGGGTTGGCTCAGGCACTGGCCTTAATTCCTGGCGTATCCCGATCGGGGTCTACGCTGACGGCAGGACTCTTTTCGGGGCTCAAGCGGGAGAGTGCGGCTAGATTTTCCTTTTTGCTGGGGATGCCTGCCATTTTGCTATCAGGGCTAGTGTCTTTAACCGATGTAGTAGGCGCAGACAGTGCGGTGGGCTTGGTTCCTTTGATGGGCGGGTTGCTAGCGGCGGTCGTGTCGTCTTATTTGGCGATCGCTTGGCTGATTGAGTTTCTTAAAAACCATAGCACCTGGGTTTTTGTGTGGTATCGGCTGGCCTTTGGTGCGGTCATTTTGGGTGCGATCGCCTTAGACATACTAGAGAATGTGTGAGGCTTAATATCCGTTGAGAATCGCTTTGAGAATTGCTTTGAGAATCGCGTTAAGAATGCGTTGAGCGCGCTTTTCTCTGAACTTACGCGATAATGAGCAAAGCCCTATTTTTCGCTGATCACAACTGCGCACTCAATGTCCTCTCCTACCAAAACTACGACCATTTCACCTGCGCTGATCACCCGCGTGGAGCCCGGTTCTATCGCTGAGGAAATCGGGTTTGAGGCAGGCGATCGCCTAGTGTCGGTAAACGGAGAGCGCCCCAGAGACCTCATTGACTACCGTTTTTTGTGCTCCGATGAAGAACTCGCCCTTGAAGTGCTCGATACCAAAGGCATTACGCACCGCATAGAAATTGAAAAAGACTATGACGAAGAGCTGGGTTTAGAGTTTGAAACCGCTTTGTTCGACGGCCTGATTCAATGCGTAAACCGTTGCCCCTTTTGCTTTATTGACCAGCAGCCGCCCGGTAAAAGGGAAACGCTCTACCTTAAAGACGACGACTACCGACTGAGCTTTTTGTACGGCAGCTATTTAACCCTCACGAACATTCCCCCGGCAGAGTGGGAGCGGATTGCGCGGCTGCGGCTGTCGCCTTTGTATGTGTCGGTACATGCCACTGAAGGAGAGGTGCGATCGCGCCTACTCAAAAACGACCGCGCGGCTAAAATTCTTGACCATTTAGCCTGGTTTCAAGCACACCGCTTGCAAATTCACGCCCAAGTCGTGGTCTGCCCCGGCATCAACGACGGCCCCCATTTAGAGCGCACATTACGAGATCTTGCTCGATTCCATACGGGCGATGTGCCTGCCGTCGCCTCGGCAGCGGTAGTCCCCGTCGGGCTCACCCGTTTTCGGCCAGATCAAGACGAGTTAGTACCCGTCACACCCACCAAGGCTCAAGAAGTTATCGACCAGGTGCAGGCACTTCAAACCGAGTTTCAAGCTCAGTTGGGCACTACGTTCGCCTGGTTGGCCGACGAATGGTTTTTAATCGGACGTCAGCCACTACCGCCTGAGCATCACTACGAGTCATACCCTCAAATCGGTAACGGCGTCGGCTCAATTCGCCTGTTTTTAAAAGAATTTGACGAAATTGCCCAAACTTTACCTGCCGAGGTTTCACCCCCTCGTTGCTATACCTGGGTTGTCGGCAATGCAGTAGAGCACGCTTTTGCGCCCTTAGCCGCAAGGCTCAACGAGATCAACGGACTCACCGTCCATATCGCTGCCATTAACAGCGAATACTGGGGCCAAGAAATCACCGTCACAGGACTGCTCACGGGTCAGGACATTGCCTCACAGCTGAGCGGGCAGGACCTCGGCGACGCCGTATTGATCCCTTCGCTCATGCTTAAGCAAAGCGATAGCCAATCTGCCCTCGAAACTTACTTTTTAGACGATATGTCAGTTAGAGATCTTGAAAACAAACTGAACTGTTTAGTATTATCTATAGATGGACTGTCTGATTTAGCTTCTGTTTGTACCCGTAGTTTTCCTTTGCCGACTCGTCTAACAGATGCGTTAGCCAACTGACTTAACCTATAGCCAGCTGACTCACATATCTAGTCTCTATTAGATTTCAGTTAGATTTCAGTCAGCATCCAGCTGACCTGTATGCTGACTGACCTGTAGGGTGAAATTAATTATGAGTGTGTAGTTAATGTGTAATTAATTGGTAATTAATTAGTGTGCAATTGTTGGTATGCAATTGTTGGTATGCAATTATTGGTGTGCGACGAAGCTTTATACTGCTGCGAAGGTAGAACCTGTAGAGGCGAAATCCTATCGGGCATAATGAAATCGAGCAAAATTGACCTTATGACCTTAATAGCCTTGTAAATACTGTGAAGCGAGCAGGCTTCTCTGTCGGTCTCATCCGGGAAACGGTTCGTGAAGGCGGATAATAATGCTATGTCCTAGTTAACTAGAGCTAATTAAATTAGGGCTCATTAGAGCCGCAATTAGAGTTACCACTGAACCCGCGTGCTGCGCAGAAGCTGTTGTTGTGCAACTGTCTGTCGTGCAGTCGCCTGTCATATGTTAGCTCGTATGTATAAGTGGCTCGTATGTATAAGTAGCGGATCTTCCCAGAGTAAGCTCAACGCCTATTTTGGTTCCACCGTCGTCATTGAATTTTAAAGTCTACCGAAGCCTCAGCACTATGCGATATTTCAAATCTGCTGCTTTCCTCCTAGCGATCCTCAGTGGTTCGGTATCTTCACTATCCCGTGCCGCAAACGCTGCCTCTACAGAAGCTAGCGTGACATCACAACCCGCTGAGCAAGAGGCTACCAGCCTCGCTGAGCAAAGGCCCACCAGCAGCAAACTTGCCGATCTGTTAAATAGCGCTCAGGGTACCCCCAATCGCTCCCTTTTAGAAGGCTTAAATGTCCTAAAGGTCACAGCCACCTCACCAGCACCCGCATTCTCTCAAATGCCGCAGTCTCAAGCATGGCAGCCTCTCGCCCAGGAATATAACTCTCAATATGCCTCTTCAACGAAGCAAGCCATGGAGCTAGAGGACTTTAGACGATTGGTCGAATCTGTGCCGGTTGCACAGCAATTAGATGATGCCGCAGAAAATGATACGGCAGAAAATGATGCGGCAGAACAACCTACCACGCCTCAGGTAAAACAAAATGCACCCGCTGGAGACGGTTTGCCCACCCTAGAAGAAACCATTCCGCCCGCAGACGAGACCGCTGATGAAGATCCAGAAGATTCTGACCTGATAGATGCGGCACCTGTCGTCCCTGGTGTCGTCCCTGGCGCGGGATCACCTGAGACCCCAGACAATTTTCCCGACGGCGAGCTGCCGACAGACATCTCCCCAGATCCATCTTCAAATACCTTAGGAAATCCTGAAATTGGCGGCTTTCCAGACAGCCTAATTGCCGATCCCAATCCGCTCAATGTACCGACAACGGTAGAAGAAGTCGATATTGAGCGCAACCCCGTCGTGACCCTTGAGCAGGCAATTGACTTGGCCTATCGAAATAACCAAGTCTTGCAGTCTGCGCAGCTACAGCTAGAGCAAGCCGAAGCTGCCGTGGCTGAAGCCAGAGCCGCCCTACTGCCTACCGTTACCGTCGGCACTGACTTACAGCGTCAGGGCGACTTAGAGCAAACGACGCAAACGACGCTAGGAGGAACTGTACAGGTCGATTATGACCTGATCACAGGTGGTCAGCGGCAATCCTCTATTCGTGCTGCCGAGTTACAACAGCAGGTGCGTGCTTTGGCAGTTGAAGCGCAGCAAGAGCAGTTACGACTAGTCACGGCTAACCTGTATTACGCCCTGCAAGAAACGGGTGAGCAGATTCGCATTAACGAGTCTTTTGTGAATGAGGCTGAGCGTAATTTGCGAGATGCTGAGCTGCGTCAAGAGGTGGGTGTGGGTACGCGCTTTGATGTGCTGAGGGCCGATGTACAGTTGGCCAATGCGCGGCAGGAGTTGGTGCAGTCAAGATTTAATCAGGATATTGCGCGTCGAGATATTGCCAGATTGCTGAACTTGCCTTCCAATGCCGGACTGCAAGCGACGCCAGTAGCAAAGGCCGACATTTGGCCACTGAGCTTAGAAGAAAGTATTGTACTCGCGCTGCAAAATCGGGCAGAGCTAGAGCAGCAACTGCGTCAGGCCGAATTGAGCGAGGAGCAACGCCAGATTGCGCTATCCGCGATTCGGCCTCGGGTGAGTTTGTTTGCGACTTATAATTTGCAAAGTGTTTTAGACAGCAGTAACCCTCTGGTAGACACAGGCGAATTTAATGATAGCTATACCGTTGGGGCTCGCTTCAACATGCGAGTGTTTGACGGTGGGGCCGCTCGGGCTCAGGCCAGACAGCAAGAAATTGCCGGTCAGTTGGCGGAAGAGCAGTTCAGCGAAAATGCCGATCAGTTTCGTTTTGACGTTGAGGAAGCGTTCTTTAATCTGCGAGCTAACGAAGAAAACATCGCGACCTCCAGAGTTGCGGTGGCTCAGGCCGAAGAAGCCCTTAACCTAGCTAACCTGAGATTGCAGGCGGGGGTTGGCACTCAGCTTGATGTGCTCTCGGCGCAAACTGAGCTAACGCAGGCGCAGGTAAACAGTGTGAGGGCGATTTTAGGTTACAACCGTGCGCTCGCGGCGATTCAACGTGCCGTCAGCAGTTTCGATTTGTAAGGAAGGCGACGCTGAATCGTTGAGATCGTTGAGCACATGGCGAGCCGATTCAGCGTATGGGGCATTTGGTGGCTCACTACTTTGAGCTGATTGTTGCCTTGCGTCTATTTGTCCCGTTTCTATTTGTCCCATTTTTATTTGTCTTACGTCTGAAAGGGCCTTTAGATGAGCCTCCGGGTCATCTTCAGTTGCAGATGGAGTCTCTGCTGCTGCGCGAGTTGCCTGGTGTTGACACAAGCGCTCAATGGCCTGATCAGCGGTGAGAAGTCTTTTTAGGACAACCTGACCGACGGCTAGGTGGGCGGTCGAACTTGCAGGCGGATGGACTGAGGTTTTAGGCATCACTTCTAACATCAAAACGGCTTCTTCTACTTGAAAGAGCCAGAGGGTTTCGTTGTTTTCTTGAATGCTGATCGTGAGCTTTTCTATCAGTGGTCTGCGGCGTCTGCCGAGTTCATCCCACTCTCCGCCTAGTTCCCACACGCGACCGGTCATCCAGCCATCAGATAAAAAGAAATATTTCACGGCGTTGTTATCACTCTTGTACTATTTGGACTGCTATTTGGACTGCTATTTGAACTGCTATTTAGACGAATTAAACGGCTGAGCGTTTAAAAATATGGATCGGCTCATTATCACCTGAAAATTTCAGAAGGGAAGTCAACCTACAACAGTTTTTATACTCTCGCTGAATATTCGCGGCGCTTTTTATCTTTTCTCCCGGATGAGGGAGCCTTGTTCGGAATAATTAGGTGGTAGATGCACCCTGATCGAACGCTTGGATTCAGATTTTTTGACGAATCCCAGGCGTTTTTTTTTGGCTTTTTTGCCTGCTTGGCTTTCTTTAGCGCCTTACCGGCTGCGAGCCTATGATAGTCTTCTTAGTTAAACGACTAGGGAGCGAAGGGCTATGCGGGTAGGCTTGCTGTTTGGTGGATGCTCAGGAGAGCATGAAGTTTCGATTCGGTCGGCCGGGGCGATCGCGAAAGCGCTGACTATCGGTGACAACGCGACTAAGTATGAGGTTGTCCCTGTGCATATTTGCAAAGACGGTAGCTGGATTAGCGGCCCTACTGCACAGCAGGTGCTTGATTCTGGGCAGCCCTTGGTGGAGGATGCTAGCGCGACGACCTTAGCTGCATCAGCACGGTTGAGCCAACGATTGCCTAATTTATCTGATTTGGACTCTGTGGATATTTGGTTTCCGGTTTTACATGGCCCTAATGGTGAAGATGGCACCATTCAAGGGCTGTTTGAAGTGCTAAAAATGCCCTATGTAGGCTGCGGTGTGTTGGGGTCTTCGCTGGGCATGGATAAGCTCGCGATGAAAAGCGCCTTTGCTCAGATTGGGTTGCCGCAGGTGAAGTATTGCGGGGTGTCGCGATCGCAAATCTACTCCAACCCCTGCATTTTCCCCAAACTCTGTGACGACATTGAAGCTGAACTAGGCTATCCCTGTTTTGTAAAACCGGCCAATTTGGGCTCATCGGTTGGCATTGCGAAGGCGTCTAATCGGCGGGAGCTAGAGGCCGCTTTAGACAGCGCCGCTAGCTATGATCGCCGCGTCATTGTAGAAGCTGCCGTCGTAGCGCGCGAAGTGGAGTGCTCTATTTTGGGCAATGATAATCCTCAGGCGTCAGTACTGGGTGAAACGAAGTTCAACAGCGAGTTTTATGACTATGAGGCCAAATACACGGATGGCAGCTCTCAACACCTGATTCCAGCGCCCGTGCCGGATGATGTGCGCGATCGCATTCAAGAAATGTCCATTCAAGCCTTCCGAGCCATTGACGGTGCAGGCATCTCCCGTGTTGACTTCTTTTACGTTGAAGAAACGGGCGAAGTCCTCATCAACGAAATCAATACCATGCCTGGATTCACCGCTACCAGTATGTACCCTATGATGTGGCAAGCCTCGGGTATTGACTTACCTGACCTGGTAGATCAGCTCATTCAGCTAGGATTAGAAAGAAGCGCATAGTCATCGTCTATTTGGCTAGCTATCAGGCTAAACTACAAAGCCTCATAGGATACTGACTTCAAGCATAGTTGCTCAAAAATACAGTGAATCAAACATCAATTCTCAGCGTTTCAATACTTGAGAGCCCAGTTTTCACGATTTCACTGTCATAAGCATTATCTTCGCCAGTATCTTCAGCAGCATCCTCGGCAGCATCTTCATCCTCTTCTTCGTCCTCATCAAACGCCTGACTCAACGCCATTGAGCGGGTGAGCCAGTGTTCATCGAGTTTGCAAATGAGTCGAGCGTTGTTGTAAGCCTGCCGCATCGTCAATATGGTGTGGCCAATGTATTTACCTGAGGGCTCACGCCTGACGACAAGGGCGAGGTCTACGGTGCTTTCATTGACTAGGCACAAGGGCAACAGCAAATCGATGCTATTGAGTTTGGGATAATAAGTAGGGACAGCCGTTTTGTAGTTTATCTGCGTTCGTTTCAAGGTGCGATCTAAGGCTTCTTCTAGCTTATTAACAATGGTGCGATAGCCTGCTGGGTCAGCCTCTAGGGCTGCAACAAAGGCTCTTTTGTAGTCAAAAAACTCGGGCGTGGTCAGCCCTTGAGTACTCTGCGGCGTAAAGCCAGCAGGGGCGTACTGTTCTAAAAAGACCAGGGGGAGGCGCGCCATATTGTCTTTTACAACATGCTGCCAGTCTACTTGCGGAGCGCCAGCGGCTAGATAATAAAAGGCTTGATCGGCCTGCTCAAAATAGTTTGCAGCGGCGGGCAGTCGGGGAAACTGAGCAACCAGCTTTTTACCTGCAAAGCCTGCGCCTGCGATGCAGAAGACTAGATTCCACTGGCGGTTGGGCAGGTCGCTAGCGGGCCGAGTGAGCAGCGCATAAATAGGGCGCAGCAACGTGTCGAGCAGACCTGTATTAAAGGATTTGTATTGGTTGTTGTCGCTGCTCAGAACCTTACCTTCGTGCTGTAGACGAATAAAGGTATAGCGCAGGTAGCTTTTGAGAATGGGATAGGCAAAGTCAGCGGGGGGCTGGGGGCCAAAGTACCAATTTTCAGGCAGGGCGATCGCGGCTAGCTCGCTCACCTTTTGGTTCAGCATCTCCATCGAAATGCCTGCCGCTTTGGAGAGCGATTCAATTTTTAGATCAGCTGGCCGACTTAAAGTTGGATTGCTGCTTGGATTGCTACCGTTACCAGCTGCGGGCTTTCTTGGCACGATCCGCTTGGGCCTAGCAATCAACCGCCGCTCCCGACTCGGATTGAGCCGGACATAGCTAGGACTATCGGCTTTGAACTCAACGAGATCCGATCTACTTTGAATAAAGGCTTTAAAGTCGCTAAAGCCATAGCGCTGAGTAGAGAATGAGGGATTTTGACGGGTGAGGGCCTCGTATAAGCTATCTAGGTGAACCCAGCCGTCTGCACTGTTGTAGCTCGCTAGCGTGGTGGTCAAAAGCTTACGAGTGTCGGTGGCCGGACGCACATAGTAAACAGGGGCGGCGCCCGGTTTGCTCGGATCGGGTTCAATGCGCTCCATCTGCACCAAATCCGGCACGGCTTCTAGTAAGTCGATGAGCTTGGTGAAATTATATTTTTCGTAGGAAAATGAGCGGTCTTTTTGACGAAATAGGGCGCCGACTTGGGCGGCATGTGTGCGTTTTTTTTGCGGCAGTTCGTAGGTTGCCTGATAGACCAATCGACGCAAAGGGGCTGAGACTCGGTCATCAAACGCTTGCCCGTAGTCGTGATCGGGTTGCAGATCGGGTTGCAGATCGGGTTGAAAATGGGGGGGATTTCGAGAGCGGGCGGCGAGGCGATCGCGCTCAGATAAATCGCTCGAACGCCCTGGCAGTCGCAGAAGTCGCCGAAATAAGTTAGAGAGTGCGTGAAATAGAGATCTCATCTGGCGAAGGTGCGAGTCGATAGCGTCAAGGTTAAGTTAAGTGATCCACAATTACGAATTTAACCCTAGCGTAGCGAGTTTGCGCCTAAATAGCAGGCAGTTACCCATATATAGGGTGGGCATAGCTGAGATAGGCACAACTTAACCGTAGCCCCGTACCGATTTCTCTTACTCCAGCCCTAGCTCGGCCATCATCGCCAGTACCTTTTGATGACTTTCCGTTTGGCCCTGATCACGATACAGGTCGGCGGCCTTACGGATATCTGCACTGCCCCCTGATCTATCTTTTTGGGCTATTTTTATCAGCCCGCGCTTGTAATGGTCTTCGGGCGCGTCAGGCTTTAGCGCCAGCGCCTGATTGATATCGGCTAATGCACCGCTCAGATCTTGAAGTTTAAACCGTGCGCTCGCCCGGTTGGAGTAAGCACCTTGCGCATTTTGCTCGCGACCTGTCTGGTTGTAAATATCGATGGCCCGACTGTAATCTTGAATAGCGCCCTCGAAGTTGTCTTGGTTTAAGCGGATGTTGCCGCGACCATTGTACAGAGAAGCGCTTCGGGGATTGATTCGTAGGCCGCGATCGCAATCAGTCAATGCTAAATCTAGCTGTTGAGTCGCAAAGTAAGCTCCACAGCGATTGTTCAACACATCTGGATCATTAGGGCTCACGGCCAGGGCGCTGTTGTACGCGGCTAACGCAGCATCCCAATCAGGATTGGTTTTAAAAGCGTTAATCTCGCCTTTAAATATCAATGCAGTCACCGCATTAGGATTAATCGCCAGCGCCTTTTCTAACTCGTTTAGCGTCTGTTCTTTTTCGCCCTGCTCATAAAAAAGAGCAGCCCGATTGACATAGGTCCGCACATGCTTTGGGTTGATCATTAGTGCCTGGTCATAGTCAGCGATCGCGCCTGCCGTATCGCCCATGCGAGACTTTGCATAGCCTCTGCTTGCGTGTTCATCCGCCGTGATAACCGGCATTGAGATTGCCTGCTGCCAGTCTTTGGCCGCACCCAAATAATCATTTAAATCGGCCTTGCGAAGGCCTCTATTCACATAGGCCGAAATTGAGCCGGGGGCATTTTCAATCGCCTTGTTCAGGTTTTGCAAAGATGCCCGAGGATTGCCCTTAAGTGAGTTCACCGCTGACCAATTGATATAGGCTTGCCCGTTTTTAGCATCTACGC
The DNA here is from genome assembly GCA_001314865.1 of Phormidesmis priestleyi Ana. Lineage (GTDB taxonomy): Bacteria > Cyanobacteriota > Cyanobacteriia > Phormidesmidales > Phormidesmidaceae > Phormidesmis > Phormidesmis priestleyi_B. The sequence goes on along the minus strand of LJZR01000029.1, from coordinate 55,422 downwards.
TTAAAGCACGGCGATAGTCGGCTACCGCTTTGTCATATTCGCTCATTTCGTAGTAGGTGTCGCCTCGCATGTTAAATGCCTCAGCATTGGAAGCCGTTTGAGCGATCGCCTGATCGAAAGCGCCCAGCGCGGTTGAATAGTCACCAACGGCAAACGCTAATTTGCCTTTTTCAATCAGGGCAGCAGCATTGCGAGGATCTGCGCTCAGTAAGGGTTCTAACTGGGCGATCGCCTCATCATAGGCACCCGACTCTCGATAGGCGGCGGCCAAATTAACCTGAGCCGTGCTGTCTTTCGGATTCTCTTTTACCGCATTTTTAAGCTGCCCGATATCAACAACACCGGCCTGTGAAAGGCTGTTGTGCAAAGAGAGTTGTGATTGCAGGCCCAAAATAACGCCTGTCCCCAATATCACTGCGCCAACAGTGAATCCGATGGGCTTCCAAGGCCGTTTTAACAACTGTTTTATTAAATTGAGTGAGATCGAATTGAAAGAAGGAAAAAAGCCAACAGATTTTGGCAGGGTTGGCTTAACCGATGGAGAGAAACTTGCAGGATCAACAACCGTTGCATCCACAGGGATGCCGCGAAGGGACGGCGGCTGTAGGGCCGTGAGCATATCCTCTGCCGTTGCGTAGCGGATTTGCGGCGATGAATGAATGGCACGCATGAGGATGCTGGCAAAACGAGTGCTGAGCGCAGGTGCAAACTGCTGCCACAGTAGACGATCGTTGCTGCTGTCGCGGGGAATTTCGGTAGGCGATCGCCCGGTCAGCAAATAAATCGCCGTCATCGCCAAACTATAAATATCACTGGCAAATAGCGGTTTGCCAGCGGCTTGCTCCGGCGCTATAAACCCAGGCATACCCCTGACTGGAGCCATCACCGCTTTTATTGCGCCAAAATCGATTAAACAGGGCTGCTGATCACACTGGCGAATAATAATATGGTCTGGATTAATATCGCAGTGAATAATCTGGTGACTGTGCATATGAGCCAACGCGCCCAGTGCCGCCACTAGCAGTACTCTCACTTGATCTTCTGACCAATTTTGATGCGCCGCCGCGCTCAGCGGCTGACCCTCTATCCATTCTCGAACCCAATAGAACTGATCGCCTTGTGCAAAGTAAGCATACAAGTCGGGAATGAGGCCATGCCCTTTGCTTGCCGCCTCTAGCGCCGCCGCCGCTTGCAAAAAGCGCTGCTGAGCCAACATTCCCGCCTGGTCGCTCGTTGGATTAAGCTGCTTAATCACACAGGGCCGCTGCGAGGGGAGCTGCGTATCTTCGGCCAGAAAGGTTTTACCACCCCTGCTCTGGGCAAGCGGTTGAAGAATTTGGTAGCGGTGATTGAGAAGGGACGCGGCCATGAAGTAGGGGTACGAAATTAAGTCACGGGTAAGTCACGGGAGCGCTCAAGACGATTTCTTAACGGTTTCTCAATGATTTCTCGACGGTTTCTCAATGATTTCTCGACGGTTTCTCAACTATTTCTCGACCTTGTAGCCAAACTCCGATAAGTGTACTCGCGACTGCCGCCAGCGTTCTTGCACTCGCACAAATATTTCTAGGTATACCTGGCCCGCGACTAGCTTTTGCATTTGCTCACGCGCAGCGGTGCTAATGGCTTTCATCATCAAACCGCCTTTGCCAATGAGGATGCCTTTTTGCGACTTGCGCTCTACGTTGACGGTAGCGAGGATACGGGTGATTTTTTCGTCTTCTTCAACTTTGTCGATGGCGATCGCAACCGAATGCGGCACTTCTTCGCGCGTATGCAACAGCACCTGCTCACGAATCAGCTCGCCCATAATAAAGCGCTCGGGCTGGTCAGTCACCAGATCAGGCGGATAGTAGTAAGGCCCGGTCTCTAGCTTGGCAGTCAGCTTTTCTTGCAGCAGATCTAGCCCCTCGCCCGTGAGAGCCGAGAATTTCACCACATCCCAGCCATGCGTTTCGGCCAGCGTCTCGTAGCTGCTTTTAATTTCTGCGGCCTTGCGACCGCTCTCACTGAGCTGATCGATTTTGTTAATTCCCAGAACCACCGGGCGGCTGCTGTGAGCAACTAGGTTGGCCACAAATAAGTCGCCTTTGCCAGCCACTGAGGTCGCTTCTACCACGAACAACACAACATCGACCGAGTTAATCGCGACGCGAGCATTTTGCACCAGCACCTTGCCTAGCTCGTGATGCGGCTTATGAATACCGGGCGTATCGACAAAAATAATTTGCGCCTGCGGAGTGGTTAAAATGCCCTGAAGGCGGTTGCGCGTGGTTTGGGCAATGGGAGAAGTAATCGCAATTTTTTGGCCGACTAAGTAGTTCATCAGCGTAGACTTACCCACATTAGGGCGGCCCACAATGCTGACAAATCCAGATCGAAAATCGGGCGCAGCAGTGGGAATTAAGCCCTGGCTGATGTTTGGCTTGCCCTTAATCTCTACGGCTTCTGGATTGTCTAACGGCACAATCGGATAGTCAGCAGGAGATTCTAAAGGAGATCCCTTAGCAACAGCAGGAGATCCGGCGGGAGATTTGGCAGGAGAAACAGCAGGCGAGGCAATAGATTTCGTCGCTTTAGCGCCTTTTAGCTTGGGCTTGGGCGCATCAGAAGTCGGTAGCGGCAAAGGCTTTTGTTTCACGCCCTTGTACTGGGGCGCCGCAAATTTGGGAAATGAAGCACTCTTTTTTTTTCGCGTGCCTCCCCCTTTGTGTCGGGGCCGCGCAGAAGTCTCTGACACCTCATGCCATGGATTGGATGCCTCGCTTTTGGAGGGATTACGACCCGAGGAACTGTTTCCTGATGATGCGCCCATAGGAGTTATAGAGGAGTTAGTGTCCAGTAATGTGAATGACGACTTCGCGCGTGTGGGGGCGATCGCGATGCTCCCACAGATAAATGCCCTGCCATGTCCCTAAAGCCAGCCGCCCGTCCATAATGGGGATTTGCTCGGAGGTATGCGTTAGCGCCGTGCGAATATGAGCGGGCATATCGTCAGGCCCTTCGTCACGATGGCGATAGTGGTTGCCCTCAGGCACCAGCTTAGATAAAAAAGTCTCCATATCAGCCAGTACGTCAGGGTCAGCGTTTTCTTGAATGATCAGGCTCGCTGAGGTGTGGCGAACAAAAATAGAGCACAGCCCAGTACGCACACCAGAGCTGGCGACCGCATCTTGCACCTTGCGGGTAAAGCGCCCAATAGACTTACCCTGAGTGCTCAGTCGTAAAACGGTTTGATAGTGAGTTGTCTGGGTCTGGGTCTGGGTTGTGCTGGGATTGGCCGCCATAGCGTAAATGCGTCGCAACAGTGAATGATCGGGGAAACGATGGGGTCTAACCCCAGTCTATCTCACTGCGATGAAGGCGTGACATTTGCAAAAGAGCAGCGATCGCAGCGCCTAGCCACAGCGTGTAAACCAGTGCTTAAACCAGTGCTTAAACGATGCGCAGTAGGTGGTCGGTGACAGCAGCGGCGATCGCATCCTTTCCTTGCTTATCGAGCTTATCGACTTTGCGAGGCGAGGCGAGGGGTTCGGTTAAAAATGACCAGTCGCCGCTGAAAAAATCTTCGGCATCAACCACGCGATGGTGGGCATAGTCTTGAATGCCGTCAATTAAAATTTGGGCTTCGGCAAAGCCTTCACGGGTGATGGTGATAACGCCCTTATCGAGCAGGCAGGCTTCGGCAAAGGTGCTATAGCCCGGTTTGGAGAAAACGCGATCGCACACAATCATCCAGTCTACGGGCCGCATTTTACGATCGGCAACGCGGTACAGGTTCGGCAAGTCGGGCGCGTTGGCATCAAAGGTAATAAACTGCCAGTCGGGAAATTTGGCCAGCGCGGTATAGGGAATCGCAGAGAGGCCGAGTCCGCCAAAGGTCAGTAGCACTGTTTGGGCTGGCGGAATGGGGCTGTTGAGCAAACGACGCAAATGATCTTCACAATAGGCAGGGGTTCCACCGGTTAGGCCCACATCGGTAATGTTGGGCAGTGAGGCCATCGGCTCGCAAAAGGGCAGACGAAAGGTGCGATCGCCATGAGCAAAGCAGTCAGCAATCCAGTCGGCAACATCAATAAACTCACCAAATTCTTCACCCCAAGGCCGATAGATGAAGTCCCAACCAAAATTACCAATAAACCAACAGGGAACACCCGCTTTTCGAGCAATTTTGCCCATTAGTGGCGGAATATCGGCTAATACTAAATCCACCTGATATTCATTCAAGAAAGCCGCTTCTGTTTCAACAAAGTGATCCTGCCGCGACTGAATAAACTGCATCTCTTGCAGCGTGGCAGACTTATCCATGGTGAGGCTGTCGCTTTGCAATACGCCCACATCAAAGCTAACCGGGCGATGAATGTAGCCAGCACCGCAGTCAGAACCGCCGTCAGTACCGCAGTCATCAGCCATTAAATAGCTATCTAGCAACCACTTGGGCGCCTTAGTCGCCATAATCAGCGTCAGCGGAAGACCCGCCGCCTGGCAGCGCCGTCGAACTTCTGTGGCGATTGAGGCAGCTCTGGTCGCATGGCCAAAGCCATGATTTGTCACCGCAATGTAGAGCGTAGGCATAGCGCGATTAGGGAGGAGTGATCCGTTGAATGGGTAGGGAGCAGGGTTTTAAAGCTCAAAACTGAGCGAAAAGCTTCAGCCTTAAAAGGTATCTCATTGGGTCTACGGATAGCAAAGAGGATAGCAAAAAGGGGCTCACCTACATTTGGCGAGCCCCCTTTTTAGCAATCTGCGGTCAATCTGCGGTCAATCGTCAGCACGACGACCTACAGCTGCGGGACAAAGCGCTCTTTTTCAGGAACGGTCGTGTACTCAGCCACAATCCGACGAAACTCATCGCCATCAATCGACTCTTTTTCAATCAACAGATCCACGACCCGATCAATCACATCACGGTTCTCACGAATGATGTTACAGGTCGTTGCATAGCAGGCCTGAACGATTTCACGCACAGCGATATCAATTCGAGAAGCGATTTCCTCAGAATACTCAGAGCGACCGCCCCAGTTTCCGCCCAGGAATACTTCACCTTGCTCGCTCTCTAACGCCAGCTGACCGAGATCGTCAGACATGCCAAACTTAGTCACCATTTGGCGGGCCATGTTCGTTACCTGCTGCAGGTCGTTACCGGCACCAGTGGTAATTTCAGAATCGCCAAAGATCACATCTTCAGCGGCGCGACCCCCCAAAGCCCCGCAAATGCGGGCCTTGAGCTGAGCACGAGAAATCAGCATCTGATCTTCGCTAGGCGTAAACCAGGTCAGTCCCTGGGCTTGGCCCCGAGGAATTAACGTCACCTTTTGGAGCGGGTCATGCGCCTTGATCATCGTGGCGATAATCGCATGGCCGACTTCGTGGTAAGCAATCAAGCGCTTGCTCTTACCATCGGTGAGCGGTGTGCCTTCCATACCCGCGACAACGCGGTCAATCGCATCGTCAATTTCAAGCATGGTCACGGCTTCTTTGCGGCGACGGGCGGTGAGAATGGCCGCTTCGTTGAGAAGGTTAGCCAGGTCTGCGCCGGTGAAACCGGGGGTGCGACGGGCGATCACATCTAAAGAAATATCGTCAGCGACCTTTTTGTTACGAGCATGGACTTCGAGCACCTCGCGGCGACCTTTAATATCAGGCGGATCGACCGAGACCTGACGGTCAAAACGGCCGGGACGCAAGAGCGCCGAGTCCAGCACATCGGCCCGGTTAGTAGCAGCAATGACAATGACGCCTGTATTGCCTTCAAAACCGTCCATTTCGGTCAACAGCTGGTTAAGCGTTTGCTCTCGCTCGTCGTTACCGCCACCGATGCCTGCACCACGAGAGCGACCCACGGCGTCAATCTCATCAATAAAGATGATGCAAGGGGCGTTTTCTTTGGCTTTTTTGAACAGGTCGCGGACGCGGGAGGCACCCACACCGACGAACATTTCAACAAATTCGGAACCTGAGATGGAGAAAAACGGCGTACCGGCTTCTCCTGCGATCGCCTTGGCCAGAAGCGTTTTACCCGTTCCTGGCGGGCCGACGAGCAGCACGCCTTTAGGAATGCGAGCACCAATTGCAGTGAACCTTTCAGGCTTTTTCAAAAAGGTGACCACTTCTTGCAGCTCTTCTTTGGCTTCTTCAATCCCAGCGACATCGTCAAACATCACGCCTGTGCTGGCTTCCATCATAAAACGAGCTTTGGACTTACCAAAGTTCATCGCCTGACCCGGACCACCCGCGCCACCGTTAGAGCGACGGAAGAGGAAAAACAAACCGCCAATCAGCAAAATAGGAAAGAGCAAATTGCCCAAAATGCCGACAATGGCGCCATCGTTGCGAGGCTGGTGAGAATCTAAGCTGATGTCAGCCGTCCGCAGACGCTCTACGAGCTCAGGGGCATTGCCAGGCAGGTCAACGCGCCAGCGCTGTACCCGATTGTCAATTTGAGGATCGACCGCTTCGACAATGGCGGTGCGGCCATTTTCATAAAAGTCAACCGATGTGACGCGCCCGGCGTCTAAATAATCCAAAAATCGTCCGTAGGTCATGCTAGTGCTAGCAGTATTACGACCTGTATCGGCGCTGGGATTTGCGCTACCGACGGAACCCTGCCAAAGGAAAAATCCAACCACGAGGATGGGCAGGGTCCACAGTACGGCAGTTTTCCAAGAAAAGTTTTTCATGACTCGGTGGCCTCTGTTTTTATAGATAAGCCGCAGACATTTTTATATGCACAGCGGTGCTCATGCGCGGGAATCGGCGGTTGTGATGTCGCAAATAAGCAAATTTATTACGACATCACAAGTTTTATGAGACTTGTCTTTACTAAATTTAACGTAAATTCTCAACATCGGGCAAAGAGAATTATTGAGAGAATGATTGAATGGTTGCGATCGCGGCTTCTAACCTTGGCTGATCAAAGCCTCGGCGATGCAAAATCACCCAGGATTCGGCCAGATCGGGGCCTTGCATATCACCCATGAGGGCCGCTCGGAGCGATCGCATAATCAGCCCCTTCTTCACGCCCAAGGCCTTCGTCACGGTATTAATCAACGACTGGGTATCGTCCACGCTATTAATTGGCGTTTCCTTCAACGCCGCGAGCACGGCCTGCATCGCCTCAGCGACGCCTTCTTTGCCGAGCTGATCTTTGGCCGCATCGCTAAAGTCCATCGTGGGTGTAAAGAAAAACCGACCTTGATCGACGCAATCTTTTAGCCGAGTCAAACTAGGCGCGATCATCCCGGCCAAAGGCAGCAGCCAGTCGGCATCGGCCTCAGCATCCAACGCATAACCCGCCGCTTGCCAATGGGGCAGCAGCATGGGCAGCAGTTCTGCCGCCGACTTTTCGTGCAAATACTGCGAGTTAATCCAGTCGAGCTTATCCCAGTCAAACTTTGCGCCCGCCTTATTGACCCGGTCAAAACTAAACAGCTTCGCCGCTTCTGCCAAGCTAAACAGCTCCTGCGCATCGGGCGCAGACCAGCCCAGCAGCGTCATATAGTTCGCCAGCGCCTCAGCCGTAAAGCCCATCGCCTGAAAGTCACCCACCGAGGTCACCCCATCCCGCTTAGACAGCTTCGCCCCCGACTCATTCAAAATCAGCGGCGTATGGGCAAAAATGGGCACCTTCATCCCCAGCGCCTCGTACAGCAAAATCTGCTTGGGCGTGTTCCCTACATGATCCTCACCGCGAATCACATGGCTGATTTTCATATCGGCATCATCCACCACTACCACAAAGTTATACAAAGGCTGACCCACATCACCGTTTGAATCTGAAGAATTTGAACCTGAAGAATTTGAATCTGAAGAATTTGAATCTGAAGAATTTGAACCTGAAAAATTTGAACCTGAAGAAGCGGCGCGGGCCACCACCATATCGCCGCCCAGGTCTCGCCCTTTCCAGCTCACTCTGCCGCGAACTAAGTCATTCCACTCAATTTCGCGCTCGTCCTCAATTTTGAAGCGAATCACCGCCTGCCGCCCTTCAGCCTCAAACGCCGCAATTTGATCGGCAGTTAGGTTGCGGTGCTGATTGTTATAGCGAGGCGCTTCTTTTCGGGCCTGCTGCTGTTCGCGCATGGCATTGAGTTCTTCGGGCGTCTCATAGGCCCGATACGCCAGCCCTTTGTCTAGCAGTTCTTGAATTTTGGCGCGATACAGTGGCATCCGCTGCGACTGATAAAACGGGCCTTCATCCCAGTTGAGGCCTAACCACTTGAGCCCTTGCATAATGTTCTCAGTGAACTCAGGCTTGGATCGTTCTAGGTCAGTATCTTCAATGCGCAGCAAAAATTGACCGCCCTGATTGCGAGCAAACAGCCAGTTAAAAACGGCAGTACGAGCCGTACCAATATGCAAATTTCCGGTGGGGCTAGGCGCAATGCGAACGCGAACAGACATAGGAGTAGCTAAATAGAGATTGCAGTCTATCAGCGTACTACAAGGCTATGAGCGCGGGCGACTACCTTTGGTTGGCGTTTGGTTTGGCCTTTAGGTGGCCTTTAGGTGGCGATCGCAACTAAAATCACATCCACCGCGTCAGTATATAAACCTAATGAGCTATAGATCAGCAGATATACTCGTAAACTTCACAAAAGTGGGGGAATATTTTCAGCCCAGCATCTTAAGTTTAGAAGGTAGGTTCGACGCCTCAAGTTTCTGCCGGATGCTAAAAAGCTGCAATGTACTAGTTAGTGGTACGGGATCTTAAATAAATTACTGAATCTAGAAATACTGATGGAAACAAACGTTTCTAGAAATAAGTGGGGGCTAAATTGAGGCAGATGACGCAAAAAGTATTTTTTTTAAAACTAAGTGTTGTTTTTTCAACGATCTTTTCAGCAATATTTGTTGAAGCAATATTTGTTGAAAGAGCACTCTCCCAAGAATTCGCCCCAGAAACAGCCTTGGGCTTGAATGCAGGCACTCACCATATATCAAAAATATCAGAAAATTCTGGAGTAGCTAAAGAGGTAACGGCCAGAGCGGTAACGACCAGAGAGACTGTGATGCTAGCGCAGCTGGATGATGCCTATACGCTAGGGCCTGGAGATACGATTAATATTAGCGTCTTTAACGTGCCCGAGTACAGTGGCCCTCAGCGAGTGTCGGCAGATGGGTCTATTAACTTGCCTGCCATTGGGCTTGTGAATGTGAATGGGCTAACGCCTGAGCAGGCGGGCAGTACGATTGCGATCGCCTATCAGCGTGAACTGCGCTATCCCCAAATTACCGTTGTTCTTCAAGAACCCAGACCTTTGCGCATTGCGGTCTCTGGAGAAGTGAGCAGTCCGGGCGTGTATACGCTTTCATCTAATAATGCTCAGTTTCCAACCGTCTCACAAGCGCTGCAAGCCGCAGGTGGCGTCACTCAGGCCGCTGATTTGTATCAAGTAGAGGTCCGTCGCGCGAACGGTCGTCGTACTTCTCAGATTATTTCGTTGGATTTGTGGGCGCTACTGAACAATGGAGATGTGCAGCAGGATTTGGCGCTGCGAGACGGTGATGCCATTGTGATTGGTGAAACCAACACGGTGAATGTGACCGAAAGCAACCAACTTTCAGCCTCTAACCTCGCGGCTAGTGCGGAAGAAGAAATATTGGTCGCGGTGGTGGGTGAGGTTTTTCGCCCTGGGGCCTACAAGTTTGAAGGGGGATCTAACAAAAGCCGAACAACGGTCACTCAGGTGGTGCAGAGCGCTGGAGGAATTAAACCTTCGGCTGATATTCGGCGCATTCAGGTGCGGCGGCTGACCCGTAGCGGTCGTGAACAGATTATTGATCTGAATTTTTGGGAGCTGTTGCAATCGGGCAGTTTTAATCAGGACTTGGTTTTGCAGCAGGGCGATACGGTGATTATTCCGGTGGCCAGTAACCCCACACCCAATGAAATCGCTCAAATTACAGCGGCGAACTTTTCTCCGGATGAGGTGAATGTGAATGTGGTGGGCGAAGTTGAGAGCCCAGGCCGACTACAGGTGCCACCGAATACCACTTTGGCGCAGGCAGTGCTAGCGGCGGGTGGGTTCACTCGTCGGGGCCGAGAAACCGTGGAGCTGATTAGACTGAATCCCAATGGGACGGTGACTCAGCGGAGCATTGAAGTGAGCTTGAATGAGGGGATAGACGAGGTGAGTAATCCGCTGATTTTGAACAATGATGTGATTACGGTTGGGCGCAATGGTCGGGCGCGCTTTAGTGATTCTTTAGAAGATGTGCTGGGGCCTTTTTTCAGGCTTTTGGCACCGTTTCAGCTGTTGTTTTGATTGAGTTTTGATTGAGTTAGGGATATGCGTTTAATTGTACGTTTAATACAGATAAGTAGATGTGCATAATTAATTACTTCAATCCCGATGCCCCCCTAACCCCCCAAATTTGGGGGGAACCGGACTCAGAGCCCCCAAGGTTGGGGAAACCCATTATTGGCTCAAGGGATAAATCTTATATTTTTAAGGGGCATTACGAGTGAGTTAAACCGTCTGTTAGTGTTTTGTCATTTATTTTGCTTGGCCACTATCTACCATTATTAATTATCCAGTACTTGGTTGTACATTCTCATGGAACCTTCTCAGACGCCCTCTTTTCCCGCTGATTTTACCACCAATAATGTGCGGCCTATCCCGGCTGTTTTTGCGCCAGAGCAGTCTTCTGTACTCGCGGCTTGGCAGCAGCATGCTCAGCAAGAGGAAGAGGGTGATCTGAGAAACTTGCTGTTGGTTGCTCGGCGCCGGGCTTGGGTGATTGCAGGGGTGGCCGTGGCGGTGATGTCTTTTGTGACGGTGCGATCGCTCCAAGAAGTGAAAGTCTATCAGGGTTCTTTTCGGATGCTGGTAGAACCTGTCAATGCAGAGGGCGATCTCTCGGAGTTGACCGCGTCTTTATCTGAACGACAGGTCGGTAGATCGGGGCTAGACTATGAAACGCAGATTCAAGTATTGCGCAGCCCTGAGTTGGCTGAGCCAGTGGCTCAAGAAATTCAACAAAAGTATCCGGACTTAACTTACTTTAGCCTGCTGCGAGACTTGAGTATTACCCGAGTGGGGGAAACTAAAATTATTCAGGTGAGCTATACCGGGCCTGATCCGGTGCAGATTCAATTTGTGCTCGATCAGCTCGCTGAAGCCTATTTGGAATATTCACTGGCTGAGCGACAAACCAACCTACGGCAGGGCATTAACTTTGTTGAAAAGCAGCTGCCAGAACTGCAAACTCAGGTAGATGCGCTGCAAGGAGAGCTAGAGAGCTTCCGGCGAGGAAACAACTTTATTACGCCAGAAGCACAGTCTGGACTGGTGTCTGGAAAAATTAGCCAACTTTCTGAACAGCGGGCTGAGCTACAACGACAGTTGGCTGAGGCGCAGCAGTTTTTTAATACGCTGCAGGGAGAAAATGGGGTGCTCGCCGCGCTTGATGGTGCGCCTATTTACCAACAGTTGCTGGGTGAGCTGCGTTCGGTAGAAACAGACATTGCCAAAGAGCTCACCCGGTTTGAGCCGGATAGTTTGGCCATTACGGTATTAGAGGAACAGCGAGAGAATTTGTTACCGCTGCTACAGCAGGAAGCCCAGCGAGTGGTGGGCACCAAGCAGGCGATCGCCGCGAACAACCTACAGGTGTTGTCTGTTCAAAGCAATGCGCTGGCGCAGGAGGAGCAAACAGCGGCGCAGCTAGGGGGCGAGTTACCGTCGCTGATTCGTCGCTACACCGATTTGCAGCGTGAGCTAGAAGAAGCCGTACAAACCTTGAGCCGCTTTCGCTTAACCCGCGAAACGTTAGAAATTGAGGCGGCCCAAACGGAGATTCCCTGGCAGTTGATTGAAGTGCCGACCCTGCCCACGGCCCCCATTTCACCCAACTTGCAGCGGAGCCTGCTGTTAGGCTTTGTCGCCAGCCTACTGTTAGGGCTAGGCGCAGCCCTTTTGCTCGAAAAGTTAGACAATGTATACCACTCTGTAGATGAGCTAAAAGCGGGCACAAAACTGCCGCTGCTCGGCACCTTACCGATGAATGCAATACTCAGAGATAACCAAGCCAAAAGAAAAGGCCTATTTTCTGAGATTTCGAACAATCTTGCTAACCTAAAACTAAACAAAAGATCGCGTTCGGCTTACTACGGCTATGGCGGCAACAGCGAGTCTAGCTTTTTAGAAGCGCTGCGGGTGCTGCATACGAATATTCGAATGCTGAGTTCAGATAAACCGATTCGATCTATTTTGATTAGCTCGGCGCAGCCGGGAGAGGGAAAATCTACCGTGGCGGCTAACTTGGCGCAGGTGGCGACGGCCATGGGGCAGCGGGTGCTGGTGGTCGATGTGGATTTGCGCAAACCCCAGGTGCATGACCGCTTGGATTTGCCTAACAAGATGGGGCTTTCTAACCTAATTGCCGATAACCTGCCGCTGAAATCTGTGCTTAAGCAGGTTAGGCCGGATGGTCAGCTCTTTGCCCTCACTTCGGGTAAAGTCCCGCCCGATCCGACCAAGCTGCTGTCTTCTCAGCGGATGAAGCAGCTGATGGCGACATTTGCGGCCAGCTTTGATTTGGTGATTTATGATGCGCCGCCGACGACAGGACTGGCAGATGTGAGTTTGTTGGGTCAGTATACCGATGGGCTGGTGCTGATTAGCCGCATGGGTAAGACAGATAGAATGGTTTTGAAGCAGACGATTGAGACCTTGAAGCTAGCGCAGATTCCGGTATTGGGGATTGTGGCCAATGGGGTGAGTTCGACCGGGATTGGCGGCTATCGGTATTATGCCTATGGATATGCGGAAAGGGATGAGGAAGAGATAACTGAAGTGGGTATCGCTCCTGGAAATGGGCGAAATGGGAATGGTCGCGATGGAAATGAGCAAAATGGAAATGGGCGAAACGGAAATGATTTTTTGTTTTAAGCCATGACTTTTTCTGTACTGTCTCAACAAGTTCGGTGGCGGCAGCCTGAAATGTTAAGCGCCGGGGTTGATCAAAGCCGACTGGTGATTGCGGATGCGCCCACAGCATCAGAGTCGTTTTCTTTTTTGGTGATGGGTGATACGGATGCCGGGATAGAAGCCGGGATAGAAGAGAAGGGGTCTGCTTTTGCTGAAGGGTTTGCCAATCAGCTGCTGAGGCAGCTGGGTGAGAGTCGGTTTGTGTTGCATACGGGCGATGTGACCTATCCGATGGGGTCTTATGAAAATTATTTAAACGGATTTTTGTCTCCCTATCGGCGTTTATTAAAGCAGTTGCCGAGTAGCGCGGCTTACCGGGCCACATCGGTGGTGTTTGAGCGACCGGTGCTGCCGGTGCCAGGTAATCATGACTATGCGAGTGTTGGGTTTGGGCTGTGGCAGCGACTGTTGCAGCAGCTGTGCGATCGCCTCAGAGAGTCTTTTAATATAGACTGGGGCCATTATGGCGGGCCGGGGGGTGAAGCCTATGGCCAAACCTTTTTGGATGATTTGGCGGGGCTCACGCCTGAGCAACTTTCGCAGCATTTAAAGCGGCACTACAGCGCTGCTGCCGGTACAGCGCGGGTGGGGCCAGCAGCGGCGTTGGCCTATTGCCTGAACTACCAGCCCGGTCAGTTTACACGGCTACCGAATCGTTACTATCGTTTTCGCTATGGTGGCATCGACTTTTTTGCGCTGGATTCTAATACTTGGAAAACCGCGCCGGATGTAGAGGGATTTGACCATGCGCAGCTTGCTTGGCTCGAACAGGGCCTGGTTGAGTCTGTCCAAGATTCGAGCGTGGGCGGCAGAATTGTGTATTTGCATCACTCTCCCTATACGACTGAGACGAGCCGGTGGCAGGAGCCAGAAACACTGTGGGTGCGTCGGCATTTGCGAGGGGTGTTGGCCGCTGTGGGGGCAAAGACGGGCGCTAGGGTTGGGCGATCGCCCCAGCAGCCTATTGTTGATTTGGTGATTAGCGGTCATGCGCATTGCTTGGAGCATTTAAAGACGCTAGAGACGGGGCAAGGCGATGCCCAAATGGACTGGGTGGTGTGTGGGGGAAGCGGTGCAAGCCTGCGGCCTCAGCGGAGAGATGCGGATGTTGAAATTTTAGAAAATATTACCTATGGGCAGCGTATATTCACAGAGAAGGTGGCGGCGTCTTGTTTTTTTGCAGGTCGGCATGGCAAAGGAAGCAAAAAACAGAACCAATATAGTTTTTTAAAAATCAATATTTGTCCTGACAGGACGAATATGATTAGCGTTGTTCCTTTTATGGTTGAAAGGCAGAATGGGCAGTGGGCAACGCGAATGCTAAATGCACTCAATGTTGGCGCTGACCAAGGCATCAAAAAAATAAGGGAAGTTGTTCCCTGATTGCCTCATTAAAGTGTGTAGTGTGTTTAAAAATATATTACTCTTAAGCGATTTCACAGAGATTTCATAACAAATTTTCTGTGTGTATGTCATATTCAACATAGGTGCATCTGTAGCGTATTATTTGCCGTTTGAGCGTATTATTTGCCGTTTGAGCGTATTATTTGCCGTTTGGGCGATTATTAGCCTTTGGAGCGATTATTAGCCTTTAGAATGGGTTAGGCTAATTTAGGCTAATGATGACGACAGCTTAGGGCCGCCACATTTTCATTCAAAAAGGGTTAAGGAATAGGCCAATAAATAAAGTATCGCTTCCCCCTCGCCCTAAATCCTTGTCTCTGAGGAGAGAGGCTTTGAATGAGGTGGTTTAAGGCGCACCTCTTTTATTTCTTTAATATGTTTTTTCGCAAGTTTAGAAGCAAGTTTAGAACGCAAGCTTAGAACGCAAGCTAAGTTAGATCTTTTTATCTTGGATCTACATTTATTTTCTTCTATTTGTCTTTATTTGTCTCTATTTATCTTTTATTTGTTTTTATTTGTTTTGGGTTAAAAGGATTTTTCCGGTGCTGTCTGTTTAATTTCGCATGAATGTAGTAAACAGAGAAGGATATGCTTCTTTATTGGATGTGTTTGGCAGCGGGGTTGTTGTCGGTGGTAATCGCGATCGCAGCGACGCCTGTGATTAAATCTATTGCCGTTAAGTATGAGTGGTTAGATGTGCCTTGTAGCCGTAAGGTTCACCGCGAGCCGGTGGTGCGGTTGGGTGGCGTGGCTATTTTTATGGCAACGATTTTGATTGCGATTGTTTTTATTGCGATTGTTTTTTCTGAGGCCGTTGGGGTTGAATCGCTGGGGTTAGAATCGCTGGGGCTAAAAGCTGGCGGATTTCAGGCTTTAGCCAAGGTGGCGATGCATGATGCTAGCGGGGTGATGCTGCTGGGCGGTAGCGGCTTTTTCTTGATTGGGCTCACGGATGATTTGTTGAATTTGTCGGCGGTGAAGCGGCTGGGCATGCAGTGTGCCGTCTCGGCGGGGGTATGGTTATTGGGCATCCGCGTAGAAACTTTGGCATTGCCGGGTTTGTCGCCGGTTGATTTGGCTTGGCTGAGCCTGCCTGTAACCGTGTTGTGGTTGGCCGGTGTGGTGAATGCGATTAACTGGATGGATGGATTAGATGGCTTGGCGGCGGGCGTTGCTGGGATTGCCACGGGCGCGGTGATGGTGGTGGCGATGGTGACGATGCAGCCGATGCTGGCCCTGGTGGCGGCGGCGTTGTTAGGAAGCTTGTTGGGTTTTCTGTATCATAACTCACATCCTGCCAGCATTTTTATGGGTGACGGCGGATCTTATTTTGTGGGATTTGTGCTGGCGAGTTTGTGTATTGTTGAATCGCAATCCTTAGCGTCGCTGCCTGAATATGCTTGGGCGGGCCTGCTGCCGCTGACTGTTTTGGCGGTGCCCTTGGGCGATATGTGTTGGGTTATTTTAGCTCGGTTGTTTCAGGGAAGTTCTCCTTTTGAAGCGGATAATCGGCATTTGCATCATCGTTTGTTGCGATTGGGGTTGTCGCATCGGAGGGCGGTGTGGGTGGTGTATGGCTTGGCAGCGATCGCAGGCAGTGGCTCGCTAGCGATGATGCAGGTGGCTGGGCCGTGGCTATGGATGGTGGGCGCGGTGAGTGGCGCGATGGGTGGTGCAGTGGGGTTGGGAATGGCGATGGGCGGGTGGCGATGGCCGATGCAGGCAGAGACGGGCGATAGGTCGGAGCAGTCCGAAGCGTTATCTAAAACGTTATCCAAAACATTAAATGCGGTAGCAGGGAAATAGACATGGTGTTCAATCAACCATTGGCAAGAGAGAGTGATGGGCGGGTAGCGAGCGCTGGGGGGGCTGATGCGGCTGATGCGGGACGGAAAATGACTCAGACAAATCATACAAACCAGACAAACCAGACAAATCAGACAAATCATACAAATCAGACAAATCACACAAAAACAGCTTTGCAGCTGATGGTGATGACGCAGTTTTTTCCGCCCGATTTTGCTGCGACGGGGCAGCTGATAGAGGAGCTAACGACGCAGCTGGGTAAACAGGGCATGGATGTGAGAGTGTTTACCGGGCAGCCGGGATATGCGTTTGTAAAGGATGACGCGCCCATGGTGGAAGAAACGGGGCGGGTGTGGGTGAAGCGATCGCGCATGAGTCAGCTGTTTGCGGGTCGGATTCGGGGTAAGGCGATTAATGGGCTGGTGTTTGCGGTGCGATCGCTGTCGCATTTGATGCGGCGATCGCGCCAGTACGATGCGCTACTGGTGACGACTGCGCCGCCTTTTTTGCCGGTGGTGGGCTACCTGGCCAATGTTTTGTTTGGCAGCCGGTATGTGTGTTTGCTGTATGACCTGTATCCGGATATTGCGGTAGAGCTAAATGTGGTGAAGCAAAACCATCCGGTGGCGAGGGCCTGGCGGTGGCTCAATCGGCGGGTGTGGCAACGGGCGGCGGGGATTATTGTGCTGAGTGATTCGATGAAGGCGCGGATTGCCGAGCAATGTCCGGCGGTGGCGGATAAAATTTCGGTGATTCATAGCTGGTCGGACGATGAGAAGATTGTGCCGATTGCGAAGGAAGAGAATTGGTTTGCCCAAGCGCATGGGCTAACGGATCGGTTTGTGGTGCTGTATTCGGGCAATATGGGCCGCTGCCATGATATTGATACGCTGCTGGAGACGGCGACGCTGCTAAAAGATGAGCCAGCGCTGTTTGTATGTATTGGCGGGGGGGCGAAGCGAACGGCGTTGGCCGAGGCGGTAGAGGCCAGAGGGCTGGAGAATTTTCGGTTTTTGCCGTATCAGGAAAAGGGGGTGCTGCCCTATTCGCTGACGGCGGGGGATGTATCGGTGGTGAGTGTGGCGGCGGGGATGGAGAGCTTAGTCGCGCCGAGTAAGCTGTATCCGGCGATGGCGACGGGCAGGCCGATTGGGGCGATTTGCCCAGCGGGGTCGTATTTGGGAGCGCTGCTGAGCGCGGCGAACTGTGGGGCGGCGTTTGAAAATGGGGAGGCCCATGGGTTGGCGGAGTTTATTCGCGGGCTGATGCAGGATGGGGCAAAGGCTGAGCGCATGGGACAGGCAGGGCGAGCGTATTTGGTGGCGAATTTTACACCGGAGATTGTTGCGAAGGCGTATTTGGCGGTGATTGAGGGGGTTTGTGGGGATTAGGTGGGAAATGGGGATTAGGGAAATGGGGAGTGGGGAGAAGTAATGAAAGGGGAGGTATGAAAAGGGGTTGATATATTTGGTAACTATGTGTAATTTCTCTGAGGTCAGATGCCCGGATAGCTGCAAACATAAGCTTGATGTTTAGATAAACATTACTTGATATTAGATCTGAATCTTTCCGGTATTGTTGGGGTCATGCAAGAATATTGGGGTGGTGAGGAGAATGGTTGCTTAAGAGTATTTTTGAGTTGTTTGAGCTGTTGATGCTGGGTTATCTTTTTGACCTAGATTTTGCGACCTAGATTTTTTGAGCTAGATTTTGCGGCCTAGATTTTTTGAGCTAAGTAGATGTGCATAATTAATTACCTAAACCCCGACGCCCCCCTAACCCCCCAAATTTGGGGGGAACCGGACTCAGAGCCCCCAAACTTGGGGGTCGGGGGGCATTACGAGTAAGTTAAACCGTCTGTTAGTGTTTTGTAATTTATTTTGCTTGGTTACTTAGTTACCTAAACCTTAATTACCTAAACCCCGACGCCCCCCTAACCCCCCAAGTTTGGGGGGAACCGGACTCAGAGCCCCCAAGATTGATGGTCGGGGGGCATTACGAGCAAGTTAAACCGTCTGTTAGTGTTTTGTAATTTATTTTGATTGGTTACTTAGTTAGGCTTGGATTTAAAGATTTGATTGTTTAAGTATTTATCAGGGGAGGGACTGTGCAGACACGAAAACGGCGGAACCGAAAGCGATCTAAGCGGCGGGCGATTTGTTGTCCGAGGCATGGCTGCTATATCGATAGTGTGAGCCAAAAGCATCGGCTGTATGCGGATAAGGCTGAGCATTTGCAAGAGAGAGGAATGCGACGGCGGGTTTCGCTGCAAGTGATGGCGCACTATACGACGGTGCCGCTTGACAATGAGTGGCTGGAGGCGTTTTGGTGTGAGGTGTGCCAGCAAAATGAGTGGTATTGGGTGGTGAAGTCGCCAGAGGGTGATTTTACCTTAAACAGAATTCCTGAGGATTTGTGGCAGCAGGCGCAGGGGGTGATTTTGGCGACAGGGAACCCAACGGTGAGTGAGTTTACTCGGCGGCAGTCGCGACGGATGAATTATTATGGGGTGAAAGATTTTGTGATGGTGTCCTAATGTAATGTTGTTCTGGTGTAATGGTCTCCTAATGTAATGTTGCTTGAGGATAATGTTGTCTGAGTCAGACTCCTAAGCGTTGTTCTTTGCTAGCTCTTTTGAAGCATTTATTTTTTTACAGCACCGGTTTACTTACAGCATAGATAGAATACTTTGAGAAAGTTGTTTTTCTTAGGTTCTATTCGATATCTTTTTTTGAGTGACGAGTGTGGGCTTCGATGGTCTTTTTTTAGATCTCAGTCTCCTCAGGCTTGGCCAGATATGGGGCCGGTTTTGAGGGAGACTTGTGTCTGAGGCTGACTTGAGTTGCGAACGACTCCGCTCACCCCTCGGTTATCGCGCGACGAGCGCTGAGCGGAGTCGAAGTGTGTTTTATGAGTCAGCTTATTTCATGGCTTGCGCAATATCGAAGTCGCTGAGGCCACGTGATTGGCCAGGCAGACATCCTAAGGTTGACCCAGCTAGGGTTAGTTTTGGGGGAGAGATGTGCCTGGGCCTTTATGATAGGGGGAGCAGTGCTGCAGGCGTTTTTATCGTGAAGACTTTGCCAGTTGGGTTATTAGATGATGTGGTTGAGCGGCTGGTGAGCAGCTTGAACCCGGAGCGGATTATTTTGTTTGGCTCTTATGCTTATGGTGAGCCGAATGAGCATAGTGATATTGACCTGATGGTGGTGGTTTCGGTGTCGAATGAGCCTGGCTACAGACGCGCTCAGGAAGCTCATAAGGCTCTGCAGGGATTGGGCTACCCAAAAGATATTATTGTGATGACGCGTAGGGAATTTGATAGGAAGGCGACGGTGCCAGGTTCTTTGGTGAGTTTGGTATTGCGCAAGGGCAAAGCTTTGTATGGATAACCCAAAGGCTGATGAGATTAGGCAATGGCTTGTCAAGAGCAAAAGAGACCTAAAAGCGGCTCAAATCCTGATGGCTAGTGCAGAGCCGTTATTAGATGCTGGTGTTTATCACTGTCAGCAGTCTGCGGAGAAAGCACTTAAGGGTTATTTAGTCTTTAGAGATTGTGAACTACAAAGATCGCATGACCTAGTAGCGATTCTAGAGATGTGCGCCGCGTATGACTCTAGCTTTTCTCAATTAAAGACAGAGGCGCGTATGCTAACGCCATACGTTATGGAGTTTCGCTATCCTGGCGATGAGTTAGAGCCGGACAGGAAAGATGCCGAGGAGGCTATGAAAATGGCGGCGACCGTTCTGGCGTTTGTCTCGCAGAAGTTACCCGATGAGATGACAGAGCCTCAATAAACCTATTGGATGCGTGTTATTAAGCTTATGTCGGTGTCGTCAGTTAGCGAAATCGTTAAGAATGGAATTTGGTTTGATCCTAAGAACTGGAGTGACCTGATGCCGACGGGTGACGATATTGCGATCGCAATTAACCGCTTGTTTGAGCTTTTGGCGGAACGCCAGGTGGACTATTTGCTTGTGGGTGGGATTGCGCTGCTGAGTTATGTGGATGGGGGTATAGGGATTGGGGTTGGGATGCGTACTATATAATTGGCGTATTGCGACTATGGGTGAGATAGGGGTAATGAGCAGCATAACTATTCGGGATCTGGATAATCGACTAACGGCTCGGTTGAAGGCGAGGGCTGCGCAGGGTGGGCGCTCTGTAGAAGAAGAGGCTCAGTTGATTTTGCAATGTGTTTTGGAGAAAGATGAGTCTACGACGCTTGCGTCGCTGGCGTCTTCGCTGTTTGGTGTAGATTGGGGAGTGGAACTGGGGGCGCATCCTGCGGTTGAGATGCGTGAAGTGGATGGGCTGGAAGATTGATTATCCTGGATACTAATGTTCTTTCTGAGATGATGCGGCCTGTTCCTAATCTTCAGGTTGTTCGTTGGTTGGAGAGGGAGCCTTTGGTATCTTTGGCAACGACTAGCATTTCGATTGCGGAGATCTGCTATGGCATTTTGCGTCTGCCTGATGGTCGGCGTAAGGTAGGTTTGCAGGATCGTTTTGAGGAGTTTGGGCAAGGTTTTATGCCCGAACCAACGCCTACTCCCTACTCCATGCTCCCCACCCTCAAAAAGAAGGATGAGGCTGAGGCGGCAGTGGAGATGGCGGAGTTGGTGTTAGCGTTTGTTGTTCAGTTATTACCGAATGATGTTTCGACATTAGAATGATTGCGGCTTTGACTCATTCTGAAATATCTGTTTTTGTTATGAGGGTATGCTGAGCTACTTAGATTTGGGTAAGGCAAGCGTGGCGGGTTTGGGATTGAGTGTGAGAAGCGCGAGAAGCGTGAGAATTGTTGCAGTTATTGGAAGTTTTTATGACAACTCAACCACCGGAACTGATTATTGAGGCGGGCCGAGCTGAGAAGCAGTATTGGAAGGATTTGTGGCGTTATCGAGAGTTGTTTTATACGCTGGCTTGGCGGGATATTTCGGTTCGCTATAAGCAAACGGTGATTGGGGTTGCGTGGGCGCTGATTCGTCCGTTTTTGACGATGGTGGTGTTTACGATTGTGTTTGGGAATTTGGCGAAGCTGCCGTCGGAGGGGGTGCCTTATCCGATTTTGGTGTTTTCGGCGATGTTGCCTTGGCAGTTTTTTTCGAATTCTTTGAGTTCGGCGAGTGAGAGTTTAATTAGCAATGCCAATTTGATTTCTAAGGTGTATTTTCCTCGGATGGTGGTGCCGACGAGTGCGGTGGTGACCAGTTTTGTGGATTTTATGATCTCGGGGATGATTTTGCTGGGGTTGATGATTTGGTATAATTTTGTGCCGAGCTGGCGGATTGTTACGCTGCCGCTGTTTATTGCCATTGCGTTTGCGGCGTCGATGGGGGCGGGGTTGTGGCTGTGTTCTTTGAATGTGAAGTATCGGGATTTTCGCTATATTGTGCCATTTGTGGTGCAGTTTGGTTTGTATATTTCGCCGGTGGGGTTTAGTAGCAGTATTGTGCCGGAGAAGTGGCGGCTGTTGTATTCGCTCAATCCGATGGTGGGGGTGATTGATGGGTTTCGCTGGGCGATTTTGGGGAATGATTCGGCGATTTATTGGCCGGGTTTTTGTTTGTCGCTGGGGTTGGTGTTGGTGATTTTGGTGACGGGGGTTCAGTATTTTCGGCGGGTGGAGCGGACGTTTGCGGATGTGATTTAGGGGGGAGTGGGGAGTAGGGAGTGGGGAGTAGGGAGTGGGTAATCGCGGTTTGACTCGCTTGTGATGCCCTCTGACCTACTTAGTTGGCTGTAAACCAGTAAGCAAAAGCTATAAACGCTTACTAGTTAGTTGCTAACCAGTAGGCAAAAGCTATAAACGCTTACTAGTTAGTTGCTAACCAGTAAGCAAAACTTATAAACGCCTACTAGTTAGCTGCTAACCAGTAGGCAAAAGCTATAAACGCTTACTAGTTAGTTGCTAACCAGTAAGCAAAACTTACTAACGCTTACTAGTTAGTTGCTAACTAGTAAGCAAAAGCTATAAACGCTTATAGGTTAGTTACTAACTAGTAAACGTAGCTTATGAATGCTTGCTGAGCAGGGTAGCTTACTTAAGTAGCTCAGCATAATGAAGTCTATGAGGGCAATGGAATGACTGCATTGGCCCCCCTGCCCCCCAAGTTTGAGGGGTTCTGAGTTCGGACTAACCCTAAACTTTTCGACCTACTTACTTACAGTTTGTAAGAATGATTGCGGTACGCGCTTCAATACCTTGTTTACAAGGTAGTCTCAGTAGCTATTTTTTGTTTGGTTAATACGCTCTATTATTTCCAATTTTTATGTCTGATACTGTTATCCGAGTCGAAAACCTAGGCAAGAAGTATGTTATTGGGCACCAGCAAGAGGGTGAGCGATATACGGCGCTGCGGGATGTGGTGGCTAATGGTGCTAAGGGCTTCGCCAAGCGCTTTAACCCTCTAAAGTCCCGCTCCCCATTCCCAACTCCCCACTCCCCCTCCGAAGACTTTTGGGCTCTTAAGGATGTGTCGTTCGACATTAAGCAGGGGGACAGAGTCGGCATTATTGGCCGCAATGGGGCGGGAAAGTCTACGCTGTTGAAGATTTTGAGTCGGATTACGGAGCCGACGAAGGGGCGGATTAAGATTCGGGGGCGGGTGGCGAGTTTGCTGGAGGTGGGGACGGGGTTTCATCCGGAGCTGACGGGGCGGGAGAATATTTACCTGAATGGTGCAATTTTAGGAATGAGTAAGGCGGAGATTCGCCGAAAGTTTGATGAGATTGTGGCGTTTGCTGAGGTGGAGCGGTTTTTGGATACGCCGGTGAAGCGGTATAGCAGTGGGATGTATGTAAGGTTGGCGTTTGCGGTGGCGGCGCATTTGGAGCCGGAGATTTTGATTGTGGATGAGGTGTTGGCGGTTGGGGATGCGCAGTTTCAGAAGAAGTGCTTGGGGAAAATGCAAGATGTCGCAGGAGAAGGCCGTACAGTTATTTTTGTTAGCCATAATATGGCCGCTGTTTCTGCACTTTGTTCAAAAGCTATGGTACTCAAGGAAGGAGTTATTCAATCTCCACTTGAATCTGTCCACACAGCGATGGAGGCTTATCTAGAACAAATCAAGGTCATTACTGCAGACAATCTATCTGATAGGAAGGACAGAAAGGGCGAAGGGAAAGTTAAGATAACTCATTTTTCAGCATTTGATAGGAGTGGTAATGAGCAAGCAATCTTACTTTCTGGTCAGTACACGGAGTTTAGAATATACTATGCATCCTCCAAAAACTTTTCGTCAAAGAATGCTGTTGCCGGAATAAGTATTAATCAACCTGGTGGTGGGTGCTTAACTGAATTAAGTAATCAATTTGCCTCGCAAGAGCTTTGCGAATTTCTTCCTGCAGGTTATATTTCTTGCATAGTTAACAAGCTTCCCCTCTCTCCAGGAAATTACTCTATTAATCTGATTCTGAGAGATGGAAATACTATTCAAGACTGGGTTCAAGAAGCTGTTACTCTTAGTGTTGAATGTGGAGATTTCTACGGAACTGGGAAGCTTACAACAAAACGCTCATGTATTTTAGTTGATCAAAAATGGGCATCGAAATTGATGTCGAAGACTTTCGTATAAAATACACTAATAGTGCAGGGCTGTTTCATTATACTACCGACGGCTCAAAAATAAACTAGCTAGTCCTACTGCTGCTAGGGTTCTGGGCTTTCAAAAGTCCAGTCATTAGTCGTCGAGAGTATATAAAAAAAATTATTGCCTGTAAGCTTTATCAGTTTTTTTAAGACTCAGCTCAAAGCTCGGCACTGGTTCCGCGAAATGGGATAGCATAAAGCATTAATGCGTATAGCTTAGGCGATAATAGGGGGGATATAAGTTTCCCATCGTCGTACTATGGATTTGTTTTCCCACCCGTGTCCCTGCTGCACAAGTGAAGCGGTTCATGTTCATACG
>LJZR01000029.1:0-31341 GCA_001314865.1 Phormidesmis priestleyi Ana | reverse complement strand
TCGGACTATCTACCATTGCCGTAGCTGTGATATCTACTACAGCGAAACCTTTGCTACGCCGATTGCAGGGCTGACAACGCCGCTGAGCCGCATCATTGGCGTGCTGACGGCAAGAACTGAAGGGATGAGCCTCAATGCCACGGCACGAACCTTCAAGGTCTCGAAGAAAAGTGTGATTGACTGGGAACATCGGTTGGGTGAGCTCAAACCAACGCTGATACTCTATGCCCTCCTGCATGAATTTATTCATCAGGAAATAGAAGGCGACGAACTCTACCCAAAGTCGATAAAAATGTACCGGCTTCAGCCTCGGAAGGTTGGACAATTGTGCTGATGGAGCGAGGCAGTCGTTTTCTATGGGAATTGCACTGTGGGCACTGGTTCCGTCTAGTTGGATCACATATCCATTTCCTAGAAGGGCTGTAGCGTTTAGCCTCAAAAAACATAATTTAGTATCTGAACGTGAAATCAAGGTATTCAGCCATTTTAGGGCAAAAAATTAACTAACTTGTTTTTGAGGAAAATCCTTGTATCCCTCACGTAATAATGCTTTTCATATCCAATTCGACGGAACCAGTGCCCAATGCTTTCAGGAATATTATCGAAAAAAATTAGCACTTGTACAGGGATCGTTCATGGCTACATCTAAAATCCTATTTTCTCGAAATCTTACTGTGCTTAAAGAACTGTGATTGTGTACTTGTCTCTCAAAAACCAATAATCCTAAAAAACTCAAGCAAGCCTTAATTTTAAAATCTTACTTTTTGAGATTGAGTTACTGCAATTCTTTTTTTGCAAAGGTACAGTTAAAAATCTCTCAATAACCCATATTACAGGCACGTAACAATCTCTATATTCTAAATAATTAGTATTCTTGATTTGGAGCAGAAAGTGAAAAATTCTAATATCCGTTTCGCTTTGGTAGGATGTGGTCGAATTGCAAAGCGCCATGCAGAGCTGTTAGGAAACCACAAAATACCAGGTGCTGAGTTAGCTGCAGTATGTGATGTGGATGAAGTCAAGGCTCAATACTATGGTCAAAAGTTTGGTGTGCCTGTCTTCTCCAATATGGAGAAAATGGTAAAAACCGAAAATATTGACGTAGTCTCTATTTTAACGCCTAGTGGCCTTCATGCTGAGCATACGCTAAAACTTGCGCCATACAAAAAGCATATTCTAGTCGAAAAGCCTATGGCTCTTTTACTAGGAGATGCAAATGCAATGATTGAAGCATGTGATCGTTATGGATGTAGGCTCTTCGTAGTTAAGCAGAACCGTTTTAATGTGCCAGTTGTCAAGCTACGCCAAGCTATTGATGGTGGTCGTTTTGGGAAATTGGTTATGGGGACTGTGAGAGTTCGGTGGAGTCGAAATCAAGAATATTACGACATGGATGCCTGGAGAGGTACTTGGGCAATGGATGGGGGAGTCCTTACCAATCAAGCAAGCCACCATATCGATTTGCTTCAATGGATGATGGGCGATGTTGAGTCAGTTATGGCGATGAGTCGAACAGCATTAGTTGATATTGAGGCGGAAGATACAGCAGTCGTGATTCTACGCTTTAGAAATGGAGCGATCGGAGTTATAGAGGCCACTACCGCTACGCGACCAAACGATTTAGAGGGATCAATTTCTATTCTCGGAGAACATGGTACAGTCGAAATTGGTGGGTTTGCTGTCAATCAAATGAAGACTTGGCAATTTGATAAGAGATTGCCTGAAGATGAGTCTATTTTAGAGAAGTACTCTGTAAACCCTCCAAATGTTTATGGTTATGGGCATCATACTTATTACACACATGTTGTTGAATGTCTTCAGAAAAATACACATCAACTTGTAGATGGCTTTACTGGCCTCAAAAGCTTAGAGCTCATTAATGCGATATACGAATCGATTGAAACTGGGAGAGAGATTTTCTTGCGGTTTCGGCCCAAAATGAGCCGTTTAGGATATAACTAATGACTATCGCCGAAACATCGAAAGTATATCCTAACGTAAGACTAGGAGAGAATGTAATCATTGAAGATTACTGTATTGTTGGACTTCCCTTTAAAGACTACTCAGGTGAACCTACCATTATTGGAGATGGAGCAGTCATACGCTCTCACAGCGTGATTTACGCAGGCAATACAATAGGAGCTAACTTTCAGACCGGACACAAAGCCAACTTGCGTGAGCTCAATAATATTGGTAACGACGTTAGTGTAGGCACACTTAGTATAGTTGAACATCACGTGTCTATTGGAAATGGAGTTCGTATACACAGCCAAGCTTTTATACCCGAGTTTTCTATTTTAGAGGACTGCTGCTGGATTGGACCAAATGTTGTACTAACAAATGCCCGGTTTCCGCAGTCACCTACTGCTAAAGCTGAGCTAAAAGGGCCTACGATAGGAATACGCGCACGCATTGGGGCTAACTCGACGATTCTACCCGGAATATCTGTTGGTTCAGAGGCACTTGTTGGAGCAGGCAGTGTAGTAACTAAGCCTGTATCTGAACGAACAATAGTAGTGGGTAATCCCGCTAAATTTGTGCGAAATATTCATTATTAAGCACTTAAGCATTCAAGTAATTATGAGAAGAAGCCATTATGCTAATTTCAAACACCAAGCATGAAATTACTGTTCCGCTTAACGATTTAACTGCTCAGTATATATCTATCAAATCTGAAATTGATTCCGCTATAGAAAGAACAATTTCATCTACGGCATTCATTGGAGGAGAAGAAGTAAAGCAGTTTGAAAAAGAGTTTGCTGACTACTGTGAGGTTAAAGCATGTACCAGCGTTGGGAACGGCACTGATGCATTGTATTTAGTTTTGAGAGCTTTAGGAATCGGTGAAGGGGATGAAGTAATCACTGTAGCTCACACGTTCATTGCGACAGCAGAAGCTATTTCGCTTGCGGGTGCTCACCCAGTCTTTGTAGATATTTGTGAGGATACGATGTTGATCGATCCAGATGCTGTAGAAGCAGCGATCACCTCACGCACACGAGCAATCATTGCTGTCCACCTTTATGGGCAGCCCTGCAATATGACTCGCTTGATGGATATCGCTAAACGCCATAGTCTTAAAGTAATAGAGGATGCAGCCCAAGCTCATGGAGCCTATACACAAGGCCAGCGAGTTGGTTCACTAGGTGATGCAGCCTGTTTTAGCTTTTATCCAGGGAAAAACTTGGGTGCTTATGGAGACGGTGGGGCAGTTGTTAGTCAGAATGAAGCTCTGATCGAGCGTATCCGAATGTTAGCCAATCACGGACGTCTCGAAAAGTATCTCCACCAGGTAGAAGGAGTCAATAGCCGATTAGATGGTCTACAAGCATCAATTTTGAGAGTAAAACTTAAGTATATAGATAAATGGAATAATCTTCGTCAGAAGCATGCTGTTGCTTACCTAAAGTCTTTACCCGATAGCAAAGTAACTTTGCCAACAATACAACCCGAAGCAAGATCAGTTTGGCACTTATTTGTTATACGCGTTAAAAATCGTGAACAATTTCAGGATTATTTAAAAAAGAGGGGTGTTTTTACCGGCATTCATTATCCTATCCCTTTACATAGGCAACCTGCTTATCAGCACCTTAAAATTTCAGAAGGCTCACTGCCGATTACTGAAAAAGTCGCAGAAGAAATAGTCAGTTTACCTATGTATCCAGAATTAACTCATGAGATGCGTAACAGGGTTATCAACTCGGTTAATTCTTACTATTCTCACAGTTAACAATAATGAGAAATTATCGGTTTCAAAAACTTACTACTGTTTATCCCCAATTTGTTCACCAATTTTTAGCAGAGAACAAAGACTATGCAGAGCTATCCTACAAAAAACTATTTGATAGGTTTGTCAAAACTCGATATGGTCTTTCTGACTACTATTCTAAATATCTAAATATTTTAGGCAATGAAGCCGAAGACATTTTTGTCTCAATAGAGCCTTTACAAAAAACTTGGGCGGAAGAGAACAACGTTGTTTACCACGAAGAATCTTGGACTAAGGATATAGCTCTAGCTCAAATTGAAAAATTTAAGCCAGAGATTGTGTATTTACAGGATCTGTATTTATTTGATTTTGCCTTCCGCAATCAAATAAGAGAGATGCTTGGAGAGAAGGTCTTACTTATAGGTTGGAGAGCAGCACCTACTGCGGATTTTTCTGTTTTTCGAGATTTGGACGTTGTTGCAACTTGTGTCCCAAACTTTGTGAAAAAGCTAGAGGAAAATGGAGCTAAAGCATTACTGATTCCACTTGCTCATGAACATTCAATTTCGAAAGAAATGGAAGTGCCTCGTGAACAAGACCTAGAGTTCAGTTTTATTGGTAGTTTGGGATATCGAAACGGGTACCATTCCAAGCGATATAAAGTGATTGAAACTTTGCTTGACAGCACTTCATTGGAAGTTTGGGGAGATGTCCCCTCCTCAGTTTCAAGCAATAGAGTGAAAGCTATTTACGAAACTAACAGATTTCTAAAAGAGAGTATCGGCTTGCCTGAAAATATTTTAAAAAAAGTGCCTTACTTTAGAAGAGGTGCCTCATGGAAAGCTGACCCTACTCTGCTTTCACTTAAACAATTACATCCCCACAGGTTTCATGAGCCCGTGTTTGGAATTGAATATTTTCAAACACTTGCAAGGTCAAAAATGACCTTTAACATGCATATAAATTGCGCTGAGGACTATGCAGGAAATATGCGTTTATTCGAGGCGACAGGTATGGGGGCTTGTTTGCTGACGGACTGGAAACAGAACCTCAGCAGCTATTTTGAACTCGATACTGAGATTGTTACGTATCGCAGTGTTGATGAATGCATCAGTAAAGTTAAGTACTTGCTTGAGCATGAAGAGGAAAGACTTTCCATCGCACAAGCCGGACAACGGAGGGTTTTAAAAGAACATACTTGGCAACAACGCGTGAACCAACTTCATGAAAATATCGAAAACAAGCTTCTTTCTATTTGAATTAGTGTTTAATATTGGCTTTTTCAGCGGCGGCACTCACATCTCTCAATAGAAAATCACCAATCCCATTTTATACTTTGATATATTGGTTTGATGAAATTCATCTCGTGGTTCACACAAAATAATTAGATGTTCTAAGATACTACCTTAATCAATAGCTGAGAATTATTGACAACTAAACAAACCTATGGGTTTGGCTTTCCAGATATCTGAGTCAGATAATTTATCTATGAGTCAGACAATCATGTAGAAAAATCAATTGGATATACGCTATATGCAGGGCTTTAGCATTTCATTGAATCACTAAAATGAGCTCACGGTTCGCTCAAAATAAATTGAGTTCTAAAAATACGACGAAGGCAATAGGTTTTTAGACTATTGACAAACAAGTAAGGCTGTGGATCTTGTGCCTTCGTATCCCTGGCCAATCAGTCAACTGAAAAAATAGACTGGCTTTACGCGACATGTAGCGGTTTCGTATTTCTTGGAACCACTAAAATAAATGAGCGAACCGTGAGATGAGTATGCGAAACATGAGATTTATTGCCCTTCAAAAAAGAATGCTAGATTACGGCATATTCTTGATTGAGGGTCAGATAATTTACAAGACAAGTAACTATCTGATGTTTCCGTGAAAATTTTTTACTTTTGCACATATTAACCTCAAAACCAAAGAATTCGAAAAATATGCCACATCTTAAGCATTTTGGAAAGCTTCTTTTAAAGCCAGACTACGCTAAACGTCATAATGCCCTGAAAGAACTAACCAAGACACCTAGATATACTTCGACTTCAACGAATTTGCTGGATACTGAAATTCAGCTTGTCGATTCTGCATCGTTTTTGTTCATGTATCGTGAAATATTTGAACAGCAAATTTATAAGTTTAAAGCTTCAATCAAGAATCCCTTGATCATTGATGGAGGCGCAAATATCGGTTTAAGCCTCATCTATTTCAAGCAGCTATATCCTGATTCGAAAGTAATAGCTTTTGAACCAGATCCAAATGTTTTTAGAATTTTACAGGAAAACACTGAAAAATTTCAACTAACTGATGTGACTTTGCTCAATAAAGCATTGTGGAGTTCGGAAACAATTCTAGAATTTATGGCTGAAGGTGCAGATGGTGGACGAGTCGTTGAAACTGATCAAAGTAATTACAAGCATCAAGTTCCAGCTATCCGATTGCGTGAGTATTTAAATCAACCAGTTCACTTTCTTAAGTTGGATATTGAGGGAGCTGAGACGGAGGTTCTGAAGGATTGTCAAGACTTGCTAGGAAATGTTGAGAACCTATTTGTTGAATATCATTCCTTCGTAAACCAGAAACAGACTTTAAATATTTTGATTGATATACTTTCTGATGCGGGGTTTAGACTTCATATTCATCCTCCTGCAACATCGCCACAGCCATTCTTCAACCGTAATATTCATTTGGGTATGGATATGCAGTTAAACATTTTTGCTTTCCGCGACCAACCATGAAATATCTTAACCTTGGCTGCGGCAATCGCTTTCACACTGACTGGATCAACGTCAACTTCACCTCACCCAACCCAGTCGTCATTGCCCACAATCTTACTAAGGACATCCCCTTCTCCGATAACAGCTTCGATGTCGTCTATCATTCCCATCTGCTCGAACACTTTCCAAAAGCCGAAGCAGCGACTTTTTTACAAGAATGTCATCGTGTCCTGCGTCCTCAAGGCATTCTCCGTATAGCTGTGCCTGATTTAGAACAAATCATAC
The DNA here is from genome assembly GCA_001314865.1 of Phormidesmis priestleyi Ana. GTDB lineage: Bacteria > Cyanobacteriota > Cyanobacteriia > Phormidesmidales > Phormidesmidaceae > Phormidesmis > Phormidesmis priestleyi_B. The sequence goes on along the minus strand of LJZR01000029.1, from coordinate 24,624 downwards.
GTAGTTATCTCTTTGCCTTAGAGCAAGCCCTCGACAACTCTCTAGAAGCTGCCAACAACTATACCTGGCTACTACTAGAACTATTTGATCAGATGGTGCGTAACCAGGCTGGCGGTGAGATGATAGCCTACCTGCATCAAGAGAATATTCCCAACGAAACCTTTATCCTAAAACGACTGGGTACAGAAGCAAAAAACATCATCGCATCGGGTTGTCAGACCCAACAGATCTCACTATCTAAGCCCTGGTTCAAACATGCCTTGCGACCCATCTATCGGGTTTTCCGCGATCCCCACTATCGCCAAAACATTTTCCTGAAGCGACTTCTTAGCTCCGCCGATTATCAAGCTCTTCAGATCGGTCGGTTTCGCCAAAGTGGTGAGATTCATCAATGGATGTACGATCGCTACTCCCTCGCCCAATTACTACAGCAAAATGGCTTTGAGAAAATCCAGCAGCGCCCTGCCCATGAAAGCGCGATCCTACACTGGTCTAGCTTCAACCTCGACACCGAACCTAACGGCAGTGTTTATAAGCCCGACTCCCTTTACATGGAAGCAATCAAGCCAGCCTGATGAATGTACTACACATTAACCAATCTGACATTGTCGGCGGCGCTGCCATTGCCGGTTATCGGCTGCACCAAGGTTTGCTGGCTCAAGGCATTGACTCTAAGCTACTAGTGGGCAATGTCAAAACCCAAAGCAATCTCGTTGGTCAGGCTACGCCAACCTCCTTCACGCTTCCCGAGAGGGTGCTAGCACGAATAATTCCTCGCCTTGGCTTAAACCATATTCATCGCATCAGTAGTTTTGATATTCCCAAACATGACTGGTATCGAGCTGCTGATATCCTTAACTTCCATAACCTACACACGGGTTACTTTAACTACCTAGCTCTTCCAAAACTCACCGCGACTAAACCCGCCATCTTTACCCTCCATGATATGTGGAGCTTCACTGGCCACTGCGCCTACAGCTACGATTGCAGCAAATGGCAAACCAGCTGCGGCCAATGCCCTTACCCCGACACGTACCCCGCCATCCGCCGAGACGCTACCCACCTAGAATGGCGGCTAAAAGACTGGGTCTATAGTCGTTCTAACCTGGTTATTGTCACCCTTAGCCACTGGCTAACTGAGGAAGCCCAAGCAAGTATGCTCAACCGTTTCCCCATCCACCATATTCCCAATGGCATTGATACGGAGGCATATCAACCCCTAGATCCTGAACTATGCCGACGGGCCTTAGGCTTATCTCCAGATAAACATGTGTTGCTCTTTGGTGCAGACAGCCTCATCGACTCTCGTAAAGGCGGCGACCTGCTCAAAACAGCGCTAACACAGTTGCCAACTGCGCTCAAAGCGGAAACTACAGTACTGACCTTTGGGAGCAGTGGGGAGAAAATTGCCGATACGGTTGGCATTGATACCGTGAGTTTGGGATATATCAGTAGCGATCGTCTTAAAGCGGTTGCCTATTCCGCCGCTGACCTATTCCTTTTTCCGACCCGTGCTGATAATCTTCCTCTTGTTCTCCAAGAAAGCATGGCCTGTGGCACCCCTATGGTTTCTTTCAAGATTGGAGGGGTACCCGACCTAGTTCGCCCAGGCATCACAGGCTACTTAGCCCAACCTGAAGATGCACAGGACTTTGCAATAGGCATTGAACAGTTGCTTAGCAACACAGCACTACGGGAACAGATGAGCCAGAATTGTCGGGAAATTGCCTTGCAAGAATACTCACTCAGCTTGCAAGCAGAACGCTACATTAGCCTTTACACACAAGCACTTAATTAGAAACAAGTATGGCGATCAAAAATCGTGCGTTGTCCCTTGTTGACCTACCAGCACCGCCTGAAGGTAAAACAGGTTGGCCTTGGACAGAACAGAGTGAGTTGTTGGGCGATCGAATGTCTGGTGGATCAGAATGGCCTAAGATTAGCATCGTTACTCCTAGCTATAACTACGGACAATTCATCGAGGAAACCATTAGATCGGTGCTACTGCAGAGTTACCCCAACCTCGAATACATAATTATTGATGGTTGTTCTAATGACCAAACTCCAAACATAATCAAGAAATATGAGTCCTGGCTTACGTTTTGGTGCAGCGAACCTGATGGAGGTCAAACGGATGCCATCAATAAAGGATTTATGCGCTGCACAGGACATATCTTTGTCTGGCTGAATGCTGATGATGCGTATTTAAGTCCCACTTGCCTACACGATGTCGCGAGCTTGTACCTTCAGGGCCATCAACTCATTGTTGGGACTTGTCTCAATGTTGATGCGCAAGATCAAGAGGTTCTGATCACCAAGGAATTTAATGGCATTGCTCCACCTCAGACCTTTGACGACTACGTTAAATTTTGGTCATTTGTTCCGCTTCCGCAACCTTCTGTGTTTATTGATAAGTCCTTATGCGATAAGGCCTTTCCCTTAGATATTGGCCTTAGAATGTCAATGGATTATCAATTATTTCTACGCATCTTAGCCCAAAATCCAAAGGCTAGTTGGGTTGATGATCGCTGGGTTAAGTTTAAGTATCATGGATCAAACAAAACTCTACAGTCCGACAAAAATCAATACGAAGAATACTATAACGTAGCTACTTCAGAAGCAAGGCGAGTCTACTCGGGTCTGAAGTGGTTAGAATACAAAATTAAAGCTAGTGACTTTAGGGCATTAGGACTCATTTTTGCTACTCCAGATCATCAGAAACTGGGAGCTACTATCAATGTATTAACTCATCAGATAACGCTCATAAGCGTACCATTATTTTGGAAAGTCCTATTCAAATCTCTCTTAGGTCAGCAGAAATATCAGAAGATTAAGAACTGGTGGGGTTAATGTATGCATTCTGAGGGTAATCATCTTGTGGTACAGCCGGAAAATGCAGTATATCGTGATTAGTGGTGCATGGTGCAGAAAACTCCGGCTAGTCTCATCATGAGAATAGCATCATCTTGAAGAACTCAATTCGGCAGCTCAGTGGTTGGGAAAATTAGGTTGAGTTCGGTGGTTCTTTTAGTGAATATAATTCCAGCATATTTGGGTTTTAGCTCGTATAAGTTATTTGAGATTTAATCTTGAGTATCAACAAACAAATCAGCATCAAGAAACCACAAGAGCAATGAATACATTAAGAAAATTGATCAACTCGGTTGGTACTTTGCCTACTAAACTTCATCATCAATGGTGGGGGCTCCTTAATAGATTTACAGCTTATGAGGTGGAGCCTTTTTCAATCCGATACTGGTGGACGAGGCAAGAGTTAGTAGCGGAGGTTTGCGAGAATGTGCTCAAATCTCCTGAGAAGTGGCTATTCTTTCTTCAGCAGCCTAGATTTAAATTCTATGATGAACGGATCTGTGAATACTCATGGGTGATCCTGAGTCTCTCGAAACTAGGCTCTAAACAACGATTTCTAGATGTAGGCTGTGTCATGAACACAAGCTATTGCCTGGAGAAACTGTTGCAGCAATTTTCGGATGTACATTTTCTGAATTTAGTGAGTGAGCCCTTAGCTCTTCACGGTCGTATCTCGTTTCATTCTCAAGACATTAGAGAGTCTGACCTACCTAAGCAATCGTTTGACTGTATCACTTGCATTTCTACCTTGGAACATGTGGGTGGGGATAATTCTTATAATGATTTCTCACTTAACGGTTCAGCAGAAATTAAAGCTTCTCAGTCAAATGCAGAAGCTTGTTGGCAAGAAGCTTTTATCTCCCTAATGGAATTACTTTCACCTCAAGGTTTACTTCTGGTCAGCATGCCTTATGGTGAAGGTTTATGGAAAAATGGCGAATATAGGCTTGGCAGCAACGATATTCAAGAATTTTACGAGATCGCAGCGCGCTATGGTCGGAAGATTATGATAACTATTCTACATAAGGATAGTCAGGGTTGGTTTTCACAGTTTGATGAATCAACGCCTGTTTGGCCCCATGGATTGAAACCAGCAGGCGCAAATGCAGTTGCTTTAATAGAAACTATTGACGTTTCAACTGTCTAGGCTTGAAAATTGGCTGCGGTTACTATTCGATTGATTAATAATAATGAAAGTTGTCCATATCACCCCTACTTATTTTGATGATAATTCCGTCATTGGCGGCGGAGAGCGATATCCAACAGAATTAGCAACTTGGATGGCCAAACGAATCTCAACGACGCTTGTGAGTTTTGCCCCTTGTCGCCAAACCCACTATTTTGGTGACCTACGGCTGGAAACATATCCGGTGAAGCATTTTATTCACGGCAACCGCATTAACCCCCTCAGTATTCGCTACCTCACGTCGCTTGTGAGAGCTGATGTTGTCCATATCCATAACATCAATACCGTTGTGTCTGACCTGGCGTGTTTGGTGGGACGATCGCTAGGAAAGAAGGTATTCGTAACTGACTACGGAGGTGGCGGCAGCCTGGTATTAAATCAAAAGCTCCCAGTATTTCAGAGATATCGAGGGGCAATCGCTTACTCCCAATTTGGTATGGGCTTTATTCCAGAGCAATTACAGCGCAAAGCCACTTTGATCAAAGGTGGCATCGACACCGATAAGTTTTACCCAGACCCCGCCTTGCCTAAAGAAAACAAAATTCTCTATGTAGGGCGTATCTTGCCGCATAAGGGCGTTAATTACTTGGTTGATGCCATGCGTTTACTTCAGACAACTGGTTATCGGTTAGTCATTATCGGTAGAGCCTACCACGATGAGTTCTACAGCGACTTAAAAGATAAAGCAGAAGGTCTACCTGTGGAGTTTGTTCACAATGCTGATGATCTACGTCTCATCAACGAATATCGCACCGCGAAAGTAACCGTATTGCCCTCAGTACACACTAACTGCTATGGCAAATACACGCCGCTGCCTGAGTTGATGGGTTTTACCTTGCTGGAGTCTCAAGCCTGTGGCACACCCGTTATTTGTACCAATGCAGGGGCAATGCACGAATTTGTCGAACATGGGCAAACCGGCTGGGTAGTTGAGCAAAACTCTGGAGAGGCGATCGCCAAGGCTATTCGTCAGATCATCGATCTAACTTCAGAAGAGTATGACCTGTGGCAATCTCGTTCTCGTCAATGGGTAAAGCATTTAAATTGGGAGAGTGTTGTAGACCAACATCTAGAGCTTTATGAAAAATCATAGCCTCCAGCAGGAGTCAATCGAAAAGCCTGAGAAACGGCATCTTCGCATTTTAATCGTGACTCATGCACCGTTGTCGCCCAAATTTGGCGCTGGCCAGATGGCCATTAATTTAGCAGAAGCATTTCGGGATCAAGGACATGCTGTAACTTGCTGGTCTCCCCATCCCATGCAAGCCTGTACACGCTGGTGGGCAGAGCTTCGAAATTGGCAATTCATGCGTTCAAAGCTGGACGAGTTTCTTAAAACTCAAAAGTCCTTTGATGTGATTGACTGCTATCCCTTGTTGCTCACCGAGCGAGTTGCTGAATCCGGTTGCTCCATCGCTCGTAGTGTTCAGCCTGATATTCTGTACAGGCTGTCTGAAATCCAGAATTCACAAAACAATGGCTTTAAAGCGATCGCTTTTAAAGCGTTTAACCTTTTTCTTATACTACCATATCTGTCATTACTACTATTACAGTCTTGGAGAAGAGCGAACTATATTCTTTGCTTGGGAAGCATAGAGCTTGAATGGATGAAGAAATGGTTTCCTTGGTGGAAGGGCAAATTAGTTTCGTATAATAACGCGCTCTCGCACCGAGAACAAATACAAGTCGCCAAGATCCGTTCCTGCCGACAACGACGGGAAGGTGAAGGATGTCGGTTTCTTTGGATTGGTCGATGGACTCACCACAAAGGCATTACTGAACTTACTGAATTTATCCAAAAGCGAATACCCTTGAACCCGAAGGATACTTTTACCATTGCGGGATGTGGGACTTACGCTGAGAAACAGTTTTCATCTAGATTGCTTCAGTCAGGGAACGTAAAAATCATTTCCTCATTTGAAAGAAACCAGATTTATTCTTTGCTTCTTAACCATGATATTGGTTTATTTACAAGTCGCGTGGAAGGCTGGGGGCTGGTTTTGAATGAAATGCTCGAATCTGGAATGCCCGTTTTTGCAACACGCGCTGGCGGAGTAACTGATTTGAGTACTTTTTGCCCAGATATGATAAAACTGTTTCCGCCTAAATTGGAGGGGGTAATTGATATGCTAAGCTGCTCAACTAAAACTGACATGAAAGATTATTATCAGACATTCTCCTGGCTGAAGATAGCGGAGGATTATATTAAATTAGTTGCCTCATAGTTTGATTCAATTTGGTTGAATATACTCAAGAGACTCTTGTGAAATTTTCATGCAATAAAGCCTTGAGCTGTTATTGTTGGATGACTTTAAAGAAGTAGTATGAAACGTATTTATCCAGAAGACAATTGGCCAGCCTCGTGGAAATACTCATACCCTTACGATCTGGAGGAAATATACGGTGAGTATACGTATTTAGGCTACGCCTATCATTATGAAAACCGTCGGAATCATACTGTAAATATGCTCCGTAAGGTGTTGAATCCAGGGGCTAGCATTCTTGATATCGCCGCCGCACAAGGGAATTTTTCGCTTGCGTTAGCTGAATTAGGGTACGATGTCACGTGGAATGACTTTCGGGCTGACCTTGTGGATTATGTTCGGGCTAAGCACGAGAGCGGTAACGTTGTCTTTGCTCCTGGTAACGCCTTTGAATTGGAATTTCCAAATCGGTTTGATGCTGTCCTGATAGCGGAAGTGATCGAGCATGTAGCCCATCCTGACCAATTCCTGAAAAATACGGCTAGATTGGTCAAACCAGGAGGCTACATTCTGATGACTACCCCTAACGGCAAGTACTTTAAAAACAAGTTGCCAAGATTTTCAGATTGTCCCGATTCAAGCGTTTTTGAAGATATCCAGTTCCAGGCAAATTCTGACGGTCACATTTTTCTACTGCATGAAGACGAAGTCAGATCTTTTGCAGATAATACAGGCTTGCTGATTGAAGATCTTATCTTAAGTAATAATTCCCTTACAAGCGGGCACGTTAAGCTTGGGCGGCTACTCAAGATTCTTCCCAAAGATCTTGTATTTCAGCTTGAAGTTTTTTCCCAACGTTTTCCTAAAGTTTTTGCATCTAGGCTTTTGACACAAATGATAGTTCTATTCCGGGTACCTATCCAGGCTTAAAGTCTAATCCTTACTAGAGTCTGATAGGCGATTTTAAACTATTTTCAGTGCGTTGCTTCACTCTCAGTTTAATGCTCAACTAACGCAACGTAGCTTCGCTGGATTATCCCACTGATGGAAGACTTAGATTTACCCGACTTGGACGGCTTAACCTTTTAAATTAGTTTTATCTTTAGTATCCATGAATAAATTCTTGAAAATAAATGGATTAGAACTATCTACTAGCGTATCTAGAGAATTCATAGCTCGAAAAATTAAATTTAAGTTGCGCTCATATATTTCTGTACATCCTGAACTATTTTTCCCGCTTGTATCTTTAAATCGTACAGGTCGAAATTTAGCAGTCTGTAAAAGTACAGATATAGTTATTGAGGGGTTCCCCCGCTCAGCCAATAGCTTCTCTGTTGGTGCATTTCAGCGAGTTCAAGATTGCGATTTTTCGGTAGCACATCATTTGCATGCTCCGGCCCAAATCATTCGAGCATCACGATTGTCAATACCAAGCATTTTATTGATTCGTCCACCGGTCGATACAGTTTGTTCTCTTAGGGCATTAGACCTGCAAATTAGTTTGGTTGAACAACGCTATAATCCTGCATTAGCTATAAGCATGAATTGTTACCTGAAGTGGTGGATTGATTTTTACTCAAGCTTATTACCTTACAGTGATTCTTATGTGATTTCTCTATTTGATGAGACTATTCAAAACTTCGGTAAAGCTATTAACCTTTTAAACTTGCGCTTTAAGACAGACTTTTGTTCTGCGTTTGAAAATATTAGTGAAACAGAAATTAAAAAAGTTAATGAGTCAATGGGTTATCATTCCGGACCCTCGAAGTGCCGCACTGACTTTAAATTACAGGTGCGAAAAGCGCTGGAGTCCACGGATTGCCAAGCATCTATTGACGCCGCAGATAGTCTCTACCAGAAGTTTGTAGAACTTTCGATGAAGCAGAATAAATTCTAGTTTGAGTTTTGCTGTCATGCATTCTATCATTCAAATCATTCCAAATTTTCCACCTCAAATAAGTGGTGTAGGCGACTATGCTTGCTGTCTGGCGCAGCAAATGCGTCAGGAATTTGCTATTCAAACCCACTTTATTGTGGGTGATCCAAGTTGGAGTGGCCCTTCAGATTTAGATGGCTTTCCGGTGAGTCGGCTTGATCGTCGATCGGCAACGGCTTTACAAACGCTGCTTAACCAGCAGCCTGACTCAATCGTTTTCCTTCACTATGTTGGCTACGGCTATGCTAAGCGAGGATGTCCATCTTGGTTAATCAATGGTTTACAGCATTGGCAGCAGTACACACCAGATGTTTCCCTGATAACTATGTTCCACGAAGTTTATGCTGCCGGATGCCCCCCCTGGACTAGTGCTTTTTGGGTTTTTCCCCTGCAAAAGTATTTATCTGCCCGACTTGCTCATCTGAGTGATTCCCTTCTGACGAGTAAACACCTCTACGCCAAAATTCTCCATAACCTTGCGCCCCAGCACCACTCTATTTCTGTTTTACCTATCTTTTCCACTGTAGGTGAGCCTAATGAGCCACCATTACTTAATAATCGCCGCAAACAGTTGATCATTTTTGGGGGGGCTACTAATCGTTATCAGGTTTATCAGTCCGCGATGCCCATACTGAGTCAGGTGTGCCAATTGTTGAAGATTGAAGCCATTATCGATATTGGGCCTGAACTGATGTCTATTCCCGAAACAGTTAGCGACGTTCCTGTTATTGCCATGGGGCAACTGACAGCCGCAAAAATTAGTCAACTTCTTCTTCAGTCTACTGTAGGACTCCTAAGCTATAATCCCGATTACCTAGCGAAATCTACTATCTTGGCTGCCTACTGTGCCCATGGCTTACTATCGATTAATTGCAAACACAGTACAACAGAGGTGGACGGACTAATTCCTGGAATTCATTACCTTGTTGCATCCAATTTAGATGACGGACAGGTGAGTGATGCAGAGATGCAAGCGATCGCAAACAATGCTCATAATTGGTATCAAGATCATACTCTTTCAGCGCATGCTAGAGCAATGGTTCATCAGCTATATGAAAGAACTTGAATAAGACTTGTATCATGTTCAGACACATTTCTAGAGAGGAATGTCCACTTTCTGGGGGAAGGTCACTATACCAATCACCGTTAAGAGCGGATGGTAAGTGCCTTGCTCTCGACGCGCGTCTGGCAGACTCTCGAAGGGAGACAGCCAGCTTTCATCTGGTTTGGGAGTCGTCGGCTCAAAAATGGCAGGAGCACAGACCGAATCGGCTCCGACAAGCTGGGTTCGACAGGACAGGTGACAGGACTCGATAGCTCATTCCAGACGGCTCTAATCTAGACTAGGCTTAGCTTTCCCTATTCTTGACTCTTAATTTTCCTTTTCTCAATTCTGGTGACGAAGCCCTGCTTACTAGGCAAGCAGTTTTGGAAATCCGTCTCAAAATTGGACTTACAAGAACAGGGTGTACTCATCGCATGTCTACCAAGCATCAACTCAAGTTATCACCTCTCTAATCCAGATTTTTGTGCCAAATACAATTCCTGGCGATACTTTGTGTTTGTTGATTAAGCGTAAATCCTAACTTTGAATCCTACATGAAGGTTCTAATCTATTCTCCCTCTTTTTATCCTAATATCGGAGGGCTGGAAACTATTATAGAATCTTTGGCCTATGAGTTTACAAGTCAAGGCCATACAGTCAAATTAATTAGCCTTACTCCTGATGAAAGCAATAAGATGTTTCCCTTTGAGGTTATCCGATGCCCTCAGCCCCATCAGCTTTTGCAAATGACTCGCTGGTGCAATGTCTTTTTTCAAGGTTGCGTCAGCCTTAAGGGCCTCTGGCCAAATTTGTTAATTCGTCGTCCCTTAGTGATTGCGCATCACACTTGGTATCAGCGTTCTGATGGTAGTCGAGGTTGGCAAGATCGCTTGAAGCATATCGTCGCAAGGTTTGCTACTAATATTGCCGTGAGTCATGCGATTAGCAAAGCATTGTCCGTTCCCTCAACGATTATTCCCAACTCATATCGAGAGAACCTCTTTTATGAAATATCCGATATACCTCGGTTCAGAGATCTGGTTTTCTTAGGACGCTTGGTATCCGACAAAGGCGTAAGTCTAATTCTAGATTCCCTAGTCCAACTAAAGTCGATAGGGCTGACTCCTAGTTTAACCATCATTGGCCAAGGCCCTGAACAAGAGACACTTCGACAACAGGCAAAAGCAAATGGTGTGGCTGACCAGGTAGAATTCGTCGGGTCACAGGTTGGACTAAAACTAACGCAACTGCTGAATGAACATCGAATTATGGTGGTGCCTTCCCTGTGGGATGAGCCCTTTGGAATTGTTGCATTGGAAGGAATTGCCTGTGGTTGCGTAGTCGTTGGTTCCGAAGGTGGTGGGCTGAAGGATGCGATCGGTCCCTGTGGAGCAACATTCCCCAACGGAGATGGCAATGTACTAGCAGCCACACTAGCAGATTTATTAACTCACCCTGATAAACTCGCGACATACCGAGCCAATGCTCAAGCCCACCTCACTCGTCATCATCCCTCAACTGTCGCAAAATCCTACTTGCAATTAATGGAAGCAACTATTGCATGAAATTATTACTTTTCCTAGTGGCTGTAGCTTCGATCATCTATCTCTCATCGATTAATTGGCGACGATCAATTTATGCCATTTTCCTTTTGGTTGTTGGTGAGGGGATATTGCGTAAATGGGTTTTGCCCCAGGCCAGTGATTTTATCTACTTCCTGAAAGACTTAGTGCTATTAGGAGCGTATCTGAAGTATTTTGTGTTCTCTGCAGATGAGATGAGAGTGCCAGTGCGCAACTTTGGAATCAATTTGTTTATCTTCCTATCGGCAGGTTTGTGCTTGTTTCAGGCCTTCAATCCTAGTCTGGGTTCTCCGATCGCTGGATTGTTTGGTTTAAAAGGCTATCTACTCTACATTCCTCTGATGTGGATGTGTGCCAACCTATTTCGATCGGAAGAAGAGCTATATAAGTTTATCCGACTAAATCTATTATTGATGATTCCTGTTGGCCTACTAGGCATCGTTCAGTTTTTGAGCCCTCCTTCTAGTCCAATCAATCTCCTCATCGGTGGAGAAGTTTCTAATGCAGGTTTTACTGGACTCGACAAGATCAGGATCACTGGTCCCTTCTCCTACATCGCTGGTTTCACGACATTTCTGGGCTTCTGGTTTGCGCTATTGGTTCCTATCCTCAGTCGCAATCAAGCGCGCATTTGGCAGTTGGTGGCGACAATTGAGATGGTGTTGCTTGTCGCTAATTCATTTATGACAGGATCGAGAAGCGTAGTGTTCGCTAATGCGATTTTCTTGGTACTCTACCTCAGTTTTAGTATGGCAACACAAGCCTCTACGATAGTGACTTATGTCAGAAGATTTACCATTCCGGCGATTGTGGTATTCTTCGCCGTTAATCGATGGTTTAGCGCTGCGTTTGGTGCTTTTTCTGCTCGAGTCACAGGGACTGATAGTGCAGTTGATCGTATTACGGGTGCCTTTAACGTAATTCCATATTTTGCCTATAAGCAACTAGATGGCTATGGTACTGGTGCAACCCATCAAGCCGTTAGAGCCTTACGGAATGCCTTAGATTTGCCCCAAGCGGAAGCGATACCCATTGGCTTTGAGAATGAAATGGGGCGAATTGCGCTAGAGCTGGGTCCATTTGGTTTTGTGTTTTGGTATGGCTTGCGTATTATCATTATCATCGTGCTAGGGTTTGTATTTCTCAAACTCAAGCATCCCTTCCTACGACAGCTGGCCCTTGCCGCTTTTCTTGTCCATTTAATTCAGTTAAATTCGCAATTAGTCGTAAATCATATCTTTTTGTTGTACTACTGGTTTCTTGCTAGCTTTATTTTCTTATTGCCCCATCTGGAGCAAGTTGAGAATTGGAAACAGCAACAAAAACTTGCCGAATATTATGCCTCAACCACTTATTTCTATCGCTCAGGCAACGTCCAACTCTAACGCCCTCCAAGCCGCTATGGCTTTCTCCGAAGTCGGCTGGCTGCATGAGATAGTTACCACGCTGGCCTACAACCCGGATGCCGCTCAAGCAAAATATACTAAACAGTTTCCCGACGCACTAAACCGGTTGATCCAAAAAGAGCTGAGTCGCCGCACTTGGAGTATTCCAGGAACAGGCAAAATTGTCTCCTATCCCTGGGAAGAGCTGGTTCGAGTTGGTTTAGTACGAAGCAAGCTATGTCGTCCTTTTCAGCTAAATCCTGACCGTCTATTCTCTTGGGTATTGGATTCACTTGATCGGAGAGTGGCTAGTCATCACCTTAACGGACTGAATGCTATTTATGGCTATGAAGATGGAGCAGCCACAATCTTTGCTGCGGCAAAGCAGCAGGGAATTTGTTGTTTATATGATCTGCCAATTCCGTTTTATCAATTCGTTCGAGCAATTCAGGCAGAAGAGGCAGAGCGATTTCCGCAGCTTGCGGTTGCGATAGAGGCAATTCAAGAGCCTAATTGGAAGATACAGCGGAAAAATCAAGAACTTGCATTGGCTGATCATATCTTTGTTGCTTCCTCAATAACTCAAAGATCACTGCTCGAGGCCGGAGTCAGCGCCGAAAAAATCAGCGTCATCCCCTATGGCGCACCCACCGAGTATTTCCGTCCGCAAGCCAAACCGGATGATCAGTTTCGCGTCTTATATGTTGGTCGAATGTCTCCGCGCAAAGGTGTCCAGTACTTATTAGAGGCCTGGAAATCACTCAAACTGCCTAACGCTGAACTCTTATTTGTGGGCTCCAATTTAATGCCTAAGGTATGGCTGCAGCCGTATCAGCATCTCTATAAGCACATTGCATCGATCCCCCATGCGTGCCTGAATCAATACTATAGTTTGGCTAACGTACTGGTCTTCCCTTCACTGGTAGAAGGGTTTGGATTAGTCTTAACCGAGGCAATGGCCTGTGGTATACCCATCATCACGACGCCAAATACAGCGGGGCCAGATATTATCACCGATGGCGTTGAAGGTTTTATCGTCCCAATTCGCGATGTCGGGGCGCTTCAAGAAAAACTTGAGTGGTGTTATCGACATCCAGAAGAACTGGCTAAAATGGGACGATCTGCGCGTAGAAAAGCCGAACAGCTCACCTGGAAAAGTTATCGTCATCGCCTGAGCGCTAAAGTCAAAGAACTGCTACCAACCTGAAAATGAAAATGCCATCATCAAGCCAAGTGCATCTTTGGATTCCCAACTTATTTTCGCTGAAAGGTGGCATTCAGGTTTATTCTGCTTATTTGCTCAAGGCACTGAAATCCATATCGCCGAATACACCACATGATGCATTTTTAATGCATGATCAAGCGACTCAGTTTAATCAGGCAATCGGGAATCCGAGTAGTACTAAATTTCATTGGGCTGGTTCTTGCCCTCGCCGCCTTCGTAGCCCCTTTTACGCTGCCCAACTTGTCACTCAGGCGCTGCTCCAACGGCCTAAGCTGATCATTACGACCCATCTAAACTTCACACCAGTGGCGCGGTTGATCAACCGTTTCTGGCGTATCCCCTACTGGGCAGTTGCTCACGGTATCGATGCATGGAACGTTGCTGATCCCCATCTTCGAAAAGCTCTTCAGCAAGCAGATCGCATCCTAGCTGTTAGTCACTACACCCGCGATCGGCTCCTGAAAGAACAAAACCTCGACCCCGACAAAGTGGTTGTTTTGCCTAATACCTTTGATAGCGATCGCTTCCATATCGCCCCCAAACCGGATCGACTCCTACAAAAATATAACCTCACTCCCCAGCAACCCATCATTCTCACCGTCGCCCGTCTCGAACCCTCCGAACAATACAAAGGCTACGACAAAATCCTCGCCGCCCTTCCTCAAATCCGCAAAGTCATTCCCAACATTCACTACCTCTTAGTCGGCAAAGGCGGTGACCAATCCCGCATTCAACACCTCATCAACCAATACCAAATTCAAGACTGCGTCACCCTTACCGGATTTGTCCCCGACGACGAACTCAACGACTACTACAACCTCTGTAACGTCTTCGCCATGCCCAGCAAAGGCGAAGGCTTCGGCATTGTATACCTCGAAGCCCTTGCCTGCGGGAAGCCTACACTAGGCGGCAATCAAGATGGAGCCATTGACGCCCTTTGCCACGGCACCCTCGGAGCCCTCGTCAACCCAGACGATATCAACGAAATCACTCAAAACCTCCTCCAAATCCTCCAAGGCACTTACCCCAATCCCCTCATGTATCAACCCGAAATGCTGAGGCAGAAAGTTATCGAAATTTACGGATTTGAAGCCTTCAAACAAACCCTAGCTAACCACCTCAACAGTTTCACTAAAAGCATCAACTCTCATTCAGCAAACAACATCTAGTAGGAATAATCTCTAATGTGCGGAATTGCAGGCGTTCTGAGCAAAAATCCTACTGGTGCTATTAAGCTGAATCAAGCAATCTCTGCGATGCAGAAAACCCTTCAATATCGTGGCCCAGACGATCAAGGAACATACATTTCCCAAGACCAACAAATCGCCCTAGCTCACACCCGCCTTTCAATCCTAGATCTCAGCACCGCCGGGCACCAACCCATGTCCACCCCCGACGGCCGCTACTGGATCACCTTTAATGGCGAAATCTATAACTTTCAAGCCCTACGTTCTCAGCTCCAATGCGAAGGAATCCCCTTCCACTCCAACACCGACACTGAAGTCATCCTCAGACTCTACGAACGTGACGGAATCGACTGCCTCAAACATCTACGCGGCATGTTTGCCTTCGCCATCTGGGATAACTGGGAAAAAACGGCCTTCCTCGCCCGCGATCCTCTCGGAATCAAACCCCTCTACTACTGGCAATCCGGCACTACCCTGGTTTTTGCTTCAGAACTACGCACCGTCTTGGCCTCCGGTCTTCCGTCCAAAAAACTCAGCCCTACAGGACTCTACGGCTACCTCACTACTGGCTCCGTCCCCGAACCCCATACCCTCATCGACCAAATTTATCTCCTCCAGGCTGGATATTCCCTCCAGTGGCAAGCCGGTGAAACCCAACAGCATCGCTACTGGAACATTGACTTTCATTCCAAAATCATCGACCTCGAAGACGCCATTACCCTCACACGCTCAGCCCTACTAGACTCCGTCAAACACCACCTCATCAGCGACGTACCGGTTGGTATCTTTCTTAGCGGCGGCATCGATTCCACCGCCATGGTTGCCCTCGCCCGCCAAACTCAAACTGATCCACTCCATACTTATTCCATCGCCTTTGAAGAAACCCAATGGAACGAAGGCGACCTCGCCCGTCAAATTGCCCGGCAATTTGGAACCAATCATTCGGAATACGTTGTAACCGCAGCCATTGGCCAATCCCTTCTTCCCCAATTTTTAGCTGCTATCGATCAACCCAGCATTGACGGCTTCAACACCTTTTGCGTCTCAAAACTCGCCTACGATGCTGGAACCAAAGTTGTCCTCTCCGGCCTTGGTGGAGACGAGATTTTTGGCGGCTATACATCTTTTGCAGCCGTCCCCCAAATGGTACGCCTCGGCCAACGGATCAAGGCGCTCCATCCCATCCCTTGTACCCTGGGTCGGGTTCTAGAACAATGGAGTGCATCACCTAAGTGGCGACGCCTCGGCGACTTTCTACAAGCCCCACCTACACCAAGTGCCGCTTATCAACGCTTTCGTGGCATCTTTTCCCATCGTGAAGCCCAAGAGATCCTCTCTTACTATTGCCCTGAATCAGTTTCTCTACATCAATCTTATCAATTGTTCTCCGAACAACATTTTGACTCCATACAAGACGAAATCAGCTGGCTAGAACTAAGTCGCTACATGCGCAACCAGCTTCTGCGGGACAGCGATGTCATGAGCATGCGCTGGGGACTAGAATTACGAGTTCCTTTCGTTGATCGCCAGCTTCTAGAGAAAATTGCCCAGATCCCCAGCTCTCTTCGCCTGCAGTCGGGGAAACAACTCCTTATTCAAGCCGTTCCCGAAGTCCCGGAATGGATTTTCAATCGTCCCAAGCGTGGCTTTGCCTTCCCCTACGAACAATGGATGACACATGAGTGGAAAGACTACGTCCAGGATACGCCAGTACCCGACACCATCCAATTATCGCCCTGGTATCGTCGTTGGAGTCTGGTCATTCTTCATCACTGGCTTCAGCAGCTTACGGCATAGAACTCCATGAAGATCCTTCACGTCATTCCCTCCATTAGCCCATTGCGAGGGGGGCCTAGCCTCGCAATTCTTGAAATGGTTAAAGCTTTAAATCAGCTAGATGTTTTAGCCGAAATAGTTACAACCAATGACCACGGCTCCGATCTTTTAGATGTTCCTCTCAATCAATTAGTTGATTATCAAGAAGCTCCTGTCTATTTTTTCTCTCGTTTTTCACCTCCTATTCATTCAATCCGAGAATTCGCTTATTCTGGCTCACTCACATCTTGGCTATGGAAAAACATTCACGACTACGATTTACTCCATATTCATGCCATTTTTTCCTATCCTTCAACCATCGCAATGGTGATCGCACGTCATCATCGTATACCCTACATCGTCCGCCCTCTTGGGCAACTTTGCACTTGGTCTCTCCAGCAAAGTGCCCGAAAGAAACAAGCCTATCTACAATTGATTGAACGCGAAAATTTATATCGAAGTTCAGCTCTTCACTTCACCTCAGTTCAAGAACAAAATGAAGCAGAAATCCTAGAACTGGACTGTCCTAGCTTTATTTTACCCCATGGAATTACTATCCCCCCTACTCTCAATGATATCCAACAGCAGCAGGCTCACCAGTCTCTACGCCAACAACTTCAACTTCCTTCCGATGAACCAATTCTTTTATTTCTCTCACGTCTTCATGCCAAGAAAGGTTTAGACTATCTACTACCCGCTCTAGGTCAGCTCAAAGGCCAACGGTTTACCTTTTTGCTGGCAGGTAGTGGCGAATTAGCTTATGAAGCAGAGATCTCACAGCTTATTAAAGCAGCGGGGTTAGATGGTCGGGTACATCGTCTTGGCCTGGTGGCTGGGGAGATGAAACAGCTCTTGCTCAAAGGATCAGATTTATTTGTCCTAACGTCCTATTCAGAAAATTTTGGTGTAGCGGTATTGGAAGCGATCGCTGCTGGTTTACCGGTGGTGGTGACATTTGGGGTAGCTTTAGCAGAGGTTGTAAAAGAAGAGTCCGTAGGATTCGTGGCAGAGCTGGAGGTTGAATCGATCGCCACTGCAATCCGACAGGGGCTTGCTAATCCGACTAAACGACGAGAGATGAGCGCTCGTGCGAGAGCGTTAGCTCGTCGAGACTACGCATGGGATAGCATTGCTCAACGTCTATGTCAAATCTACAAGAGAATATTAAATCAACCAACACTTTCCTCATATTCCAAAGTAGAATCCAAGGATATAGTAGCCTCGTGACAATAAAAACGGTTGTACTCCTTTTCTTGGGAAACCAACGCTCTGTGCTGGAATTATTCCTAAGTAATTAGGTGATTACCTTATGCTGCATACACAAATTGTTGCTGGATCAAAGCCTGGAATATTGCTAAGTGAAAAAATTACACCACTAATTCTGACCTACAATGAAGAGCCAAACATTCATCGGGTTCTAGAGCGTTTAACTTGGGCTAAGGACATTTTAGTTGTTGATAGCTACAGCAGCGATCGCACCCTCAACATCCTCGCTCAGCACCCAAAAGTCCAAGTCCTCCAACGCCAATTTGATAGCTTCGCCGACCAATGCAACTATGGGCTCACTCAAATCACTAGTGAATGGGTTCTCTCCCTAGATGCCGACTATGTCCTTAGCGATCGCCTCATCCAAGAAATTCACTCTCTTCCAAGCAATCCCCACGCTGATAGTTACCGAATTCCTTTCAAATATTGTGTCTTTGGTAAACCTCTACGAGGAACCCTGTTACCTCCTCGCATAGCACTTTATCGTCGAGCCAAGGCCCACTACCATAACAATGGTCATGCCCACGGTGTCACCATTCAAGGAACAACCGCAACCCTAAAAGCCCATATTCACCACGACGATCGAAAATCACTCTCCCGTTGGCTCTGGGCGCAAGACCGCTACATGGTACAAGAGGCGCAACAACTCCTAACAACCCCCCCGGAAAAACTGAGCGGCAGCGATCGCCTCCGCCGCCACAAGCTCTTCGCTCCCTTTGCAGTCCTTCTTTACTGCCTCATCCTCAAAGGCGGCATCCTCGACGGCTGGCGTGGCATCTACTACGCCTTCCAGCGAATGTTAGCTGAAACCCTTTTGGCTATTAAAATCGTTGAATTAGAGCAGATGAAGAGGATGGGGAATAGGGAGTAGGGAGTAGAGAATGGGGAATAGGGGATGGGGAGTAGGGAATGGAGCTTTTTCTTTCAAACTGGTGCAACATTTCTAGTGACTTCGCAAATAGGAATAGAACACGTTCACAAGCCTACTGGGATAACCACTACTGCAACAACAATCATCAAAACGGCATCCAAAATTAAGGCGTTGGCCGTAAGTTTTTAGTGGGTTTTCTCATAGATTATAGCGATCGCAGTATTCTAATCCGAACATGCCCTCCGCTTCTTTTAGTCAATAACCGAACGATAAATCGTGCCCAGCTACCCCGCAACCTCTTAACGTTTCAGCGTCTTAGATCCAAGAATCAACAAATAACAATAAACTATTGCCGAGAAAAAAGCACCTCTATCAAGTCCTTTCGGGTCATTCCAAAATGAGTCCCAACATCTCGCAAAATAGCGTTGAGAGTACCCAGTTTAATAGGGCTATGTGCTGGAACAGTAATATTATGTTCTCCACAACGCAGCGTCTTTAGCCGAACATGGCTTCCCGTCTGACGCGTAATCTGATAGTCCAATCGCGATAAGCTTTTAATGAGGTCACTACCCGACAAATCCCTGGGCACCCTCACGAAGCCATTACCTCCTCTCGGACAATATGAAGGCGAATAACCTTAGGACGGTGAGCTTCCTCAAAATGACAGCGCACAGCATCCAATATCATCGGTCTAAGTTCATTCAAAGTATCCGCTTGAGTAAAAATAGATTCACCCAAAGCCCTCGCGACATAACCCTCTTCAGGATCTTCCTCCACTAAAAACACCAGCTCACTGATACCCATCACATTTACCCATCATCTTAATTTTTGACCATCTTACCCATCAAAATTCTAAATCATGTGTAGACGAAAATAGGCATTCGCTAGCTTTCTAACGGGCTATCTAATTTCTAACGAGCTATTTAATAACGATCTATTTAATCAGCGATCTCACAAGCTATAGCGATCGCGGTATCCTAATCCGAACAGATCCCCCCGTTCTTTTAGTCAACAACCAAACAATCGATCGCACCACATCCCGCGACACATGCAGCCCCGACTCCGCCAAACACTTAGACCGCATTTGCGGAAACGCACAAGGAACCTCAACCGGCGTATAGGTAATCCCCCGACTACCCAACACAAAAAACGCGATCGCCCTAGCCCTCCTCATATGAAAATCTGACGTCAGCAAATACACATGCCGTATTTCCTGCTGCTGAAACACCCCCACCATCGTCGTAAAATTCGTCACCGTATCCACCGCTCGATAGTCCAAATTCAGCCGAGTTAACGATATACCCATCGCCTCAAAAATGGCCTCCACCTTTTTGGCACTTGAACCCGTCGAAACCCAAACATTCAAATCCGCATGACGGCGAGCAAACTCAGCCGCAAACACCTCGCGATCGCTCCCCCCACCCAACACAAAAATAGCCTCAGGATTGGGCACCTCCTTTTTGACCATAGCAATCCTAGTGGGAATTATTGCAAAGTAAAGCACCACTGCCAATGTAAACCCAATCACAAAGCAGCGAATCCAAAAATTTTTCATTGTTCCCGCAACAGACAACCACTTCATTCCAGCTTTACCTTACTCAAAGCTGAATGTTCCCCAGTTAGAACAGGCGATCGTCGTAAAGAACACATATTTGCCCAAAACGCCCCTGCAAAAAACCCTTAAACAAAGCTAAAGCCACCCATTTTTTTGGCCTATTTTTCTCTCAAAAAAGAATATTTCCGCCCGCAATCTACATTGCCGCCTACCAACCCTCCGCCCATCAACTCACAGAACGACTTATCCCTGCAAACGCTGTTCAGCCAGCCAGGTTTCCAAATCTTCAATCGATGAAAAATTGAGCAGTGCGATCGCCAAAGACTCAACCGCCTCCGGGCTAAGGGTTTCAACAGCAGTACACAAATGCTCCGGCAACGTCCCAAATTTTCCGACAAGCAAACGCTGAAGAATCAGTCTGCTCGCTTCTTGCAGACCTTCTTGCCGTCCTTCTTGCAGACCTTCTTGCCGTCCTTCTTGCCGCCCTTCTTGTAGGCCGCGCTCAAATCCAAGTCGCTCAACGCTGGTAATATAAGGCACTTTTCGCGTCTCCTCGTAAGCTTTTAACTCTGTCCAAAAAGAACTCTCTAAGCCTTTGGGTAACACCATCACCCAGTCGATAAATCGAAATAGGTTGATGATGTCTGATTTATTATAACCCCGTTCATAGAGTCGCCGAATGAGTCTGAGCTTCCATTCTCTACGGCTTTCCTGGTCTTTTTTGGTCTCCTGCATCTTAAGGTGCGTCATCACATTACCTATGGTGTAATGCACCCAATTTGCTTTTTTAGCACATTTTTTTGGCCTATTTTTCTCTAAAAAAAGAATATTCTTACCCGTAAGCCTTACCGCCGTCAATCACCTCATAGCTCTTTTAAGCCCCTTACTTTTAAGCGCCTTCTTTTAAGTGTTCGTGAATCTACCCGCATTTACACGGAATGCAATCAGCTCGTACGGGAATATGGCAAAGTAACCAACAGGACACTTGCCACCATGCGATCGCCCAGCCTTAACCTCGCAGGCGCACTCTCCTGCCTCACCGTTGCTCTATCGCCTACCGCACAGGCCGCTCCCCTGCTCGCCAACGCCGGGGGCATCACCCTTTCTGCCGATCAGCTAACCGGCGCAAGCTCCACAGCACCAGCCATTTCAGTCAATGTTTTACTCGGTGGCTCTGCCTATAGCGCACAAAGGCCCACCACGCCCAAACGATGGCAACCCGCCCCCATCGAAACTCGCGCAGTCCCAACCTTTTGGGCCATTTCGCCCCGCGGCAGCACCGCGATCGCATCACAGCCCGCCCTAAGCCCCTCCACCCTAAGCCCCTCTAACATCAATCCACCCACCCCAGCCGCCGCAGCCAACCTAGAACCCGAACTCGCCATCGCCCTGCTCGAACAACTCACCACGCCCCTCGCCACAGAGCCCACAGAATCAACAGAGCCCGCAGAGCCCACAGAACCCACAGAACTCACAGAGTCCGCAGAACTCACAAAGCCTTCTCATGAAGCCGCTACTGAACCAGAAGACACGCCAGGCGATCGCGCCAACACCCTCATTTCACAATCACTTCCCCCCCTCGAAGAAATTCAACAGCTCCAAGAAGCGCTGAGCAACATCACCCTCCCCACCCATGGCTTCACCAGCCGCCGCGTGTATCCCGGCATCACCATTTCCAACCCCTCCGGCTACGGTGCAGACAAAGGCCAAGTATTCGCAGGCATTGGCTTTCAGTCGCGTACCCGCTTTAGCGGCGGCGCAAACCCCGGCACCATTTTTGGCGGTGGCGTTCGCGATGGCACCGCAGGCATTGGCTTTGGCCTCGGTAACGCCCGTGAATCTGTCGGGCTGCAAATTTCCTACACCGCTGCGAGCTTCGGCGGCAGTCGCGCCCCCCTCAGCGGCGGGCTAAACGCCAAACTACACAAGCAATTTGGCAACGGGTGGGCCGCCGCCATCGGCGGCGAAGGCATCATCAACTTCGGTCGCCTCCCTGAAGACAACGACCAAATTGAATTCAACGACTTTGAAAACACCTACTACGGCGTTATCACCAAAACCTTCGACCTGCGAGAAAACTTTACCGATGCCTTTAGCCGCATCACCCTCACCGCAGGCGCAGGCTCAGGCCGTTTTCGCACCGTTGACAACATCGCCAACGGCGAATTTGCCATTGCCCCCTTTGGCAGCGCCGCCCTCCAGGTATTACCTTCCACGAACCTCATCACCGAATGGACAGGCCAAGACCTCGCCGTCGGCGTTTCTGTCGCCCCCTTCCCCAACTTCCCCATTGTCTTCACACCCGCCATCCGCGACCTCGCCGGGGAAGGCGATGGCGACCCGCGCTTCGTCATCGGCGTCGGCGTTTCCCTATCCGATCTCTTTCGCTAGCGAAATCCCTTTCGCCAAACTCCCCACATCAAGTCTTCATATTATTCTCTGCATGATTTGATAATCTTACAAAAGCATCTGTAAATTCTCTGAATTTCCAATTTTCCATTCCCCACTCCCAATTCCCAATTCCCCACTCCCAATTCCCAATTCCCCACTCCCCACTCCCCACTCCCCCTTCCCCACTCCCCCTTCCCCGTTCCCAGTTTGGTGCATCTTTTCTGCAATTACCCCCACCAACCAAACCAAGGATCGCTTTCCCATGCCCCCTCTATTTCGTTTGGCCTGCCGCGTTTCTCTAGCAGCTGCCTTATTCGCCAGTGCCGCCCCCGCACTCGCCCAACATCCCAACCTCTCCGACATCACCGGCCCCAATGTCTCCGACATCACCGGCCCTAATGTCTCTGACATCACCGGCCCCAATGTCTCCGACATCACCGGAACCACCAACGACGCCCGCGCGCGCCGCGCCTTACGCGCCGGGCTAGATGAAGAAGACCTTAAGGAGCTTGAGATAGGTCTGGGCGAGGCCTATGATAATTGCCTCAATGGCATTGACTGCACTGTCTTTTACACTTTGTACCAGCGGAGTAGAGAGATTGTCTTTGACTAGGAATTCGCAAACGAATTATTGTCATTGGCGCTGGTTTGGCAGGGCTAGCGGCGGCTCGGGAATTGCAGCAGCAAGGCCATGACGTTACCCTGTTAGAAGCACGCGATCGCATCGGCGGTCGCATTTGGACCAGCACCCAATGGTCTGATATGCCCCTTGATTTGGGTGCGACCTGGATACATGGAACCCAGGGCAACCCACTGACAGACTTGGCTGAAGACATTCAGGCCAGTCGGCTGGTGACCCGTTATGACCGAACCATCACCTACAACACCGCCGGACAGCCATTGTCCACAGCAGAAGAAGCCCGGATGGCAGCGCTGAGGCAGAAAGTGTGGCAGGCCATCCAAAAAGCACAAAATCAAGATGCCGATGCTTCAATTTGGCAAGTAATTGAGCCATTGATGCCATCCTTAGAGGCCGCAAGAGGCGCTTCAACAGGCGCTTCAACAGGTGCTTCAACAGGCGCTTCAACAGGCACTTCAACAGATCTCTTAACAGAGGCATCCCGGTTTATCCACTTCATTCTTAACAGCGAAATAGAACAGGAATATTCAGGAAGCGCCGCGAGGCTTTCGACCCACTGGTTTGATAACAGCCAAGAATTTGAAGGCGACGATGCACTGTTTGTAGACGGCTTTCAGGTGATCACGCAATTTTTGGCGAGCAGCCTGAACATTGAGCTAGGTCAGGTGGTTGAAGCGATTGAATGGCAGCAGTCGCCCGTTCGAGTGATCACTCAAAAGCGCGAATGGGTGGCTGACCATGTGGTTGTAACGCTGACATTAGGCGTGTTGCAATCTCAGCAGGTGCGTTTTTCGCCGGAGCTGCCACCGGCCAAGCAACAGGCGATCGCACAGCTTGGCATGGGCGTGTTAAACAAATGCTATTTGCGTTTTGAAACAGCCTTTTGGCCGACCGATGTAGATTGGCTAGAACAGGTTTCGGCCAATCCGGGGGAATGGACCGAATGGGTGAGCTTTATGCGGGCCAGCAACCTGCCTGTACTGCTAGGGTTTAATGCCGCCGACCGAGGCAGAGAGATTGAAACCTGGTCAGATCAACAGATTGTAACCAGTGCAATACAAGTACTCAGAACACTGTATGGCGCAGACATACCTGAGCCCATTGACTATCAAATCACGCGCTGGGCAACCGATCCGTTTTCCTTGGGGTCTTATTCATACAATCCTGTCGGGGCAACACCAGCAATGCGTCAGGCGCTGGCTGCACCGATGAGCCCCTTAGTGTTCTTTGCAGGCGAAGCTTCGAATGGCGACTACTATGGCACCGCGCATGGCGCTTATCTCTCTGGGCTACGGGCCGCTCAGGAAATCCTCGCCCTATACGCTTGATATTCTTGGAAAATCCTTATGATATCCAAATAAGTAAGTTGGCATAATTAAATCGTAGATACTGCATTGCCCCCTATAGAAATATAAGATTTATTCCTTGAGCCAATAATGGGTTTCCCAAAATTTGGGGGCTCTG
>LJZR01000035.1 GCA_001314865.1 Phormidesmis priestleyi Ana | reverse complement strand
CTGGTAACCCACTGACAAAACTGCTCCCACAACGAAGCGCTTTGGCGCTGCTGTAGTGTAGTAGTCATTGTTTATTATTCCGAGTAATTAGGTACGTATTAGAAACGAAGCAGCTGAAAACCTAAAAGAGTTAACTTCTGTTTCGTTCTGTTAACAATTTAGAGGGTTACGCGAAGAGATACGATTCTCTTAACAATTAATTCGCTATTGATAATTTGCAGCTGAGTAGACTTCAAACTCGCTCCCTGCGCCTTTTCAGCGTGAGTTATCAAAACACTACTCCGTATTAGAAGCCAGTATTAGAAGCCAGTATTAGAAGTCAAAGTAAATATAGGGTGAAGCTTCTGAAGGGGCTAGCACCCAGGCCAGATAGAAGCAGATAGGCAGTAATAGTACTTTTACTGGCCAACTAATTTGCAATTTGAGTCCTCGCTGCACACCATAGGCAACACCCATAAGGCTCACAATACCGAGCAGCAGCAACGAAATTTGCGGACGGTTGAGCCCAAAGGATTCCTGATACACCTTTTGAGCGAACTGAATATCTGCCGAGTGGCCAAACAGATGGCGCATGGCCAGTCCGGCGTCGTTAAGGTTAGGTAGGCGAAAGAAAATCCAACTGAAGAAAACGGTGAGCTGAGTCAAGGCCCAGGCCGTTAACAGGCCGGGAATGCTTTGCCAAAAAGAGGCGATCGCCTTTGAACGTTCTGAGAGTGCGCCGCTGAGGCGATGGATAACCAGCGCCAAACCATGAATAGCACCCCAAACAATAAAACCCCAGCGATCGCCATGCCAAACCCCAGCTACCAGCATCACCACCACTAAATTGATACAGGTACGCGTGAGACCTCTTCGGGAGCCACCCAGCGGAAAATACAGATAGTTGCGTAGCCAGTCACCCAAGGTGATATGCCAGCGTCGCCAAAAATCTGCAATGCTGGTGGCAAAGTATGGAAAATCAAAGTTTTGCGGCAGGTTAAAGCCGAGTAGTATCGCACTCCCTCGGGCAATATCGACATAGCCGCTAAAGTCTAAATACAGCTGTAGACCATAGGCAAAGGCCAGTAGCCAAATATCACCGCTGCCTGCCCTCGGCAGACTACCTGCACTGGCATTCACCAGTAGGCCAATATGGTCAGCAATCAGCAGCTTTTTGACCGTACCAGAAGCAATTAACCACAGGCCCTCTGCGCTCTGACTCAGCGGTGGCACCGGCTGCTCTTTCATTTGCCCTGCGAAGCTATGAAAGCGAGTGATCGGACCAGAAATTAGCTTAGGGAAAAATAGCTTGTAAGCCGCGAACTCTAACAGCTGATCGCTGGCAGGCGATCCCCGATAGACATCAACTAGATAAGCAATGCACTCAAAAGCAAAAAAGCTGAGGCCCAGCGGCATTAGCCAGCTATCGACCAGGACGCTAGTGGGTGAATTCGGCAGCAACGTCTCTAGAAGCGGAGAGAAATACTTAAACGCCAGCAACAGTAGAACATTTAAAACAATACCGCCCGTTAGCAGCTGACCTCGTTTTTTGTTCCAATCTGCCTGGGCGTAAGGCCAAGCCTCATTGGGGATACGCCAGTCTAACGGCGTACCGAGTGCCTTACCTACAAAAAAGTTGAGTCCGACAAGCACCAGCATTAAGGGCACATAGTGAAGCTGCAATGATGCATAAAAGTACAGGCTAGTGACCAGCAGTACC
Source organism: Phormidesmis priestleyi Ana (assembly GCA_001314865.1). Classification (GTDB taxonomy): domain Bacteria; phylum Cyanobacteriota; class Cyanobacteriia; order Phormidesmidales; family Phormidesmidaceae; genus Phormidesmis; species Phormidesmis priestleyi_B. The sequence continues at coordinate 40,801 of LJZR01000035.1, read as the reverse complement.
AGCAATCGAGCGACTTTATTAGGTGCAAGCCAGTAAAGTAAAACAACACCAGCGAGAAAAAAGCCGTAGAGGATAGACGGCAGAATCATAAGGTTACCGCGATAGAAATAGGGAGCTGCTTGATTTTTTAGAACTCACTTTGGGCGTTACTTTAGTCGTCACTGGGGTTCATATCTGGAGAGATCACTGGGGTTCATCACTCTGGGCAGGTAAGGACTGCGGCCAAGAAATCAGAGGATCTTGAGCCAGCCGAGTGGCAACCTGATAGGCACCATACCGATTGAGGTGGCTAGGATCTGAAAAATAGTCGTAGCGCTGCGGCCAAAGCTGACCCATATCACGAAAGGTCATAGTTGGAGAGGACTGTGCAACTTCTGCCATGTACTGCACAAAAAAGTCTTCTGCTTTCATCCGATGGGCATCTAGGTATTCGTCAGTTAGCGGTGTGTTGACAAAAATAACCGGCACATTTTTTTCTGTGGTGTAGGTCAGCAGGTTAGTCAGCGCTTGCTCTTGTATGCCCTCTAGCCTAAATGCTTGATAGTCGCCATCGTAAGCGCCCGCAACACGGGCGTGGTCATTGTAGTAGGTTGCAGGATTGAACCGATTGGACAGCGCCAAAAAGCCGTCAGAGTCGATCAGGCTAGTTTCGGTCGGTGCGCCAGTGGGCGTGTCTTTGGTTTCAGTAATGCCTTCTTCAGCGAGAAATCCTGGCGCGATTCTCCCTTGGAAGGGCTTCGATATCGCCCCAAATCCCTGCCCCAACGCCGTGCGAACTCGGCTCCGGTGGGTATAGCCCGAAGAGACCTTACCCAATAGCTCGCTGAGTCTTTGATCCGCTGATCGAGCCCGAGCGGTTAGCTGTTCAGACAAGCTGCCTAGAGCCAAGTCATTCATGCCATCGCTGGCGACGCCCGATTCTAGCTGCTGGTAACCCTCGGAGGTGGCGATCGCATCAAACGTCACATCCGTTCGGCCGCTGTTAAAGGCCCGCGCCCCATCCGCCCACACAATAATTTGCGGCAGCTGATCGGGTGGAATCAGCCGCCTGACGATTAAATCGACAACCTGAGCCGTTGCGCCATTTACACCAAAGTTAAAAATGCTCAGCCCCTCGTAGCCAGCGGCGCCCAAAGACTGTCGTAAAGCGGCTGGGTCAACCCCTCGCAGCGCCCGCGAGCTGCCAATTACCAAGACATCGGGCGGGCCTGACTGGGCTATGCGGCGACGGTATAATGCCAGCTTTTCATCCAGCTGTTGAGATCGAAAAGTCGGCAGTGTAGAGCCTGCTAGTAGTGAAGAAGTGGAAATAAAATCCTGTTGAGGGCTGTAAATCAACTCGCTGTCATTAATCGCAGAAGCGGTAAAGTCGCGATTGTCAAATCGGCGATCGCCCGAAGCCGAGGCCAAAACATCGGTAGAGCCATCAGCCAAAAAGCCATCATCGGCCAATGCCGACTGCGATTGATCCCCATTGGTTTGGCCTTCGTTCCAATCTAAGCCCGCTAGCTCGTCGTTAAAGCCATTGGGCTTCAGCTGCTCAACCCCTTCAGAATCTCCTTGCCCAGTCTTAGGCATCTCGGCGTCCAAACCCTCCGCAGTAGTTGAGACCGCTGAGGTCGCAGTTTGGCGTAGCGCCTGACCCGCGATAAAATCGACCTGAACGGCCAAAAGCAAACCGACAGCCCCCCAAATTAAAGCCATCTTGCCGCCGTTAGTCTGAAAAGATCGGGGCAATTTAGACCGTAGGCCGCTGGTTTCATCCGCAGGAACAAACACCTGGCTTTTAATGAGCGCATATTGAAAAGCTCTGGCCAGTCCCTTCATCAGGCCCAGGTCAGACTCGGCTTCACCAGCAGCGACCTCAGCCGACAGGCTAGCGTCTGTGACAGCGGTAATCAGCTCGCCAATATAGGCTTCAGACGCGGCAAATTCAGGCTTTGCCTCGGGCACCATCCGCTCTCGCCGCTGATAGTCCTGCCCTTGTGTCCAAATCGGCTGCTTTTGGCCAGCCCGACGACCATAGAGACGAACGCCCTCTACCAAGCTTGAAACATTCGCCTGCTCTAGCGTTTGAGTAATGAGCGGAACAATCGCATTTTTAGGCGGGCAAATGGGCCCATCGGCCATTACATGCAGTAGTCGGTCTTTTTGCAATAGCTGCACCCGAATACCGCCTGTGGCTAGCTGGTCTTTAATATCCGGGTTGAGCGCTCTGGTCAGGCAGTAAGCTAGCGCAGGCATATTGCCTTCACTGGCCAAAGACATTGCACTCTTCGCGAGTTCCGGATCTTCAGCCGCTGGCAGCTCAATGCCACGGAGCCACTCGGGACTGATGTCATCGGTTGAGGGGCCATAGAGCATTGCCCGCTGAACGCCCTGAGGTGCGATCGCTCGCAGTAGCGAGGACACATCCCCAACTAAGCCGTCAATATCTACAGTGGGTGAGGGCAGTGGAGCATTTTCAGCAATAGGCGTAGGACTCAAAACATCTTTAACTGCATAGCTAATCAGGTGTAATGATGATTTTTTGAATTCCGTAACTAGCTTTAAGCCGTACCGCCGCGAAATTTGGTTCACTAGCCGCGAAAGCGCCGGAACGTCACCCCACCGGCCCCATTCTCTAAGCATTTTTTCGGGCGGCGTTAGATCGACTCGCAGTCGCCAGTCGGAGGCGGCTTCGCCAGTTACCTGAATGGTGATGACCGCATCTTGAAACTGGCCCAAATGAAGCTGACGCAGCCGTTCGGCGATGGGTTCAGCAATCAAAAGTGGGTCGGGGCTGTAGCTCGCTTCGCAAAATACCCAAAGCCGAGAGACCAGATCGCTGCTTGCAGAATCGTCTGATTCCGCTACGACAGCGGCTGCGTTCTGATCAAGGGCAGCTGAATGACTGATTGCTGGCTCAGCGACTGATTGATTGATTGCACTATTTGTCGCACTAGCGGATGGATGTGACGCATTCTGACTGCTTGCATTCTGATTGGCCGCATTAATAAGAGGAACCGCGACGACAGCTTTGGCTCGACGCGCTTTGCCAGGAACCACGCGGGCGCTGACTTTAACCCCTACATTCAAAGCACTCAGGGCTTCGCTGAGATAGCGAGCGATCGCACTTGAGTCGCCTCTGCGTGCCAAACTGATATCTAGCAGTTGTTCAAGCGGGGGAGAAGCCGCTAAAGATTCCACATTTGAGCGAATCTCTTCATTTTTAGACTCTTCAGGCTCTTTAAGAAGAGGTGCGCCAAAACCCGATTCATCCGTAACCGATTCATCCGTAACCGATTCATCAGTAGCCGACTCATCAGCACGTGCGGATAGGCCCTGAACGTTATTCGCTAAAACAGAATCCTCTGAGGCCAAACTCGCGGCTGCGGCGATTTTAGCAACGGTTTCAGCATCGCTAGCACCGTGAACCAAAAGCGCTAGGTGCTTGTCTAAACGATTGAGGTAGATCGGGGCACTCCAGGCCGGCTTAGAATCAAGCGGTCCACGGCTGTAGACATAAATCTGATAAATCTGCGGAAACTCATCTTCAAGGCGCGCTTTGACTTCCGGTGCTTGCAGCGATCGCACCAGCCGCATCAAAACCAACTCACGAGGCAGTGCGCCCCTCGCAGCAGACTCCCATAAAACATGCAAAATATTACCGCGTAGCCTGACTCGAACCTCAGCTAAGGTGGCATCTTCAGGGCGCAGTACAGTTTCCTTAAGCCAAGGGACCAGGATAGCCGGATCGGCAGCAGCTTTTTGTCGGGGAGAGTGACCTAGCATTTATATGGCGATAAAAAGCAGAGATTACGAGGCCAAAGCGAACCCTTTAGATCCTAAACCCTTCAGATTTCTAAATCCTTCAGATTCCTAAATCAACCCTTCAGATCTTAAGATGTCACCTTCCTTCAGATCAGACCTTCAGATAAGATGTCACCTACATAGCACCTATGTAAGATGACATTTATGGCTATGGCATGATCACCTGAGATGATCACGCGAAAACCTCGTGCGCAATTCGAGTATGCGGTACTGAACCATACAGCAAATTAGAATAGCGCCAAATCGGGACAATGTAATAGTAGGTAATAATGTGGGTACGCGGTATTCGAGCACAGAGTGGTTAAGGACACAGTCACCAAATACACAGTTGAGTCTCAAGCTCTAAAGTAGCGTATCTAAAGTAGCGTGTTAAAGAGAGACTATGTTCCTTGATAACGCCGTCGTTTGTAACCTCACAATTTACGACATTACTATCGTTACAACGGCCTAGGGTTCGCTGCATTTTAGGTTACTGCTGAGCATTTTGCACGAGTAGATCTTACGTGATTACAATGTCACATTTCAGCCAGTTAGCCTGCCTCAAATACGTACATATTGCCAGTCATTTATTTACCCCCACAAATCGTTTATTCATTTAATGACATATTCAATTTAAGGACATATTTTTAATCAGTACCGACTCCCAAACTGCCCCCGTAGAAAACAGGAGAAAACCATGCAGTCCTTTCGCGAGCCTCCCTCTAACGCTTTGCCCGAGCTATCTATCACCTTGCCGTTAGCGATGAACCTTAGTCTGAGCCTAACGACACTGCCATTTCTAATGCTGCTCATCACTAGCCAAGTCGCTAGCCATGCCAGCGTTGAGCTCGGTAAAGCCAGTGAAGAACTTTTTCGAGGCGATCGCCTACCCATTCAACCGCTGATTAACGATAACTAGACCTTCACAATACCTTCAGAGCCAAAACGCCTGAGACGTCCCTAAAACTTCTACAATCATCACCATTAACCGTGCCTACGCCCTAAAACTTTGCAAAGTCACATGCCTACGACGCTAACAGACGAGTCCGTAACCAATCCCGCGAAAGTTGAAGTGATTCCGGCTATTGCTACGCATGACTGGTTGCTGCGCAACCGGCTCAAGCGGGTAGAAGAAACCTGGGCAGCGGTTCTAGAAGATGAGTGTGGTTCGGCGCTCGTTGCCCTACTCACGCGACTAAGAGAGCTATGCGCCCCCGACGGTCAAGCCAAAGCCGCCGATGCTTCTCCGGTGCTCAAGCTCATAGAAGAGTTAGAGCTGAGCGATGCGATTAAAATGGCCAGAGCCTTTGCGCTGTACTTTCAGCTGATTAACATTGTTGAACAGCACTACGAACAGCGTGGCCAGCAGCAACAGTATCGTGCCGCCTATGAAGATGCCGCCATTGCATCAGCAGCCCAAAACGCATCGACCGGCCAAACAAGGCCAAAACACGCCAATACTTCACCCTCTGACGGCGCTGAATCCTCTCACAGTCCGTCTCATAAAAATGATTTAGACACCGGGCGTGATGTGGGTACTTTTTACTGGCTATTTCCCACGCTAAAGCGGTTAAATGTACCGCCACAGATGATTCAACGGCTGCTCGATCAGCTAGATGTGCGGTTGGTATTTACGGCTCATCCCACCGAAATCGTACGGCATACTATTCGTGACAAGCAGCGCCGCATTTCAGCTATTTTGCGCCAGTTAGACCGTGAAGAAGAGAGTGCTCGGGCCTTGGGGCTGGTGTCTTCCTGGGAAATCAAAGCGCTTCAGGTACAGCTTGTAGAAGAAATTCGGCTGTGGTGGCGCACCGATGAGCTGCACCAATTTAAGCCGTCAGTGCTCGACGAGGTCGATTTTACGCTGCATTATTTTGATGTGGTGCTCTTTAGTACTATTCCGCAGCTTTACCAGCGAATTTGTCGGGCATTAGAGGGCACTTTTCCCAATTTGAAACCGCCTAAGCAGAATTTTTGCCGGTTTGGATCTTGGGTGGGTAGCGATCGCGATGGCAACCCCTCTGTCACCCCCCAAATTACTTGGAAAACCGCTAACTACCAGCGCAACATGGTCATTGGCAAATATATCGCTAGCATCAAAAAGCTCACCCACCTGCTGAGCCTGTCCTTACATTGGAGCGAAGTCCTACCCGACCTGCTCGAATCGCTAGAGCAAGACCAAACTCAAATGCCAGAACTGTATGACGAACTCGCCATTCGCTACCGTCAAGAGCCCTATCGGCTCAAACTGGCCTATATTGAACAGCGCTTAGAAGCCACACTGGACAGATCCCAAAAGCTATACAACGGCGAGTATTTGCAAGCGCAAGAAACCAATTTAGATCTGAGCAATGTCAGCGGCCGAATTTATCGTACAGGCGATGAATTTTTAGCCGAGCTGCAACTGATTCAAACCAATCTTAAAGAAACTGGTCTCGTCTGTCAGGATTTAGAAGAACTGATCTGCCAAGTTGAAATCTATGGATTTAACCTGGCACAGCTAGATATTCGACAGGAGAGCACCAATCACTCCGACACCATCAACGAAATCACCGAGTATCTGCGCGTACTCGACAAACCCTATAACGATCTTACAGAAGACGAAAAAAATAAATGGCTCACGAGCGAGCTGAGCACCCGCAGACCGCTCATTCCGGGCGAGCTGCCCTTCTCGGAAAAGTCGGTTGAAATTATTCAAACCTTCCGCATGGTGCGCAGAATTCATCAGGAGTTTGGCCTTGACATGTGCCAAAGCTACATCATTAGCATGAGCCATACTGCCAGCGACCTGCTAGAAGTAGCGCTGCTCGCGAAAGAAGCGGGCCTGTATGATCCGGCCACGGGTATTGGGGCACTTAAAATTGTGCCCTTATTTGAAACTGTAGAAGATTTACGACGCGCCCCCAAGGTGATGAAGCAGCTGTGGGAACTACCGCTGTATCGCGCCATGCTACAGGGCGGCTACGAAGCCCTAGAAACAGCGAAGCACCAACCTGAAAAAGCCGGTGCATCGCTTCAAGAAGTCATGCTGGGCTACTCGGACAGTAATAAAGACTCGGGCTTTTTGAGCAGCAACTGGGAAATTCATAAGGCACAGCAAGCCCTGCAAGAAATTGCCGACAACTACGGGATTGCGCTGCGCATTTTCCACGGGCGAGGCGGCTCAGTAGGGCGAGGCGGTGGCCCTGCTTACGAGGCGATTTTGGCACAGCCTGGGCGCAGTGTAGATGGCCGAATTAAAATTACTGAACAAGGCGAAGTCCTCGCTTCTAAATACAATTTGCCAGACTTAGCGTTGTACAACCTGGAAACGGTGACAACTGCAGTCATCCAAGGTAGCGTCTTGGGCAGCAGCTTTGATCGTATTGAACCCTGGAACGAGATTATCGAACGACTGAGCGTTCGGTCGCGCCAGCACTATCGTGCTCTGATTTATGAGCAACCTGATTTAGTAGAGTTTTTCCATCAGGTCACACCCATTCAAGAAATCTCGCAGCTGCAAATTAGCTCTCGGCCTGCCCGCCGTAAAGGCAAGCGTACCTTAGACGGCCTACGGGCCATTCCCTGGGTCTTTAGCTGGACACAGACACGCTTTTTGCTGCCCTCTTGGTACGGGGTTGGCACCGCGCTCGGAGAGTTTATTGATGAGAACGAGGAAGAGCATTTAGAGATGCTGCGCTATTTTTATGCTAAGTGGCCTTTCTTTAAAATGGTGATTTCTAAAGTAGAAATGACCTTGGCAAAGGTGGACTTACAGATTGCGCAGCACTATGTGAATCAACTCAGTAGTGAAGAAAAAAGAGAAGACTTTCAGGTGATGTTTGACCAGATTGCCGCTGAGTTTTATCTCACGCGACAGGTAGTGCTCTCTATTACTAACCACAGCAAGCTGTTAGATGGTGATCCGAGTTTGCAGCGGTCTGTACAGTTACGAAACGGCAGCATTGTGCCGCTGAGCTTTTTGCAGGTGGCGCTACTGAAGCGACTAAGAGAATATGGTAATGATGCGGTGACGGGGAGAGTGCGATCGCGCTACAGCAAAGGAGAACTGTTGCGAGGCGCACTGCTCACCATCAACGGCGTTGCGGCGGGCATGCGCAACACTGGCTAAGTGTTTTAGCCGCGAATAGCCTTATCGCTTTTAGGCGTGAACGGTAAAGATGGGGCTAAAGTCGTAGATGCTGGCATCATTACGGCTAGTGAGCTTGAGGCGGTAGTCGCTGCCAGGTGGGGTAAAGCTGGGAACGCGCCACTCGTAGCTGCCGTCGCTCATGGTTGAGGCCGTGAGTGTGCGCATGTATTGATCACCTTTATAGAGATCAATTTTGATCGTTTCGCTCAGGTTGTCATTCCAAACGAGGGTGTACAGATTACCAATTTTGAGCGTGGTGTCGTTAAAGGTGCTGTTGGAGATAAAAGACTGGGCCTGAATAGTGAAGGGAAAATCACTAAAGCTATGAAATCTGCTGTCATCTACACTGCTCACCTTAAAGCGGTAGAAGCGATCGCTCGCCGCTAAATCAGCCGGGGCCAGCCAGTCAAAAGAGCCATCGCTAGCCGTTGAACTCTCAATCGTTCGGATAAACCTGCTGCCTTCATACAGGTCAATCTTCACAGCACCAGAAAAATTGTCGTCCCATTTCAGCTCGTAGCGTTCACCAACTTGTAGTTTCGTCACCGTTTGACCGTCTTTTACAACTGCCAGAGAATCTACTTTAGGAACAGGCTTTAAAGAAGAATAGTCAATGGTATAGCCAATATCGTCAAGCAAAGCCGCATCTAAACGGGTCAGTAGCTTTCTATCGCCTTTTCTGATCGTAGGATCTAAAGAATTTTCGCCCAGACCAGGTATCTCAAAATTATCTCTGATATGAGATCCGACAGTGTCTAACGGAATGGGATTACCGTTGTTGAGAGCGCTTGCAGCGGGACCGATAAACTGACCCTGGCTATTAATTAAAGACCTAAAAGCAGGCAAAGAAGAAGAGATTCCAAGAATATGACCGAGTTCGTGAACCGCAACTGAGAGAAAATCGGGCTGCGTAGCTGGAACAACCACCGTCTCGCTTAGGCTGGCGTTGACATACCAGAGTTCGCTGATATCAAACTCCATTTCCCCCAGCCAGGGTTGGAAAACAGTAGTTGTATTGCGATCGCCCTTATAAGTCGTAGCCCCTGCTTCAGCGAGCTTGCCACCTGGCCCGCCCATGTCGTTAGCATAGAGAAACACCACAATGTCATCAATATCGTAATCTAGCTGAAATGCTTCAACACTCCCCGAAGTTGGATGAGAGGCATGAACGGTCGTGCCTGCTTTGATCGCCTGAAAGTCATCTAGAATAATGGCTTCCCAAACCTCAGCGGCAGCTTCTAGCGCGGCTCTTTTCTGGCTGTCAAACCAATTTAAGTTATCAAAGCGATAGTCAAACTGGATATCGAATCCAGGCTCGTCAGAGTTTCCGCCGACTAAAGGGAGGGGACTTTCAGGTTCTGTTGTTGGAGTTTCATTGGTCGGGCTGTCAATGGTTGGAATTTCAGCCACTGGCGAATTAGGTGGAGAGACAACGGGCCTAACAGCAGTCGCTTGTGAACCCCAACCGCTCACCAACGGCGTTCGAGTTGTGTCGGTCCAAGGCATGACATCGCCATCTTTGATCTGATTGCCGGTTGCACCCGTCATGTACCAAATAGCGCTTTTACCCGTTGAGCCATTGTGCCAAAAAATATCAGGCGTACCATCCTGGTTAAAATCGGCTGCGCCCCGCATTTCCCATGCGCCACCGACATTGTTCAACTCTTTTCCATCTTTTACATTCGTACCCTGTTCACCATTTAGCAGCCAAATTGCATTTCTACCCTGCTGATGACGCCACACAATATCGGCGTGGCCATCTCGGTCAAAGTCAGCGATACCGCCCACTTCCCAGCCTGCATGCAGCGTTCTGATCGCGCCTTTAGATGCGATGTCTGTGCCGCGCGTGCCGCCCATAAACCAAACTTCATTTTCGCCGGTTGCCTGGTTTCGCCACAGCAAGTCAACTCTACCATCGCGGTTAAAGTCTGCACCGCCTGAAATCTCCCAGTCGCTACCGATGCCTGCAATCTCTTGTTTACTCAGGCGATCGCGCCCTCTGTCGCCCCCCATAAACCAAACTTCATTTTGACCAGTTACTTCGTTGCGCCATAGCAAATCCTGATGACCATCTAGGTCAAAATCGAGCGCACTTTTGATTTGCCACTCGCCGCTCATAGGGTCGATAGTGACTGACGCGCTGTACTCTGAACCCTTTTTGCCGTCCATATACCATAGGACATTTTCTCCAGAGGTTGGATTGTGCCAGAGAATGTCAGGATGGCGATCGCCGTTGATATCCAATCCATACGGATCGGGCCTAGCCATGTCGCTACTAACTGTGAGCGCCGCATCACGAGCGCTCAAAACTGACTTTTCATCAAACATAAAAGAAATCTCGATCTAGGTTTTCAAAAACAACAAATTTATAAAGAGAGAGAAGATAGATGACCACACCAAATATCGACTCAGCAAGCTGTAAGAGCTTCTGCTAAGAGCGCTTTCAAACGATTTGTTGTTGTTGATAGATGAAGCTTTCGCTGATTTGGTTAAGCCACGATCTATCGACTATTCAGCTGTTATCTGCCTATACCAAAGAGAACCATGAGAACCATGAGAACCATGAGAACCATGAGAACCATGAGAACCATGAATGAGAAATGGATTCACCCAAAGGAAATAAGCTAAAACAAAATAAAAGCGATACAACAAGCAATACAACAGAAGTGCTGTACAGCAGAGACGATAAAGAACTATATGAAGAATGCCCAAAGCCAAATGTAAGGAACGTGTTAACTCACTAAAATCGCTGACATATTTTGAAAGAAAATTATGCGGATTCTTCAATAAGCCCGGAAATATACTTAAAAGTGCCTGCGATTTCAAACAATCTTGATGCGTTTTCCTTCTGAGGGTGTCCTTCCAAGATTTTTCTTCCGAAATCGTGAATGCTCGTTAACATAGGCTTGACCTCGCGATCTGCGCGGCATGTGCTATTATGCGCCCGATTATTATGTCCGTGGTGAGTTATTATCTACACAATATTCAGCTGCCACTGTATTCAGCCGATACAGTACTAAGTACTGTATCGGCTGATATTTAGGCGATATTACGCCTTTCATTCGTACTGACTGGTAGTTCTGATTAGTAGTTCTGTGAGGAGTTTGCAAATGATCACTACTTTAATGATCACTCATTTTAAAAGTCGGCTTTTAAGCTGGGCTGGATTAGCACTAGGCGGTTGTGCGATCGCTTTTTCACTTCAGTCACCCGCTCAAGCCCAAGCAGCTTACGGCAGCTATATCGGCATCGGCCCTGCTCTGGGCGATGGTGAAATCGGCGTTGCTATCAATGGCCGCTACAACATTTTGGAAGCGCCTATCTCCATTCGCGGGGCGGCTTTCTTGGGTGAGGGATCTGCTTTTGTACCCACAATTTCCTACGACTATCCGCTGAATTTTAATACCGAAATATATGTCGGTGCAGGCGTCGCCTTTGCGAGCGAAGGGTCGGTCATGGGCGATGGTACCGCGTTTGTGATTCAACCCGGCATTGACTACACCCAAAGCAGAAACAGAATTGTGTTTTACGGCAATGCCATCGTCCCGATTGGGGGTGATACCAATACAGCGATTCAAGGCGGGGTTGGCTATCAGTTTTAACAGCCCGTTTTAATAGCCCGGTTGATCTGGCCAGTTAGCCGAATGCTGAGGCATTAAGCATTCACAACTATTCAGAACCTATGTACTAAATGGGCAGCTTCGGCTACCATAGGCCCATTGTCAACGCTGACTTGTAAAGCCATGCGCGAGCTGCGTCCATTAGGATCTGTGATTCAAGGCTCTTTAAGCAAAGGGCTCGAAGTTCGGCTGCACCCAGATGTGCTGGTCGAAGAAATGCGAGTGGGCAAATTTTTGGTCGTGCAGGGCGTGCGATCGCGCTTTTTTTGTATGCTCACGGATGTTGCCCTAGGGATGGCGAGTCAGCGTATTGTGGCGAGCCCACCCGAGCCGGGGAACATTTTTTTACAAGAGGTCCTGGCTGGATCAGGAACCTACGGCACCATTGATTTAACGCCGATGCTGATGTTTACCCCTACAGAAGAGGGGCAACCAGGCTTCAATTTTGCTCAAACTTTAGGTAAGAAGACTTCAGGTGAGAAGCGTCAAGTCTCCAAATCGAATGGCTTAGCCTCGTATGAGACGAATTCTAGTGCGCCGCTTCAGCTACTGCCGGTAAAGACCATTCCGGGTCATTTTAGCCAGGTATATGATGCTTCAGAGCGGGATTTTCGGGCAGTGTTTGGCTGGGAAGACGATGTGCAGCGGCGGAATTTTGCGATTGGGCAGCCCATTGATATGGATGTGCCAATTTGCATTGATTTGGATCGGTTTGTAGAACGCAGCAATGGCATTTTTGGTAAGTCGGGCACGGGCAAGTCGTTTTTGACACGGCTGATTTTGTCGGGAATTATTCGCAAGCAGGCGGCGGTAAACCTCATTTTTGACATGCACTCGGAGTATGGCTGGGAAGCGGTGAGCGAGGGCAAAGAATTTAGCACCGTAAAGGGCCTGCGTCAGCTATTTCCCGGCCAGGTGCAAATATTTACGCTAGATCCTGAGTCTACAAAGCGTCGCGGCGTCATGGACGCACAGGAGCTATATATCAGCTTTGATCAAATCGATGTAGAAGATTTGATGCTGATTAGCCGGGAGCTGAATTTGTCGGAGGCGAGCTTAGAAAACGCAATTATTTTGCGCAATGAGTTTGGCAGCAGTTGGATTAACCGCCTGCTTCAGCTCAGCAATGAAGAGATTCAGGAGTTCTGCGAGGTCAAGATGGGCAGCAAGTCGTCCATTATGGCTTTGCAACGTAAGCTTACTCGCCTGGCAGAGCTAAAGTACATTCGCAGCAGCTGCCCGCACAACTATGTGAACCAAATTTTAGAAACCATTGATGCTGGCAAGCATGTGGTGATTGAGTTTGGATCGCAAAGCAACATGCTCTCTTACATGCTGGCCACCAATGTAATTGCCCGGCGAATTCATGCGAGCTATGTGCGTAAGGCCGATCGCTTTTTACAGAGTAAAAATCCAACTGATCGCCCCCATCCCTTAGTCATTACCATTGAGGAAGCTCACCGTTTTTTAGACCCAGCCACTGCCAGGCAAACTATTTTTGGTGTTATTGCCCGCGAAATGCGTAAGTACTTCGTCACACTGCTTGTAGTCGATCAACGCCCTTCAGGGATAGATAACGAGGTGATGTCTCAGGTGGGCACCCGAATTACGGCCTTACTCAACGACGAAAAAGATATTGATGCAATTTTTACAGGCGTGTCTGGCGGGCAGAGCTTGCGTTCGGTGTTGGCGAAGCTAGATTCTAAGCAGCAGGCGCTGTTGTTGGGCCATGCGGTACCAATGCCGGTAGTGGTGAGGACTCGGGCCTACGATGCGCAGTTTTACAAAGAAGTTGGCGATACAGCTTGGGAAACAATGTCGGATGCGGCGGTGTTTAAGGCGGCGGAAGCAGCGGTGGCAGACTTAGGATTTTAAAGAACGGTCTACGTCATAGAAAGACGTCATAGAAAGACTTTGTTGCCAGGTGAGGGCGATCGCACAACATTTTCAATTCATCTCTTCAACTCATCTCTTCAACTCATCTCTTCAATTCATCTTTTCAATTCATCTTTTCAACTCATCTCTTCTAATTTTTGTTCGGCTTTTATACTGGGAAGGTCGGTCGTTAGATAATCTCGTACAGAGCTAGCCTTATCGGATGGATTTGCCGGATCGATTTATCTTAGAGAGACAGCGCAGACGCTATGATGACGAGGTTGCTCACCCAAGCTATAAAAATCATGTTTTCGGCCTTCGCGCTCAGCACATTCACGAGGCTATTGAGAGGTGCCTTGTCTGTTATTTTCGCGATCGCAATTACAGCCATTTTGATAGCGAGCACAACAGACCCTGCCCAGGCTGCGGGCTACTCACACCACACAGCAGGCGCAGATAGCTATCGAGAAAATATACCGCGACTGAGATCAAAACTAACAGCACCCCAGACAACCATAGCGCCTCAGCCATTAAATCAAGTCGCCGAGCCCACCGCTGTGCCCCTTACCTCAGCCGCTAAAGAGCTAGACAATCAACCCGAGGAACCTATCTTAGGCAACTCTGCTGCGACGGAAACTGCCATAGAGCCCGTTATTGAGCAGGCGCCATCACAAGAGCAGTCAGCAGAGCAGGAGCAGTCAGCAGAGCAGGAGCAGTCAGCAGAGCAGGAGCAATCAGCAGAGAACTGGCCAGATGTCACAACGCTCCGCCAAGACAACCTAAAATTAGAGCAGCCCCGTCCAAATCGGGCCAATCCTTACGATGTGATTGAAGCAGCGCTTAAACCCTCAAAAACCGCTCGCGTTTCGTTTACGACCCCTAGATTTGCAAAGCGACTGCCTGAACAATTAGGTCAGCTGCGCGCAGAATTGCAAGCACAGCCCGTCAGGATGAAAGCTGCCGCCCAGCAAATTAAACCAGCCGTAGAAAAACAATTCGAGTCTGTAAGAGAGCACATCCAAGAAATTCCAGATGTAGAACAGCAGTTCGCGTCTGTAAGAGATCGCATCCAAGAAATTCCAGATCAAGTAAAAACGAACTTCAAAACAACCTTGAGTGAAACGCTAGATCAGGTTGGAGTCAAAGCCCATCAAACAGCCGAACAGCTTCGTCAGCCATAAGCCGCTAGTGATTCAACTCTGTTTACTAACTTCTCCGCAAATAGCAAATTCGCTCGTTCACTGCGACTGTAGTTTTGGAAGTTCCTGGCGATCGCTAAAATAAGAAAATTCATATGTTCCAAACTACCCGCCGCCGCCTCGCCCTCTGGTACACCACCGTCACCGCCGTTCTTCTTCTGCTTTTTGCCAGTGGCGTCTACACCTATGTGCGCAGCACCCTCGTCGAGCGCGTAGACGATACCCTTAACCATGTCATCGAAATCGTCCAGCGCCAGCTCGTCATTCAGCCTAGCCCGACCAATGGCCTTCGCATCTTCACTGCCAGCGGCACACCAGAAACTTCACTAAAAGTCAACATCGAAGACAGCTTCCGTAACTCAGAAGCCGCCAGTGAAGACGATCACATCGATCTCGAATGGTTTAGCCCTGAAGGGAACCTCCTGTGGACGACCTTCGCCAAACCTCACCATATCGGCCTCCATGTGAACCCTAATGGCGAAACCGTCACCCCACCCGACGGTATCGTCTTGAGGCAAATCACCCGCCGCGTTCAGTCCGGCAACCAACTCCTTGGCTACATCCGCGTCAGCCATCCCTGGTTTGAAGTCTCCAAACCCAGCCGCCAGCTGATTATCGATCTCGCGCTGGGCATTGGCTTTATGCTCACCGCCGTCGCTAGCATTGGCTGGTTTCTCTCTGGCTTAGCCATGCAGCCCGTCGCCGCATCCTACCAACAGCTCAAACAGTTTACTGCTGATGCCTCTCACGAACTACGCAACCCCATCGCCGTCATTCAAACCAATGTCCAAGTCGCCCTCGCTGATCCTGACGAGCAGTTTCAGCGCAGCCAGCTCGAAGTGATCGAACGGCTCACCCGTCGGCTTGGCCGGTTAGTAGATGATCTGTTGTTTCTCGCTCGTCAAGAAAGTGGACTCGTGCCGATAAGACGCGATCGCACCAATCTCACCACCCTTCTCAAAAACATCATCGAAGAGCAGCAGGCAGTCGCTCAAGACAAATCCCTCACCCTCAGCGCCCAAATCCCCAATACCGATCTCTGCGTCCAAGGCGATCACGACCAACTCATCCGCCTCTTCACCAATCTCATCGCCAACGCCATCCAATACACCTCTACAGGAGAAATCTCCATCACCTGCGAAGCCTCAGCCAGCCAAATCACTACTAGCATTCAAGACACGGGCATAGGCATCCCTGCCCACGATCTCACCCGAATTTTCGACCGATTTTACCGCGTTGATCCGGCTCGCTCGCGTAGCGCCGGGGGATCGGGATTAGGGCTTGCGATCGCCAAAATCATCACAGACAACCACCAAGGCCAGCTCACACTCACCAGCAATCTCGGCAAAGGAACCTGCGCCACGGTCATCCTACCTGCCAAATCCTCAGCCAAATCTCCCGCTAAATCTCAGGCCAAAGAAACACCCCAAAAAGAAACGCCTGACCACAACAGTGCAGCCAAGGCGCTTCCTGTAAACAATAAGCTGTAAAAATAAATAACAACAAACTAAAAGTGATAAATAAGCTATAGAAAATAAGCCCATACAGCAAAACTACTCATCCCTATTGACCAGCCAACAAACTGACCTTAGGGCCAAATGTCCTCTCCTCAGGCATTCCTAACTCACCCATCGGCGCCGCCTCAGACCGATTGTACGAATACATCACACCGCCCGCATTACCCACACGCACCGTAATCGACTGATTCGCCGCCCAAGAACGCTGTTCCCCCTGCTCCAAGATTGCCTCAAATTCAGTAGAACCATCCGTCACCACCCGCACCCAAGACTGCCCGGTCAGCAGCAAATCCACCTCCACGGGTTTTGTCTGAGCCTTGGGCTTGACGGCTTCAACAGCAGGCTTAACTGGCTGAGGTTGGACTGTTTGCTTGGGCATCAGTTGCTCAATCGCCACCGGATCCAAAATGGGCTGAGCCGTCATATCCGGCGCGCTTCGCTGCAAAAAGCCTGAAAGCGCACTCACCGCACCCATAATTAGCAGCACATAAGCGCCGTACAAATGCAGCGGACGCAGCTGCGCCGCCGGAGAGTCCTTCCAGGAAGAACGCGGCGGATTAACCACGGGGCGAGTGAAGAACTGGCTCGAAATCGTTTCACCATCTAGGCCTAGGGCATTACCATACCGACGCAGCAAAGCCCGAATATAAATGGGTTCAGGCAATTCAGAGATTTTTCCTTCTTCCAAGGCCACTAACAACATTTGACGAATAAGCGTGCGCTTTTCAATCGCTCCCAACGACAATTCTCGCTGCAGACGGGCTTGTTTGAGCATGCTGCCAAGCGAGTAAAGCTGCTCTTGCTGTAGCTGTTGGGCGGTAGGTTCTTTAATACGAGCTTTCTGCTTCATGAGTTCGGCAAGGTGAGATAAGGCAGTAATTATATTTTGGAAGGAATAGAGGGAAGCGTTAAGTCAGCCTCATGCTTCAGCTGGGCTACCTCTACATCCCTAAGTAAACGATAGCGACCACGGGGTAATTTTCCTAGCGACAATGAGCCAATTTTTATCCTGTGAAGGGCTGTCACAGGATAGCCTAACGATTCAGCGACTCGACGGATCTGGCGATTTCGACCTTCCGTCAGCGTCACCTCCAGAAGAGCTTCGTCATCGCGACTAGGCGTATCAGTCTTGCCGTTAGATTGAGCACCGTTAGATTGGGCCATAACCGCTTTACCCGCTATCCGAAAAACCTTTGCAGGCAGGGTTTTACGACCGTCTAACAACACGCCCGACCGCCATTTCTGCAAGTTATCATCTGTCGGGATTCCGCGCACCCACACCCGATACACTTTCGGTAGCTGATGACGCGGATGAGTGAGCTTATAGGTCAGATTGCCGTCGTTAGTTAACAGAAGAGCACCCGTAGAACCTGCATCCAAGCGGCCTACCGGATGAATACCTACTCCCTTTTTCAAAGAATCGTCTAGCAGGTCTAAAACAGTTTTCCGACCTTGAGGATCTTGACAGGTTGAAACTACACCTGTGGGTTTATGAAGCAAAAGATAGGTACAGCGGGGCACCTCACCAATCTCTTTGCCATCAACACATATGCGATCGCAGTTTCCATCTGCCTGCTGACCAATCTCAGCAACTTTTCCATTGACCGTAACCCTACCCCCTAAAATCAACTTTTCAGCCTGACGCCTCGAAGCAATGCCCCGCTGCGACAGCAGCTTTTGCAGCCTTTCGGTCATAGAAAATCAGACATAGGGTTTGGGTGAGTCATGTAGCCATCTACGTAAAAATCTATAGACAGCAGATTACTTTATAAAAGATATGACAATTTAAGCAGCTATGTCAGGGTATTCACAAGGGGGTAATCCAACTAAATAGACAAGATTTCACACAGTTTCACATAGAGCGTTCTGCAAAAAATATCAAAGATACCTCACCTAGCTTCGGAATCCTTTGCTAAGCAGTCTTTGGCTATCTATTTAGCTCAAGGCTTGTCTCCAACGCTAAAAGTAGGGTTGCTTCACACACTCTTTAAACAAAAGTCGCCAATAAAAAGGTACGCAGGCTTTTTAAGCCAAGTTAATCTGACCTGTATACCTTCACAACAGGAAAATTACTTTAGCCGAGCCAACCAAACAGCACCTGCCAAATTAGCAATACTACTGATCGGTGCAGGTGATCGGGGCAGGGATCACGATACTCCTTAAAAAAAGGCACCTTCCCTAATGAGAAAGTGCCTTTATGGTGGTCTGAACTAGGCGTGAGCCGAATTAGTCCTCTGAACTAATTTGAAAATGAACTAGTTTGGAAATAACTAATGGACAATTGCACCACGGTACTTCAAGACATCAGTCATCTTTTGCGCAGTTGCATTAACTGCACGACGAACGTGATAGGTCGCACCGCGATATTGGCCGATTTCTTGAGTTTCGGTCACTTCGACGGTTGGATTAGTTGTGTTGTACTTAACGCCACGGTAAGAGAGTTGCATGGTATTCGCCTCAAATAGAGAATTTGTAGAGTTAAAAGAGGCGCGTTCCTTCGGAGTCTATTTAAGGAGCAGCTTTTTACAGCTGGGCTTTGTAGATTCTTACTTCCGTCTTTTAGGAGCCAACAGCAATTAATTGAACGTTAATGCAGAGGGCTGAGAAAAGATGAACGTTTGCTTTTCTGTGTTCTATTATACAGTTTTTAAATTAGCTAACAATAGGTATAAAGACCTTATTTTGAGTTTTTTCTCTTTTCTTAATATTTGACCGGCCACAGACCCTCTATCTAGCTGTCCTATCTAACCGTCAGGCCCTCTATCTAGCCGTCATGCCCTCTATCTAGCCGTCATGCCCTCAATGCGCCTCAATGCGCCTCAATGCGCATTGCCGCCTCAAGCGCAGCGATTGGCGCTTGGGCAAAATATTGGCGACGAAAGTTTTCTTCCTGTATGGCTGCTAAAAACCGACTGAGCGCTTCGCTAGCGTTATCTGAGGCTGTTCCTGGGTGATATTTAATCCGAATATCGATAGCGGACTGTTTTATCTCAAAACCCGCTTGTGATAGGGCGGCTAGGCCTGCTTGCAACGTGCGATCGCACAGATCCAATTTTTCGCACAGCTGCTCAACCGTTACGGCTCGCTGCTCCCGGCTAATGTACTTAGCGAGCCCCAGCAAGGTTTTCCATTGATGAATAGGATCAACTTCTTCAGGCAAGTGATAAGCGAGCGCTAAAGATTGTCGGGTCTGGTGAGCCTGATATCGCCACAGCAAAAGCTCGTTCCACTGGGTAGGACAACGGCTCAATACCAGTGAGGTCTCAGCTGTCGCCTGAGAACTAGACGCAAGCCTACGATCCAACAGCCAGGGAGACAGCCAAGAAGAGTCGATCTGGCTAGGCGCTGCTGATAAGTCGGCAGTCTCGGTCGCTAGCGCGGCAACAGTCGGCGCAGGATGGGCTCTGTTACTAGCCGCTCTGCTCGGACGAATATCTATGAGCCTAATTTCATACTGACTGACCTTAGGATGGCTGTTGTAGTCTAGCTCGGCAATCACATCCCATCGTCCGGGCGGCAAATCGTCCTTATAATGGCCCCACCACAAACCTGGAAACCGCAGATCTTGATTGCCCTGCAGGCTCTCATCGCACAGTTTAAAGCTCGCTTTGATGTAGTTAACTTTTGATCCCGCCCGATCTTTGAGCTTGGTATGCCACACATTTTCAAACCAGCAGTTCTCAATCAGCAGCTTTGGCACGGGGTTACCCATACCGCAAGGCTCTAGCAGTTTAAGCTGTTGAAACAGCGCTCGGCCTAAGTCTGCGACCGTCACTTTTAGGTCAGCAATCACCGTAGGCTCGCTCGCTTGCCCACCCATTTTTTGACGGTACTGCTGGTTTATCGCCGCTGTAAACATTGGCAGATTTTTTAAGGGTAGGCTCAGCCCAGCGGCAAAAGGATGACCGCCAAAGCGAGTGAGCAAATTCACCTGAGAATTGACTAGGTCGTATAAATCAATTTGGTTGACCGATCGGGCCGATCCGCGCACTAACGTTTGGCCCTCAGCCTGAGTGCCCTCATTTTCCGGGGAATCCATCGTCAGCAGTATTGTGGGCTTACCGTACTGCTGAGCCACTTGCCCTGCAACCAATCCTAGTACGCCGACTGGCCACTGGCGATCGCACAGCACAATCACCCCCATGGTGGAAAGATCCCGCCCTTCCAACTGGCGAGTCACTTGCTGAAAAACATCATTTTGCAAGGCCTTACGCCGAGCGTTAGCCAGCTCAGCCTTCTCGGCTAGCAGCTGACAATGCAGGGGATCTCGGCTCGTCAACAGCTCTACACAAAAGCTAGCGTCCCCATAAATTCGGCTCACTGCGTTAATTCGAGGGCCAATGCCAAAGGAAATGTCCGTGGGGCGATCGCCTGCTCGTCGGCACAGCTGTAGCAGCCTAGCCACTCCCGGTCGCACCGGCTCCGCTGCCTGCAAATGAGTCTGCAACTGCGCAATCCCAACCTGCGCCAGATACCGGCAATCACCCTGCAGCGCCACCAAATCAGCAATCAGGCCAATCGCAACCAAATCCACCAGCTCAGTGAGGGGGCGCCTCGGTATATCAGGCAGCCTTTCATATAGCGCTTCCATGAGCTTGTAGGCCACCGCAACGCCAGACAAATGAGCCATGGGATGCTCAGCGGGCAAAGCCCGAGGATTCACAATCGCAACCACAGGTGGTCTTTGCACTGGTAATGTGTGATGATCCGTCACAATTACATCTATTCCCAGCGCATTAGCACGCTCAATTTCAGCGAGATTCGTACTGCCCGTATCGCAAGTCACAATCAGCGTCACGCCTTCGGCAGCCAGCTGCTCAACACCGATCATAGAGAGGCCATGAGACTCTTTTAGGCGGTTAGGAATAAAGTAAGTCAGCTGTGCTGGCGCTGGGAAAAACTCACGGAGTCCATCCCATAGCACTGCGGTAGAAGTCACGCCGTCGGCGTCAAAGTCGCCCCAAATCGCAACTTTTTCAGCCGGGTTCGAGCCTCTACAAGCCTTTTCTAGCCGGGCCACAGCCCATTCCATTTCTTCTCCAAACTCAAACGGACTAGCCGGGACATAGTCTGTCGGAGATAAAAAACCTGTCAACGCCTTTGCCGATCTCAAACCACGATTCCACAGCAGCTGCGCGCCCCAGGTGGGATGGGGCAGTCCTGAAATTTTTTCCACCGTCGCTATCCAATCGGCAAGGCGATCGCCCACGAGTTCAGGATCAAAATCCGCCATTTGCCAGTTTTTTTGATGGGAGGCAAGTGCAGTTTGAGCCAAAGGTTGAGCTAAAGGTTGATTCGAAATTTGAGCTGAAGTGTGATCCAAAATGTGAGCCGAAGTATGAGAGATATAAGGATAGGAAATTTTAAGGATATGAGGGGTGAACGATATGAAGCTTGTAGCGATCGCTAATCCTAAGCTAGCACTTCCATTCTCCGCATCTGCTTACTGATTTCTGTGGGCAATCTGAATTGTCTGAACATTTGCTCTCATCAGCACAAGGTTAGGAACTGCTCAGATACAATAAGCGCAATCCAAAAGGAGTTGAATAGCCATGAAGCTAGGTGATTGGGTCAGCTTGCTGTGTTTTGTAGCAGCAGCCTATATTTTGTGGCAAATCAGGCCGCTGCTGTTACTGACCTTTGCAGCGGTAGTCATTGCCGTTGCGCTCAATAGTCTCACCCGACTAGTACGCAAGCTCGGGGTACCCCATCGGCTGGCTATTCCGGTCTCTATTCTCATAGCCGCCCTTGTGGCTACCCTATTCATATTAGGAATTGTTCCTCCATTTGTAGACCAGTTTAGGCTGCTTATAGAGCTGCTCGTCAGCTTCTCGCAAACGCTGCCCAGTCGGTTAATCGATCTACAAACCCGACTACCTGAGCGCATCCGACTGCCTGAGCTTAACGAATTTATTGCCTGGTTAACCTCTCCCGATTCAGCAGTTTTAGATGTTTTTGGTAACTTCTTTTCGTTTTTTAACTCCTCTTTAAAGGTAGTCCTGCAAACGCTGTTTGTGAGTATCTTGGCCATTATGATGCTCACCAATCCAAGTGCTTATATAGAAGGCATCTTGTTACTGTTTCCAGCCTTTTACCGGCAGCGCGCTCGAGGCATTTTTGCAAAGTGCGAAATTGCCCTGCAAAACTGGCTTGGTGGCATCATCATCAGCTCTATCTTTGTATTTGCGCTTAGCTTTATCGGGCTCATTGTCTTAGGTGTCGATCTCGCCTTTGCCCATGCACTGCTAGCAGGCATTCTCAACTTTATTCCCAACTTAGGGCCGACCTTGAGCATGGCATTCCCAGTTATCGTCGCCCTGATTTCGGACGAGCCTTGGAAAGCGATCGCAGTTGTTATCCTCTACATCATCATTCAGCAGGTCGAGGCCTATTGGCTCACACCCGCCATCATGGCTCATCAAGTCTCGCTGCTCCCCGCCTTCACCCTAATTGCCCAAATCTTTTTTGCAGGAACCTTTGGCTTCTTAGGGCTGCTACTCGCGCTGCCGCTGACGGTCATCACCAAAACCTGGCTTCAAGAGCTACTGATAAAAGACGTTCTCAACAGCTGGAAGCTCCCCTCTGATAGCCGCTTGCTCCCAATAGGGTTACCCCTTAGCCCTGATAGCCCTGATAGCCCTGAAACAGTCCCAGTTGCAACAGCCGCAACGTCATCAGCAACGTCATCAGCAACGTCATCAGCATCTTCGCCAGTCTTTTCTCAGACCCTACCCCAACAGGCCCCATCCCAACAGACACCCTCCCAAACACCCCCTCAAACACCGGGCTAACAGTCGCACCTGGGAACACTAAAAGCGTATTTTATTAGCCTTCACGCGCCTTTCTGCAATGGCTCCCAATTCAGGCACATTCGCTCAAAGTATTCAGCACCTGCAAACCCTGCTGATGTCTTTTCATCCAGTTATCGTCATTGAAACGGTAGAAGAAGAGCGGGTTCAAGCGCTTTTGGATAAAGCCACCAGTGAGCTTCAGCTAATGGCGTTTGACTGGAGTGTTGCCCGTGGCATGGGCCGACTACAGGGCAGCAACAACCACTGGCAAAATGAATACAGCCCGCCCGGTAGTAGCCGTCAAACCATTGAAGAAACGGCTGAGCCGCTAGCGGTACTGCGCCATATTCAGAACCTTTCTACCCGAGGCGTCTACTGGCTCAAAGACTTCACCGCGCATTTAGATGACGCCGTCGTAACCAGGCAGCTCAGAGAAGTCGCCCATGCACTCAGCTACAATCAGTCGGCGCTCATCCTCACAGGCGATCAAGTCTCTTTACCCAAGGAAGTCGCGCATGAAGCCGTCTACTTTGATCTGCCCTTACCGGGCCCCATCGAACTCAAAAAAGCGATTGACAGCGCCATCCAGTCTTGCCGAGGTCGCGTCCAGGTAAATCTCACCCCGCAAGATACACAGCAGCTCATCAAAGCCGTTCAGGGGATGACGCTCAAGCAAACTAAAAAAGTCATTGCCCACGCCGCGATTTCTGATGGCAAACTTAACAGCGACGATATTGACCGTGTGCTGGCCAGAAAAGTTCAAGTCATCCGTGAAACCGGCCTGCTCGACTACTTTCCACCCGAGCAAAATACGGCTCAGCTCGGCGGCTTTGCTAATCTCAGTCAGTGGCTAAACCGCGCACGGACTGGCTTTAGCGCGGAGGCCAAAGCCTTTGGTCTTACCCCTCCCAAAGGCATCCTCATTGTGGGTATTCAAGGCTGTGGTAAGTCTTTAGCGGCCAAAACCATTGCCCGTCAGTGGCAAATGCCGCTACTCAAACTCGATACCGGCAAGCTGTACGACAAGTACATCGGCAGCTCTGAGAAAAACTTCCGGCAGGCAGTAGATCTAGCCGAAAAGCTAGCACCTGCCATTCTGTGGGTCGATGAAATTGAGAAAAGCATGGGCCAAAGCAGTAGCGACACTGATGGGGGCCTCAGTCGGCGACTGTTTGGATCTTTCTTAACCTGGCTTCAAGAAAAGTCAGAGGAAGTTTTTGTGGTCGCTACAGCGAACGATCTCTCGGCGATCCCCCCTGAGCTTCTGCGAAAAGGTCGCTTCGATGAAATCTTTTTTGTCGATCTGCCTGACGCGCAGGAGCGATCCACCATTTTTCAAATTCATATGGCGCTGCACAAGCAAAATCCTAAGCACTTCGACATCCCCCGACTGGTTATGGCTAGCGACGGCTTCAGCGGCGCAGAAATTGAGCAGGCTATTATCACAGCGCTGTACCATGCCCTGTACGAGCGCTGCCCAGTAGACACCGCCTTGATGGAGAACACCATCAAGGCAACAGTGCCGCTTTCGGTGTCGCGAAGGGAAGATTTACAAAGGCTAAGAGCGATCGCCCAATCTCGCTTTGTCAGCGTCAAGTAAAGCTATCCCTAAAGCTATTCCTAAAGCTATCTCTAGTAACCAGATTCACCTTCTGGCAATCACTTTCTGGCAATCACCTTCTGGTAATCACTTTCTAGCAACCAATAACAGACGAAAGCTGGCCTTCTCCGGCGAACTAAACAAGTGTGGTTTCAACAGTTTTGAAACACACCGAAAGCCAGATTGCACCAGTCCATTGACTAAAGCCTCTTCGGTTGCCCAAAAAGAAAAGGTATTGTCCAAGGAAGCTCTGACCTTTCTGTATTTCTCCTGCTCAGATGCATTGTTTTTATGTTCTCGGTATAGGTAGCCTTCGTAGCCACTTTCTGTTTTCACCGGGCCTTCTAGCCGAAAACTCTCGACCGAAGCAGGCGTAGCGACATGTGTATAGAGAAAAACAGTGTCGGTACTCAATGAGGCCAAAGTTTTTAGCATGCCTTCAAAAGAGGGCTGACCTAAATGATGCAAAATACCCGAGAAAATCACGCACTCGAACGTACCGATTTGGGATGGGCTCACCGTCCGAACATCGCCCTGAGAGAAGCTGACGTTTTCTAGGCCAAGTACTTTAGCAGCAAAAGTTGCTCTATCTACATAGATCTGGCGACCTTCTATGCCTAGCACCTGCGCGCCTGCTTGGGCCAAGCGAATGGAATGAACGCCTTCGGCTGAGGCCAAATCCAGAACACTAAGGCCTTCTAAAGATCCTCTACGAGAGTGTAAGGGTAGAACTTCTTTGAGCAACTCGCCTAGCTTACCGAGCCCAACTGCTTTGTTATAAAACTTTTCTTCGGAGGGTGAGACAGCCTCTATTCCATAACCCAGATCAAAATGATGCGCCCAAGGAATAGAGGGCTCTAGCTGTGCCAGTCCTTGGCTAATGTCTTCTGGGCTCATAGTTACATCGTTCATAGTCAATAGTATTAGAGGGATTCGATATTAGAGTTTTTTTGCGAGCAGCATAAGCAGCATAAGCTGAGAGAGAAAAGCAATCAATGCAATCAATAAGGACTACATGAAGCTCACTGCTGCCAAGCCGCCTGCGACAGCCCTTCTTTTAGTGGCTATTCTCTCTGTACAATTTGGCTCCGCACTGGCTAAATCTCTATTCAATGATCTAGGGCCTTGGGGCGTTGTCGCGCTGCGGGTTAGCTTTTCGGCCCTTCTTCTCTTTGGCTTGGGGCAATTCAAATGGAACAGCCAAATCCGCCAAAATCTTCGGCTCATTGTGGTTTTTGGTGTGGTGTTCGCGGCGATGAACTCTTGTTTTTATTTGGCTATTGAACGGATTCCATTAGGGGTTGCGATCGCAGTAGAATTTACAGGCCCCTTGGGTCTTGCCATGCTTAAATCCCAACGCTGGCTCGACGGCTGTTGGGCAATGCTCGCGGCCATTGGGATCATTCTACTCACACCCCTAGCAGGCGCTGACCTCGACCTTTGGGGCATTGTTTTCGCCCTGATCGCAGGCATCTGCTGGGCGCTCTACATCGTATGCGCCGCCAACGTCGGCCAAAAGTTTGCTGGCATAGAAGGGCTCGCTTGGGCTTTGGCGGTCAGCTCCCTTTTGCTATTGCCCATTGGTATCACCACTGCGGGGAGTGCCTTCTTGAATCCCAGACTGATGCTCATGGGCGCAGGCGTCGCCCTGCTCTCTACAACCGTGCCTTACTCGCTAGAGATGATTGCACTGCGGTCGATGCCGATAAAAGTATTTGGGGTCATGCTCAGTATGGAGCCCATGGTCGGTGTGCTGGCGGGATTTTTGATCTTAGGAGAAAAGTTGTCAGCGCGATCGCTCATCGCCTGCCTCCTCGTTTCCATCGCTGCCGCTGGAGCCGCCAAATTCAAAAGCGAACCCGCCTAACCGCTAAACTCTAAGCATCAACGAAAACTTGTGATACCCACCTGGGTAAGCTAAAGCCAAATCGCGTCTGCGCTACTCCTCGTAAAGCTCGTGCTATGACTCTGACTGCTCTGCCGCTACCGATAACGCCCGAGGCCTTCAGCGAGCTGTTTCCCCTTTTTAAAGCCGCCAGCCCTGAAACGCTCAGCACACTTCATCAGAGTGCCACCTTTAACGAATGTCCTGCAGGCCGTACTGTCCTCATGGAAGACTCCTGGGGCAACGCCGTCTACCTCATTCTCTCGGGATGGGCCAAAGTTCGCTGCCAGTCAGGCGATGGTTACGTCACCCTGGCTATCCTTGGAAAAGGCGAATACTTCGGTGAAATGGCTGTCCTTAATGAGTCGCCGCGATCAACCGATGTCGCGGCCCTCTCACGGGTAGAACTTGTGAGCATCCCAGCCCAGCTGTTCATTCAAACCCTGTTCAAAGATCCTCAGCTACACCACCGAATGCTCCAGTTGATGGTGCAGCGGCTAAAGCACACTCAAACGCGCTTTCAGCTGCGCAATAAGCCCCCCGGCGTCAAAATGGTCTACACACTGGTCGATTTGGCCGATGCCTACGGCGAAAATCGCAACAATATCGTTGAAATTTTTAATATTCCGGTGAGTGACTTGGCGGCGATCGCTGACATCAAACCCACCGAAGTCCCCAAAATTCTGGACAAGCTGAGCGATCGCAACTGGATCAAAATCGACACTCACCGAAACGTCATTCAGCTGCTAGATATCAAAAGCCTCAGACATCTATCCAAGCTCGGTTGAGCAGAGTCAATCAGAGCGGCCGTTTACCATAATTCGCATCAGCATCTTAAATTTTTAGCGCGGTTTTCATATTTTGTCGCCACCCTTCCTACAGTAAACAAAGACTCCGGAAGAGGCCCAAAATGAACGTTCAGCCGCCCTTAATTTCACCGCGCCAGATGAATCTGCTACGGGTTGTCTTGTCCATGGCCTGGGCCGACGAAAGCCTAGAGCAAAAAGAAGTCGAAACCATGGTCAACCGCTTCAGCCAGCTATTTGCCACTAGCCCAGCCAAACAAAGTTATCTTCAGCAGCAGCTGCAAGAATACTTCGTGCAAAATGTACCGCTCGAAGAAGCCGCAGCCAAGCTCACCACCGACGCCGAAAAAGAAGTTGCCCTGCGACTCTCCTACGAAGTCATCAACGCCAGCGCCCGCACCCCCGACGAAGCCCTCGTCAATCCAGCCGAACAAGAAGCCTATCAAAAACTTGTCAGCCTGCTCGCCCTACCCGAAGCAACGGTCAGCCGTGCCGAGCAGGAAGCCACAGCCGCCCTCAGTCAGGGCGGCAACAACATTATAGATATGCTGGCCTTTCAGCTACGCGATCATCTGGCAAAGTAGCGGTTGCAAAGGAATGTTTTCAAAGTAGCGGCTGCAAAGTAGCAGTTGCAAAGTGAGACTGCCGCGTCAGCTTCTATGCCATCTATACCATCACGCACTCATCTCTAGCATCCGCACAATCGGCGCTAGCGCATCATCCTGAATGGCCGCTGGAATGGTAATTTCCGGCGTCTGGTTTTTCATCGCCAAATACAGCTTTTCTAACGTATTCAGCCGCATATAGGGGCATTCGTTACAGGCACAGTTCGCCTCAGGTGGCGCCGGAATAAAATGCTTCTTAGGAACCTGCTTTTCCATTTGGTGAATAATGCCGGGCTCTGTAGCGACAATAAAGCGATCGCTTTGACTGCGCTCCACATACTTCAGCAGCGCTGTCGTTGAGCCAATAAAACTCGCATGTCTCAGCACAGCCGCCTCACATTCCGGATGCGCGATAATCTCCGCATCGGGATGCTCCATCTTCAACCGCAGCATTTTCTTTTCCGAAAAAGTCTCATGCACAATGCAGCTACCCTGCCATAGCAGCATTTCGCGTCCCGTTTGGGCCATCACATAGCGACCCAAATTACGATCCGGCGCAAAAATAATCTTTTGATCCAACGGCAGCTGGTTGACCAGCTGGACAGCATTTGAGCTGGTGCAAATGATATCGCTCATGGCCTTAATTTCAGCCGTGCAGTTGATGTATGAAATGACGAGGTGGTCAGGATGGGCAGACTTAAACGCCGCAAAATCATCAGGCGGGCAGCTGTCAGCCAAAGAACAGCCCGCCTCCAAGTCAGGCAAAAGCACCAGCTTATCTGGGTTCAGAATTTTGGCAGTTTCCGCCATAAAGTGAACCCCCGCAAACACAATTACATCGGCTTTCGTCGTGGCAGCCTGCTGCGACAGCCCCAAGGAATCGCCAATATAATCCGCAATATCTTGAATGTCTGGCTCTTGATAGTAATGGGCCAAAACAACGGCATTCAGGTCTTTTTTAAGCTGTTCAATCGCTGCAAAAAGATCCTTTGGCAACGCTGTTGGTTGAGCGGTGGCGCTAGCAGTCGCAAACACAGAATGTCCTCTCTAAATGTTTCGTATTACCATTTGCTATTTTTTAATTATAGTCAAATTCACCAAAATTGCATAGCCAAAAGCTCACCTCAGACCCGTCGCCCCTACCCGCGCCCAATCAACTGCCTTACACCAGTTCTTTTGACCAGTGCTTTTGACCAGTGCTTTTAAGATATTCGGCTACTCAGCCCAGCGAACGACCGTCTCAGCCCATTCACCCGGACTCGAAACCATAACCGTTTGGGCATCGCCATACGGGGTAGAGAAATCACCCAACATCAATATCCGCATACTGTCGTCGGTGACCTTCTCATAGGCAGTAATCACCTGCTTTACAGCCTCAGTGACGCTTGCGCCTGCCCCTGTTAGCTGTGAAAACCGATTTTCCTCTGGACTTTGCAGCACAATGCCAAAACCTATTTCCTCAGCGGCCTGTACTAATACCTCAGGCGCTACGGCTTTTGGGGTCATGAATGGCTCGCTAAATTCCCGCGCCTTCGCCCGATGCGCCGCATCTTCTGAAATACCCAAAAACTTTTGCAGCTGCGGCACCGTAAAGTCGCCAAAGCCCTTCAACGGATGACCAATGGTATTTGCTAGCACTCGCAAGCCCGCGCGAGCCTGTACATAAGGACAGCCCAGTTCCTGCACATAGTAGGGGCCATCTAGCTCGCCTAAGGCTTCAGCAAAAGGGGAGTGACCAACCGGCGTAAAAATGCCGCTACCACTTTCGGTCACAAAAGGGTCGGTCCATTCCAGCTGCTGACGAATGGGCTCTAGCTCAGCGCGATCGCCCGCCGTAAACGCAATCACCGGGACCCCTTTCGCCTTGAGCGTAGCGATCGCCGATCGCAGCAGTGCAACCTCATTGGCTGCCGCCAAAAAAGCCTCATCCCAAACAGTCAAAACGATCTGGTTAGCCATATCAACAACCTCCACCCAAATTCTCGAACAATGTATAGATAAACCTTAGTTGGCTATGCTAGAGAAGCAACCCCAAACATGACAAAACCTGTGCAGCAGCCAACCACCACAATAGCCGTCATCGGAGACATTCACGATTTGTGGGAGCTAGCAGACAATGCTGCGCTAAAGCACCTCGGCGTCGATCTCGCCCTATTTGTCGGCGACTACGGCAACGAAGCAGTCGATGTCGTTCGCACCATCGCCGCAGTCGATGTCCCCAAAGCCGCCATGATGGGCAACCACGATGCCTACTACTCAGCGAGCAATAAAGGGATTAAAGACTGTCCGTACGACCGCAGGCGAGAAGATTGGGTACAGCTACAGCTCGATTTGCTCGGCGAAGCTCATGTTGGCTTTGGTAAGCGTGAGTTCCCTCAGTTTGGCATCACAGTGGTCGGCGGTCGGCCCTTTAGCTGGGGTGGGTCAAAATGGCGCTATCGCAAGTTCTACCGCGATCGCTTCGATGTCAGAAATTTCGACGAATCGGTCGATTTGATTCTCGCTGCCGCTGATGAAGCCGAACAGAACACGCTGATCTTTGTCGGCCATGTCGGCCCCTATGGGCTAGGCGCCCAGCCCGACGATCCCTGCGGCAAAGATTGGGGCAGTCATAGCGGCGACTATGGAGATCCTGATTTTGCCGAGGCGATCGCCCTCACCCAGCAATCCGGCAAAAAGATTCCCCTAGTTGCCTTTGGGCACATGCACCACAAGCTCAAAAACAATACGACTCAGCTGCGAAAACGAGTCGCCATTGATCCAACCGGCACCCTGTACTTCAACGCCGCCAACGTTCCTCGCATTGAGCAAACAGCCCAAGGCAACCAGCGCAGCTTCTCCCTTGTCACCCTGACTCAGGGCATCGTCGAATCCATCATACTCATCTGGCTAAACGAAGCCTTTCAAATCATCTCTGAAGAAATTATTTACTTAGCAAGCCAGTACAAGTCCCGACTGCATATAAAGTGAAAGCTGCGCAAAAGTTAAGGCTATGCAAAAGGTAAAATGCGATCGCAAGGTCAAAAGCAGCCGCAGAATAAGCAGCCATCTGAAAGAGTAGACGATACCGGACAAATCAAGCTACTATAGCCAAGCCTATCGGGTATCGTAAAAACATACCGGATATCAACCATTGGAGAGGTGGCAGAGTGGTCGAATGCGCTCGACTTGAAATCGAGTGTACCGAAAGGTACCGTGGGTTCGAATCCCACCCTCTCCGTCTTTAAAAATAAATAAATATCGTGATCGCCTGAAAATTTGGCCCCTCCGAATGTGACACTAAAAGGCGGAATTCAACAAGCTTGAGCAAAGAATCTAGTGAAAATATCTGTCTATCACACACCTGAAGAAGTCCCGACAGGTAAATTGCCAGACTGTGCGATCGCCATAGATGTGCTCAGGGCGACCACCACCATGGCCGCTGCATTCAACGCCGGCGCAGAGGCCATTCAAGTATTCAGTGACCTTGACAAGCTGCTCAGCACCAGCGAACAATGGCCCCAGAAAAATCGTATCCGAGCCGGTGAACGCGGCGGTCAGCGAGTTCAAGGCTTCGATCTGGGCAACTCCCCACTGGACCACTCCCCCGAGCGAACCCAGGGCAAACGACTCTTCATGAGCACCACCAACGGCACCCGTTGCCTACAGCGGATCGAAGCAGCACCCATCGTGCTCACCGCAGCCCTCACAACTCGCCAGTCAGTGGTCAACTATCTACTCACTCATAAGCTCGATAGCGTCTGGCTAGTCGGCTCTGGATGGGAAGGCGACTATTCACTTGAAGACACCGTTTGCGCAGGCGCCATCATTCACAGCATCCTCCATCAACATCAAACCGCCTACCCAGACCTCATGGGGAACGACGCCGCCGTGGCTTCAGTGAGCCTGTATCAGCAGTGGCAAACCCAGCTTAAAGAGCTACTCTACCTAGCCAGCCATGGCCAAAGGCTTCTCAACCAAAGCAACACAGTAGACCTCG
Source organism: Phormidesmis priestleyi Ana (assembly GCA_001314865.1). Lineage (GTDB taxonomy): Bacteria > Cyanobacteriota > Cyanobacteriia > Phormidesmidales > Phormidesmidaceae > Phormidesmis > Phormidesmis priestleyi_B. The sequence continues at coordinate 8,997 of LJZR01000035.1, read as the reverse complement.
ACTACTGCGCTCAGCTAGACATTCTCGATGTTGTTCCCATTCAGAAAAGCCCTGGCGTCCTCGTCTGGGAAGGTAAATAAACCGCCTCCCCTTGCTGGGCAGAACGCCATAGCGCATCTGCCACACTGAGCGCATACACACTCTCTTCGGCACTCACATATAGCGGTTTGCCCATCGTCAAATAATCCAGGACACAGGCAGTATCCTTCACAAAAAGTCCTTTACGAGGCGCAACCGCAATCGGCCAAGTCCCCTCAGCTGTTGTCAGCAGACCCTCATTACCCACAAAAGATAGCCCGCCCAAAGATCCCTGCACCTCAATATCACGACGACGAATCCAAATCGCCTCGCCTTTTCCATAAGTCAGCTCTGCCACCAGCCCATTCTGCTCAAACTGTAGCCGCGCCGAACTCAAAATACTCTTGAAGTAACCCAGGTGCTGTGCATCTTCTACCGTTTGCGTACAGCACTCCACCCTCACCACCCGACCAAACAAATTCGTCAGCCGATGCACCCGCGACAGTGCCCCATAAAAAGGAGGCCCAAACAGCGCCGGGCAATAAGTCCATTTTTTCGGGGCAGGATGCTGCGGATTCAAGGTGCGATAGCTCACGTAGCTCGGCAACCCTACCTTGGGTAAGTGAGCCTTCATCGCCAGATGCAACCCGCCCAATAGCTCAATATGCTCTACATGTAGCAGCCGCTTTCGCTCTGCAGCAAGCGCCACCAGTCGCCTTGCCTGAGCTAAATCCAAAGATAGGGGATACTCTACAACAACATGCTTATCGGCTTGTAACGCTGCCTCAACGATCTCTCCATGCAGCGAACTCACTGTCGCGACAATCACCAGATCAATCGCTTCATTGGCGATTAGCTGCTGCCAGGTCTCAGCCACCTCTAAACTGTGCGCAGTTGCAAAAGAGGCCGTGTTTTGATGCCCTGAGACTACAACCAAGTGCGATCGCTCATCTGCCGTTAAAGCCTGCGCCCTCACCCTAGCCGCATAGCCCGTTCCCACCAATCCCACTCGAATACTCATCGCATCCTCGAATAGCCCTGACTACATCCCCATAGACTCCACTCTATTCTTTTGCAGTCCCTGCCTCACAACTATTTTTACGACGCCTTTTTTTACAACACCCTTTAGTGAGTACTCACTGAAATACTTTTAATTCCACCTTTAATACTGATTTATAAATCACCTTCCCTAGCTTAAGAAGAGGGTTATAACCGAAGTAGATTTCTATCATTATTTACCAATTTGTAAATACATAAGCCTCGCTTATAAGAAAGAGAATTACTGATAAAATAAAGACCTTAAAAATCTCGTTGAAGTTTTACTACAAAAAACTGTGTTCCTTTCTTTACGAGGATTGCAGCCCCGAATCATCTTGTCTCATTCAAGTTAATCATAAGTAAATCCGGGTGTATCTACAACTTTAGATTACGAATACCATTCAACAAGGCTCTATAAACTGGTTACAGCGCAATGGTTTTCTCGTAGTATCAAAATATCGCTGTTGCTAAAGGCTACTTGCTAGTAATACTGGCAATGTAAGTAACGATTAGCAATCAGCGGTTTGAGCATCAATAGAACAAACCGAGAGGAATTTTGCATGGCTAGCTATAAAGTCACACTCATAAACGAAGCCGAAGGTCTCAATACCACTATCGACGTAGCTGAAGACGAGTACATTCTAGATGCAGCCGAAGAGCAGGGTATTGACCTGCCTTACTCCTGCCGTGCAGGCGCTTGCTCTACTTGCGCTGGTAAAATCACAGCAGGGACAGTCGATCAGTCCGATCAGTCTTTCTTAGACGACGATCAAATTGAAGCAGGTTACGTCCTCACTTGTGTGGCCTACCCTACATCTGACTGCACCATCATGACTCACCAAGAAGAAGAGCTGTACTAGAAACTACCTGAGTTTTAGGCTTCCAAAGCCCTGGTGTCTCCCGCAGATCCAGGGCTTCTTTTTATGACTAGGAGTGCCCTAGTCGCTCAAAAATCCTTGGGAAACCTATAGGAACCCATTAAAACCTATAAGGAAGTAATGAAGTCTCAATTTGAATCAGGGCATATTGATATTAACCTTGGTAGCATAGGCAGTAACCACCCGGATTAAAAGCAGTCACACCGCTATCTACAAGCTCAAGAAAGAGGAATCTTAAGAAATGAAAGCCATGATTTTGGCCGCAGGGAAAGGGACTCGGGTTCGCCCTATCACTTACACCATTCCCAAGCCGATGATTCCCATAATGCAAAAGCCCGTTATGGAGTTTTTGTTGGAGCTTCTGCGTCAGCATGGCTGTACCCAAATCATGGCAAATGTAAGCCACTTGGCAAATGAGATTGAAGGCTACTTTCGAGACGGTCAGCGCTTTGGCGTAGAACTTGCCTATTCTTTTGAGGGCCGAATCACAGATGGTGAACTGGTCGGCGAAGCAATTGGTTCGGCTGGCGGCATGCGCAAAATCCAAGATTTTTACCCCTTCTTTGATGACACGTTCATCGTGCTCTGCGGCGATGCACTCATCGATCTAGACCTAACAGAGGCCGTTCGTCAGCACCGAGAGAAAAAGTCCATTGCGACCATTGTGATGAAGCAGGTGCCACTCAAGCAAGTACCTAGCTACGGCGTCGTAGTTACAGATGAAACGGGTAAAGTAAAGTCTTTTCAAGAAAAACCTTCCGTTGAAGAAGCACTCAGCACTGATATCAACACGGGTATTTATATTTTCGAGCCAGAAATCTTTAACTATATTCCTTCCGGGCAAGAATTTGATATTGGTGGCGACCTCTTTCCAAAACTCGTTGCGGCCAATGAAGCGTTCTATGGCATTCGCATGGAATTTGAATGGGTCGACATCGGTAAAGTGCCCGACTATTGGCAGGCGATTCAAGATGTTCTTACCGGCCAAGTCAAGGGGGTCAGTGTCCCCGGAAACGAAGTGAGACCCGGCGTATTCGCAGGACTCAACGTCAAGGCCAACTGGGACAAAATTGACATTGAAGGCCCTGTCTATATTGGCGGTATGACAGAGATAGAAGACGGGGCCAAAATTGTCGGCCCCAGTATGATTGGCTCTAACTGCCTAATATCTAGTAGCACCATCATCGATAAAAGCGTCATTTTTGAATACTCTCGAATTGGCGCAGGCGTTCGACTAGTCGATAAACTCGTCTTCGGCCGATACTGCGTTGATAAAACCGGCGCTTCTATTGATGTTCAGGCAGCTGCACTTGACTGGCTAATTACAGATACTCGCCAAGCAGTCGTGACAAAACCGCCTATTGAACATCGCGCGATCGCAGAGCTACTCAATCAAACCATCGCAAAATAGCCATAGTCCTACCGTACAGGTTTGGCAGTACAGGTTTGGTCACTTAGCTGCCACTTAGCCGAAAACAGTAGGCTAAAGACAATAGCCACAGACCATAGGCTAAAGACATGAGCAATAGCGAGAACCGTTATGTACTACTAACGACGAAAAAATAAACAAAAAAAACAAAAAAAGGGCTGACCTAGGAGGTCAGCCCCATCGTAGCTATAAGTCGTAGCTATACGGACAGCGTTACAGCAACAGTCCAAGAACTACTTCATAACAAGACGAACATTTGCATTCTGCAAGCCAGGACGCTTGACTTCAGACAAGGTCTTATTCACAGCATACTTCTGGTTAATAGAGTTGATCAGCTCAGTTTGGTTGTGCTTCTTGGCAACACCCCAAAGATCAGCAATCAAGTCAAAAGAGCCATCAGCATTGCGAGACCAGCCGATATCATAATCGCCTTCAAGCACAGCTACAATGTCAGCGCGAACGTTCTGGCCATTGTATCCACGGATGTTAGCTTCAGTTTTCACAGTAACGCCCAGGTCACTGAGAGAAGACTTCAGAATTTCAGCATTCGTGATTTTAGTGCGCAAAGTACTAAAGTGAGACATGTGAGTTTCCTCCTGGAGAGAAATTGAGAGACAACGAGGTTAGAAATCGAAAACCTATCAGCTATCAAATGAGATAGAACCTGATATTTTATTGAACTGCTAGCATTGCAACGGCTAAAAAACCACTTTAGCTAGCACCCTTTCCTGTAGGAGCAGGAAAAAGACTGATCAAAACTCCATCCGTTGATATTCTGCAACAGAAGAAGCCGCTGGTCGAGCCCGCTGGCGAGCCCAATCACGCAGGGCGGTAACCTGTTCACTCATCGTCTTCGACAGCGGCATCGTGGCGCGAATTGCCGCAATAATATCGAGTTGAGTAAATTCCCGGCCCTGAGCAAACGCCTCATACATTGCAGAGATCAATCCCTGCTCAATTTCGGCGCCCGAAAAACCTTCACAAACTTTACTTAACTGGTCAAAATCAAACCGCTCCGTGTTCGAGCGTCGCTTACCCAAATGAATTTGAAAGATCTCTTTGCGCTCTTCTTCGTTGGGTAAATCCACAAAGAAAATCTCGTCAAACCGCCCCTTTCGTAAAAACTCACTCGGCAACCTTTCTACTCGGTTCGCGGTAGCAATCACAAATACTGGAGATGTTTTCTCCTGCATCCAGGTTAAAAAGCTACCAAAAATACGACTAGAGGTTCCACCATCTGAATCGGCTGAACCAGCACTACCAGCAAACGCTTTATCGATTTCATCAATAAAAAGAACCGCTGGTGAAATCGATTCTGCTGTTCTCAAGGCACCTCTCAAGTTTGCCTCTGAGCGACCAACCATAGAACCGTCATAAACTCGGCCCATATCTAGGCGCAATAGCGGTAGTCCCCAAAGCCTGGCTGTCGTCTTCGCAATCAAAGACTTACCGCACCCAGGAACCCCTAAAATCAGCATTCCTTTAGGCTGAGGCAATCCGTATTCGCGAGCTCTCTCGGTAAAAGCGTTTGAGCGCTGCTTTAGCCAATGCTTGAGCTCTTCTAAACCCCCAACCGAGTCAATAGTCTCATCCTCTTCTATATAGTCTAAGATGCCGTTGCGGCGAATAAGCTGTTTCTTTTCCGATAGTACGATATTGACTTCATTTTCAGTCAGTTGACCAGCCATCACCCTCGACTTACGGAAAACTTTTTCAGCTTCATCGCGCGTAAGTCCTAACGCGGCCTTCAAAAGCTTTTCGCGACCTTCAGTGGTAATACCTGTTGTCTTAGACCTATCTAGCTCGGCCGAAAGAACCTGATTTAGCTCTGACATATTAGGTAACGTGAAGTCTAAGACGATTACCTCCTTTTCTAGCTCAATAGGCACCTCCTGCACCGGAGACATCAGGATAATTGTTTTCTGAGTGCCTCTAAAACTCTCGATTGCGTCACGCAGACTGCGTGTCACTTCAGGGCTATCTTTAAAGGGATGCAGATCCTTGAATACAAAGAGACTCGGTTCCTTCTGGCGAATCGTCCAGTTAATAGCAGCTTGAGGTGAAACAGTATTATTCTGTTGGCCAGCACCATTTTCCTTGCCGTACTCACTCATGCCGTGAGTCATTGTCCAGGTATACATTCGCTGCTGAGGCCGTTGCTGACACAATGCAGCAATTGCCCGTTCTGCTCGCTCCTCCTCAAATGTGACCAGATAGATCAACGGATATTGAGCTTGAATTAATACGCTTAGCTCTTCTCTCATGGCGAACGCCCCCAGTTAAGACGACTTAACTATCTACCTGAACTTCAAACATCTACACTTTCAGCTGTCCAAATAACGATTATTATTAGCGCTGAACGTATTGCACTCTAAGGAAAACAGACTAAAGTAGAAATAATAACTATTCGGTAACAGATCTCACAAATTATTCAAACGAATTCTCAACAGGTAACTAGTTCTCCTTCATCAGGACTGCGAGTATCTGAACTCAGTTCCGTAATTTTGTCTAATTCTATTAGATCATCAAACGGTTGTTCAGAATGTGCTGCTATAAGGGCAGCTTTACCTGCTCTTATAGCAATAGAAGCAGAGCAGCTAGGACAACTATGAATGCGATGTGCTTGGCCCTGCGCACAATCAGATAGCTCGCTAGCACTCTCTACAAGGTGAGCATTTTCAAGATAGAACTCAATCGCACGCTGAGCAATTGACGACATTGTTTCACCATCAACCGCAGAGCGGATCTTGAACTGCCGGTGCAGTTCATCTGGAATATATAGCGTGACTTTTTGCTTGGCTGACATTTCGGATTTGAGTAACGTGTGGCCCCAGATATGTGTATCAAGTTAACGACTTTGAGCGATGCTGTCAAGGCATCATGCCAGCTTGACGTCAAAATGTTTACACAACTTCACAAAATTGCGATCCAAATAGGGTGCGTCAGTATTTATTGATAGCGTTATATAGCTAGTGATAGCGTTATATAGCTAGCGATCATCGTAGGGATGGAAGTATTTAGAGTTATTGGCAAAGGTAGCACTCTGTTCACCCTCTTCCCTATGGTGTAATAAAGCCTATGGTGTAATAAAGCCTATGGTGTAATAAAGCCTATGGTGTAATAGAGCCTATGGTGTGATAGCGCCTATGGTGTGATAGCGCTGTAATAGACCGCACAGTCAGAGGGTAACCTCCATAAATATCAACTTTTTCTCGTATGGATACTTCAGCCGAACTAGCTCCATCGTCTCCACTCATCTCTTCATCGTTAGAATCCTCCTTAAAGCACTACTTTGGTCACGACCGCTTCCGATTTGACCAGCGCCGCATTATTGAGCAAGTTCTTAAGAACCAGGATGTGCTGGTTATCATGCCGACAGGAGGCGGTAAATCACTCTGTTATCAACTGCCTGCTCTATTAAAAGGTGGTGTAACGGTGGTGGTCTCTCCACTCATAGCACTCATGCAAGATCAGGTAACAGCACTACAAGACAATGGCATCGGCGCTACATTCTTAAACAGTACTCTTTCGCCAAATGAAGTGCGATCGCGAGAAGAAGCGCTTTTCTCTGGCGAGATAAAACTTCTCTACATCGCACCTGAAAGACTTTTTACTCAAGCGTTTATAGAATTGCTAAGCAGGCTAGGACAAGAAATTGGAATTAGCACCTTTGCCATTGATGAAGCTCACTGTGTTTCAGAATGGGGACATGACTTCCGCCCTGAGTATCGCCAGCTCTTTCAGTTAAAGGAGCGCTATCCTCAAATTCCGATCATTGCCCTTACAGCCACAGCCACACAAAGAGTCCGAACTGACATCGTGCAGCAGCTCCGTCTATGCGACCCTAATGTTTATGTCTCCAGCTTTAATCGTCAAAATCTCTATTACGAAGTCAAACAAAAGTCTAAGCAAGCCTATCTCCAGCTGTTAAAAACAATCAGCGAATATCAAGGAGAAGAAAAAGGCTCAGGCATTGTATATTGCCTAAGTCGCAAGCATGTTAACGAGGTCACGCTAAAGCTTCAGCAAGATGGAGTATCTGCATTACCCTATCATGCTGGACTCAACGCGCAAGAGCGAGAAAACAACCAAACTCAATTTATTCGCGATAACGTTCAAATCATCGTTGCGACGATTGCCTTTGGCATGGGCATCAACAAACCCGACGTTCGCTTTGTCATCCACTACGACCTTCCCCGCAATATAGAAAGCTACTACCAGGAAGCAGGCAGAGCCGGACGCGACGGAGAAGAAGCCACCTGTACTATTCTGTTCAGCTGGAGTGACGTTCACACTGTGAAATACCTCATAGGACAGAAAGCAGATCCTAACGAACAGCGCATCGCGCAGCAGCAACTCAACCAAATTATTGGCTACGCTGAAAGTTCAGTTTGTCGCCGAAAAATTCAGCTGAGCTATTTCGGTGAAGCCTTTGAATCGCCCTGCGGCAACTGTGATAACTGCATCAATCCAACACCCACTGAAGACTGGACTATCGAAGCTCAAAAATTTCTTTCCTGCGTTTACCGCTGCGAGCAGCGGTATGGCATGAACCACATTATTGATGTTTTAAGGGGCTCTCGCAAAAAACGGATTCTAGAGCTCAGTCATGATCAACTCTCTACCTACAGTATTGGTGCAGATCGAACAGTTGATGAATGGCGAACGCTTTGTCGCTCACTTATCTATCAAGGCTATTTGGACGAAACGACAGATGGGTATTCAGTCCTAAAACTCAATGCCAAAAGTAATCAGGTCTTGAAAAAGTTAACCTCTGTTGAAATACCCGTCTCTAGCAAAATAGAAAAGTCAGTTACTTCTGTCAAAAAGACAGCCGATGCAGAACTAAGCGAAATAGAAAGCCTACTGATGAGCCAGTTAAGGACACTTCGTAAAAAACTTGCCGATGAACAATCCGTCCCTCCCTACATTGTTTTTTCTGACGCTAGCCTCAGACAGATGGCGCGTATTAAACCTCAAAAAACAGAGACTTTTTCTGAAATATCTGGTGTCGGCAATCGTAAACTCGTTCAATACGGAGAAGTTTTTACGCAAACTATTCGTAACTTTTGCCAAGAAAACAAAATAGAAAAGCATCTAAACGAACCGAATCCTTCTGTAAACCCTTCTATTGTTTACGAACCAGCTTCACAGACAGAACTCACAACAACTCACCTAACAACCTACCAGTTATACCAAAGTGGAATATCTCTCTCAGAGATAGCGCTCAAAAGAGATATTCGACTGAGTACCGTTAATAGCCATATTGAAAAACTCATCCAAGCAAAATACCCTGTCGATATTGATAAACTCGTCTCTATAGAAAGGCAGGCTGTTATTCGTAGTGCGATCGCAGAAGTCGGCCCTCATTCCCTCAGAGATATTCGCGAAATAACAGGCGAAACCTATGACTATCAAGAAATCAAACTAGTACGAGCAGCTTGGGAAAGCCAACAAAACTAGCTAACCAAATAGCTAACCAAAATCACTGAAAGCGACTGAAAGCGACAAAAAACCCCTCTCCATACATAGATAGAGAAGGGCTTTTCGCGTAGTAATAGAACCTGGCATCGAGCTATTTTGACAAGGACTGTCGTCCTCACTATCTTCGCCGCTGCAATGTTTCACAATCGA
>LJZR01000034.1 GCA_001314865.1 Phormidesmis priestleyi Ana | reverse complement strand
TGATTCACAAACTGACCTAGTCCAGCATCAAGCGTGTGCTTACCCAAAAAGCCTTTAGCCATAATCCTGAAATCAAGATCTTCGACAAAGATGCTTTGAGCGTTGTCGCATAGCCGGTGAGCAAGCTTGAATTGCCAGTCTAGACGCGCTGCTGCAATCTGTTCGTGAACCCTGCCTATCTTCTTTCTGAGCTTTGCCAAGTTATTAGAGCGCGGTTGCTTATTCTTCAGTCTGCGTTGCAGCAATTCAAGCTTGCGTTGCAACTTACCAAAAAAGCGTGGACGTTCTACCTGCAATCCATCAGAAGTAGACAGAAAGTATTCAAGCCCTACATCTATTCCAAGGCTGCGACCATGCGGGGCAACATCAGGGATAGAGACATCAGCTTGAATACAAAGCGTGGCGTACCAGCCACTAGGCTTACGAATAATGCGAACCGTCTTGACAGCAAAGCCGTCTGGGATAGGACGGTGCAACACAATCGACATCAACCCCAGCTTTGGCAACTTGATCTGACTGCCAACAACAGGATTTTCCTTGAACTGAGGAAACAAGAAAGAGCGGTATTGCCCAAACTTTTTGAATCTTGGGAATCCGTGACCCCTTTCCTTTCTAGCTACAAACGCAGCGTCCACACGGCGCAAAGGTTCTTGAATCACCTGAGACTGAATATCTTTAAGCTGGGGCAGGGCCTTCTTAGCCGCTGTCAAAGCGTTTTGCTGTTTGTAGTAGTCGGGGTATGGCGTATCCGCCGCCACAATGTATTCACCAGACAAAGAACACGCATTGATAGCGCACTTCCTAGATTGAATCCAATCTTTCCGCTCACGCAACGCATAATTGAATACGCCACGCAACATCTCAAGCCAAGAATCCATGCGGGTTTCTTGCTCAATAGATGGATAAATTCTGTACTGGTAATTCATCGTAAACATGTATCTATTATACCGTTTTAAGTAAACTGGCTATCACGCTTAAATAATGATTGAGTCAAGATTGTTCGCAAAGCTCACCTGGCTTTCATCCCGACGCTCAATCAGAGATTTGAGCGCGGGACTTCCCGCCGATTGGTTAAGTCGATCCCCTTATCCTTAGTTCGTGTGTAATTTCCTGTCTTAATACTGCAATCGCGCCAGCAAAGGTAAATTTTACACACGAACTAAGCTGTAGTATCGCAAAGGAGATCCCGCCTCGGCAAGAGCTAATGTCCTCAGAGTACTTGCCACTCAAAGCATTTTTCTTGAAGCGCGTGTGTATAATAGTTTCGTGAACTCAATCATCGCCGGATTAATGGCTGACACAAACACAACTCAAGGGTTCAGTGAAATAGACCGCAGGCTAGATCGGCTTACTAGCGCTGTCGATTCTTTGGTGACCAGTTTTCTACACCCACTGGTGCATCAAGCTATAGAAAATCAGCGGACAATTGCGCATCTTATAGAACAAGGCGAGCGACACCAGGAATGGTTAGATGCTGACCGACAAGACATCAACCAGTTGCGAAAAGAAACCAGCCGTCAGATACAGGCTTTATTAGATAGTGCTAACGCTGATCGTCAAGCGGCTAATGAACGGTTCGATGCGATGCAGCAAGAAATCCGCCAGAATCAGCGATTGATATTGGCAGGACAGCAGAGAGCTGAAAGGAACGAGAATAGACTGTCGGAGCAAGCAGAGCGACTATCAGAGCAGGCAGAACGCAACGCGGCTTTACTAACTGAGGTGCTTTCGCTTTCGCGGCGCGTCACTGCTGTAGAGAACGCAGCCTAAGTACTGCAAAGCTTCGATAGACCCAGTGCAGAACGGCAATTCCTCGATTTTTGAGGAATTGCCTCTGAGTCAGAGTTGCTCGCAGCAAGGCTACACGATATTAGTGCTAAGCTCTCTTGATGGTGTCCCCCTATCCGAGCGTCTTCTATCAGAATGCTTATCCGATGCCTTCAGCTCGTAAACATTCTGTGTCTGCGTAGAAGCTAACTGCTTGTCAGCCTCTATACCTCTTTCTATCAAGTACAACAACATCTGAACAGGATTTCTACGCGAGCGAGCAGCAATGCGGGGAATCTGTTTGATCAAGTCGTCCTCAAGCAACTCTTTGACAGCTTTTATCTCATGCAGTATGGAGCGACTTCTGGTATGAGCAGTCAGCACAATAGGCCAGCTCGCCAAACACTCAAGTAACTCGTTTATAAATGAAGTCTTAGACTCACCGGTCTTATCTTTTTCTGAGGTTATAAAGCTAACAACTTTTTGCGTTTTGAGATTAAGACTAAATGTATTTCTCTCTTTAATAGGCATGATAGTGATCAATAGAAGTTGAGATGGTTAGAAGGTTTAAAGTTAGGAGTGAATCCGTCTACGTAAGAGCATTGAGGAGATATCAATACTTGATTAGCAATGAAAAGCCTCAGTAGAATATGCCCAAATAAGTATATGTTTATACGTAATGTTAGCGAGTACTATTCTTTCTCCAGTAATCCGGACTTCTTTAAGAAGTGAGTATCAGCACACAAAACATCCGTATTATTAATGATGCGCTCTGCTGTGAGAAGTTGCTTTAGCCTTCTATACTTACCTAACAACCTACTCGTCACATTCATGTAGCGTATTAAACAATAGGACTGGATTTATGCAGAAGTCAGAAAGTACTAATGCTTTTGCTGGTGTAAAGGAGTTACTAAGCCTAACTGTACTGTATTTCCGGAATGCTCAGACCCGCTACTTATAGACGCTATTCCTAATTCGACAAGATGAAGCAACATCTGATCGGTGCTCCGACGCTCCTTTTGAGCGATCGCAGGAATCCTGTTGAGTACATCGTCACTAAACAGCCTTGAGTGTGCCTTCAGTTCCTCCAAGGAAGTACCAGAGGTAAGCGGTTTAGGCATCTGAACGGCATTCTCCAGTAGCTTATTAATATATTGCGTTCGGCTTACGCCTGCTATCTTGGCTTCCCTACCAATGGCTTCTAGAACGTCAGAATTACAATTCAGCGCGAAGCTCACTCCACTAACTCCTTATCTCAAAACAGCAAGCTACTTCCAAGAATAGATCTCAATCCACGTAATTTACGCTGAGAAAAAGATTCTTTTTCAATTCTTTTTATGAGTTGTATCAGCAGTAGAAAAGAGCTTTTCCAAAGCATTTACGAGCATTTACATGTGCTTTCTTCTGCACTAAAACGTTTATCCTCTAATGCTGTTTCTCTGCGGTAGAAAGTACTGCTACTTTGCAGCACTTTTTTTAGTTTCTTGCTGTTCTGTTGCAATATTTACACTCTGAGAAAATATACATAAGATTGCAATTGAACAACCTGAGTAATTGCACCATGTCATCAGCAAATAGAATGAGTTTAAAGCGCTTCTGGATGGAAGTTCAAGATTGGGTGATCGTCACCGCTGTTGTCCTTCTTATGGTCAGAGAATGCATTTTAGTTTCCTTGCATCTTGGACAATTCTTTCATCTAGCAGGCATTGCAGCAGCCTCTCTTTTCATCGGCACAGGTTGCTATATGTTCTCGCAGGTCGGTCAGCGTCTACATCGCTGGCAGAAGATTCTAGCTTTCTCAGCCATCGGCGCAGCCATCTTCTCTGTCATAGGGAACGCAGGCTCAGCTAACGCCCAGTTTCTTCAGAACGCTGAAGACTTCTTCGTAGAAGGCGCAAACACATTTAACCTTGGCGCTTCCGTCACACTCCTCGTGACACTCATCTTCTGGATTATCAGAGGCGCTTTTGTAATTGGCGTCGCGATCGCACTTTTGCCCGCTATCCAGGCTGCGAGAGAAGGCGATGAGTGGAGATCGCTCGCTAAAACACCCATGCTCGTCGTCGGTATTGTGCTTGCGGGCGCAACCTCCGTTGACTTCCTGGTAGGTGCAGGCGGCGGGGGCGCAGGAGCGCCGTAATGCACTCTATCTACGAACCTATCCGCGTTCATAAAGCACTGGACGCGGAGGTCAATATCGGCCCTATCCCTGGTAGTCAAATCTGGTGGTGGTCTGGGGCCATGCTCATCACCATCATTTTGTGCAACATCTTGGGCAAGGGCTGGCCAGTCGGCTTTCCGCTCTTTGTATGGATGGCAGGAACCTCCTGGATACTCACAGGTAATCAATCCTGGAAGTTCTTGAACCGCTTCCATAAGCCCAGGCGCTACGTTTTCGCACAGCTACCCTACAGTCCACTTCTTCAATTTTCATCTCATGCCAACAAAAGTAAAAAACAAAAGGGTAAAGCTTCGCGGCGCTAGAAGTTCAAGAAGTGTAGATCTTGTTGCTTTCGAGAAAGAACTCGCACTAGAGACCTTTGTTGAAATTCAGCTAAAGGGTCGGCAGGTTGGCTGCGCGTGGTTACAGAAAGGAAGCAAAAAGTCTCGATTTGTCTTTGGCTTTGAGTGTCTCGCTATTCACGACAATCTAAAAGATGCGCAGGTGGAGAGAATTATCACTCCACTCCGTCAGGGAATGAAAGAGATGAAAGGCACAGCAACCTTTCATATGGAATCCTTCTCTGAGGATAAAAGCAGACAGCAATACCTAGATAGCATTATCAGCCAGTCGAAGTCTCCTGAAACCCAAGTCATTCTGCTATCAGAAAAGAAGCGGACGCAGGAGCTGACCCAGGACGGCATCCGGCAGGTCAAACGGCTGACTATCTACGTCGATATCACCGTCAGCCACGATACCGCAGAAGCAACTGAAGGCGACTGGGGCGAGAAGGCGATCGCACAGGTGATGGCCCTCTGGCAATCTACTAAGAAAAGCACATCTGGCACTGACACAAACGCGCTGAAGTACAAAAACCTGATCGAATCCGCGTTCAACAGCGGCTACCTGCGGTGGGAGCAGTTGCTATCTGTCCGTATGGGACTTGAGGTCAGACCGCTTTCTAAAGAAGAACTATGGCAACGGCTGTATCAGCGCTTCAATAAATACGAAGCACCCCCCATACCACAGTACGTCACCTGCACAGATAGAGGGCTGACAGAAACAGTCAACTCCAGACTACATCCTCGCTCTGCTCTGGTTCAAGGGGAAAGAGGACGCTCTCGTATTCCTATCTCCGACCACGAGTGGATTAAGGTCAAGGACAAGTACATCGGCGTCATGGCCTTCACCGAAAGACCAGAAGCCTTCTCTAACGTACGTCATCAACTTTCCTATCTATGGGATGTCATCTGTAGGCCGCAGGTACGAGATATCGAGATCGTCACGCAAGTCACCTCATCTAGCGTCAAGGCGATGCGCGAGAAAATGCAGGACGTTATCAAAACCTCTCAGCGCAAGGCAGATATTGCAACCGCTCAGTCTTCCATCGATGTAGGCGCAGACATCAAACTGAAGAAAGGATTAGAAGCGCAATATCAACTCTATGAAGGAGCCGCACCCGTCACAACTGCTACCGTTTTTCTGGTTCATAGGGATAGACCTTCTCAGCTAGAAGATGCCTGCAACCTGATCTCCGGCTGTTTCCCATTGCCCGCCCGATTAATCAGGGAACGAGACGTTGCCTGGATCTACTGGCTACAAACGCTACCTATCGTCTGGGACAGATTGCTGGACAAGCCCTACAAAAGAACCGTTCCCTACCTGACAAATGCAGCGCTCGGCGTTATTCCGCTTACCATGACCCGCCCGCTCCACAGCCAGGGATTCGAGCTAATTGCAGATGCAGGTGGCACGCCTATCAACATTGACTACATCGACCAGCATCAAAACATCGCTATGTGGGGGACGACTCGCGCAGGAAAGTCAATCGCCGTCAGTGGGATGCTGACGCTATTTCTCGCACATAGCTACCCAGTCGTCGCGCTTGACTATCCCAAAGCAGACGGCACCAGTACGTTCACCGACTATGCCGATTTCTTAGGTGATATAGCCGCTTACTTCGACATCGGCAAAGAAAGCTCCAATCTGATGGAGATTCCAGATCTCAGAGATTTAGATCCTGAAACTAGACAAGAGAGATTTAACGACTATACGTCTTTTCTTGAAAGCTCCTTGCTGATGCTGGTTCAGTCAACGGATCAGGGTATCAATCAGATGGCTCGCGCCATCATGGGTAAAGCGCTCAAGGGCTTTTTTGAAGATGATGAGATCAAGGCTCGCTACGAGAGGGCACTAGACGGCGGCTATAAGTCCTCTGCGTGGCAGCAGATGCCAACACTCATCGATCTCGAACCGTTCTACTCGCCTGCCTATCTCGGTTTTGATGAGGAGACGAGCGAATCGCTAAGAAATGCCAGAGAGCATATTGCCGTTCAACTGGAGTACTGGATTAACTCGAAAATTGGTAATGCGATCGCCAAGCCCAGCTCTTTTCCAATTGATGCTCAGTTCCTGGTCTTCGCCCTCAGAAACGTTGCCAATGATGATGAAGCCGCAGTCCTCGCACTCAGCGCTTATGCTGCTGCGCTGCGAGCTGCATATAGCGCACCCAAGTCAATCTTCTTTATCGACGAAAGCCCTATCCTCTTTGAGTACGACTCGATTGCAAAACTAATCGGACGGATTGCGGCTAATGGCGCGAAGCAAGGTATTCGACTGTTTCTTTCAGCGCAAGATCCGAACACCATCTGTGAATCTCCGGCTGGCTCCAAGATCATGCAAAACATGAGCGTGTTCTTGACGGGCCGAATCAAAGAAACCGCCATTGATTCATTCGTCAAATATCTGCGCTACGACGAGAAAATTATCTCTAAAAATGCTGGAAAGTCGTTCTTCCCCCAGCGCTCCGGTCTGTACTCTAACTGGCTAGTCGATGCAGGCGGAATGCTGACGCACTGCCGCTACTATCCTTCTGAAGTGCAGCTTGGCATCGTAGCCAACAACATGGAAGAACAGGCCGCACGAAGCCGTGTCTTGAAGCGCTTTCCAGGACAAAGACTCAGGGGCTACATCGAGTTTTCGCGTCAGTATGCGGAAGCGATTAGAAATGGTAAATCAGTGGAGGACATCCAATGAGAAAGAGATCCTGGTTTATACTTCCGATCTTCACCGTCGTTGTTGTACTTGCGCCTATTTGTGCGATCGCCAACGACGGTACTCTGGACGAGATGGCAGCTCAAATTGAGAGCACTGGCACTAGTACAGGAAACGGCTTCGCACCGGGAGCGCCTACCATCACACTAGATGATTTGAGACAGGCGCAGTCAGAGCAGGCCGTCGGCCAGACACCGACGAACGCTCAGCGGCCTTACTATGAGCGGTGGAATGATATCAATCCGCCTAACCCGATTGATACCGCTTCAGGTCGTATCAATTCCACGCTGGATACCAATCGGTTGATCGATCCAGTCACCGGCAGAATTGATGGCGTTATTGATGGCGTAACAGGCCGAGTTAACGGCGCGATCAACAGAACGCTGAATGGCTTACTCTCTCCTGTAGATGGTGCTATTGACGGAGCCTTTGATAAGGTCGATGACTACATCGACAAAACAATTGCCAGCATCATGGCTCCGGTCGATAACGCGATCAACGACGTGATGTCTAGCATCGACGGATGGATTGAGGACTGGATAGGTGACACCGTTGGCGGCGTTATTGACGAGGTAACCGGCGGACTCTTCGGCGGCATTTTTGGCAGTGGTTCAAAGATTGAGGTAGAACCGGCCTACGATCCGATATCTCCACTCTCTTCCATCATCACAGCCACATCATTTCAGGCTGAACTAGAGGGCATGTCAGCACCCTACACAGAAGCGATTCCCTTCGCGATGGGGAGTATGGGTTTACCTGACTACAGCAAGATCCTGCCTACTCTGGATGCTTTGGCAAAGGGAGAAAATGGCAATCCCAACGCCAGGTTGCAGGGTCTGGATCGCTTTAGCACCACACCAGAAACACTGAAGATATCTCTTTCCGGCGAGGTAGAGCGATTAGCATCTCGCTCGATTGCGCAAGCTACGCTTAGCGAAGCGGGCCAGAAAGACATGAAAGGTCGCTTAGAGGGTGCAGAAAAGACGCTCGAAACTATCATTGCGATTGGTGATAGTAGCCAGGATCTCGACGTTACTCAAGATGTAATGAAGAGTCTAGCCGCGCAGCTAGCAAACGATAGTGTTCTTAGAGCCGGTCAGTACGAGCAAGACTTACGCGCCAGACAACAGGCGGCAGCAGATGCAGTCGTCAACACTGAGATAGCAAGGCTACTCAGTGAACAGAACCGTGCCAGTCGCGCAGATGTAGCAGCCAACGCAGCCATGATGCACAACGTAGCGGGACAGCTACACCTACCCGGAGAGATGCCAGACGATGAATAATTTCTTTGCGCCTTATCTCGCCGTAGATGGGGCAACCCGCATGATGGAAACTGCGGTCAAGGTCAATCAGGATGCGATCCAATCCTGGGATGATAAGTGGAACAATATCTTCGATACTCAGCTATTTGCAATCATCGTCTATATGTCGACCTTTGCAGGTGTGGTCGCCATCTGCGTTTGGATGGCAGAAGAACTCAAAGACTTCGATGGCGATCAATATTTGTTCAAAAGGAGCTTCTACACGAATCTGTTCTGGTCGTTATTCATCATGGCTATGCTGGTTCCAAATGGCGACAGGCTAGAGGCACTCGTACAGGGTATCCATTCCTTTGGGCAGCAGTTTAATCAGCAGGCGCTTGAATTTCAGCTCAACGATATTGCCCTAGAAGATGCCATTAGAGCCACCATTGGTCGAGGAACACTACAAACAGATATACAGGCCCAAAGCAACCAGTGTACCGGATTGATAGGTGAGAGACAGTTTGCCTGCTTAGGTAATGCTCACCAGCAGGTCAAACAGATGATCGAGGCTTACGAAAACGAGTACTTAGTCGGTCTACCTCAGCCATTTTACGATCTGGAGAAAAGCCTGGGAGAAAACATCGCGCCTGAAAATGCAGCAGACATCATAGATGGGCAAAGAGGGAACCTTTCTCGAATTCGTGATGGTGCAGTACAAGGACAGGAAGACAGCTTACCTGGTATTGGTGGAGGTGGCTTCAGAGGCGCTCTGCTAGGGGCGATAGGAGGCTCTATACAGGCACTCGCACAGGCTCTGCTCTTCGCCGCGCAGTGGGCCTTTGTAAATCTCTTAGAGCTGGCTATGCTGCTAACTGCAATGGTATCTCCTTTCGCGCTGGCGCTCAGTTTTCTACCAGGGAAAGGACGACCTATCGTCGCCTGGGTTGTTGGCTATACCAGCATGGTCATGGTCCAGTTCTACTACAACATCATGATCGGCATCATGGCCAATGTTGTGCTTAATTCCAACGCTTACGACATCAACGGTTTCTTAATTGTCATGGCAATTCTCGGCCCGGTGCTGGCGATGAAGCTAGCGCAGGGAGGGGGCATGGCCATCTTTGATGTTCTAACGACTGGCTCCGTAGGGTTGGCGTTATCTGCCGCCGGGCCAGCGTTCAAGTCTTCTCCAAAGAAACAGAAAAAATAAATACAAAACGATATGGTTGCTCTAAACAAAGAGATCTTCAGAAAGAAGATTCTTCAACAATCAAACTTACTACCTTTACTTGTCTGGGCAAGCCTCGGTATGGGGGCTGCTGGTTTAGGACTGGGGTTTCTCAACTTAGTCTCTAACCTGTACATTGCAGGTAAAGATGTACCTACGCTGGTACAGCTACAGAATGGTCAGTCAGCGCTGGTAGAACCGGCTAACAGTCAATTTCGCTCCCCCGCTCTCATCAAATCCTTTGTAGAAGAGTCAATGTCTCAGCTCTTCACCTGGAATACCGTTAGTCAAAGCAGCGATGGCTCGCGCGGGCTATCAGATAAAGGTGTCTCCGTTGGCGATGGACAGAAGGTGCCAACTCGAACGTGGCAAGCCTCGTTTTCTCTTTCTAACGATTTTAGAGAAACGTTTATGCAGGAAATGGCCAGATCATTCATTCCAGCCGGTGTACTCACTGGGGAAGCGCAGAGCGCGTTGCTGGTGGAATCTTTAACTGAGCCTAGAGCCATCGGCAGTGGCATATGGGAGCTAGATATGGTTGCATTCATCGTTATTTTCGATGGTCGTAATCCACAGGGGAAAGCAACTTCTTTCAACAAAACGTTGGTTGTTAGAGCAGTTGAGCCATCTGTAGATCCGCTGCCAGAAGAAACGACACCCATTCAAAAGGCCGTCTACCAGACACGCGCTAAAGGTTTAGAAATCTACGAGATTTATGAACTTAGCGGCAACTAAAAGAATTCAGTAATCAGGATAAGTACATGCAGACATTACAAACAGCGCCCTTTTTCGATGGCGCAGATCAGACTTCTATAGAAGACACTCAAGTGCAAGACAGACCCTCTATCAACGAGATGAGAGATCTTGTCGGACTCGCCCCTATAGAAACTCCTTTTCAGGAGAATGAGACAAAAACTAAAGACAGCAAATCATCTGATGAATCGCTGGTTGATGATGAAGACTTCGCAGAAGAAACAAATCTTGCAACGAAAAGAAAGCTGTGGCAACAGGGCTGGCCGAAGCTCGCTATCATCGCTGTTCCTCTGGGTAGTGTCTGCTTAATACTTGCATTTCTTCTCAGTACAATAGGTGGAATAGAGCTGGCTAATGAAGATGGCACTACAGGTGAAGTGGCCATCATCGAGAATACTGACGAGAATACTGACGAGAACACTATACAGCAGCGTCAAGAAGCAGAGATAGCAAGGTTAAAGACATCTAACGCACTAGGTAATCAGGCTTCTATCCTGGATAGTCAGCCAGCTCGCAGAACTGAAATTAGACCTACTACCACACAACCGACGACTGTTAGGGTCAGCAAACCCCAACAACCAAAACAGGCAGCACAACCAGAGCCGACGACGCAGCCTCAATCACAGCCGACAACACCTAGCACTAGACCCGTTGCTGTTTCAAGAGCACCCATTACGCCAGCACCACGTTTACCTGTACGTAGTGCCGCGCCGACACCGGCACCTGCGACTCAAGTTGTCAGATCTCAACCTGTTCAAACTCAACTTGATACCAGGCAAGCCCCTGTTGATCCTTTTGCTCAATGGGAGAAGCTAGCAGCAGCTGGCAGTTACGGTCAAGTTAGTAATTCCATCAACACCTCTTTTGACTTTCCATCTGAAGAGCAATCCGATGTCCTAGCTGACTCATCTAGTAATACAACTATCCCTGTTCTGGTAAGCAATACAGGCATACGGCAAGATGCTCACAGACAAGAGGCAGAGGTTGCGGCAGAAAATGGCCCTCCTCGACCAATGGTAATGCAAGATGATTACCGTAACGAGAAGGCGATCACAAAACAGCCTGCTTATGAAGACTCTACTTATGGGAAAGTTCAACCGATCCAGGATGAGGCGCTCAGCATTCAAAGCCTTGAGGTAGAGCCTGTAGCACTACAGACACAGAGCGTCTCTTACCAGGCGCAGGAAAAAGTCCCTGTTGAAAGCCTGGAAATGATTGCGCAGGCAACGGAAACCACCCAGCAAGATAGCTACGAGGACGGTGTTAGCTACATCATGCGCAACGCTCAGCCAACTCCTGAACCTGAATTTACAAGGCGGGAAACGGTGATACTACCGGGGATTAGCGCAAGGGGTGAAATCGTTATGCCTGTGGCCTGGGCACAGGACATTCAAAGCACCGCTGGCTCTATCGAGCTGACTGAAGATCTAGTCTCAAACGGCAGCGTCATTATGCCTGCTGGCACTCAGCTCACCATTGCACTGAGCGAGATGAGTGCGAGCGGCATGATGCGGCTGATCGTCACTTCAATCATTCTGCCTGAAGCTGGTTACGAGCATATGCAGATTCCAGCAGAAGCGATCGCTATTCAAGGCGCAGGCGGTCAGGTCTTGATGGCGAAAGACATTTCTGGCGTCGATAGCGAGTTACGTAGACTTGATAGAAATCAGGCACTACTTGGCGCACTCGGCACGGTTGGTTCTGTTCTAAATCGACCAAGCAGTTCTATCAACACAGTCGGCGTAGGCGGCTCTGCCAACTCAACCACATACAGCTCTCCTAATATTCTGGGTGCCATTCTAGAAGGAAGCGCAAATACGATGATTGCTCAGCGAGCAGCGCGTAATCAACAAAGAGCTGCTGAACTACAGCAAAGGCCCGCTGTTTGGGTTTTAGAGCAGGGCACAGAGATTGAAATATTCATCAGCGCAGCCATCAACATCGGAGAATAAGATGCAACTGTTATTCAAGTCAACGCTCATCGCAGCAGTGATCTCACCGCTTTCTGCTTTGCCGTCTCAGGCATCTCTTATAAGAGATGCCTCAATAGGGTCTGCCTGTCGCGGTGAAGTGCCGGTTATCGTCCATTCTGGAATGGGCGCGGCTATCGATTTTACTCAGACAGGAAAAGTTGTTCAAAGAGCGTGGTTGGGAGATCCATCTAAGGTCACTTTAGATACGGATAGACCGTTGGAAGAAGGCAGCAGCGTCCTGTTTCTCAGACGGATTGAAGGGTTAGATTTTGACGGATTACCTGCTACATCGACGACTGTTCTAACTACGGTGATTGTAGATGCTGACGGCTCTGAAGTTTGTCAGTTTCCAGTTTCTTATAGTTCTGATACGCCCACGTTTACCAACCTGAGACTCCTTCCGGGGCAATCACCAGGAACAGGCTCTGACACAACACCACCCCAAAGGAATCGGCCATCACTGTCATTACTGCGCTCTGCTTCTCTGAATCTCGATCAGGTTGAAGCAGGCATTAACTTCAATGCGCAGACTCTAGGAGAAGACAGTCAGGTCGTCACTAGAGTCCGAGAATTTATTGCACGAGCGCGAGCGGGTGAGAATCAGCAGTCCATAGCAAGAGAGATGGAAATAGAATGGCCATTACTACTCGAATTACGCAGACAGGGAGAAGCTACAGAAAATGGCGCTACTTATGCCGAAACGTCAGTCTTTCTCTAGTACTGCTCGCGTCGTCAGGAGTCGTTTCACAGGCGATCGCACTTGAAGCAGATACGGTCACAGAAAAGCGCGCGATCTCAGGCGAATCATTAGTAGAAGAAAGCAGTGACAGTGCGCCACTTGATGAAACCAAAGAGCGCACTCTCAATACCTCGTCAAACGATCCGCCATCTGGTGAAGATGCGATCGCTAGAGATAATGAAGCAGATAAAGCCCTTAAAAAGACCGACACTGAAATGGGAGGGAAGATAGTCGCGGTTGATATGCCACTAGCTGAGGTCGCTATCGACGAAGCCACAGCCATCATTCCCGACGTTACTCAGCTAACGCTAGACGCTTTTAGCCTGGTAGAAGGTGAGAAAAGCGCAGCCGATGTACTCACCCTGGGCGACCTATCGGACATGCTCGACCTGCGCAATATGACAGTTGGCGCAGCGATAGTTGGTCGGCATCGAAACGAATTGCAAACGCTAACGCTCGACCAGTATGAATTCCTCGGTGATATGACCATTTCAGAAGTCGCAGATATGGCAGGGCTTCACTTCAAAACAGTCGGGGAGATTCCCATTGTTGAGACAGCGATTCTGACCTTTCTCAACCATCCTGTTCTAGTGCGCGAGCGGAAAGTCACACTATCTCGGTTCCTATCTCAATATCCAGAGATAGGTAGCATCAAGCTCAGCTTACTAGAGCTTCCCGAGTATCATTACTCTGCTATTCCTAAACTGCTATCGGTACCGATTACCTCAATTCCGAACTGGCGGCAATTGAAGGTCAGCAGCATCGTGGGACTTAAAGAGCTGCCAATCCATCAGAACTTACAGATAGACGGTGAAATCGTTACGCTCACCACCGCTCGCATGGGAAAGCGCACTGAGATACAGTTAATAAAAGAATCAGGACAAGGGTCAGGCTTTTCTGCTACCTGGTCTGAAGCGCTAGATGAGCGGGCGCTGCGACCCTTCGGCAGCTTTTTCTTGAAACCAATGATAGCGGGCGAAACTATTCGGATAGATGCTTACTTCAAGTCATGTACGGGCAGCGAGAGAAGCTGCGAGTTTATTGGCCCTTTTGCATACCCCAACTACAAAGTAGGCGATCACTTTTATGTATCTCAAGCCGACTGGAGAACAATAGTTGCTCAAGATCAGCAGGCGATTGAGTTCGTGAGAGAACCGGCACCGGCGGCTGAGGAACAAACAGCGACTCTTTTCGATGAACAACTCCTGAAGATAGTTGCAGCAGGTGTGTTAGCAGCTCTGACTGGTGGCATTTCTGTTCTGTTCTGGCTGCTTTCGAGAAACCGCAAGGAGGCAAAGTCATGAAAGTGATTGCGCAGACAGAGGTGAAAGAAGCGCCTGTTGACTTAGGGCTTTCTATTGATCCAGGGATGGTTAAGGCCGGTGGCGTGGTCTTACTTCTTTTTGCCGTTACCCTCTTTATGGGCGATGGCACCGGCAGCGAACGGCGAATGCTGGCGCACGGACGAAAAGGTGGACGCCCGGATGCAAAAGCTGCACAGAAGACCGCTTTTAAGCAAATGGCTGAGCGGAAGCATAACAAGGTGACGCTCTGTACACAGTCAGTGAAGAAAACCGAGAAGGGCTTTAAGACAAAACCAGGGGCGCTGTTCGTGACAGATGCGCAGCGGGCGATCGCAGCGATTGGTTCATCTAGTTCAGGGAAGACCTACAGTGCCATCGATCCGCTCGTGCGCTCATCGGTTGAGCAAGGCTTTCCCACTATCATTTATGACTTCAAATACCCTGAGCAGTCCTCGAAGATAGTCGCGTATGCAGCCAATCTAGGGTACGAGGTGAGTGTCTTTGCCCCTGGCTTTCCCGAGAGCGGCGTATGTAATGTTCTCGACTTTATGGAGGATGCCGACGATGGCTTGATGGCGCGGCAGATCGGCTCAGCATTAACAGCTAACCTGGCGGGCAAAGCAACGGCGCAGCGCGATGAGTTTTTTGGCGATGCAGGCGATCAGCTAATGCAGGCGCTGATGATGCTGGCAAAGAGCCTGCCGGAGCCGGATCTGATGACGGCGGCACTGTTATCGAGTTTGGATAAATTGCCCGAGCGGATTCTCAAGGCGAAGGAGCGCAGTGCAACAGCAGCAAAGGGAGATTGGAAGCTATCAACGCTAACGCATCTGGCATTCTCTCAGGTAATTCAGCTCAAAGACTCAGAGAAAACAGTAAGTGGCGTCATCGGTACTGCGCAGCGAATCTTCTCTCGTTTCTTAGTTAGAGAGCTAATCGCGACGCTATGTGGAAAGACAACGATTCCGCTGGAGATGGAGGGGAAAAAGCTGCTTGTCATCGGTATGGATCAAACACGGCGCGATGCGGTTTCACCGTTGCTGGCAACCGTTCTTCAGATGGTGGTAAATCACAATCTATATGGCAAGGAACGCAAAGATCCGCTGGTTGTATCGCTTGATGAAATTGACTCGCTCTATTTACCTGATTTGAAGCGATGGGTCACAGAAGGGCGATTCAAAGGTCTCTGTACGATCATTGGATTTCAAAACATCGGCCAACTTGAAGAAAGCTATGGCAAGGGTGTATTGCAAACAATTGTCGGCGGTTGCGGTACGAAGTTCATTCTCAACCCACAGGACAAGGCCAGTGCTGAATACTTCTCCAGTTACTTAGGAGAGGAGAATATGGACATTCGGCAGTTTAGCCGCAGCCGGGGGAAGCAATCTTCAACGACGTCTTCTAAGCAACTCAACAAGCGCCACCTGGTTGAACCGGCTTCTTTACTGAAATATCCCACAGGTAAAGCTATCTTCATCAATCCAGGCTATGCGTCCAGGCAGGAAGCCTATGTTCCTATCATCGGCAGGGTCAAGATTCCTAAGTCAGAAGCGGCTATCTCTGATAAATGCGAGGCGCTATGGCCGAAGGTGAGAGATCGAATTGTGAAAAGAACGCAGCAGCAGAGTTCAGATCCTGAAATCATCACACAGCGAAGAGCATTTCTTGAAAAACTGTTTGCTTTGGACGCTGCTCAGGCTGGAGCAAGAATCGATCACAGTCCCGTAGAGAAGGCAAAAATCTTAGATATGAAGATGAGGAAGGAACTGAAGGAGGTGTGGTAGATGGTACAGGTATCATCAAACAGTCAGCGAACAGCGGGTATTGAGGGCGGTGGTACTCAGTCATCGACACTCCATCTCATTAGAGAAGCTGGGGCATATGCGACCATGCTTGTCAGGGCAATCAGAGAACTGAAGTGGCGGCGTGAGAAGGAGGAGAAAGATAAAGAACAACCGGACGAAAATAATCCACAGATCTCTAAAGTTGATATTCGGCAGGAAAGCGATCAGCTTTTGATAAGTGAGCGATCGCAAGCTCAGATCGAAGGCACCCGGCAAAGGAAGCTGACACCTGGGCCAGATGAACCGGACGGGCGATCGCCAGGGCCACTATCGGCTGAAGAGGTTGGAATATCAGACAAAGGCAAGCTGACTATCGTGATTCAGGCAGGGGACTACCGCCTGGAAGATAGCTATACTAATTTGCCGAGTCGCTTTGATGAGATTCCTGCGCAGGCGCAGCAGGCAATCGCAACTGCCATGCGCGGAGGAACTCCCGACCGGGAAGTTTCCATCACAGTTGAAGACGAATTCGGTAATCGATCTGAGTTCTTCGCTGACGCAGAGCAGAACAGAGGCTGGATGGTGTCTGACGATCCAGCTGAAAATCTCTCAGCAGATGACATAGAAGAAGCTCTTCAGCAGCAGAAATTACCCGGCATTCAAAAAGTTAAGAGCACGATGCAGAAGCTCAAGCCAGAGGGCGGGCCGGATATGTTTCGCGGGCAAAATCTTACGGTTCTAACGGATGGCGACGAAGTAATCGTTGTCGATATCAGCACTGGCATCATCCGAGACGCTGAGAGGCTAGATGAGATCGGCAATCTTGGCGAGCAGGCTGTACGGAAGTCCGCGTTAGAAGCAGCAGGATCGTTTGGCATAAAGGGCGACGCGGCGAAGGGAATTGCATCACCTAGAACACAAAAGCAAAGGGAACTAACACCATGAAATTAAGACAGAAAAGACGGATTAGGCAGCGGCTTCAGACACTTTTGTTCGGCTCTATTCTGATCTGGATGGTAGCTAGCTTTATAGCTGCTGTTCCTGCGAGGGCACTACATAGGCAATCAGCGCCTGACATTCTTAGCGAGTATGCTCGCGTGGAAAGCTACAGAGGATATGTTTATGGATTAGAAGGGGCTGATGGGGCTGAGGCGATCGCGAAGGAAGAAAACGGCACCACCAAACTCCTCTGCAAAGCTGCTTCAGCGATGAGTGCGGTTGATTTAGTCCAAGCGTGCGGTGTGCCGATTGGAATTGCCAGACATCTAAGAGTGCTGAGTCATAAGGATATGGCACACGATATTGTTGTGACTAGCATGTAAGTCTTTGTGCTACTCACCGTAGATGAATAGGCGATTCAGCATTCAAAATGAGTTCGTGTGTAAAAATTATTTTATAAATCCTTTAAAAAAATATTTTACACACGAACCTTATTGCCAATTCTGAGACTATCAAGCCGAAGACGCTACACTCAATGTCCAAATAGAAAGCGGCACAGGAATCATAGAAGAGATTTGACTCTATCTCCAGAGAACTTATTGCATACCAGGAAACGAACCATACGAAGGTTGTGTTGTCGGGTAGGCTGGTATAGCTTGGGTTTGCGGGAATGATGGATATATCATTAAAGGCGCTGCATAGCTTACAGGTTGGTTAACAGGTTGGACAGGATTTGTATAAGCAGGTTGATTGATTGGCTGGACAGGAGCAGTGTAAATAGGTTGCGGTGCTGAATAGGTTTGAACAGGATAGGCATAGACGGGATATGTCTGCTGTACTGGAATGTAGGTCATGGGCTGAGGAGGGTAGGTTAAGGTTTGAGGAGAATAGACCACAGGCTGATTGATAGGGGCGCTAGCAGGTGCGCTGTAGATAGGCTGGGCACTCGGGTAGGTGACTGGAGAAGTATTGTAGATTGGTTGGCTTTGAGGCAAAGCCGCTTGTGGTACGGAATATGGGCTGGGAGAGGGAGCGTAGCTGTGTTGACTTACCCCGTATGAATTTGTTGTTGGTTGACTGTACTGTTGGTTTGACAAGTAAGAGGTCGGTGACGATCCATAGCTGCTTTGATTCGCTAAATAGGACTCATAGCCATATGCTGAGTGACTATCAGGATATGCAGAGTCTTGTTGCGAGATTTGTCCTTCCCAATAGCCGCTTGCGTCTATCGGAAAGTTGTCGTTTGAATTTGTATCGTCGTAGTTGCTGTTGTAATCATAGCTGTTGTCGTAATAGCTACTGTTGTTGTCGTTGAGTGAACTCAGATCATCGTAGATGGAGACAGCTCGGCCTAATGTCTCTAGCAAAGGAAGGATTTCGATGGCAGCACTCTCTTGGGCTGAAGCACCTATCATAATTAGAGAAGCTGAACCCACGCAAAGAAGTTTTCTTGTGGATAGAATTGATACAGTATTCATGCTTGTCAAAGTGAAAAATAAACAACTGGCAAAAATTCAGGAATGTTAATGAAAGAAAGAGTTGTCTCAGCAATAATCTTTACTATCCATTAATTTCTGGTAAATCTCTATGTATAAGCGACCTGTCTACGTCTAATCTATGAGCTATGAAAAACTTAAGCTGCGGATTAACGTAGACAGACCCTTATCAGATTTGGTGTGAACACAGCGCGAGTGAAATATTCACAGACATGCTTACCTAATTATGTTTCTGGCTCTTGCATTACCTAGTGTTACAAGTGGATTCTCACGGGAGCCGCTCGTACCGCGACCTACTTGCACGTGTAGATGAGTATGTCTACCATCTGACCAGCCGGTAGCTCCTTCTATCCCAATTACATCACCGGAATTTACACGCTGACCTGGTCTGACATTGATGCTAGAGAAATGTAAGTAAGTGAATGTACGATTGAGATCAGGGTTGTAAATAATGACCTCAGCATTATAGTCAGAGGCCTTGACCCAGCCTCGTGATGGATGGTATCCACTGTTGGAAGTATGACTAACCCTGCTTAGCTGAGTTCCTTGGCGAACGCTTAGAACTTCACCTCCTACCAGTGCTTTGACTTGTGTAGAACCAGTGGCATATGTATCAATAGCATTTGTATGGTTATGAGGGCCTCGACTCCAAGCACCTTGACCGTTTATGTACAGTTGATTGAGATATTCACGTTGATTAAAAGCTTGTCCTTGAGTTGTTGTAGAACCTCCTAGGGATGTCATTTTCCACTGGTGATAGGGGTTATGGCCCATTGGCGTTGGATGAGCATAGATATCGTTATTGGATCCGCCGCTATCTAACGCTCTACCTGTCGCCTTGCTGATAATCATATAGCGGTTACTGCCAACGCTTTCAATTCGCCATAGGTGAAAATCGTTATGAATGTTGGGTTGTGGGTGAGGATAAACCGTTCTACCACCATCACCACCAGCATCTAATGCTTTGCCAGTCGCCTTATTCTTCAACAGATAGTAGTTACCTGCTCTGTGCAGCTCCCACTGGTGCCAAGGGTTCGCTGTTGTCGGATTGGGATGGCCGTAAATATCAGTGTTGTTGGCTCCGCCTGAATCAAGTGCTAGATTATTTGCCCAGCTCGTTAACATTACAGTACTTGGAAGATTAGTCGCAGGGCCGTTGAAAATAGGGTTACGTTTCCAAAGATGATTGGCATTATTAGAATTGCATACATGTAGCTGGAGCAGTGATTGCCCTGTCGAACGGTGAGGTGCATCTACGCACAGGTTGGTGCCCTCTCTTCTAATTATTCCTCTACCTTGATTGTCCATTTCAAGATGAAATCTCTGATCGCCATCTGAATCAGAACAGGGCCAGAAGTTGAGTAAAGTTTCAATCCCGGGGCGATAGGCGTTTAAGCACTTATTTGTTGATCGATGCTTAATCATAACCGTTCCACGATCTTTCGGCACAACTTCAAGCTGTTGATTAGAGTTGTATACATCGCCTCGGTGTATTGTTGAACGTGGCTGCCCATGGATTGCAGGCAGGCTAGGATCAGGCCCTAGTGCATACCCAGAATCTAGCGTTAGGGTCTCTAAAGCTTTGGCTGAACCCGCAAAAGCAGTCATCGTTAAGCTTGCAGACATAAAGCAGAGCAGGGAAAGTGTCTTGCGAGACAAAAAATTAGGCTTAATTGTTTTCATGATTTAAACTTTGGTACTCCTGGAAAGAAAGAATTTTTTAAAAACAGAGCAGTCAAAGACAAAACCAGTTCTAATGTGTTGCTTCTGACATATTGCAGAGCCAGCTTTACTGGACATAACTTCTTAGAGTAGAGAAGGTGTATCGCCGCGCTCGTTGCACTTATTCTCACTTTTTCTTGGAGCATATTTGCTTCCACTCAAAAGCCATTTTCAATCCAGAATTAGGAATCAGCTTTGGCTTGAAAAGGCTCATAATCTCAAGTGATGTGCTAAGGATACTCAGACAGCTCTGACGGAATTATCAGTTTCTTAGCAGGAATTGATTGCTTATTCAGGCTTACGCAGTATTTGATCTGGGTACCTTATGAAAGCTTTCTGAAGCTTGGGCGATCGCTTTTATCCTGAAGTTTTCACTGAACCGTTAGATAAATCATGGTTGATATCAATATTGAAACGACGATACCGGATGAACTCAATCGCGATCTTAAGATTGCGAAAGGGTTCGTAAATCTATTTAAGTGGAAATACTACAGTGCTGAAGACAAGGTGATATGGAGAGATCTTCATAGAAGAAAAGCGCTGTCTGAAACTGAGCTGAAAGCCGTTACCTGCTTACTTAAAGGATTTTCTAAAAAAGAGATTAAGAAGCGGATTAATAATCTTGAAGGCCACGCCCTAGTGAAAAAGGTAGAGTCTTTTCGTAAGACCGTAGAGCGGGTTAAAAAGTACCTGGAATTTATCTGTGTGTATAAAGAGCCAATAGTTTCGCCCTGTACGGATCTGAGAAATGGGATGCAGCAGGCGCTAGATTCTGACAATATTATTGACTACCTCAGCTCCAAGGGATACGAGTTTTTACAGGCTGGTCAGAGTGCTCCCGTGATGGAAGAGAACCTATACGGTAGGGAGAAACTGGTTAACGCGATGCTGCGCAACATCTCAGAAAAGCGTACTCAAATGCTGCTATTGCAAGGGCCGCTAGGCATTGGCAAAAAGAGCATAGGCAGAGCGATCGCGCAAGCGCTGACTGGTCAGTTTGCACAGTCCATTCAACAAAGCGAAAACTCAGCCTTTTACAACATTGACTTCGGCGGCTTTGCTGCGGAAAACGGCAATGAAGCCTATCACCACTTGATTCATCAGCTCAGCAAGCTATCTTTTTCTATCGGTGACTTAGCGCTTGAGTCAGAGGCTACTAACAACAGCAAGAGTAGCTTTCTGCTAGAGAAAAAAAACAAAATCTTAGAAGAGCTGAAAAATACTCAGTATGCAGTTGTCCTAGAAGACTTTAAAGCATTTGAGCATGACGACGGCGATCCTTTCTATGTTTTCTTTTCAGATTTTCTCAGAAGTGCTAGTCAAAGTTTATTCATCTTCAGCAGTGTTGTTTCTATTCCCTTTATTAGAGATTTAGAAGAAAAAGGACTGGGTTCTATTTCTCAAAAAAGAATTAAAGGCATTGACTTTGATGCAGCTACGCAAATGCTACTCGATAGCGGACTCAAAAAGGAGCCTGGGCTAAACAAAATCATTGATACCTACAGCGGTAATCCAGGCGAGCTGAGAATTATTTCTAGGGTAATTAAGCGCTATTTTGAGGCATCACCAGATGCGTTTGTGGAGCAGGTGATTGACGATGGCTCTGTTTTTCTCTCTGAGCTTAACGGCTACGAAAAGATCCTAGCGCGCTGTCCAGATTCAGCCCTAGAGATTTTGCAAAAGCTAGGAAAAGAAAATATATCAACCTTCAGCTTTCGCAAGCTGCTGAGTCTTTTTGGCGCATCGGTGAATCAAGAATTTAAGCTGCTGCGTGAGCTATCGCTTATTGATGAGCAAGAAGACAGCATTGGCCAGTACACCATCAACCCAGTCGTTAGGCGATCGCTAGAAAAATACTTTAGTTATGCCTCATAGGCCAGGCTCAAATTGCACAATGGACAGTATTCAAACAGAGCAGGGAAACTTTTCAGTCATTGAGTATTTAAGAGAGAATGCTCATGGGGTAGAAACGCTTTTAGTAACGCGAGATAAGACTAACTGCAATCGATACTCAATCTTAAAGCGACTGACAAAGCACTCGGCAACGGGTTTGGCCAGTCTGCAAAGAGAGATGCACTGCTTAGCGCAGCTAAAGCATCCTCGCCTTCCGACGCTTAAATATTCTAATTTAAGCACTCATGAAAACCAGAAAAATACGGCCATGCTGGCAATGACGTATTTTCCTGGGTCAACCCTAGATAAAGTCATTGATTGCCAAGGTTCTATTTCGGCTTCATTACTTTATCTATGGCTAGAGCAAGCCTGTAAGCTACTGTGTTATCTGCATGAGAAAGGCATTATCCATCAAGACATCAAGCCCGAAAATATCATCATCAAAAACAATAAGGTTCATCTGGTTGATTTTGGTGGCGCTTTATTGGGGACACGTCCTTATGCGGCCCCAGAGCTGATGTATGAGAGTGAGGATGAAAGCTCAGCCGGACAGCATACCCCTCAAACTGATTTGTATGCTTTGGGTCGTACGTTTCAGCACGCTGTATTTGGGAGTCAGTGGAAAGATGCGAGTAATCACGAACGGCAAAAACTAAAGAAAACGGTCGCCCCTGAGCTAATAGATTTTGCTGAAGTTATCTACGGGCTGACCGCAGAGGCACCAGGCGATCGCCCCAGCAGCGCCCGACAAGTGTTAGCGGTATTGCAGCGCCGTAAATCTGTTTGGCAAAAAGCAAGAGATCATCGCTATTGGCTGTCAGGGGCGATCGCCCTGATAGCAGGCGCTAGCATAGTTGGTTTGCGTATGGTAGGTGCTCTGCAAACAGTAGAGCTGAGGGCATACGATCATCTCATTGGAACGAGTGCCCAGCTTGCCCCAGAGCCCAAAGACAATCGCTTGGCTATTATTACCATTGATAAAGCAGATTACGACTTTCAGTTCAATCACCCCGTTCCAGCCTTCAATCCTAAAGGGAAAACTGAGAGTGATGATTCTATTTCTGATGCAGCACTTGAGCAGCTCCTGAAAAGATTGCTGCAAGATACTACAGTACAGCCTAGTGCCATTGGTCTCGATCTAAGGCGAGATAAATCTGTTGCACCTGACTATCCATTCCTTAAACAGATCTTTAAGCGTACTAGCCAACAACAGCCGCTGCGTTTGGTCTGCCATTTGGCCGGGGACGGCGACGCGTCGGAACCATTTGGCCCGCCCACAGATACGTTATCTGATACAGAAATTTTGACCTTTAGCAATTTAATTACTGCTGAGGGTACGGTGGAAGGGGGCACCGTGCGGCGAGCTACACTCGCGGCGCTCCACGATAGCTCGGTGTGTCCGGCCTATACGTCTTTAGCGTTGGGGCTAATGACTCGCTATTTTGCAGCGAAAGGCATGACGGCTGACTGGAACGATAATCGCTTTGAAATAGCGACCGGTGATCGCACTGCTGCTGAGCGCCCCACGGCCCTACCGTTTCTGCCAGAGAAACTTCGTGTGGGTGGCTATCGTTTATCAGAAGACGATGGCGCAGGCAATCAGGTGTTAATCAACTATCGACGTAGGAGAGCTGGGCCAACCGATCTAGCCCCTACGTTTTCGCTAACTGAAGTTCTGCAAGGCAACTACGCGCCTGATGCTTTCGCTAATAAGGTAGTTCTAATTGGGGTAGATAGAATGGCCACCTCGCAGAAAGGTGACCAGCACCGTGTTCCTTACGGTGGTACGCCCGTACCCGGCGTATTTATTCATGCCCACATTGTTAGCCAGCTCATTTCCTACATAGAAGACGAGCGGCGGCTGATGTGGGCACTGCCCCAACAGACACACGATAACAGCTTAATTATGGTCATCTCTCTACTGGCTGGCGGTTCTTTGCTTGCATTAAAGCAATCACAAAAAGGGACGCTTTATGCGATCGCTTTTTGTGGAGGCGGCATCTTAGTCCTCTACGTGTCTTCCTTATGCGCATTTATCAAGCTCTCTCTTTGGTTCCCGCTCGTTCCTGTAGCACTAGCATGGAGCGTAACAAGCGTGGTTGTGTTCGCTGTCCACAAGTATCAAGATGAGAATCCTTATATGTACTGAGACAACAGATAGAATGGTAGATAGAGAAAAAACTAGGCGTTTACTAAGCTCGCGCGCCATTCATTTTTTCACTTAAACTGACTCACTTAACTTAATTCATTTGTAATTCACTCCATTGTTCATGATGCAGCTACTATCAGCCCACCTACTTCTGAGAATTGTCCGGTTTAGAACACTACTTTTAACAGTTTTTTTAGTAACCGCTGGACAGTGGACAGCAGCAGACAGCAGCGCTCACGCCTCTTTCTTCGAATCCGTTTTATCAAAGCCTCTGCCTGCTGCTGCAACTTCCCGTTACTTTGCTCAGTCTCGGCCTCCGGCATCTAGTCGTCTGCCTCGTGGCACGGTCTCAGGTGCAACTCGAACAGAAGAATGTAAGGTAGACGGGTTGCCTGTTTCTGAAACTTATATTCGTCATCTGTTTCCAGCTTCTAATAATCCTACATACAGCAGCTTTACTGAGCGTGAAAGCCCCATTCTTTGGATCTACAGCCCTTACGCGCTCGATGAAAATAGTCCGATACGAGTTCAAATTCAACGTGTAGATACTAGAAGCATTGTTTATGACAGCGGTGTCATAGCGGCGGGAAATGGAAGCGGCGGCCCGAGCGGGTTAGTAGGTTTGAATGCACCCGTAGATTTAGAGCCAGATGTTGGTTATCTCTGGCAGTTCATGGCTTATTGTAATGACAGTACCCAGACGCGATCTCCGCAGTCTCTCATGGGTGGATTGATGTATCTGCCTCAGAATGCGGTGCCTGACACAGAACACTGGTATGATACGCTTAACACGCTAATTGAAAGCTATCAGCAAAGTCCAATAGAAACGGTAGCTGATTGGGTTGAGATGATCGACTCTGTAGAACTAACAGATTTACCTCACACTTCTGTGACTACAATTATTGAGCTACCGGTGGAAGTAGAAAAATAGGTCTTCTATTTTTGCTTTTACCAAGGACTGCCAATCATTGTAAAACCTGCCCAATGAATGGGATGAGCGAGATTAATAGTGTCGATAGATTGTGATGTCAGATAGTTGTTTAGGGACTCTGGCAGCCGCATAGGCGCAGTTTTCTCACTGTAGTGTAAATAACCATCCTCAATACGCACTTTCCCGTCTAGCATAGCTAGCTGTGCCTGTCTTAAGGCCTCTGCCTTAATCACGGCCTTTTCATTGCCGCGAAGCTGATCGTAAAAGGTGCTCATCAGCGCGAACGTACCCGCATCGTTGACTGTCCATAAGCTGGCTAGCGCGGACTTGACACCCGTTTGCACAGCCAGACCACCAAAGCCGAGTTCAGCGTCGTAACCATTGCCATCAAGCGCTGTCTCACAAGCACTCAAGACCAAAAGCTCGATGGGTAAGCCAATATCTCTTAGTTGCGCCAGGGAGATTGTTTCATCATTGGCGAGCCGGATGTAGGAGCTTTCTGGTGTGTCGGTGTCAAATTTGGCATGGGTGGCTAAATGCAAAATGCCGGGGTCGCTACTGCTCTGCTGGCGGAGCGATCGCCAGGTTAAGTCTTCATTTAGAAGTGGGGGATGCGATCGCGGCCAAATATGAGAAACAGTTTCTACCTCAGCTTGGGCACTGGGTAAATTAGAAGCATCATCTTTAAAGTCTGAAATACCCATTGCTCGCAGTTGGGCATTACGAATATCTTGATAGCGTGTATCAGTCAGACTGAAACTAGGCATCAGTCCTATACTGTAGTCTCTAATCGTATAGTCTTCACCATCATGCATGGCTGATAGGGCTGCTAACGGCGCTGAGCGCAGCCCTGGCTCCATAATATAAACTAAATTATCTACGCCATTGGCTTCGATGGCAGGCTTCAGAGGCTCTAAAAACCACTGATAGAGTTTGTGGGCATGCCCGGCAAAATTTTCAATTGGATTAAATGGGCCGTCACCTAATAGAATGTCTTTTCTAAAATTCGAGATCGCATCCGGTGCATTTTCCCGCGTTGCATCTGAGGCGTTGGCTCGGCGCACCACCAAATTTCCCTCCGGTGGCACCAACACCAGATAGATTTCATCCTCATCACCCGGGGTTGCCCTGAGCCGCTCGCCTCGGTTCGCCAGCTCATTAATATCATCAGCCTCAGCCATTACGCTTTGCGGCTCAAAAATAACATAGATCAAAGCCGGGGTAATACCTGTTTCCTCTCTTGTTTTTTGTAGCGTCTGTTGAATTTCATCAAGGCTTTTAACCTCTATGCCATTCCCCACACCATTGCCTTGGCCCATGTAGTCCTCAAACTGCCGGGTGAAATACTCATCAAGCCAAAAAGGCTGCTCGCGTATCTCAGTCACTTCTTGAGATGGCGGAAATTCAGCCGTTTCAGGATCAAGAAAATCAGCGGTAATAATTTGAATATCGCCCTGAGTGTAAGACCCAATAAAACCACGGGTCGGCAGAATGCTGTTGTTAGCGCCTGTAGTAATTGCCCCTGCCGTGCCGTTGACGCTGGCATCGCCCACAATAAAAGGAATTGTTTGGTTGCCGCCATCATGCCGAATCACCACTTGTCCGTCGGTAGCGCCGCCCGCCGCAGAAATGCTCGCTAAGATGCCGTTGTTATCGGTGAAGGTATCGGTCGCTTGGAACAGCTGCTCGGTAATGACATCAACACTCCCACCGTTTACTCCACCTTGCGCATCAATGAGACCAACCTGAATATTATCCGGGCTAGTGAGGCGAACGCTGCCCCCCTGAATAGGAGAATTCACTTGAATATCTCCTAAGGTGAGAGCTTCATCAGACGTTAGGTCTATGGTGCCGCCCTGTTGCCCGCCTTGGGCACTGAGATTGTTGAGTTGGGGGCTTTGGCTGCTGTTGATCGAGATAGTGCCCCCGGTTCCGTTGGCCGAGCCAGCTTGAATCGTGTCTGCAGCAACGTTTGCAGCACTTAGGCTGACAGCGCCGCCGCCGAGTGCCCCTTGGGTATCGAGGGTGGTGACTTGGATGTTGGTGGGGCTGCTAAGGGCGATCGCGCCGCCGGTTTGAGTAGTAGAAGTGGTTTGAATGGTTGTGGCTGTAATGTCTCCAGTGGTGGTGACCAAGTTGACTTGGCCGCCATTGAGCGTGCCGCCAGTGTTGATGGCATCGCTTTGAATATTTCCGGTGACGGCGAGCTGTAAGCTGCCGCCGGTTTGCTGGGCGTCTAGCTGAATGTCTCCGGTGGTGATATTTGTTGCGGTAATGGCCACATCGCCACCGGCCAAATTACCTTGCGCGGTGACGGTTCCTATTTGTGTATTGCCGCTGCTGGTGAGGGTGATGGCACCGGCTGCGTCATTGGTGGAGCTAGTAGTGAGATTGTTGGTGGTGATATTGCCTGTGGCGCTCAGTTGAATATCGCCGCCGTTTTGTTGGGCGTTGAGCTGAATGTCACCTAGTGTCAAATCGCGTCCTGAAATGGTGAGATCGCTGCCCTGATTACCTTCGGCTATAATGGTGCTGGTTTGCACATCGCCAGCGGCAGAGAGGGTAATGCTTCCGGCAGTTGCATTGGTGGAGCTGGTATTGAGGTTAGTGGTAGTGATGTTGCCGGTGGCGGTGAGCTGCAAGGTGCCTGCGGTTTCTTGCGAGCTGAGTTGAATATCGCCAGTCGCAATATCGGTGCCGCTAATAGAGAGATTGCCGCCAGTGACGCTACCCTCCGAAGTGATGGAACCGGTTTGAACAGCGCCGTCGGCTGAAATATTAATAAGGCCACTGATGGTATTGTTGGCAGCGTTGACAGCTCCAGTATTTACATCACCTATGGTGACATCACCTGTGGCGATTAGCTGAATGTCACCGGCCAAATCATCAGAATCGAGATTGATATCGTCTGTTGTAATATTTGTACCTCTGATGGTTAAATCACCGCCTGTGGTATTGCCTTGCAAGTTAATGAGGCCGGTTTGCACGTTACCTGCGGTTCTAAGATCAATAGGCCCGGCATTGAGAATAAAGATGCTATCCCCTCGTCTATTAGAGCCTGTAACGACGTTGCCGGTCGTAATCCCGCTATTAGTGGCGTCATTAGAACTGGTTGTTAGCCGAACAGTACCGCTGTTATCTGATCTTGTTTCAATAAATCCTGTCTCAATAAAATTTGCGGCTGTAATCGTCACGTCACCACTTTCACCAGAACGAGTCAGTCCTGAAATTCCATCTTCGACAAAGACGTTACCGTTCGGTGCAGAAAGCGTAATATCGCCAGCCGTGAAGTTTAAGTCTGTACCGGAAAACAGTGAAATAATGCTACCTGGATCAGGAGTAACGCCAGGTCTATCAGAGCTTTGGATGCTTATAGAACCGTCTTGGCTGGTAATTGTAATATCAGCACCGTTTCCTCTAGGATCTACATTCTCAATACCGCCAGCAAAACTTGCTAGACAAGAATCTGTTGCGCAAGTGATATTAATATCATCTACAGCCGTTAGAGAAATCGCACCAGCATCGCCATTTGCAGAGAAAGAGGCCATGCCAGTTGCTCTATCTCCTAGCTCAGAATTGGGATCTAGTGGATCTGAAGGAATCTGAGCAGTCGTATTTTGATCTGCATTAATCGTTAAACTGCCAGCAGAATTTAGCGTAATACTTCCACCATTAAACATCGGGTCTGGTGGGAGATCAGTATTGGTGATAATAGCCCGTATTGAACCAACCGTTAAATCACCTGTTGTAGTGGTAAGAGTGACTGAACCTGCGCCAATTGTCGATCCAAAGCCGTCAGCAAGAATATTGCCAGCAACAATTTCTCCTGCTGTAATAGTGAGATCTCGACCGACACTGCTAATTGCATCTATCTCATCATCCATGATGAACGCATTGTTAGCAGTAAACGTGACACTGCCAGCACCCGGCGTTAGAGTTAGTTCATTATCAGATAAATCTCTAATCTCAATATTATTAGTTGCTTCTAAAACTAAGTTCCCATTCTGCGCTTCTAGGGTTGTTTCAGATATTGTGAAAGTACTTCCTGCGCTATCACCGAAGAGAATTTCATTGTCATCTATCTCAGTATCATTGGCACCTCCATTACCATCTACGATGACAATATTTTCAGGATCTAACAAGAGCGTTCCAATCTCTCCAACTGGACTGCCAACATCAGTCACTCCTCGGTAAACCAGCGTCTCCTTTCCTGAAACTTCAACAAAGCCCCCATCTCCCTGTGCTTGCCCGCCCCGAGCACTAATGCCACCGCCAAACTGAGTTGCATCATCAGCCCAAACAATCACTCGCCCTCCATCGCCAGCTACCAAAGCATCAGCCGCAATCACCGTATCCGCATCAATGCCTGTGCGCTCAGCTGTGGGCAAGCTCCCCTGCCCTTGAAACTCACCTCCAATCAGAACCGTGCCCCCACCATCGGTGCCGCTTGCATTAATTCCAGCCCCCACAAGCCCCACGCGATCGCCCAAAATCCCAACCGTTCCACCTCTGCCACCTTCTCGCTCCTCAGACACATCCAACAGTCCGGTCACAATCGCCGCGCTAGCCTGCTCACCCTGCTGTTCAGCAAGTTCGGCAACAACCCCACTACTCTGAATCGCATCTAATTGCAACAGATCAGAGAGCGCCGCCACCGGCAGCGTCCAGGCCGTCGGGCGACTAACCGCATCCGGCGTCAATCCCAAATCTAGGCCCAAGCTATAGCCCGGCAGCTTCACCCGCAACAGCCCCTCATCGGGCAGCGCCATTAGCAGTAGCTGCCCCTCAGACGCACGGAGCGAGCCAAAGTTCACTACATCAGTGCCGATTAAAGAGAGATGCTGACCCAGCCCCACCGCCAAATTACCCGAATTAATCACCGCACCGGAATTACCCAAATAGAACCCTGTAGGTGCCCCGTTGAGCTGCCCGTAATTATTTTCACCGATCGCCTGAAACCACTGACTTTCTCCAAACTCAATCCCCGTTGCCGTCGTTGCCGTAAAATCTGCAGGTACGTTGAGCTGTGCATGCGGCCCAAAAACTAACCCTGCCGGATTCATTAAAAACAGATTAGGCGCACCGCCTGATACTTGTAGCGTGCCGTCAATCACTGAAGGATCGCCGCCTGTCACCCGTCCTAGGATATTTTGTACATCCGGCTGCGCTAAAAAGTCGGCAATTTGTCCAGCTTCTAGCCCAAAGCTTTCAAAACTCTGAAAGAGATTTTGTCCATCAACTGACAGCGTGCCGCCATTGATGAAAAACTGATTTCCGTCTTGAAAAACGTTGGTGCCCGTGCCGTCTAGGGCTGGGGTGATTTGAGCGATCGCCCCCGACATTCCAAAGACACTGACCGCTAACCCGCTGGCCAAACCAACAGAAAGACTTATAGGATATACAACTTTTTCAGGCATGGGAAATGAGAAGAAGAAAAGAAAAAAATCAGAATAGCAAAACAAACAGAAGCTATAGCTCGTAGCCGAGAGAGAAGTGAATGCCAGAATCTTGTAGGCTATCGCCCCGATCCGATATTGATGTGAGGGGAACGCCATAGTCTAATCGGAGATTGAGATCAGGCAGCGTGAATGCGTTGTTCCATAGCAGGCCGATTCCCGTACCGACTAGGAAGCTCTGATTGGGTGGCGGGTTGGGATTGTTGTCTGAACGCCACACATTTCCAGCTTCTAAAAAAGGAGTCATGTACAGATTTGGTCGCCCTGCTGCATCACGACTGAGGGTAATTCTGTCTTCCACAGAGATCCGAAAACCGCTATCACCTGAGCGTAAGTTTTGTCGGTAGCCTCTTACTGACCCGGCTCCGCCAATCACGAACTGCTCTGAAGGCAATAGGCTTTGGGGAGTAAGCTGCATGTCAGCCTGCATGACAAACCAGTGATTTTCACCTACCTTCTGCGATCGCTGCACCTGGCCCAACCAACTGACAAACTGCCCATCGGGCACATTGCCTGCATTGCGCGTCGCCCCTAGCAAATCTAAGCCTAGCTTAACTTCTGAATTAATCAGCCACGCTCCGCGCTCATCTCGGCTTAAATAATGTTGACCAAAGCTTAAAGCCGAGACCCGGCTGCGCCCGTCTAAATCAGGGCCAATGCCGAAGGGTTGGGCTAAGTCATTGAACAGAAAGGTTTGACCAGTGGTGTGGGTAAAGCCAAAAGAAAGGGCAAATTCTTCGTCAATGCTGCGGATGAGCGGCTGGCGATATTGAGCGCTGTATTGGCGAGAATTGCCTTGCACCCCCAGGCGATCAAACGGTGCTTGGGTGACTTTGCTTTTGCTAGAGTCCACCCCAAAAGACAATGTGCCGTTGAGGGCATTCAGCGGCATTTGATAGCCAAAGCTGGTGCGCTCTAAGCCCCCAGTGGTTGAGCGACTGTAGGAACTATGGAGGCGATCGCCAAACCGAAAAAGGCTATTTTGCGCCATTGTCACCGCGCCCTGCTCCCCGCCAGTGCTGACCGGGGAGCCATTGTCCACTTGAACGCCGAGTTGAAAAGGCTGTGCCTGCGTAGCTCGCAAGCTCAAGCGCGGGCGACCGTTAATATCGGTTGAAAGAGATGTAAGGTTCGCTTCTAAATCCGAAAATAGTGGGTCTTCGCGCAGCAGTCTGAGCTGGTCTTCGAGCTGATCAAACTGAATCGGTTCATTGTTGTGCAGCGCGCGCCCTAGCCTTGCTCTAAGGAACTTAGAAACATTCTCGTCTAGAGGATTACCGTCTACATCGGTGACTGCAACGTCATCTAGCGTGATCGTATCTTCGCGGATGATGATAGCGGCACTCGCGTCTGGGCCAATGGTTAGAGGCGTATCAGCATCTCCAGCTAACAATGCTGAGTTGACAATGGCACCAGACGTTAAATAGCCCTGGGTTTGATATTGTTGAGAGATTTCTGCGGCTAATTGAGTGAGGGTTGCAACATTGAGAGGCATACCAATGTAGGGCTGCGCGATCAACCAAATCTCATTCGCGAACCGTGTGTTAGAAGAAATTTCAAGCACATTGATAGTAGGCGGTTCAAGATTGACTTCAACTTGCTGTGCTTTACTGGATGCTATAACAGCAAATAAACGACCACTGTCTAGTTGACTTTCGAGACTTGATGCATCAAGTCTAGTACGGCTATTGGCCATGCCGTGCGCTAAATATAGCGCTGTTTGTCGCTGTGCCTCAGGTAGTTCTACCGTAAAAACTTGTTCATCTTGAACCCAGACTACTGAAGCTAATGGAGATGGCGTGGAGGCTGATGGGGTGAACTGCAAGAAGCCTTGAATATCTGGCGTGAGGGTAATGGGATCTCCACTGTTTTCATAGCGCTCTAGCTTAGTCTGTGCTGCAGGCGTTAGCGATTCTGTCAATAGGCTAGCTGTCCAGCAATGGTCTGCTGATGGACAGGTTGAGAACTGTAGTCCCAGGCTTTCAGCCGTTGATTCTAATGAAAATTGGGGCGGGCCATGGTTTTCTATGTCATGGTTTTCTATCTGGCTTTGCAAGGCATGGAGCCACTCATCTGGCAACCGTAGATGCAGGCTAGTTTCAGGTTGTTGCAGTTGTGATAAATGTTGTAGGTGTTGTTGTGGTTGTTGCGGAGGAATAGGTTGTGAATTAATGTTTGAGGAAGGGGGTTCTATGGCGATCGCCTGATTATGCTGAGTCCATAAACCTAAACAAGAAAGCAGAAATAGGGTTTTCCGCATAAGGCACACTTGTACTTCCTCTAGTACTTTTATAAATCCAACAGGCGCTCGTTCGGAGGAGCGATCCATAACTTAAGAATTTAATCTCAAGATATTTTGATATTTCCCAGGTCTGACAGCACATTATCAAGCTTTTCGAGCAATTTCTTAATAGACTTTATCGGGAATTAGCACGGTAAAATAAAAACTGGCCAGAGCAATAGGAAGGCAGTGCGATGAGAATAACCTACTCAGAGCTAAAGAAAAAACCTCGAATATTGAAGAGCTTGACGGGGCTGACGGTTCCCGAATTTGAGGCATTGCTGCCGAGCTTTGGCCGGGCGTGGGCGCAATTCGTCGAAGCGGAGTTTGAGCAGAAAAAGCGCAAGCGAGCCTACGGAGCAGGGCGCAAACCCGAGCTGGGGCTGCTCAGCGACAAGCTGCTGTTTATTCTATTTTACTTCCGACAGTATCCGACGCAGGAAGTGCAAGGGTATCTGTTTGGCATCGGCCAAGCGCAGGCCAACGAATGGATCCATCGGCTCGCGGGTGTGCTCAATCAAGCGTTAGGGGCTGAGCAGCAATTGCCCGAGCGCCGACCAGCCAAGCTAGAAGCCGTGCTAGCGGCCTGCCCTGGCCTAACATTTCTCATCGACGGGACAGAGCGACCGATCAATCGGCCTAAGGATAAGGAGAAGCAGAAAAGTCACTACAGCGGCAAACAGAAAAAGCACACAGTGAAGAACAACGTCATCACCAGCCGAGGGGGCAGTATCGTGTACTTGAGCGGTACCTATGAAGGCAAGAAGCACGATAAGAAGATTGCCGACGAGGAAGATTACCGCTTTCCATCGGGTAGCAAGCTGTTGCAAGATACGGGCTTTCAAGGTTACAAGCCGGAGGGCGTGACCATCCTTCAGCCGAAGAAGAAGCCGCGCAATGGCGAACTGACGCCAGACGAGAAGGTCATTAATCGAGCCGTATCGAGCGTGAGAGTCGAAGTAGAACACCAGATTGGGGGTGCTAAACGCTGCCAGATTCTGGTACAGAAATTCCGCAATCGGGTAGAGAATTTCGTGGACGATGTAATGGAAACGGCCTGTGGATTACACAACTTTCGGATGAGTCATCGGCGAGGACAAGTCAATGCGATCGCATAGAGAAGAAAGTTCAGGCTAGGGAGTGTCTGTTCCTGTTGTTCACACTATTTCCGATGAAGTCTAATGTATAGAACCTATCTGACATCTCAATAACCGGCATCGCTTTTGCCGTTCTTGACTACGTTACTAGAGTGACAGGTGGGATAACAGAATGCTTCGAGAACCATAGGACAGTAATTAAAAAAGAGGCTTTTCTGCCACTATTATCAATACACAGGTCTATTGTTATGACTGTGCAGTTAGCTAAGCACAACCCCGTGAGAGGTTGTGCTTAGCTAACTATATAATCCCCGTACGGCAAGTATTTTGAAGCTAATAACGGAAGCCTGAGCCTATATCTACGGTTTAGAGATATACAAATTTAGCGTATTGATACGCTGATGTTCCCGGCTTAATGAGTCTTAGGTTGAACGCCATATCTCGACTATCCCAGTTCGATTCAGATATTAAGAATGAACCATCGTCGTAAACTTTTTCGACAAAAGCAACATGACCAACGCTGCCCGCACCAGCAGTGTTTGCTTCCCATACAACAAAGCTGTTATCTCTTGGTTGGGCGTGGGATGTTCCGGCTTGATTGTCCCACACACCTGCATGCCCTGAAATACGACTACCAAGTCCATGAGAAGCTGATATTAGCCCTTTCTCCAAAGCACGACCATATGCATAATCGGTACACCATAGATAATCTTCTCCTGTCCTATTGCTCCTAACAAATTTATTTCTTGCTGCAGAATAAAACCCGGAATTCTCATCTACACCTAAATAGCTACGTTGACTTTC
Source organism: Phormidesmis priestleyi Ana (assembly GCA_001314865.1). Lineage (GTDB taxonomy): Bacteria > Cyanobacteriota > Cyanobacteriia > Phormidesmidales > Phormidesmidaceae > Phormidesmis > Phormidesmis priestleyi_B. The sequence continues at coordinate 8,431 of LJZR01000034.1, read as the reverse complement.
GGCTGAAGAATTGAGAATATTATTGATGTCAGATGGAACGCTGATAGTATTTTGGTTCTCATTTCCATGGTATTCTAGTTGGCTTGTATCTATACCTTCAATATAATCGCCTGCAACCCAGTGGTCGGTACCTTCAATGCGGTACCACACGTCGGAACTGCCTCCATCTAACTTTGTATAGCTCTGGCCGTTCGTCCATCCGTCAAATCGATAAGATGCGCCAGATGGAGCATCGCCAACATCGCTGTAACCAGTGCCAGGGCCTGAGCGAATATTGAGGTGCCTTCCCATTTGAATCACCGAGCCTGTAACATCAGGCTCGGGAGTCCTCGCTGGTGGAACAAAGTCATCAGGCGTGATGGCATTTTGGTCGTAGTGCTCACGCATCCATGCCCTACTGGCGACATTGCCATCTGCATTGGTAGAGAATGTGTAAATTTGCCCCGAGGCACTGTGGTGAGTTTCAAAGACTTTGTTGCCAAAGGCTTCTAGTGAAACTTCTGATGTGGTTTGTCGTGCCTGTTTCTGCCAGCTTACGTGATTTCCTCCTGAATAAACACCGCTGTAAATAGTGCCATCCGACCCTGTGTGGGTGATATATAGCTGTCCATTAGCAGAGGCCAGGGCCATGCCTTTTTTCGTATTGCCGTTGATCTTTGCCCAGCCTTGAAAATCGCCCTGCGGGTTCAACTTACCGATGTACATGTCGCCGCGTTCACTGCGATGTGCGACAAACAGTTCCTCTTGGCCCCAGACGTTTCTGTGACTTTCAATAGCGATCGCGTCAGGCGTAGATGTGTGGCCGCCTGGTATATCTAAATGATTCCACCCACTGGTGTCATTCACATGATCATTACCTGAAGTCGAAGTACCAATGGTTTTGAAATAGATTTCATTATCAGTACCGCGATGAAACGCGTATAGAATATCGCCTTGAGCTTTCAAAGAAACCGCATCTGACGTAGCGCCCCCAATATGGCGATTACCCTTAACGGCAACATTACCTGCGCCATCAATTTCATTCGGATCAATTCTGCCGACGAAGATTTGGTCACCAAGTCCCCTATGGCTGATGTAGAGCTTGCCATCAAAGGCCTCGATTTCAGGTGCATTATGGGTTTGCCAGCCATCGTTTCCAATTTTTTGCCAGCCGCTCCAGTCCCGACCGTTCGTGCTAGCACGAATGTACATATTGTGGTTTGTGCCACGATGAGTCTGGTACAGCGTGCCGTTTAACTCAGTCATCGCGACCTGCGATTGCTCAACCAGATAGCTTTGGCCATCTAGCGAAATGCTCATGAAGTCATCTTCCGTCTTCAAGGCTGTTAGCATCTCATTAGAGAGAGCAATGCCCTGCGCATAAGCTGAAAAGATTGCCCCCTCATCTCCAGTAGAATCTTGGTCGCCGATTTGTTTATCTACGAAATGTCCCAGCTCTTCTATCAATACACTGGTAGCCACAGCAGACATATCACTGCCCTCAGCAAACAAATCATCTGCAAGGAAAATAGTATTGGTCACACTATCGTAGCTACCCAAGGCGCTACCTAGCACTGCATCAGAGCCTATTTGAATAGAAACCATCTCATTCAAATCGCCTTCAGCAATCTGTTGAATGACCGCTGCTGCAGCCTCGTAGCTGGCAGCTTGGTCAAAAGTTATGGCTAACTGTTCAGCGAACTCAGCCGAGCCTGCCCAGTTCAGCAATCGATCTTGAGCCGCATCTACCATATCTGACAGCATGCCTGAAACTGGTGTAGTCTGTCCGTCATAAGTAGTCCCTAGGGTGGCTAGTGCACCTAAGTCATAGGCAGTACTGGCGCTGAGTAAATAGTCTTCGATAGAAGCAGCTTGAAATGGGTCAACACTAGGGGCCGAGAATCCGACGCTGGCCGAATTCTGAGGCGTTAGTGTGTCTCCTATCAAACTTGCTGGATCGGGTAAAGCTGAAACCAAGCTCGATTCTGAATGCTGGTTCAGCGAAAGGCCAGAAGTGTTTGAATCAAGGTTAAACATAGTCTCTTCCAGTTAGGATAAAGGTGAAATTGCACGAGAGAAAAATGACGTTTCTCAGCATGTGTTTATATTGACTTGAGGCCAGATAGGTTTATGTTCCAAAATCAGGAAGGATTATGGAACGACTAAGGAAACAGAATTGAAAAAGTATCACAAATAAAAACCACCTGAGCTATGAACCCCAGGTGGCTGAAGAAAGCTCTTGTTCATCTATTGCCTTTACGCTGTTGCGGGGCGTAATCAAGAGGCTTTCTATGCTGGTTTTGTGTGTTAATACTACTTTGAAGATAAGTGACTTATGCCTTCAAAACGTTCAGATATTTATACGCAATATCGGCAATGGCATTAGCTCTGTCTGTTCCGTTGACGATTCTTCTAGCATTGTAAAAATCTGTTTTATGATCGTTGATATAACGGCTTAGCCCCACACCTGTGAATCGTCCATATTGCATACCATCAATTAGAATTTGCACTGCTATTTCAGGGTTTTCTACTAGCTCCGGATTGCCTGTCAGATCGAATCCTAAGATGCTTGAATACTTTTGATAATTGGTACGCCCTGTGATTTGAACGTATCCTCTTCCTTTAAATCGTACACCGTCACCCGGTTGCGTATTACCAAGATCAGAGCGTCCTTCATAGGCACTACCACTAGCAATCTCCTCCATCCAATAACCCATGCCAGACTCATGCTGCGCGGTTGCTAAAACATAGGCGGTTTGTGCTAGTGAAAGTCCGGCAGAAAATGCTCGCTCAGCAATCCTAAAAATATGATTACCTGTCAAAGCTGTTGTTGGAGCATTCTGAGAAACAATTCCAATCAAATCAGGAAGCTTAGCAGACAGTGACGATGAGCTATTGCTGGGACTTATGTAGTCTAGTTGGTTTGTATCTATACCTTCAATATAATCGCCTGCAACCCAGTGGTCGCTACCTTCAATGCGGTACCACACATCAGATCTACCTCCATCTAACTTTGTATAGCTATGGCCGTTCGTCCATCCGTCAAATCGATAAGATGCACCAGATGGAGCATCGCCAACATCGCTGTAACCGGTGCCGGGGCCTGATCGAATATTGAGTGGGCCTCCCATTTGAATCACTGAGCCTGTAACATCGGGCTCTGGAGTCATTGTAGATGGATCAAAATCGTTGGGCGTGATGGCATTTTGATCGTAGTGCTCACGTGTCCATGCTCCGCTGGTGACATTGCCATCCGCATTAGTAGAAAACGTATAAATTTGCCCCGATGCACTGTGGTGCGTTTCAATCACTTTGTTGCCAAAGGCTTCTAGTGAAACTTCAGAAGTGGTGGTTCGTGCCTGTTTCTGCCAGCTAACGTGATTTCCACCTTGATAAACACCGCTGTAAATGGTGCCATCTCCTCCTGTATGGGTGATATAGAGCTGTCCGTTAGCAGAGGCTAGGGCCATGCCTTTTTGGGTGCTACCGTTAAGCTTTGTCCAGCCCTGAAAGCTGCCCTGCGGGTTAAACTCTCCTATGTACATATCACCGCGTTCGCTGCGATGGGCAACATAGAGTTGCTGTCGCCCCGCGAGATCTGTGTGGCTTTCAACCGCAATCGCATCAGGCGTAGACGTACTTCCCGTCGGTGTATCTAAATGCTGCCATCCACCAATGTCATTAACCCAATCACTGCCCGGAGCCGAAGCACCAATGGTTTTGACATAGATTTCGTTATTCGTCCCACGTACAAAAGCATATAGCTGATCACCATGCGCCTTTAGGGCAACTGCATCTGATGTAGTGCCGTCAACATGGCGATTGCCTTGGACTGAGACATTACCCGACCCATCAATCTCACTTGGATCGATTCTTCCCACAAAAATTTGGTCACCAAGTCCTCGGTGGCTGATGTAAAGCTTACCGTCAAAGGCCTCAATTTCAGGGGCATTATGGGTTTGCCAGCCGTCATTCCCAATCTTTTGCCAGCCGCTCCAGTCCCGACCGTTCGTGCTAGCACGAATGTACATATTGTTGTTTGTGCCGCGATGAGTCTGGTACAGTGTGCCGTTTAGCTCAGTCATTGCCACCTGCGACTGCTCAACAAGATAACTTTGCCCATCTAGCGAAATACTCATGAAGTCGTCTTCTGCCTTCAAAGCTGTTAGCATCTCATTAGAGAGATCAATGCCTTGCGCATAGGCCGAAAAAATGGCCCCTTCATCTCCAGTAGAATCTTGATCGCCGATTTGCTTATCGACAAAATGCCCCAACTCTTCTAGCAATACGCTAGTGGCCACAGTAGACATATCACTGCTCTCAGCAAATAAATCATCCGCAAGGAAAACAGTATTAGTCACACTGTCATAACTTCCCAAGGCGATGCCTAGCATTTCATCAGAGCCTATTTGAATAGAAACCATCTCATTCAAATCACCTTCGGCAATCTGTTGAATAACCGCCGCAGCCGCTTCGTAACTAGCAGCCTGGTCAAAAGTTATGGCTAACTGCTCCGCAAACTCAGCCGAGCCTGCCCAGTTCAACAATAGATCTTGAGCTGCATCTACCGTATCTGACAGTATGTTTGAAACGACTGTAGTCTGGATATCATAAGTTCCTAGAGTAGTTGGTTCACCTAAATCATAAGCGATGCTTGGATTGAGTAAATAGTCTTCGATAGAAGCAGCCTGAAATGGGTCAACGCTAGGAGCCGAAAATCCGACGCTGGCCGAATTCTGAGGCGTTAATGTGCCTCCTATCAAACTCGCCGGATCGGATGAAGCTGAAGATAAGCACGATTCCCGAGGCTGGTTCAGCGAAAGGTCAGAAGTGTCTGGATCAAGGTTAAACATAGTCTCTTCCAGTTTGGATAAAGTCAAAATCGAAATAGAGAAAAATGACGTTTCTCAGCACATGTTTATATTGACTTGAAGCTATGTGAGTTTATAATCCAGAATCAGGAAGAGAAAAGGAACGGCATAGGAAATAGGTTTGAACAAGCGTAAAAAACAAAAACCATCTGATGGCTGCACATCAGATGGTCAGAGAAAGCGAATTTTGTCCGATTGCACTTAATTCATCGCCTTTGCACTACTGTGTGGCGTAAACAACTCTCCAAGCTGCCGTTGTTTCTGCCCCAATTTCGTTTGTGTGAGGTTCCCCAGAACCTTCAAAGTGAATCCGAGTCAAAGCTTTACCGGGGGGCGCTGCTGCTAAAGACCTTGCCAGCTCGGGTGTGACTTCAAAGTTACCATTAGTACTCGTTAAACGATGAACGTCATCACCGACTTTAATTTCTAGAGAAGTGGCTTCTTGTGCGGTGCGATTGTTCGCACAGAAAAGCGTTGGACAATGTTCTTCAATATAGGCGTACACACGGATGTAGCGTTCGCTCCAGTTGGTGACAATGCCTGACTTGACGCCCCATAAAAAGGTATTTCCTGAAAAGTTATGGTCAATCACTGCCAGATAATCACCGTCAAAGGGATCACTAATAACAACAGGTTGAGAATACGGAATATTTGCGGAAGTACGCCAATCGTGATCGCCAATCACTGGATAGTCAGATGCCGACTCAGCTAACTCTGAATTTGCTATTTCCACAGTGGGGCTAGCGTGAAAGCTTACTGAGCTTTGGCTTGCCGACTCGGATAGTACATTGGCTACAGCAGGGGGAGTAACAACTACCACGGCGGCGGAACAGGCAATTTGCACTAACAGATTTTGTTTCATTAATTTAGACGAATAAATTATTTCAGGTAAATAAATCTTTTACAAACTGAGCTGACTGAGACAGCAATTTCTAATTCCAATTTACAGACATGGTTTTCTGGTTATTGAGAACGAGGTTGATGGATTTCCAGGTCTGCCTATGACGTGATGACAATAAAAAACAAAGGATGTCTGGCGTCCAGAGTCTGGAACTTGAAATTGCTGTGACTGAGAACACATGCTAACAAACCTGAAGCGTAAGAACAATGAGGGAGATTACTTGCTTCACAGACTAAAGGCCATAACTTCCGATAATATGCTGACAGGCTCAGTTGTTTTAAGGAACCTATCGGGTCGTGAAAACAACCGATTCAGTAATAGTGTCATTGTACGTTTCAGCAGATGTATCTAAATTACTTTCTGATATGTGAGTACTTGTAAAGAAGGTAAATAGAACCGTTGCCAAGAGAAGAATTATAGGAAGATCTTGCTTTGAGGCAGATTGCTTCGATGGTCTATCTTCTTGTTTGTCTTGATTGGTACAGCTTTTGCCACAGCAGGCGCAGATACTATGACAGGAACAACGTTCTTTCTTCTCTTGATCAGTATGATGAGCCATCGAAATAAAGTGGTAGATGAATAGCTGTGAAAACGCATGAAACAACGTGTTTCACATTCGTTTTCCAGACATCCTCATATTGACGCATACTGCTAAGGAACATGATTCCCTATGCAGGAATGTGTTAGGAAGCGGTTAGGATTCTGCACTTCTAAGGCTACAGAGGATGTGCTCATGAGCTAGACAGGATTCATGGGGCGGAGGCGATCGCGAAGGAAGAAAACGGCACCACAAAACTCCTCTGCAAAGCACCTTCAGCGATGAGTGCGGTTGATTTAGTCCAAGCGTGCAGTGTGCCGGTTGGCATTGCCAGACACCTGAGAGTGCTGAGTCACAAGGATATGGCACATGACATCGTTGTGCCTAGCAGGTGAGTCCTTAGGGCTTGCTGAAACTTGCTGAGACGATAGTCTGGTAGCTCACTGAGAATGAAGCTTTGAATAAACCTTTTATTCAAAAAGTGCTGAGTTTTCATATCTTTGACAGAAAGACTCAGCGCGTTTGAACCGATGCTACTGCCTTCAATTTTTAGTAATCAGAAAAAAGAAGGTTTTGGAAAGGTTGAGTATTGTTCCAGCGGTAGACACTGAAATCTCGTCTATCGACGGTGAGGATGCGACCGTCCTTGAGTTCTTCAGCAAGTAGCACTAGAGAAGCATCTGCAAGATCCATTGGTAAGTCTGCATATTTTCTCATTAGTTCTGTCATACGTAGTAGATGCGAAGTCTGAAGCTGAAATATCTCGGCGACACCTGTGACAAGAGTTTGTAGAAAAAGCTGCTCAGCGTCTAAACCTACTGCGCGTTTTAGCAGGTGACAGGTTTCAGAGATGACTGGATAAGTTGTAATGAGCGGTTCTGATTTGATGGCAAAAGCTGATTGTGCGAAAGAATGATATTCGTCTCGACTGTTAATAATTGCCACAAATGCGCCTGTATCGGTGATAATCATTGCCGCTCTCTTTCGTGGCGCTCTTCTATTTCTTGATGAACCAAAGTTTTGTAATTAGTAGATAGTTTAGGATCACCGTCTTTAATGTAGCCAACCAGCCCTGCCTCCTGAAGAATCTCTAAAGGAGACTTTTTAGGAGATTGAGTTTCAGTTTCTTCTGAATGGCTTGATGGTTGCAACTGCTGGTCGTATAGCGTAAGAGCATGACCAATTATCTGAGCGACGTCTTGATTAGTCTGCTGTTGGATTCGTTTGAGCTTTTCGGTGCTGTCGCTATCTAGTTCGGTTTCTATATACATGGCCGTGATATGCAACTTAGTTGGGTATAAAGAGTCTAGCGGCTAGCGAGCATAGTTAGTCGCTCGTACTCAGTTTCTTCTTTTACATCATTTTCAATATAACGTTTGTCACTTGACTGAGGTGCAGTTTTGGGGCCAAGCGTGCGGTGTGCCGGTTGAGATTGCCAGACATTTGAGAGTGCTGAGTCATCAGGATATGGCCCATGACATCGTTGTGCCTGAAAGTGAACCCCTTACGCTGATCGCCGCAGATAGGCAGGCAGTTGGGAAGTCAGAATCAGTTCGTGTGTAAATTATATTTTTACTTCACTGTCTACATAAAATGAGTATTTACACACGAACTAACGGTAGCAGCATTGCGGCAACACAACAGTCTTTTACGCAATCGACTCAATCATGATTAATTAGGGACTTTGCTCGTCTACCTCTTTCAATATGGTGATAACGTGATTACACGTTATCACCACTGCCAAGGACTTAACAGATAGAAACAAGAGAGCAAAGCACAAGAGGGCAAGCAGGGAAAAGCGCTACGCAAGAGTCCTGGGCGCACTACAACTCACTCGAAAACCAGCATCGTCGTCGCGGGAACCGGGCGAATGGCCGACGCGGCAAGCGGAGCGGCAAAAAGCCGGATCGCTGAACCAAGAACCGCCACGGAGGACACGTCTAGCCTCTTCATCATCAGTCACGAAAGCACTGCCGTCGGTCGGGGTTTGACTGTAGCTGCCATAGTGATCCTGGCACCACTCCCACACATTGCCATCGCAATTCACCATTCTGGGGTGGGTCTGAAGCCCCGGACTTTTAGTCCGCAGCTTGCCTCTAATGCGGCCTTGCATGCTGTTCAATGTACTGCTGAACAACCTCA
>LJZR01000095.1 GCA_001314865.1 Phormidesmis priestleyi Ana | reverse complement strand
GTAGATGTTTATCCCCTTGTCCGCACGGGGCAGCGGCGACACACGGCGCGTCTGTTCCCTAGCCCTTCAGTCTTTTGGCTATTCGGTTGTGGTGAAACTTGAGGTATGAAACTTGAGGCAAAACTTGGCTGGCGCTATTCGCTGTCGGGATAGCGGTCGATGGCTTCGAGCGTGACGGCGTTTGTCGCTGGGTCGGTGACGATGGCGCGATCTGTTGTGGGCATCAAAGTCTCAGGCTTAAAAACGTCAGGCTCAAAAACGTCAGGCCCAAAAGCGCTATTGCTTGTACTCTCGGATGAGCGTTTGAAGAGAACAAAAGAGATCGCGCTCGCGATAGACCAAGGCACAGCAGCCCAATGAACAGAGGTCGGATGCGTTTGAACATTAGCTGGCTCCTACTGGCTAAGCGTGGGCTTAACGGACGCTTGGCTCGCTTGCGGTTGAATGGAGAGGACATACAGTTGCTCTAGCGATTGCACTGCGCCTAGTAGCCGCAGGATGCGATCTGACATAGAGCCATTGGGATAGCGGCGACAGAGTTCATCGGCGACTGATGTGCGCAGGCTGATGGCGATTTCTTCTGTCGCAGCAGGATCTGACATTTGCATTTGGGCGATCGCGGCTTTGGGCTCTACGATCTGCCGATCTCGCATGTAGCGGAAGACAGCTGTGATTTGCTGCGCTTGCGATTGGCTTAAGGGAGTGCCTCCATGGGGATTGGGCAGGTCACTGAACTCCAGCGCTTTGGCAATGGCGATCAGGGCAATCGTCTTAGCGTGAATCTGGTCGGCGAGCTGGTTGAGTTTCATGAAAAGTGCTCCTGGAATTGGGTGAGCAGGCTGGGGGAAATGCGAGGGGCGAGCCAATCGCAGGCTTCGCTCAAGGTGAGGCGTAAGCTACAGTCGGCCATGAGGAAGTCGCGGATTTGGGCTTTGGGTGTGCGTTGGGTTTTGTACTGAGCAAGTTCGGTGAGTACCTGTTGCTGTCGGCGGTTGAGCGCTCTGCCGTCGAGCTTTTCGAGGAAGTCGGGATGGCCGAAGTCTTCACGCAGCAGGCGGATGTAGCTGCGGATGGTGCGCTCGTGGCGGTTTAGAGCAGCGGCGACCTCTGTGACTTTGGCGTAGCTGTCGTTAGAGGCGGATGGAATGCTAGAGGGAATATCGTTGGGGTTCATGGCGTGAGGTGGGCAGGTAGATAGGGGGTGCCGGGTAGTACCCGTGGATCTAATGCGGGAAATATAGCACAGATTTAGCATTGACAAAGTTATTATTGTGCTATGTTCTGAATCATCCTTTCCTGACGCTTAGGTCAAGTTGTGCTTTTATGGCAAAATCATGGCAGTTCATAAGGTTGCCGTCCTTGAGCATTGAGCTACGAATCAACTACATATACATGGAGGCTCAAACCGCCGAGAGATTTAAGACTGCCTCTACCACTTTGGGTTGGGCCTATCGCTCTTTGGCTCAGCATTGTATTCACGTTTTTTTAGAGGAGTACAGAGCTTTCTACGCCTTGGCAGCTCATGAAGACTACATAGCTAGAGAGCTGACAGAGAAAAGCTATTACGAAATCCTTGAGTCAAGCGGCGACTTACCGGAGTACAAAAAAGGAAAGCCGAATTGGGCTGAAACACCTTTGTCTAAAGTACCGGCTCCGCCTACTACTCAAGCCAATCGCTACCGGTACAACACAATCAGCCTGAGCGATCACAATGCAGTTTGCTTAAAAGTGGCTCAGATCGTTCACGAGGTACCCCTTACTGTCCTTGTAAGCCGGATTGTTAAAGACCACTTTGAGCGCTACTGGAAAAGCGGTTATCTACCGCAAATTCAAATGCACGAGCAAAAAACTTTTGATCTGTCCAAGGTGAAATCATAATCACAGCGATTCAATTTGTTGACTGTCAATCTGTTCACGAAAAATTATTTCAGCCGTCAAAGAAGATCTAGGTTTTCCCACCAGCGACAGGCAGGCTAAAGCTTCAATGGCCATAACAAAGTGAGAACAATAGTTACCTCTCATGTAAACTGTCAGCCTGATTCGAGCCTTAATCTGTTTTGGCGGTGCTCGTAGCTGAAGCTTGCAGGGCGGCGGCAAATTGGAGAAAGGAATACACCGCGCAGAAACTTGGCGAGGCAATGGTAAAAGCTGTTGATGATTGAGCGATCTCGTAGCGTCTCCACCGGAGAATCGCCCGTTGCGCTTTTGGAGAAAACCAGGATGGCCGAAGTCTTCACGCAGCAGATGGATGTATTGGCGCACCATGCGCTCATGGCGCGATAAGGCGGCGGCAACTTCTGAGACTTCGGCGTAGCCGTCATTAATGCAGGTGGCGCTAGGCGCTGGGTGTAGGTCAGTTTGCGTCATGGCATGAGGTGGGCAGTTAGGGGGCCGGGTAGTACCCGTGGATCTAATGCAGGAAATAAAAAAGGGGTTAGTGCCGAGACGGAGCGGTATCGGAAAGCATGGGGTAGAGATAGTCTCGGGACGAGGTACTGAGCACAGCCGCTGCTTGAAATACTTGTAGCACAAAAACAGCTATGGTGTCTAAATTTAGATTTACCGTTGACCATTTTATGGCTACGGAATGGTTATAAGTTGCTACGAAAGCACGATAAATGGATCGTTCGGCTGTATCGTGGCAATGATGAATAACCACTTAAATCAAGTTACTAAGATGGCTTTCAAGACAATCCCGATTAGCTATATCTATGCAGAGCCCATCTATTGGGAACGTTACGAAACAGCTCGCGAAGCTTCAGGATGGAGTAAGGCGACAATGCTTACGCAGCTGGCGCATACCTTCGGCAAAGTCCATTTGACTTACTATCAAAAGGCTGCTGAGCTTGATGCTGTAGCCAGAGGATATGCTTGCCATCAGGGCGATCACTATGACCTTTTAAGAAATTGGGATGAGCTACCAGTTTATAAAGGTGAGCTACCAGATTTCGATAAGTCGCCACTACAGCTAATGCCTGATCCGGATATGAGTCTTGAGCGAAAGTCATTCACCCGTTTCAAGTGCAGCGGCAGGAATGCAGCCGTTTTACGCATGGCGATGATTGTGGATCGCACTAATGTACAAGTGCTGATGACCAAAATACTGCGCTGGTACTATACGAATTATTGGGGCAACGCCTACTTATCCCAGATTGAAGCCGACGCACAGCACACGCTAAATCCTGATATGGAACACATCAGCTAGGATTGCGGTAAATATTTGGGTCATCAGCACTAGTTTTCTGAAAGCAAGCCCGCTTCGACGTACGCTCTGGATACTTGGCGGCAAGCACTGAGAACAATTCAGCGGATGATGTGATCGTGATTTTTGAGGGCGACGGCGACCTCTGTGATTTTGGTGTGACTGTCGAATCTGGGGAGTCGTTGCAGTGGAATTCATAGGTGAAGTTAGTAACGGTGGTTGGACAGTGGATGGCAGTAAAGCCATGTCCTGTGCGTGGATCTCAATCAGGAAATAAAAAAGCAGTCAGTGGGTAAATGCTTGAGCCGTGAGTGCTAGCGGCCTTTCTATGGGGCATTCGCTAATGAGAAAACTGCGTTCGGCGTTGAGGTCGAGCAGGGGCGCGAGCTGGCTGCTGAGGAGGGCAGCGGCATCTGAGAGCATGGGGTAGAGGCGGTGCCAGAACTGAGGATGATTGCCTTTGAGCGCTTCGGTGGCAGTTTCTAGGGCTTCGTTCAGAGAGGCGATCGCACTCAGCTCATGCTCGTAGGCGGCAGATTCTTCGGGGCTGATGTGGGCAAGGTCTAGGGCGATCAGGTTGCGGGCGATCGCGTCTAGGTCGGGTGAATGCTGAAAGGTTGTTTGCATCAGATATTTCTCCAAAGGGAAAACATGTGCTGACGTTAGGGCTGTGAGTCAAAGACGATTTGGAGCTTGACTACTATTAATACTAATACTACTAGTAGCACATTTAGTATTTTTGGAATAGAGAGGTAAAATCGTGACTGCACATCCAGAGCCAGAAGACATGCGGTTGCAAGTGGACGTTAGTGAAGAAGTAAAAACTCGGCTTAAGCTTCAGTCTGTCAAGGTAGGCAAGACCATGAGCGAGCTGGTGGAAGAAGCGCTGAAAGAGTATTTAGACAAGAAGGAAAATACAAAGGCCAATTGAGGCAGCAATCGTAATCGAGAGAGAGATGGCAGCAAGGGTTCTGGGCTGTTTGCTGCCATTAGCTAAAGATGACTTAGCGAGCGCGTAGAGCCTTTAGCAGAATGAGCTTTTGGTGTACGGAAGGCTGAGCGGTTAGTGATGTTGCGTTGGGTGGGTTTTGCCAACGTGATTAGCTTGTGTTGAATGCGATTGGGTTGAGGGCGATGGCGAAGCCTTCCAAGGGAATCGCGCTCAGGTCGGGCAGTGGTGGGTTATTCATGGCATTGCCATAGTGAAGGGTCAACTGAGGCGTGTAGGTGTGTGATTCCTATGAACGCTTTCTGAAATTGAGAAAAAACTGTGTGCTGTAGAAGAAGTGTCTATCAAGGAAGCTGCGCATAAATATCGCGAGCTGCTTCCACCGTTTGGAAGGGATGAGGTCTCTCTGTTAAAAAGATGCTAGCATCAAATTAGTTAGTTTTGAGTAACTAAAAAACATCTAATTTGAAACAAGCCACTCCAGAGATGCTAAAACGTCACGCTGGCAGTATATTTAGGGAGATTTCTATGAGTTCTGAACCTGTGGCTAAGCGTGTTTATGTGACCTTGCCCGATACCGTTGCAGATGATCTGCAGATCTGGGCGGAGAGAAGGGATCAGCCTCTTGCAACCGTTGCTGCTATTGCAATAGAGCTTTATTTGGAACGTCTAAAGGCGTCAGGCGATTTGCAATCATCGACGACATTAGAGAAAAACACGACAGAGAATCAAGGTTGATAGCTGCTTGAAATGTCTGATATTAGCCACGTACACCTGATCCTCAAAGAGTGAGTGGTCGAGTCAGATTTTATGCAATTGCTTTCTTGTGTGTGAACTGACCAACGCGCTCAGCTTGTGTTGTAGGCGGTAGGTTTTGCTGAGCTGATGTGCGGTGGGTTTTGGGCGATCGGTTTGGGGGCGATCGCGTCTGGGTTAGAAAATTCACGAGAAGAAATCATTCAGTAGCTCTCTTGAGTCCTTGCTAGGAAAACAAACCAGCTAGATAGCTAGCAGACCCTTTTAGAGTGCCACTATAGTTTCATTTTTGCAACTAACTTCATTAATGATATCAAGTCTATTTTTGTCTTAAGTGTCATTTATGGCGTTAGCGCCATTCGGGAGTCATGCGGGGTTAAGCTTTGCTTTGGGCGTCAACTGAAGGCAATACGGTGATTTACGGTAGTCAGGACACGAAGCGGGTGTTCGGACAATGGCTAGAGCTGCATCATTCGAGAAGAGAGCTGTGGCCACAAAAGCTAGACGATTGGTATGAATCTCGGGGTGGGGATGCTGCTAATGGCAAAGGACTCACTGACGAAATGCTGTTGGAATGGATGGCCGAAGAGACGGGCTGGCCTGAGCTGAAAGAGGATTATTTTCTTAGACTCTATCGTCGCCAGAAACAATGGAGCCGGGGTAAAAAAGAGGGGCGCGATAATTTACTGCTGGCTGTCGCGATCGCCAAGGTAAAACTTCTGACTGTAGGAAGTGGGAATGAGCGCGATCGCGTTGATGATATTGAAGTTATTCTGAATGTCTTAAGGGGTGTTTTTGATCCATTCGCCTGAATGATACATTTGATCTTAACTAGGAGGTTATTGCCTGATGGATGCCTTAAATAAGCTACTGCTAAATAATCTGCACTATTTCTTACTGTGCAGTGCGATGGCACAGTAACGTTGCCTAGCAATAATTAGGTGATCGACAATTGGGTTACTTGGCATAAATCACTGCGGGAGATTATGACAATGACAGCTGAACAACTATTAATCGAAGCTTGGCGACGACTACCCGCGCATAGACAGCAAGAGGTATTAGACTTCACCCAGTTTCTAGCGCAATATTCTCGCGATAGATCTGGTGCGGCTGCCGTTGGCGAACCTGTTAGCGAGCCCGAATTACAGTCAGAAAGTTCTGCGCTGGGTAACAAGCTGCAAAACATTCGCGATCTCATCGTCGCGTCAGGGATGCCTCTGCTTACGCCTGAAGAGGTTGAACAAGAAGTATTAGAGCGTCGTGGTGGGCATCAGGGATGACAATAATTCGAACATTTTTGGATGCTGGTGTGCTCATTAGTGCTGCTCGTGGAATGGGAAAGGAATCCGACGCTGCATTGCAAATCATCAGGGATCCCAACCGGGAGTTTGCGAGCAGTCAATTTTTAAAGTTAGAAGTTTTGCCCAAAGCTATTTTTAACAAAAAAACGCTAGAAGCAGAGTTTTACGAGACATATTTTGAGGCGGTTGCTTACTGGGCAACAGATATCGAAAAATTATGTCAGGCAGGTTACCGAGAAGCGGCTAATTTTGGATTAGGCGCAATGGACGCACTACACGTAGCTGCCGCTGTTGAGACTCATAGTGATGAATTTATTACGAGTGAAAAGCTCAGCAAATCCATTCACCGTACCCGTAGTATCTTGATCGTTTCAATTAGTAGTTAAAGGAAGCAACCCAGTCTCATAGCTAATGAAATCTATTCAACCGGAGAACAATGGAAATGCCTAAAACTCAGCAAGAAGTTGTATGCCAGGGCTATCAAATCCTCGTTGAATCTCTAGGTG
>LJZR01000032.1 GCA_001314865.1 Phormidesmis priestleyi Ana | reverse complement strand
CGGCCAGGTCGTTCCCGAACCGTTGGGCGTTGTACTTATTATTAGCCCGTGGAACTATCCGTTGCATTTAGCGCTAGGGCCGTTGGTTAGTGCGATCGCGGCAGGCAACTGCGTCATCATCAAGCCTTCTGAAATATCGCCTCATACATCAGCGCTCGTGGCACAGCTAGTGGCCCGCGTTTTTTCACCGAGCTACGTCCATGTGATAGAAGGCGGCGTAGACACCGCTCAGGCGCTATTAGCCGAACCCTTTGATCATATTTTTTTCACGGGCAGTCCAACGGTTGGCAAGATAGTCATGCGAGCAGCGGCTGAGCATTTGAGCCCTGTGACGTTAGAGCTGGGCGGCAAAAGCCCTTGCATCGTTGCGGCCAGTGCAGATATTAAGGTGGCGGCAAGGCGGATTGTGTGGGGCAAATGTTTCAATGCGGGGCAGACCTGTATTGCGCCTGACTATTTGCTAGTAGATCAGCAAATTAAGGCGGATCTGCTGGCTGCGATCGCCCAAACCAGCCGCGAGTTTTTTGGCGAAGATATGGCCAGCAGTCCTGACTATGGGCGAATTGTGAGCGATCGCCATTTTCAACGACTGCAAGCAATGATGTGCGAGGCGATCGCCTCGGGCGAAAAAATTATTGGCGGCCAGTGCGACGCCGACACGCGATACATGGCGCTGACGGTTATTGATCAGGTTGACCCGGAGGCCAAAGTGATGCAAGAAGAGATTTTTGGCCCCATTTTGCCCGTGGTCGGCTACGAGCGTTTGGCGGATGCGATCGCCTACATCAACCAACGGCCCAAGCCCCTTGCCCTCTATTTATTTTCGACAGCGCGCGCGCAACAGCAGGCCGTTCAAACTCAAACCGCCTCAGGCAGCCTTTGCTTCAACGAAACCATCGCCCAATACGCCATTTCTACGCTGCCCTTTGGCGGCGTTGGCCAAAGTGGAATGGGCATTGCCCATGGTAAAGCCGGATTCGATACCTTTTCTCATCACAAAAGCATCTTAGGTAAGCCAAACTGGCCAGACATCCCGCTTCGCTATCCCCCTTACCAAGGCAAATTGCCCCTATTCAAACGGTTGCTATAGGGCAAATGTTGCAAGCGCCATGCGTTGCTGTACCCAAAGTTCTTAAACATGAAAATAGAAAAAGCCCGAGCACAGCGCT
Source organism: Phormidesmis priestleyi Ana (assembly GCA_001314865.1). Classification (GTDB taxonomy): domain Bacteria; phylum Cyanobacteriota; class Cyanobacteriia; order Phormidesmidales; family Phormidesmidaceae; genus Phormidesmis; species Phormidesmis priestleyi_B. The sequence goes on along the minus strand of LJZR01000032.1, from coordinate 45,779 downwards.
CGGTTTGGGAATAGCCTTAGGATCTGGCGGAGTTGTCGGCAACCTGACTGTAAGCAGCATTGGTTGCATCACCAACAGTTTCTGTCAAGGTTACGCTCGTGGCAGCCGTACAGCAAGATCTAGGTGGTTAACGCTGATTTGCGGTGATTGGTGGTGATTAATGGCGCAGGCTGTAGCCTAGCGCAGCAAACAGCAGTAGCCCAACAGCAGTAGCTGGCTCAGGTATATCTGTCGTTGGGTTTGGCGGTTCATGAGGCGAGCAAAGCAGAGGCCCCAACGCTTTGCGAAAACTGCACTAAAGAAGGTTTCGCAATAGCATGCTTTGCTACAGAAGATTTCATAAGCCACATTAGTAATTCTACTGAGTAGAATTTTATGATGCAGCTCTTTATTAACTCACCTTTTGCGATCGCCTTTACAGCAGCTTAACTCGCCAAAAACAGCAGCTTTATTCTGTTAATTTTTAAGCTAATGGGTCAGCGCAGGTCTCTTTTAGTGCCTCGTTTAATGCCTCGTTTAATGCCTCGTTTAATGCCTCTGTTGTGAAGGGCCTTAGCCAATCCCTTCAATCACTGGATGAAAGTAAAAAGAGAGACTAATCACCACATAGGTTGCTAATAGTAACGTGCCTTCCAACCAGTTGGATTTGCCATCAGCGCTGATAGAGTTTGCCACTAATACCGCCACAGCCACCGAAAGCAGCTCAAAGTTGTTGAAATCTAAATCCATAGGCTGGCCGATTACCGCACCAATTAAAACCAACAAAGGTGCAACAAATAGCGCGATTTGCATACTAGAGCCCACCGCAACGCTCAGGGATAAATCCATTTTGTTTTTGAGCGCAACAGTTACTGCGGTCGCGTGTTCAGCTGCGTTACCGATAATCGGCAAAATAATGACGCCGGTAAATAGCTCGGAAAGGCCCAACTGCTCAGAAGCCACTTCTAAGGTGCCGACCAAAAACTCAGATTCAACCGCGACCGCTAGCGTTGCTGCTAGCAATACCCCTACCCAAAGCTTAAGGTTGGGCTTATGAGCTTCAGCATGGCCATTGTCATGAATGTCGTGAACCTTTGCTTCGCTTGGTTTTGCTGCGATTGGTGTTGATGCGATTGGTGTTGATGCGATTGGTGTTGATGCGATTGGTGTTGATGCGATCGCCGATGCCTGATCAGAGTTGGTATGAGCATCCAATTCCACCGGCTCCTCTTCAGCAACGCCCACATCATAAAGATAGGAGTGAGTCCTCATCGAAAACAAAAGCGTCAGGCCATACACCGCAATCAGTACAATCGCCACTGCAATTGAGAGTTGTTGCAAAATGGGCTCAGCGATTCCGGCTGACGTAAAGTCAACGGCAGTCGGCATGAGGATGGCAATGACTGCCAGGTTCATAGAAGAAGCATTTAGCCGAGCGATGGTCGATTGAAACGTTTGCTCTTTGTATTTAAGGCCACCTAGCAACATCGCAAGGCCCATCACCAGCAGCAAGTTGCCGATAATCGAGCCGGTAATGCTAGACTTTACAACGTTTACTAGGCCTGCTCGGAGAGCAAACACAGCGATAATTAGCTCGGTTGCATTGCCAAAAGTTGCGTTCATCAAGCCGCCTAATGAAGGGCCTACGACAACGGCAATTTCTTCCGTTGCAGCGCCCATCCACCCAGCCAGGGGGATAATCGCTAGCGCCGCAGTCACAAATATAACGAGGTCGCTCCAGCCTAAGAAATGAGCTGCTAAGGATACGGGGATAAATCCTAGAAAACCGTAGAAGATTACATTTTTGATGGACATTTAGCAGCTCCGAGCAGGCGTAGCGTCGGTTAGAAATGACAGGGACAAACGACTTTTATTAAGTTACCCAGCGGAAGTAATCCTATCAATATATGTTGAATCAAGTATTGAATTAATCAGATTTTTGGAGTCAGATTTTTGGAGGCGAACGAGAAATGGAAGGGCTGTTGAAGGGTTGGGTGAAATGGTTAGGGTTACTCGTGGGCCTACCGACCGTGGCGATCGCGCTTTTTTATCTTTGGGGCAGCGCCGGTAGCCACGACAAGCAAACCTATGCGGCTATTGTCAACTACGCAACCAGCAGCACAGAGAATGACACAGCAGAGAATGACGCAGCCGAGAATGACGCAGCCGTTAAGCCATTAAGCACTGCCGACCCCGCTACTCATACCATCGTGAGCTACAACCTGGGCTACCTCTCTGGGCTCGCAAATAACACGACCGCGAAAACCAATAGCGCGTTTTTTGCGGCCAATCAGCAAAAGGTCATCGCCGCGCTAAAGACCATACAGCCTGATATTGTGGCGTTTCAAGAGATTGATTTTGATTCAAATCGGTCTTACAACATAGATCAGTCTGAGGCAATGGCACAGGCACTTGGCCTGACTCACGGCGCGATCGCCATTAGCTGGGATAAAAACTACGTCCCGTTCCCCTACTGGCCACCTACCGCGCAGTTTGGCAAAATTTTGTCTGGACAGTCTATTATTTCGCGATCGCCCATCCAGCAAAATAACCGCATCGTCCTCGAAAAAGTCGCCAGCCAGCCCTTTTACTACAAAGCCTTCTATTTAGACCGACTCGCCCAGGTTTCACAAATAAACTTACAGGGCAAGCCGCTCACCGTCATTAACGTTCACTTAGAAGCCTTTGATGAACCAACGCGGATGAATCAGACGAAGTTTGTGCGATCGCTTGCTGAAGACTACGCCAAAACCCAGCCAGTCATCCTACTGGGCGATTTCAACAGCTCACTCAACCGCCTTGCAGAGTCAGCCTTTTCCATCAACATCATGGGCCAATCCGAACTGTTCGCCTCAGCCATTCCTCAGGCCGACTGGGGCGTCGCAACCGCCACCTTTCCCAGCAACCAACCCGAATACAAGCTCGACTACATCTGGTACACGCCCGCCACCATAGAAATCTTAAACACTGAAGTGGTCACTGCCGCAGGCGAAGCGTCAGATCACTTGCCCTTAATGGCGCGGTTTCAACTAAAGTAAAGCCGGACAGCCATGAAGCTGCTGGCTAGACGCTGACTTGCTAGGCACTGACTTGCTAGGCACTGACTTTACGGTAGACTGCTCACTACGATTGCAGCCTAACCTTACGCCTCAATTTCCCCACTCTCCAATTCCCTAACTCCCCACTCCCCAATTCCCTAACTCCCCACTCCCCCACTCCCCAATTCATGCTTGGCCTTGCCATTCACACCTGTAGCCCACAGCTAGGGCTAATGCTTCAAACTGTTGAGCCCACAACTGGCCCGATCACGGCTGATCCGGTCAACAGGCATCAGGTATGGGACTTGGGTCGTGAGGTGTCTAGCCACTTGCATGTCAAGCTAATGGAATTTATTCAGCCCTATAGCTGGCAGGATTTAAGCTTTGTCGCTGTGGCCAAAGGCCCAGGCGGGTTTACTGGGACGCGGATTGGGGTCGTAGCCGCCCGCACGTTGGCTCAGCAGCTAGAGATTCCTCTCTTTGGGGTGTCTTCTTTGGCGGCAATAGCAGCCCAATCCATTCAGCAAACCTGCCTTGAGCAAACCCGCCTTGAGCGAACTCAACTTGATCAAACTCAACTTGATCAAACCCAGCGACAGCCTGAGCCAACTATCGCTGTCACCATGCCAGCCAAGCGGGATGCCGTGTATGGCGCGATCTATCAAGCGAAGGGCGAAGACCTGATAGTCGTACGAACAGAAGAAGTCGTTCCAGAAGGTGAATGGGCAGAGATTTTGCAAGGCTGGGAACGGCCATTACATCAGGTAACGACAGGGGCCAACGCGGGCACGGCAAACTCGGTCACGGGGGTCATGCACTTAGCCACCGTACGATGGCAGCAGCAGGAGCGGCCCGATTGGTCATCAGTCATGCCCTTTTATGGGCAGCATCCGGTACATCGTTAGTGGTCTGTATCTAGTTTAGATATAGCTAAATCCAGCTGAATCTGGCCATAAATCTCTATATTTGGCTATATCTGACTATATCTTGTGCTCAGTCACTAGCGTCAGGCTTAACCATGCCCCTGAAGTATCGTAGCTGCGAATCATTCGCTGACGGGTGTGCGAATCTATTAACCAGCCCGCTTCTAAAAAGAGCGGCTGACGGGGGATGATGCGCTTGGGACAAGTGGCCGATGCGCCATCTGGAAGCAGCAAAACCTGCACAGGCTGAGAACCGCCATCAAAGGAAATGACTTGGCCTGCAACGCTACCAATAGAAGTAATCGGCGGTAGGTTAGGCAGCTGAATGGTTTGTCGAATTTGATTGGCGCTGAGGATTTCAATGCTGAGCTGAGTGGCCTGTGTTGTTTGGGGTCGTAGGTCAGCATATTGGGTGAGGGCTTCACCTTGCCAAGTGCCGATGAGGTCGTTGAGTGTCAGCGGCGGTTTTTCGGGCGTGTCGGTGCCCTTCAGCTGCTCGCGGATTAAAGTTAGCTGCTTGAACTCATGCGACGCTTGGGCAAATAGCTGAACTATCCGCAGCCGCCTTGAGCCTGCAATAAAGCCTAGCTCTGCACCAAACTCGGAAAATGGCCCCCATTGGATAGACCCTTGCGAGAATGCGCCGTTTTCAAAAAATACAGTTGCCCGATTTAGCGAGCGATATTCCAAAATGGTACTTTGCTTGTCTTGCCCAGGCGGATAGCGATGAATTTCCTGACGCATGGCCTGATCGTCTGCTTGCGAAATCAGCGCCACTTCCGTCGGCATGTTGGAGATCACCTCTCCCTGGGCCGATAACTGAGTAAACGAGCCCTGCCATGTTCCAACATTTTTGAGTAAGCGCTGCCATTGGGAAGTGGGGGGAGAGGTGCTCATGGCGATCGCAGAATGCTTGCATAGAAATCCAGTTGTTTTATCGCATGGCCTTTTGATAAGGCGCTGTTAAGCAGCTGGGGGGGGTCTCATTATCGCTTATTGGGCGCGGTTGATGTTTTGAAGCGTCCCACCTATGGGCGTGAACTGTAGTTGTCCGTAGTTGTCCGTCGTGAACCCGACATGAATCAGTGGCAATGAATCCCTCCGTAACACCGTATGATCACATTAATAAAACGAAGCGCCCTGTGGAGATAGATCTTATGGAATTGCTGCTAGCCAAAAAAGTTACAAAAATTTCAGCAGTCCTCAAGAGATCGCTAAAGTCCTGTTTACAGGCAAGCTTTTTGGTTGGTTTTTTCTTTAGTATTTTTTCTATACTGCTGACCCTGAGCCTATTTACCCCACCTGCGATCGCTCAAGATAACTCAGTCGATTACACCCTCACTAACCAAGCAGGCGCTGATTTTTCGGGCAAAGATCTATCGGGCACTTCGTTTGCGGCGGCAGATGTACGCGATGCCAATTTTGCTGGGGCAGATATGAGCGGTACCATTTTGACCAAGGCCACATTTATCCGCGCGAATCTGTCGAATACGGACTTTACAAAAACCTTTGCCGATCGCGTTTTGTTTAATGGAGCAGATATGACAAATGTGGTGTTTGTAGATGCGATCGCAACCAGCAGTTCCTTTGCCGATGCCATCATCACAGGCGCTGACTTTTCAGACTCTATTCTCGACCGCATCCAAGTCAAAAACATGTGCAAGCGAGCCGCCGGAACAAACCCCGTGACCGGCGTAGACACTCGCGATAGCCTGGGCTGCCCCGACTAGTCCGGTTGACTAATTCTGACTAATAATTCCGCCTAAGCTAGCCTTGACAAAGACTGAAAGATAGTTGAAAACAATAGTCGAAAATAACAGTCAAAGAATACAAGACAAAAAAATATAAGATAAATAAAGTAACAAAAGAGACCGCACAGAAGCCAAGATAGCTTAACTGTTCGGTCTCTTTTTAATCAGTTTTGTGGATCTTGATTCAGTCTTTTTGATCGGTCATTCAACCCAAATCTACAGCTTGCGCTCCAGGGTTTCATTCAAACGCATCATTGTTGCGTCTAGCTTTTCGGTAGGTGTGGGTCCAGCCTCAACCTCATCAGTGCGCTTCAACCGCTCAAACATGCGAATGATCGCAAACAGTACAAAGGCAATAATAATGAAGTTAATCACTGCGGCCAAAAAAGAGCCGTACTTAATGCCGTTGTAAGATAAGTTCGCGATATCGTCCACCTGGGCTGCTGCTAAGGCAGGGGCCAACAGCAACGGTGTAATAATGTCATCAATTAAGGAGGTAATGATGGTTCCGAAGGCGGCACCGATGACAACTGCGATCGCAAGGTCAACGACATTGCCCCTCAGCAAAAAGTCTTTGAAGTCATTTGCAAAGCTGCCTACAGAGCTTGTCGCTCTAGCCCTTACTTGTCGATTTGCCATATGCGGAAAATTCCTTGGTGTAAACGAATGTGTAAACGAAGTGTGGATATCTTCCTCACAGCACAAATATATATTGTTATATTCTGCAATAAAGAGGATGAATATCGATAGAATATCAGTGTTTTCCTCAGTTTTTCAATATCTTTTTATACCGATATCTCCGTAAGTCATCAGGCTCATGATGAGGTCAGTTTTAAAGTCTTAGTTTTAGAGTCAAGTTTAGGGTCGTTGTATATGGTTACTGTTGTGGTTGCGACGGGCAATCCGGGCAAGCTTGCCGAGCTGAAAGCCTATCTTCAAGCGTTGGATTGGACATTGGCGCTAAAGCCTGAGGAAATAGAGGTTGAAGAAACCGGCAAAACCTTTCTTGAAAATGCCAGATTGAAGGCCTCTGAGGTGGCGATCGCAACTCGGCATTGGGCGATCGCTGACGACTCTGGCCTTTCGGTGATGGCGCTAGGCGGTGCACCTGGGGTGTACTCAGCTCGTTACGGCACTAGCGACGCCGACCGAATTAACCGAGTGCTGCACGAACTCGGCGATGAAACGGATCGCCGTGCCGAGTTTGTCTGTGCGATCGCCCTTGCTCGCCCAGATGGCACCATCGCCGCTGAAACCGAAGGCCGCTGCCCTGGCGTTATCTTAACTGCCGGACAAGGCGCGGGTGGCTTTGGCTACGATCCCATTTTTTATGTGCAAACCCAGGGCAAAACCTTCGCCGAAATGAGCAATGCCGAAAAAGAAACATATAGCCATCGCGGCATTGCCTTCGACCAGCTCATGCCAAAACTTAAAACCATGAATCTGGTATAGAGGCATCAATCTCAAAAAAATCTCAAAAAAAAGGCCACCTCAAAAGAGATGACCTTTTCATTCAACCTAGGCAATGCTATTTACTTGATAAATTCAACGGGTCTAAGCCGCATTGTTTTTATTTAGCAAGTCTTGAACCTGCCCCAGGGCAGCTCTAAAAATATTGAAGCCAGCCCAGCTTGCAGCGATCAACACAGGAGCCAGAACCAGAACGACGCGAATATCCATTTGAGCCCTCTTGAGAAAAAAGTATGAATGCTTAAAAGGTTGTAACAATCCTCTCATATAATCTACATCATCCTTTGGCAAACTATTCATGCTTCTGTATAAAATTACGATTTTGCATGAAATTATGATTTTTGCTGCGAAATCAAGCGTTACCACTCAAGCGTTGCCACTCAAGCGTTACAACGAAAACGAACCCAAAAATAAAACCCATGGCCAGCCCAATAGCACGCGCGTCAGAGCTGACGCCAGCAGACCCCACAAAACGACCTGTTGCGATGGTTACTGGTGCTTCTAGTGGGATTGGGCTAGCCATTGCCCAGCAGCTTGCAACCAGCGGCTACAACTTAGCCATTTGTGCTCGCCGCGAAAATCGCCTCGCCGAAGTAGCCAACACCTTACGCCGTCAAAATATCGACGTCTTGTCACAAGTGGTTGATTTACGAGATGAATCGCAAATTCTCAGTTTCTTTACAGCGGTAAAGCGCCAGTGGAACCAGCTGGATGTGTTGATTAACAACGCCGGACTGGGCCACAAGGAGTCTTTAATGTCAGGCGAAACAGAGGCTTGGCGGGAAATGCTAGAGGTCAACGTACTGGCCCTGTGCATTTGCACCCGAGAAGCGATTAGCCTGATGCAGCCTGTGAATAAGGGCCATATTGTGCATGTTAGCTCGATGTCAGGGCATCGGGTGCCAGCGATTACGGGTGTGTATTCGGCGACTAAGTTTGCGGTGCGATCGCTCACCGAAACCCTACGCCGAGAGCTACGGGCAAGCAATAGTGCCATCCGCATTACCTCAGTTAGCCCAGGCATTGTCGAAACCGAATTTGCTCAAAAGTATCATCAAAGCGCCGATCAGGCAGCTCAAACCTACAGCCAGTTTCCAGTGCTACAAGCCGTTGATATTGCCAATGCCGTGAGCTATGCGCTCAGTCAGCCCGCCCATGTGGAAGTCAATGATATTTTGGTCCGTCCCACCCACCAAGAAAGCTAGCTATTCAAGCAACGCTATTCAATGACCTCAAGTTCATCCTCATGCAGGTGCGCTTTAAAAGGTCGCTTAGCCCCTTCTATTTCAAAGGCCGTCACAATTTGATAGTTGGCGCTAATTGGCCTGCCTTCCCAGTTTTTTAAGACAGCGGTAACGGTGCCTTCCATACCCTCTACGTTGAAGGGCTGGTTGCGGTGCTGGGGGTGATTAAACAGCATTAAAGGAGCTTTAACGCGAACGCGATCGCCAACTTTCATAAAAAAGGGTACTAATAACGCAACAGAACAAAGAGATGAAGCACTCAAAATGCTAGATGCCCATTCTCTCACAGCACTGCCCGTCACAGGAAATAACCACAGGAACAACCCTAAGAACGCCTGCAACAGCCCAGTTTAATCTAGCTCAATCGGGCTCAATCGGGCTCAATCAAGCTCAATCAGGCTCAATCAGGCTCAATCAGGCTCAATTCTCTGGTGGCTCAATCGGCTCAGACTCTGGCAGTACGGGCTCTACAGGGGGTGCAGTCGGCTCAGTCGAGGCAAAATTTTGCCATAGTAGCCAGCCCACCCCGCCAATCGTCCCCAATACAATCAGCGCTAACAGAACCGTTATCAGCTTTTGTCCTTTTGACCGAGTCCTTGAGTCTTCCGGCTGAACCGCAGCCATTTCTTCTGGCGTTAGCGGCGTATCGTCGTCGTCATCTTCGCCATATAGCAAGGCCCTAGAATCGGGTGTCATACCGTCAGCCGCCGAGCTAGCCGCTGGTGGCTGGGGAACAGCCCCCGATAGGCTAGGCCCGCCGCTCGCGCCTACAGGCACTTGAGCGCCCTTTAAGCCTGAGCTAGCAACAACAGCCTCTGGCGCTTGTGCATCGGGGTCGGCCCCTGCTGCGCTGAGCATATTAACGCTCATAAGAACGACTGCAACGTTGTCATGCCCATTTTTTTGATTAGCCAGCTCTATCCATGAGTCCACCGCAGAACTCAACGGCACGATCTTTTTCACAATGAGCCCAATGTAGTTCGCCCAAGAGGCTTCGACCTGATAGTTGTCGCTGAGCCCGTCAGAGCACAGCAGTAAGACGCCGCTGCTTGGGAATAAAAAACGCTGGGTATGTGGCTGCAAAGCGTCGTAGGTACGGGTGCCGACCGCCTGACTGAGTGCGGCTGCATTGGGCCTTTGCTTGGCGGTAGCATAAAAGCTATGTCCTCCGCTGACCTCTTTGCCAGCAATATCATCATCTACTGTCAGCAGCTGGCAGTGTTCTGTGGTGATCCAATAGGCTCTGCTATCTCCCACATGGGTCAAATACAGCTCATTGACTTCGGTTGGGCCATTGGGCGTTTCGATGGTTTGAGGGAGTACCAGCGCCATGACTAGCGTGGTGCCCATGCGCTGGCGATCGGCGCGGTTTTGCTGATCGTTCTGCTGGGCCACCAAGTTGTTGGCAACCCGAATGGCTGCCTCAATTTGGTCAATAACAACCGAGGCAGAAAGCGCCTGCTTTTGTTCCATGGCTTCTGCGAGTAAGCCGCGCAGCTGAAGCTGTAGCGATCGCACTACCATTTGGCTCGCAATTTCCCCGCCCTCATGACCGCCCACCCCATCGCAAACAATGGCTAAGCGAGGTAGCAAGGGCAAGTCAGCCGTCCCTATCCGCTGCATTTCTGCTTGGCTGGGGTAGCAGGCATCTTCGTTGCGCGCCTTCGCTGGGCCGCTGCTGGTTCCTCCCGCCACCTGTAGCTCCAGGGTTTCGCTGGCTGCTGCTTGTAATAGCTGAGCGTTCACCTGCGCTTTAATCGCTTCGTAGTTAGCCCCTGTCGCGCGCATGTCTTGGCAGAGGGCCTTAAGCATGGATGCGATCGCAGGCTTTGCCTCAGGCAGATAAGTTTGCTCCCACACATCTGCCAAGGACTTTAAGCTTGGATCGCTCGGATTGGTCGATAGCCCAATCAGTCGCACTCGCCACGACTCAACTCGAATATTGCTTTTTTTTAGTAGGCTGGCCGCCGCCCCAAACTCGCACAGCGGCTGCCACAAATCAATCATTTGATATAGCCAGTACACTTGATGAAACGCCGAAGCTGTCGGCCATGCCTTCGCAATTCCCGGCATTAGCTGGCCATACCGGCTCACTGGCACGTTGCTCAGTAGTAGCACAGCTTCCCCTGAAGCCTGATGGCAAATGCCATACACCCCTGGTAAGTTGAGCTGGTAGGGATAGGCCTTGAGGTATGGCATTGCAAAGCTAGGCACCGGATCAGGCACCTTGGGCGATCGCTCCGGCTGCGTATCCAACCAAATAGAAGGCGCTACTACTTCGTATCGGTCATCTACCAAAGTACCGATGGGGATGGTGTTTGTGCCCTGACCCAATGCCCAGACATACTGTCTGAAAGGGTATTTACTGTCTTCGCCGTTCATATAATGGAGAATAGTGAGAGTATTTTTGCGGTCTTGCCATCAAGTTAGGTCAATGGTAGGGGAAAAGGGATTTCTCGCCAACGTAAGGATACATGGCGACATAGGCGAACAGTCTAAACTGCGACACCCAATGCGATATCTCCTACGATATCCCTTGCGATAATTTCGCATGAGAATATATTAAATACGGATCAACACGGACGTGACTTCTAACCCTGGGCTGTTCAGCCCAGACAATTTATGACTCCTGCTTTAATATGGGTGATGATCGGCATCGTGCTTTGCCTCATGGAGCTGCTGCTACCCACGGCTTTTATTGAGTCGGCCTTGGGCGTAAGCGCCTTCATCGTCGCCCTGCTGACGTTTGTAGTACCCGGCGTAAACTACCAAATTGCACTCTGGATGGTGCTTTCAGCACTAACCTTTTGGGCGCTCAAACGCTTCATTCCCAATCGGACGGCCCCAGCCCTTAGAGAAGCCACCGAAGCCAGAACAATTACTGAGATCGCCCCCGGAAAAATAGGTCGTGTCATCTATGAAGGCAACTCCTGGCAGGCCCGCTGTAGTGATGACAATGCCGCCGTCGAACCCGACCAAGAAGTCTTTGTAATAGAGCGCAAAGGCAACACCCTAATCGTCATGCCCCTAAGTTCTTTTCAGTAACCCACTTTCCCATTTCCCCAAATCCCAAATCCCAAATCCCCACTTCCCCATTCCCCAAATCCCCATTTCCCAAATCTCCCGATAGCGCAGCGATGCTGACGCTTCTACAGGTTCCCTCTTTCTTCGTAACGCCTATGAATCCTATTGTCTGGCTAATCGTCCTCGCTCTCGGCGGTGGCATTGCTTCCAAATCTGTCCGCATCATTAATCAAAGCGACGAAGCTCTCGTAGAAACCCTCGGTCGCTACAGCGGCAAAAAACTCAACCCAGGGCTCAACTTCACTGTGCCCTTTGTAGATCGTGTGGTGTACAAGCAAACCGTGCGGGAAAAAGTCCTCGACGTGCCGCCGCAGCAGTGCATCACCCGCGACAATGTTTCAATCAGCGTGGATGCCGTCGTATACTGGCGCATCGTCGATTTAGAAAAAGCCTACTATAAGGTCGAAAATCTCCAGTCGGCCATCGTAAACTTGATACTCACTCAAATTCGCTCCGAAATTGGCAAGCTCGAACTCGACGAAACCTTCACCGCCCGCTCCGAGATTAACGAACTGCTGCTGCGTGAGCTAGATATCTCTACCGACCCATGGGGCGTTAAAGTCACCCGCGTAGAGCTGCGAGACATTTCTCCCTCCAAGGCCGTACAGGACTCTATGGAGCTGCAAATGACCGCCGAAAGGCGAAAGCGCGCTGACGTTCTTGCCTCAGAAGGCGAACGAGATGCTGCTATCAACTCCGCTAGAGGCCGCGCCGAATCCGTGGTACTAGATGCTCAGGCTCGCCAAAAATCAGCCATTTTAGATGCTGAAGCCGAACAAAAAACCATCGTGTTACGAGCCCAAGCCCGGCGTCAAGAACAGGTACTCAGAGCCCAGGCCACCGCAGAAGCCGTAGAAGTGCTCACTAAACGAATCAAAAGCGACCCCAACGCTCGCGAAGCCCTGCAATTTATCTTGGCGCAAGAATATATTGCTATGAGCCGTCAAATCGGCGAAAGCCAGAGCAGCAAAGTTATGTTCCTAGACCCACGCAGTATCCCCGGCGCATTAGAAAGCATGAAATCTATTGTGGGTGATGGAGAAAGTGCTTAGGGAAGTGCGCCTTAATAATGTCCCCACTAATGTCCCCACTATAGGGTGCTGCATAGTGCTGCTACAGGGTGCTGCATAGTGCTGCTACCGGAATGTCGCTACCGGAAGTTGTAGAGGCGGTGGCTGCGGATCTGAACGACGGGGTAGGTGAGCTGCTGTACCATGGCTTCGTCATGAGTGGTCACCACGACCGTAATGCCCATGTCGTTAAGCCTGCGCAAAATTTTGATTACTTGCTGCGCATTGTCACCGTCTAAATTGCCGGTGGGCTCATCAGCCAACAGCAGCGGTGGGGTGCCGACGACCGCTCGGGCAATGCTGGCCCTTTGCTGCTCGCCTCCAGACAGCTGAGAGGGGAAACGGTCAGCTTTGTCTTGGAGGCCCACCATTTTGAGGGTTATGGGTAGGCGGCGGTTAATTTCTTTGCGGCTGTAGCCTTGGGCATGAAGGACAAAGGCGACGTTTTCGGCGACGGTGCGCAGGGGAATGAGCTTGTAGTCTTGATAGACGACACCGATGCGACGGCGCAACATAGCTAAGCGATCGCCCTTAAGCTGGCCGATATTTTGCCCGTTGATGTGGATGCTGCCTGTTGTAGGCTTTTCCTCACCGTAGAGCATTTTGAGTAGGGTAGACTTCCCTGCTCCCGATGGGCCAGTAATAAATAAAAAGTCGCCCTTGACCATTGCCAAGTTGATATCTATCAGCGCGGGTGTGTTGTTGGCGTAGTTTTTACAGACGCGGTTAAGCGCGATAATGGGCGCTGCCGTTGGGATGGGGCGAGTGCCTAGTGATTCGGCGGGAGCTTGATTCAATGGCTCAGGTAGTGGAGCCGTTGAATTAGCCGAGTGCTTTGGGATGACGGCTGAGGATCTAGGCTTACGCGAAAGAATAGAAATCATAAAGGCCGTGACGAAGGAAAGACGAAGGAAAATGGAGACCAAAGCTAAATGCGCTGGCCTCAATATTCCCTTTCATCAGTCAGAGTTGATGCTTGACTGAACAAAAAAGGTTATTTTGTTTTCTAACCCTTTTCAGGTAAACCTTTTCAGCTAATCCTCTTCAGCTAACCCTTTTCAGCTAAACCACTTTTTAATAAACTGATCCATTTCTCCATTGGCCTTGATTTCGGCCAGGATGGTGTTGATTTCGCGGCGTAGGGATGAGCCTTTGGGGAGGGCGATCGCACTGCCGCTGGGCTGGTCACTGGGCATAATCTGCGCTTTGAAGTCAGGATATGGGCGTAGAGCGTCATCGGCAATGTTGGCTTCGACAAATAGCCCGTTTACTGAACCCGATTCTAGGGCTGCAAACATTTCATCCATCGAATCGTAGGGGACGATCTCTAAGTTAGGATATTCGCTGCCAATGCGGTGGGCATACCGGGCCTGTACGCTGCCTGCCCGAATGCCGATGGTTTGATAGCTCAGATCTCGGGGTTGTAAGTACCCATCTACCGAAACCAGCGCCTGACGAGAACGATAGTAAATGTTAGAAAAATCGACCTGTTGCTTGCGGTTACGGTCGGGCCCCAGTGCTGCGATCGCCATATCTACCTCATTGTTCATCAATGCCGGAATCAGCGCCTCAAACTCTAACTCTACAAACTCTATCTGGCGCTCCAACCTTTGTGCAATCAGCTTGGCCAGATCAATATCAAAGCCTACCAGTGATTGAGCTTCATCACCTTCAGCGTCTTCATCACCTTCAGACTGACGAAATTCATAAGGCGGATAGTTGGCAGTGGTCGCCACAACCAAGGTTTTGTCATCACGGCGCAATTGAGCACTGGCCTGGCTGCCTTCGCCTTCAGCAGAGACTTCATTGCCTTCTGCTGCATTATCGGTGGCTGTATTGCAGCTAGCACTTATCGCCGACAGTGTTAACCCTGCTAAAAACCAACGCCGCTTCATTTATGCCATACCTTTTTTATCTGCCTGTTTTCGAGTCCTGTTTTGGTATCGCCTGCCTGAGCGCACTGTAATCACACTATCCCTTACTCAGGCGATACCAAAACGAAGCCCACACAAAATGGGGCAGTGCTAACATTCTGCGCCATCGCCAAGGCTCTTGATAAAGCCGAAATAGCCATTCTAAATGAATGTTTTGCAACCACTTGGGAGCCCGAGTTTTTACTCCCGACCAAATGTCAAAACTGCCGCCTACGCCAACCCAAATTGCGTTGGGGCACAGGTTTCGATGCTCGGCAATCCAAAACTCTTGCCGGGGTACGCCAAGGCCCACAAAGATAACGTCCGGCTGTATTTCGGTGAGCCGATTGATAAAGTCGTCTAGCTCAACGGCTTGGGCGTAGCCATGCTGCACTATCACTAGGTTTAAATGAGGTGAGCGCGATCGCCAATAGGTTGCTGCTGCTGTCACCACTTCGGGCTTACCGCCGTAAAAGGCCACCTTCGTTGTCGGCCCTAGGCTCTCTAGCAAATCAGCTGCTACCTCAATACCGGGATATCGCTGTATTGGATCGTTGGTTAAAAACCGAAAGTACAGCTCGATTCCGGAGCCGTCGGGCACCACCAAATCAGCCTCAGAAATCAGCCGATGTAACTGCCCATCCTTCTGCGCCTGCATGCACATTTCAGCATTGAGCGTCACCACGTGAGCCCCTTTGCCCTGAGTAATGCGGTTGTTGAGCCAGCCAATGTAGCCATTTAGGCTGATATCGCTACTCATGTCTCGCTCAGCATGATGCACTGGCAGACCCATCACCGATAGCGTGTCTAATGTTTCATATTCGGGCACAGTCGTTAGCCACCCTGTTATCTAATAGCGAATGGAATATCAAACAGATGTTTTGAGACAGATGTTTCGAGACAGATGTTTTGAGACACATGTTTCGAGATAACGAAAGACCCTTTAGAAACAATTAATAGTCTGTTTCTTCTTCGTACTCCATCACTTTTTTCTTCGGAATATTCAGGGGCTTTTGAACCTCAATGAGCTCTTCTTGCTTGTTAGAATCGTCCCACAAATCTTCTGTCAGATCGTCATTTAGAATCGGCGGTTCTTCTTGGAGAGGCGGCTCTCTTCTCGCTTCTCTTCTGACTTCTCTTTGGGGCTCTCTTTGGGGCTCTCTGCGGGATTCTCTTTGCAGCTCTCGCTGTGGCGGTGCTTCTTCGCGCCACCGGTCTTCTACCCTAGCACGTCCTTGAGAACTGTCCATCCGGCCTTCGTTTTTAATGCCAGAAGGCAGCTGATTAGACGCCGAAACAGGCATCACATAGCCATCGCTCAGCCCTCGATCCCACGGTGCGCTGCCCAAACCTAGCCGCTCTAGCAAGCCCACGCTGAGCTGTACGAGCTTTTCTTCGCTGCCTTCAAACACAATAATTCGGTCAGGGCCAGTGCTAACAATTTCTTCGACTGGTAGCTCATAGGTACTCACGACCTGATCAGGAATCTGGGGTAACCCTAACGAAGCAACAACCAGCGTTTCTAGCTTGCCAGTCACGACATCAAACTTAAAACCCCGTACCCGGCCTAGCACCTCACCTGACTCGGTAATGACTTCGCTGTTGACCAAGTTGCTAAACGAAGCGGTATTGATATCGCCATCTAGCACTGTGTCGTCATCTACTAGCAGCACATCGCCCATCTGCCGGATGTCGCTCAGCAGCATCACCTTTTCGTTGCTGGCGATTACTTTAGATAAAATATTCTCCTGCAATCCCAAGGCCAGTACTTCTAGCCGGTCAAGATCGACCCAAAGCTGACTGACCACTCCCAGACGACGACCCGTGCTGCGAGTAATTACCTGAGTGCCTACGATGTCAGAGCGGAGTCGGCTTTGTTCAAAAGTCATGACTTGTTCAAAAATTGCCTAAAACGGCATCATGCGAGATTGAGGGACTATACCCTATTAACTGCCCATTGTATCGAATCGGCTGCGCTTTCATCAGATAGGGAATGCCGAACCGTCTGTAACTTTTGCGCTGTCAACCCTACGTCGCCTTGGCCAGATTAATGCCGAGCACCTGCGTATAGGCTCCCCGTGCCTGTGTGACCCCAATGGTTCGCTCAGCCGCTTCAATCATGGGGCGACGCAAGCTCACGACAATAAATTGCGCTTGCTTAGCCTGCTGCTGAATCATTTTTGAAAGCCGCTCTACGTTGGCTCCGTCTAAAAACATGTCTACCTCGTCAAAGGCGTAAAAGGGTGAGGGGCGATAGCGCTGAAGGGCGAAGATGAAGCTTAGGGCAGTGAGCGACTTTTCGCCGCCTGACATGGAGGCAAGGCGGCGAACTTGTTTGCCTTTGGGATGAGCTACTAGGGTAAGCCCGCCCGCAAACGGATCGTTGGCGTCGTCGAGCTGGAGGTGGCCGTCGCCGTCAGAGAGTTCTTCAAAGATGGTCTGAAAGTTTTCATTGACGGCGTCAAAGGCTTCTTTAAAGGCTTCTTTGCGCAGGGTGGTGAAGTTTTCAATGCGCAGCAGCAGTTCGGTGCGTTCTTCTTCTAAGGTGGTGAGTTTTTCGGTGAGTTCTTCTAGTCGCTCTTGGGTGCGTTCGTATTCTTCGAGGGCGAGCATGTTTACAGGTTCTAGCGCTTCGAGCCGTCGCTGCAAGGTTTTGAGCGATTTGTGCAGTTCTTCTAGGGTTAAGTCGTCTGGAATTTCGGGCATGGGGTCGGGCAGTTCGATGCGCTGACGCTCAATGGCAGCGTGCAGATCGTGCAGCTGCTGCTGACGAAGGGTCTGGGTTTCTTTGAGCTTTTCGAGCTGCCATTGGTTTTGCTGTTGCTGGTTTTGTTCGGTTTTGTACTGGCGCTCTACGGTGTCGCGGGCGTTTTTTTCCTGCTTGAGCTGGTCGTCTAACAGGGCGATCGCGCGCTGACTCTGCGCAATGGTTTCTTGTAACCCTTGCTGTTGTTGTGCCAAGGCCGACTGCTGATTGATCTGCTGTTGCTGCTGCTGCCGCAATGCCTCGATTTGCTCAATGTCGCGCTGCACTTTTTCCTGTAGGCGCTGCTGCTGCGCGATTAAATCCTGCTGCTGCTTTTCGGCTGATCGCAGCCGATCCTGCCGCTCGGTTAGCTGCTTTTCTAAGGCCCGTACTACCGACTGTGACTGCTGCCATTCGCTGTGCGTGTGCGATTTTTCTAAATCGTCCAGCGCTTGCCGCTGCTCAGCGAGCTCCTTTTCTTTGGCAGGTAAGGTTTGGGCTAGTTCATCTAACCGGACTTGAGCTTGGGCCTGCTCGCGTTCTGCGCGGTCTAGCTGTGCTTGCGCTAGCTTTAGCCTTTGCGCTAAGTCTTGTCGCTGGCTGGCGGCCTGAGTGGCTTTAATTTCTGCTTCTCGATAGGCTTGCCGTGCCTCTGTGAGCGCCTGCGATTTTTCTTTGGCCTTGAGGGTGAGTTGGTTCACCTTTTGCTGAGCGCGGGTCAAAATGCTGTCGATTTCTTGGAGGCGATCGCGCAAATCTTTGGCAGCCTGCGACTCACCTGCTGCGACTGTGCCAAAATGCAGCCGCCCGCCCTGACGTAAGCTGCCTCCCGTCATCGCCCCGGTAGACTCTAGAATTTCGCCCTCTAGGGTCACCATGCGAAACTTGCCCATGTTGCGCCGGGCCTCGGCTAGCGATTCAAACACCACTGTGCTGCCAAACACAAAGGCAAACACATCGGCATACTTGTCATCGCACTCAATTAAGTTCACGGCATAGTCAATAAAGCCATCGGGCCGGTTCCATTTATCGGCAGGCTTAAAACTGGGGACCCGTATTTTATTAAGCGGTAGAAAGGTCGCCCGTCCTGCCCGCTTTTGCTTCAGCAGCTCAATCCCGCGTGAAGCGACTCGGTCATCTTCTACGACCATGAAGCCCATGCGTCCGCCTGCCGCAATTTCCAATGCCAGCTGGAATCGTTTGTCTGCTTGGCCGAGTTCAGCCACAATGCCGCACAGCCCTTCTAGCCCGCTCCGTTTCAGCGTCTCGGTGGCCTGCGTTCCTTGAGATTCTTTAGTGGCTTGCTCTTGTGCTTCTAACCGGTCTAACTCACGCTGCTTTTCTCGCTGCTCTTGTAGCAGTCGGTTGAGGGTTTGCGTTTGGGTCTGCAATTCAGCCTCTACCGCTGCGACCGTTTGTGCGAGTTCGCGAATTTTGGCTTGATCAGCTTCCAAGGCTCTTTGATCTGCTTGATTGCGCGTATCTTCTCCTTCGCCGTCCTGTGTGCCGTCTTTTTTCTTAGCAGACTGATCCGCAGACTGATCCGTGTCAACGTCTTCTAATGCTTCGCGCTGCGTCCTGATCTGCGCCTCTAGCTGACTGATTCGCTCTTGCAAGCGCACCCGTTCAGATCGCTGAGGTTCTAGCTCGGCGAGTAGGGCTTCTACCTGCTTGCGCAGGTTGGTTTGCGCCTGTACCCATGCCTGAGACTGAGAGGCGATCGCATTGGTTTCCTCTCGCTTGGCCTCTAACTGCGCTGCGGCTGCATCCTTTTCTTGCGTGAGCGTGGCCAGCCCGTCTTCTGTGAGGCGGGTGAGCTGCCCTCCCAGGGTGCCGAGTTCAGCCTCCTGGGTTTGAATGCCTGCTTGAATTTCACCGAGCCGCGTCGCTAGGCCGCGAGTGGAATGCTTGAGATCATCTTCTTGGCGAACCAGCTGCCGCAGCTCAGCCTCCTGCGTGGCCAGCTTGGCTTGCAGAGCCAGATACTCTTCTTCTCCCAATGCCTTGACCTGAGCGTTCAAAACGGCTAACTCCTCAGCCGTTTTCTCCATTTGGGCGTTGAGAGCGGTAATTTTTTGGGCGATCGCCTCTCCTTCTGCCTGTCCTTTTGCAATCGCTGTGGTCAGCTGTGCGGCCTGCTGGGTTTGCTGACGCCACTGCATCACCCCTTCCCAAGCCTGCTTTTCCTGCAAGGTCGCCTTGATTTGCTTGTACTTCTCTGCCTTTTTGCGATCTTGGTCTAGCCGCTCTAGCTGAGCAATGAGCTCTGTTTCTACAATTCGAAAGCGCTCTTCTCGATCTTTAACCACGTCTAGCTTGGACTTGGCCTGGTTAATTTTGCGATCAAAAGAAGCCACTCCCGCCAGCTCGTCAATAATTTCTCGCCGCTCACGGGCGTTCATAGAAATAATGCTGGTGACATCGCCCTGAAGTACCACATTGTAGCCTTCTGGATAAATCCGAAAGCGCTGTAGCTGCTCATGCAGCTGTGTGACCGTACAGGGCTCTTCGTTGATGTAGTAGTTGGAGGTATAGGTTCCCTGCGCAGTGACCCGCAGCCGACGAGTCACCTTCCATTCATGCGCAGCTACAGCAGGCTTGCTGCCGTTTGAGCTGCCGTTTGAGCTGCCGTTTGTACTGCCATTCGATTGCGCATTGCCATTCGAGTGAGGGTTAGCGATCGCAAGAGTCGCGCGGTTTTCCTGAGCCTTCTCTCCGGCATCTCTATCCGCCGATCCGCCATCTCCCTCGTCTCTAAATTCTTCAAAGTCATCGCTTTCAGAGCGCACTTCGGCCTCGTCGGTGATGAGCCTATCGGCCACGTCGCTGATGTCAAACGTTGCCGTGACAATGGTTTCTACCGTAGATCGGCGTTTGGCCTGATTTTGGTTCACCAGGTCGGGCAGTCGCTCTGCCCGCATGCCTCGCGAACTCGCCAAGCCCAGGCAAAACAGTAGCGAGTCGAGAATATTCGACTTGCCAGAGCCGTTTGGCCCAGAGATGACCGTAAATCCCTCTAGCAAGGGAACATCGGTTGCTCCACCAAACGATTTAAAATTTGAAAGTTCGACTCTTTTTACGTGCACGCAGGCGTCGCACTAAGTAGTGCGTACGGTTGTACTAACTAAAATAACAAAGATAGCGTTGGTAAGTCGTATTCTTAACAAAGAATGGTGCAAAGATCATCCTTTTCTGTAAAAAGTCTCAAATATTGTTTTTGCTGGTTCAGAGAATAAATGTATTTTGTGAACGTTCTTTTGGCTAAATTCTCGTTATTTTAAAGGGGCGGCTGCGATTCGCTGATGTTGCTTACTTCTATGCGCTTAGCGGCGCTTTGGTCTACGTGTCTTCTTCCCCTTTTTCTCAGCCACCGTCATCACCGCCCCCAGTTTCTAAGGGGCTTTTGGGGCCTGCCTTCCTTGGGATAGACCCCGGCAGTGTCAAGTGCGGACTGGCTGTGGTCGGTCTTGACCGCTCGCTGCACTATCATCAGGTGGTTCCGGTAGAGGCCGTCACCGAAACGATTCAGACCCTGCGCGATACCTATCCGGTTTCTAATATTGTGCTGGGTGATCAGACCCATGCTAAGCAGTGGCTGCAAACGCTAGAACAGCTGCCGAATGCGCCTAGAGTTATTTTGATCGATGAACGATATAGCTCGCTGGAGGCGCGCGATCGCTACTGGCAAATGTATCCGCCGACTGGCCTGGGCAAGCTCATGCCTCAAAGCCTGCGCAGCATCCCTCGGCCCATTGATGACATCGTGGCCATTTTGCTCATAGAACGGTACTTAAAAAAGCTCTCTGGAGAGGGCTAGTCACAGCAGAGGGCTAGTCACAGCAGAGGGCTAGTCACAGCTGTGCCCGAATGGTAAACGAGTAGTCACCACCGGGCTCTAGCTGATAGTCGAACTGTTCTAAAAAGCGGCCTAGCGGCTCTTGAATCAGGGCTCGGCCTAAAGAGGGCTCTACGGTCAGCTGCCCCTGGCGAAAGCGCCAGCGAAAGCGCCACTCAAACTCGTTGGCACTCACCTCGCCTTCAATCTTGCCGCTGCGCCAAGACTGATAAGTAATGCGAACATGGGCTGTGGTAGCAGGCAAATATGGGCTAGAACTCACGCGAACCGATCACCAAAAATAGAAAACTGCTGGCTTGAAACTGGGGTTGGTTTAAACATAGCGGGCTACCTGTGTCGCAGCTACCCCAAGCGCCTTTCTAAAGGATGAACGGCACTTAAAAATTTTATTAAGAAAGCGGCTTCTCGATCACCCTGATTAAAGTGACGCCTTGTAATATTCACACCTTTCCCTCTATTCAAGATATCGACAAAGGCGGTAGCCTATAAGGTATTCATCCATCCTAATTTCTTCTTTGAGTTTCTTTAAGAATCTGCCAGCCTAAATTTGCCAGCTCGGCGGTTAACCGCTCAAAAGCTGGTGAAAAAAGTTTGTCATCAGGATATTTACCCGAGAATTTGCTGTGCCTAAAGTCGGCATCATCTATAACGACATCAAGCCCGTTGCGATGGCAGCTGCTGACAAGCTTCGCGTCCAGCTAGAGGCGCTGGGCTATGAGGTTTGCTTGGCAACAGGCGCGACCGGCATTTTAGGCTATTCGCAGCCCGGTAAGCCTGTATGTCATACCCCGGTAGAAAGCTTGAGCCCGCCTGGTTTTGATCAGGATATGGAGTTTGCAGTGGTGTTTGGCGGCGATGGTACTGTGCTCTCGGCCTTTCGTCAGGTTGCGCCCAATGGTATTCCCCTGCTGGCGGTCAATACAGGGCATATGGGCTTTTTAACCGAAATTTACCTCAATCAGCTAGAGCAGGCAGTCAATCAGCTCGCCGAGGGTAACTATCAAATTGAAGCGCGGGCGATGGTGTTGGTTCAGTTATACAGCGAGGACCATCTGAGCTGGGAAGCACTGTGCATGAATGAGCTGGTGCTGCATCGCCAGCCGCTTACTAGCATGTGCCATTTTGAGGTGCAGGTCGGCAACCATGCCCCGGTAGATATTGCGGCTGATGGCATTATTATCTCGACGCCGACGGGCTCGACGGCCTATTCTCTCTCTGCCGGTGGCCCGGTGATTGTGCCGGGTGTGCCGGTGCTTCAGCTCATGCCCATTTGTCCCCATTCACTGGCCTCTCGGGGATTGGTTTTTCCAGATGCTGAGCCGGTGACGATTACCTCGGCCAATCCTGAATCTTTGGTGATGGTGGTCGATGGTAATGCGGGCTGCTATGTGGTGCCGAGCGATCGCATCTGTTTAACCCGGTCAGCCTATGCCGCTCGCTTTGTCCGGCTCAAGCCACCTGAGTTCTTTCGCGTGCTACGAGAAAAGTTAGGCTGGGGGTTACCGCATGTTGCCAAGCCGACTTCGGTAGAGCTACCCTGAGCGGGAACGTTGATGAGCGCCGCTTTATGAGTGTATCTTCTGATTCTTCCGGTGCTTCGCCGCCTCAAGGCCCGCCTTCCTTAGGCGCTAGCGGCAGCCTGCCCAAGGTTTTGATTGTGGAAAGTAACGAAGGCTTAGCTGCCCAAATGGGTGTGGATCTGCACGAAGCAGGCTATGCCTTGTTAAAAGCCTATAGCTTGACGAGTGCGATCGCCTTGGTTCACACGCACGGTCCAGCTTTGGTTGTGGTGGCCCAGCGCCTAGGTGATGAGTCGGGCTTAGACCTGTGCCGTCAGCTACGCACCGAGGAAAACCGCGTACCCATTTTGCTGATGATGGCGCATGATGCCCTCGCCGACCGGGTTGCCTGTTTGGAATCAGGCGCTGACGATTACTTTTTAGCCCCTTACCGCAGCGACGACTTTATCCGGCGAGTGAACGCCTACCTCCAGCCCAGCGCCGCCATTGGCGAACAGCTCCGCTTTGCCGATTTAGTGCTGGATATTGCTCAGCGGCAGGTCGTTCGCAACAACCGCATCATTGAGCTGACGATGAAAGAATTTGAGCTGCTGAAGTATCTGATGGAGCATCCTCGCGAAGTCCTCACCCGCAAGCAAATTTTAGAGAGCGTTTGGGGCTACGACTTCATTGGTGAGTCCAATGTCATTGAGGTGTACATCCGATATTTGCGCCTTAAAATTGATGGCGAAAACGAAAAGCGGCTGATTCAAACTGTGCGCAGCGTAGGCTACGTATTGCGAGAAAGCTAACGTACTCCTCCTCCCCAATCATTGCCGAACTTAATTTAAATCAATACCATGCCCCTTTTTCATCGCGATTCAGCTCTTCGGCCGACAGCATCGTCTGTCGCCTTGTCTAAAGTTACTCATATCCTTTGGCGAGCGACTTTAGGCATAACCTTGGGTGTAATCCTGGTTAGCTGCTCCATTCCCGATGGCCCTTCTCCGGACGCTCCCTCTCCTAACGCCTCATCTCCTAACGCTCCAACGTCACCGACCGATGACCCGTCAGCAGCCTCGCCTACAGACACGATGGACAGCCCTATCACGCTCAACGGGCCAGGGCAGCTGCTGCCAATTACAGCGATCGCAGAAATCAAAGGTGAAAGGTTTGATTTAGAAGTTGCTCAAACCCCCGATCAGCAGGCGTTAGGTCTCATGTTTCGTTCGGCGCTGCCGGACAATCGCGGTATGCTCTTTCCGTTTTCGTCCCCCAGGCGCACCCGATTTTGGATGAAAGACGTGCCGGTTCCGTTGGATATGGTGTTTTTACGGAACGAAAAAGTTGTCGCGATCGCCCCTGAAGCGCCCCCTTGCCCCGCAGAACCCTGCCCCACCTATGGCCCGGATGATCAACTCGTAGACCAAGTGCTAGAGCTACGCAGCGGTCGTGCTGCTGAACTAGGTCTTGAGACGGGCGATATGGTCACGGTTACAGTGCTGCCTTAAAGTGCCGTCTTAAAGTGCTGGCTTAATAGTGCAGAACGCCAAAAATACGAAATATTAAGCAAATATATAGAAGAAATACATTTCTGCCAAACTACCGTAGCATTACGGAATTCAAATAGCACTCCGTAAGGTTTTCACGGTCTTAAGGCAAAACCGGGATTACTAAAACGCCTGCTTGCTTATGGGCTTGTCTAGTGAGCGGATAGCTTTTTAAAGTGTCTGCCATCAGGCACTGGTCATTAGTCTGCCATCAGACACTGGCTACTAGACACTGGCTACTAGAGACCCTTTGGCAAAGTAAGTCAGCAGGATAGGGCTTTTCAATTCCATACGCCAAAAATATAGCTAAAGGTAGAGGTCAGTTACATAGGTTGTGTCTATACATTGGCTACGCCTTTCTGAAATGCCTGTTGCTACCAAATTTAATTTATTAAACGCTTGTTAAACGCTGATTCAACCATGGCCCATGATTACACTCCACTCATTCGATTTTTGCAAGACGAACTCTCCGTTCCACCCACCTCTATTAAGCTAGCGCTTCAGCAATGCCGCGAGGACCTTGGCCCGTTGCCAATGGTGCTATGGCAGCAGGGCGTGCTCACCTTGCAGCAGCTCGAAAGAATTTTTGACTGGATGGAAATGGCTTAGATTTCTTTCTATTGGCCTCGGTGAGGTGTGCCGTGGGGAAGATGTTTGCGCTTCAGCCTCTTTCCTACGCTAGCGATCGCACACCCCTGGCAAGACCCACTGGCAAGACATCACTGTCAAGTCAGTCGAACCAAGCCAGTCGAACCAGTCGGGCCATTCATTATGATCACTCAGCGCGTATCTGTTTGTTCGCTTAGCGAGCTAAAACAAGGCGAGATGCAACAGTTTTCGGTTGCAGATAGAGAGATCTTACTGGTGCGAGAAGGAGAAACCGTCACTGCGCTGGCAACTCGCTGCTCGCACTATGGTGCGCCACTGGCTAAAGGCGTTTTACATGCAGGCCGGATTGTATGCCCCTGGCACAACGCCTGCTATAGTGCCGCGTCGGGTAAGCAGCTAGAGCCACCAGGTCGAAAAGATCTGTTGCAATACTCGGTTAGCGTAGAGGCAGGCGTCGTGTATGTAGCGTTACCGGAAGCTGGCGAAGCGCATGTGACGCCGCCAATGGCTGTGCCTGCTGATGCCCCCGATGTGCAAAAGACGGATAGGCAAAAGACCTTTGTGATTGTAGGCGGTGGCGCGGCGGGAAGTGCAGCCGCTGAAATGCTCAGGCAGGTCGGTTTTGCCGGTCGCCTTGTGATGCTGACGGCTGAGCAGGCCTTGCCTTACGACCGCACTAAGCTGAGCAAGGCATTTTTGCAGGGCGATGAGGTGAAGGACGCAGATTTGCTGCGATCTGCTGATTTTTATCAAAAACATGGCATAGAAGTCAAAACCAATGCAACAGTTAGTCAGCTAGACGCAGGCTCCCAACAGCTTACCTACGGCAATGGTGAAACCCTGATCTATGATTCACTTTTGCTGGCGACTGGTGGCAAAGTGAACGAGCTGCCCATTGCAGGCAGCACGCTTAAGAATGTATTCACGCTGCGTAGCATTAAAGACGCCCAACGGATTTTAAAGACTGCTCAAAGGTCTCAGCGAGTGGTGATTGTTGGCACTGGATTTATTGGTATGGAGGTGGCTTCTAGCCTTCGCCAGCAGGGGCTAACGGTTACGGTTGTGGCACCGGGCGAAGTGCCTTTTGAAAAGGTGCTAGGTGCAGAGGTGGGCAAAATGTTCTTGACCATGCATCAGGCCCATGGCGTTGTGTTTAAGCTAGGCTGCAAGGCAAAGGCCTTCAAAGGAGAGGGTCAGGTTACAACAGTCGAGCTAGATACGGGTGAAAGTTTGCCGGCTGATTTGGTGGTAGTCGGTATTGGGGTAACGCCTGCGACTGATTTTATAGACGCTAAGCAAATTTTGCTAGATGAACAAGACCAAAGCGTACCGGTTAATCAGTACTTGCAGGCAGCGCCAGGGGTATATGCTGCGGGTGACATTGCGCGCTTTCCTCACTTTGTGACGGGTGAGCCGGTGCGGATAGAGCATTGGCGGCTCGCGATGCAGCATGGTCGTATTGCTGCTTACAATATGGCAGGGCAAAGTATTCCCTTTAAGGCAGTGCCTTTTTTTTGGACTGGGCAGTTTGACCTAAAGCTGCGCTATGTAGGTCATGCTGAAAAGTGGGACGATGTGATTGTGCAGGGCAGTTTGGACGATCACGAGTTTTTAGCTTTTTATATGCAGAACAATCAGGTGATGGCGGTTGCTGGTGCAGGGCGCGATCGCGATATTGCGGCGATTTCAGAATTGATGCGCCTTGGCAAAATGCCTGCTGTTAGCGATTTCAACGGCACTGATGCTAGCGCGATGTTGGCTCAAGCTTGACTGATCTTGACTGGCTTGACTGATCTTGACTGGCTTGGCTTTAGGGCTTGGTTTGAGGGCTTGGCTTTAGGGCTTGGTTTTAGACGGTAATGGCAGACATCACCACATCTTCGAGCTGCTGCTGCTGCCGAAAATAGGCGATCGCATCTTCCACTGCCATTGTTCCGCCACTCAATAGCAGGAATGCTGACGAACTACTGCGCGAAATGGTCTCTATGGATAGATCTTCTAAATCATGGCTGAGTTTGGCATCGGCTGTGAGCTTGGCCACGGCGATCGCCCGCAGTCGCGGATCTTCGTAGGCATAGGCATCTACCTGAAAAATGCTGGGCAGTCTTTCGAGCGATCGCTTCAACAAATCCTGCTTGCGTTCAGTTGATCTAAACCTAAACAACAATCTTCCATCTTCTACGCTCATCGTATCAATGCCGCTGCCTAAAATTCCTTCTAGCGACACGCCCCGATTAGAGAAAACCGCCGCTGCTGCCGTCACCGTTCCCGGCCTGTTTAAAGCCCGCACTACAAACACCCACCGCTGCTGAGCATCTGAATAGGTCGCTAGATTATCCATGCTGTGCTAAATCCTC
The DNA here is from genome assembly GCA_001314865.1 of Phormidesmis priestleyi Ana. GTDB lineage: Bacteria > Cyanobacteriota > Cyanobacteriia > Phormidesmidales > Phormidesmidaceae > Phormidesmis > Phormidesmis priestleyi_B. Next base: position 18,690 of record LJZR01000032.1, on the reverse strand, counting down.
CTTTAACCGGCGGCTGATGGTTTCAGCAGACTTTTGCAACATCTCAGCTTCTTCAGCCCATAGCTGCAACGTCACGACCCTGCTCCAGCCACTAGGCGTCACCAATATGGGCACCCCTAGCGGCGTTTGAATATCATAAAATTCTCCTGCCAGCTGAACTTGGCCGGAAACAACCATCTCTTTGCCCTGCAATAGGCTATGCACTAAGTCCACCGTGACATTGGCCGTAGCCGCAATAGTTTTCGCGCCTGAAAGCTGTGTGACAAAAGGCTTGATCACCACGCGCAGGTCAGAAGAGAGCCCGTCTACATAGCGGTAGGCTTGAGCAATATCACCCGTTTTAATAATCGCCATAACGGACTGCTTTTCGCGCAGCACCGCATCTGGAAAATCTCTGACGCTCAGTCCTTGCTGGAGCCGACGGCGAATTTCTCGCAGTTCTTCGGGGGTCATTCCGTGAACTTTGACGCTACTCCACAAAGGCACCATGCCCTCGCCATGTTCACCCACCACAAAGCCCTGCACTAGCTGCCGCCGCACGCCCAAATCGGTCGCAATTTCCCGGCGAAACCGCAGGGTATCGGAATAAGCACCCACCCCAATCACCCGATGCCGACCCAAATGACGGCTGAACACCGCAACGGCTAGCTCTACTGGATTGGTCACAATGATGACGACTTCATGGCCGTAGCCGTGCTGAGCGATCGCTTTGGCGTAGCTTTCAAATATTGGCAAATTAGCCGATGCCAGCTGTGATCGTGAAGTGACTTGGCCGCCTACGGTTGCCCCTGCTGTCATCACAATCACATCGGCAACAATATCCTCAGGCCGCAGCGCCACATCAAAAATAGGTGCTTTCTCCGCATAGGCATCGCTCAAGTCACTGCACAGGCCATAAAGCACCTGACTGCTTTGTCCGGCCTCGCGTCCTACTAGCTGCAATCGCTCGGTCGGATCTAACACGCCAAGCACCACGAGCTGTGCCACAATTTCCCTGCCGCAGTCACCGCTCGCCCCAATTACCGAGACATCCATGGCGTTTTCTTTATTCAGTCTTTAAGATGGCGTGTCCGCTTTAGTTAAGCATAGGCTTTGGGATGTGGGCTGTTCGCGGGAATACGGTATGTGGCTAAGAGTCGCCTGCTGTAGATATAGATCGACAGCCGATCGACGGTAGATCGACGGTAGATCGACGGTAGATCTACCGCCGATTATATTGATGAGTGAGTGTGCGGAGGCGATCGCTGATTTCATCGGTCAGCACTTTGGAGCTGTCATAGCGCCAGCGCCAGTTCCCTGGAATTTTACTCGGGTCATTCATTCGGGCACTGCCATCGAGCCCCAACAAATCTTGCAGCGGCACAATGGCCAAATCTGCCCGCGAAGCCAGCGCCGTTTCAATTAACACCCAGTTAATCTCTTGGATCTCATCGGGACTGCCGTAGCCTAAGGTTTGGGCTAATACCTGTTTTTCTGCGGGTGCGAGCGTATTCCACCAGCCAATCGCGGTGTCGTTGTCGTGGGTGCCGGAGTACACAATGCAGTTGGTTGGGTAGTGCTGCGGCAAATGGGTGTTGTTGGGGTCGCCATTAAAGGCGAACATCAGAATTTTCATACCGGGAAAATTGAAGCGATCGCGCAGCACTTCTACTTCAGGCGTAATAATTCCCAAATCCTCGGCTAGCACCGGTAAGCTGCCCAATTTATCTGCTAGCGTTTCAAAAAAAGCCTCGCCCGGTGCCTTCACCCACTCCCCATTCATCGCGGTCTCTTCGCTGGCTGGCACCTGCCAGTAAGCCTCAAACCCCCGAAAGTGATCGACCCTAACCCAGTCTACATACTGCAGCGTCGCCCTAAAGCGAGAAATCCACCATTCAAAGCCCGACGCCTTACAGGCCTCCCAGTCATACACAGGGTTACCCCATAGCTGCCCGGTTTCACTAAAGTAGTCGGGCGGCACACCCGCAATATAGGCCGACTCCAGCGTTTCTGGATCGAGCTTAAACAGCTGCGGATGCGCCCACACGTCCGAGCTGTTATGGCATACATAAATAGAGACATCGCCAATAATTTGAATACTGTTGTCATTGGCATACCGACGCAACGCCATCCACTGCTCAAAAAACTTAAACTGTACGAACCGCTGAAACGCAACGCTCTCCTTCAGTTCTTCTGCCTTGGCCTTCATCGCTGCTGGCTCGCGGCGTGCAATGCTATCCTCCCACTGGCTCCAGGGTTTACCCTCATTAGCCTCTAGCAACGCCATAAATAGCACAAAATCTTCTAGCCACCAGCCCTGCTGATCCGAAAACGCTTCCATCTCGGGCGTAGATCCGTCAAATCGCTCAAACGCTTTTCGTAGCAGGGCCATTTTATGCGGAATCACCTTGCTAAACGACACGCGTTCTGGCGGCACATCTGCCAGCGGCGACACCTCATCGGCCTTTAGCAAGCCCTCTTCTACTAGCTTTTCTAAGCTCACCATCAGCGGATTGCCCGCAAAGGCGCTGAAGTTCATGGTGTATGGCGAATGGTCATAGCCAGTCGGGCCTAAAGGCAAAATTTGCCATAGGGTTTGACCGCTGCTCACCATAAAATCAATGAATTCATAGGCAGATGCTCCTAAGTCACCAATTCCATGGGGGCTAGGCAGGCTAGTTGGGTGAAGCAAAATACCGCTGGCGCGCTCAAATTTCATAAGGGTTATTAGGCTATAGGGAATAAACGTTTGTTGTCATAATTATGCGAAGTGGCTACATTCGCGCAACCATCTGTGGGCAGTTGTATGAGTCCAAACTCGTGCCGCATTAATATCTATCGCCATACTAATATCGCCACAGTTCCTTAACCCTTGCAAGGCGGAAACCATGGCGACACAATTAACTCAGTTGTCCAGATATTATCTAGATATCAGTGGTCTAGCTAGACGCTACCACCCGAAGCCTGCAAGCGAGCGCGAGCTTTTTTCAAAGCATTGCTAGCCTGCAATACAGCTTTGCGGTCATCAGCTGAAACGCCAGTTGACTTAGCCTGAGCTGCTTCGTAAGCTTTTTCAGCTTCGGTTTGGTCAATACTGCTGCCTAGCTCGGCGCCGTTTACCAATATGGTTACTTCGTCTGCTTCGACTTCTGCAAAGCCACCCATTAGGGCAATCGATGTCCATTCTTTACTGCCGCTAGTTGCTCGAACGCGCAATACGCCCGTATCTAGCGCAGTCAGCAGCGGCGCGTGTCCGCCTAATATTCCTAGCTGACCCGTGGTACTCGGTAAAATAACTTCTTCAGCTTCGGCATCCCAGACTGTTTTATCAGGCGCAACCACGCGCACAACTAAAGACATAGCTTCCTTATGTTTAAGGTTGATTCTTATTTTGGTCAAACAGATTTTGGTGGTTAGATCTGTTTGCGTAGGGACTGTAGGTGCTGGCCATGTAGGGACATGTATATGCACTGCATATGTGTGCCCCTCCATAGCCGACGACCTTGCGGATACGGATCTTCTTCTCTACAGTCTCCGGCAGATAGAGTCTCCCGCAGATACAGTCTCCCGCAGATGTCACGCGTTGGCGACTAGGCTGCTTCCGCCTTCATTTTTTCAGCTGCTTCAATGACTTCTTCAATGCCACCTTTAAGGTAGAAGGCCTGCTCGGGCACATCGTCTAGCTCACCGTCGAGAATCATGTTGAATCCCTTGATGGTTTCTTCGAGCGTGACGTACTTACCTTTCATGCCAGTAAATACTTCTGCTACAAAGAAGGGCTGAGAGAGGAACTTCTCAATTTTACGAGCGCGAGCAACTACCTGACGGTCTTCCTCAGAAAGCTCGTCTAGACCCAAAATGGCAATGATATCTTGCAGCTCTTTGTAGCGCTGAAGCGTAGACTGTACCGCCCGTGCCGTATCGTAGTGCTTGTCGCCAACGATGTCGGGCTGAAGCATGGTAGAGGTAGAGTTTAAGGGGTCTACCGCTGGGTAAATACCTTTAGAGGCCAATGCCCGAGAAAGGGTCGTGGTGGCGTCTAGGTGAGCAAACGTAGTTGCAGGTGCTGGATCTGTGAGGTCGTCAGCAGGGACGTAAACGGCCTGAATAGAAGTGATAGAGCCTTCAGTGGTGGAGGCAATTCGCTCTTGCAGGTCGCCCATGTCGGTGCCAAGGGTGGGCTGGTAGCCTACCGCAGAAGGCATACGGCCTAGCAGCGCAGATACCTCAGAACCGGCTTGTACGAAGCGGAAGATGTTGTCTACAAAGAGCAGAACATCTTGCTTGTTAACATCACGGAAGTACTCGGCCATGGTGAGTGCCGAAAGGGCCACGCGCATCCGCGCACCGGGTGGCTCGTTCATTTGGCCGTATACCAGGGCTACTTTTGACTGGCTCAGGTCTTCAGCGTTAATCACGCCGGATTCAATAAATTCGTTGTAGAGGTCGTTGCCTTCGCGGGTGCGTTCGCCCACGCCGCCAAATACCGATACGCCGCTGTGCTCTTTGGCAATGTTATTGATGAGCTCTTGAATCAAGACGGTTTTGCCTACGCCTGCGCCGCCAAAGAGGCCCACTTTTCCGCCTCTTCGGTAGGGGGCGAGTAGGTCTACCACTTTGATGCCGGTTTCAAATACGGCGGGCTTGGTTTCAAGGTCGATGAGCTTAGGAGCGTCGCGATGAATTGGCAAAGAACTTTCTGCGTTGACGGGGCCTTTCTCGTCTACAGGCTCGCCTAACACGTTAAAAATGCGTCCGAGGGTCGCTTTGCCCACGGGGACGCTAATGGGTGCGCCCAAATCGGTGACTTCCATGCCGCGTACGAGACCATCGGTGGTGCTCATGGAAACGGCGCGAACTTGGGAGTCGCCAAGTAGCTGCTGCACTTCACAAGTGACAGAAACCTCTGCCCCAGCAGGGTTTGTGCCGCTAATTTTAAGTGCGTTGTAAATCTGAGGCAAGTTTTTGCCTGGAAACTTTACGTCTAAAACTGGGCCAATAACTTGGGTGATATAGCCGATATTTGTTTTCTCTGCGGTGGAGACCATTCCTGCGCCTATCCTACGTTTTAGCTGATGTGGTGACCTTGTGGTGACCGGTTGGTGACCGATTGGTGACCGATATACCTAACTCTAGTAACTTACGAACTTAGTACAAAACGAACTTAGGTGGCGTATTCACTATGAGTTAAGCGTGTCCTTCAAGTGCCATGTTTAAGATTATCACTAGATGCAGCGCCTTTAAAAATTATGAAGTATGAACGACAAAGCTAAAGAGCAGTGCGATCGCACCTAATCGCCTTTGAATCGCCTTTGAATCGCTTTTGAATCGCTTTGTGATTGCTTTTGTGAGTTCGGGAACCCGTACCGAAGCGCATATTGCATAGGGCAATCTCAATTGGATAGATTAGCACTCAACAGCAGAGAGTGCTAATCTCTATGCTCACAGGCTTTGCTCGTAAGCTTTTTTAAGTATTTTTTGATTCATCGTGGAGAACGTAAGAAACTATGGCAGCTATCTCTTTAGGTAATTCAACGCTCAAGCCTCTGGGCGATCGCGTCTTCATCAAAGTAAGCGCATCTGAAGCTCAAACAGCAGGCGGCATTATTTTGCCTGATGCAGCCAAAGAAAAGCCTCAAGTGGGTGAAATTACAGCTGTGGGGCCTGGCAAGGTGGACGATAACGGCACCCGCCGCAGCATGGATGTGAACGTTGGCGATAAGGTGCTGTACTCCAAGTATGCGGGCACCGAAATCAAGCTGGGCGACGATGAGTATATCTTGCTCTCAGAAAAGGACATTTTGGCAACCGTTGCATAGCCGCCGCTGTCCTTAAAACGATCTCATAAACTCCATTTAACTAATCACACCCTCCTTTCACAACTATGGCAAAACGCATTATCTATAACGAAAATGCCCGCCGCGCGCTAGAGCGTGGGATGGACATTTTGGCTGAGGCGGTGGCTGTCACCCTTGGTCCCAAAGGACGCAACGTTGTCCTTGAAAAGAAGTTTGGCTCTCCTCAAATCGTCAATGACGGTGTGACAATTGCTAAAGAAATTGAGCTAGAAGACAACGTTGAGAATACAGGCGTTGCCTTGATTCGTCAGGCGGCTTCTAAAACCAACGATGCAGCAGGCGACGGTACGACGACCGCGACTGTGCTGGCTCATGCAATTGTTAAAGAAGGTCTGCGCAATGTTGCAGCAGGCGCCAATGCAATTTCACTGAAGCGCGGTATCGACAAAGCGACCGCTTACCTGGTTGGTAAAATTGCTGAACAGGCACAGCCTGTGGGTGATTCTAAGGCGATCGCCCAAGTCGGATCTATCTCTGCTGGCAATGACCCTGAAGTGGGCCAAATGATTGCTAACGCGATGGAAAAAGTTGGTCGTGAAGGCGTTATTTCCTTAGAAGAAGGCAAGTCGATGACGACTGAGCTGGAAATCACTGAAGGAATGCGCTTTGACAAAGGCTATATCTCGCCTTACTTTGTCACCGACACTGAGCGCATGGAGGCCGTATTCGACGATCCTCAAATCCTCATCACCGATAAGAAAATCGGCCTAGTGCAGGACTTGGTTCCGGTGCTGGAGCAGGTTGCCCGTGGCGGTCGCCCGCTGCTGATTATCTCTGAAGACATTGAGAAAGAAGCGCTTGCAACATTGGTCGTCAACCGGTTGCGCGGTGTGCTGAATGTAGTGGCGATTAAAGCGCCTGGCTTCGGCGATCGCCGCAAGGCCATGCTCGAAGACATCGCTGTCCTCACCGGCGGCACCGTCATCACCGAAGATGCGGGCCTCAAGCTAGACACCGTCACCCTCGATCAGCTCGGTACGGCTCGTCGGGTCACCATTACTAAAGACAGCACCACCATGGTGGCGGAAGGCAACGAAGCGAGTGTGAAAACCCGCTGCGACCAAATCCGTCGTCAGATTGAAGAGTCTGACTCTAGCTACGATAAAGAGAAGCTACAAGAGCGCTTAGCTAAGCTCTCTGGTGGCGTTGCGGTCATTAAAGTCGGTGCGGCAACTGAAACCGAAATGAAAGACCGTAAGCTTCGCTTAGAAGATGCCATCAACGCCACTAAAGCTGCCGTTGAAGAAGGTATCGTTCCAGGTGGTGGCGCGACCCTAGCTCACCTGTCGCCTGGGCTGGTGGACTGGGCCAACAGCAATCTAGACGGCGAAGAACTCGTCGGTGCGATGATTGTGACTCGTGCGCTGACTGCGCCGCTCAGACGGATTGCTGAAAATGCCGGTCAAAATGGTGCGGTTGTAGCTGAGCGGGTTAAAGAAAAAGACGCCAGCATCGGTTATAACGCGGCGACGAATGAGTATGTCAACATGCTTGAAGCGGGCATTGTTGACCCTGCAAAAGTAACGCGTTCTGCGCTGCAAAACGCTGCTTCTATCGCGGCAATGGTGCTTACCACTGAGTGCATTGTGGTAGACAAAGCTGAAGATGACAAATCCGGCGCAGCAGGCGGCGGCATGGGCGACTTTGACTACTAAAGTCATCTAAAAGTCATCTAAAGTCATTTAACCTCTTGTAAGGTTATTTAACCTCTTGTTGGGTTTTAAAAATAAAAAAGCGGTCTGTCTTCGGGCAGTCCGCTTTTTTATTGTCAACTGATACCTTTATAAGGTGTGGCTATGGGGCGAAGTTGAGTAATTAAAGGAAAAAAGAGCAGCTTATGAAGATGGATTTGGTGGCGCAGCTAAAGCAGGACTACGCTAGATTCCCAAAGGATCAAACCTACGCTTTATATGCGGACGATGTGCATTTTAAAGATCCGATGAATGAGTTTGATGGGGTTGCCAAGTACCGGAGCATGATTGGCTTTCTCGGCTGGTTTTTTAGCGATGTTCAAATGGATCTGCACAACATTGAGCAAGTTAACCCCTCACTCATCACTCTAAAGTGGACGTTGAATATGACGGCTCCTTTGCCTTGGTCGCCCCGGCTTTCTATTCCTGGCCACACGGAGCTAGGTGTGAATGAAGCCGGGTTGATTTGTTCTCATGTGGACTATTGGGAGCGATCGCGCCTAGCCGTATTAAAGCAAGTGTTCGGTCAGTAGATCGACCTTTAAACCACGCCCATACCGAGCCGTGTAGACCCTATCGCTAAGCAATCATTGCTACAAAAGAATTTTATGGGTTCACTTAAAATCGTTATCCACAAAAAGGCCTACAGCTCGGTATCTGTACGTAGAGATACAAATGCTAGCTAGCCTCACAGATTAAATAAGGCAATTCACAAGGAGTTGCCTAAACATGAAGCCCAATAATTTTACCTACACCTGGTTGAAAAGCCTTTCCGTTGCCTGTGTGTTGGCCCTCTCTACAACACTGGTTGCTTGCTCTAGCCCATCCGAAACGGCAGCACCCGGAGAGAACGCAACTGAAACCGCCAGCGCCGAAGCTGGCTCGACTGGATCTAACAGTGGAAAAACGATCCGAATCTCTATTGGCACGCAAGATCAGGTCATTAATACAGCTGTTGGCGGTGCTACGGTAAGAGAATTAGGCCTCTTAGAAAAGTACTTGCCAACCACTGGAAAGTATGAGGGCGTAAAGTACGAGATTGAATGGTCGAGCTATACCTCTGGCCCGCCTATTACCAACAAAATGCTTGCCGACCAAATTGATATCGGCCTAATGGGAGACTTCCCTGCCGTCATTAACTTGATCAAGTTTCAAGAAGAATTAGAAGGGGTTGAGTCAACCTTTATTGGCACCCTCGCCTACAGTCCTAACGGCGCAGGGAATGCAGTCGTTGTGCCCAAAGATAGTGACGTAGAATCTTTGGCCGATCTCAAAGGGAGCGCTGTGTCGGTGCCCTTTGGTTCTGCGGCTCACGGCATGGTTCTTAAGGCGCTAAAGGATGCAGGCATTGACCCAGAAAAAGATGTGAAGCTGATTAGCCAATCACCCGAAGTTGGCGGCACCAGCTTGCGAACCGGACAAATTGACGCCCATGCGGACTTTGTTCCTTTTGGAGAACTGTTTCCTTTTCGAGGATTCGCTAAAAAGATTTTTGACGGTGCCCAAACCAATGTGCCAACGCTGCATGGAATTGTCGTTCGCTCTGACTTTTCTGAAGAACATCCTGAAATTGTCGAGGCTTATCTCCAAGCAGTGCTCGAAGCCAATCAAATGTTTCGAGAAAAGCCAGAAGAGATTTCTGCTCAGATTGAAGAGTGGTCTGGAATTGAGAAAGAAGTTGTGTACATGTTTTTAGGGCCATCGGGTTTACAGCCGATTAATCCGAGCATTGGCGAGGTGCAGCTAAGTGCGCTGAAAAATAGCATTGCTACGCTGATTAGTTTAGGAAAAATTGAGTCACCTGTAGATCCGGAAGATGTGACAGCATGGGTAGACGAAGGCTTTTTGAAAAATGCGATGGAGAAGTCGGGGCTGGACTACGACGAGGTGATTGCAGAGGGTGAAAGCTATGTGATTACCGGGAAAGATGCCCTGACCGATGAGGAGATTACAGATCCGAAAATGGCGGCTCAACTGTGGATTCAAGAAGAACCGACAGTGACTAATTTTGCTTCGATTCCCAATATGGTGAAGCAGCTAAATACCTTGCAGGAAGAAGGAAAAGCGGCTGATGTTATTTTTGTACATGATCGTAATAAAGGCTGGAAGCTGTTTGCAGAAAACTCCCACTATGTGACGAATGGCGATGAGGTATCGGCCTTTTTGTTGGCAGATGATGCGAAGGCGTTTGCGGCTGAATCAGGCGGTCAGGTGACGAGCTTTAAGGACTTGCTGCAAACCTATGCGAGTGGGCCACAGCCTGTGCAGATGAGCCGGTTGACAAGGGATCGGTTGTTGCTCGCGCTAGAGCGGGTGTTGCCGATGTTGGCCGGATAGGGGGGCGATCGCTTGCCTCTTGTTCCCAAGGGATATGCGTTTGGGCCTTTCCATAGGCTTTTCCTTGGGTCTTTCACTAGACCTTCCTGACCTTATTCTTTAAATCGCTTTTTATCATGGCTAGCACCCTTCCTCAAAGTCGTGTTCATGCTGATGCTGTTGCCCCAGTGGCCAAGCTGTGGCGAACACTCCAAATTCTCTTTTTTGCCAACCGCTCAGCCACTCGCTGTTTGTCGCTCATACTCTTTTTTGGCATCTGGCAGGTTCTATGCATAACGGGCTTTAAGTTCTTCATTAATTTTCAGCTAGTGCCCTCTCCTTGGGAGGTTGTAGGCGCTACGGTAGAATTTTTCACGAGTGATCCGGGCGTCCATATCCGATCGAGTGTTTCGCGCGTGCTGTTGGGCTTCGCAGTTGCTTCGGTATTAGGCGTTATTTTAGGTCTGTTCATTGGCTGGTTTCAAATCATTGAAGATCTGATGATGCCATGGCTAGAGTTGCTCCGACCGATTCCAGCAGTGGCTTGGATTCCTCTGGCGATTTTAATTTTTCCGACGGCTGAAACCGGGATGATTTACATCACGTTTATTGGTGCGTTTTTTCCTGTTTTAATCAGTACGATTCGCGCGGTGGAGAATATTTTGCATGACATTGTGTTGATTCGAGTGGGGCAATGCCTGGGCGCTAATAAGTGGTTTATTTTCAAGGATATTGTGCTGCCGGGGGCATTGCCGGGAATTGCAGGTGGCCTGACAATTGGCATGGGAAATGCTTGGTTTTGCCTGGTGACGGCTGAGATTTTAGCGGGGCGATATGGTGTGGGCTATATTACCTGGGAGTCTTATGTGACGTCGAATTATCCGCCGATTGTGATGGGGATGTTGTTGATTGGGCTGATGGGAGCAATGAGTTCTTGGGCGGTAGGGCGCGGGATGCAGGCATTGATGCCTTGGCGCGTGATTAAGAAACAGGGCGCCTAAAAAGTGAGATGTGTTGGAATTAAAATGCTGAGGAGCTGATGCGCGTGGGACGAGAGACATTGACAAGAGTGCCAAAAATAGAAAGTGCTGTAAAAGGAGCGGTGAATGTAGAAGGGGTGTCGATGATCTTTGGCGACTCTCCGCAGGAGAGGCTGCGTCATCGCGGTAAAACAAATCAAGTGTTGGACTCGGTAAACTTTCAAATAAAGCCCGGTGAACTCGCTTGCTTGCTTGGGCCGTCAGGCTGTGGTAAGTCAACGCTGTTGAACATTATTGCTGGGTTTGTGCAGCCGACATCAGGCTATGTGATGGTCGATCAGCAACCGGTGACAAAACCAGGGGCCGATCGAGGGTTTGTGTTTCAGCAGTATTCTTTGTTGCCTTGGAAAACCACGTTTCAAAATGTGGAGTTAGGACTGAAGATTAAGGGCTTGCCCAAGGCTGAGCGGCAGGATATTGTGGGCGAGTATTTGAATTTGGTTGGGTTGGCAAAGTATCGGGATGCTTACCCCAGTGAGCTATCGGGTGGGATGAAACAGCGGGCGAGTATTATTCGTGCCCTGGTAAATTCGCCGTCGGTACTGCTTATGGATGAGCCTTTTGCGGCGCTAGATGCGCAGACGCGGCACATGATGCAGGCGCTGCTATTGAATGTATGGGACACGCTGAAGACAACTATTGTGTTTGTAACTCACGATATTGAGGAGGCTGTGTTTTTGGGCGATCGCATCTTTGTGATGGGCGTACAGCCAGGTCGTATTAAGGCTGAGTTATCGGTTCCCTTACCTCGGCCCCGCCAGCTAGACGATATGTTGACGCCCGACTTTACCCAGATTAGTCGGCAGGTGTTTGATTTAATTCGAGAAGAGACATTGAAGAGTATGGAGAATTAGGGCGATTATAGACTCGCGACGGTCGGCAAGTGTCGAATTTCTTCTATTTTTTCAATAATAGGCGATCAAATTTTCCTGGCGTCAAACAATCTGGGAATATACCGTGTTGAGTATATTCTTAAACTTAACAATTGTTTGTCTTGCTTCTTGAGAAACAGTCTCACGCAAATATCTTTGTTTCCTTACGTAAGTAGGCAAATGTGTTGATGAATACAATTATTGCAACAGCCTTTGTTGTTTACTGATTTTAGTTTCCGGTTGCGGGCCAGATTCTTGATGCCAGATTCTTGATGCCAGATTCTTGATGCCAGATTCCTGATATTGATGGCACCAGTTTGCAATCACTCGATAAATTATTGAGGAGTTATAGCGTGTATGAAGCGAAGAAAGTTCTTTCAGTACGCGAGTTTTGGAGGTGTTGGTCTTGTCCTTGCGAGTAAAGAGAGTTCATTGGCAAGTGTTGCCCAAGCGGCAGGCGCTCAGTCCTCTAACTCCAAGGTTCCGAAGTCTTCTATTGGTGCTCCTTTAGAATCTTTCACCTATCGTACGCCGACTGTTGATCGCGCTGGTCGAATTACACAACAGCAGTCTTTCACCGCACAGTTTTTCTCTGAGTCGTTACCATACACAAAAAGGCATAGTGGCGAAAGCAGTGATACTCGGTTAGAGATGGTCGCCCTCTCAGGGGGCATGTCTTCTCACCGTCGTGTTAAGCTGTCGCCTTTTTTTATCAGTAAGTATCCGATTGTGCAGTCTCAGTGGGCCGCGATCGCAGCATTGCCTAAAATTCACAGAGAATTAGCCCCAGCCCCGGCTCACTTTCGAGGGAGTGCCTTACCTGTAGAGAGTATTTCTTGGTTAGAGGCGGTGGAGTTTTGCGATCGCCTCACCAAACACACGGGCCGTCAGTATCAACTGCCCAGTGAAGCGCAATGGGAATACGCCTGCCGGGCAGGCACTCATACCCCCTTTCACACAGGCGAAACCATTACCGGCAATATGGCTGACTATGTTAGCACTTACACATACAAGTCTGAACCTCCCGGTCGCTATCGCAAATCGACGCTGCCGGTCGGTGATTTTTTGCCGAATGCTTTTGGACTGCATGACATGCACGGCAATGTTTGGGAATGGTGTGCGGATAAGTGGCAGGCCGCTGATCGCCAGGGGCTGTACAGACAAGCCAGGGCCCAGACACAGCGAGCAATCAGAGGCGGAAGTTGGTTAGATGGTCCAGATAAACTGCGCTCGACTAATCGCTCTGGGTATGACGAAACAGGGCTAAACCGCACCATTGGCTTCCGGGTTGTAGCGACGTAGCTTCTAGCGCTTCGATACGGTTTGATGAATACGGTTTGATGAATACTTCAAGAGAGAGACTATAACCTATGGCTTTACTGCAAAAGATTCCGGTCACTGTATTGACCGGATACTTGGGTGCGGGAAAAACGACTCTGCTCAATCGCATTCTTACCGAAGAACACAACCAGCGCGTGGCGGTGATTGTCAATGAGTTTGGCGAAGTGGGGATTGATCATCAGCTGGTGATGAATGCCGACGAAGAGATTTTTGAAATGAACAATGGCTGCATTTGTTGTACGGTGCGGGGCGACCTGATTCGGATGATTAGTGAGCTGATGTCTCGCCCAGACGGCTTTGACCATTTGGTGATTGAAACAACAGGATTGGCCGATCCGGCCCCGGTGATTCAGTCTTTTTTTATGGATGAAGTGATGCTGCAAACAACCCAGCTAGATGCTGTGGTGACTGTGGTAGATGCTAAGTATATTTGGGATCATTGGGAGAGTAGTGAAGCGCAAGAGCAGATTGCGTTTGCCGATGTTGTTTTGATCAATAAAACAGACTTGGTTTCTGCTGATGTATTGCGGGCATTGGAGAGCAAGGTAAGGAAGATGAATACGATCGCTAAAATTCATTTCACCCAAAACTGTGACATTGCTATCGATACCGTGCTAGGCGTGCAAGCCTTCGATCTTAAAAATGCTTTGAGCATCGATCCGGCCTTCCTAGAAGAGGAAGCCCATGAACATGACGATTCTGTGGGCTCGGTGGCAATTACTGCGCAAGGTAGTGTTGATAGTGATAAGCTCAACCGCTGGCTCTATCAGCTCGTACAGGTGCGGGGCGCAGATATTTTTCGGATGAAAGGCATTTTAGATGTGGATAATGCCGAGCGGCGATTTGTGTTTCAGGGCGTTCATATGACGCTAGAGGGTCGGCCTGGAAAACCTTGGAAACCGACAGAAACGCGCCGCAATGAGCTGGTTTTTATTGGCCGAAATTTAGACGAAGCGGAGCTAAGAGAAGGGTTTCAGGGTTGCTTTAGCGATCTGCCTGTTGCTGCCTGCGTTGGCTAGTTAGGTCGTCTCGATATACAGAAGCCTAAGTACAGAAGCCTACGTGCAGAAGCCTAAGTACAGAAGCCTAAGTGCAGAAGCCTAAGTGCAGAAGCCTAATAATTTCACAGGCCAACAATTTTGTAGATCAACATTCTCTATTCAATCATTCACCTCAACTGATTACATTCGCAAACTTATGAAACTACAGCACAATCTCGGCGGGCTAGAAGGGTTAGACCCTATCAACACCGAAGTACAAGTATTTGTTGAACCCTGGGAACAACGAATTTTTGGCATCCATACGGCCATGATGGCGCTCAGCAATCAGCTCGGTTCTTCGCCGCCCCAATATGCAATTGAAGAAGTTCCCACGACGTTTGAAAGCTTTTGGACCTGGGGGCATCTGCGTATGGGCGCAGAAAACATGCACCCTTTTGAATACTTCCGACTGCGTTATTACGAGAAGTGGCTGGGCGGTATTTCTGGCTTTTTTGTGTCAGAAGGCTACATCACCCAAGAAGAATTAGACACCCGCACAGCTGAATTTTTGGCCAGTAGCGAACTGGCTGCGGCCCCACTGCCCCAAGGCGGCGAACCGGCCATTGATGAGCAGGTCGTGAAGTATTTACGCGAAGGCGATTCTCCGATGCGGGCCTTGTCGGCCCCGCCTAAGTTTGCACTGGGCGATCAAGTAAAAATAAAAGAGGTCAATTCGGGAGAGCACAGTCGTTTGCCTGGAAACTTGAAAGGAAAAATCGCCACGGTCATTAAGGTATACGACAATGCCTTCGCTTATTTTTTCCCGACTACCGATGGGATTGGGGAGCCTATGCCGGTATATAGTTTGGCCTTTCAAGCCGAAACGCTTTGGGAAGCGACGACAACTGAGCCAAATATGATTTATTACAACGACATTTTTGAAGCCTATATTGAGGCAGCCTAGTCCAACAAAATGAGCGGAGAAGACTAAAGAAACAACATTAAAGGGACAATACTAAAGGAGCAAAACAAATGCCAAGCAACTATCCAGGATTTCAGTACGATGCAGATAGAGAAACCTTTAGTGCGGCTAAGGTCAAGGCACTAGAGTCTCTTTTAATTGAAAAAGGTGTGATTACAGGCAATACCGTCGATACGGTGCTGGGCTATTTTGAAACAGAAATGGGGCCTTTTAATGGGGCAAAGCTCGTGGCGCGTGCCTGGGTAGATCCAGACTTTAAGGCGCGTTTGATTGCGGACTGTAATGCCGCGTGTGATGAATTGGACTTTCCGGCGGGTATGTCTGGCGCAGAAGGTGAGCACATGCGGATTGTAGAGAATACGCCAGCGGTGCATAACGTGATTGTGTGTACCTTGTGCTCTTGCTATCCATGGCCAACCTTAGGGCTTCCGCCCTATTGGTTTAAAGATCCCACCTTCCGAGCCCGCGTGGTGCGAGAGCCTCGCGTAGTGCTCGCTGAGTTTGGGGTGGAGTTGGATGAATCGGTTGAAGTTCGAGTGTGGGATAGCAGTGCCCAGATTCGCTGGTGGGTGCTGCCCATGCGCCCTGCTGGAACAGAAGGCATGAGTGAGGAAGCCTTGGCGGCGTTGCTGACGCCAGAGGCCATGATGGGCGTAGCCACTGTTCAGGTGTAATGAGGCCAGTGTAGTAAGGCCAGTGTAATGAGGCCAGTGTAATAAGGCCAGTGCAATTAGGAAAGAGATATGTTTACAAAGTTTGAACACTTTGCCGCTACCAGTTTGATGGGGTCACCCGAAGAAGCGCCCCCGCGCCGGGCGGGTCATCTCCATTTTGATCGCGATTGGGAAAAAATGGCTTTTGGGGTAGCGATCGCACTCTCCAAACAAGGTCACTATGAATGGGAGGAGTTTCGGCAAATGCTCATGGTCACCATTAAAGAATGGGAAACCACTCATGCGCTCGATGACCCTGAATGGGACTATTACCAATGCTGGCTGACAACCCTAGAAAAGATGATTGTAAAGTCAGGCGTGCTGGCCTCAGGTGAGCTAGAAGCGGAGGCTATGCAGCTTTTGAACTGCAAAGCAACACATTCTTAAATATCCTTCAACAGTCTATCCCTTTCAACATTAAACACCTTTCAACATTCAATACACCCAGAGGAGACCAGTCAACATGAGAAAAAATCTAAAAACCCAGGTGATTCAGTCTATTCAGCGGGGGAGCTGCATTGTTGGCTTAGGCATAGTATCGCTGCTGTTGCTTTCATCTCCGGCCTTCGCCCATCATCCGTTGGACGGGCGTTTGCCAGCCAATATGTTTGAAGGGCTGTTTTCCGGCTTGGCGCATCCCGTCATTGGAATAGATCATCTCGCCTTTGTGATTGCTGCTGGCCTTGTCGGTGCCCTGATGCGCCGGGGCATTGTAATCCCCATTGCTTTTGTGTTGGCGTCGTTGGGCGGCACTGGGCTGCATTTATGGCTGTTTAATTTGCCTGCACCAGAATTTATGATTTCTGTATCAATTTTGTTGTTCGGTTTGGTTCTCGCTGTGGGTAAGTCGCTTAATTTGCCCGCAGTGGCGGCTTTGGGGATGATGGCCGGTTTGTTTCATGGCTATGCTTATGGCGAAGCGGTGGTGGGTGCCGATATGACACCGCTGGTTGCCTACCTGGTTGGCTTTGCCACTATTCAACTGTCAATTAGTTTAGGCGCTTGGGTGCTGGGAGAGAGTTTGCTAAAGGCCAATGCGATGAAAGGTCAGTTACACCTGCGGTTTATGGGATTCGCCCTGTGTGGTGTCGGTGCTGCCGTTATGAGTGGTGTGGTTTTGGGTTAGTTCTTGATCCAATCGATTTGTTTTAGTTTCTTGAATTTATAGGGCTGCCGGGCCAATAGTATGAAAACCATCGTCCGACAGCCCTTTTCTGGTGTCTTTTTCCCGTTGGGACGGGCGTTATTGTTGTTGCTCTATCTCAACCGGGCAATACGCTTTTGGCGATCGCACCATGCACGCCCCAATTCCCGTCTACGACCTGTGTGATTCCAAAGTCTACCGCCACTGACATCAGAGAAATAGCCTCGTCTTCCGACAACCCTTGAGTCGTCATCAAAAAGTGGCGCATTTTCCGAAATGCGTCCCGCATAGCTCCATCTACCGAAGACTTGGCAAAAATATCGGCCTGAGCAGTTTCTCCGAGTTCTTCTAAATAGTTCGTATAGCTAAAGCCATGCACCACATATTCATCGTCGGTTTCTAGCAGCGGATAGTCCAGATCTTCTAGAATGGTGCCGGGTAAATCTGCCTGTTTGTGAACAGTCACCTTCAGTACGCCCGTCAAAGAAGTTTCAATCGCCGTTCCTGCGAGCTCCGAGTCGCCTTGGGCCGCATGGGGATCTCCCAATGAGAGCAGTCCTCCTTCTACCGCTACCGGATAATACATGGTTGCACCCTTTCCTATGCGCCAATTGTCAATATTGCCACCAAAATAACTGGGGGGAATAGAATTCACAAAGTCCGCCTCTTTTGGCGCTAATCCCAGGGTGCCAAAATGGTTCCGAACCGGTATCCGAACTCCTTCGAGCACCTCCAGATTTTTATCAATTGTGCTGTGATCTACGGGCACACCAGGATAGTCAATCGTTTCATGAACCACGCCATAGGGGTCGGTTTGAGGAACCCACTGATAGTTGTAAACCGCCTTGGCCCAATTCTCTTCTGCGGTCGCGTCCATTTCATAAATGGTGATTACCTCGCGGGGCTTCGGCTCTTCAATCAGGTCGTTGTAGTGATAGCCCCACCAGGCTGCCGCATTACTGCCAAAGGTTTTTCCCCGATATTCAGGATTTGCGCTGGGCCGAAGCGCTGTGTCTAAAATTTGTACCTCTATGACATCGCCGGGCTCAGCCCCATTCACATAAATCGGCCCCGTTAAAATATGTACGCCATAGCCAGCACCCGCTCCTACCTCAGCATCCATTGGCCCAGCACCGCGTCTGTCAACGCCCTTGGCATCTGCACTCCAGGCAAACACACTCTCCGCCCCTGGATCGCCTTTCACCATCCGACTGGCATCGTCGTTGGCATGATGGGTGAGCGTTTCAACAGTTACAATATCGCCAGAATTGATGGTTAGTTCGGGCGGTATCAATTGGCTAAAATAGCCCCAATGCACCGTTTCGGCGTTGGCCGCGAGATAGTGCTTTTGGGGCGAAGCTGCAAATACGCGTCCATAGTCAAAAAACAAACTGCCTAAAGTGAGCACAACAGCGACGCCCAGCCCTAGCAATCCATAGGCCCAGCGTCTGGATTCTTTCCACATGACTTTTACTCCTCATAACTCTTGATAACTCTTCATAGCTATGGATATAGCTATATTTATAGCTATATAGCTGAGGTCATCGTACAGAGGGGATTTTGACAAGATTGTGTGATTAGATACCTTTGCCTAATTGCAACAAAATTGCAACAAAACTACAATAAAATCTCAATAAAATCCCAACAGAAAGCGTCATCTCAGCACGTTAAGTAGGTTGGCATAATTAAATCGTAGATACTGCATTGCCCCCTATAGAAATATAAGATTTATTCCTTGAGCCAATAATGGGTTTCCCAAAATTTGGGGGCTCTG
>LJZR01000031.1 GCA_001314865.1 Phormidesmis priestleyi Ana | reverse complement strand
TTACCTCTCGCAAGGAGAATTTCCTACTATTGCGGCGCTCGGTCAAACCTTAGATAGTCTCCCCGGCAAAGCCGGGGGCTTACCTCTATTTAGTTATTTGTACTATTACTTGTATTGCTTTTCATAACAACTCAGTTGCTCTTCTCAAACTACTGCCACAGTAATGATTTCAAAATGACGCGACACTGGACATTGACAGATAATTTATCAGTCACCGCCTTACTGACAAAGCAAAAACAACGCAAGATTGGAAATTTAATGATTTGCATACTACGGTCTCAACCATCAGCTTTTGCGGCAGAACGATCTCAGTCAGCGGCTCGAAGCCACGTTACGCTTGATTGTGAGCAATCTTTTAAGTCCGCTGCACTGAGGTTGTTATGCAGTGCAGCGGATTTCTAAAATCCTTCATGTTCCTTATTTAACTCAAAAGTCTCCCACATGTTTTTTGGATATTTCCCGTTTTCGCTAATAGGATGAGGCAATCTGTATCCCTTTCCTTTCGCACTGAAAATTCCAAACTCAACAAGTGCAATATAATCATTCTTGAAATCATCCCTTCTATGAAAAACGTTTACAAGAACAATTTCACCTGGTTTAATAACACATGGAACTTGTTCTACTTTACTCTCAAGAATCTTTCCTCCGCTCTCACCACATACTTCTACTTCTTTGATTACTAATTGAGTATCACCAATATTACATATTGAATACTCAGCCAGTGTACTCCAATCACCATCAGCCTTTTGTATACTGATTAAATTCCCAATCAACTTATCTTCTCGTCTAACTCGTTGAACATAAAAGTTATAGATGGATAATACGAGAGCTAGAGATGAAATGCTCAGAGTTAAAATATCTTTGACTACCATTGTATGTAATTTTAATCAAAATGCTCGTTATTCAATTGAATATTTGATAATAACTAGTGTACTCTTTGGCAATTAGCTTGTGACTTTTACCTAACCCGAAACATTGCAACTACTTTCCAAGCCAATAACTCAACGGAATAACGACCAAGTTGAGCAGCGGTAAACAAAACTTAAACGCAGCAATAGAATCTTCATTTGCCGCTCCAACGGCTTGTTGTGTGGTGGCTAACTTGCGCAAGGAAGAACCTTTCTATAGTACTGTTTATAACAGTATAATTTCAGTCTGATAAAATTAGCTGATTACACGAAACATTTAATCATGCCTAACAGTTACCAGCATTCTCCAAAAGCCAGGGCATGGTCATGCTTGATCATTCGTTTCATGGGCGGTCTGCTTTGTGGCAGTCTGCTTGGAGTATGTATTTACTGGATCACAGAATTGAAAGGTTTGTGGCTGTTCGTATTGATTGGGGCACTACTTGGCGGATTGATTGGACTCTTCTGGAAAACCTTTGCGACCCTCTGGATGCGGTTTCGTTCGGAAGATTGGCAAATAACGGAGATCGAAATTGAAACATTTGGGCAAAAGTGGAAACTTGCTAATAGCGGCGCGCAGAGACGTGTAGCATGGTCACTCTTCGTAGAAATAGCTACACGAATCGCCACTCAACCCATGTCAGACACGGATGGTGATAATGGCATTGCGCTGAAGTCGCTTTATGATCTTTTCCAATATACGCGCAAGAGTATTACCACGATGGAACCAACACATATGTTGCCTTCTCACAGAGGAAGTTTTGACACAGTCGAAACCTATGCGCTCGCCATGCTCAATCAGGATCTTCGACCATTTTTGTCGAAATGGCATCCGCTCTGGGACGCTTGGCGAAGAGAGAATCCTGACGCTGCTTGCTGTAGTTGGGATCGACACATTGCATTCCGAACTGATTTGAGGGTCTTACAAACTCAGATTCGAGGTAGAGCCGAGGGGTTGGGGAAGATTGCTAGAGTTTCAGACATCGGTCGGTTTATGAATGACACTGTATATCTTAAAAGTAATGCTCAGGATTAGATGACCATGAATGACACAAAACATGATGGTGAGGCAGTTCAGACATTAGTGACCCTCAATGATTACCAGATCATTGCTCGGAGAACAGACCAGAATAAGCAAATTGGGTTGAATGGTCTCGCATTTCCTTTGCTTGGACTATTTGGTGAAGTTGGAACGTTGCTCAGCTCACTCAAGAAAAAGCAGAGAGATCGAGAGTCATTTGTGGGTTATACCGAAGCCGTAGTTGAAGAATTCGGAGATGTTCTTTGGTATTTCAGCAACATTGCATCTCGCGCATCTCTAAGCCTGAATATGCTCGCTCAAAGAACGTTCCGTGACTTACAAGGCTGGGACGAGGTAGAAAATGATTTCGTCGGAAGTTTCAGAGATATTCAATTAGAGAAGAATGCTGATGGTTCACCAGACTCTCCTGCATTTGAGGCAGCTCTGATCGCGCTCGCTGGCAAGGTCGGACTCTTGTTGAATGATTTTCATATGAACAGAATTGCGAATAATCGCGATGTCTTGTCGGCTCACTTAATCGAGATTTTTCGTGCTTTGATTGAAGCCGCTGATGTTGCTGACATAGATCTTGCAAATGCTGCGGCGTATAATGTCCACAAAATCCATGGTCGATGGACTGAACAGCCGACTTATCCTCCTTTGTTTGATGAGGGGCTTGATATTCTTGAACAGCTTCCGCGAAAAATCACGATGCACATATTTGAAAAGCACCGGGGTGACAAAACTTACGTCATTCAGCAATGCAATGGTATAAATATCGGCTCGGCACTTACAGACAACCGTATTGTAAATGATGACTACCGTTTTCACGATGTTTTTCATCTGGCAAATGCTGCAATTCTAGGATGGTCGCCCGTATTGCGATCCCTTTTTAAAGTAAAGCGAAAAAGCCATCCTGAAATTGATGAAGCGCAGGATGGCAGTAGAGCTATCCTGATAGAGGAAGGAATTTCAACCTTAGTTTTCCACCGTGCTTTACGCTTAAATTATTTTGCTTCGATAAAGTCTCTAGATTACTCGCTATTGAAATTGATCTCTGAATTTATCAGTGGCTATGAGGCAGAGCAGTGTCATCTATGGCAATGGGAAAAAGCCATCCTTGATGGCTATGCTGTATTCCGACAGCTTCAGCTATATAGGCGAGGCATTGTCATCGCTGATCTAGAAGAGCACTCAATCTCGTTTAAGGAATTACCACAATGAATGCTGAATTATTTGTCAACCATCTAAGCCAAATAACTTTTAATAGTGTATTTAATCCATATAGAGATATATGTGATGAACACGATCACTCTGAAAGTCCAGCAATTCGCCGTCTAAATCTTACACGATACCTTAATGCCGCAGTGAACTGTGGAGTCGAATCGGTTTGGTTGGGGCGTGACTGTGGCTATCGTGGAGCGCGTCGAACAGGTATAGCACTGACAGATGAAATAACCCTGGCAACGTTGGACTATATGTTTGGGATTAGTGGATTAGCCAAAGCTACAATCGGAGAACCTGTTAAAGAGAGAACAGCTACCGAAGTATGGGAGGATCATATGTTTGGGATTAGTGGATTAGCCAAAGCTACAATCGGAGAACCTGTTAAAGAGAGAACAGCTACCGAAGTGTGGAAGATTATTCGTGAGATTGATGCGAAAGTTTTCCTCTGGAACATATTCCCTTTTCATCCATTTGAAGCTGAAAATCCAATGAGCAACCGTCGTCATTCGGCACGCGAGTTTAACGAGTGTAAAGAGCTACTGTGTTACTTGCTTGAGTGGTTGCAACCCAAAATGATTGTTGCGATTGGTGCTGATGCTCACAAAGCCCTATCTCGGTTAGAGTTCAAAGTTTCACCAGTGAGACATCCTAGTTATGGTGGTAATTTTGAGTTTGCTGACGGGATTCGGCAGCTGTACAGTACTTGAAGAGAACTTATGATACTCTAACTCCATAATACCTGCGTGCCAACTTTGAGCATAAAATAACGGGAATTATAGAACTTTACTGTTATTGCCAGAATAGCGCTTTTCACTGTCGCTAAAATCAAAAGGAGCACTGATCACTTGGTTAAGTGATCCTTGGCTGTGCAACCACTCGATAAGGGGGCGAACCCCATCATTGGTCTTTTCGTCAAAGACTCGATGATTTATTCCGTTTTCATATTTAATAGTGTTTAATAAATTATGTGGAACGACTGGTGCTTCTCTTCCGAAATAAAGAAAGTGCTTAGAAAGCAGAACATTTCTAGAACTTGTATCTTTTTTTAAGTTATCTACGTTGACACTCCCATCAGCGTTACTATGGTGTGAATCGGCTTGGCTCCATTCATTACTAGATGAGTCGTGGTAGTAAATATTGTCTCCCACCATCATCTTCCGACTTCCGTTTCTTACAGGCTTTTTGTCAAGAAATTGTGGACTTGTCCAATACTCGTTGAATGTAATTTTTTCAGTGACACGCATAGCAAAGATACACTTACCAGTAGCTTTCAACCGAGCACCACCCATGCCAATGACCCAGTCATTCACCTCAGCTGTATTACGTATTCTATGTTTACAAGTTGCCAAAGTACAATAACCATGAAAAGGGTTCGGGGCGAACCCGAAGTCACGGTCTACTACATACATATAAGTCTTGCTCATAACTTAACATGTCCCTGATGTGGGAGTGTAAGTGGGTTGCATTGGAGAACCATCTGGGTTCTGAAATAGGTTCTCAGTACCATCTATTGCAGCCATTATACGTTTAGAGTTCCAACCCACAATTGTTGTAGCATACTCCTCAAGAGCGTCAGGTATATCTGCCCTTGTCCCTCCTCGGGCATAGACTCCTACTATTCTCTTGCCTTGCTTATTTGCTTGTTCGATTTCCCAATTCACCCAAGGTCTTGAATGGGTATTTTGCCCGATTAACACCACAACGGTTCCAGCCCAAGAAATCTTTCTGCGAAGTAAGCGTCTGATCGTTTCATCGCTGACCAATCCTTTATCCAATCGTCTTTGGTTTGCGGGCTTAGCCCTGATCGAACTGTTGCGAATGTCATAGCCACTTCGCGACAAAAGAGATGTCAAATTGTCAACCTGGGCATCATCTGCGTGATGATGGCTGATAAAAATGTGTTTCCGCTTACTCTCTGAATTCATGTCTGTGGAATGCTATTGAACTGGAAATTGTAAAACAATCTTAGGTGTATCTTTTTAGGATTTTTTATTAACCTGGCTATCGAATAGGTTGCATCAAGATGTAAAACGCTAGAAACTATGAGGATCAGGCTCTTTAGTTCTTGATCTATTTTACTGCCGGGTTAATAATAATTTCTGTAAGATTGACGGCTCTCGTCAAACGATTGAAGAAGAGAACTATGCTGCGGAATCGTTTTTAGTAGAAGGGACACAACAATTTAACATATGGAAACTTTCTGTATATCTACCACACACAAGGTAATTACCTCGAAAGTTTCCCTGTAATTAACCCATAGAGAAAATCATCCCGAAACTTTCCGTATAATATCCCTGCTCAGGGGTAATACCCCGAAAGTTTCCGTCTAATTTTGAAAATCCTATACGGAGATTGACGTGTGATATTAATGGCATTCCTGAAGTCCGTAACTTGATGTGCCCTATCCTATCAGCCTAAATTACTTGCTCCAGTTGGGGACGTGCTGCGGTTGAGGCATTATTCTTACCCGCTTAACTTTCGCGTCCGCACATCAGAAGAATATTGGCAAAGAGACTCAGCGACGAGGGCTTTTTGATTACTGCCTATCAAACCAATGCTGTCAAAGAAGGAGAACCCCTGTGGCACAGGTAAAAATTTACTACGAACCAGAACTTGAACTGCTGACCGTATTTTGGCAGTCCCCCCGCAAACAGCAAATCGTCACCGAACTTGGCGATGGTGTTCTCTTGATTAAAGACGAAGAAACAGGCGAACCTATCGGCATGGAACTGCTATCTTATCGCCCCAAGGATGACTGCTTAGACAGTGTGAGTGTCGAGATGGGTCATCCTGCATCGGTTTAAAAGTGTGGGTATCCAGTAACAGCTTCATTCTTTGCCTAGCCAAAAGTTATCAGGCAACGGATCATCAAAGTCGTCAATGATGACAAAAGCCCCAGGATGCAAACCGAGCTGACGTTCGCGCTTCGCTAGAGTACAGCGTTCTTGTCTAAATCGTAAATTATCAGTTGTAAAGTCTCAATTAACGACGGAATGTTGTCTTTACAAATTGCATAAATCTGTTCCGGGTCAGCCTGAAAGTACGCATGGGCTAAAACGTCTCGTAAGCCAATCGCACTGCGCCAAGAGACTTGGGGGTACTTAGCGAATAATGCCCCCTCAGTTTTGCGGTCAATCTGCTTAAATTCTTCGCCTGCGGCAATCAAAACCATACAGATACTATCCAGTTTATCTAAGCCAGCTTCGCTGCTCACAAAATCGCTGGGTTCTGAAATAGCCACAAAGCGTCGAGGAATGCGTTCTAGTGCAGCTAACACGGATCTTAACCTCAACCCTATCAAAACAAGATCATTGTTAGATCTATCAGACATAGATGGCCTCTTTTTCTATGCGATCTCTGAAGGCTGGGCTTAGGTATTGATGCAGGCGAATCACATCGACCTTTCGCCCTAGCAAAACTTCTAGATCTTGCTTTAGGGCAGAAGTGGTCAGGAGATTAGGCCGGTCAGTCGCAAACACAATATCTACATCGCTCTCAGCTGTCGCCTGATCGCGAGCATAAGAGCCAAAGAAGCCAATCTTTTGCAGATGATAATCAGCCCCATGGTGGGCCATAAAGTCTCTCAGCAAATTTTGAAGCTGGTCGCGGCCCAGCACCGACTCATTCATCACCATCCCCTCCAAAATCGCCACGCTGCTTGACTACCGCCAAGAATCAGATTATCTTCAATTCTAAGCTGTGATGCTTATCACAGTGCCTTCTCAGAACTCAATTTTGCTTAGCGCCATCGGCAGGTGCTACCAACACCTACCGATAGCTAACCCCCAGGATTACGCAGCAATCCCGGCAGCTAGGGTTACTTTACCTTAGCCACCTCGACTTGCACTACATCTTCTCGGGGTGGCTAGGTTTAGTTGAGTTCTGGTTTCCTCCCAAACCCATCTTTTGGAGACCAGATCTCATGTTTATCCCTTCCGTTCAGGACGCAGCCGCGTCCACAGATTCACCTATCGCGAACACCCCACCCCCACCTAATAACGACACCGAAACCGTGCGCCATATGCTATTCGGCAGCATCAGCGCCGTCCGCGCCACCATCCACCGCCTGCACCAACTCAACTACGCCGAACCCAACGACTGGAGCACCCCCATCTCCACCGGCAGAGCCAACGAAGTCATGGCCATTTTGACCAAGCGAGTAAGGGTAGATCATCCGTCGTAAGCACAATGGCGATTCCCTTAAAAGGCTGCGCCAACGCAAAGCGTCTGTCAACGCAAAGCCTCCCAAAGGAATCGCCCTCAGCATAAACAGCGTCGGCCCATCCGCGTGACGCACAAACAGCTGCGATCGCAGCCCATCCGCCACGCAGCGCCAAAGGACTTGGAATCGCGATTTCGACCAACGACAACATATTCACTCCTTCATAGGCGGATAAATTACCTGGGCAGAGGAAAGGATCTCGTGACGGCGTAAATAGTTACGGCTAGTTTCAATACCTTGGCGGGTAATGAGATCAATGTCTCTATGAAACAGGGTTTTCAATTCTGCTTCCATCTGGTCCAGGCTGCTAAAGGTGGGGTGTGCCTCTGAGAAAAATTGAGAAAAACTATGTCGATCATAGTCAAAAAAGCATTAGGGTTATGAAAATACACATGGCTATTGCTGAACCAAACATGGCAATCACTCAACCCAGTCTGCTCATCACACTCGAAGAAGGGCTTACCTTTCATACGGTAGATAGGTTAAAGATGCTCCTGCAACTTTTGCCTGTAAAGGAAAGCCCCACCCGAAAGGCAGAGATCATTGAGGCGATCGCACGGTATATTCGGTCAGCCAATCTTAGAAAGCTGTGGCAAAGACTCAACGCACTTCAGCAAGCTGCGGTGGCCGAAGCCGTGTATGTGACTGGCGGGCTCTACTTACCTGAGCAGTTTCAGGCTAAATACGGCGAGCTGCCTGAGTGGGAAAGCCGCACCGCTCGCTATAGCTACCGGGCACCCGCATCTCTGCTAGATTTGTTTTTTTATCCGATTGCTAACTACTCGACCGTTGGCCATGTGTTGCCAGAAGATATGCGACAAACGCTCAAAGCCCTTGTAAAAGAGCCTCCGTCGCTCACTATCCAGAGTATTAAACAGCCCCCTGAGAGCATTCAGGTTGAATATCAGCGCTATGACTACCAACAGCGTAAGACAATACGCCGTTTAGAAAATGTGCCCGTGGTTTGTTGCGCTACCGAACAAGCCGCTCAGCAAGATTTGCTGGCCGTTTTACGGCTGGTGCATTTAGGCAAAGTGAGCGTGAGCGATAAAACGCTGATGCCAGGAAAAGCGGCCCTAAATGCGATCGCGCCCCTTCTGCAAGGCGGTGACTACTATAGCGACATTGAGCAACCGACCGATCAAGATCCGATTGGTGACATTAAACCCTTTGCCTGGGTGATGCTCCTACAAGGCGGCGGGCTCGCCCAGCTAGATGGCAAAAAGCTCCAGCTCACCAAAGCCGGGCAAAAAGCCATGAGCACCGACCCCGCCAAAACCATTCAGACGATTTGGAAAAAATGGCTCAAAAGCACCGTGCTAGACGAACTCCGTCGCGTGGATATTATTAAAGGCCAAACGGGGAAAGGCAAGCGCGGGCTCACAGCCCTCAGCGGACGCCGCCAGCATCTGGTTTCAGTGCTCAGCCAATGTCCGGTAAAAAAATGGATAGATTACGCAGCGCTAACGCGCTACATCATTGCGAGCGGTCAGTCGTTTTCTGTGAGCCGTTCGCCCGAGAATCTTTATATCAGTGAGCCGGGGTATGGTTATCTTTACGATTCCAACAGTAGCTGGAGCATTTTAGAAGATACTTACACGCGCTGCTTTTTGTTTGAATATGCGGCAACGCTGGGCCTTTTTGATGTGGCCTATGTGGCACCTTATGATATTCCTTCTAACGAGTTTAAGCAGCTTTGGGGCACAGATGATTACGACTTTTTGAGCCGTTACGATGGCCTCTTGGCGTTGCGGATGACGCCGCTAGGCGCGTTTTGCTTGGGCCTTGCCAACAGCTATACGGCGGCTACCGTCACGGTAGAAAGTACGCTGCGAGTACTCCCCAATTTGGACATTGTAATGACGGGGCCACCGCTTAGCCCAGCAGAAGCGTTGATGATGAACACCTTTACAGAAAAAACCGCCGATGCGGTCTGGAAGCTGAATCGAGAAACGGCGCTCAAGGCAGCAGAATCCGGACATGATTTGAAAGAGTTTCAAGCGTTTTTGACGAAGGCCAGCGCCGAGGCTTTTCCCAAGACGGTAAAACAGTTTTTTGAAGATTGTTTGAGCCGCTCCCAAAGCCTTCAAGACCAAGGCATTGCCCGCTTGATTGAATGCGCAGATGCCACCTTAGCCGCACTCATTGCGCATGACTCGCGCACCAAAAAGTATTGTCAGCTAGCAGGCGATCGCCATTTGGTCGTATTGCTCGATCATGAAACTCGCTTTCGTAATGGTTTGCGTAAGCTCGGCTATACGTTACCGCTCAGTGCCAATTAGTGCTAATTAGGAGCATCTCTTGTGAGCTATTTTCCGGATAATGCCCTGATTATTCAGAGCGATCGCACCGTGTTGCTAGATGTTCATGCGCCTAAGGCCAAGGCCGCTCAGGAAGCGATCGCGCCCTTTGCCGAACTGATCAAAAGCCCCGAACATATCCATACCTATCGCCTCAGTCCGCTGAGCATTTGGAATGCGCGCGCCGCTGGAATGCCAGTTAGCAGTATGGTCGCAGCGCTGCAAGACCATGCCAAATACCCCATGCCTGAGTCGATTGCGCAGGAAATAGCCGCGCTAGGCGATCGCTATGGCCTCACGACACTTAAGCCACTTAATAACCCACTCAAACCACTCAAGCCGGGCTCAGCAGAAGCGCCAGATTTCTCGTCAGATCTCTCGTCAGATCTCTCGCCCTTGATGCTCAAAGTCGCAGACGAACCCTTGGCCGAACTGTTGCAACGGCACGAACAGGTAGGGCCGCTACTGGGTGATCGACTCTCACCCACTACCTTTGCCATTGACTTGGGCGATCGCGGTCGGCTCAAGCAAGCCTTGCTATCGGCAGGCTACCCTGCAGAAGATCTCGCAGGCTATTTGACCGGGGACGAACTCACTTTGTCCTTGCGGTCTACCACAGAAACAGGCGAACCCTTTCACCTGCGCCCGTATCAACAAACTGCCGCTAAGTTGTTTTACCAAGCGGGCCAAGCCAAAGGCGGTAACGGCGTGATTGTGCTGCCTTGCGGGGCCGGGAAAACCATGGTTGGCATGGCCGCCATGGCAGAGATTCAACAAAAAACCCTGATTCTCACCAGCAGCCTCACCTCCGTGCGCCAATGGCAGCGAGAACTGTTGGATAAAACCACTTTAAAAAAAGAACAATTAGCTGAATACAGCGGACAGCATAAGGCCACTGGCCCAGTGACGCTAGCGACCTATCAAATTCTCACCTATCGCGCCAGCCAAGATGACGACTTTCTCCATTTAGGCCTTTTTGATCAGCAGGCTTGGGGGCTCATTATCTACGACGAAGTTCATCTGTTGCCAGCCCCCATTTTTCGGATCACCGCACAGCTTCAGGCTCGCCGCCGCCTTGGACTCACCGCCACCCTGATTCGTGAAGATGGTCGCGAAGGCGATGTATTTACGCTCATTGGCCCCAAACGGTACGACGTACCTTGGCGCGAGCTAGAAGGAGAAGGCTTTATTGCCGCTGCCGACTGCACCGAAATTCGGGTGGCACAAACCAAAGAGCGACAGATGGAGTATGCGATCGCATCGCGACGCTATCAGTTTCGGATTGCCGCAGAAAATCCGGTAAAGCTAGCCGTTGTTCAAAGCTTGCTTAAAAAAGAGAAAGGCCACCGGGTGTTGATTATTGGAGAATATATCGATCAGCTGAAGGCGATCGCCCAACAAATTGACCT
Organism: Phormidesmis priestleyi Ana; assembly: GCA_001314865.1. Classification (GTDB taxonomy): domain Bacteria; phylum Cyanobacteriota; class Cyanobacteriia; order Phormidesmidales; family Phormidesmidaceae; genus Phormidesmis; species Phormidesmis priestleyi_B. Next base: position 36,669 of record LJZR01000031.1, on the reverse strand, counting down.
GCCGCTTATCACCGGCAAAACCAGCCAGCCAAAGCGCGACCAACTCTATGCCGACTTCCGCAGCGGCGAGGTATCGGGCCTTATTCTCTCGCGGGTTGGCAACTTTGCCCTCGACTTACCCGATGCCGATGTGCTGATTCAGGTCTCAGGCAAATATGGATCGCGCCAGGAAGAAGCCCAGCGATTAGGCCGCATTCTCAGACCCAAGCGAGATGGTCGCAGCGCCCAGTTCTACACACTGGTTTCATCGCGCACTTGCGAGGAAGCCTTTGCCCAGCACCGTCAGCTGTTTTTAACCGAGCAAGGCTACCGATACCACATTCAGCAGTGGGATGCCTGAGCCTGAGTAGATAGGAGCAATCGGATACGACCTGCCTGCATCGAACCTGCGGCAAGAGGCAAAACATCAGGCAAAATGAGCTTTTCAAAAGCCCGTGCTTGTTACTAATTGCCGACGACGTGCTTTAACAAGTTCTGGAATATAGCGATTCTTGTCATCCTGCCCGCTAAACCCAAGACGGTCATACACCATGCCACCAATCCCAGGAATAACTTCACCTTCATCCGTACGTTCATCATCCTCAGCTAAATAAATAAACTGAAACTTTTCATACACTGAAGCTTCAAATTCAGCAGCGAGTCTTTCTTCTGCGCCCGAATAAATCACAGGTGCGACAATGAATATCTTTTGTGGGTGTATAGTCTGAATTAGATCCGTTAAATTCGTTTTTACAACACAGCCACTAGAGATAATAGACTTAACAATAACCAAGTGACTAATCGCTTTGTCTTGAGGTTCTGAATATTTCCGAATAATAGGAGAGGCTTGTATTCCTTGCACGTTGAAAGGAGAAAACCTTTCATTCCAGAAGCAAGCAAGACTAACCGACTGAAAAGAGTTCTCTAGAGGGCCTAACATGCCTTTCGCTAGATAATCTACATCTTCAACAGTACAGGCAAGATACAGGCCAGCGTTGCTATTATCAATTTGGGCAGATACCACCTCTCCGAGGAGCTCCCCAAGCAAAGTCATCGCGTCTTTGTAAGCATCTGGCGCAGTTGATTTATCTGCGAGCTGGGCTAGCTGGGCTTTTGAAAGCTCTGTATTGAAGGTAGAGTACGTCCTTGTCATAGCAAGATCTCGAATTCTTCAAAGGTTTTGGGGTTAGAGGCTTTTATCCGTTCTTGGAATCGGCGAAAATTAGGGTGGCTAATGCAGTAAGGAATGGTTCCTTGGTCAATATTATGGCCATATTGCCAGTGGAGGAAACCTTTTGAGAGGTTAAATTGAAAGTTAGCAATATTACTTAAAATACTCGCAACCTCTGAATCTAGCAATAGGGTGCCGTCAAAGGATCGAATGAAAGAAGGTGACGAGTTCTGCGCTTTTGTCAAGATATCTATGACGGAAAGGCCAGACTTGCTACAGGACGACCAGCTCCCTAGCAATACTTGAGCAACGCACTCTATTTTATCTGGGGCTGGATCTTCGAAGGCACAGAGGTATTTGATAGCTTCGTAAAACTCAGGAACTGCATGAATCACTTGCATCAACGTTCGCCGGTGGGGAAAGTAAGCGACCTTGCTAAACGCTTGTATAGCAGCAGGGATGGCGGCAGATAATCGTTGTTGAAGAGGCTGATCTGAAACAACTAAAACAAGCTCTGACGCTTTGTCTATACTTTGGTTAAGGATTTCCTGCTTCTCAAAATCATTGGATATTGACTTAAGATCACTTCCCCAGCTCACGTTTAAGCTGTTCTTTAACTGATGGTGTTGGAGTCTATTTTCCTCTTCGTAGAGAATGATTAAATCATCGACAAAGGACAGAACTTGGCTATAAAATTTGATGCTTGCCTGTTTTTCAATAGCATCGGCTGACAGTAAGGCAATTTTGTAGGTTGTATAGAAGTTCTCATAGGTATTGCCTTTTTCGTTGTTTGTACCACCTCTATGCCTATTTTTTACATATGCGAGCGATTGATCACCAAATAGCTGACTGATCTTATTGTCTGAGTACATTCAATTATTTATACAATGTCTTTTGCTTTACGTCTGAAATTTCAATAGCAGTACGCATATCTTAGTATTGGGTTTTGGGTAGAGATCCGCAAATAAGGCAACGCTTACAAAGGGCGAGGAAGGAACGAGAATATCTCTGTTGATACGAGCAGTCTGCGTTCTTCTGGCAATACTGTTGATTTTGAGTACAAGATTGACGATGAGCGCATATTGGCGACTGCCGATTGCCCTGAAAACCGATGGTATGCGGAAAACTATGGTTGGTACTCACCGCAAAGCGAAGCGACCCAGCTGATGCTGAACTTTGTCTGTCAGGCTGAGACCTCTACACCTCGCCAAAAGGCAACCCGACCTTTAATTTCGGCGGCGGCGGGCTTGGGCTCGGCATAATACCAGGCCGCGCCTGCATTTTTGCGATCGCCTACCACTAGGTCGTAGTAAGACGCCACACCCTTCCAAGGACATGACGACTTTTGATCGCTCGGTGCGAAAAATTCGCGTCGCAAAGCGCTTTCCGGAAAGTAATGATTGCCTTCCACAACAACCGTATCGTCGCTTTCTGCGATAATTTCATGGTTCCAAATTGCCTTCATACCCATTCCTCGTTAAGACGTTTGCGTCAGGTTTTGAGACTGGATCAGACTTGAGCAAACAGCTAGCCGTAACAATGCCCAACACGGCCAGCAGCGCCATCGGATAAAAGGCATAGGTATAAGCGCCAAACCAGTCTCGAATTTGGCCTGCGGCAAGGGTTCCGAGCAAGGCCCCTACGCCATAGGCCGTAAACACGATACCGTAGTTTTGGGCGTAGCGATCGGGATTGAAAAAATGAAGGGTTGTTGTTGGCGCGATCGCAAGCCACCCGCCCAGGCAAAACCAAAATAAGCAAAAGGCAAATAAATAGGTCGCCACCTGACCCGCCTGAGCATTGGCCATGAGTATACAGGCCACCAAAATTAGGACATAAGTGGCGATCGCCACATAGTGCGGCTTAAAGCGATCGCTCAGCCAGCCAAATAACGGACGGCTAAGACCATTGAACAGCGCAAATAAAGAAACGCTCCCAGCGGCTAATCCGGGATTAATTTTAATAATTTCTTCTCCGACTGGGCCAGAAATACCAATGGCACTCAGGCCGATTAAGGTGCCGATAGCGTAACAAATCCACAGTCCATAAAAGGAGCGGCTAGAGAGAATATGCTGAGGATAGGCTTTGGGCAGTGCCGCTTTGGGCGGGTCGGCTGAATTGTGTTTGGGGTGCCAGCCAGCAGGCGGGCGCTTAAAGGCAAGTGCGATCGCGGGAATGATGATCGCAAAAGCAATGCCCAAAATGCGCAACGTTGCTCGCACGCTATAAAGGCTAATTAAACTGTTAGCAAGGGGCGCCGTAATTAAAGGAGAAAGACCAAATCCAACAATGGTCAGCCCCACTGCCAGTCCTTTTTTATCCGGAAACCACTGCGCAACCACTGCCATGGGCACACCATAGGTAATTCCAACGCCGCTTCCGGCAATCACGCCGTAGGTAAACGTGAGCATCGCAATATTGGTCGCAAAGCTAGATAACACATAACCGAGCCCGACAATCAGCCCACCCACAATTGCCACTGTTCGCGCCCCCACCCGAGGGATATAAAACCCAGCAACCGGCATGAGCGCAGCATAAAAAACCAGGGCAATGGTGTAAGGCAACAAACTCTGTGTTGCCCCAATGTTGAGTTCATTTTGCAGCGGCGTTCTAAAAATGCTCCAAGCGTAAACGCTGCCTAAACATAGTAAAACACTCATACCGAGAAAAACCAACAGCCATCGTCCCCGCTCGGCGGGCAGTCCTAATATTTTTAGCTCCACAGGCATCACGAGTCATCGCTATAGAACACAGTCAAAAAGTAGTTCGCAAATTTTGAATTTGAAAAGTATTTAGGAACAAGCATGTCTTTAGTCAGGCATGTCTTCAGTCAGGCATGTCTTCAGTCAGGCATGTCTTCAGTCAGGCATGTCTTCAGTCAAACATATCTTCAGTCAAGCATATTCTAATCTTTAGGATAGTCACAGCTTCTCAAGCAGTCCTTTAATTTATTTAAAATTCAATCAAAAGCATTTTGCATTCTTTGTTACTGTTTGTTTAAGAGAGTTATGATTGCAAGGTAAAAAACTGGTTTTGAGTACAGCCCAAAACGGTCTCTTACGCCTACCTAAAGACGGCCATAAGCCAAGCATACCAATAATTTTAACGTTTCTCTTATGAGTGCAGAATACCTGTACCCATCTTTAGAAATACTTGCCCTGGCAGGCCAAAATACTCGTCCCCCTTACCCAAACTTTTTTCTCTCCTTTGTGTATAAAGGGGTTGAGCTTTTGAGTGCAAGACTAATGGTTTTAGTCAATCTGGATTGGCAGGGTGCGATCGCCCCACCCAAAACGCGATTGCTATAAACAGAGAAACACAGCCCCACCCTGCCATGTTACTTCCCACTCACCACGCGCTAAAGAGATTTTCTACTAGCAGCATACGGCGTTTGCTCACGATTCAACAGTGTCCCCTCTGGGAAGATTTTGCCATTGTCTTTGAGCGAGACCCAGCCGCTAGAAACGGGTTAGAAGTGCTGTGTTGTTATCCTGGTTTGCATGCGATCGCGGCCTACCGACTCGCTCACTGGCTGCATCAGCAAAGGGTTCCTTTTGTGCCACGCTTCATTTCTCACCTGGCCCGAGGCCTCACTGGCATTGAAATTCATCCTGGTGCGCAGCTCGGCGTCGGCGTTTTTATCGATCATGGCATGGGAATTGTGATTGGCGAAACGGCGATTGTGGGTGACTATGCACTGCTGTATCAGGGCGTCACCTTGGGCGGCACTGGGAAAGAAACCGGTCAGCGCCATCCTACAGTTGGTAGCCAGGTTGTTATTGGCGCAGGGGCAAAGGTATTAGGCAACATCCACATTGGTGACCATGCTCGCATTGGCGCGGGCTCTGTTGTTTTGCACGATGTTCCAATTAACTGCACTGCGGTCGGGGTTCCTAGCCGCAATGTGTGTGAATGCAATACAGCAACGACCCCCTTAGAGCACGCTCACCTGCCGGATATTGAAGCCGATACGCTACAGCGACTGCTGGCTCGGATTGAACAATTAGAAGGCCAGCTCAACAGTCTTAAAAACATGACCCATTTATCCTTACGCGCCCCTTTAGCGCAATCTGCAATGCCCACCACTGCTCTATCGATTGCTCTATCGACTGCTCTATCGACTGCTTTATCGACTGGCCTATCGACTACTTTATCTACGGCCCTATCGACTACCCTACCGACTACCCTACCGACTATGGAGTATCAATCCTATGGATAAGCCTACCTCTGCGGCTCCCAAGCTGGGCCAAGTTGTCTCTGTTGCCCGAGTTGATCGCTGGTCGATTAACTTTCGGCTCAAAGAACTCAACATTCCCTGTACCTGCCCAGCTGATGGCACCTTGCGAGTGGATGTTAACCATCCGATTGCGCTGTTGTTAGTCAACAGCGTGGTGCGGCGATTCACCGGCCCTCGGGAAGACAGTGTGGACTGGTTAGAGCGTTGCTGGGAGAGCCATCTGGTCTCTAGTGCTACTTCCTAACGCTGTTCAATCAGCCGACTCACGCTCCAGCAGTTTTATCGACACCCTCCTGAAAGTCTTGCTAGCGGTTTCTTTTCACAAAAACTGTTCATTGTAAACCGCTAATCTCAAACTATTTGCTTTAATTTGTTTATTCTCACCCTTTAATGCTCAACTTAAGCTCAACAACTGCAAACATTTCTTGGAGTAATGACATGACTACTCAAACCGTTCAATCTGTTCAAAACCTGGTTCGCGCTTTTGGCGATGTTGGCCCTAACCCCATCGGCTTAGATAAAGACATTACCGTTCCCGTGTGCGAAGGTTTAAACATGGCCTATGCCAGCTTTCAGGGCCTTTACCTCCAGTACCAAAAACAACACTTTGTGATCGAAGGGGCCGAATTCTATTCTATTCACGAATTTTTTCAGGAAAGCTACGGCAAAACGCAAGAACATGCCCATGATATTGCCGAGCGACTCAATGGGCTCGGGGGTATTCCCGCAGGGTCTTTTTCTACCCTAACTGAACTGTGCTGCTTTGACATGGAGCCAGATGGCGCGTATGTGTGTCGGCAAATGATTGAAAATGATTTGGCGGCTGAGCAAGCGGTGATTGCGCTGCTGCGCCGTTTGGCCAATCAGGCAGAAAGCCTGGGCGATAGAGCAACTCGCTATCTCTATGAACAAATTTTGCTAGAAACAGAAGACCGGGCCTTTCACCTAGATCACTTCTTGACTGAAGACAGTCTGACCTTTGCTTTCTTAAAGTAAGGCTTTCTTTCCCCCTAGCCTACCAGTTAGGGGGAATCAGACTCGGAGTCTCCAATTTTAGGAGAGGGGAACTACCTTTATACAGTCGCTTAGGAGTCTGCTGTGATGTTTTCAAATGTGTATATTAACGACACCACTTTGCGTGACGGCGAGCAGGCAGCCGGGGTCGCTTTTGGGCTAGAAGAGAAAGTTGCGATCGCCAAATTTCTCGATACCATTGGTGTACCCGAACTCGAAGTTGGGATTCCAGCGATGGGGCAAACAGAGGCCCAATCGATTCGGGCGATTGTTAATCTTGGCCTAAATGCTCACATTTTGGGCTGGAACCGCGCTGTCATCGCGGATATTCAAGCCTCCATTTGCTGCGGCCTAAAGCGAGTACATATTTCTATCCCTGTATCGGATGTGCAAATTCAGGTGAAGTTTCAAGGCCGTTGGAGCGCCATGTTGCGACAGCTGCGAGATGCCATTAACTTTGCCCTCGACCATGGCTTAGAAGTGAGTGTAGGCGGCGAAGACAGCTCACGCGCCGATGAACTGTTTTTAACCGATGTGGCCCAGTTTGCTCAAGAATGGGGCGCATTTCGCTTTCGATTTTGTGACACGGTTGGAATTCTCGACCCGTTTACAACCTATGAAAAAGTCCAAAACTTAGTCGCTGCTTTAAATATTCCAGTAGAAATGCACACCCATAATGACTTGGGGCTCGCAACAGCCAATGCATTAGCCGGTCTGCGAGCTGGTGCGACCTCTATTAATACCACCGTGAATGGATTGGGCGAACGCGCTGGAAATGCAGCACTCGAAGAAGTGGTGATGGCACTCAAACAAATCTACCGCCTTAAAACCGGCATTCAAACGCAGCATTTGCTGGAGCTATCTCGATCAGTGGCAAAAGCCGTGAACTGTCCGGTGCCGCCTTGGAAAGCCATTGTTGGAACTAACGCCTTTGCCCATGAGTCGGGCATTCACGCCCATGGCGTGCTGGCAAACCCCCGTACCTACGAACCCTTTGATCCCAAAGAAGTGGGCTGGCAGCGGCAGCTAGTGGTGGGCAAACATTCTGGTCGCCACTTGCTGGACTGGGTATTGCAAGACTCCGGAATGCCCTGTGATGCGGCAGATAGCCAGTTAGTGTTAAATGCAGTGCGCGATCGCGCCACCGAACTCAAGCGCAGCCTGACAGTAGATGAACTACTCGCCTTGGCCACCGAGCACCCTCTCCAAAAACGTTAAAAAAAATCCCTACCCCAGGAAACTGCCATGAAAGTAATGCTTCATACCGACCGCGCCGGAAAATTGATGGCTTATGTCGCCAAAAAAGACCTAGAGCAAGAAGTGATTAAACAAACCCAAACTGACGACGATCAAATTCTCACATTGGCCAACGGCTGGGATTTATTCATTGCAGGGCTGAGCCACCCGATTCAAACACCTCAAACAGTTCGAGCCAGACGATTAACCTAAACGCCTCCAAAACACCCCCAAAACGCCCCAAAGCATAGACACCCTCTCGGAGCGCTTATTTCCATGTCTAATATTCGGTCAGCAACTAGCTCAAAGACCCGTTCAAAGACCGCATCCAATGCCACCTCCAATACCGCAAAGACTCGTTCACAGAGACCTTCAGCCAAATTAGAGACCTCACCCTCACTGCCTTGGATCTTTAACCTCGAAGGCACCTTCTTGGGATTTCTCGGTGAGGCCCCCGATCATGTGACTGCGATGGTGCTAGAAGTTGATCAAGAACAAATGGCCATTAAGCTGCCTAAAAATTTGTGTGAGGCGGTAAAACACGCGGTGCGACGACGTGTATTACCGCTCGGGGCTCAGGTTCGTTGTATTGGTCGCAGTCAGCTAAATTTTTCGGCTGGCGTGATTGAGCTAAAAGCGTACTGCCTTTTTTTGAATCCGGGGAAACCCACTTTGTTGGCAGCAACCTCAGCCAACCAACCGGCTTCTAAAATTATGGTGTGCCACAAGTCGGGCTGCAAAAAGCGAGGCGGTCGCCAACTTGTAGAAGCGTTGGAGCGGGCACTAAAAGATTATCAGCTACAGGATCAAGTTGAAATTCAATATACGGGCTGTCAAAAGTGCTGCGCTAAAGCGCCCGGTTTGGTCATTATGCCAGGAAAGCATCGCTATGATGGGCTGCGCCCTGAAGCGGTATCTGCCCTAATTGAAAAACACTTTTGCTAAATGAGTATTCAGTCTTTGCATGAATCTGTAGTTGTATTGATCTTGTAGTTGTATTGATCGATTTAGCCTTGTAGTCTGGATTCATTGAGTGTCGATTTATTGAGCGTTGCGCCATGTTGATCTCCGAGCCTTGCTTTCACTACTTTGCCTATGGTTCGTGCATGTGCCCGGTTGATTTGAAGCGATCGCTAGGAGAAAATACTCACCCTTACATTATCGGCACAGCAGCCTTAAAAGGCTATCGACTGGGCTTTAACTATTACTCGGCTCGGCGACAGTGCGGCGCGCTCGACATTTTGCCCGACCCTAGCCGTGAGGTTCACGGTGTTTTGTACCGATTGCCTTGGCGATTGAGCGATCGCCTCGATCAGCGCGAAGGCGTTCAGCAAGCCAACTATCGCCAGCTCAAAATCACCCTCAAAAGCAACGACCGGCACTATATTCAGGTACGAACCTATAGCGTCGTCAAAAAAACGTCCCTTGAGATTCCACCCAACGACTGGTACTTCAACGTCGTAATGCGAGGCGCAACCACTTGCGGCCTGCCAGAACAATACTGCTGGCAGCTGTTTGAGCATATGAGCCGACTTCAGAGGATTTGCGCTTGAGACGACAGCTCAGCCGATTGTCCTCACACCAGTTCATACCCGTTGACACCCATCATTGTTTGTAAAGACGGTCAAAGTTCAGCAGAGCATAGAACACCGTCAAAAACTGATCACCTCAGTGCTTTGCGGAAATCTTGACATAAATAATAAAGAAAACATTAAACCGTATCCTGTGACATAGAACACGTGATATGAGCTTGTTATACCTAATTTTATTATTTATGAAAACCGCTTTTTATAACCTTGCCGTTGTTTCTGCTGGCTGCTATCAACTCGCTGTTATTAACTCACTGTTATTAACTCACTATAGACAACGTTAACGATAAGCGAAAACAATGAGTTGGTGAAATAGTGCATTATGGTTTACACCATTAAAGAGGGTTGTCGCGGCTGCGATCGCTGCTGGCCTCAATGCCCAAGCGGCGCAATTAAGCCTTCTACAGAACGCGAAGGATATTGGATCGATCCAACGCTTTGCAATAGCTGCCCAGATGTTGCGGTTCCTCGCTGTGTAAGCGTTTGTGAGTCAGACGCTTACTTACAACCTTTACAAGCCAAAAGAGGCCGTTGTAAAAGTACGCTGCTCCCACCGGCGATTCCCGAAATTTTTATCAATGGGCAAACAGCGCCATTTGCCTCTTCTATGGTGATTTGGGAGACCTGTACGGTATTGTCCCAGCGGCAGCTTTTGCCTTGGCAAAGCGATGCCACGGGTAAGCTCTGTTACCGCCGACCGGTCAATCACGGTCGCGGCGAAATGCGATTTCGACTGGCGATGAATCCTGAAAGGTCTCCTGACAAAACTTCCAAAGGAGATTCTCTCCTGCCGATGTCAACCGAGGAGGCAAGGGGTGCGATCGCCCAGTTTGATATTCGAGCAACCTGCGCTCATCTCATTTTTGCCGCCTATGTGGTCACACTCGATTGCCCCTGGAAAGACGCCTTTACCCTAAACGACCAGCATATCGAAAAATATTTGGGCCTTGATAGGCGCAAAGACCTAAGCAAGCTTGACAAACTCACCTTAATCAAAAATTGGGTATATCAATCTTGCCGTATTTTGGTTTCTCTCGATTGGCCGCGTCAGGGCAAGGTTCAGGCTTTTACCTTAAATGAGCAACCCATCTGGAATTTGCTCGACACCCAATATTATTTTGAAGAAGATACTCAAGGCGCTCAGCATTTGATTGGCCTTAGCTTTACCATACGCGCCGGAGGATGGGCCAAGCACTTTCTCAACAAACGAGACTATCGCCGCCAAACAGCGTTTTTTCAATATGGCAGTCTACCGCAAGTCCTGCTCACAGAGGTAATGAGCAGCTGGCAACAGCATGAAGGCGCAGTGCGGATACTGCTGTGGCTATTGTTTAAGCTACGGCTAGGCGGCGACCATCGGTTGACCATACGCACGTTGTTGCGCATTGCCTATGGCGAAGAGCGGCTCAAAGAAGCCATCACCGTGCGGGGGGCGCATAAGCGACTACTCAAAACCTTTGAAGGCGATTTAGAAGCCATTTGTCACCATGGATTAAAGCCTTGTTTTGATCTGGCAACCTATCCGGCTGATATTCAACCGCTGTGGGTCAAAGCGCATGCCATTCCAGACAATGTTGACGATGAGTTAGCGTTTTGGACAGATGATGCAAGCCGCTTGCTCACAAACCATGCGCCCCGAGATAAATGGCCACGATTATTAAATGCGCGTCTATCAGGCTTTGAGCTATCAGAGGTGTGGCAGCAAACAATGCGTCGTAGCGAGCCTAAGCCTCGCCGCAACTCGTCAAAATCCAACGCGCAATTCTCTCAAGTAAAATTCTCTCAAGCTAGACAACCGCACTCCGTTGAGGCCCACTCCTGGCATGACCCGACCACGCAGGCGAATCCTTCGCTCACGGGTAGCAAGCTCAAAGTAGCGCGTCAGCAAAACAAGCTGAGTCAGCGTGCCCTGGCCGACTGCTTGGGCAAAAGCCAGAGCTGGATTCGCGATGTTGAAAAAGGCCGCTTTAGCATTAGCGCTAAAGATGAAATGCGGCTACGCCAGGCGCTAAATATCACATAATTTCAACCCTCACGTACTTCGTGGTAAGAGAATTTTCGCCTCCAATAGATACCAGTCAGCGGCCTGTAATAAACCTTACTATCAACGGCATTTTTATTAAACGCAAGACCCTTATTAAACAGCTCTAAGCAAGTAGTTATTCAATAACTATTGAACATTGCGGTGTCAATAATGCCGTGCTTGGTGAGTTAGTGGATCAAACCTAAATCGCCGCTTGCGATCGGTTTCTCCATACATATTAAAGGTTACCAAAGGTTCTATGCCAACGGCTTGAATTCGATGAATTGCCTCTGGCAAAAAGCTCACAATATCACCATGGCAAAAAGTCTTTTCTTCAACACAAATAATCTTATCAGGGAACAAGCGTTCGGGTGATCTTCTCCATAAGGTGTTCTTTTCTTGCCCTTGGAGTACCGCAACAATACCCCAAGTGCCATGGTTATGAATAGGTGACATAGTACCTGGCAGCAGAGTCTCTATTTGCACAGTTAAAGGGTAACCTGTTTCATCGTAAAGGTTTAGCAGGGGAGCGGTTGGGCGCTGCGATTGCAGCCAGTAAGAGTTAATAAACAGCTTGCGAACTAACCGACGAAGTGCCGACAAATATTCATATTGGCCGCTAGATTGACCGCTAGATTGACCGCTAGATTGACCGCTAGATTGACCGTCAGAGTGGCATCTAAATGCATGAGCCTTCAAAACATCTTCTACTTCCGTTAAAAAACGATAGAAGCGATAGGGGGTTTCAAGCAAGTCCCACTCCCGCACTTTGGGGCATGGTTGGCATCTCCCTTCTTCTATCACTAGCCAATCTTTACTCACGTCTAATTCCTTTGAGAATTCTAGAATTCTCGGTTATTAATGATTGTTGTTAAAGCTGTTATATCCTAATTTTTAGCAACTGCTTTAAGGGTCTTCAAAACAACTAATAAAGAAATAATTAAACTGTATCGAATGGCATAGAATCAGGCCTATTGAGTTGTTATACCTAATACATAAATGAAACCACATGAACAATCATGAATGAATGGTGAAAGTTCATAAATAAGAATGCAAATAAGAATGCATGGATTCATAAACAAGAACACATGAATCAAAATGCATAAATGAGCAAAAAGCAAAATTTTTGCCTTGATTCTTTTTTGATTAGTATCTGAATCTTTTTTTGACCTTAGCTCTTTTTTTGACCTTAGGAATGTGCGTTTAATAAAAATACCGTTGGTAGTAAGGCTGATTGCATTGGGCACAGCAGTGCCATAAGCCCCTACGCCAATAGGTTATTTAATTGCAGTTCCCTCAGCTTGTGATCTCAGGGTTTAACCTGTGAGAGCATTTGGAGCGACCTGCTTTGCAGAACAAAAGACATAATACGTCCCCTGCCGCAGTTAATAAATACTTGAGTGAATACTTGAATAGATACTTGAGTGAATACTTGAGTGAATACTTGAATAGATACTTGAGTATTTACTCAAATAAAGACATTAGTACGAGAGTTTACGAAAAAGATTTAGATAGCTAAGTAACCCAGTGTAATTAAATTAAAAATGAAACAGAATCACTGCATTGCCCCCTCAGTCCTCCAAGCTTGGGGGAAGCCGGACTCAGAGCCCCCAAACTTTGAGGGTCGGGGGGCGTGCAGTGTCTACGATTTCATGATGCCAATTTACTTACATGGAGTAAGTGAGTGAGTGAGATTTTTAAGCCTTAAGTAGAACATCCTCTATCTGCTTTATTAGCAAGCAGATCATTTCCCTATGACTTACACCGTCAAGGACAATTGCATTTCTTGTGATATTTGTCAGCCTCAATGCCCGAATGGAGCGATTAAGGCTGACGCTCAAAAGGCAGGCTATTGGATTGATCCAACATTGTGCGATGGCTGCCCAGATTTGGAGGTTCCGCTGTGCGTTCAGTCTTGTGAGGTAGACGCATTGGCGCCCTTGCAGCCCAAGAAAGGACGCTGCAAAAGTACGCTGCTGCCTGTGGCCATTCCCACGATTTTTCTCAATCGTAAGACCACTCCCTTTGCCTCCTGTATGGTGATGTGGGAAACCTGCAACATTTTAGCCCAACGCCAGAGCCTTCCCTGGCAAACCGATACAGACGACCGGCTCTGTTATCAGCGCCCTGTGAATCGCAATCGAGGAGAAATGCGGTTTCGGTTAGCCGCAGATCCTGAAATAGCGTTGCCGGTGCCCTTGGCGGAGAAAGCAGGCATGGCGGCGATCGCACAGTTCGACATTCGAGCCTCTTGCGTGCATCTTATTTTTGCGGCCTATGCAATGACGATAGATCGCCCTTGGCAAGAGTCTTTTGTTTTGAACGATCAGCATATAGAGAAATATTTGGGGCTAGATCGGCGGAAAGACTTGAGCAAGCTAGAAAAACTCACCTTGATTAAAAATTTGGTTTATCAGTCTTGTCAGGTTTTGGTTTCTCTCGATTGGCCGCGCCAGGGTAGAGTTCGTGCCTTTAGCCTAAAAGAGCACGCCGTTTGGAACCTGCTAGATACTCAGTACTATTTTGAAGAAAATGCGCAAGGCGATCGCCATCTGATCGGCTTAGGATTTACGGTAAAAGCGGGGCAATGGGCAAAGCATTTTCTCAATAAGCATGAGTATCGGGGCCAAACAGCCTTTTATCAGTACGGCACCCTACCTCAGGCGCTGCTCAAAGAAGTCATGAACAACTGGCAACAGCACGAGGGCGCTGTTCGACTGTTGTTATGGAATTTGTTTAAGCTCAGGCTAGGAGGTGATCAGCGGATGAAGGCGAGTACGCTGATGCGAATTGCCTATGGCGCAGATAGACTACAGCAGGCGACTGTAGTACGCGGCGCTCATAAACGACTGCTAAAGACTTTTGAGAGCGATTTAGAAACCATTTACTACCACGGCCTTAAACCCCTTTTTGATCCTATTACCTACCCATTGGAAATTCAGCCACTGTGGGTAAAAATGGCTGATATTCCAGATGATGTTGATGATGCCTTGAATTTTTGGGCTGATGAGGCTGGCCGCGCACTCACCGAAAATGCGCCGCGCGATAAGTGGCAGCGCATCCTCAATGCCCGTTTGCTAGGGTTTGAACTCTCAGAAGAATGGCAGGAAAATGTCCAGCGACGAACCACCAAGCGTCGTCATCGGCAGGCTAAAGCCTGGACGGTTACGCCAGAGAGCCAAAAGCTTTCAGGCCAGGATATTAATGTAGCCCGCCAGCGCCAAAAGCTGAGTCAGCGTGCTTTGGCTGAGCGTTTGGGCAAAAGCCAAAGTTGGATTCGAGATGTTGAAAAGGGGCGATTTAAGGTCAATGGTGAGGATCAGTCGATGCTGCGCCAAGTATTAGATATTCGCTAGATATTTGATAAGTGCGATCGCACACCAAGCCATCCCCCAAAATCATCCAAAAACATCATCCAAAAGACAGTGAGAATTCTGGAATTCTCACTCATGGATAGATTCCATCGATTCAATTTCTTGCAGCAGCGCCTCAATTTGCGCCAGTCGATTCTTCACTTCAGGATTGTCTAGCAAACCCGTTTTCTTACTAACAGACCTAATTCGGGCATAGATTGTCTGAGTAATTCTTTTCTCCTTATCCACATCCTTATCTGAAACAACAATTCCCTTAATTAAGCGAGCTAGTTCGCCCTTGGTTTTGCCTTCTGCCTGCGCAATTAAAGTGTCATGAAACTCATCAGGCTGACGATTTATCAGCAGGGCATTAGTCGGTGAAAGCTTACCGGATCTAACCGACGATAAAATGGCAGGCGACAAATTAAGCAGCGGCAAACGATTAGCAACAAAGCTTGAGAGCTTTATGCTAAACTCCGCCAATATTGAATTCACCACAGCGATTTGCTGATCGCTTAGCGCATGGGTTTGGCCAGTTCCTCGCATCTGCGAGTTTTTGACCTGATACAGCAAGCCCTTAAGCACGTCAGGCGGTGGCCCTAATCGCAGAGAAAGCAGACTCAAAATACTCTCGGTTTGTTCTATTAAAGAAGTCTCCTCGCTCAAAAGATGAGCGATAATAGCGGCTTCTAGCGCCATTGAATCTGACATTTGGCGAATAATGCCAGGAATGCTCTTTAAATTAAGCGCCAAGCAACAGCGCCAGCGTCTTTCGCCGCTAATAAGCTCAAATTGTTCTCCTGGAGAATTCCGCAACAAAATAGGCTCAAGCACTCCATGTTTGGCGATAGATTCTTTCAGCAACTCCATTTTATGCGAATCAAAATACAGTCTTGGCTGCTTCATGCCGTCTGGCAGCTGTAAAGGAATAATTTTATCGATAGGCACGTTAAAAGCGGTTGCCGTCTGAGACTTTAAGCTCTCAATTTCTTCTTTGAGTTGGGGAATTGTTTCCAACTGAGGAATCGGTTCTCGCTCTGGAGCCACGGTCGCTTTCCTAAACATAGAGTTTCTCCGGTGCGGAGGGCTAACACGGCACAACGTGGGTTCAGTGCAGCCGTGTTTCATTTATTTATAGCAGGGGCGATTTAGCGTAGGCGATCGCCTACACTCATCGGGACTAACTAGGATAATTACAATGTACTCAACCGCCAAAGCCTTTATGCACCAAGGGGTTGAAAAAATGATGAGCGTAGGGCGCGAGTATTTTGCGATGGGGGTGCGGGTATTTTTGGCGGGAGGCACCCACATTCTTTCCTCACGCAAATGCACTCAAGCCAATCCGAAGGAAGAGGCGAAGAGAGAGGCGAAAACGGTACAGAAGCAGGCTATACAGAAGAAGACTGTACAGAAGAAAAGGGTGAAGAAGGCATGGGAGTTAATCCAATAAGAGAGCGAATCGCTTAGCTTAAAAGCCCTTCTTGGCGTGCCATAGAGAGGATGAGGTCAATCATTCGCATGGAGTAGCCCCACTCGTTGTCATACCAGGCAATTACTTTGAAAAAGTGAGCATTCAGCGCCATCCCGGCTCCAGCATCAAAAATGCTGGAGTGAGAATCGCCAATAAAGTCTGAAGACACGACCGGTTCATTGGTGTAGCCCAAAATGCCTGTGAGCGGCCCTTCAGAAGCGGCCTTCATGGCTTCACAAATGGCGGTATAGCTAGTGGGCTGGGTCGTTTTAAAGGTGAGATCAACCGCTGAAACATCTTGAGTAGGGATTCGCATCGCCATCCCGGTGAGCTTTCCCTTTAGCGCGGGTAGTACCAGTGTGACGGCTTTTGCGGCCCCTGTCGAAGCAGGAATAATGTTTTGTGCAGCCGCGCGTCCGCCTCGAAAGTCTTTTTTGCTCAGGCCGTCAATGGTAGGCTGAGTGTTAGTCGTGGCATGAATCGTGGTCATGAGCCCTTCGGCAATGCCAAAGTGTTCATCGAGTACTTTGGCAATGGGGGCTAGGCAGTTGGTCGTGCAGCTCGCGTTAGACACGACCTGATCTTTGGCTGGATCAAAGGTGTCGTGATTGACGCCCATCACTAGCGTAGGGACTTGATCTGGCGTTTTGCTAGGGGCCGAAATAATTACCCGCTTAGCCCCGGCTGCGAGATGTTTACTGGCTGCCTCATGAGTTGTAAATAGACCGGTCGCTTCTAGCACATAGTCTACCGAGAGTTCTTTCCAGGGCAGCTCAGCGGGGTCTCTCATCGACATGCATTTCACGGCCCGAGCGTTGACCACTAGGCTGTCTTCGGTGGCCTCAACGCTGCCTGGAAACCGACCGTGAGTAGAATCATACTTCAGCAAATAGGCTAAATTTTTGGCGGGTGCTAGGTCATTGATGCCCACAAATTCAAGATCGGGATGGTCTATACCGCCTCGCAGCACTAGGCTGCCAATTCTACCGAACCCGTTAATACCGACTCTGACTTTAGCCATGGTTTAAGTGTCCTTATGCGTGAAGGCCCTATGTGTGGGCCGCCAGATTTATAGCTGATTTTTACTAGCTGATTTTTACTAGCTGATTTTTACTAGCTAATTTTTACGGCTGATTTACTTTTTGGAAATGTTCAATTCTTCCATCATGATGGGGCTGTGGATTAAGAGATCGACCATTGAAGCGGCGTTGTTGAGTAAATGAAAGTACTCCATTTTTTGATTGATAATTTGCAGATCTGCTTTCAGCGCCGATAGCGCCGCTTCATCAGTGACTTCATCGAGCTGGCCAACTAAGTGACCCTGCGTAATTTTGTAGTAAGACTGCATATCACGAGAGTAACAATGCAGCGCTGAGGCAACCTCAACCAAGGCATGATCTTTGATGCTGAATGTTGGTTTTGTATATTCCATGAATGTTTTTGGGGAACGACTTGTGAGCAAGATTAGCGGCGGATGTCTTTGATGTCTGTGGTTTGGGTTACCAACTTTTAGCCATGAGTATAACGGCGGTGCGCGGATCGACGTGATAAAAAGATGTCTCAATTTTAGGCGCTCGCTCAATGGGACAAAAGTCGTGAGGGGTGGCCAACGCAGTATCGACAATGCGCTGCCAGTGCAGCCCTCTGTTTAAGGATGGGAGGTCAAAGGTGAGCGATTCCCAAAAGCTATTGAAAATGACATGCAGTTGCTCGCCATACTCGCGGTAGCGGAGCGTGAAAGAGAGAGAGTGGGAGTCGTCGCTCCAATCGGGCTGGCCCAGGTGGATGCCATGCCAGGTAATGGCGGGTTCTACAATGGCTTGTGGTGTGACAATCAATGGCTCGTCATGCTTGAAAACATTGAGATTTTGAATCAGCGCGATGATCTGTTGGACAAAGCGCAGAAAGTCTTGTTGGCCCAAGAGATCATCCCAGTCGAACCAGCTGAGGGGATTGTCTTGGCAGTAGGCGTTGTTGTTGCCGCGCTGCGATCGCAGCACTTCGTCTCCCATCAACAGCATGGGCGTGCCTTGGGACATGGCCCATAGCACCATCATATTTTTGGCCTGCTTTAGCCGCAGTGACAATACTTGAGGATCGTCTGTTGGGCCTTCTGCGCCACAGTTCCAGCTCCAGTTGTCGTTTGCACCATCGCGGCTGTCTTCACCATTGGCCTCGTTGTGTTTGTGGTTGTAGCTCACTAGGTCATGCAGCGTAAAGCCATCATGACAGGTGACAAAATGAACGCTGTAGTTGGGGCCTCGGTTGAGATGCGGATACAGGTCGGGGCTGCCCATAATGCGATGGGCAATAGCGCCAGTGAGGGCGCGATCGCCCCGTATAAACCGCCTTACTTCGTCTCGGTAAGGGCCATTCCATTCAGCAAACCGCTCTCCGGCAAACTGGCCCACCTGATACAGCCCCGCCGCATCCCAAGCCTCGGCAATAATTTTAATGCCCGCCAGCGCTGGATCGGTGTTGATCATCCATAAAATCGGTGGAATGGCCTCTGGTTCGCCCGTCAGCCCGCGCGCGAGTACCGACGCCAGGTCAAAGCGAAAGCCATCGACATGCATTTCACTCACCCAGTAGCGCAAACAATCGAGAATTAGGTAGCCGCTGATGGTGCTGGTTTTAAAGGTATTGCCGCAGCCGCTGTAGTTTTTGTAATAGGCTTTGTGGTCTTCTAAAATGTAGTACGACTCGTTGCTTAAGCCGCGAAACGACAGCGTAGGCCCTTCGTGATTGCCCTCGGCGGTATGGTTAAACACCACGTCTAAAATCACCTCAATGCCCGCTTGGTGAAGCGCCTTGACCATATCGCGAAACTCGTTGATCGGCCCTAAGCCCTCCTTACAGGCGCTGTAGGCCCAGTGCGGCGCAAAAAAAGCAACCGGGCTATAGCCCCAATAGTTGATGCGGCCAGCCGGGGCATCGCTGGCGTCAAACTGCTGTACAGGCATAAGCTCTACTGCCGTAATGCCCAATGCTTTTAAGTAAGGAATTTTTTCAATTAAGCCTGCATAGGTTCCTCTTTTGTCGGGCGGAAGCCCTGAGTTAGGATGCCGGGTAAAGCCGCCTACATGCAGCTCATAAATCACCGTTTCGGCATAGGGTGTTTTGGGAGGGCGATCGCCTTCCCAGTCGTATTGCACAGGGTCAACAACTACACTTCTCAACGCTTGCTGAACATTGTCAAACGGTGTGCTAGCTGCCTGCCGGTCGTAGTGTTGCCAGCCCACTACGAGTCGCGAGTAGGGATCTATCAACACCTTGTTACGGTTAAACCGCAGGCCGTTACTCGGATCGTAAGGGCCATCTACTCGGTAGGCATACACTTGATTGCTGCTCAGCCCGGTGACAAATGCGTGCCAGTACTGAAAGGTTCTGTTGGTCTGAGGATCGAGCCAAAGGGTGGTGTGTGGCACAGTCGATGTGGGCGAGTCAAACAGCAAGAGTTCGACGGCGATCGCCTCCTTGGCATAGAGACAAAAATTGACGCCGCCCTCTCGAACCACTGCTCCCAAAGGAAAACTGTTACCGGGCTGAACTGTAAGTTTCATAAGATTTCATCAGGCTTCATCAGGCTTCATCAGGCTTCATAAGACCAAAGTCGCTTTAACCATGTCGCCAAGCTGATGCCGTTCAATCTCAAATCCATGCTTGAGGCACAGCTTTTGCATCGCGGTATTTTCAGCTAAAATCTCGGCCACAATTTGGCTGACTTTCTCCTGCTTGGCGACCTTTATGAGCATGGTCATGAGCTGGTTACCAATGCCCTGATGCTGGTGCTGGTCACTCACGAGCATCGATAGCTCAACTGTTTGAGTGCCGGGAAACTGGCTGAGTCGTCCTACGCCCAAAATGGCGCGATCGCGTTTACTTTCAGCCCCTGAGCCAGCCCCTGCGCCCGCCTCTGAGCCAGTCTCTGAGCCCGCCTCCACAACCAGCGCAATTTCATGGTCGTAGTCAATAAAACAAATGCGCGTCAGGCGCTCATGAGCCGTGCGGCCACTGAGCTTAAAAAAGTGGGCATAGCGCAGATATACACTCTCATCTGACAGGGTTTGGTGAAAGGCCACAATCAGCGGTTCGTCTTCTGGCTCAATCGGGCGAATCATGACCGGCTCGCCGTTTTTAAGTCTCCATTGACTCTCGTACTGATGCGGATAGGGGCGAATTGCGGGCTTAGGTAAGTCTTCAACTGGCGTTTCTAAATCATGCAAAATAATGCGGGCATCGAGTGCGATCGCACTATGACGAGCACTGCGCGAATTCACCCGCAGCGGATTAATGTCTATCTCCTTAATCCAAGGTTGTTCAATCACCAACCGACTAAACCTGACAAGCAGCTGTTCAAGCGCAGCCAAATCAACCGTTTCACGGCCCCGAACGCCTTTTAGCGCCTGATAAATTCGGGTGCCCTCCATCATTCGTCGAGCCAGGGTCGTATTCAGCGGCGGCAGCCCCAGCGCCCGATCTTGAAACACCTCAACCAGCTCACCCCCAAGGCCAAACAACAGCACCGGGCCAAACTGAGGATCGACGCTGCTGCCCAAAATCAGCTCATAGCCATCTGGCGGGATCATCGGCTGCACTGTCACGCCTAAAAAAGCAGCCGGGTCGGAGCTGATAGCCGCCACCGCCGCCTGAATCGCCGCAAAGGACTCTTTAACCGCCTGATCGCTGGTTAAGTTCAAATACACGCCACCCACATCTGTTTTATGGGTGATTGTTTGCGACCACAGCTTTAACACCACCGGATAGCCAATGGTTTGGGCGCACACCACAGCCGCTTCTGCCGTCACCGCCGTTTGACTCACCACGGTCGGAATGCCATAAGCCGACAGCACCATTTGAGACTCTAGCTCGGTCATGAGCGTGCGGTTGTCCTGGCGCACACGATCAATCAGCGTGCTCGCAACCTCTGCCTGCACCATCTCCTCGGTAAAGGCAGGCGTTTCGTACAGACTGCGCAAATTGCGAGAATATCGCCACATTTGGGTAAATACTTTGGCGGCAGTGTCGGGATAGGGCAGGGTAAAAATGCCCGCCTGATTGAGCAGATCTTCGCCCGGTTTAACCGTCTCTTGGCCCATCCAGCTCGCCAGCATCGGCCCGCCGTCAGCGGGGCGCATGGCCTGAATGGTTTCAGCCGTATGCAGCGGATCGGTCATCGCCTGAGGCGTCAAAATCACCAACAACCCGTCACTGTTCGGATCTTTCGCAACAATATCTAAGGCCTGTCGATAGCGCTCTGGCGTAGCATCTCCCAAAATATCAATCGGATTGTGATGGCTCCATTGGGCAGGCATACAGGCATCTAAGCGGCTTAGCGTCTCTGGCGACAGCTCCGCTAGCGCGCCGCCATTGCGAATCAGCGCGTCGGTCGCAAGGACTCCTGGCCCGCCTGCATTCGTGAGAATGGTCAGCCGATTACCCTTGGGCCGAGGCTGTTTGGCCAAAATCTCAGAGAGATTGAACAAATCATCAATATTATCAACCCGAAGCACGCCGCAGCGGCGAAAAGCCGCGTCTAACACCTCATCGCTGCCGGTTAATGCACCGGTATGGGAGGCCGCCGCAGCCGCAGCCGCTTCAGTGCGGCCTGCCTTAATCACAATAATGGGCTTGGTTAGAGCCACTTCTCTGGCTGCCGACAAAAAGGCACGGGCATTGCCAATCGACTCCATGTAAATCACAATGCTGTCGGTTTTAGGGTCGTCACCTAAATAGTTGATCAAATCGCCCCAGCCCACATCCAGCATTGATCCCACCGAAACAAAGGCGCTAAACCCAACGTTCTCTCGAAAGCTCCAATCTAAAATAGAGGTGCAGAGCGCGCCGCTTTGGCTGATAAAACCCACATTGCCGGGACGGGCGATCGCACTGGCAAACGTAGCATTAAACCCCGTATGCGGATTCATTACACCCAAGCAATTTGGCCCAATCAGCCGCAGTCCCGACTCACTCACTAAGCGCAAAATCTCTTCTTCTAGCGCGATCCCCGCTGCGCCCACTTCTTTAAACCCGGCTGAAACGACAATAGCGCCTTTCACACCTGCGATCGCACAATCTCGAATCACTTGCGGTACACTGGCCGCTGGCGTGGCAATAATCGCCAAGTCAACCCGTTCAGGCACCTCAGATAAATGCCGATAGGCTTTAATTCCGAGCACGCTCGAACGTTTAGGGTTTACGGGGTACACCGTCCCCCCAAAGGGATTTTGAATCAGGTTCCAGAGCAAACGACGACCGACACTGGTCGGCTTATCGGTAGCGCCAATTAAAGCAACCGATTGAGGATTAAAAAGAATATCTAGCGGTTGACGGCGAGTACGCAGGACGTCGTGGGCCGGATCGGCGCGGCGTGTCATTACAGAGGTCATTGTGTTGTATTCCTAGTCAGGGCAAAACTCTCGTCATCCAAAAGGCAATTCAGGCCATAAATCTTCCAAACACAGGCGAAAAATACTTCCAATACTTTTCTGAGTTGTTTGATGGCGCATTAAAACAACTTTACGGTCAAGAACGATTTAAAGCGGCTAAAAATGAGTTAAGGGATGTGCGCTTAGCAAGGCTTGTGGATAGCCAGGCTTGTGGATGGTAAAACTTATTGCTCTAGTTGCTCTAGACATAGAAGCGCTAAGCCCTACGGTAGCAGGTTATTTCATTAGGCTCCTTCACATCACCATTGGTCAAGCGATTTAAGGTCACGGCTTAAGTGTTATGGTTTGAGAGCGACCACTGCCTGAGAGCAGTTTTTTGGAAAGCAGTTTCTGAGAGCAGTTGTTTTGAACGCGAACTTTAATACAAAAAGGCTCAAATCACAAAAGGCTCAAATCACACTCAAACAAATTCGCCACAGCCATATAGCATGGCATCTCAAAAATTCTATGCCGACTCTTAATAAAGAAACCTAAATCAAGATTTATTTTTGATGACATTATGGCTCAATTGTGTTCAAATTTTCTCTAGTTGAATTATTCTTAGACACATATAACACGAGTGCCAAACGATAGGTTAGCCATTATCTAACCAAACTCTCTAAAACATCCCAAAATACACCCAAAAAACATCCAAAACGACTTTTTAATCAATACACTTTGCTAAAACACACTTTAAATCAGTGCCTCATCAGACGCTTTAAATTAGACGCTTTAAATTAGACGCTTTAAATCAGGCACTTTAAATCAGTGGGGTCAAGCTGTACAACAAGTTAAAAATGCCTTTGTATTTTGATATACAGTTTGATATATCTGAGCTGATAGAGTCGTTAAAGAGATATTCGCATCATCGTCAAAAGATAAGATAAAAAAAGACGCATCGCGAGAGAAATAGAGTTCAATAGAGATAGATAAAGCCCTAAAGAGTCAAATAGAGTTCGACAAATAGAACCCGCCCAATAAATAGAACCCGCCCAATAGAACCCGCCCAATAAAACCAGAAAATAAAGCCAAGCGACGAGGTATTGTCTTGAGCATCAGATTCTGACAGTTTTACCCGCCCACGGCTAGCCGGATATTCTTAACAAGAGAATCATAAAGCCGAGGCTAGCGCTTAATGGCGAGTCGTAGCGAGTCAGCAGCAGCATTTGTAAGTTTGTGACAGCAGTTAATCTTGAAGATTAGTAAGTTGTTTCTCACTCAATCATCCAAATCAGTTAGGGTGTGCTTGAGCTATTGGCGGTAGTGTCAACTGGGCAGGCTGACGGAGTGTCTGTCTATCAGACAGACAAATCAAATCATCAGATTAAATCAGACCCTCGAAAGAATCTCTTTTAAAGAATTTAAGAAAAATATAAGAAAAAGACAAGAAAAACACTGCAAGCATTTAAGGACTGTAGCGCGAAGGCTATGAATATGATTAACCGCCTCGAAACCAACAGCACAGAAACCGGTACAGAAACAGACCGACTAGAAGTCAACAGCCTTGAAAACTTAGAAATCTTAGTCGCCTCAGTGAAAGCCGCTCAAGCTGAATACGCCACCTACTCGCAAGAGCAAGTAGACCATATTTTTAAGATGGCTGCTTTAGCGGCTAATTCTGCTCGGTTGCCGCTCGCCAAACAGGCCGTTTTAGAAACAGGAATGGGTGTCGTTGAAGATAAGGTGATTAAAAATCACTTCGCCTCTGAAATTATTTACAACAAGTACAAGCACGAAAAAACCTGCGGCATTATTGAATCTGACCCTACGTTTGGCATTCAAAAAATTGCGGAACCCATGGGGATACTAGCCGGTATTGTGCCCGTTACTAATCCAACTTCAACAGCGATATTTAAAACGCTGATTGCGCTCAAAACTCGCAACGCTATTATTTTGTCGCCCCACCCAAGAGCCAAACTATGCACAATTGCAGCGGCTCGCAGTGTGTTGGAAGCCGCTGTTAAAGCCGGTGCGCCCGCCTCGATTATTGGCTGGATTGATCAGCCTTCTATTGAACTCTCCCAAGCGTTGATGAGTCATTCAGCGGTGAGTTTGGTGCTAGCCACGGGCGGCCCTAGTATGGTTAAAGCGGCCTATTCTTCGGGGCATCCGTCGCTGGGCGTTGGCGCGGGCAACACGCCTGCGTTAATTGACGCAAGCGCCGATCTTAAAACAGCGGTTTCTTCTATCTTACTGAGCAAAACTTTTGACAATGGCATGATTTGTGCCAGTGAGCAGTCTGTGATTGCCGAGGCGTCGGTTTATGAACAGGTAAAAAAAGAGTTTTTGAGTCGGGGTGCTTACTTCACCACACCAGAAGAACAGCAGCGGCTCGCTGAAAAGATTTTGATTAACGGTCGCTTAAATCCGGATATTGTTGGTCAGCCGGTTACTAAGCTAGCCGATATGATTGGCATTTCGGTGCCTAGCAATACCCGTGTGCTCATTGCTGAAGTAAACGGCATTGGCCCCACCGAGCCGCTTTCATACGAAAAGCTCTCTCCTATTTTGGCGATGTATCGCGCGCCTGATTTTGCCGATGGCCTGAGTAAAGTGCAAAAACTGGTGACCTTTGCAGGCCGAGGTCACACGGCGGTGCTATACACCAAGCCCGACAATGTTGACCATATTCAACAGTTTGAGTCACTGGTAGAAACCAGTCGGGTGTTGATTAATACACCGGCTTCTCAAGGGGCGATTGGGGATTTGTATAACTTCCGGCTCGATCCGTCTTTGACCCTGGGCTGCGGCAGTTGGGGCGGCAATTCTTTAAGCGCCAATGTAGAACCTCGTCACCTGCTGAATGTAAAAACAGTGGCCGAACGGCGAGAGAATATGCTGTGGTTTAGAGTGCCGCCCAAGATTTATTTTAAGCCGGGATCATTGCCGGTGGCGCTGAGTGAGTTGAGCGATCGCGATCGCGCCTTTATTGTTACCGACAAGCCGCTGTACGATTTGGGCATAACCAGTAAGGTGGAAGAAACATTAACCGCCATCGGCGTTAAAAGCCAAATCTTTTACGATGTAGAGCCCGATCCGTCTTTAGAAACGGTGAACAAAGGACTGGCGCTGATGCGACAGTTTCAACCCGATGTAATTATTGCCATTGGCGGTGGCTCGCCCATGGACGCGGCCAAAATTATGTGGCTCATGTACGAGCATCCCGATATTGCCTTTGATGGCTTGGCCATGCGGTTTATGGATATTCGCAAACGGGTGTATGAGCTGCCGCCACTCGGAGAAAAAGCGATTTTGGTGGCAATCCCAACCACCTCAGGAACCGGATCAGAAGTCACGCCTTTTGCCGTGGTGACTGACCGTAAAAGCGGCATGAAGTATCCGCTGGCGGACTATGCCCTCACGCCGACCATGGCCATTGTGGATTCAGACTTGGTGATGAATTTGCCCAAGTCTTTAACTGCCTTTGGCGGGATTGATGCGCTCACTCATGCGCTCGAAGCCTATGCTTCGGTAATGGCGTCTGAATTTACCAACGGGCTGGCGCTCGAAGCGATTGGGCTAATCTTTAAATATTTGCCTCGGGCATATAACGCCGGTCACGATGATCCAGAAGCAAGAGAAAAAATGCACTATGCCTCAACCATTGCAGGCATGGCGTTTGCCAATGGCTTCTTAGGCATTTGTCATTCCATGGCGCATCAGCTAGGCGCTACGTTCCACATTCCGCACGGCCTAGCAAATGCGCTGATGATTTCTCATGTCATTCGCTACAATGCCACCGATGCACCCTTTAAGCAGGCGACATTCTCTCAATACAAGTATCCCAACGCCAAATGGCGCTATGCGCAAGTGGCCGATCATTTGCATTTAGGCGGAACCACTGACGATGAGAAGGTGAATCGACTGATTGGGGCAATTGAGAATTTAAAGGCGGAAGTCAATATTCCATCGGCCATTTCGTCGATAAAGTCAGAGACGCTGACGATTCCGGAAGCCGACTTTTATGCTCAGCTCGATAGCTTAGCTGACCACGCTTTTGACGATCAGTGTACGCTCGCAAACCCTCGCTATCCGCTGATTAGCGATTTGCGTCAGCTGTTGATGCAGGCGTATCGAGGTGATTCTCCGCTGGTGGTTGGAGGCTTATCAGAGCGGCTACAAGAAATCGCTCAGGCTTCAGAAAATGGCGCGGAGGCAGGGGCTAAGCCTGAGGCCGAGACGGTTGTTTAGGCTTCATTTCACGCGGTTTTAGCACTCATCCAACGCTTTCTTTGTTTAACGTCTCTTTGCTCTAACTTTCTCTTTTAAGTTTCACATTCTTTCAATGAGTTCATTCAATTAGGTAGGTGTTTTATGGTTACGACTCCCCTAAGATCATCCGCTTCAGCGCCTGCGGCCACTGAGCCGCAGCATGCCTGGGAAGGCTTTACCCTCGGCACTTGGAGCGAAGAGATCGCCGTGCGCGATTTTATTCAGCGCAATTATCGTCCTTATGAGGGCGATCGCACATTTCTGGCCGAAGCCACTCCCGGCACCGAGCAGCTGTGGGCTCAAATTTCTGTGCTGATGCAGCAGGAACGTGAGCAGGGCATTTTAGATGCCGATACCGCCGTGCCCGCAGGCATTACCGCCCATGCCGCAGGCTATGTAGATGCCGGATTAGAACAGATTGTGGGTTTGCAAACGGACAAACCCCTAAAGCGCTCTATTATGCCGCTAGGCGGCATTCGGGTCGCTGAAAAGTCGCTAGAAGCCTATGGCTACCAGATTGATCCAGCTCTCCATGAGATTTTTACCAAGTATCGTAAAACTCATAACGACGGCGTGTTTGATGCCTACACCCCAGAGATGCGGTTGGCGCGTCATGCGGGCATTATTACCGGACTGCCCGATGCCTATGGTCGCGGGCGGATTATTGGAGACTACCGCAGGGTTGCGCTGTACGGCGTTGAGCGGCTAATTGCAGATAAGAAGCAACAGCTGAGCGAAACCGAAGGCGCGGTGATGTCGGAATCGGTGATTCGCGATCGCGAAGAAATTAACGAACAAATTCGCGCCCTTAAAGAACTGCAAGAGATGGCCGCCACCTATGGCCTAGACATCAGCCAGCCAGCCGCCAATGCCCAAGAAGCCATCCAATGGACTTACTTTGGCTACTTGGGCGCTATAAAAGAACAAAACGGCGCGGCGATGTCGCTCGGTCGCATTTCGACCTTTCTCGATATTTATATTGAGCGAGATTTTAACAATGGCACCCTAACCGAATCGGCGGCGCAAGAGCTGATCGATCATTTGGTGAGCAAGCTTAGAATGGTGCGGTTTTTGCGCGCACCGGCCTATAACGAACTGTTCTCAGGCGATCCGGTATGGGTGACTGAGGCCATTGGCGGCGTGGGTGAAGACGGTCGGCCCCTGGTGACCAAATCGAGCTTTCGATTCTTGCAAACGCTCTATAATTTAGGCCCCGCGCCTGAGCCGAACCTCACGGTGCTTTGGTCTGAGCAGCTGCCAAAAGCCTTCAAACAGTTTTGCGCTCAAGTCTCGATCGATACCAGCTCCATTCAATATGAAAACGACGATTTGATGCGTCCGCTGTATGGTGATGACTATGGCATTGCCTGCTGCGTGTCGGCGATGCGGATTGGCAAGCAAATGCAGTTTTTTGGGGCGCGGGTTAACCTGGCCAAAGCGTTGCTTTATGCCATTAACGGCGGTAAAGATGAAAAAACAGGCCAGCAGGTCGCCCCGGCGGCTACCGCTATTACCGCGAGTGAGCTGGACTATGACGAGGTGATGCAAGCCTTTGACGCCACTTTGGACTGGCTCGCAAACCTATATGTGAACACGCTGAATGTGATTCACTTTATGCATGACAAATACTGCTACGAGCGGTTGGAAATGGCCCTGCATGACCGCAACGTGCTTCGGACGATGGCTTGTGGCATTGCAGGACTCTCTGTGGTGGGCGACGCGCTCTCGGCGATTAAGCACAGCACGGTCAGCGTGTTGCGCAACGAGGCGGGCCTAGCGGTCGATTACGAGATTGCCGGTGACTATCCTAAGTTTGGCAACAATGACGATCGCGTAGATGCCATCACCGCCGATTTGGTCAGCCGCTTTATGAACAAAATTCGCCAGTGCCCGACCTATCGCAATGCAACACCTACCCAGTCGATTTTAACCATTACCTCTAATGTGGTGTATGGCAAAAAAACGGGCAGCACGCCCGATGGTCGCAAGGCCGGAGAGCCGTTTGCACCGGGGGCTAACCCCATGCATGGCCGGGATACCAAAGGCGCGATCGCAGCTTGCGAATCTGTGGCCAAACTCCCCTACGACGATGCTCAAGATGGCATTTCGTTCACCTTTTCAGTGGTTCCGCAGGCGCTCGGCAAACAGCTGAGCGATCGCATCAACAACTTGGTCGGACTGCTGGATGGCTACTTCCACAACACCGGCCATCACATCAACATCAACGTTCTCAACCGCGAGACGTTGCTCGATGCAATGGAACACCCGGAAGCCTATCCTCAGCTCACCATCCGAGTTTCGGGCTACGCGGTGAACTTTATTAAGCTCACCCGCGAACAACAGCTCGATGTGATCAACCGCACCTTCCACGATCGCTTCTAGCTTGCTGTTTTGAGTATCCCCATGCCGCTTTTGCCTTCGCCCACAACCGCTTACGCGCCCACTCCCCCACTCCCTTGCTCCCCCACGGGTCGCATCCACTCGGTGGAGACCTGCGGCACGGTAGACGGGCCGGGTATTCGATTTGTGATTTTCACTCAGGGGTGCTTACTGCGCTGTCAGTATTGTCACAACCCAGATACCCGCGACCTGAACGGAGGAAAGCCGGTAACGGTCGATGAGCTGATGCAAGAGATTAAACGGTATCGCGTTTATATGCAATCGTCGGGTGGGGGCGTGACGATTTCGGGCGGCGAGCCGCTGTTGCAGCCTGAGTTTGTGCGAGAGGTGTTTCGGCAGTGTCAGGCCATGGGGATTCATACCGCTTTGGATACCTCTGGGTTTCCTGATTTTGCGCGATCGCAACCCGTTTTAGATCATACCGATCTGGTTCTGCTCGATATCAAGTCTTTTGATCCAGACACCTATCACCGAGTCACTGGCGTTTCGATTGAGCCGACCTTGCACTTTGCTCAGTACCTTAGCGACATCCACAAACCCACCTGGATTCGCTTTGTTCTGGTGCCGGGGCTCACCGACGATCCTCACAATATTGAGGGCATCGCCCGTTTTGTTGCAAGTTTGCGGTCTGTTGAAAAAGTAGAGATTCTGCCTTTTCATCAAATGGGCAAGTACAAATGGCAAGCGATGGGCTATCCCTATTTGCTTGCCGAAACGCCAACGCCAACGCCTGCGCAAATTCAACAAACAATGGATATATTTGCCAGCCAAGGGCTCACCGTTCGCTAAAACAAAGCTGATGGGTTTGTTTATTTTTGTCCAACATCACACCTTTTAAGGAATATTCTCACAATGGTTCAATCCCCTGTTCAGCTCTCAAACACAATCTCAACCACAGCCCTGAGTGAAACAGAACTGCGCCTCACAGACGCCTACTGGAGAGCCTGCAACTATTTGGCCGTAGGGATGATTTATCTCCGAGATAATCCCCTGCTGAAAGAACCCCTGGTAAAAGAACAGGTCAAGCATCGATTACTCGGCCATTGGGGGGCTTCGCCAGCGTTGAGCTTTACTTACGTTCACTGCAACCGGCTGATTAAAAAATACGACCTCGACATGATTTTTATGGCGGGGCCAGGGCATGGCGCGCCTGGGGTGCTAGGGCCTGTGTACTTGGAGAGTACCTACAGTGAAATTTATCCCGACAAAAGCGAAGACGCTGAGGGCATGGGTAAGTTCTTTAAGCAATTCTCTTTTCCGGGCGATATTGGTAGCCATGTCACACCTGAAACGCCGGGATCTATTCACGAGGGCGGCGAGCTGGGCTATAGCGTTTCTCATGCGTATGGATCGGTGTTAGACAATCCCGACTTAATCACCTGTGTGGTGGTGGGTGATGGCGAAGCTGAAACGGGGCCGCTGGCGACTGCTTGGCATTCTAACAAGTTTATTAACCCGGCTCGTGATGGTGCGGTGCTGCCCGTGCTCAACCTCAATGGTTACAAAATCGCCAACCCAACTATTCTGGCACGCATTTCTCACGAAGAGCTGGAATATCTCTTTCGCGGCTATGGCTATGAGCCCTACTTTGTAGAGGGTAAAGACCCGGCTGAAATGCACCAAAAAATGGCGGCCACGATGGAAGAGTGTGTGCTGAAAATCAAGGGTTTTCAGCGAGAAGCTCGGATTAATGGCAGTACTGAGCGGCCTCGCTGGCCGATGATTGTGCTGCGCACGCCCAAGGGTTGGACGGGGCCTGCGACAGTCGATGGCAAAAAAGTGGAAGATTTTTGGCGATCGCACCAAGTCCCGATGGGCGGAATGCATGACAACGCCGATCATCTCCAAAAGCTGGGCGAATGGATGCGCAGCTACAAGCCTGAAGAGCTGTTTGATGAAAACGGCACATTGGTGCCAGAACTCAAAGCGCTAGCGCCCCAAGGCAACCGCCGTATGAGTGCCAATCCTCATGCCAATGGTGGCCTGCTGCGCCGCGCCCTCAAGATGCCGAACTTTCGCGACTACGCCATTCAAATGGAAAAACACGGCGTCGAAGAATTTGAAAATACCAAGGTGCTGGGCTTTTTGATGCGGGATATCTTTCGAGATAATCCGGATAACTTCCGCCTGATGGGGCCTGATGAAACGGCTTCTAACCGTCTGCAAGATGTGTACGAAGTGACTAAAAAAGTGTGGATGGCCGAGATGTACCCGGAAGACGAGCAGGGCGGCGAACTCTCTCGCGATGGGCGGGTGATGGAAATGCTCAGCGAGCATACGCTGCAAGGCTGGTTAGAAGGCTACTTGCTCAGTGGGCGTCATGGCTTGTTCCACACCTATGAGGCGTTTGCCCATGTGGTGGACTCCATGTTTAACCAACATGCCAAGTGGCTCGATATTTGTAAAAACCATGTGCCCTGGCGTCGGTCGGTGTCTTCTCTTAATATTCTCCTTTCTTCACTGGTATGGCGGCAAGATCACAACGGCTTTAGCCATCAAGATCCGGGCTATATAGACCTGGTCACGAACAAAAATCCTGATGTGGTAAGGGCTTACTTTCCCCCAGATGCCAACTGTTTGCTATCGGTAGCCGACCATTGCTTTCGCAGTGTGGACTATATCAATGTGATTGTTTCGGATAAGCAAAAGCATTTGCAGTATTTGCCGATGGATGAGGCGATCGCGCACTGCACCAAAGGCGTTGGCATTTGGGACTGGGCCAGCAACGACCATACCGAACTGGATAGCCCAGATGTGGTCATGGCCTGCTGTGGCGATATTCCGACCAAGGAGTCACTGGCGGCAACGGCGATTTTGCGAGAAGAATTTCCGTATCTCAAAGTGCGATTTGTCAATGTGGTAGATTTGTTCAAACTCATGTCCGAAGGCGAGCATCCACATGGCCTATCAGACTGGGATTTTGACTCTTTGTTCACGCCTGACAAGCCGGTTATTTTCAACTTTCATGGATATCCCTGGCTAATTCACAAGCTGGTGTATCGCCGCTCAAACCAAGATCGCATTCATGTGCGGGGCTATAAAGAACGAGGAAATATCAACACACCGCTAGAGCTGGCCATTAACAATCAAATTGATCGCTTTAATTTGGTGATTGATGTGATTGATCGGGTGCCTAAGCTTGGGTCTGCGGCGGGCCACACTAAAGAGCGAATGAAGAATAAGATTATTGAATGCTTGGCCTATGCTCATGAGCATGGTCAAGATGCTGCTGAGAACACCGACTGGAAGTGGCCTTATTAAACAGCTGTGCTGATATCGAGAGATATTAGAAGTTTTTAATCTGCTTGGGTTTCCGTTTTCTCCTTTTTAGGAGATATTAATAGGCAATATTCATACAAAGTCCTCTACTGAATTTCAGCTTCAGTGGAGGACTTTGTAGCTAGTGATACCGTTGACAGGTGGGTAGATAGCATTAGCCTTTTAATAACGAAGTATTCTCTAACGCTGGCGATTCCTGAAAAGAACGATTTTGCAACCATGCAAACATCGCGGCAGCGCCCAGTAAAATTAAGGCAATGATGCTAACGATTTGAATCATAATGACGTATCGCATAGTCTATCCGTAGTTAAGATTTAAACTAGATTGAAGTGTTCCATATGGACATTGGTTGCAGGCACTTGTAAATCATGAAGTGCTGCCTCAACTTGCTCCATCATGACGGGAGCGGCACAGATGAAGTATTGGCGGCTGCCCCGATGAATGGGAATATATCGTTGCAACAGGTCTTGATCGACATAGCCGGTTTCGCCTGCCCAGTGTTCGGGCGGCTGGCGCAACACATGAATAATCGTGAGATCTAAAGAATCTACCAAATCTTCTAATTCTTCTCGGAAGGTCACATCTTCCCAGCCTTTGTTGGCATAAATGAGTAAAAACGGGCGATCGTCTTTTCGCTCAATGGCAGTTAGCAGCATGCTCATCATTGGGGTGATGCCGATACCACCGGCAATGAGGACGAATCCGGCAGCATCCCAGTAGCGATCGCTCGTAAACACCCCATAAGGCCCATCCAGATAAGCCGTTGTCCCCGGCTGAATGTCTTTAATGGTTTGGGTAAAGTCGCCGAGTGCTTTAATGCTAAATTCTAACCGTTCAGGATGGTCGCCACTTGAAGACATCGAAAAGGGATGCTCGCGCATTCGAAAAGGAGAAATGTTAAGGGTAATCCAGGCAAACTGTCCGGGTTGAAACTTAAATCCTTCATGTCCTTTCGGACGAATAGCGAGTGTCCACACATTGCCTCTTTCAGGAATAACTTCTTCTACTAAGTAGGGGCGTTTGGTCATCATCCAGGGTTTAACAATGCGGACGTAAATGAGTAGCCATAATGCGATTAGGGCGATCGCACTCCACAACAGTTTTTTCCAGAACAGTCCTAAATAGTAGCTAACTCCCAACGTATGGGCCAAACCCAGGGTCACCGCGCCTACGGCTAAAAGGCCATGACTTGTCCGCCATACCTCATAGGGAATGTTGAGGCGCTGCCGCCAAATGGAGGTAATCACCAGTACGATGAGTGCCAAAGTGCCCGTCACGGCAAATTTGGCTCGCCATGGCGCCTCAAAGATATTGAGCAACGCTAATGTTTCGGGCTGATCAATAAAGAGAACAAGCGGATGAATCAGGATGAGGGCGAAAGCGATGAGAGAAATATAGCGATGGAATTGCAGGATAATATCAACCCCGTAGGATGCCTCAATCCGATTGATTCGGGCGGTAAGCGCAAACTGAAGGGCTAACATGGCTAACCCCACAAACCCCAAAGCCACTGAAAACTCGGTCCAAAAGCTTCGTCCATCCGTGGCTGGAGGGTATAGGAATAAGATAAAAAGAGGCAGTAGGGCGATCGCCAAATACACAGCGATCCAAAAGGCGGCCACTGCGACTGGGCTTCTCATTAATAGTCGCTGCATGTTGCCCCCTTTACTTTTTTGGGCGAAACAGCAGGCATGATATAGAGGTGACAAAACAGGCTTTGCCAAGCCATAATTTACCGCTTAATAAGGTTCTCCCCTATTAGACCTAGCTTTATGCATATTTTTGACTTCCTAAAGACAGATTACGAGCAGATAGAGGCTGCTAAAGCGTAGTTGTGCGTGAGGGCGATCGCATTATCAGAAGCGAGGTGGCAAGGAGGCGATCGCACACTCCACAAATTGACTTAACACCAGTTGATTGACTTAGCACTGGCCCAAGAATGCGGCAGTCGTAGAGGACAAACAAGATCCAGGCCCCGTTCACCTGCCGTCAATCGGAATGGTTATGAAATTTACAGTCCTTTCGCATTAGTGCATTTTGCAACTCAACGCCGCGAACAACGGGTTTTCTTTGCTCAACGATAACAAACCCGAATCGCTGGAAGAACGGCTGTGCAGTTTTGCTCACGTTGGATGTGAGTTCAGTGATGCCTAAGCGCTCAGACTCGCTATGAATGGCCTTCATCAATGCCTTACCCACGCCTTTACGCGGATGGTTACCAGAGACAAAAAAGTGATCAATGTATCCGTTCTGTTGTACATCAGCATAACCAACAGGCTTGCCGTCAATTTCAGCGACGAATGGATTAATGTCGTTTATCCGCTTCACCCAAAGCTCTAGATCCAGATCCGATGGAGCCCAGGCGTTCAACTGCTCCTGTGAGTAATCATTTTTAGCAATGAGATGGATGGCGGAGTAGAAAACCTCATAAAGCGCGGGTTCTTCGCCGGGTTGAAAGCGTCGGATCTTCATAATAGGTCACTATTTTTCAGGTCTAACGACCAAGTTCAGCGAATTTTGAGATCAACCAGAACTTGCCAATCCGCTCTCAAAATTCCGTTTCAACGACTTATTATGCCGCAGTGCTTAGCTAACCGACCGATGGGATCTGAACCAGCACCGATTAAATAACTTTAAAGCAGGACAATTCAGCTACTTTCAGGCATCATAGAGAGTCAAGTGTATTGCTTTCTAACTTTTGCCGATCGCATGTCCTTTGCCAACTTCATGAATTCTTACAAAAGCCCAGCCGATGTTCCAGAGAACTATCGGAAGCACCCCAGTCTGTCGAAGTCGTTTAAGGCAGATGGTAGCTATGTCCGTCCAGCAGAAGATCCGGTGACCATCTGGGCGATCGCCCGGCGATATCAGGGACGGGTTGCCTTCATTATGGTTGAGGCGATGGAGCCAGGAAAGAAGTTTGAGGGAGCCATCTTGACCAGCGGCACGAATACCAAGATCTATCGCCGGGATTTGGAATATCCTTGTGCGCTTCAGGAAATTTAGGAGGTTAAAGCCATGAGTTTAGTCATTCCCGATGACTTTTTGCAGACGGCGC
This sequence comes from Phormidesmis priestleyi Ana, assembly GCA_001314865.1. Lineage (GTDB taxonomy): Bacteria > Cyanobacteriota > Cyanobacteriia > Phormidesmidales > Phormidesmidaceae > Phormidesmis > Phormidesmis priestleyi_B. Next base: position 1,218 of record LJZR01000031.1, on the reverse strand, counting down.
ATATTTCTGAAGCCGACCTCAAGCTGGAAATTGCCCTTCTGCTGTTTCAGCAGGAAAAGATTACCCTGGGCACAGCCAGCCAGTTTGCAGGCATGAATCAACTGGAGCTTCAGCGCATTTTAGGCAGTCGCAAAATCCCCATTCATTACGGCGTTGAAGACTTCCGACAAGACCTCAACGCCCTAGAGGCAAATGGTTCAGACCGAGAGCAACATCAACCCACTCAGACAGAAGTTCTCAAACGAATTGAGCAACGCAGAACCTTTTCTCCCGCTCAATCCCATTTACCGGATACCCTCACCATCCTTCAAGAAGACCGCGCCCGATGACTGATTCCCTTAAATATGTGGTTGATGCCAGCGTCGGCATCAAGAAATTTATTATTGAGCCACTGACGCCCAAAGTGGATCAGCTTTTTGCTCACTTGAATGATCCGAATGCTCGGCTTTACATTCCAGATTTATTTTATATCGAATGCACGAACATTGTCTGGAAATATATTCGTGCTGGACAGTATGACAGCGCCGAAGCACAAGCAAACTTAGCCGATCTCAAATTGCTCCGCTTTACATCAACCCCCACTGTCGATCTCATACTGGCAGCAATTGACATTAGCGTTACTCATAAAATTTCTGCCTATGATGCTTGCTACGTTGCGCTTTCACAACAAAACAATGTGCCCTTACTAACGCAAGATAAAAGGCTATTTAACACATTGAGAGATACTGACTTTAATGTTCAGCTATTTACAGATGTTACGATTCCGCCAATTCCATAGGTTTTGATCAATTCTTCTTATGAGCATCAAACCTGGAAGCAAATACTATCCACTCTTTGAACATTTGCACGGCTGCAATCAAGCAGCGGTAACGCTGACTTTCACCGAAATCGAAGCCTTGATAGGTTGCTGACTGCCCAACTCGGCGCGAATCAAAAAAACTGATGGAGCAATCGTGATAGCCCTAGCACCCTCCAAGCGATGAGCATGAGCTGAGTCAATCGACCTCATGTCCGAAACTGGCCGATGTAAAGCCTTTCAGCCAGCACTATTATGGAGCGATCCCAATGTCTTGAGCAAATCCTAGGGGGCTTCCGCATCCCAGTGTCTATCACATCAGGGGGGGTGTAATTAAAAGTGGCAGTCAGGGTTAGGCAGCGGTAGGCAACTGTTGTTCCCAATAATCATTCCAGCCATCATTTTCTCGCAATACTCTCAAG
>LJZR01000123.1 GCA_001314865.1 Phormidesmis priestleyi Ana | reverse complement strand
AAAGCCAAACATCAAATCGTTGTCTGCGGTGCCAATTAGAACATCATCATCGTTTGTGCCAATGACCTCATTAGGGGCCGGTAGACTAGAGGCCAATAGTGCACTGGCGTCAAACAAGGTGGTCGTACCGCTAACTTCGTTACCTACTGCCACCAAGGGCTTACCGTTGGGGCTGTCGGCTGCCGAGATGAACGCAATGCCTTCGGGGCCTAGGTCGCCAGCAGTACCTGCTGCGGCATCACCCGCAAAGTCGCGGTTGTTAACGTAGTCAACAAAGAACGCCTCCGTGGGGTTGGTGACGTCGTAGGTCATGATGCCACCAATGCGCTCTAGGCCGATAAAGGCGTAGGTACGCCCATCGATTTCACCAATGGCAACGCCCTCAGGCTCAGGCCCTTTATCGTCGCTGCGGGCGTCAAAGGAACCATTTTCGTCGTTATTGGAATTGAAATCGTTGGGCAAGAGCTCAGCCGTAATCTGCTCAAACTCAGTGCCGCTGTCGTAGACCAGGCTACCCTCAGCATCCCAAATCGAGAAAGAGCGCGCCCCATAGGAGTAAAGCTCTTCGTAGAGCCCATCGCCGTTGGCATCGCCCAGGGTGGTGGTCACATTGAGGCGACCCAGCACTTCGTCGGCCTGAAGTTCTGCCGCGTTGGGAAACGCGATCGGGTCTAGCATTAGATCCTTGACCCGCGCCTCTTCAGAGAAGCCGTCGTAGTCGCGAGCATCCCCTTCGTTAGCGGTGACGATATAGGCTTCCCCATCCACCTCATAGAGAGAAATGGCATCGGGCATGTACATGCCAAACAGGTTGGGGTAGGTGGTGATATTAATCGCATCATCCCGATTACTGGCATCCAGCGGGTTCTCCGAGTAAGACTTAAATCCAAGGGGCAAGATGTCGGTAACTGTGCCCGACGGAATATCCACCTTCGCCAAAGCGTTGTTTTCCTGCAGCGCCACATAGGCGGTGCTGGAGTCGCTGGTGATAGCAATGTACTCAGGCTCGACATCCTGGGCTACGGTGGCGTTGGGGCCAAAGATCCGCACCCCAGAGGCGACGAGTTCATCTTGCTGGTCATTGAAGGCGGTAAAGTCAGCGGTGGTGACATTGGCCTGGGTGAGGTTGTCGATGCCTCCAGACAGATCAATAATGCTGATCGAACCCTCAGGGTCAACGGTGTAGTCATCGTTGGGTTCGCCTTCGTTGGCCACCAGCACTTTAGTGCCGTCAGGAGTAAAGGTCACCATGTCGGGCAGAGCACCCGCAGTAACGGCATTCAAGAAGTTGCCGTCGATGTCAAAGAACACCACGCTGCCGGGCTCAGTTTTGACTTCGTTTTCAATGGCGATCGCCACAAGGCCGTTGGCGATCGCCACGCTGTTAGCTCCAGCCCCGTAGGCGGAGGGGTCAATGTCAAACAGCTTAGTGGGGTTGCTGGGGTCGCTAATATCCAGCACTTCCACGGTAGGAACCTGGGCATTGACCACAAACAACCGCTGGGTTTCCGGATCGTGGACCACGATTTCAGCAGCGCTTTCGTCAAAGACCCCAGTTTCGTAGGTGCCGAGGGGAACCAACAGCGACGGAGTGGGATCCACAGGGGAAGGCTCAGCAGGGCCATCCGTGTCAGTCACGGTGTCGTCGCGGAAAGTGAGGTTTTGAATGCGGCTGTCCAGCTCGCGAGTGGTGTCTTCCTGGTTGAATTGGAGGTTAAACGTCATAAATGATACTTGGGGTTACGTCTTGTAACGATTGTTATTTGGTTATATTCGGCTATTAATCACAAGCCAAAGTCGTATCAATAAGTCGAATACGACTAAATGCACCTTTAGAGGGCTATATTCGGTTATCAGTCACAAGCCGACATCATGGGGCGGATAAGCTTCCGCTAAGGTTGGATTAATTTCTACTTAAGGAAAGTGTTGGTTCTACTTAAGGAAAGTCTTGGTTCTACTTAAGGAAAGTCTTGGCTATGCTTGTTCCCTCCCCACAAACAACCCAACCTGCGCCGATTGAAGGTGTGCCATAACCGTCGGAATCGACGCCAAAAGGCGTTTCGAGGCTTGGCTGCTTGGGGCAAAACCTCGATTAATTGGTTCTTTTGCTTCAAGCTCTATCTGGTGGTCAATAACTAAGGTGAGTGACTCAATATCCAGCTCACCCCCGGCAATGCCGATGACTGCCAACCCACAGAAGGCTTGCCCAAACGCCTCTACGGCAAAGTTTTTGTCGACCAGGGCGATGTCTCCAAAGCGCTTGCTCAGAGGCTATTTGAGACCTATGGCATTCAGTTCTTTGCTAGAGCCAGGCGCAATATGAAAAACCACCTGATGCGGCTTACCGACAGGTTACTGGCCCACAAGTGTGCTATTGTCAAAACCCTCATTGAAAAGCTCAAGAACATTTCCCAGATTGAGCATTCCAGGCATCGCAGCCCTACAAACTTCATGGTCAACCTCATCTGTGGCTTGATTGCCTATTCTCATTAGGGCTGTTTCATTCTACGGAATGCCGGGCCGTGCTTGCTATTCAGTTTTATTGGCTAAGGTGTAAAGCCTCATAATTGGGTCTAAAACTGGAAGCTTAAGGATCGGGCTCTAAACGACTACCACAGCCCACACACTCCAGTCCCAGCTCCAGCCCCTACCCCCCCCCATTGCCCTCCCGTGTACACACAAGTGCGAGAGTTCAAGGAGCCGCCAATTGCCATCCTGAAAACATCATCTCGAACTGCTGTAGACCTCGGTACATCGTCTGAAATCCTGGGGGTCTCTGAGAGCGATAGCCAGACCAGCCGCCTAGCCGAGCAATCAGCCAAGCGACCCAAGCGAGGGAGCCAATAGGATAAGGGTTTTTCTGTTTTTCTGTATGACCTTCAACATCGGGTACTAGCTGCTCGACAAATCGTTGCCGTGAGGCGTCGAAAACGAGGTCTGCGGTTTCTGCTGTATTCTCACGCCCTAAAGTGAGTTGAAGAATCATCACAGCGACTGAAAGTGCCATGATGCAAAGTTTCTGGATGGCAGCCATAGATTCTAACTGCGAAGACTCAATCTCAAGCCCTCTTTGTTTCAACGTGGCAAAGAGCAACTCAATGTGCCAGCCACAGCACCCCCATAAGCACAAAGGCAACTTCATGCCCAACGATTGGATTGACGGGACTATTGCGATTAGTAAAAGTGATCGCGACAATGAAAGCACATCCCCCACTTCAAGAAGAGGACGAGCTTTCATGCCAAAACGCCCTGAGCCCCCCCGCCTACTCGCCTGCAACCCAAGCACCTGTGGCAGCATCTGCCGGAGCCGAAGCGCCAACGGCTAATCAGCATCCTCAGTCAGATGCTAGAGAATCATCTGAGCGCCTCTGTAGTAAAGGAGGCGGGCAATGAGTCTGAAAACTGAAAACAGTAGTTGGGTCTCAGAAAAGCTTCAAGCCCATCATCTAGAGCGATTGGCAGTGGTATACGTTCGGCAGTCCACGTTGCAGCAAGTGCTAGATCATCAAGAATCGACTCGAATTCAGTATGGCTTGGTAGATCGCGCCCAAACGTTGGGCTGGAAACCAGAACGGGTGCTCACCATAGACGAAGATCTCGGCAAGTCAGGCAGCAGTGCCGAAGGCCGTTTAGGCTTCCAACGGCTCGTCACCGAAGTGGGTCTCAACCACGTTGGCCTGATACTAGGGGTTGAAATGTCTCGTCTGGCTCGGTGCTCAAAAGATTGGCATCAGTTACTGGAAATTTGTGCTCTGTTCGGTACGCTAATAGCGGACCTCGATGGCATCTATGACCCCAGTCAGTACAACGACCGCCTGCTGCTGGGCTTAAACAGTCCTGGTACATAAGGCACCTCTCATTACATAAATTAGCTGACTGATCAAGCGTTGGCGACAGCTAACGCTAACGCTAACGGTAGGATAGGGT
>LJZR01000122.1 GCA_001314865.1 Phormidesmis priestleyi Ana | reverse complement strand
CGAATGAGCAAAGCTGTCTAACGGTCTTTTTCCTTGTCGTTCAACGCGACCATGCTAAACATGACCGCTCAAGCATGGCGAAAAACTAAAGACACCAACACTTCCAACGCACGCGCTTTTCTTCGGGAGCCTCGGCGTCGTACTCGTAGTGGCGCGTCAGCATTCGCGTCAACGCTTTAATTTGAGCCAAGTTCTGCCAGTCGGCTATCTCTGAAGTCTTTAGGCAAGATAGTAGATAGTAGGCGTCTTCGCCAACTTGCTGAGCGTACGCATTCCGCTTAGCCTCTGACTTTGGTAGTTGGTAGTCCTCAACGCGCCGCCCGTAGTGCATATACCAGTCATCCGGCGCAATCGTCGTCAGCCAGTCGGGCGCTACCGTCGCCAGTTCATTCAGCGCCGCCCGCATCGTCTCGCCGACGCCGACTAAGCCACCAGTGTCCAATCAAATTATCCAACGTTATCAAACCCGCGTGTATATGAATGCGAGAGAAAGGGGCGCTACGCAGGTCGAAGCCGCTGCGGTAGCGGAAATATCGAGGCGAACAGGCCAAAGAATAGAGTCAGGGTCATACCGTCCGAATCGCGGGCGACCGCGAGATTGGCGCACGAGCCCCGACCCCCTAGCCACGGTGTGGGCCAGCGAACTAGAACCGATGCTGCGCAAAGAGCCGAGACTAAAGCCGACGACGCTGTTCGAGTATCTACAAGAGAAGTATCCTGGCGAGTACTCCCAAGTGCTTCGTACGGTTCAACGGCGCGTACAGATGTGGAAGGCAGTACAGGGGCCAGCGCCCGAAGTGATGTTCGAGCTGCGTCACGAGCCAGGAATGATGGGGCTCTCCGACTTCACCGAGCTTAAAGGCGTTGAGATCACCGTCAACGGCAAGCCATTCGAGTACCTGATCTATCACTACCGCTTGGCCTACAGCGGCTGGCAGTATGCGCAGGTGATTCAAGGCGGCGAAAGCTTCATTGCGCTATCAGAAGGCCTGCAAAATGCGCTGCACGCAAGTGGTGGTGCACCAAAGCAGCACCGCACCGATAGTTTGAGCGCGGCCTATCGTAATTTGCGAGGGGTACGGCGCAAGCAGCTGACCGAGTACTACCAGGAACTATGTGACCACTATCGTTTGGAACCCACGAGAAACAACAAAGGTATTGCCCACGAAAATGGAGGAATAGAAAGTCCTCACGGACATCTCAAGAACCGCATCACACAAGCGTTGTACATGCGCGGACACAATGACTTTGAGAGCGTAGCGGCCTATCAACAGTTCATTGAAGTATCTGTTGATAAGCTCAACAAACGCAGTGCTAAGAAGTTTGTAGAAGAGAAAAAGTACCTGCAACCTTTGCCAAAGTATCGCGCCTGCGACTACGAGGTGCTGACCGCTCGGGTGAGCCGCTACAGCACGATTGAGGTGCGCTGCGTGCTCTATACGGTGCCCTCTCGATTAATTGTTGGCCGACAGCTAGAGCTGCGTCTCTATCATGACCGCATTGCAGGCTATCTAGGTAATCAGATTGTGGTTGAACTCCCTCGGATGCGGGTGAGTACCCAAGGCAAACGCCGCGCTAGATGTATCAACTATCGACATGTGATAGCAGGGCTCAGAAAAAAGCCTCGCGCTTTCCTCTACTGCACTTGGCGTGATGACCTCCTGCCGAACGACCATTACCAGCGTTTATGGCAACAGATCAAAGCGAATTTCGAACTAGACTCAGCTGCCGTACTCATCGTCGAAGCCCTCTATATCGCGGCCACGCAGAACAAAGCCCCTGCTGTCGCGGACTATCTGGACGAGCAGCTATCAGCCGGCACGCTCACGCTGTTGGGCTTACGTTGCCATTTTCAACTCCTCACTGGCACGCAGATGCCCACGGTGAGCGTTAAACAACACGATTTATCGACCTATGACCAACTCCTTAGCCCCGTCCACCTTATCGACAATCTCGAAGCGTCAGCCGAAGACACAACAGAATCAATTAAACCCAAAGCCAGCAGCGAGCCCGTACCAAGACCTCAGCGGCCATCTCAAAAGCCTACGCCTCTCGCATATCCTCAGCCATTGGGAGAGGCTCGAACATCAAGCGATGCAGGAGCAGTGGTCGTACGCCCAGTTCTTGCTAGCACTCTGCGACTTGGATAGGGGCCAGCCTCAATACCCTGATAAGAGTCATCTTGATTAGATTGAATAATGCCCATGCTGCTATGTTCCGTTAATTTTTTCATATCCCTTCGATGCTAGTAGGAGTGAATAGAGAGATCACACTTTCTTGAGAAGGCCAGTTCTCCTGCTTGAGTTGCTGTCGTAATTGCTTCAACCGCATAAGCTCTGTTGGCGATGCGTAGACAATCCACCGGTTGTTGGAGAAGGTCTCCTGCTTTCCCTGAACCCAACCTTTCTGTAACCAGTTATAGAGTGTCACTGCAGGCATATCAAGCGTGTTCGCCAGATCTGATAGCCACCACTGATCTGTGGGTAAGGGCGGTTTGCTGACTGCTGCCCGTCGAGGCCTCGAAACATCCAAACGACGCATAAGCGACTGAATACTTTGTGTGCTGAAACGTCTTTGGCGCTTCGCTGGCTGAAAACCTTCTTGATTTAGCTGCTCAGCAATAGCAGCCGCTTTATAGCCTTGTGATGATAGGGCTTTGATGCGCTTACAAAGCTGTGGGTAATAGCTGAGGTCACATAGTTTCCCAACCGGTCGAAAGAAGACAGCGTGTGTGAGATGACCACCTACCCATTCTACCTCGATATTGACTTTTTCAGTTCGACCTTCGGCCTGTACAACAATACGCGATACTATCTGTCGAACAATCTCCTTTCTTTGGGAATTAGTTGTTTCATTAGAAGACCAGAGAGCTGGAATATCCTTTGATAGCTGACGAATCAGCGTAATCTCGTCTTCGGTTAGCAATCGTGACTGTTGACTCAAGAAGCGCTGATACTCTTCTTGCAATTGTTTTTCATCTATCAACTTCTCCTCCCATGCTTTCGCTAGCTGGCGGGCAACTAAACGGTTTTCAGGCTCTACACGTTGATAGTGTCTAGCGGCTCTGCTGGCTTCAAACGTGGCACGCTCTAGCCGTTGTTGCCATAGCTGATCTAACGCGGCCCGCTCAGTTTCGACTTGGCTGACGGCTTTCAACGACAGCTCTAGAGCAGCTGGTTCTATCGCTGTGATGACGTGTTTGCTGATGTATTGGTCGAGTGCCTTCCCTGGAATTGATTGGCAAGCAGGTGTGCCATAGCTACTCGCTCGCCGTGCACAGGTGTAGGTGTGATAATCTTTTTCGCCAATATAACGAACGGTTAGCCGACTACCACACTGCTTACAGAAAAGGAGTCCTGACAGTAGGGCAGCACCTGAGCGGGCATGACCGAGGGACTCTGCATGTGTTTTATTTGCCTGAATCTTTGATAGGTTTTGCTCATAACGCTCCCAGGTAATGTAGGTAGGAAATTTATTGGGTAAAAAGACTTGCCATTCATCAGGAATTAAACTGACTTGGCCCAAACGAACGTGTCCCGTGCTCGATTGTCGAGAAGAAACTCGGCGGCGGCCATAGGCATAAGCACCTGCGTAGATTGGATTCTTGAGCAACCCCTGAAGTGTAGAGCGAGTCGGACGACGCCACTCCAACTCACCTTTACTTAAGCCACTTCTAAGACGAATACCTAGCTGAATGTTGTGGCGCACAAGATACCGTAGAACGCCGTGCAGCGTCCCAACTTCATTAAACTTCCGAAATAGTAAATGAATGACCGATTGAACTTGCTCGTCTGGGTCAAGAGTCACTTCTCCAGAGGGCTGACGGATGTATCCTGTCGGCAGATCGAAGTGAAGCTCTCCTCGTTTCGCTTTGTTCAGTTTTCCCTGGTTCATGCGTTGCTTGATAAGATGCAATTCCGCTTCTGACATCGTACCTTTTAGAACATGAATATAAAGCACCTCATAGTGCATTTTTAGGACATACCATTAGAGTAATCGACGGTACTAGTCCGTATGCTGGTACCACAGGCAA
>LJZR01000002.1 GCA_001314865.1 Phormidesmis priestleyi Ana | reverse complement strand
TAGGCGCTATCCCAACCTGAGGCCAATACATCTGATGATTCCATGGGCAACTTCTCTATTCTCCATGATAAAACCGCTCTTAACCTTCCAAGTCGTGTCTTGAAGCAGTCACAAAAAAATCGCGGAGAAAATAGAACAAGCCCCCTCTAAGCCTAGCAAGAGCTAGGAAAAGGACATGGAAGAGTACTTTGAAAGATGCTGTAAATGAGGGATAAAAATAAGGCTTAAGCGGCCATTAGCCGAGTTACTGAATGAGGCGGCAAAGAAAGCATATTTGAGGCACTTCCCTGCTTGGCAGTTAGCGCATACGGGCTAGTTACCAATGTTCGAGGGTCTGCTGAAAGCTGTTGATAGTCAACGCTATCTGCTGTTATCTCAGAGATCTCTAGCTGAACAATTCTATCTGAAAGGTTAAGTACAATAGACGAAGATCGATTTGTCTGTGGATTCGCGCTCGATTTGTCTGCACTTGCTAAAGATTGAAACTGCCAGCCATAGAGCCCTGAGTACTCATAGCCGTCTTTACCCGTTAGCTGTGGCGCGTTAGCAAACTTAATTGCAGCGCTCTGTGTCATACCTTCAACTGTTTCACCCAATAACTGTAGCGCTTGCCCCGTCGCAGATAAAGTCATCGGCGTTACCGGAAAAGTTTGCTCGTCAGAGATATAAAAACTATTTGCATAGGGCAAAATCGCACCGAACTTAAAGTCTTCTACAAGATCGTGGTTACAGGTCATGGTGACCCGATCTTCTTCTAAAAACATCAGGTTCATTGCTAGCGCATATAGCCCATGGCTCCAGGTTCCCATGACCCGAGGGCGACGACCCGAATTGTAGTTATTGCCAAAAATATCTTCGATTAAATTAAACTCTGTGATCCAAATTTCTTTATCGGGAGGAATAATCTTAAACGTCGGCTGCGATCGCATCCCAGACCAATGCCTAAACGGCTCGCCAAAAATCGTGGCAAAATCACCCTCATCAAAAGCAGGATAGCTCTGAGTCGAAAACCCATCCGGATCTAGACCCGGTTCAGCGTAAATATGTAGCGCGATCGCATCAGCATCAGGCAAAGCCGTTTCCAGCAGCGCTTGGTTCCAGCGGAGTTCTCGTTCAGAGCTTTGTGGTCCAGCGGCCGTACCAAACACAGCAATTTTAACGCCTGGGAAAATATCGCGCAGATAACCTATCCAAACTTTGGCCTCTTCGCCATATAGCTCAGGTGTCGGAAATTTTGCTGCGTAGTTAGGAATACCAAAATAGTACTCGTTTCCCAACTCCACATATTTAATTTCCATACCAGATTTAGCCGCTGTACTGAGCATGTCAATTTGGTCGGCCAAATCAGATGTCAACATGTTGAGCACAAACAGGGCCGTTGAATTAGTCGCCTGCAACCCCGCCTGATAATCCGTTAATTTTCCATTTGTATAGCTGCGAGCATCGTAACGCATATACTCAGGCAGGCCGTCTGGTAGCTGAGTGTCATCCTCAATAATGCCACCCCGCTCCCAATCCCAGTAGTTGGCCACCTCGCCTCCCGGCACCCTCAGCACCTTGGGCCTTAGCTGCCTTGCCGATTCTAAAAACGAAGCAGAATGCCAGGAGGGAACCTGGACAGAATTGACGTTAAAGCACATCAATTTCGCAGAAAGAGCACGCTCATCTGTAGCTACTGTAGCCTTCGCATCTACCACAGCAGGAGCAGAAGCATCCGCACGATGTTCTTCTGACGAGCGATCTGAACGTTCAGCAAACCAAGAACCCTGTATCGGACTACCCTGCAGACTGGCATATCCAACAATCAATAAAAACGCTGCAAAAGTTAGCGCTATCAGTCGCATAGACAAGCGCACATATCGAGGAAGCATCGCAAAATATCTCTCTAAAAATTAGTCAAAAAAATCGCGTAAGAGCAAATCAATTTTGACTTTTCTGCAGGCAGGCTCCTATTTTTGATAATGCTAGGGCGCCTTAATACCGCTCACTACAACAGAAGACTTCATAAAGTTCAAATTCAGTGAGGTCAAAATCTGGGTGTAGATCATCGCTAAACGAATCATAATAGGTCGATAGCGAAACCGAAAATACATTTCGGGGACATAGTAAGCCTCAATATTAATAAAGCCAGCTTTTTGCATCTCTTTTTTTAGATTGCTTACATTTTTAAAGTCAAAAACAGTGGGAAATGTGTCCTCATTCACATTGTCGTATTTTTGAATCTCACGCTTAAAAAACAGGTGAAAGCTGTAAGGCGTAAGCTTAGCAACCGTTGAGGCAGGCGAAGTGGGGTTAGGAACAATTAAAGTCGCTAGCCCACCAGGCGCAGTCACTCTCGCAATCGAATCAATTGTCTTTTGCGAGTCAAGCACATGTTCTAGCAAAAACTGAGAAAAGATAACATCGTAGCTGCCATCTTTAAACGGCATATCTGCCGCATCGCAGATAAAAAGCTCATCTACATCTGTATTTTCAAGAGAATACTCATCCAAGTCCGCACCGTGAATCAACGCATGGGAATTATGCTCCTTTAGGTAGCGACCAATGTCTGACTTGCGTCCACAGCCAATGTCAAGTACCATAGGTTGAACGTATTGGCTTAAGTGAGCTACAACTTTCTCCATCGTATAGGCAAAAGAAGGTCGCCGCGATGGCAAAGGAATCGCATCTTTCCGACTAGAAGCGGCCGACTCTGCAACAGTCGCTGTTGATTGGTAAGTCATGAGCTTATCCTCGATTGAATGGGTATTGACGCCGCTCAGGCGACGTTGGTTTGGCTTAAGTCCTTAATGTTGAACAAAATAAAGTAAAGGGCTACGATTGCCTACTTAGACATTCGTAGTTACGTATATATACTTAATCTTGATCATGGTAACAAAGTATCGACTTTATACCTCAGTAAGAATGTATAGAAACGGACACAGAGGAATGAATTAAGCCGAATGGATTTCCCTGGACTTGTCGGCATTTAAGCTGCTAGGAGCGATCCAAAACTAATTGAGGAGACCGATTAGAGTTCCTAATATTTTAATATTAGAGTTTTTAATAGTAGAGTCTTCAACAGCCGTCGTCGCCTGTGGTTGAAGACCCACCTTAATAAGCGCCATCTTCACATAGCACATGTATATTAATGATCAACCCGGCTAGCAGCCCAGATCTATAGCTGCCTGGTCGGCAGTCAAAAAGTTATGTAGGCAGGAGTGCAGATGCATTCATACGCCGCGAGTCACTTAGCCTACTATTGTGTAAAGGGTTAAGCTGTATTGCTGTATTCAAGCCAAGAGACCAACGCTATACACAGGACTATTTAGTCGAATTAATGCTCCAAATCTTTATAGTTTTGCTCTCTTAGCTTAATTAATCTTGGCTTAATTAATTAGTAGTAGTGAGAACCATTGCGGATGGCGAGTTAGACAGCTAGTCGTTGTGCCAATCAATCCGACGACGACTATGAATGAAACCGAACAGAACTTCAAACTTGTAATAATTCGGACTGTCCAGAACGCATTGAAGTTCACTGAAGAAGCTTACGAGAGTCCCCAATCGCGGTTGCATGCGGTTGACGAGCGGCCTTAATGAGCGCCATCTTCATATGGCACATATTGATGACCAGTCCAGCTAGCAACCAAAAGTAAAAGCTAAATGCCCTTAGTCTAAAAATGCGTTCTACAAAGGTATACAGAACCGTCACAAAAACCAAGGTTGCAAATGTGGCACCCAAAGTTCTCAATTCAGGTTCCGCTGAGGAACGAATTAGCCACCTAGCCGCATCATAAAGACGCTTGAGGATAAAACCGTAGATGACTGTTCCAACAATACCAAAGTAAGCTATAAAAGCAAACCAGAAGCTGTCGTCAAATACCCCTGCATCTCGCTCTAGCTTGGCCATCTCACTAGCAGAACTCAGCGTTTCTCTCAGTGACTCTTGCGTTACGGCAAAGTCAGGTCCAAACCCAAACCAGCTCTGAGTATTGAAGAGCCCATTTAAGATAACCTGCATAAACCATCCTCTGGCCTGTTCGTTTGACTGCTGCCAATATTCAGGTGAGAAGACTTGAAGGAAATAAGCTCCCAAGTCAATGGATTTCTGACGGTCATCTGCACCCGAAAATGACTCTACAGCAACACCAGCAACCGCGAGCATAATGACCGCCAGCAGGGCGATACCGCCATATAGCCAAGTCACATTGGCCAAAGTCTTTCTCTTGTTGTAAACATAAAAAACCATCAGGGGCGTTATCAGTGCGATCGCCAGTGCAGCCCGCTTCTTAGAGGCAAAAATACCAAACAGTAGCGCTCCCATACCACTCACATCAAAACCATTCGGTATTAGGCTGCCGCCCACAGCATAGGCGCTCGACAGAAAAAGCGACAAACCCACCAACAAAAACGCCGATAGAACTGCACTATCCGAGAAAGTCCCTGCGGTAGCCCCCACTTTCAAGTCGCCAGTTGCGGCCATAGACTCGCCTTGGTAGTCACCAATCTCAAATTCTCTAGGAGCGAAAAATGCCTGATTGAAACCAGCCGGCAAAAAATACTGTATAGAACCAATAAGTCCTTGTGCCAGCATGACAATCTTAAGCCCGTTGAGCATTAGCTTCAGCTCTTTAGGTGAAATATCCATGTTGACTACAATGTAGAAAACCGATAGATATCGCCAAATAGTCCTGAGATTAATGATGCTGCCAATCACTGGAGAGCTATTGAGCACCATAGAGATAATTGTTGCTAGGAAAAAAGCGCCGATCAGCCAATCAATTGGTGTTTTTCTAAGCGGATAGCCTCGCATTAGACGAGAACAACAAACGACGAACAGCAACCAATAGAGAATAAACTCTGGCACAAATCGCAAAGCAACTGGAATTATTCCTGGCAGCCATCGCAAGAAAAACTCTTCAAAAGGCGTATAGAGCGCAATGCCGAACACAATCCAAAATGAATAGTTGGTCGCACGCTCTACAGCACGCTCAGAAGGTTGATACAGGGTTGTCATCTGTTTATTATTAGTCTACGCAAGCTTTGCTTATCTGGACTTTGTATCTGGACTTTGCTTATCTGAAACTTTGCTTATCTGAAACTTTGCTTATCTGAAACTTTGCTTATCTGACATGGTCAATTAGGAAGTCGATTAGGAATAAACCAGCGCTCGCCTCAGTTAATGCCTCAGGCATAAAAGCAGTCATAAGGACCAGTCATAAATATGTATGCCCATTAAACATATATACAGACCTCATAGCACCTTGCCGGACAAACAATCATCGGTATTACTGCCAAAGTTATTGACCCCATCGTCCATGAGTTCAAAGTATATCTACAGAAGAACGCACTCGCTATAGATGTAATAACTCATATGCATGAAATTAGACGAGCTGCAAAGTTATTATAAAGTCCTGCTAAGCGCCCCATCGCAAAAAAGCGTCTACCAAATTCAGATCAAGACACGGCTCAGAAGGTATCTTGACCTAAGTATTCTTATTCATCTTCCTGACATCATCTGTTATGACCGTTGCCCTTGTTGCTTACTATCTAGGCCCTCGTTTGGGCATCGGCCAGTATTTAGACCGGTTGCTGCCCCCCTTAGTTGAAGCCCTCGTCCAAAAAGGCATTCAGCTCAAAATTTTAAGTTCGCCCAATGCGCTTCAAAATACGCCTGCGCTGCAGCAGCTCAAAGCTTACGTAGAAGTCATTCCGGAGCTAGACTACTCACCCAGCAGGCGTTATCTCTGGCTGGCCACAAAGTTCAGTCAATACTGCCAACACTCAGGCATCAATCTGGCGGTATGGTTATCCAACCCGGTGCTCTTGCCCTGGCACCCACCGACGATTGCTGTCATTCACGATGTCAACGAATGGAAAGCCAAAGAAAAATATGGCAGTCGGCTGAAGACTGCGCTGCGATCGCTCATCTATCTAGATGCCTCGATCTGGCTCGCTAAAGAAATTATCGCGGTGAGCAAAGCAACCGAAGACGATCTACACCACTTTCGGCCTCAGACTCGGCTCAAAGATAAACTCAAAGTCATTTCTAACGGCGCTGATTCATCGCTAGCAAGCCTGCCACCTGTCAACCTGCCTACTTCAGACCATCCATTTCTGCTTTCAGTAGGTCGGATCGACCCAGCGGCCAAGCGCCTGCCTGAGGCCCTAGCGCTGGTTAGAGCACTCCGCGAACATAGTGGCCAGCCATGGGAACTCCGGCTCGTCGGCGGGATGAACACCTCGACCCAGTTAGAAGGCGAGGCTTTTTTAGATTCAGTCAGTCAGCTGGAGTGGGTGACATACCAAGGACATGTAGATGACCAAACGCTGGCACAGTGTTACCGACAGGCTGCTGCCGTCGTTTATCTATCCGAGAGCGAAGGGTTTGGGCTGCCTATTGCCGAGGCTGCCTCATTTAAAAAGTGGGTAGTTGTCAACGAGGTCAATCAGGCAGCAATTGAGGTGGGGAAAGGAGCAATTATCCCTATCTCCACCCAAGCCCCCACTACTGCCGCCCAGAAAGTCATCCGCCAGCTGGCACTTTCGACAACAGCTAGTCCTAACAAGTCATTACCCACCTGGCAAACTGCTGCCGACAGCTACGCGGCCGATATTCAGTATTGGCAAGCAGCCGTCTCTCAATAATGATGACAGTAAAAAATGATGACAAAATGATGACAATAACAAGGTAAAGGCGACCGCGGCAGTGACTGTACTATCTGGGGTGACTGTACTATCTGGGGTGACTGTACTATCTGGGGTGACTGTACTATCTGGGGTGACTGTCTATCTGCGGTGACTGTCTACCTAGGGTTGAGTCTTTTAGCCGGTAGGCCCATCAAAGTAGCGTCAATTCCTAGCTTTTGTCTGACTGCATACACCGCCACAAAGCTACCAAGCAGCACACTGCTTGAAGTCGCGATCGCGGCCCCCTCGACCCCCCACAGCGGGATAAAAATTGCATTGAGCACAATATTGAGCACTGTCGTCACCCAGCCCAGCATAGCTGTGTACCGTTCGTGACCTGTCATGTTCAAAATCGTAAACGAAAGACCTAGTGCAGTAGAAACAAAGGTACCCACACACAAAATGTAGAGTGCTGTACTACCCTCTACAAACTCAGGCCCAAAGATAGAAAGGTACCAATGCCCGCCAACAATTAAGCTAATCGCAAACAAAAAACCAACACCTGCAACAACACGCACACTTTTAGTCACCGTCTGCTGCAAATCAAACAATTGGTTATCGGCATAAGCGCTCGCAACCATAGGCGCTAGCGCACTGCCAACCGCCATCAAAATAAATGTAATCAGTTGAGCACCCCGGTTAACCGGCACATACAGACCCACTGCCTCAACGCCTCTAAACGCACCTAGCATGAGGACATCCGTCTGTCCGTTGATGATAGGAATGCTCTCAATCAACATAAACGGGAAAGCACTGCTTAGCCAGAGCCTTCCGTTGTACTCAGGTTGTGCAGTTTTTGCAGGAGCAGGCAATGCTTGGTTGACAAACCGACTAATAATCATCAGCGTGGTAGCAGTTCCAAAGCCATAGAAGGCAATGACCCAGAGTGCATTTAGCGTCTGCTTCATCACCAGATAGGCAGTAAACGTTAGCACAATCAGGAGCAGTGGATCTATCAGAAGCTCAGGAACCAAACCCTTTGCAATATGATTCAGTCCTCGCATAGCACCGCGCCTAACATTACGCAAAGCAATCGCTGGCATCAGCGAAACCGCAATGCAAAAGCCAATAAACGTTTCTGAGTGAGCATCTTCGCCTATAAACCAAGCCACTAATATCGCGATCAGCGCTAAACAGATAGAAGCAATTAGAACAGAGCGGTTAGCCCAGATCAAAATTCCTCGCATCAAACCCCAAAAAGACTGGGTTTGATACACCGCTATTTCACGTACGATAAAATTATCAAAGCCCATCGTAGCCGGAACGCTCAAAAGAAACGCCCAGACCACAGCATACGTGTAAGTACCAAACCCAGTGGTTCCTAAAACACGAGCTAGTAAGATGCTGGTTAGAAAGGTGAGTCCTGTATAGATTAGCCGGAGCCCAAAGGCCCCCGCAGCACCTTTGACAAGTTTGTTTTTAAGACCACTTGCGGCACGCGCACTCATCATAATCTAGGCTCTAAACGGAAAATCAGCCGCGACCAATTGTTCTTCTGCCACTGAATTCCTCCGATTGGCCCAAAGCAACAAAAGACCTGTCGTTGCTAAGAAAGAGCCCGCTAGCGCCCCGCCAATCGCAACTACAGGGCTTGGAGAAATATATTTATCTTCATCGGGCAAGGTGGGTTCAGCCGCCAACTGAGTCGGCGGATAAACGGAGTAGATATCCGCATCGCTTAGGTTCAATTTTGCCACAGCAGCAGCAAAGATGGCTTCTGCAACCTGCAAGTTCCGCTCCAGCCTATCCACCGTAAACTGCTCCTGAGTCAGCTGACGCAAGCGACCTTCTAGTCCCCCAATTTGGTTAGACAGCTCTTGAGTTTGAGACTGTAAACCACTTTGATTAGCCCGACTGTTCACGGCCACCTGAAAAAGCTCACCGCGAGACGCTGCGACTCTAGGATCAACCCCAATCGGCCCAAGCTGAGTCAGTACGCTTTGATCTACCTCTCGGCCTAAGAGGAAAGAACCCCGCCCCTCCAACGCAGACGCCAGTCCTTCTACTTCGGCCCGTTTAGCCACGACTTGAGGATGCTGAGCCCCCAGCTGAGATGAAATATCAGCATATTCGGCCGCTGCTATCCCATATTCTTCAAACTGACTTTTGTAGACCGGATCGACTTGTAATCGATAAGCATCGGCTGCGCCTGCTGACGACTCATTAATATCTTGAGCCAGTTGCTGAACCTGACTGCCCAATCCTTTCTCCTCAGCAACCGCCAGCGCATACTGCCGACGCAGCTGTTCTACGCCCACTGCCAAATCAGAAATTTGAGCCTCAGAACTCAGGCCTGAGTTCGCTTGATAGCTAGCCAGTGCGTTCTGAGCATCTTCCACTTGCCCACGCGCAGATTCTAGAGCTGCTTTAGTTTCCAGTTCGCGACGCAGCAGTTCGGCTTGCCGGAGCTGATCGATTCTACGAGCTAGCGCCACATACAAGGCAGTTGCTTGCTTTTGGGCCATCTCAGGCGTCTCACCTTTAACGACAAAACCAATAATAGAGCTGTCTTCTTCGGTAGTAATTTCAGGGTTGCCAAACTCTTGTACAGTCAAATCGACCTCGGCCGCCGCCTCTCTAAGAATGTCTGGGCTTTGCGCCAAATAGACATAGTCAGTTCGGGGATCTCTGCGAACAGGATTGTAACCCGCTGGATTGAGCGCAGCGCGACCGCCTTCTGGCAAAGTCACGTCGGCAGAGGCGGCAGTATCAAGTACGTTGAGACCCCATTCGCTGGTGTAGGTGGTTGGAGCCAGCTTGAGATAGGCCAAAGCCAAGCCCCATATTAGCGTGTTCGCCAGTAGGCCTAAGCCCAAATAGCCTAATTTAGAGACTCGCATACCGCGGCCGTAGGAAGCGGTCTGTCGAGAGGGGGGAGTAGGGAAAGAAGATTCAGTCATTAGTCAATAGGGTGAAATTCGGTGACAACGGGTTAATGAACGGTGAATAAACACTCTGCAGTTTCAGGGAAACAGATGAGAGTTCGTATTGCACTTAATCAGTTGGATAGCTCAAAAGGAATGCCTCAAAGTAATCAGCTGCTTACATCGTTGTTTGCATCGTTTTATTCACGATCAAATAGATTGATCAACAGATTGATCGGATTGAGAAAATCAACTACCGTTCCTAATACGCCTCGAACGTTGGTATTACGAGAGTCGTAACAAGCGATCGCATCGTCTGGCATCAAGAAGGGATTCGCATCAGAGGACTCTGTAGAATCACTCACCAAATCGGTAATGCTGTACTCCGAGGTTGTGAGGCCACCCGTTACGCCATCGGTTTGAATCAGCAGCGCTCTACGATTGGCATTGGTAGACTGGGTACCCCCAACGCAGCGGGCGGAGACTAGGGCCTGTGCCAGGTTAATCCCGTACTCAAAGGTGGCCACATTAATGTTATCTGTACCACCCAGAATGGTGCCACCAGGAACCGTCACGTTTGAAACATAGGTATTGATACTATCAGGCGTAATTTGAGAAGGACGAACCAGTTCTCTTTGAAACTCGCCAGCATTTGGAACGATGATTTGGTCGCCTGCGATGAGGGGAAAGTCATTCACCGTCGTCCCTGAGAAGATGCCAGATAGGTCTACGACAATTGATTCAGTCCCTCGAAGCACTTGCACTTTACTGACATCAGCCGTTGGCTTGACACCGCCAATTGCCTTCAAAGCAGAGGTTAAGTAGCGCTCAAGCGGGTTGTCTCCAGGTAGCTCGATGACATCGCCTTGAAAGTCGGCAATGACAGAATTTTCGGTAGAGATCAAAATACGACCTGGTTCAAAAACCTCGCCTGTGACCGCCACCTGAATCGGTGAGTAATCTAATACTTGAACGCTGACTCTAAGCTGGCTGGGCAGGAAGAATTGCTGCTGAAGTAAGGCATCACGAAGCCTAGCTTCGACTTCACTAGAAACCAAACCGACAGCAGGAAAAGCACCGAGATAAGGAATCTCTAGATCGCCGTTGAAGTTAACCTCGTACTCGCCAGTAAACTCTTCACCACCTAGGCCCGGAATCGTAATCCGAATACGGTCTCCTGGCGAAAATGGCAAGCGTTGTCGAACCACGGAGGCCAAGGGTGCATTCACTTGACCACTAGGGATAGAAAGGGGAGTGAGCGCAGGATTAGTAGTAGAGGGCTCAGCGGTGGATGGAGCGACTAACTCAGGAAGCTCATTAGCCAGAGCAGTACCAGATACAAGATTGCTAGCTGAAATTAAAATAGCTGGAACGGATGCCAGCACTAAAGCGACCTTGGCTGTGGCGACCTTGGCTGTGGCGACCTTGGCTGTGGCGACTTTTACTGTGGCTGCTCTTAAAAAATACATTGGGCTTCCTATACCTCCACCCTCTAAAAAACTAAACTAATGCCTGTCAACTAAAAACAACTTCTTTAGCAGCTACCGCCCTGACGGGCAATCCTGGCACATGTGCAACAGGCATTGCAGGTGATGACGATAATTACCTGATAATTACCAAATAATTGCCAAAAGAGGCGATAGCGCTATAAAGATACCGCTACCAGCGCTCACGATTAGTACCTATATCTACCTATGTTCTTAAGCTGATAATAAGATCAGGAAAGCTTGCTAAGGTATATATACGGGCCAGCATAATGAAGTTTTCATCAAAATCAGCAATTGCGTAAAAACTTTGACCTTCTGAGGAAAAGGTATCTGATTAGTTGCGAGCATACGGAGTAAGTGCACCTTATTCAAGCAAATTCCAAACCAATTAACAGACCGAAAACAAGGGCGTTACAGTGAGCTTGCGGCAACGATTCGTAGCGCTATGCTAGCGATAAACACCAGTGGTAACTAGTTTTTGCTTATCTGTGTAAGAACTTAAACCAGTCTGCGATGTTCCCAAGGGTGTGCTTATCTATACCATGTGTGGGGCAGCAATAAATGCCGTTGTGACTGAGATCACTTGCAGACATGGCCGATGGAGAACTAGCCTTACCAACGGCACTTCAGCTTCAGGCGGAGAGACATTGCTCGATCAAATGAGCCATTTTCTCGGCGCTGTTAGTAGTTGAAAGGCGGCGAGCGGCATCAGCCATTGTTTCAAGCTGCTCTGGAGATTGCAGGAGGTCTGCTACGATTGCTTGCAATTTCTGAGCGGTCAGTGCTGACTGTTGGTGGAGCTGAGCAGCACCTGCTTTACTAAAAGCGATCGCATTGTAAGTTTGATGATCTTCGGCAGCGAACGGATAAGGAATCAGAATAGAGGGCGTTCCTGTGATAGCTAGTTCGATGAGGGTACCAGCACCAGCACGGCTAATCGCTAAGTTTGCGCGCCGAAACAAAGCCGCCATATCGTTATAAAAAGGCCGGTGAATGTAGTGAGGATGTCTAAAGCTATCAGCTTCGGCATCGCTAGCACCGGTAATATGCACAATCCACGCGCCTGCGGCGAGCCAGGCGGGAGCAGTTGCTCGAACCAGTTGATTCACCGCGACCGCGCCCTGACTACCGCCAACCACGACAATTAGCGGCACATCTGAAGGAATATCTATATCAGGAAGTCGTGCGGGTTCATTCTTAAGGGCCGCAGCCAAAAACTGCGATCGCACAGGTGTTCCGACTACCGATGTACGGGCTTTCGGCAGGCGTTGCGCCGTTTCAGCAAAGCCCAACGCCACTGCTGTACACCAAGGACTTAGCCAGCGGGTTACCTTGCCGGGCAATGCATTTGACTCATGCATAATCGCAGGGAGGCCCAGTGATCGAGCTGCGATGATGGCGGGTGCAGCAATATAGCCCCCGGTGGTAAACACACCCTGAAAACCGCCTTGTTTGAGCAGTCGTCGCACCTGCACCGTAGACTTTACAAAGCGAACCAATAGCTTGAGCGTAGACAGGCCAAAACCGCTCTGAACACCGCCCATCCGAACCGTATGGAGAAAATACTGTTTGGGCACTAGCTCGGTTTCTAGCCGGTCGGGGACACCTAGCCATTCAATATGGGTGTCAGGCAGCTGCTGTGCGGTTGCGATCGCCGGGAACAAATGCCCACCTGTCCCACTGGCTGCAATCAACAGTTTCTTTTGTCCTCCCATGGCATTCACGATATCCGCAGCTCCCTGAAATAACCGTCATAATACAGAGTTCAGGTTACCTTGGTTTCAGGTGGTTTGAGATGATATCTGCCAACAATTCTAATTTCCGCCTCCCATTTGTCTCCCAATTGGGATGTGACTGGCCTGTGATTGTGGTGTGGCTGGCATGTGATTGGCATATGATGAGGCTCAGCGGCAGGGCTATCCGCTCTATACTTAAAAAAATATCGTTATTACCTTTCAATATATTTATAAGGACGCGCAAATTCATGACTTACCGCCAACAACAGCCCGCAGGCTCAGCAACAAGTTGGTTGAAAGGCTATCGGCGTGCCGCTGCTGTTGTCTGCACGATTGCTCTAAGCTGGGGCTTGGGAGAGTGCATCAGCAGGCAAAGCGCACAAGCAGCAACGCCTGAGACCGCGCCCGCTGGCTTAGTGAGCTTCCTTGAGCAAATCGAGACAGCCGCCACCGCTGGTGATGTTGCCGCCGTTATGCAGGGCTACAGCCCAGAATTTACGAATGACGATGGGTTTACCTACGAAACCCTGCCCGTTGCGCTAACGACCTTTTGGGAGCGCTACAGCGATCTGACTTATCGAGTAGAGCTACAGTCTTGGGAGCCTAACTCCAATGGCTACTCGGCAGAAACGGTCACTTATATCAATGGCAGTAAGCTAGTGAATGGTCAGCCGACGCAGCTAGAGTCAGTTATTCGCTCAGAACAAACTTTTGTAGACGGTAAAGTGGTCTCTCAAAAGACGCTGTCTGAGCGCAACCAGGTGAGTTCGGGTGCGACCCCGCCTACTGTGTCTGTTATTTTGCCTGAGGCGGTTGAAGCTGGAGAAAGCTATGAGTTTGATGCCATTGTTACAGAGCCGCTAGGCAATCGGTACTTGCTAGGGGCCGCTGTAGAGGAAGGCACCACGTCAGAAGACTTCTTTGTGGGTAGGCCTGTAGATCTCGAACTTTTAGCCGCAGGCGGACTATTCAAGATTGGGGAGGCACCCAATACCCCTGATAGTCGATGGGTCTCGGCGCTGCTAGTTCGCGAAGACGGCCTGACTGTTATTACGCGCCGTCTCATTGTTAATTGATTGGTTGATCAATCAAAAGACAAAAGAGCTACACCGCCACTAGCGCAGATTTCAAAAGTCCTTCAAACAAGGCCAAACCATCTGTATTGCCGAGTACTGGGTCGGCTGCGCGTTCGGGGTGAGGCATCATGCCTAGCACGTTGCCAGCCCGATTGCAGATACCGGCAATATGGTTAATTGAGCCGTTAGGATTGGTGGCAGAGCCATGGCTACCGCTGCGATCGCTGTAGCGAAAAATCACCTGATCGTTATCTTCTAACGCTTTGATCGCATCTGGCTCGGCATAGTAACAGCCTTCTCCATGCGCAATGGGCAGCGTGATGATCTGCCCTTTTGCGTAGCCTTGAGTCCAGGGTAGATTGGTTCGCTCAACCGTCATTGAGGTGCGATCGCACACAAAATGCAAATCCCGATTGCGCACCAGTGCCCCCGGCAGCAACCCCATCTCGGTGAGAACCTGAAAGCCATTGCAAATGCCCATTACAAGCTTACCTTGACTAGCATGTTCAGCCGTTGCCCGCATAGCCGGTGAAAATTGCGCGATCGCCCCACAGCGCAAATAATCCCCATAGCTAAAGCCGCCGGGTACCACTACCACATCAATATCTGACAGATCGCTGTCCTCATGCCAAACCATGCGAACCCGCTGCTGCAAAACATCCTGTAAGACATAGGCAATATCGCGATCGCAATTAGCGCCTGGAAATACAATCACGCCAAACTTCATTTTTGTTCCCTGCTTTTCTTGTGCAAACTACTCAGCGACCCTACCCTCTAGCTAAGCGATATCACACGCCAGCGGGCACCGATTCAAACACTTCCACGCGATAGTTTTCAATGACCGGATTAGCCAACAGCTGATCGCACATTTTATCTAACTGCTGTTGGGCAACCGCCTTATTCTCAGCCGTAAGTTCTAGCTCAATGTACTTACCAATCCGCACCTTAGATATATTGTCATAACCCATGTGGCTTAGCCCCGAACGCACCGCAGTGCCTGCCGGATCGAGGACAGAAGGCCGCAGGGTAACATACACCTTAGCCTCATAAACATGCTGTGAGCTGACCTGAGAAGATTGCGCCACGATAGTTACAAAATAAAAAACAGAAAAATGCAGTCAGAGCCTAAAAATATAGTCAGAACCTGTCATTAGAACCTATGTGATCCTACCGCAATTGTCTCATTCAAATAGCCCTAGTTTGCACCGGGTTCGCTTAAGCTAGAAACAGGCAGTAGCTGAAGTTAGCATTCGCTGACACACCACAACGCTATTTTCTACGCACTCTACTTTTTTCACAAAAGGCTAATGAACAGCCGCCGTACCCGCAGTCAGACCCAGGTTTTAGAGCAGCTAAAACAAATCAAAGGCGCCATTTCAGCCCAGGCACTGTATTTGCAGCTCAAGCAACAGCATGTCAGCATGGGCTTGGCAACGATATATCGTGCGTTAGAGTCACTCAAGCTAGAAGGTGCACTTCAGGTACGCACCCTTTCGAGTGGGGAATCACTTTATAGCCTTGCCAAAGAAGACACCCATCACCTCACCTGTGTCCGCTGCGGCAGTTCGACTGTGATGGCAGAATGCCCGGTCCATGGGCTCGAAGAGCATCTGACCGAATCCCATCATTTCCAAATTTTTTATCACACCTTAGAATTCTTTGGCCTGTGCGAACAGTGTCAGACCCACTAAACGGCTCACTTGAGAAGAGCCAAGCCCTACCCTATCGAAGAAGGCTCTCGCACGGTAACTGGCTGCCCTAAAAAGCCTAGAGCCTCCTCACACCAGGCAATCCAAGCCAGCTGCTGGCGAATACCTGCGCGCAGCACCAGCACCTGAAACTGATCTTCGCGTGAGCGTTCAGGCAGTTGCACATATTGCTTGGTAATTGCCTGATAAATCTTGAGTTTTTCCTTGTGCTGCTCGTAGTAGCTCTGCAACATTTGTAGCAGCGTCTCCGTTGGAACCATATGCCCGACCGACAGCTTAATGAGCAGGTCAGACTTCAGCATCGCAATATCGCCCGGCTCACCGACCCACTGCTGCAAATGCTGCCGACCTGCTTCGGTTACGGTATAGAATTTTTTATTGGGTCGATTTTCCTGCTCAATGACTTCGGAGCCAATATGTTCATCGGCTTCTAGCTTAGCTAGTGCCTTATAAATTTGCTGATGGCTTGCACTCCAAAAGCACTCTACCGACTTGTTAAATCGCTTCACCAAGTCATAGCCACTGCACGGCTGGTTCATCAACGCCGCTAAAATTGCATAGGGAAGCGTCATACTCTATTCCAGGAATATTCACCTCTAGACATAATATGACATATGACACTTGAGTTGATTTTTTAAGACGGCCCGCCAAGCGCAACTGCAACAGCCAACGATTTGGATAGGATCTGATTTTGATTGAGTCTTTTAAGGAGAATCTAATAAAGCATAAATAAAGCATAAATAAAGGATATAAAAGGACTTTTATTAAGGAACTCAGCGCCAACGAACTTGCTACGAGCAAAACGCAGTATGGTTTTGGAAGGGGTTCCCTTCATATTTTTTACAGCGCGTTTTAGGCTAATTTTTCATGTCAGACTCCACCATCGAATCCATTCTGCAAGAACAGCGGGTCTTTGATCCACCGGCAGCGTTTTCGGCTAATGCACGAATACCGAGTACGGAAGCCTATCAAAAGCTGTATGACGAAGCGGCGGCTGACCCGGCTGCTTTTTGGGCCAAGCTGGCCAAGTCGGAGTTGGACTGGTTTCAAGAATGGGATACCGTGCTGGACTGGCAGCCGCCAGTCGCAAAATGGTTTGACGGTGGCAAAATCAATATTTCTTACAATTGCTTAGACCGGCATCTCACTACGGATAAACGCGACAAGGCAGCGTTGATTTGGGAGGGTGAGCCGGGTGATTCTCGCACGCTTACCTATGCTGAACTGCACCAAGAAGTGTGTCAGATGGCGAATGTGCTCAAGGATATGGGGGTGAAAAAAGGTGATCGCGTGGGCCTTTATATGCCCATGATCCCTGAAGCGGCTGTCGCTATGCTAGCCTGTGCCCGAATTGGAGCGGCGCATACGGTGGTATTTGGAGGGTTTAGCGCAGAGGCATTGCGCGATCGCCTCAATGACGCCGAAGCCAAAGTTGTGATCACCGCAGATGGCGGCTTCCGTAAAGATAAACCGATGGGCCTGAAGCCCGCTGTAGATGCAGCTCTGGCAGATAATGCCGTACCTTCAGTCACCAACGTACTCGTGGTTCAACGCACTCAGCAAGCTGTGGACTGGATTGAAGGACGAGACCTGTGGTGGCATGAGGTTAAGGCTACTGCGGCTACCGACTGTCCGGCTGAGCCAATGGACTCAGAAGATCTGCTATTTATCCTGTACACGAGCGGCACCACGGGCAAACCCAAAGGCGTTGTTCATACCACTGCGGGCTACAACCTTTATACCCACGTCACCTTTAAGTGGGCCTTTGACATTAAAGAAGACGACATTTACTGGTGTACCGCAGATGTTGGCTGGATTACCGGCCACAGCTACATCGTTTATGGCCCGCTCTCTAACGGGGCCACTAGCTTGATGTATGAAGGCGCGCCGCGAGCGTCTAACCCCGGCTGCTTTTGGGACGTTGTCGAAAAGTATAAAGTCACCATTTTTTACACCGCGCCCACAGCGATTCGCGCCTTTATGAAAATGGGTGATGAGCTGCCCAATGCCCGCGATTTGTCATCACTAAGGCTCCTCGGCACGGTGGGGGAGCCGATTAATCCCGAAGCCTGGATGTGGTATCGCAAAGTTATTGGCGGCGACCAATGCCCGATTATTGATACCTGGTGGCAAACCGAGACAGGCGGATTTATGCTCACACCGCTACCGGGCGCAACGCCAACCAAGCCTGGATCGGCGACCAAGCCATTTCCGGGCATCTTGGCCGATGTGGTCGATACTGAGGGGAATTCGGTTGGGGTTAACGAAGGGGGCTACCTCGTAATTAAGCACCCTTGGCCTAGCATGATGCGCACAGTGTACGGCGATGATAACCGGTTCCGCCGCACTTACTGGGAGCATATTCCGCCTAAGGACGGCAACTATCTGTACTTTGCAGGCGATGGCGCCCGAAAGGATCAAGATGGCTATTTTTGGGTGATGGGGCGCACGGATGATGTGCTCAATGTATCAGGCCATCGGCTTGGCACGATGGAGATTGAGTCGGCGCTGGTGTCGCATCCGTCAGTGGCAGAAGCCGCTGTAGTTGGCCGCAAGGACGACCTCAAGGGTGAGGATGTGTTTGCATTTGTGACTTTAGAGAGCACTTATACAGCCAGTGACGAGCTAAAAGCTGAGTTAAAACAGCATGTGGTGAAGGAGATTGGCGCGATCGCCCGCCCTGGTGAAATCCAATTCACCGACGCCTTGCCCAAAACCCGCTCCGGCAAAATTATCCGTCGCTTCCTTCGCAACCTCGCAAGCGGCGAAGAAGTGGTCGGCGATGCGACCACAATGGAAGACCAAAGCGTACTCGACAAGCTGCGACAGGGCTCTTAGGCACTAGTAGGGCGTGGATTTAGATTGCCATCATCAATTGCAAACTGATTTCAGACTGATTTCAGACTGATTTCCAAACTGATGATGGCACTGTCATTTGGCTGAGCGTTACGCGTACAGATTGCCTGCCTAAGGACGCCGGCTTTTAAGCGTGGGTTTTGACTTGGTGCCCTTCGGCGCGGCACTTTTTGAGGTGCTGGGCCTAGACCCACGCGCTGGCGAAGCCTTACTAGCAGAAGATCGGCTGTCTGAGCGTCTTTGATTTCCACCCCGAGATTGGCCGCCGCCCACACCGTTGCGTCCATTCGGAATCGGCTCGGGTGGAATTGAAAGATCAGGCTCGTAGCCTGGAATAATCTCTTTCGGGATGTCTTTTTTTAACAGTCGCTCAATGCTCCTCAGTAGCGCCTTTTCATCCACGCAGACCAGCGAAACAGCCTGTCCTTCATTTCCTGCTCGCCCTGTTCGACCAATTCGGTGAACATAGTCTTCAGCCACGTTGGGCAGCTCAAAATTCACAACGTGAGGCAGCATATCAATATCTAAGCCGCGAGCCGCAATATCGGTTGCGACTAATATGCGTATGTCGCCCGCTTTAAAGGAGGCTAAGGCGCGGGTTCTGGCCCCTTGGCTTTTGTTCCCATGAATTGCGGCGGCGGTGAGACCGTCTTTTTGGAGATGTTTTGTCAGGCGGTTAGCGCCATGCTTGGTACGGGTAAACACCAGTACCTGACGCCAATTGCGGGAGCCGATAATAAATGAAAGCAGCTCGCTTTTACGAACGCGATCTACCGGATATACGATTTGATCGACGGTTTCGGCGGCGGCGTTGCTGCGGGCAACTTCGATGAGATCAGGCGATCGCAAAAAGCTATCTGCCAGCTTCTTAATCGGCTGAGAGAACGTCGCTGAGTACAGCAGCGTCTGCCGATCATCAGATACCAGCGTCAAAATTTTACGAATATCGTGGATAAAGCCCATATCCAGCATCCGGTCGGCTTCATCTAGCACCAAAATCTCTACCTGAGAGAGATCGACCGTCTGCTGATTGACATGGTCTAACAACCGACCGGGCGTAGCGACTAAAATATCGACACCCTGGCGAATTTTAGAAATTTGCGGATTGATTTTGACTCCGCCAAAGATAACCGTTGAACGAATAGGCAAATATTTGCTGTAGGTCTCAACACTTTCGCCCACTTGAGCCGCTAACTCCCGAGTCGGGGTGACAATGAGCGCCCGAATCGGACGACGCCCAGCATTTCGACTCGGGCTAGGGGCATCACCTTTTTTTCTTAGGACTGGCTTAGTGCCTCGCTTGCCTTGAACAGCGGCGCTGCTTGGCTCTGCGGCTGCATCTTGGGCGGGCAGTGACTGAGCGGGAAGCTGCTCGCAAAGGCGCTGCAACATCGGCAGCGTAAAGCCCGCCGTCTTGCCAGTACCAGTTTGGGCGCTGGCCATCACATCGCGGCCCTGAATTACAATGGGAATAGATTTTTTTTGAATCGGGGTTGGATCGGTATAACCCTGCTCGGCTACGGCACGCAACAGTTCGGCCCGTAAGCCAAGATTTTCGAAAGACATAAGCTAATTCACTGGCTCCTCAGCCACACTGTTTTGATATGCTCTATCCTAGCTACGGCGCATCAAGGGCAAACCGCCAAGCTACGCTCAAGCTGAGCTTAAGAGCAACGACTTTTAGAGCAACCCCTACAAAGCCCGTACAAAAATCATAGAAAAAATATTGACGAAAGCAGCTTCTACCAAAGAAGGCGATCGCAATACCAACGAACAATTGAACGAGCTCTTGCGGAGTTTGACTCACGAGATTTGAAGCGAATTTTATCAAGTAAGGCAAACCCCATAAGGCCCGTTAATGAAATAAATTTCACCAAACAGACTCAAAAGCAGGGCAGTGCGATAAAGCGCTCCTGGCGCAAACGCGTAATTAACGTAATTAAATAGAGCGCGGCCAAGCATCTATAGTAGCAGACTTTTTAAGCTTGCCAGATTTAAGCAGCAGCGACACACTTATTGAGCCAGTTCACAAGGTCAGTGGTCACCACATCCGCATCCAAATCGTTATGGGGCTCATGATAGCTACCTGGATACAGAGTCAGCGTTTTATTGGGCGTTGGTATCTGCTGAAATATCTCATAGCTGCCAGCAGGCGCAATGATAGGGTCAGCATCGCCATGTGTCAGCAGAATCGGCAGACATAGTCGATCAATATTGGCCTTTACCCAGGCAATTGTTTTGAGGGTTTCGCTGCCCCAGCGCAGCGTTACATAAGGGTGAATGAGTGGGTCATCAACCAAGTCTTCTATTGCTTCTGAACTACGAGAGAGGCCCTTTTTATCCAGCCCCATTTTTAAAGGCAAACGCGGCAATAAGCCCGATAGTAGGCGAGCAATCATAATTCGCACAGAGCTGGCCGTTCCCTTAGCCGGTTGAATAGGGGGCGCACTCACCACAATGCCAACAAGGTTGAGCGCAGCAAACTCAGACCCGGAAGCTTCTGAGTGTTCTTGGGGGTGATCTTGATTTGACAAGGCTGTGCCGTCGCTGCGTAAAGCGCTGCTGCGTAAAACATAGTCCAGCACAATCAACCCTCCTAGACTATGGCCCATCAAAAAAAGCGGTGCGGTGGGCTCCTGCTGCCGAACCAGCTGTAAAAAGTAGCGAATGTTATTGCGATAGTCTTGCCAGCGATTAATATGTCCGCGCTGCCCTTCCGACCTGCCATGGCCCTGGTTGTCAAAAGCGTACACTGCGTATCCGGCTGCGGTGAGTGCTTTTACCACATTGCAATAGCGACCAGAATGCTCGCCTAAGCCGTGAACCAGCACTAAAACACCTTTTACAGCGACAGCGTTAGAAGGCAGGGCCGTTGCCAAGTTGGGATACCAGCTTTGATAAAAGAGCTGGAGTGCATTGGAGCCGGTAAAGATGCCTTGATGGGCCACGGGTGAGTGTGTTTGAGCAGAGTTCATGACGGCTACAAGGAGAAGCACAGTATGGGGTGTGCGGTATGCGGTGTGCAGTATGCGGTGTGCAAGATGCCGTGCAATGACTTTAATAGGGAGCTTTTAAGGTTGGTTGGGGCGATCGCCCAACTGCTTACAAGGAATCGATAAGATTTCGATTGTGCCACGTTGCCCGTCAATCCGTACCCGCTGGCCCGTTTTGAGCCGATGGGTTGCGTTGCTAACGTCCATAACAGCAGGAATGCCATATTCACGCGCAATAATTGCACCATGAGAGAGTTGGCCGCCCACTTCCGCAATCAGGCCCCCAATGCGGGCCAGTAGCGGAGACCATCCAGCATCGGTGTAGGGAACCACTAGAATGGTCTGAGCATTAATATCGATTGCCGATTCTGGTAGGGCTTCTAGCACGCAAATCGTCCCTTCTACGCATCCGTTGCTCGCACCAATCCCCTGTAGCGTACCCGAAGATATCGTCGGAAGGGTATTAGTAGTGACGGTAGATGAGGCCAGCGGCGGTGGGGTATTTCCGTACACCAGGCTAGGCACTCTTGTGCCCTGTTGCCTTTGCCAATGCGCTTTCTCCAGCACAATTTTGAGGCGGAGGGCTTCGTACGGGTCTGTGGGCGGTTCCATCAACGGTGCTTGTGACATTTCTGTCGGCGATCGCATGCTTTCATCCGGTTGAGCGGTCGCAGCCAGCAGTTGAGCGCGAATATCATCCCAGCTCAAAAAGAAAATATCGCCTTGAGCTTCGAGCCATCCGGCTGTTAACCAACGACTTTCTATTTCTACAAAGCAGCTTCGTAATGCTGCCAGTAGTCGGTTGTACACTTCTGCGACTTGGCCTTTGAGATTGAGTCGGGCCTGCACCTGCCGGTAGCGCCAACCAGATCCGCTGGTAGATCCGTTATTTTTAGGTGTTGACTGGCTGGTTTTTGACTGGCTGGTTTTTGACTGGCTGGGCTCTGAATTAAACAGATACTGAGCTAACAGCTCGCGAACGGGCTGGGGGGACTCGCGCCAGGTTGGAACCGCGATGTCGGTCGCAACATCGCTCAGATAGCCGTATTCGTCTAAAAACTGATCGAGCTGATTGAATACGCGATGGCCTTCTGGATGTTCGGAAAGGGCGGCGAATAGCGAAGCGCTGTTATTGGGCGGCGTGCAAACGGCGTTGCCTGAGATATCGTCTGAGAGGGAATGGAGGCCTAGCTGGGGCAGCAGCGATCGCACATCGTCGGCCATCTTTTTGAGCGCTTCTACGGCCATTATCTCAGGACTTTGAGCGTTGTCTAAGGTCGCCAAATCCACCTTGAATAGGGCCTGTCGCAGGGCCAAACTCAACGGCGCCATGATGTTGTAATAGGTTACCTGTGTTAGCAACGCTAGGATTGTTTCGATTCGTGGGGCGATCGCGCCTAAAGACAAATCTTTGATCGGCTCGTTTTGCAGTTTCTTTAATGCTGGGGCAAATTCAGCCGTGTTAACCCGAGCGAACTGACGCGGCAAACTCATCTCCTGACCCAGCAGTCGGAAAAGTCCAGGCGCATTTTTCAGCGTCACACCCAAAGGCGGACGGCTAAACTTAGCTCCCCGCGTCAAAAAGTCTAGACTCTCGGGCGGCAGACCCATCCGAATAAAAATATCGCCGAGCAAAGTCGCGTTAAAGTACGCTCGCATATAGTGCAGCGTTGCCGTTTGCGAAAAATCAATATCCGCCGCCCGGTCTTTCAGAACAGTCGTAAATAAATCGCCCCATACGCCACAAGTGAGCGGTCGGTTGATAGACCAAGTAAGCGGACGAATCACGCCCGGAATGACCTCAGCAGCAATTTTCCGGGTCCAAATCGGCAGCAAGGTCGTAATAGGGCGGCTCTGTAACACCCAAAGCTGCTGACCATCAAAGCTCCACTCAATATCTTGTGGAATACCATGAAAGCGATTTTCAAGATGGCGGGCCAGATAGGCGACCTGTTGAATCAAATCGGTAGGCGTTTTCCCTTTGCCCGTGACCGGCAAAGCCAGATCTGAGGGCATCTGCCATGAGTTCTTCGAGGCATCCGAGTCATCCGAGACATCCGAGACATCCGAATCATTCTTAGAAGAACCAAAAGCGGCATCTAACACATCAGAGACAACCACCTGGTAGCGCTCGGGCGTTATTTTGCCAGAGACGACTTGGCTGGCTTCTCCAGGCAAAGCTTCTATGACAACAACATCGCCTGCATGAGCCATGGGGTCGCGGCTAAAGGCGACGCCAGAATAAAGCCCTGAGATATGGGGCTGCACCAGGACATTCATTTTGCCTTCGGGCAAATTGCGCGACTGTCGGTAGCGAACGGCGCTAGGTGCGTTGTAGGCTTTAAAGCAGGCAATAATGGCTTGCTCTAGGGCAGCAGGGCTGGTGATATTAGTGACAGAAACATACTGGCCTGCGGCTGATGAGGTCAGCGAGTCTTCGCCAAGGGCCGAGGAACGGGCGACAACTTTTTGATCGTGAGTGACATTGTCCATGGGGTTGGCAATGCCAGGAAACACAGTGGCAATAAGCGCAGCCGGGTCGTCGCCTGCCGCGATGACATATCCTGGTGGAACCGGGTAGCCCCAGTAGTGCAGCTCAGAAAGGGTGGCTGCTTTTTCGCCGACATCTTTGGGGCTCAATCGGGTGTTGAGGGACTTTAAGGCGCGATCGCCCTGAAAAAATCGAAACATGCGCCGAGACTCTCCAGTACTGTTGGCAATCGGTAAATCTAAGTCGTCGGGTATTTTGTGATATATCCAGGCTACAACACCTGACAGGCAGGCCACAATTAAGACGCGCATACCGTCGGTAGGATGGCGCAACGCAGTCAGCACAGGCATGAGAACCAGCACAAACAGTCGGCCCTGATCGCGCATTCGCAAAAGGGTAAACCCAATAAAGCTAATCAGAAAAGTCAGCCCAGCCACGATCGGATCGTAGGCCAAAAAGCCCCAAGCAACGTTGGTAGTGCCAGCACCTTGGCTCCCCCAGTAGCGGCCCATCACTAAAAATATGAGAGAGAGGACAGGCCAAATGGCGTCACTGCCAAAAAAGTAGCGGGCGATTACAACGGCGGCGATGCCTTTAAGCGCTTCGGCGGTGACAGAAAATATGCCTGGAAGGGTGCCACCGTGGTAAAAGGCGGCTGACACGCTGGTGTTGCCAGTGCCTAGGGTAGCAAGTTGTTTGCCAGTAAGGAGGCGGACTATCCAACCCGTCAGGGGGAGTGCGCCGAGCAGAGGCACTAGGGTGAAAATAAGGAGTGCGCCGAGGACTTGATCCATAAGTGAGTCGCTGTTGTTGGTAATTTTACGTGGAGTATTGGGGTTTAGACTCTAGGGATACAAATCTATTAAGAAAGTGGATGGCAGCTGAGCGAGGAACCAAGTACACAGCCGGTATCGGAATTTCGGCTTTTCGGGCGAGACGCTCAGCCATATTGTAAATAGCAGGTGCTTGAGCGCGGATAACGGGCTGAGCCTTATAAAAAGCAAGTAGCGCGACTGTCTTCAACTGACCTTTACCCATTGCCAACATCCTCTCTCAAACGTTTTGGGGCGACATCTCAAGCTGTGTTATGTCTTAAAAGCTGTCTTAGATTGTACGCAAACAAAGCAGTTAACTGCTAAAAGCCGAAATACGAAAATTCAAGTCAAATTGGCGTACCAAATACATGAAATTGATGTGAACGCTTTAGGTTTATTGAAATAATGATTGATGATTCAACCCCTCGGTTCTTAAGCATGATTTTCGCGGACATGGCCCGCTCTTTCCAGCCTTTTCAAACAGCAGCTTTTCGTCAGCCTAGAGGCATTCCTCAAAAATGTCGTGTAACGCTGGCAATTTGTCTCTCTTTGGCGCTGGGCATCGTAGCAGCCCCGATGGGTATCGCGGTTGAAGCCAAGGAAGTCAGGGAAGCCAGGGAAGCCGGTGAAGCCACTGAAACCGGGGAACTAGGCTATGACGCAGAGAAACTGGCTGCTCATCGTCAGCTGGTTCACATTTTGCCAGCCAATACCCCGATGGCGATTTTTCTCTCTACAAAGCAAGCCGATTGGGATGCGTTAGCGCAGTACGAGCTGTTTAATATGGCCTTTACTACGTTTAAAGCTTACACAGCTGCCTTCGAAGGGCTTGAAGGGCACGAAGAACTCGAAGGAGCCGAAGGAGTCGAAGGAGTTGAGGAAGAAGGACTCAAAGAACCTGAGCGAGCAATCAATCCGGCTCGCCTTCTAGCTGCCTTACCGGGAGTGGACTATGAAACTGATATTCGGCCTTGGATTGGCGATCAGGCAATGATTGCAGCACTACCCGATAAAACACCGCGCAGCATTGCCTTAACAGACCTTGATACCCGAATGCTCGTGGTGCTACCCGTAACCGATGGAGCCGCTATAGAGTCGTATCTAGCGGCACTTGAAACCTCTCGGCCAGAGTTGCCTGAAAAGAGCACCTATTTGGGCGCACAGCTATGGGTATGGCCGTCACGCACCGAAACCTTTAGCGACCAGGGCTGGGGTGACCCTAATGACAATTGGCAAAATCTGCCGGAAGTCCCTCATGAAGAGCTTTTGAACCTTTCGCAGGTTGGCTCAAACCCAACGGCGAAGCAAAATACACCTGCGAAGCAAAATGCACTTGGATTGAAAGCGCTAGGTTCGGATGATCGCTTCTTACTGCCTGGCCCCGAAGTTTTTGAGGCCGAACCTGACTACAACACCTACGAAGTTAAGGGACAGGCCATTGCCTATGTAGATGGCTACTTGATCTTTGCGTCAGAGCCTGAGCCGTTGAAGGAGTTACTGGACTACGGTCAGTTTGACTATCCTCGGCTGAGCGATAGTGAGCTATTTTTGCGATCGCAATACGCAACCCAACCCGGCGCGATCGCGCGCCTTTATAGCAACCTCTCAGAAATCAGTAAGTACAACCTTGATGGCACCTTTCCAGCGGCCCAGTTTCCGGCACCTGGGCTACCCAGAATGCCACAGATTCCTGGATTTCCCGCTCCCTCATCATTATCTACCCAACTAGAGACGCGGTTACTCGCGGCCAATGTTCTCAAGGGCACCTCTCTAGATATTGTGGTATATCCGCAAACAGAAGGGATTAGGCTACAGGGCAGAGTGTACGGCAACGAGCTGATTCGTACCGCGGAAACACCTGATTTGCCCTATGCCGACTCCGCCTTGAGCTTTGTTCCTGCGCCGACCTTTGCCCTTAGCAGCGGTCGCGATGTTGCTGGGCTGTGGAGGCAAATTGCGAACAGCTTATCCCTTAACCCCCTTACGCGCGATTTTCTGGCGCAGGCACGCAGTACGGTTTCTTTGCTCACTGGTTTAGATCTTGATAGCGAGCTAATTGGCTGGATGGATCGAGAGTTTGTGCTGTTCTTTTTTCCCAGCAGTCGCGGTGCAGTCAATAGCTTTGCCCCAGGCACAGGGCTAGAAATAGGCATTGCGGTTCAAACGAGCGATCGCCCCACCGCCCAAACAGCCCTCGATACCCTCGATAGTCTAGTCGGCGACTTTGCCACCAGCTACCTCAGCCATGAATGGGTCTCCGAAGACACCTTGATTGTGACCTCCGGCGCTGGCGCAATGAGTCAGCTGCTCAACGCCACTGCCTTTGAGCCCATTAATCAGTACCCGACTTTTCTTAATGCCACTGAATCACTGCCCTATCCCAACAACGGCTATAGCTACGTCAACACTGGTTCTACCTTTTCGCTGATCTATTCTTGGGTGACTCAATGGCTGCAAATCGCTCCCGACGAGCCCTTCTTCCAAACGGTCAAAAGCTACCTAGGCACCATTCGCGGCTTTGGCAGCACAACTTCTAGTACCGACGAATACTGGCAGCTGGATTCGCTCGTAAATTTAGCGCCTGCTGAAACACCTTAAAACCTCACGCAAAAACCTTACGCCAAAAAACTCACGCCAAAAACTCATGCTAGAACCTCGCGCCCTAGTGATATCAGAGGTGAGATCAGACGCTTCTGGCACGCTAAGCTAAGAATCGACGGTCAGTAAATTCACCAGTTTTATCTACCAGTCGAATCCACCGGTCAAATTCATTCCTGATAGTACAGGCGCTAGGTACACCGTTGTCTCACCACTCAGCCAAAAATAAAGCTCGTCAGATCCCACCGGGGCGATCGCACTCTTATCTGCTAAACAAACAGCTGCTAAACAAACAGCTGCTAAACAAACAGCTGCTATGGAGTCGCGTTCGGCAAAATGTTATCTGGCTAGGACTGCTGATATTGGTTTGGTTAACCTGCAGCGCTGGCGCCGCCGCCGAAAGTTTGCGAGATCGACAGCAGGCCTTCCCAAACTGGGACAACAAGCCGCCCGTCCAAGTATCTGAAGGCGACCTCGCCTATCCTGCCTGGATGGCAGGAACTTGGCGCATGAATTCGACCCTGATAGATATGGTTGCACCGCTAGCGCCCGAGGTAGTCACCCCCGGTTTTGAAGGAAATCGTCAGTTTTTAGGCAAGCCTATTCCTGCGATCGTTCGATTCATTCCCAAACCAATCGCCAAAGGCCGCTTTTTAAACCAGCCACTGGCGAACAGTCAAAAAGATGAGGTGCAAATCGTTTCAGACCGTGCTTTCAATGGCCTAAACCTAGCAAGGGCCTACTTGGGCGATGAATGGGTTAAAGCAGTAAAAGTAGATCCTGAAGATCCGAATCGCCAAGTTACCCTGCTAAAAAACAATCAACAGCTAATTTCTACTGTGACAGGTCGCACTGTAGAAGAACCAAATGCAGGGACCTTCGCAACCACAGAGGTTTTTCAGCAGTATTTCCGCAATGCCAAAAACGCCGAAAATGCATCGACCGTTTATCTCAATGAAGTAGAAAACACCACGATTTATCACAAACGGGCCGATCCTAATTTTCCTATCGGTGCAGATCAAATCACGGCTATTTACCTATCACCGCAAGATCCAAACTACTTCAAGGCTCAAGATAAACCCGTTGCGCTCTATCGCTATCAGCTGTCGTTTAGCCCTATTAACTCCTTAGTCAACACCCAATAGCAAACACCCACTCACTGAAGACAAACGAATGACCTGACGAATGACCTGACGAACGAACGACCTAACGACGGCGACGTGGCCGATAGCTGTCACCGCCTGGATAGCCATTTCTGTCGTCATAACCGTCGCCATCGTAGGGACGGTCATAGCTCGGACGGTCGTAGTTCGGATGGTCGTAGTTCGGACGGTCATAGTTTGGACGGTCATAGTTCGGGCGATTATATGGCCCGTCGTAAAGTCGCTCTACCGGACGATCAACAGGGCGATTCCTGTAATCCTGAGCGTAAGGGTCAAATCTATCCTGCTGAGAATTACGCAGCATACTGTTTTCAACATGCATTTTTAGCTGCTGCGCCATGCGCTGGATGCCTTGCCGCTCATCCTGACGAATAAAGGGTAAAAAGACTTTAGAAAGAATGCCTGAAAAGATTTCCCGATGCAGGTAGCGAGTACGCCCCGGCATGGTTTCCCTCAGCTCAAACATATGCTCACTACGTAGCCCTGGAATACTCGAAACCCAGCGCATCATATAAGGCGGACGCAGCATTGTAATCAAGGGTTGAAATTCGGTTTCTTCATCGCCTTCTAGCCGCTGCATGGATAAAAATATTTCACCCCCGCGTGCTATCGGCAATCCAGGGTCACAGTCGTACAAAAAGGTGTTCCAAAATCGCCACTGATCTTTACGAATGAGCGCATCCCAAACAACGCTTTGAGGCGCATTGATGTCGATTTCGGCGTAGAGGGTCGGCATGGGAGGACGTAAATAATGAACGATGCGGAATGTGACGATGAACGGGTAAAAATGAGCTGAGCGAGTCTCAAGGGCGAGCTTAAAAGCTTCTCATAGGCTTTTTCAAAGCTTATCGTCTCGCAACGGATAGAAAAAAGGATAATCTTTTACTCATCATTCCTCATTCACCCTTCACAATTATGGTCAGTTTGACACCCAATCCTAGCTATAGTTTAACGCTCCGTATCAAGCTGCCTAATCAGGTGAGTCAACTGTCGAGTGTAATTGAGGCGATCGCCCAGGCAAAAGGTAACCTAGGCAACATTGAAGTCGTTGAAAAAAGCCGCGAGTACATCATCCGCGAAATTGCGGTAGATGCAGCCAGTACCGAAGCCGCAGCGAATATTGAACAGGCAGTACGGCAGCTCTCCAATATTGAGGTACTAGAAGTATATGATCGCACCTTTGCTCTGCACCGGGGCGGCAAGCTGCGAGTAGAAGCCAAAATCCCGCTGCGTGAGCAGGACGACTTGGCCATGGCCTACACCCCCGGCGTAGGACGAGTATGCGTAGAAATTGACAAACATCCAGAACGCGTTTACGACCTCACTATTAAGGGCAATACGGTCGCAATTGTCAGCGACGGCAGCGCGGTTTTAGGACTTGGCAACCTGGGGGCAGCGGCCTCCATGCCCGTTATGGAAGGCAAGGCAATGCTGTTTAAAGAATTCGCGGGCCTAGATGCGTTTCCAATTTGCCTAGACACGCAGGACACCGAGGAAATTATCGAAACGGTAAAACGCATTGCGCCTGTATTTGGCGCCGTTAACTTAGAAGACATTAGTGCCCCGCGCTGCTTTGAAATTGAAAAGCGTCTGCAAGATGAGCTAGATATTCCTATTTTTCATGACGATCAGCATGGCACCGCAATTGTGAGTTTGGCGGCTTTGAGCAATGCGCTCAAGGTTGTAAATAAGCAAATCGGCGATATTCATGTGGTGATTAACGGCGCTGGAGCAGCTGGGCTATCTATGGGCCGACTGTTTCAAAAAGCGGGCGTGCAGCGGCTGACTATCTGTGACTCTAAAGGAATTATTGGAGGCGATCGCACTGACCTCACCGCAGCCAAACAAGCATTTGCCGTTTCCCAATCAGGCACCCTTGCTGACGCCATGCAAGGCGCCGATGTCTTTATGGGCGTTAGCGCACCGGGCGTCGTAACGGTGGAAATGGTGCGCGCAATGGCCGCTCAGCCAATTGTATTTGCCATGGCCAACCCCGTTCCCGAAATTCAGCCTGAGCTACTGGAAGGAATTGCCGCTGTAATGGCGACTGGGCGAAGCGACTACCCCAATCAAATCAATAACGTGCTGGCATTTCCCGGCGTGATTCGGGGCGCAATAGACTGTCGGGCACAGGCCATTACAACCGATATGTTTTTGGCCGCAGGAAAGGCGATCGCCTCTCTAATACCCGAAGATGAAATCGCCGCTAACAACATCATGCCCTCCGTATTCGACATCCGCGTAGCCCCTGCTGTCGCTGCGGCGGTCAAAGAAGTCGCTCGTGCTGCTGGCATCGCCAGAAAGTAGTCGTGTACGCTTTGACTCACTTCTCGGTTCACTTCTCGGTTCACTTCTCGGCACGCGCTTTGCAACCGAAGACAGATTTCCCGCCTCACTCCTATGACATAGACTACCTATCAGTCCCTATTAAATACCTACATACCGATAAGGAAGACCATCATGCTCAACGAAGCTGCTAAAAAGACCATGCTCCGCAAAATCCCTCACGGACTGTATGTATGCGGCACTAAAGACAAAGACGAGGTCAACGGATTCACCGCCAGTTGGATCATGCAAGCCTCTTTTACCCCACCGCTCGTCGTGAACTGTATCAAAGCAGACTCCACCTCCCATGCCATGGTCAAAGCTAGCGGCGTCTTTGCAATCAGCGTTTTAGAAGATGGCCAAAAAGAGATCGCCCAAAACTTCTTTAAGCCACTGCGCCGAGTCGGCAATAAGTTTGAAGACATTGAATTTTATCTAGGAGAAGAAACCGGCTGCCCCATCATTCAAAACGCTTTAGGCTACGTAGAGTGTAAAGTTGTCGGCAGCGTAGAACATGGTGACCATACCGTATTTGTCGGTGAAGTGATCGGCGCAGGCGAACACCGCGAAGGCAAGCCACTGCTACTAGAGAGCACCGGCTGGAACTACGGCGGCTAAATGCCCAAGCCAAAAACAGGCTGGCCCTCATCAATGCAAAACTTGATGCAAAACAAAACACAGATTCGCTGGACATGGCGATGGTTCGACGAACTTCCCGCCACCGAAGTCTATGAAATGCTGGCAGTTCGCCAGCAAGTATTCGTTGTAGAACAAGACTGTCTGTACCTAGATGCAGACGGTCGAGACAGCAATGCTTGGCATTTATTCGGCTACGACCCACATCAGCAGCTGATTGCCTATGCCCGCCTACTGCCGCCTAATACCCGATACCCAGAGCCTTCAATAGGCCGTGTGCTAGTGCGCAAAGCAGCCAGAGGACACGGCCTCGGACGGCAGCTCATCACGCTCTGCTTAGAAAAATGTGGGGCAGAATATCCCGAGCAGAATGTGCGAATCTCTGCACAGGTTTATCTCACCGAGTTTTACAAAAGCTTTGGCTTCCAGCCCACCGGTGAGCCCTACGATGACGGTGGCATACCGCATGTTGGCATGGTGTTGTACGCTCAAAGCGGGTGGGGGGAATCGAACCCCCATCATTAGATTGGAAATCTAAGGTTTTACCACTAAACTACACCCGCAGGTATTTCTATCTTTGTAACTGTCTCGATATTAGCTTAGAAAGCCTATCACGGTTTTGCGTCAGAGATCTATCAGTCATTCGACCAGTCATTCGACCAGTCACGCGACCAGTCATTCGCCAGTAGACTCTATCAACTGCACAGTAACCAATAGGTTGTCGCTTACCCAAGGGGCTCCATCCAATATGGCAGGCTCAAAAGTAAAGCCAGCGTTTCTAATCAAGCAGCCAACGGCATCCTCTGCTGGCGCACCGACTGTGCCCATTCCGCCGCCTGTCCACCGCGTTGCCCGCAAAACAGACCCCGTTTCACTAATCATCAGCCGGTAGGTTGCACTTGGCTGAGGAAATTCAATCGGATCGCAGGACGTATTGTCTAGGCTCAGCTGAATCGCATTGGCAACTGTCTCTGTCGTCAGCCGAGGGGGTGTATCTGTTCTATCTTTCTGAAACTCAAGCGGAGCCTCCTGAGGATTGGCAAGGCTCAGATAGGCAAATTTTGCGATCGCATCACCCCTTATAGGGTCGGTCAATGGCGTATCACCTCCTGTGGAGGCAAACGGCAAATCCCCTGAGCTATTATCGCTATTATCAGAAACATCCTGACCAGACGGTTCGTTTGAACCGCCTTCTGAACCGCCTTCTGAACCGCCTTCTGAACCACCGCCTGGGCCTCCGTCTGAATCACCATCATCTGTTATTTGATCGCTCTGTTGAGGTTCCGGTGCGATCTGAGATGCATCTGAAGATTGGGAGGTGCTCGCAGACTGAGATGACCTAGCAGATGTCTGCC
Source organism: Phormidesmis priestleyi Ana (assembly GCA_001314865.1). Taxonomy (GTDB): domain Bacteria; phylum Cyanobacteriota; class Cyanobacteriia; order Phormidesmidales; family Phormidesmidaceae; genus Phormidesmis; species Phormidesmis priestleyi_B. The sequence continues at coordinate 284,331 of LJZR01000002.1, read as the reverse complement.
TCACTGGTTGGCTAACTGTCGCTGAATCTTGAGAATTCACATGAGGAGAAGAGAAGGCAGAGGAGATGCTATCGTCACGGCTAGCCTCCAAAGGCGTTAATGGAAGACTCGCATTCGTAGCAGTCTGGGATTTTTGCTCAGATTCAGCCAGGGATTGAGAAGCTTCAGCACCCTCATTTTGATCTGTTTGGGTGTCTAGGTTGGCAGCGTCATCCATCACATCGTTTGCAGTCTCCATAGAAACCGCATCTTCAACCACTAGCTCAATGGGTATCGTTTTACCGCCCCCTGTAGGCTGCATCAGCTCTAGAACGTAGGGTATGCTCAGTCCCAATACGCCGACATGAGCAAGCACAGCTAAACTACCCAACACTGGCCATAAAGGCTTGGGTTCATGATGTTGCCAAGTTTTTAGCGGAGAAACCATCTTTGCATCTGCGCCAGTGGGAGTTGCCAGCAGCGATGCCGCCGGACTTAAGCCCTAATAAGCTAGCACTTCAACCAGCGAGTTCGACGCTTATATTCAGTCGAATTAAACCAGTCAGATGAGACCAGCAGTGAGCGCTCGTTTATGTTTGGTGTGTATGTTTGGTGTTTGTGTTTGGCGTTTGTGTTTGGCGTTTGTGTTTGGCGTTGAAAATGTTTAGCAAAAAAACATCTACAGCTGCGTCTTGACTCCAAAAGTCAGCACAGTTTCATCAATTCCCTTAAGCTTAAGCGGATCAAACTTCACAATCTCCTGCTCATCCAAGTAGTCGGCTACCGCTGCGGACACCAAAATAGTGTCTGCCGTGGCCGATTCCTGAATGCGAGCAGCGATGTTTACACTCGGACCAATGGCAGTATAGTCGGAGCGTTCAGCGCTGCCAAACATGCCTACGACGGCGGTGCCTTGATGGATGCCGCAGCGGAACTTGACAGGGCCAATGCCCTGCGTAGCCCAGCGTTGGTTGAGGCCGTCTAGGTCTTTGTACATTTGACGCGCCGAGGCGATCGCTCGTTTCACCTGTTCATTCGGACTCATTTCCTCAGGCGCACCAAACAGCGCCAGCACCGCATCGCCCATAAACTTATCGACCGTACCCCCGTTGTTAAAAATGGCATGGGTCATGGTTTCTAGATATTCATTGAGCAGTTCGGCAACTCGGCGCGATCGCAGCGTATTACTTAGCTGAGTAAAGCCAACAATATCGCTAAATAAAATGGTCACCAAGCGAGGCTCAGGCCGCAGATCCAGCTGCAAATTACCCTTGCTGGCTTTGTGCACTAGCGACGGCGGCAAAAAGCGCTGTAGCACCGACTCTGTTAAATACTGATTCAGCTGAGCAACCTTCCGCTCATTGGCCTTCAGCGCCAGCAAATTACGCACCTCAGCCAATAGCTCACGGTCGTTAAACGGCTTAGAAAGATAAGCATCTGCGCCTTGTTCTACCCCTTCCAAGCGAGTTTCATCGTCAACTTTGGCCGTTAACAGAATAATTGGCGTACCCTGAAGCGCCAGGTCTGTCCGAATCCGTGCAATCATCTCCAACCCAGAAACCCCAGGCATCATCAAATCCGTAATGATTAAATCAGGCTTGTAAGACGTTGCCATTTCGAGCCCTTCCGCCCCCTGTTCAGCCGTCCGCACCTGATAGCCTTTGCGCTGCAACACGCTAGAGACATAGGCGCGCAAATCAGGATTATCATCAACCACTAATATCTGAGCCCCTTCAAATGACGCAACTTCAGCATGGTCGCCTTCTATTTTGTCTGGCAAACTCACCGCCCGATCAGCCGTTGCCGAGGCCATTTCAATATCCGACAGCTCCACCGCCGCGCGGCCTTTTTCAGTCTGTAGTCTCTGCTCTACCACCTGCTCCGCCGGCAAATGACTAGCGCCCAACGGCAACTCAATCGTAAAGGTGGTTCCCTCACCATAGGCCGACTGCACAGTCACCTGGCCACCATGCAGCTCAGACAGCTCTTGCACCAGCGATAGTCCTAACCCTGTGCCTTCATAGTGACGATTAGCCGAGCCATCCGCCTGACGAAAACGCTCAAATAAATGCGGAATTTGGTCTTCGCGAATGCCAATCCCCTCGTCTTGCACCTGTAGCCAAGCCTTGCCATCTACTTCCTTGAGTTTTACCGTAATCGACTTACCCGCTGGGGTAAATTTCATTGCGTTAGAAAGCAGGTTGTAGAGCACCTTATCGAACTTTTCCATGTCCAAGTACACGCAAGGGCAAGATGCAATCTCAGTGGTCAGCGTGATCTGCTTACGCTCACAATAGGTTTGAAAAGCTTCGACCACCTCAGCGGTAAAGACTGCTAAGTCACAGGGCCTAAAAGTAGGCTGCATTTTGCCCGCATCTAGCCGCTGCAAGTCCAGTAGCTGGTTGACTAGGCGCAGCAACCGACGAGAATTTCGCAGTGCAATCACCGATTGCTCAGCATCTAGCCCCTCGCTGCGCTCTACCGCTGATTCCAACGGGCCAATCGTCAACGTTAACGGCGTGCGAAACTCGTGAGAAATATTTTGAAAAAAGGCATTCTTTTGCTGGTCTAGCTCTAGCAGTTGTTCTGCTTGACGGCGGCTCTTTTGGTAAAGGTTGACCTGCTGAACAGCGATCGCTGCCTGATTGGCCACCGACTGAACCAGGGTGACTTCATCCGGCTGCCATTGGCGATCGCACTGTATCTGCCGGAGTACGATACAGCCCGTAATGTTAGCATCGGCCAGCAGCGGCACAGCCAGCAAGGCCTGAGCATTCACCCGCTTGCGCCCCAAAAGATGGGCACTTGCGCTATCTCTTGCGCTATCTGGAGTGTTCACCACCACCGGCTGCCGAGTCGTCAGCAGCGTCGAAAAAATAGCATCTTCAGCAATGACCACGCTGGGTTCGGGCAGCGATCGCGGCGTTACCTCAGTCACATCGTAGCGACCAACGCATTGAGAATCCGTCTGTGTCCATAGCGACAGCATGCAGCTATCGACCTCTAATGCCTGCCCCAGTTTTTGCGTAATCGCCGCAAAGGTTTCACTGGGCTCTAGGCTGGCATGCAGCGCCTGTGTAATGGTGTTAATCAGCACCTCTCGCTGAGCCAAAGACTGCACACGCTCATAAGTCCAGGTTTGAGAGAGCGCCAGCGCGGCCTGGTCAGCCAGCGTAGTGAGCAGCTTAATTTCGCTCTCTTCCCATAGCTTTTGGTGCGATCGCTTATGCAGTGCCAACACCGCCAACACATCCTGCTTAAACGTCAGCGGAATCAGCAAGCTAGTATGAATATCCAACGCTTGATATGCCGCTATGCTGTCCGCATCAGGCGCCGTTTCAGCCACGTCTTCAGCCACCTCTAAGTGCTGAACAAAAGCTGTTGGCCAAACCGTTTTATCAAGCAGAGCCAAAGTTTCAGTCGAAAGCGCCGAGGTATCTGCCGTTCGCTGATCGTTAGGAATGGCAGTACCCATATAGTAAAAAGCCGGAGAATTAAGATCCGCCTCAAACAAAGGCTTCACAACACCGTAATCTAACTCAAACGCCGTACCCAAGGTTTCTACAATGGTTTTGAGCATTTCCTGAGAGCTCTGAGCACTGCGAATGGTATTTGTAATCGCATTGAGTAGCGTTTCTTGGCGCAGTACTCGGTTGAGCTCTTGGGTACGAGCATTGAGCACGCTGTGAGTATCCACCGCCTGATTGACCACCAGGCGAAGGTCATCTTCTTCCCAGGGCTTAGTCACATATTTAAATACCTTGCCCTCATTGATGGCCTCTACCAAATCTTCTACATCGGTATAGCCAGTGAGCATAATCCGAATAGAATTAGGATACCGGTCGGCAGTTAGGCTTAATAGCTCTGTGCCGCTCATCCCAGGCATTCGCTGGTCAGAAATAATTACCGCGATATCACCCTGCTCAGAGAGCATTTCTAGTGCGTCATGACCACTATTGGCCTTGATCACTTTAAAATCTCTATAGAATGTGCGGTAGAGCAAATCCAAATTGTCGGGTTCGTCATCTACCACTAATATTTTGTGCTTAGATGTCTTCTGCCGCCGACTACGCTCTCTAACTGCCATGTATCAATCTCTCATTTAGGCTCGATATCTACTCCGGCGTCTCCCGCTAGGAAAGCTGCTTTTTGAACCATTCCTTGAGAAGTGTTACGGCAGCTTTCTCTTAGGAGACACGCTAAAAAACCTTTGCCCGAGAACCCCTTACATACGCAGAGGCAGCTGTGCAACGTCCTTTATAAAGTTCCCACTCGCTTTCGAGTTTCTACTATGCCTACGACCGATGCTGAACGCGAAACGCCTGCTAGCTACCCGCACCAGTCCTTTCGTATTCGGGCGGCTCAGTTCAAAGACATTGGCCCAATTGCGAGCGTTCTGCTCAATAGCTTTTACGTTCAAGCCCGTGCCACTCAATGGCTGTATTGGATTTTGCGCTTGGGCATTCAAGAAGACCTTAAGACTAAAATCAAGAGTCCGGTCAATCAGTATGCTTGCCTAGTCGCCACCACGCTTCATCCTGACTCAGCGCAGTCCAGCGCAGTTGTAGGCACAGCAGAAATCTCTCAGCGCCCTTGTGAAACCTGGCAGCTCTTTCCGCCCAAACGCGCCTATCTATCTAATTTGGCGATCAGCCCAACGCATAGGCGAGCAGGCGCTGCTAGGCAGCTACTCTTTACTTGCGAAAGCATCGCCGTGAGTTGGGGCTTTTCACATATTTACTTGCATGTTATGGCCGATAATGCAGACGCCCAAAGACTATACAGACGCGCGGGCTATCGGCCTTGTGAGGTCAGCAACCCAATTCTTTCGGGCTGTGGGCTCAGGCCCCAACGGCTACTGCTCTCTAAGGCGGTGCGATCGCCTGATCCCAAACCAGGCGATCTGATCTCAAAATCATGAGACCAAAAGCCAGGGGATCAGAATTTACAGTTTAGAGATATTAGCGTCTCTATTCAGAATATGAGTGGCTCCAGCTAGCAACCGCCAAACAAAATAAACGTCTTTAAAAGCACTTTAACTCAAGAGGAAATCACGCAAATACTCCATCAAAAAGCATCAGCTTCAGAGTAATTACGGACATAGCGGCAGCCGGCATAAAGCTTAGATAGCAGGCAATACGAACTACCGGGATCAACGGCAAACCTACATGCCATAAATCATACATACATAACTACGTATGTTCACTAACGCTTCACACTCAGATCATAGAGTTTTATGTAAGGTGTATAAAGACCGGGCCGCTAAGGCATAAAGAATGAATAAAAACTATTTGTTCTTTTTAGGTTTCCAGACGATTCGTATCACATTAGGAGTAGTTACCCGCTGCAGCCATCAGATACGCTGAGTGAGCACACCTAAAACATGGATTCCAAGCCCACCTTTGAAAGAGCCACGGCATCAGCCTGGCAGACTCAGCGTCATTTTCAGACTCAGGTCAATCAGACAGCTCATCATCAGGCATCTGAGCGGCTATCCACTTGTGAGTTATCGGGCGGCTCTGGTAGTATCATTTCGCCGTCCTCCCTTCTAGCCCAAAATATGACGAGTGTGTCAGCCGGTATGATAGCCGGTAGGACAGCCGGTGTGATAGCCGGCCACCCCAATAGTGGTATGGAGAATGGTAAGAGCTTGAGAACCTCTTCGCAGTCATCAATTTTGCAAGATTCTCCGCGTATAGCGGGGAATTGGAAATTCTTCGGCAAATCCGTGAATCAATACCTACAAATTGACGAAGTGGTTGAGAAAATAGAAAGCGGCAAGCTTTGGGTTGTCAACAGCCGTCGTCGAAATGGCTTGATTGTACTGAGAGAATTTCATGCTGAATTTGCAGGCCCCGGTGCGGCTGTCGGTGGCGATCTTGATAACGATATCGTCAAGCTAATTCCGATTGGCAACCTGTCACTGTTAGAGCCTGATTCTCACGAAGCGCATCAGAATGCGATTAAAATTCGACTCCAGTGGATTCGGCTCACACAAAACTTCACTGACCAGCCTAGTCCTGATGATCGGGCCAGAATGATCCTAGAGCAGTTCAAAACCTACTTTGATCAAAGCACAGTCGATACAGTGCCTGATGAGGCTTTTGCGCTATTAGTGGGTGTTCTACCCCAAACCATTCATCGAGTTCGCTCTGGATTTGTCTGGTGATTCTGGTCTGGTAATTCTGGTCTGGTAATTCTGGTCTGGTAATTTTTAGTCATAAAGTGTTTCTACAAGCGGTTCTAGTAGAAATGCTCTCGTAGCAGGGAGCCCTACATTTTGCTACCGAGCACTTGCTGTATATTGGCTAGCGTCCGTTGATTTTCGGATTGCGTACCGATACTGATCCGCAATCCCCCGCCCGTTTGACGCACCAATGTCCCCTTTTCTTTAAGCTGACCTAACAGTTTGATTAGCCCTTCTGCTTGAGAGCGGGCTTCTAAAACGGAGAGAGCATTGGCTTGGAGGCGAACGTACAAAAAGTTGCTGTCGCTGGGCCAAACCTGTAAGTAGGGATGGTCACTGAGTGCTTGGTAGAGCCGATTTCGCTCAGCCAAAATATCCGGAATCTGGCTGAGGATTTGCACCCGGTGGGTCAATGCCGTGTGAGCTGCGACCTGCGAAAAACTAGGGAGGTTATAGGGTAGTCGCAGCTTTTCTAGAGCCGCAATAATCGTAGAGTGAGCAATGCCATAGCCTACTCGGTGAGCGGCCAGCCGTAGCGCTTTAGAAAAAGTACGTGTTACCAACCAGTTGGGCCGACTGAGCGCATCTGTCACTGTAGTCCGGCCACTGAACTCGAAGTAGGCTTCATCAACCACAATCAAGATATCTTCTGGGAGCTGTCTGAGCCAGGTGAGTTCACGAGGGGTAAGAGCATTGCCTGTCGGAGAATTAGGATGCACCATGAAGACGCATCGGATAGGTAAGCCATTGAGCGCAGCCGATTGTATGGCAGCGTCAGCAGCTACTAAATCAACTTCAAACGTATCTGAGCGACCGACCGTATGAACCGTAACGCCTAACGTGTTGGCGAGGATGGCATACATGGAGAAGGTCGGTGCCGCCACCAAAATGGAACCATGATTGCCCAAGCAGGTGGCCATAATCACTGAGCGGATGAGCTCGTCGGAGCCATTGCCAAGGGTGATATTGGCAGGACTAATAGCCACCTGCTTTGCTTTTAGGTGAGATCCCAGTGCGCCATTCACCTTGATAGACGCATCTATAGCAGGCTCAGCAGTCGATTTGTCCGCAGATTCGACTACTAAGCCGACCGCAGATTCGATAACATAGCTAGTCACTGCTTGCTTTAAAGCTAGCTGGGTGCCGTCAGGATATCGGTTGGCTGCGATCGCCTCCCGATAGTATTCAGCCAATTCAGCCTTCACGGTTTCCGGCAGATCAATCGGGCTCTCGTTCGTATCGAGTGCATCTACTCGCAAAGGCAAAGGCTCGTCTAAACTAGCCTGTGAACCACCAGTAGCCTGTGAACCGGCAACAGGATGAGGCGACTGATATGCCGCGAGCTGAGAGAGATCATGCCGAAGAAATGCCATGCGAGGAGCCTTGTGCAGACATGGAACTTTACATCCATATCCCGCAGTGATAGATATGCCAGAATTTTACATAGATATGTCAGAATTTTACACCCCTAGGCTGTGAGCGAGCTAGGCCCAACGATATGCCCAATGCCCAGGCCCAATGATATATTGACTCCCAATCCCTTTGCCCATTCTTCTTCCCCAAGCCATGACAAAATCGTTCCGCGTTACGCTGCTGCCCGGAGATGGCATCGGCCCAGAGATTATGACGGTGGCAGTGGCCGTCTTAAAACAGGTTGGTGAGCAGCACAACATTCAGTTTGACTTCACAGAAGCACTGCTCGGGGGAGCGGCAATTGATGCAACCGGCTCACCCTTGCCAGCTGAGACATTAAGTACCTGCCAGGCAAGCGACGCCGTGTTGCTGGCCTCTATTGGCGGATACAAGTGGGACGATTTGCCTCGTGAGAAACGGCCAGAGACCGGGCTGCTTGGACTTCGCTCAGGGCTAAAGCTATTTGCCAATTTGCGCCCTGCGACCATTTTGCCTCAGCTGCTGAGCGCCTCGTCACTGAAACCAGAAATTGTCGAGGGGGTCGATATTATGGTGGTTCGTGAGCTCACGGGTGGCATTTACTTTGGCACGCCTAAGGGCATTTTTGAAACCGAAGACGGCCAGCGAGGCGTGAGCACTATGGTGTATCACAGCAGCGAAATTGATCGAATCGGCAAGGTCGCGTTTGAGACGGCCCGTAAGCGTAAAGGGCAGCTATGTTCGGTGGATAAGGCCAATGTGCTGGATGTTTCGCAGCTATGGCGCGATCGCATTACTGCCCTCAGCACCCACTACCCAGACGTAGAACTCTCTCACCTGTATGTCGATAACGCGGCGATGCAGCTCGTCCGCGCACCCAAACAGTTTGACACCATTGTCACCGGCAATTTGTTTGGCGATATTTTATCCGACGCGGCCGCGATGCTCACTGGCAGCATTGGTATGTTGCCCTCTGCGAGCCTAGGGGAAAGCGGCCCAGGTGTATTTGAGCCGGTGCATGGTTCAGCGCCCGACATTGCTGGGCAGGATAAGGCCAATCCACTCGCTCAGGTACTCAGCGCAGCGATGATGCTACGCTACGGGCTCGATCAGCCCAAGGCCGCTGACCAAATAGAGCAGGCCGTTTTGACCGTGCTCGATCAAGGCTATCGAACCGGAGACATTATGTCTGAAGGGATGAAAGCCGTGGGTTGCCGAGAAATGGGTGAAGCACTCAAACAAGCGTTAAGGCCAAAATAGATCACTTGATGGATCATTTTTGTGCAGTTGCTTTCACTGGCTAGCTTTTACTGGCTGGCTTTTACTGGCTAAAGGTTGGTGCAAAACCTACTCAAAAGTAGATAAAGCAAAAAAATAGGTAAATAGTCAAAAGAAGCTGTAATATCAGCGCAAATATGTCATCAAAAATGGTATTACCCAAGTTGAGCACTCCCCCTATGAGCACGCTGACCATGCAACCTCAAAAAACCGATCGGCTCGCATTTGGAGACGACTCGGTGTTACTAAACCCCGAACTGATCAAAGCCGCACGGCACATTTATCGCACCTTTTACGAAGTGCATCCTGACGTTATGCAGCGTCCTATTGGTGTTGCCATTGGCCGCCACAACCACCGTGGCAAGCTCGTGTTTGGCGATAAGCCCGTTTTGCTACCACAAGAATGCTTTGTGCCCTTTAGCCAAATTGAGCCTGGCTTGATTTAGGCGAATGCCTACCGTGACGCCGTTGGTTTTGCGACGTCTTTCGCCTTACGACTCCGCTCAGCCTTCGAGCGCTGGTGAGTCTCCAAGCTCTGCCGATAGTCCAAGCTCTGTCGATAGTCCAAGCTCTGCCGATAGTCCAAGCTCTGCCGATAACTATCTATCGGCAGAGCTTTTGGTTTGTCTGGCTATCTAAAGTGGCTATCTAAAGTGGCTATCTGGAGGCCATGGGATAAGTAGCTTACAAACGCTCATGATCGCTCATGAACGGTGTATCGAAAACGATGTATTCAATATGCATCAACCATGACTGATTAACGAGGCGGGCTATCTGGGCACTTTGAAAGGGCTTCTCAAGTGCCTCAGCTGCCGAGCCTTAACCCCGATGAGCATTGACTCTATCCTTCCAATTCTGATTGCTTTCATCCTGGGTGCGGCAGTTGGAAGCTTCCTTAACGTGGTGATTTATCGTTTGCCTGAAGGGCTTTCGTTGATTTATCCGCCGTCTCGCTGTCCGCGCTGCCAAACCCAGCTTAAAGCCTACGACAACGTGCCTATATTGGGCTGGCTATGGCTAAAAGGGCGCTGCCGTAGCTGTAAGCTGCCGATTGCCGCTCGTTACCCCATCGTGGAATTTGCCAGCGGGTGCCTGTTTGTCGCTGTATTTATAAACTTTGGAACGACTTGGTTAACCCCTGGCTATTGGTTGTTTATCTGCTGGCTGCTGGCACTGGCAATGATTGACCTGGATACGATGACGCTGCCCAATCGCCTAACGGCATCAGGAATGATTCTGGGCTGGGGCTTTCAAGGTTGGTTGAGCTACCTGCAAGTACCGACAGTTCAGCAGGTCGCTGGCGGCATTCTTTGGGCCATTTTTATGAGCATTTTTGGACTATGGTTTTTTGATTTGATCGGTATTGCGGGTAGCAAAGCGTTTGGTAAGGCTGCGATGGGCGGAGGTGACAGTAAGCTTGCGGCCCTGATGGCAGCTTGGCTTGGCTGGCAGGGCCTATTGCTATCTACCTTTTTGGCAGCGACTTTGGGGGCGGTTGTGGGTGGGAGCGCTTTGGCTTTGGGCGTACTTAGCACGAAGCAGCATATTCCCTTTGGGCCTTATCTGGCGCTAGGCGCAGTGCTGACCTTGTTTTATGGTCAACAGCTCATTTCAGCCTACCTGTCTATATTTTTCCCTGTGGGTCTCTAAGCCCCAGATCGGGTTCAGATCGAGCCCAGATTGAAAGCGATCGCCCCAGTTTTAAATCGAATTTTTACCGTAGTCGTACAAGTAGGCGAGCAACCCAGTAGGATGATTAAGTAATTTGCCTCGTAAAAATCCGTATATTTTGGGGCAACGACTTAAAAAAACTTAGGTTCGATGAGCGGGAAAATGTCACTGTTCGACTGGTTTGCCAATCGCAAAAAGACGGGACTGGTTAGCGAAAACCGGCATGAGCGAGAAATTGCCGATGGCCTTTGGACGAAGTGCGAGCGCTGTGACGTGCTCACCTACACCAAAGACTTAAAGGCCAATCAACAGGTCTGTCCTGACTGCGGCCATCACCATCGCATTTTTAGTGGCGATCGCATCGAACAACTCATTGATACCGACACCTGGAAACCAATTAACACCCAGGTAGCGCCCGAAGATCCATTGCGGTTTCGCGATCGCAAAGCCTATGCCGACCGCATTCGCGATACGCAGGCCAAAACCAAGCTGACTGATGGCGTCCAAACGGGAATTGGCCATATCCACGGAGAACCTGCGGCCCTAGGCGTGATGGACTTTCGCTTTATGGGCGGCAGCATGGGCTCGGTAGTCGGTGAAAAGCTGACCCGACTGATTGAACTTGGCACCCACGAACGGCTACCCGTATTCATTGTCTGTGCTTCGGGGGGAGCCCGAATGCAAGAAGGCATGCTCAGCCTAATGCAAATGGCAAAAATTTCAGCCGCCCTAGAGCGCCATCGCGAAGCGCATCTGCTCTATATCCCAATTTTGACCCATCCCACCACGGGCGGCGTCACTGCTAGCTTCGCCATGCTAGGTGACATTATATTGGCCGAACCCGAGGCCACCATTGGCTTTGCCGGTCGCCGAGTAGTAGAGCAAACCGTCCGTGAAAAGCTGCCTGACGGGTTCCAGACATCAGAGTATTTGCTGAGCCACGGCTTTGTAGACAAAATTGTGCCACGCACCGAACTAAAACAGACACTCGCTCAGTTGATTCGGCTGCACCGTCCAATGGGTCAAGTGGCCATCGCCGCCAAGCAAACAGAAACCGCCAGACAGGTAGAAACAGTACTGAAAAGATCAGATTAAATGAACAAATGTAACGAATCTGAGTTGAGTAAAGCAGCCCACTCTAGTTTCAAACTTTTTTTATAGATATTCTCGTCTGCCTTTTACCCTCTGTCGCCCTATTCATGGCATGATAAAAGCATAATTTGGTTTAGTTTTATCTAAACCGCTGCTGTGTTGCGTGTCTGAGAAGCGAGCATAAAAAATGAGAAATTTGTTTAAGAGATGCACTGGGCTACTGCTAGCCGCTGTGATTCTAGTCTCCGGTGTATTGGGCGCAGGAATGTTTTCAGGTGAGGCGATCGCCGCTGAGCTAGATGCCGCAATCCGTACAATCAAAGCGAATGAAAACGGGGACACGGTCACGCTCCCTGTAGAAGACTTTTTACGAGGCCGTAAACAGTTCAACGTGGCCTGCGCGACCTGCCATGTCGCTGGTATTACTAAAACAAACCCTAACGTTGGGCTAGATACCGAGTCTTTAGAAGGCGCATTCCCTCCCCGTGATAACCTCGCGGCCCTAGTGGACTATTTGCACAATCCCACCACCTATGACGGGCTTGTTGAAATTTCCGAGCTACACCCTAGCACCAAAAGTACCGACGTATACCCCAAAATGCGTAACCTAACCGAAGATGACCTGCAAGCTATTTCAGCCCATATTTTGGTCATGCCTAAGGTAATGGGCGATAAGTGGGGCGCTGGTAAAACGAAGTCTCTGTAAAACGAAGTTTCTATAAAGCTGGCTTGAAAAAGGGTTACTAAGCAAGCCTTGTGATCCTTTCTAGAACTGGCCTAAGATGTAGAACTGGCCTAAGATGTAGAGCCTGTCTCAAGTCCTAGAGACTACCCCAAGTCCTAGAGCAGTCGTTTTGGTTACAAGTGTTTGATTAAAAGAACTAAAATTTAAGCGCAGTAGGCGTTGTCCTACTGCGCTTTTCTGTAGCAATGCGATACCTGTAGCAAAGTGCGGATGCATTACCTGGTTGCCTGCTAAAATCCGACCTCATCTTGATTTTTTATTGATGATCAATCGTAGAACACTTCTTTTTGGAACGGCTGGTATTGCGCTTACCAGCGTTCTTACAGGCTGTCAAAGGGCAGCTCAAAAGGCTGCCCTTAAGGTCCTACTTTTAGAAGGCGCGGTGCCTTCAGAAGTATTACAAAAGTTTCAGCAGCAAGCTGCTGAGGCGGTACGGTTTCAAGCAGCAACTCAAATATCAGATATCTTTCAGCAATTGCAAAGCTGGCAGAAATTGCCCGAGGCGTCTGAAGCGTCCAAGGATTCAATTAGGCGTTTTTTGCCTTGGCTCCAGGCCGAAGCCGAACCCAAGCGTGACGACTTGGTCAGCATTGGCGACTATTGGCTGGAGAGTGCGATCACCCAAAACCTGATTGAACCGCTCAACATTCCTGCTAGCAGCCTCGAAAAACTACCCATAGGCTGGCAAAGATTCAGTAGCCGCGATAGTCAAGGACTCGTCGAAGGATTATCCGAGCCCTCAGCATCCGAGCCCGCCGCTCAAAAAATCTCACTCTGGGCAGCCCCTTATAGGGTTCAAAGCCTAGCAATTGTCTATCGCAAAAATCTTTTCTCTGAGACATTAGATAAGACCTTAGATGACAGCTCAGCTTTTACCAGCTGGCAGGCGTTGCTTCAGCCATCGCTCAGTGGCAGCATTGCGCTTCCCGACCATCCTAGACTGGTCATTGGGCTAGCACACAAAATCCAAAGCGGTAGCTTTAATACAGTTATAGAAGGCCCCGATAGCGGCGCAGGCAGCAGCACTACAGGCATGAACAATCAGGTTGTAGCAACGCTCAATCAGCTCAACCAACAGGTTAAAACCTACAGCTCAGTAGATCCGCTTAAGGCACTGATCAATGAAGATGTGAAAGCCGTCGTTTGCTGGTTAGGAGACGCCGTAGCCGCAGCTAAACGCTACCGTGATCTCAGAATTGCGATCCCTCAGGAGGGCAGTTTGCTGTCGGCAGATATGTGGGTGCGACCTCAAAGCCGCCGCAATCAGACTGCCGATAGCGTCACCGCCGCGCAGAACTGGATAGACTTTTGCTGGCAGGTAGGGCCCGCAACGCAAATTTCACTCTCTGGGGAGGGGATATCGCCCATCTTTCTTACCCCAGAAGTTCGCTTACCCGAAACCCTAGCGAATAACGCTCTGTCAGCAGAGGTTATCAGCAACAGCGAGTTTCTTTTGCCAATTCCCGCCACCTTGAAAACGACCTACCTTGAGCTATGGCAGCAGATTCGAGCTACCTAGTTGGGGTGTGAGCACAAAAAAAGTCGAATCCCCTAGTTCGGCAGGACGCGACGCCCCGTTGTTCTGTTAAATACGACTTCACAGGGCAATGCCGCTGTTTCTTCAGGCGTGGGCGGCACGGTAATTTGGCCAAATGGACAGAGATAAGCGCCGCGCAATGCTACAAAATTGGCACTCTGTGAAGTTCTCCTATCCTCTAAATTGGCGATGTCGCCGCTGTGGAACACGCGCAGACTATAGCCGTATTCTTTGGTCTCTGAGCCAAATTGCGAAATGAAGGCGTAGCGCTCAAAGTAGCTCAGCAAATTCCAAATGCGCTGGTTAACAATGACATCTACATAGTTGAAGCTATTTGGGTTGAGGCTGTTGGGGACAGGTTCGGTAACGCGATACGCTCGCCACTGCTCGATTAAGCGATCGCTGCCATAGCGATCGCCTAGCTTTTCCTGAGTCCAAACCAAACTGGGCGAACTGATTTGAGTAGGCGAAATAAGGTTGCTTGAGGCGACTAAATTTCCCTGGCTTGCAGATGAAAACAGCGGAAATCTATTGAGATCTATCAAGGCAATCGGCAAGTCAGAGCCGGTCGCCTCAAGGGATCTCGGATCTGTTTGAACAATAGGTTGACCATGCTCTTCGAGACCTCTAAGGGAAGCGTCGGGTTGAGTATTTGGCAAGGACAGCGATGGAGATGCAAAAGCATGGCCTAATAGGGCAATGCTCCAAAGGATCGGCATTGCCATAGCAATGCCAACCGATGAGCGACCGCCTAGCAGGACTCCTTGTTTTTTAGTCAAACTGTTGGGCAAGCTGTTGGGCAAGGCTTTAGGCATAGTTTCTAGGCATAGTTTCTAGACATAGTTTCTAGGCTGTTAAAATCAGTTGCACCCGATGAACTGGGCCGAGCAATATCTCCTGACCACTCACGGCCTCCAGCATTGACACCATATCTTGAGGCTTGAGTAGCGTGCCATCGTTACGACAGCTACCTACATAGCGCAGCACAACAAACTCTGTGTCTAAACCTGTGTCCAAACGGGTCGCCAGGTTTAAACGAGCTTGTACTGACTCAGGCAGCGTTGCTAGCTGCGACGCATTAGCCAGGGATAAATCGAATAGGCGCGATCGCAGATCAATCTCTTGAGGCTTACCCGATTTGGTCATTTTGGTGTGCATAACATGTTCAGCCGAGAGCACCTGCTGTACCATTTTCTGTACTATGCTCGGCCAGTGAGTATCCTGGCTATCCGTCTCACCCGAATCAGCCCTGTTAATTGCAATAAAGTATTCAGCTCGATCCAAACACTTCGTTGCAGAAGGCGAAGAAACAGGCACTTCTGTCACCTCGTAAATCGGAACTTCTGCCGAGAGTTGCGCTTGTAATCGCGCTTTGAAGAGTTCCGGTGCGATCGCCTCAGTAAATTCAAAATCAATCACCTCACCTGTACTGGTAATACCCAGCGGCAGCGCATTAGCCGCTGAAATTCGCGGCCCCGGATGATAGCCGCCCGTAAACGCAATCGGCAACGACGCGCGTCGAATCGCTCGGTCCATCAGTCGGGCAAAATCTAAATGGCCAATTAAGGCCATGTCGCCTAGCTTGCCCACCTTGATGCGCAGTCGCTGAGCACGGGTTTGGTTCGGCGCAAAATGCCCCGAAAATTCAGGAATGGGTAAGGGTGGAACAACGACATTGTGACCAAAGTCTGGCCCACAGATGCCGCAGTGCGAACAGCCCTCAAACGAGCAATCAGGCACCGTGGCCGCTTCTAACGCGCGTCTGAGATCATCCTGTAGCCACTGTTTTTCGATGCCGGTATCAATGTGATCCCAGGGCAGCGGGCGAGCCAGCACAGATTCCATCTCATCGCTGACCTGCCGACCGGCTTGGTCAGGCGTTGCGATATTTTCATCCAGGCTCCATTCACCGCTTTCAACTCGGCGATATTGCCAATCTAGTCCGACATCTGCGATCGCCTGTGTCCAAGCACCGAAGGCTTTCTCCAAGCTCTCCCACCAGGCATCCATGCCCGCACCGAGTTCCCAGGCCCTGCGCACAACCGCAGAAAGTCGGCGATCGCCTCGCCCGACAAAGTCCTCCATCGCCGAAATTCGGACATCTGTAAAGTTGGCCTTAACCCCTCGAATAGAATTCAGCTTAGCCTGTAAAAGCGACTGCTTACGCTTAAACTCATCAGTCGATACCGAATGCCACTGAAAAGGCGTATGCGGCTTAGGCGTGAGATTCGAAATAGTAATGTTGAACTTAAGCGATCGCCGCCCTTTGATAAAACATTCCTGCCGCAGCCACCGCACCGTCTCCGCAATGCCCAGCACATCCACGTCGGTCTCCCCAGGCAAGCCAATCATAAAATATAGCTTCACCCGCTCCCAGCCCTGCTCATAGGCCGTCTTGACGCCCCGCAGCAGCTCCTCATTCGTCAGCCCCTTGTTGATGATGTCACGCATTCGCTGAGTGCCCGCTTCAGGCGCAAATGTCAGCCCGGTTTGCCTCAGGCCACCCACAATATGAGCAATATTTTCATCAAACCTATCCACCCGCTGACTAGGCAGCGAAAGGTTGATATTATCGCCCTTCAGTCGGTTCTTAATCTCGATTCCAACCGCAGGTAGAGCCAGATAATCGGAGCAACTCAAAGACAGTAAGGAAAATTCGTTGTACCCCGTTTCGCGCATCCCTCGCTCAATGGTGTCTATCACCTGCTGAGGCGGCACATCGCGGGCGGGGCGAGTCAGCATACCGGGCTGACAAAAGCGACAGCCCCGAGTGCAGCCGCGCCGAATCTCAACTGTTAGACGATCATGCACCGTCTCAACATAGGGCACCAGGCCGATGGAATACTCAGGCATCGGCGGCGCAACCCGGCGCAGCACCCGAGGCGGCACATCCGGGCGGTTAGGATGCACCGAGCCATCAGACGCCATGTCATAAAAGCGGGGCACATAAACACCCGGCACCTGCGCTAAATCCAGCAAAATTTCCTGGCGGCTGAGTCCAGCGGCCTTGCCTTCTTCTAACACCAAACCAATCTCGGGCAGCAGTTCTTCCCCGTCCCCTAAAGCCACAAAGTCAAAAAACTCAGCATACGGCTCTGGGTTAGAGGTCGCCGTGCCCCCACCTGCAAATACCAGCGGCCAGCTACCGGATTCAACATTCCAAGCGTGATCTGCATGAGCATCACGTTCTCGCCAGGTCAGCGGCACTTGCCCGAGCGTCAGCATTTCTAAAATGTTGGTCGCTCCTAGCTCATAGCTGAGGCTAAAGCCCAAAATATCGAACTCGCATAGGCTGCGTTGAGACTCTACCGCAAACAGCGGCCTGTCTAAGTCTTTAAGCTTTTGAGCTAAGTCGCTAGCGGGGAGATAGGCGCGATCGCACAGCTGCCTGGGCTGAGCATTCAAAATACTGTACAGAATGATATGCCCTAAGTTAGAGGCACCCACCTCATATATCTCGGGATAGGTCAACACCCAGCGAACGTCAGCAGCGTCCCATGGCTTGCGAACGGCTCCTCGCTCATTACCTAGGTAGCGAGCCGGTTTAGAAATATCAGCATTCAGCAGATCGGCAACATCTGTAGGAAAAACAGCAGAAGGGGCAGCAAAAGTCACGGCAAGTTATCGCAAAGGTTATCAGGCTACAACTATATCGTAGGCACATGAACCCCGACCGCAAGCCTTCTCAAAAGTAAGCACTCAAGTAAGCAAAGGCCAGCACTCAGGGAAAATACTCAGGGCAAACGCTCACAAATCAGCATTAAATGAATAAGCATTAAAAAGCGCTTCCCAAACTTGTGGAAACGCTCGACTCCCCATTCGGGGAAGTATTTTTTGAACATTAGGGTCTCTGGTAATTATTCCAGTTAGTTATTCCAGGTTAGTTATTCCAGTCTGTATTTCGGCCTTTACCCACATGGCCACGGCCATAGGAATCAAGCGGCCACAGCGGCGGGAGAGTGCTCAACCATGGTAAAAATTCGGTCTAACTGAGTTAGCTCGAACACAATGCGAATAGCGGGCGGAGCAGAACAAATGCTCAAATCTTTACTTTCAGAACGTACAGCGTTAAGTGCCGACATAAACGGCAACAATCCACCATTGTCCAAAGACTCGACTTGACTCATATCGACAACGACCTCATTAGAACGATCGCATCGCATCGCCGAAATCAGCTTGCGCTCAAATTCAGCTGCGCTTTCAGCATTTAAAACACCCGATAGATAAACGACAGTCGCTGAAGGTGCAGTCACAGAAGGGGAACTAGCTAACATGTGATTTTCTCCTAAATTTAGCGTTGCGATCGCAAGCTACTGAGTTAATAAAGTTGATAAAAGATTTTTGATGTGTCTTAGCTTGACTTGTCTTTGACTTCGTCAGGCTACGTACGTATGTTTGATATGTCGCTATGTACTTACTTGGCTATGCGTTCTTTGCTATGTGTTCTTTGCTATGCATTTATAAACTATTTACATTTGCAATAGTGTAATTGGCATTTGCATGGCTATTAACATAGCGACCTTAAACCAAGACAGACTAGAAACTAACGGTATATTTATTCAAATCTTGAACTCATAGACATTTTCATAAAGTTTCAAGCAAGCATTATTACTTAAACTAAATGCAACCGTAAAGATCCGTACGCTCGACTACAAAACAATCAAAAAAAATAATCAATCTACTGCTGTTGTCATTAGCAATATATGGCCCGTGTAGCCCTGTATCACCCATCTATCTAAAGATAGATCTAAAGGCAAATGCTTTGACACTTTCTTTGAACAATTACAGATATCACAACAAAACTGGGAAGCAGCTTATGGCCGACTTTCTACAAGCCTTGACCAATCCAGGGTAGCCAGCACCTAATAAAACAAGATGCATTCATATTTTTTTTGTTCCCTGACAATTAATCAACTATTTTCATAATACCCACTCTTCCTGTTTACTCATTTGTATAATGAACCGATCTTTTAGATTGAATATAGCTGTCCCTTTTTCGAAATCCGCCTTTGTATTTTTAAGCACAAAATCAAGAAAACCAAAACCCTATCTATAGACAGAGAAGCTGTTAGGAAAAGTCGGTTTTTCACTCAAGTTTTCCACTCAAGATGGAAGACAATACGCATAAGATTAACCATCCAAACATCAACCATTTAGGCAACCGTAGAGCGAATACTTAAAAGACTCATACTTCTACAGATTGCACCTACAACTGCACCTACAACGACCACCTCACAAATAGTCACAGCGCGAGCATTTGAAGTTCGTGAGCAGTGTAGCGAGTCAGGCAGCGATGGCAGCAGATGAAGGAATGGGGCGCATGGCATCGTGTAGGCAACAACCTACCGCTATCTTGCACTAGTAGAAGACAATTCACGACTGGTTGATTGAAAGGCCGCTGGATGAGTATGCCAAAAGCTACGAATGAAGCGACTGAGTTGCTCATGCCCACTTTGGGGTGTCATTTCATTCGGGCTTATTTTTAGCTGTACTAGTATGGAAAAAAAGTCAATATCATAAGCAATTTGAAAAAGCTCAAGCGGCCATATCAAATCGGGAGCTTCTTCGAGGTCGTACAGGCTCAAAGTAGTGGCAACAGGGTTGGCAGCGGCTAGCGCGATCGCAGCTTGTCGCGAAGCAGCATCAGCCTCTACCGGCAGCCCTTGAATTAAAAGAGTGGGCCTAGCCCAGCAAAGGTGACGAGCTTCAATGACCTGAATAGCCTCTGCATAAAGCCGAGTCGAGCCATGCTCTAAGTAGAGAATTTGAGAAGGAACAACGCTCATACAAAAATGAGGAATTTAAGAAATTACTGAAACCGAATGTTATGGAGGGGATGTTCAAGGATGGCTAAGCGGTAAGTGTGTTTTGATGTTTGATTTAGATGTTTGAATTTAACTGACGCTTGTTGCGCCATTTTTCTTTTGACTAAGATATATTAAGAATCGTGCATATTTGCAATCCTCGCTATCTTAGCATTCTCATGGGCCGTCGGTATACCACTGCACTTCATACCATTGCACTTCAGACAGGCGCCCATAAAGACCGGCCAATGGAGGGATAACCACAGCGCTAAAGGATGGTTAAACGCTAAAGGATGATGAAAGGCAATTGTGAACAGACGATGATTAACTTCTGACGATAGAATTTTGATTACTCAGAGTTGATTACTCAGAGTTGATCACTCAGAGTTGATCGCTCAGAGTTGATCACTCAAAATTGACCTGCAATTGGCAATCGATAGGTATTTGAGACCACAAGGACCATAGGAAAGGAGCGAACTAAAACATGTCCACCTCTATTGGAACTATTGAAAAACCAGCCGTTTCGACAGTTCGTAAAATAGCCCCTCGGTACCGGGTGCTGCTGCACAACGATGAGTTCAACGGTATGGAGTATGTTGTTGAGTGCCTGGTGCAAACTGTGCCTGCGCTCACTGTGCCGCAGGCGATTGATATTATGATGCAGGCGCATAACTCAGGCACTGGGCTAGTGATTGTGTGTGAGCTAGAGCATGCTGAGTTTTACTGCGATAGTCTCTGTAGTAAGGGGCTTACAAGCACTATCGAGCCGGATGAATAAGCCAAAAAGCTGGGCCGCTTTTCAGCGTTGGACCAGGAATCGAGAAGCTAGCTGGCGGATACTAATATTTTTGGGTCTGTTGGCGATCGCCTGGGTGCCCATCGCAGCCCCCATCTATTGGCTCGGCTACACCTTTGGTTATTCCAATATCACCGAGATTGTGGCACTGGCGCTGCTGTACCTTGGCTTTTTGTGGGGGCTGCCGCGCTGGGGCAAACACATCCATCGCTGGCCGCAGCCGTTAAAACAATATGGTTTGGTAAAGAATGCAGCAACCGCGCGTAATTTAGGCGTGGCGCTGGTCATTGGCGTCTTAGGCGTGTTTGCATTATTTGGGATAAAGACGCTCATGGGCTGGGCTACGCCAAGTGCGCCGAGTCCTCGCATCGGACGCTTTGTAATAGAAGGGCTAATAATGGCGCTGGCAGTTGGCTTTGCAGAAGAAACCTTGTTTCGCGGATGGGTGCTAGCTGAACTTGAGCAGAGCTACAGCGCGACTATCTCGCTAGTGGTCAATGCGTTGCTTTTTGCGAGTACGCACTTTATTAAACCTTGGCCCGAAATCGTGCGAACCTTTCCGCAGTTTCTAGGCTTGGTGATACTGGGAATGGCTTTGGTATGGGCAAGGCGCAGTCCTGGCAGGTTTGGGACATCTAGCTCGCTAGGCTACCCCATTGGGCTTCATGCGGGGTTGATTTGGGGCTACTACATTGTGAATGTAGGCGGCTTGAGTGAGCCCACAGGCCGAGCGCCTGAGTGGATTACTGGAATAGACAGTAATCCACTCGCAGGCCTACTAGGGCTGATTTTGCTGGGTATCATTGCCGCTCAATTTGCAAAAATCGCTAAACCCAAAACCCAAATCTTTTTAGACTCGAAAGCTTAGACCTAAGAATCTAGACCTAAAAATCTATACCTAAGAATCTAGACCTAAGAATCTAGACCTAAAAATCTAGACCTAGAAACCCAGCCTTTGCCAAGTTCTACACCGCAACCGCCGCAGGCATACAGGTCAACACCTCTACACCGGACTTAGTCACTGCCAATGTGTGCTCAAACTGGGCCGACAGTTCACCATCTTGAGTAACAGCTGTCCACTGATCGGACTGAAGCTCTACTTTGTAGGTGCCTACGTTTAGCATCGGCTCAATGGTGAACACCATGCCGGGGCGAATTTTTTTGCCTTTGCCTCGGACGCCATAGTGAGGAATTTGAGGCTCAGTGTGGAATATACGGTGAACGCCGTGACCGACAAAGTCACGTACGACCGAAAAGCCTTCGGACTCTGCGTATTCTTGAATCGCGGCGCCAATATCCCCGATCCGACCACCGACCTTAACGGCCTCTATTCCTTTCCACATTGCTTTTTCTGTGACTTCTACTAACTTGCGCGCAGTGGGCGAAACATTACCCACCATAAAAGTACGCGAGCTGTCGCCGTGATAGCCCTGATAAAAAGGTGTCACATCAATATTAATGATGTCGCCATCCTGGAGAATGTCTTTTTTGCTGGGAATGCCGTGGCACACCACCTCATTAATGCTGGTGCAAATAGACTTGGGGAAGGCGATCGCACCTTCTGGCCCTGGGTAACCTAGCGGGGCGCTAACGGCTCCGTGTTTACGAGTCCATTCTTCAGCAGCGTCATTTAGCTCTAGCGTGCTGACCCCCGGCTTAACCATAGGCGTCAAAAAATCTAATAGCTGGGAGGATAGCCTACAAGCGGGGCGCATTGCTTCAATTTCGCGGTCAGAAAGTAAGGTAATGCCTCTAAAAGGCGCTTCGGGAGAGTGATCTTTCACGGAAACTTATGGCGGTATGAGGTATCTTCTTACTCTAGCGCCATTACTGCTTAACTGAAGAGTAAGGATAATGTAATCGACCGTTCTGACGTGACAAACCGTTCTGACGTGACAAACCGTTCTGACGTGACAACAGGTGTTGCTGTGAAATTTTGGCTGGCATGCTTTGGGCTGCTGTTTATCTCGGCTGAGCTTTACCAATGGGTAGCCGAACTGGGCAGCTTTCGAGCCTCAGGTAGCTGGCTGATTCTCGGCGGAATGGCACTCGCTGCTGCGAGTAATGCAACGCACTTACCAAAGGTTACAAAAACTGATGGGACGGTTCCGATGTCGGAAAGCGAAGCGAAGGCATCGGGATCAGTTGATCAATGTCAAAACGAAGCTGCTAAGGGACAACTGAGTAACACCCACGAACCCACTCAAAAATCAGCCTCAAAGCCGCTATCGGTTGAAGAACAGTCTACTGAAGATTCGATCTCCTTTAAGGTTCATTTCCCTTGGCGCTAAATATTTAGCGCTAAATCTTGGATGCTAAAGAGTACTAATTCGACGCCATGAGCTGTTTGACCCCTTTGCGCAAGAGCCCTCTGGGCGCTAGCCGAGTCGAAAAGGCCATTAGCTTATTCGACAAGCCATGAACGGCAACGACCTCACCTTTTTGCAATGCCTCATAACCAAATTTAGCGACTTCGGCGGCGGTGGGAATTTTGTCGATCGTCATGCTGTTAGCTAGGCCGGCATGATCCATATTGGACTTACCAATAAATTCGGACTGGGTGGGGCCGGGGCATAGGGTACTTACCGTAATACCTTGGTCTTCGGTTTCGGCGGCGATCGCCTCGCTAAACGAAAGCACATAAGCCTTAGTCGCAAAATAAACTGCCATCATTGGCCCCGGCTGAAAAGCAGCGGTAGAAGACACATTGAGAATTTTTCCGGCTTTTCGGTTCAGCATTGGCGGCAAAAACAGTCGGGTGAGATGGGTCGTTGCTAATACATTCAGCAAAATCATCCCTTCTAGCTTGTCCCAGTCGCTATTAGCAAACTCGTTGTAATCGCCATAACCTGCATTATTAACCAGCACATCCACCGTTAGGCCTTGCTGCTGAACTTGATCAAACAGAGTCTGTCGAGCTGATTTATTCGTCAGGTCATGGCTTAAAACGGTCACTTTAACGCCGTGCGTTTGCGAAAGTTCTTGACTGAGTGCCTGAAGCTTGTCCTCGCTGCGTGCGACCAAAATAAGGTTGTGCTGATGATGCGCAAAGACTTTTGCGAGTTCGAGACCAATACCGCTGGACGCGCCAGTAATGAGAGCTGTAGAAGACATAGAAGAGACGGCCAAAGGAGGAGAAGGGATAAGAGATAACGGCGGCAGAAGTGGGCGGAGTAATGTGAAAACCCTACCTCAACCGAATGTCGGCATCCTCTACCGGTAGGTGAGGGTTGTCACACTGAATGGATTGCATCTGCAATTGGCATCATAGTGACATCGACATTCGGAGATAAATTTATGATTGTTCACCGTTATTGGCAGCCTTTGCAAGAGTTCAATACTGTTAAGCAACAGCTTGATCAACTATTTGATGATTTTGCAGGGGTTGAAACTGCACCTACTACTTGGACGCCCGCTGTGACTTTGGTAGAAAGCGAGGAGGCTTTAATGCTTCATGTACAGCTACCTGGCGTAGATGCGGATGCTATTGATATTCAGGCAGGTCGTGAAGTAGTGGCTATTTCGGGCGATCGCACTGCGCCTGAACTCAGCGAAGGCGCTAAGCTGCGTCGCAATGAGTTCCGCTACGGAGCATTCCGCCGTGTAGTGTCACTCCCTGTAGCCATTGATCCTAAAGCGGTCACTGCTGACTACGAAGCAGGCATCTTAGTGCTAATGCTGCCCAAAGCCGAAGATGAGCGCAATAAAGTGGTTAAGGTTAGCGTTACAGGCGCTGCTGAAAAGTCCGCTATCACTGAAGCGGCCAATGACAATGCCGACGCTACTGAAGCTCAGTAGTAGCAGAGAAACTCCCCGGCAGTGGGTCATTGGTTAGGAGACTCATGATCCACTGCCCCCTCAAAGCCTTAAGACCTCTGTTAAGACCTCTGTAGACAAGAGATTTTGAGACAACGAAATTTAGGTACATCAGCGGGCGATGCAATGCATCGCCCGCTTTTTTGCGTCGCACAGCAGAGTGGATACCCATCAATACAGCAATACAGAACTATAGAATCTCATATGCTTGTAGAGCACGAGTTTGAGAGAATATTTGAGAGAACCTCTGAGAGAATCTATGGCGAGCCACAATATTCCCTCCGTCACCCCCGCCACAGGGGTACCTGAAATACCTAAAATTGGCCTTGTGACCATGCTTCGGTTGGGCGTGTTTAACATGGGGTTGGGCATTATGTCGCTGCTAACCCTGGGGGTGCTCAACCGGGTGATGATTGATGAATTGCGGGTGCCTGCCCTCGTAGCAGCCAGTGCGATCGCGGTTCATCAGTTCATGTCGCCTACCCGCATCTGGTTTGGCCAAATGTCTGACGCTAAGCCCCTACTGGGCCATCACCGGAGCGGCTATATCTGGCTTGGCATTGTCAGTATGTGGGCTAGCGCCTTTATCGCGGTACAGGTGATGTGGGCGCTTGGCGAAAATATTGAAACCTTAGGTTGGGGGCCTAGCGCTTATCCTTGGGTGGGTCTACTTGCGACTGTATTCGCCTTCTATGGATTGGCCCTATCAGCGACATCCACGCCCTTCACCGCCCTACTTGTAGATGTCTCTGACGAAAAAACCAAGTCTAAAATCGTCGGCATTGGCTGGTCAATGCTCATGCTGGGCATTGTGGCAGGCGTGGGCATCATCGCTGCCGTCCTTGGCCCGCTCGAAAACGCCTCCTCAGTGGCAGAACTGCGCGGCCCCATCAATCGCCTCTTTATAATTGCACCCGCCATCGTTTGTGCGCTGGCATTCGTCAGCACAATTGGCATCGAAAAACGCTATTCTCGCTTAACTCAACGCTCAACTGCCAGCAGCCGAGAAGACAGTGTTACGCTCCAGCAAGCGATCAAAGTGCTCACGGCCAGCCGTCAGACCGGCTTGTTCTTTTGCTTTTTGCTGGTGCTTAGCCTTAGCCTGTTCACTCAAGACACGGTGTTAGAACCCTACGGCGGCCAAATTTTTGACATGAGCATTCAGCAAACCACCGCACTGAATGGCTTTTTTGGAGGTGGTACGCTAATCGGCATTATCTTCACCAGCTTTGTATTAGTACCGCTAGTCGGTAAAAAGCGCACGGTAAAAGCAGGCTGCTTAGCAGCGGCCATTTGCCTAGTCGGACTTGCGGCGGCAGGTATAACAGCCAATCCCTGGATCTTTCGAGGCGCGGTGGGCCTGTTTGGGCTTGCGGCAGGGCTGCTGACGACGGGGTCTATTATTTTGATGATTGATTTGACAGCGGCGGAAACAGCAGGCACGTTTATTGGTGCTTGGGGATTGGCGCAGGCGATCGCTCGTGGCAGCGCATCGGTGCTAGGCGGCGCGCTGCTGTCTTTGGGTAAAAACCTGACCGGAGCCGCTGCTGCGATTGAGCCTACTGTAGAACAGCTTTTGCCCGCCTATGCGCTGGTATTTATCACCCAGGCCGTTGGTATGCTAGTCGCCATTGTGCTGGTGAGCCGAGTAGATATTCAAGAATTTCAAATGGATGCCAAGCGAGCGATGACGGCGGCCCTAGAAAGCGACCTGGATTAGCCAGTTGTATGGCACAGGCTTCCAACTGGCACAGACTTCTACGAACTGGCACAGACTTCTACAAAAGTTGCTCGAATTGTAGACCTCAGGCCAAAGATGCGCCAAGAAAGCACGCAGATGTCGCAGAATGTAAAGACCAGAAAAAAGCCTGGGGAACAAATTCATTGCTCCGTACAAAAAGACTGCGTAACTCATGACAACACCTGATTTTTGGGATAGGGTTACGGCCTTTGCCCAGTCCACTACGACTGAAGTGGGCGCAACGCTGCTCAAAGCCTTTGGCAATGCCACTGCTGAGCAAAAAGCCGATGGCAGCCTAGTCACTCAATATGACAAATGGGCCGACGCGGAGCTTACTCAACAAATTGAAGCGGCCTTTCCTGAGCACGGCATTTTAAGCGAAGAAGCCGAACATGTCTTTCCGGGAACAGATTGGTGCTGGGTGATTGATCCGATTGATGGGACTACGAACTTTACCAGAGGCGTGCCGCTTTGGGGCATTTCGTTGGGGTTGCTGTACCAGGGCACGCCCGTGTTTGGGCATGTTTATATTCCTTCGATTGATGAGCACTTTTACGGATTTTGGCCAGGCGAGTCGGGACTAGAGATGCCAGCGGGTGCGTTTGTAAATGAAAGAGCGATCGCACCGACACCCGATGCGCCGACAGGCTCCCACTTTTTTAGCCTATGTGCCCGCAGCGTTAAGGTGCTACAGAAGCCCTTCCCCTGCAAAATTCGGATGCTGGGTGTGGCAACCTACAATTTGCTCACAGTGGCCTCGGGCGTGAGCCTAGGCGCCGTCGAAGCCACCCCAAAAATTTGGGATATCGCAGCGGTGTGGCCCATTACCCAGGCAGCAGGCGCGACTTGGACAGCGCTAGATCATCAGAAGTCTTTTCCGCTCATAGCAGGGAAGGACTACAGCACCTTTCCTTTCCCGACCCTAGTGACTCGGCCTGACTTAGTTGAAACGTTCGAACCTTTGGTTAATGTCGTTTTGACTTAGCCTTTTCGACTTAGCATTTCGATCTAGCCTTTTCGACCTAGCCTTTTCGACCTAGCCTTTTCGACCTAGCCTTTTCGACCTAGCGATTTGACCTAAAGCTTTGGCTTAGATTGATTGAAGGAAACAGCAAAGGACGAGATCTTAGGAATGAAGGTAGCCATCAAAAAAAGGACGAGCTGCGCCAACACAATGCTTGAGCCCGATGGCAGGTTGAATGCACCTGAAAGCAGCATTCCTGCTGCCGCGCTCAATGCCCCCAGTCCTGCTGACCACAGCACATAACCCGTAAAGTCGCGGCTAATTGCTCGGGCTGCACAGGCCGGAATCACGACAAACGCCCCGACTAGCAGCGCGCCGATGGCTTTAATAGACGTGGCCACTACTAGCGAAAGCAGCACCATGAAGGCATTTCGATGCAGCCACAGATTCACGCCTCGGGCGATCGCCAAAGGTTCATCTAGCGTCAGCAGCATTTGAGTCCTAAAGGTCAGCCCAACAAACAGACTGCAGACCAATAACAGCAGTCCACTGGTCACCAAATCAGCTGTTTTCAGGGCCAAAATATCGCCAAATAGCAGGCTGTGCAAATTTCCTTGCGATTCCCCAGACAGGCTGAGTATCAGCACTGCGATCGCTAAAGATGACGAATAAATTAAGTTGAGCAGCGCGTCTGTCCAGAGGTCAGTTTTTTCAATGAGGTAGGTAACCAGCAGGGCAAATAGCAGGGCAAACGGCAGCACCATTAAAGACGGACTGCTGATGCCACAAACAATTCCTACGCTGAGCCCTAACAGTGTGGAATGACCGAGTGCATCGCTAAAAAAAGAAAGGTGGCGCACGACGGTAAAGCTGCCGAGCAATCCGCCCGTAATGCCGGTTAAGATGCCACCTAGCAAGGCACGTTGCATAAATGGCTGAGAAAACAGCAACACAATATCGCTCATAATGCTGCCGATGATCTCATAATGCTGCTGATGGTAGGGATAGAAGGCCAATCAATCGCTAGCAAAAGAGACATTAGCAAGCATGATTGTGATGACGATAGCGGACAAATTCTGGGCCGTACGTAGCCGATAGACTTTCGGGTGCTAAGGCCATTTCAGGTACGCCCTGACACAGCAGCCGGCGATTGAGGCAAATGACGCGATCGCAGTGTTTTCTCACCATATCTAAATCGTGAGAAATCTGCAAAATTGTCCAGCCCTGCTCGGCTTTCAGCTCGTACAGTAGCTGGTAAAAGTCTGCTTCGCCGCGCACATCTAGCCCGGCAGGCGCTTCATCTAAAATCAGGAGTTGGCGCGATCGCACCAAACAATAGGCCAGCAGTGCCCGCTTAGTTTCCCCACCCGACAGCTCACTCAAAAACTTACGCGCTAAGTGCCCGGCTGACACCCGCTCTAAGGCACTTTTCACCGCAGCTCGCCGCACCGCCCGCTGCGCCCAGGGCAGCTGTAGCCCAAGCTTATCCCAGCCCAGCGCAACCAACTCTCCAACCGTCAGCGGAATTCGTCGATCCACCAAAAAGTTTTGCGGCAGATACGCCACCTGATGGCGCACTGCTGCCGGAATTGGCCGATTGGCACTTACCGATTGGCCCAGCAGCCTCACCGAGCCCGCCTCACGCGGCAAAATTCCTAAAATAGACTGCACCAGCGTACTTTTGCCCGCGCCATTGGGGCCGATAATTGCCACATCTGTTCCGGCCTCCAGGTTAAAGGAGATATCTTGCAACGTCGCTTGCTGTCCCCTGCGCACTGTCAGCTGATTAACCTCCAAAACAGTTGAGCAAGCAGGAGAGGGCAAATTAGGTAGTGGGACTAATGTCATGCGCGTTGCTTCGCTGGAGGATTTGTTGAAATTACGAGTAAAAACAAGTCTAAAAGGGAAAGGCTAAAGGGTAAGGCTAAAGGGTAAAGCAACGAATGCTAAGGAGTTACTTGGCTAAAGGCCGCCATTAAATTCTCTAAATTTTGGTTCATTACAGTGAGGTAGTAGTCGGAGGCTGAGACTTCCATACCGTTGGTTTCCCCACTGGTTTCTAGGGGGTCAAACACACTGACAGACACACCCGCCTCTTGCGCGATCGCCTCAAACGAGCCTTCTTGCCCGCCTGGTTCACTCAACAACGTTTTAAGATTAGACGCTTTGACTACCTCAATCACATTCAGCACATCACCTGGCGCAGCACTTTGCTCTGGCGCATCTACTAAATACTCAACATTCAGGCCGTAGCTACGAGCGAAATAATCGGCAAAATCGTGATGCGTAACAAAGGTTTTGCCCTCGTAAGGCGCTAGCATTTCTGTCATCTTACGATCTAGCGCCTGAAGCTGCTCAATGTAGTCAGCAGCATTGGCCTCA
The DNA here is from genome assembly GCA_001314865.1 of Phormidesmis priestleyi Ana. Taxonomy (GTDB): domain Bacteria; phylum Cyanobacteriota; class Cyanobacteriia; order Phormidesmidales; family Phormidesmidaceae; genus Phormidesmis; species Phormidesmis priestleyi_B. The sequence continues at coordinate 254,947 of LJZR01000002.1, read as the reverse complement.
TAAACAGACTTACCTTCAGGGTCGGCAGCAACTAGCGCATCTCGAATATTTTCGACCTGCTGAATAGCTTTCTTAGGATCTAACCAAACATGCGGATCTTCAGGGCCATGATCATGCGAGTCATGATCGCCTGATTCATGGTCATGGTCGTGATCGCCATGACCATGATCGCCATGACCATGATCGCCATGACCATGATCGTCATGCTGGTGACCTTCATCCTCGTGAGCTTTATCATCGGCATAATCTGCTACTAAAATTGGGTCAATGCCTTCACTGGCATCCACCACAATCAAATCATCGCCACTCACATTAGCAATCAAATCTGACAAAAACAGCTCAAACGATAGGCCGTTTTTGATAAGCACATCAGCCTGGGCTAAACGCTGAACATCTTGGGGCTTAGCCTGATAATCATGAGGGTCCACACTGGCCGGGAGGAGTTGGATCACCTCAGCGCGCAGCTCATCAGCCGGAACCTCACCAACGCCCACCACCGCCTCAGTAAAGGCCGTCATCGGCAAAAATGTAGTCACCACCTGCAATTTATCGTCCTGCGTCGATATGGCGGCTTCAGTCGATATTGTGGATTCAGTCGTTGCCGTACAGCTAGACAACAGCGTTGTCATACCCACGGCAGCAGCCCACCTCAAGGTCGATTTTACCCGAATAACCATTGCTTGCCTTCCTAATTGCCTTCCTGTTACAGAGCGAGTACTGAGCTCATGCAATCAGCTCATGCAATCAGCTCATGCAATCAGCTCATCACAAATAATTGATGGCCGATTAATTGCTCTGAATCACTTTCTCTGATTGATTTCAAAGAAAGTTTAACAAAAATACCATGAAATGATAATCATTATCAATTCATTAGACTGCATCTTAGGTACTCGGCAGTAGCCCCCAGTCAACCAAAAGTCACAGCGAAAGGTCACAGCCAAAAGTCACAGCCAAAAGTCACAGCCAAAAGTCACAGCCAAAGGTCACAGCCAAAAGTCACAGCCAAAAGTCAGAACCCAAGGTCGCACTAGAGACTCGCAAGGCTCGCAGGACTTGCAGCAATAAAGCTTAAACGCCCAATAAAAACGTTTGATAAAACGCTAAAGGCTAGGTGGCAGATCCGAACAAGTCGCTTCTTCAATCGCAACGCGGCCCATATCAAGCTCATTCGGATTGACTATCCAGGATTCTTTGCGGCTTTGCGAGGTATCTGCGATATATGTGGTGACATTGACCATCGCGCGATCGCCCATCAATTCTCCAGCAAAAACCTGCTGATAAACCAGCTCACCCTGCTGAGGATGATTCACGCTGCCCGCACTTTCACCCTTCAGCTGCTGATTGTCATCTACATGCAAGCGAATGCTCAGCCAGTTTTCATTACCCGTCTTATAAAAGCAATATTCTCCCGGTTCAAGCCCCTTGTCCAAATTTGAAGCCGCCGCTACTGACGTTTCTAAAGACGAGTTCGACGACTGATTGCTCGAACGTTCTAAGGTATATCGGCTCATACTTGGGAGCGCAGCACTTTCTTCCTGAGAGACCGCTTTGGCAGTCGCATCTCCCTTGGTGGTTTTAGTTTTGTCTACCTGCCCCGTCACTTGCTCCATAAGGGCTACATCCTCAGACCGATTGTCCGTATTTGTAGACGTATTTTTAGGCAGGATGCTCGTTTCTGGCTGACAGCCCACTATGCCCGCTGATAGCATGGCCAACGTTGTCGCCAACGCAGCTTTAACTGACGTTTTTGGGTTAAACCCTCGTTGGATGGATTGTTGGGTTAATAAGTGGGCCAAGTTAAAAAAGATGCTCATAGTCTGTATAAAGTCGCCGCTTACAAGCACGTGGCCGAAGAACCACTCCTAAAATAGTAGCGGGAAAATATGGTAGCTGGACAAGCGATAGGCGCGATCATCTCAATAATGATCGAAAATGATCGAAATCTGAAAGTTACTGATGCAAATACTGATGCAAGTATTAGTACAAATACGGAGACCCAAGTGACGACCCCTGCCCGAATATCCGTTTTCTTGAATCCATTTTCTTGAGATGTTATGCCGACAGGGGATGCACCGTCTTTCTTGCCCTTTAAACGGCATAGCAGTATACAATTTCCTAGCACTTCATCCATTCGCCTCTTTCTATGGCTCTTAACGCTATGGCTCTTAACGCTGGCGATCCTGCTCCAGATTTTTCCATGCTCGACGCTGATGGCAACACAGTTAGCCTAGCCGAGCTAAAAGGTCAGCGCATTGTCATGTTCTTTTACCCTCGCGACAGCACGCCGGGCTGCACCAAAGAAGCCTGTGGCTTCCGCGATGCTTACGACGAACTCCAAAGCAAAGGTGTCGTGGTGTTAGGCGTGAGCACAGACAGCGCTAAATCGCACGCCAAGTTTGCCGCTAAGCACAGCCTAACGTTTCCGCTGCTAGTAGATGAAGATGGCGAAGTTGGGACTCGCTATGGCTGCTACGGTCTCAAAAAAATGTACGGGAAAGAATATATGGGCATCACCCGTAGCTCCTTTATCATTGGGCCTGATGGCACCCTCGAAAAGGTTTATCGTAAGGTAAAGCCCGAGCCCCATGTTGCAGAGGTCATTGCAGATATTGACGAGCTCATTGCATTGGCGTAGATCCTGCCGCTGGATAAGCACTTACGACAGAGGCATCTCCAATCGGCAACGCACCAGACCACACATCAGCAAAGCTCTCTCCTGTCTGTTTAGGCGTTTTCTCATGGCGAAGATCTTTAACCCATTACAAAAGCTTCGACCTGTCCGTACGCTGCTAGGACTTTTGCTGCGCCGTCCTATTGTGGGGACTAGCATTATTCCGCTGTTGCCAGACGGTCGGATTGTCTTGATTCGCCGTCGGGATGATGGTCTGTGGGCACTACCGGGCGGCATTGTTGATTGGGACGAAGACATCACAACCGCAGCGACCCGCGAACTCATGGAAGAAACGGGCCTCATGCTGACCGCTGTAGGCCGATTAGTAGGCGTATATTCGGCTCGGAACCGAGACCCTCGATTTCATTCGATATGTGTTGCGCTAGAAGCTCAGGTGGAAGGCAGTTTTAAGATTTTTGATAAGGCGGAAGTGATTGAGGTGCAGGCATTCGAACAGGAAGCCTTGCCGACTGGGACGCTAGCGCATGACCATGCAGCTCAGTTAAACGACTACTTCGTCGGTAAAACTGTCCTGGCTTGATCTATAACCTGAAGCTAAAATCTAGAACCAAAATCTGGCACTAAAATCTGGCACTAAAATCTGGCACTAAAATCTGGAGCTATAACCCTGAACTAAACCCACGATAGGTTCAGCAGAGGGCTGAGCAGGAGATTTGGCCAACGGTGCGGTATTAGGGTCAACAAAAGATTCAGCAGAATGCTCAATAACTGGAGCAACTGGGGCGATCGCACATTTTTTCTCAACATCACTGGCGGTCATTGGACGACCGACCCAAAACCCTTGCAGATAGTCGCAGTTGTAATGGGTGAGCAACACTTGCTCTTCGAGGTTTTCGACGCCTTCAGCGACAACTTTGAGGCCTAGCCGATGGGCCAGCTCAATGGTGGACTGCAAAATGGCCTGATTTTTGGGATCGTGGTTAGCTCCCCGCACAAAGCAATTGTCAATTTTTAGCGTGTCAACCGGTAGCTCTTTGAGGTAGCTCAGCGATGAGTAACCAGTCCCAAAGTCGTCAATAGCGGTGCGAATACCCAACGTTTTTAGCTCTGTAAGGATGGCGATCGCAGATTCGGCATCCTGCATCAAGGCAGTTTCAGTCACCTCTAGTTCCAGCTCATAAGGGGCCAGCCCAGTCGTGGCCAGCGTATTTTTAATGGAATCGATTAGGTTGGGCTTATTAAACTGCACGCTCGATAGATTAATCGATATGTACTTCATACCTAAATTCATCTGCTGCCAGCGCTTGGCCTGACTGCAAGCGGTTTCGAGCACCCACTGACCAATGTCAATAATCAGCCCGGTTTCTTCTGCGAGGGGCACAAACTTGGCTGGGGAGATGTAGCCATGCTCAGGATGACGCCAGCGAATCAGGGCCTCACAGCCCTCGATTCGATTGTTACTTAAATTGAGCTGGGGCTGATAGTACACCTCAAACTCACTGCGCTCTAGCGCGTAGCGCAGCCAAGTCTCCATCGAAATTTGGTCGCTAAAAGCGACTGGCATATCAGACCGATAGAACTGACAGTAGTTACTCTTTTGCTTTTTGGCAGATTCTAGCGCCGCATCGGCCTGTCGTAGCAGCGTGTAGATATCTTCGCTTTGATGCAGCAAAAAGGCCACGCCAATACTGGTGGTTACAAAAATCTCTTGGCCGGGTAGTGAAAACGGACGACTCAGAGCATCCATCAGGTTTTCGGCGGTTTCGCGTGCTTGCTGAGGGCGGGGCAAGTTGGGTAGCACAACGGCAAACTGGTTGGCAGTCAGGCGGGCTAAGGTGGCCTCGGGCGGCAGGCAAGCCTGCATCCGACGGGCAGACGCTTTGAGCAGTTCATCTCCGGCTGGGTAGCCCATGACGGTATTGACCAGCCGCAGGCGATCTAGGCTGACTGACATAAAAGCAAGCGTCTGCTGGCTACTATGAGCAATGGTAATGGCTTGGCTCAGCCGCTGATGTAGCAGCCGATAGTTTGGCAGATCGGTAAGGGCGTCGTAGTGGGCTAGCCGATTGATTTGCTCAGCAGTGTTACGCAGCGTGGTGAGATACAGTTCGCTCGTGGCGGTTTGCCGCCGGATGCGGGCGGCAATGGTATTACCAATTTCGGGATGGCTGACTGGCCGCACAATGCAGTCATCGGCGCCGAGTTCCATCGCTTGGCGAATGTGCGATCGCGCAGTGTCATCAGTGAGCAAAATGAACGGCGTTAGCCGTAGTTCATGATCTTGGCGCATCATCTGAAGCACCTGAAGCCCCGTTAACCCCGGCGTAAAAAACTCAGCACTACATAGAACCACATCAGGCCGATGCTGCCGACCGGCCTTCACCCCTGTTGAGCCGTCATCTGCGGTATTGACGAGAAACTTCTCAGATTCTAGATAGCCGACTAAGTCAGTACGCCTAGCACCTGGGCTTTCAATGACTAAAATTTTTTGCATGAACGGTTGTTGAGCCCTCTCGTCTATTCGGCTGCTTTAGCAGGCAACAGAAGTCGGTTAGGTGATGAGTAAGTATAAAAAGGAATGACAATTACGAGCCGCTTGGAACCGGGATTGTTGAACAATTTTAGAATTCCCGGCTATGCGAATGCAGACTCATGGACAATTTGATTAATTAGCTGAAAGTGTCCTTAGCCTGTCAAAAAAACGGGGATAAGAAACAGCAGCCGCTTCGGCCCGGTGAATGTGAGAGATACCTGGAGCGCAAGTTGCAGCCACGGCCAAACTCATGGCAATGCGGTGGTCGGTATAGCTATCGAGATCCGTCGGGGTGAGCCGGGCATCTGCGCCCATCCCAACAATGCTCATTCCTTCTGGCTGCTCGGTGATGCTGCCGCCGAGTTGGGTGAGCGCAGCGGCCATTACAGCTAGGCGATCGCTCTCTTTTACCCGTAACTCGGCAGCATCTGTAATTGTTGTAGTGCCTTCTGCAAACAGCGCTGCCACTGCCAAAATAGGCACTTCATCAATTAGCCGAGGAATGAGGGCACCGCCAATCGTGCAGCCCTTCAGCTGGCTATGTCGAACCCGTAGGTCGGCCACGGGCTCACCGGTGACCTCTCGTTCGTTTTCTAGGGTCACATCTGCATTCATCTCTGCCAACGCATCGAGCACACCGGTTCGGGTGGGGTTTACGCCTACGTTTTTAATCAGCAGATTAGATCCGGGAGTAATCGCCGCAGCGACCAGCCAAAAAGCAGCAGAGCTGATATCTCCGGGGACAATGACTGTTTGCCCCGTGAGCTGAGCAGGGCCGTGAAGGGTAACGCTGTGGGTTGTCGGATCAATCGATAGCTTTGCGCCAAATGCCTTGAGCATGCGCTCGCTATGATCGCGTGACAGGCTGGGCTCGGTGATGGTGGTATCGCCAGTTACGGAGAGGCCCGCCAGCAATAGGCAAGACTTCACCTGTGCTGAGGCTATCGGCGAGTGATAGTGAAAAGGCTTGAGCTGCTGGCCCTGCACGCCGAGCGGGGCAAGGGTGTTGTGAGCTTTGCCAGCGATCACCGCGCCCATTTGCGTCAGCGGGGCGATTACGCGCTTCATCGGCCTAGCGCGGATAGAATCGTCGCCTGTAACTGCAAAAAATTTATTGGGCTGTGAGGCTAGTAGCCCCAGCATGAGCCGAAAGGTGGTGCCTGAGTTGCCAGTATCTAAAACATTGTCCGGTTCTTGCAGCTGCCCGCTAGTGCCTTCGACGGTGATCCATTCGTCTTCTAAGTTGGATATTTTTGCGCCCATAGCGCTAAAGCAAGCTGCGGTGCTGCGCGGATCTTCACCCAGCAGTAGGCCTTTGATGCGGGTGGTGCCTTGGGCGATCGCGCCGAGCATGAGCGACCGATGAGAAATTGACTTATCTCCTGGAACGGTCATTTCTCCGGTGAGTGGCCCACCCTGGCGACCATCGATCTGTAAGGTTTGATGAGCGCCCTGATCGATTAGCTGCAAAAAGGTCATAACCCCACCCCAAAGTTGTTCCAAAAATTGTTGATCTGCTGTTGATCTGCCCCACGGTAAATTCTACTCGACTGCCTGACCACAGTATTCATTAACCTGCTCCACCAGGGCCGCCTCGCTAGCACCGAGCGTCAAAATATCGTCATAAGCCTGATTGCCCTCGGTTTGGTATTGGTTAAAAACCTTTCGCAGCGCTTCTTCTGATTCAGCATCTCGCACGCTTACCATCGCCTCGCCTGCTCTACTAAGCGCGTTTTGCGAGTCGGTGAGGTTAATGACGTAGCTTTCACGGTATTCGTCGAGCTGCGAGTCAGAAATATTGAGCCCGCTCAGATCTTGGATCATCTCATCTAGCTGGCTGGTAACGGTATCGACCGCTGCTGTGTACTGGGCAGCGGCATCCTGCACCTCAGCCAAGTTTTCAGCCCCTGATGCAGCGACCTGCGCGCTTTCAATATCGGCTTTAAAACCATCGCGCAGCGTTTGGTACGACTGGGTTACACTCGCTAACTGCTTGCACTGAGAAGCTGGGCTGCTACAGCTAAACAGGCCAGTGATTAACAAAATACTCGAAAGAATGAGCGGTTTCTTTTTCATCTTGTTTGGATTAACGCGGAGTGAATAGGTTGAGTTCAGGAGCCAGTTAGGAGCCAGTTAGAGGCCAGTTAGGAGCCAGTTAGGAGCCAGTTAGAGGCCAGTTAGGAGCCAGTTAGAGGCCAGTTAGGGGCCAGTTACCTATAGTAGTTTCTAGTGATTGTTTTGAGGATTTTGTCTTTGGTTTCCCAACCGCTTGATTTAGACTCGATGGATTTAGGCTCAACGGATTTAGGCTCAACGGATTTAGACTCGATGGACTTAGCAAAAGTGATGCAGCACCGGGAGCAGTTTGCGGTGCTCAGCGGCAAACAATATTTTAACTATGGCGGGCAGGGGCCTATGGCCGATAGGGCGATCGCAGCCCTCAGTCAAGCTCAACACACCATTCAAACCGAGGGGCCGTTTTCTCATGCTGCCTATGCGTGGATTAGCCAGCAAGGCCAGCAAGTTCGAGGAGCGATCGCCCACGCGCTAGGCACCCAGCCTGAAACCATCACCCTCACCGAAAATGTCACCGTTGGCTGCAACATTCCACTGTGGGGACTGCCTTGGCAAAGCGGCGATCACATTTTGATGGGAGAGAGCGAGCATCCAGGCGTCGTTGCGGCAGTCGCTGAGCTGAGCCGCCGATATGGATTAGAGGTGACGACCTGCGCCCTAGCTGCGGCGCGCAATGCAACCCAAGCCGATGACGGGCCGGTGGAAATTATTGCCAAGGGACTGCGACCCAATACCCGACTGGTGATCATCAGCCATATCCTGTGGAACACCGGACAGCTGTTACCACTGACAGACATTGTTGAGCGGTGCCATCGCAACGCCCCGCACACCCGAGTGCTCGTTGATGCGGCGCAGTCAGCCGGGTCGCTGCCGCTAGACCAACCCGGCTGGCAATTACCCGAAACCCAGGTAGATTATTACGCTTTTACCGGGCATAAGTGGTGGTGCGGTCCAGCGGGCATTGGCGCACTCTACGTACGCCCCGAAGTTTTGGCAGAAACCGCGCCCACCTTCATTGGCTGGCGTGGCATAGAAACCGATGGTGCGGCCAATCCGACTGGCTGGAAGCCAGACGGGCAGCGGTTTGAGGTGGCGACTTCTGACTATCCTCTGTGGAGTGCGCTGTCTGAGGCGATCGCAGTGCAGGCACAGTGGGGAACGAGCGCTGAACGCTACGCCCGCATTTGCGCATTAAGTCAGCGGTTGTGGGCAGGATTGCGAGCCATCGCTCAAGTGGACTGTTTGCTGAGGCAAGCACCACCGCCCACAGGTTTGGTGTCTTTTCAGCTGCTAGATGGCAACGGCACGCCTAGCCCTGATTTGCATAACGCGCTAGTAGAGCACTTAGAAACCCAAAAAATATATGTGCGGACGTTGCTATCGCCCCATTGCATCAGGGCCTGCGTTCACTATCTCACGCTAGAAAGTGAAGTAGATGATTTGATAGAAAAGGTTCAACTGTTTTTAGACAAATCCTCAGAAGCTGGCTCCTGATTAGCCTCGACGGGGCTTTACCGGCGTTTTTCTTAAAAAAAGGCAAAAACGGCAGTTCTAGCCCCTTAATCCTAGTGCTTACAATCTTAGTGCTTACAATTCTAGTGACTACAATTCTAGTGACTACAATTCTAGTGACTACAATTCTAGTGACTAATAGTGATTAATCTAATGATCAATAGATTCATACTCTTTGGGATCATATTCGCGGCAGTCTTCACAAGGGCCAGTGGGATTGGTCGCACAGCGTAAAAAGGGCGACCGGGCGTTTAACCGGCAGGTAATATCCCCAATCACGAGCCCAATTCCATCGACATAGTGTTCATCTGGATCGCGCGGGCGCACATAGCGTTGCCGGAATCGTTCCTGTGCGGCGTAGTCAGTCGCGAGGTGAAGATTTTGCTGAAACCGTTGGCGAGAATACAGGCACACAAAAAGAGAAAGCGCTGCTGGCGTTAGGCCAATAGCAATCGTAAGCACGATTAGCATGAAAAAACTGTAGATAGAAAGGCTGTATACAACGAAAGCATGATACGCAGCTTATCCAAAAAAGCTACCGACAATCCTAACGCATGATCAGCAACAGCCTATCTAACGGTCGCAGCGCTTTCCCTATCAGAAGTTTGCAAAGCATACAGCCGCTCAACATGAGCGCGTTTTGCCATTTGCCAACAGCAGTAAATGGCAATCATAAAAAAGCCTTCAGAAAGTAGCTTACAGCCTTCTTCTAGTACAAAAATCCAGCTCATAATGCCTTCAGTGGCCTCAGCAGACAACAGCATGAGAAAGATATCGTCGCGGTTTGCTAACACGTCAATACCGACCATTACAAAAAGTATGGCAAATCCAGCAATGACCTGTGGCAGCACCGCTTTGTATCTTTTAAGCTCGTGGCGGTAGATCGCTAACAAAGCAATAGCAACGATGCCGTATAGGCCAACAATGAGATCGTCAAGGCGATCGCTAACACCGGTTTCTTCCCACTGCAAAACCCGATGAATGGCCATATCCAACCGCTCATGAATCATCCACAGATCGTCTAATGCCAAAAAAGCAAACCCAAAGCTAATGATTGCCCAGATTGCGATCTGGGATTTCCAAGGATTAATGTTTGGCTTGATATTTGTTTTTGTCGGAATGCTCTGCATATTGCGCGTGCGCGATCGCGCCGTCTCAGACGCTGTGGCATACTCTACCGCGTAGTCCTTACTACGCTGCTTAAACACTCTGTAAGCCAGGTAAGCAATAACAAACAGCTGAATCACTGAAAAATAGGTGATAAATCCACCCTCATCAAATTGTTGCTCTAATGCACCCTGGGGACTGCTAATGACTACAGTTGAAATGATTACTAATAAATTAAGCCAGATCACAAAATGGGAGTAGGCCAAATGGGAGGGAGTATGAAGCATAACGAATGTGTTGTAAACGACATTTGCCATGTATTCCATAATACATAGAAATATATATCGTCTAACCTGCGATAGACTTTTCAAGATTTGCCAAGCATTGCTGACAAAACTCATTTGCCTATCAATCCACCAGCGACCAGAAACAGCGACCAGAAACAGCGACCAGAAATCCAACAACAAAAAGACCTCACCGAAGAATCCGTGAGGTCTTTTTGCATCTTTTTTGCGTCAGCATCAGTGGCTAAAGCGATCGCAAAGCAAGCAAAGATGCTTAGGCTATCCTTCCGTGGCAGGCGCTTTTTCTTTAGGCTTAAAGGTAGATTTCACATGGAGGTCTCTGAGCTGACTATCCTCTACGCTAGCAGGCGCGTTGGTGAGCAGGTCGCGAGCCTGCTGCGTTTTAGGAAATGCGATCGCATCGCGAATAGACTGCTCACCCGCTAGCAGCATGACCAGCCGATCGAGCCCGTAAGCAATGCCCCCATGCGGCGGCGTCCCATATTCAAACGCCTCTAGCAAAAAGCCAAACTTATCATCGGCTTCTTCCTTAGAAAGGCCAATGGTTTCAAACACCTTAGCCTGCACCTCAGGCTGATAAATGCGCAGCGATCCGCCACCAATTTCATAGCCGTTGTACACAATATCGTAGGCAACCGCACGCGCGGTTGTAAGATCTGCGACGTCATCCGGATGAGGCGCCGTGAAGGGATGGTGAAGCGCTTCATAGCGGTTTTCATCGGCGTTCCACTCAAACATTGGAAACTCAGTCACCCACAGCAAATTTGTTTTGCCCTCATCAATCAGCTTTAGCTCCTGAGCAACGGCCTGCCGTAGCTTGTCTAAGGTGGCATTTACCGTAGCAACATCGCCTGCCCCAAACAGCAGTAAGTGCCCAGGCTGAGCCCCAGTGCGGGCCAGTAGTTCCTGCTTTTGGTCGGCACTGAGGTTGTCTTTGATTGCACCAATGGTGTCAATTTCGCCATCTTCCCGGACGCGAACATAGGCAACTCCTCTAGCGCCAGCGTCAGTAGCTACTTTAAACAGGTCGCCACCGGGCTTAATTCGTACGTTAGAAATTGCGTCATTACCACCAGGAATGGGCAAAACCTTAACCTGACCGCCGTTTTTAACGGCTCCTGAGAACACTTTAAAGCCAGAGTCTTGAACAATATCTGAAACATTGACTAACTCAAGCCCGTAGCGAGTATCAGGTTTGTCGCTGCCGTAGCGCTCTAGGGCCTCAGCATAGGTGAGTCGAGGCAAGGGGGTCGGAATATCAATGCCCTTAACCGCTTTGAAAACATAGGCCAACAGCCGCTCGTTCAAGGCGAGAATCTCTTCTTCGTCCATAAAGCTCATTTCCATGTCGAGCTGGGTGAACTCAGGCTGACGGTCGGCGCGCAAATCCTCGTCCCGAAAACAGCGAGCGACCTGATAGTAGCGATCCATCCCGGCTACCATCAAAATTTGCTTAAACAGCTGAGGAGACTGAGGCAGCGCGAACCAGTCGCCCTCATTTACCCGTGAGGGGAGGATGAAGTCTCTTGCACCTTCTGGTGTGGAACGGGTGAGGATCGGGGTTTCAATTTCTAGGAAGTCTTCAGTGTCTTCCAAGAAGCGGCGGATGGATTTGATCACCTCGTGGCGCAGGCGAATATTGCGGGCCATGCGATCGCGTCTTAAATCCAAATACCGGTACTTCAGCCGCAAATCTTCACGAACGTTCTCTTCTTCAGCGGTAGATACCTGAAACGGCATTTGCTTGCGCACCGCGTTAAGAATAGTAAGCTCATCGGCATACACTTCCACCTCACCCGTGGGCAGCTTGGGGTTTAGCGAGTCTTCTGGGCGCGGGGTCACGCGGCCTACAACCTTGACCACATATTCATTGCGGACTTCTTCAGCCAGCGGGTAAGACGCAGGCGTCCGTTCGGGATCGCTGACAATTTGGACGGTGCCGGTGCGATCGCGCAAATCTAAAAACACCACCCCGCCATGATCGCGTCTACGATCCACCCAGCCATAGAGCGTCACTGTTTTGTTAATGTGCTCGGCTCGAAGGTGACCGCAATAAAGGCTACGCATGGCAACAGACAGGTAAACAATATTAGAAATAAAACCTTTACATTATGAGTGATAGAGGCCAGTTACGAAACATTATATTGATCGGAGTGAGTAGTTTTTACGCCATCAAAAAACTCAAATATCACATAACGTCTTCATTTTGAAATGTTCATTTTGAAATGTTCATTTTGAAATGTTCATTTTGAAATGGTTCTGGGGCTCTGAGTTCGGAGGGCTAGCTTTTCTGCTGACGCAGCGATTGTTGGTGGACTTCATTAAACGATGACTTCATGAATTTTCGCCTGATGATCGGCGCCTGATGATCGGCGCCTGATGATCTGTCTAAATAAACCCCTAGCTTCGCTCTTTTGAAAGAAGGAATGAGCCCATCACATCCGTAGGCTGATGGGCAGCGCATAAACATTAAGACGCGTATAGATAGGATGACAATATGGGCATGGACATTGGTGAGCAAACAATCAGCTCAGCCGCTGAGGCAATTATTAAGTCCCAGTTGGATAAGGTAGACTCGCTAGAAATAGAAGTTCATACCGACCCGGTAAAACTCACTCAAGGACAAATCGATAGCCTATTCGTAAGGGGTAAAGGGCTGGTAATACAAAATGACTTACGCACTGAAGATTTGGTTTTAGAGGCGAGTGCAGTTGATATCAGCATGCTCAAAATGGCCACCGGCACCTTTGAGCTAGATGCACCCGCTGATGCATCGGCCAAAATTGTGCTAAAGCCAGACGATGTGCAAACAGCCTTTAATGCAGACTATGTTAAACAAAAAATGCGCGGTCAAAAGATTGACCTCGGCTCAGGCGATCGCGTCACCACAGATGCTAGTAACATCACCTTCACCATTCCAGAAGCAGGCCGCATCGCCGTATCAGCCGATGTCATGCTGATTGAAAAGGTAGAAACTCATCACGTTGCCTTTTCAGCCAAGCCTGTGCTTGTAGAACAAGGACAGGGCGTTGCTTTAACAGACGTGCAGTATGACCAGGCCGATAACGATATGCCAGCATTGACGCGATCGCTCATCGCTAGCACCCAAGACTTGCTAGACTTTCGTACTTTCGACATTGGCGATATCACCCTTCAGGTCACCCAGCTAGACGTACAGCCCGACCGATTGGTCTTTGCTGCTAATGCCAGAATCACCTCCTTTGGATAAATAATCCTTCGGATAAATAATCTTTTGGAGAGATCAGCTGATCAAAAAAGAAAGAAAAAACTAAGCAACAGAAATTCTTTGTTCTGTTGCTTTGAGCAAATGCGCAAATGAACAATACGACTTGGCGTTATGACTTACCGTTAATGACTTACCGTTAATGACTTACTGTTTTGAACGGGCTGCTAAGTAGCCCCAAGTATAGGCAGGGTGAATCATGTAGTCCACGGTGAACTCTGCACCTAAAGGATACAGATATATATCAAAGTAGCTTTCTACAGCGGGCCACTGGCGTGGGTTAGGAAACATACTTTTGGTGAGTTCTTTAATCGTCCAAAAGTCACTGTAAAAGCTAAGGTCGGCAGGCCCGTAAACCGTAATGCCTGGCGGAGGAGACTGCCCCGTAAAGCGCTGATCGATAATGAGCGGATGTTGAGGGCTGCGATCGCCCAGTCCCGTCGTAAACACCAAATTATCTGGATTTGCCCCGCCCGCAAACTGAGTACTGCCCACTGCCGCCAGCAAGTACTTAGGATCTTGCGTCAACACATGCGCCTGCAACAAGTTCATGCTCTTAGGCGCGCCCAGTCCATTCGCCCAACCCAAAGGCGATTCTGGATGATCCTTACTCCAGCCAAAAGCAGTCGTTTGAGTCAAAGTCACTAGCCTGTCGGCATAGCGCAACAGCGAAACACGAGCATTCGCCTGAACCCGCAGATTGACCGCGCGATCGCCTTCTAAACCGTCCTCCAGGCTCCCGAGCCGAGCATATAAAAAAGCCGCATCCCGCTGCTCATGCTGGCCATAAATGTAAGGCTCTGCCTGAGCATCTTGAAACACAGTCGTCGCCAAAAACATATCGTGCCATCGGGCCTCACCCGTCAGCCGATACAGTTCTAACGCAGCCAGGTTACGCTGATCCTTAACATGGTGCTGCAACTCGCCTGTGTGGCCCGCTGCCTGGTATTCCGGATAGTGTGCTTCAGCATAGGCCATCGCCTTGAGCGCACTCTGTTGATAGATATTGGCCAGCTTAGAGTCGTAGCGAGCAAGCGTGTAGGCGGCCCGCGCTGCCACCCCAGCATACATATAGCTAGACCACACATCAGGCGCGTAAGCCATCACCGGCAGTACCGACTGCCAGCTAGTCTCGCCAAACTTCGGATAGCCTGCGGTCTCAATCCCGCCACGGATACCGCCCTCTTTGGTTTGCAGCCGACGAAAAAAATCGAGAGACCACAGCGCCTCATCTAGAATGTCGGGCAGCGAGTTGCCCGACTCTGGAATATTGAGATCAATTGCTTTGAAATAGTCAGGGAACAAATTATTTAGCTCTAGCAAGCCTCGGGGAATGGCCAAATGCTGAATGCGCCTATCCCAGTCACCTGCATCAAAGTAGCCGCCCCAGGCATTGGCAACAACCTGGTCGGTTTTAGCGGCTGTTAAAGCGGCAAATGTTGGCTTGGTGCCCAGCCCCATCCCAACCTCGATCAAGCTCGCCTCAGATTGGTACACCTTGACCCCATCGTCAGGATGAAACGCCCTAGGACGGCTAAACTCCGTATAGGGCCGACCAATCTCAATGCCGCTACGCTGGTGATAAAAGCCTCGCGCGGCCGTTACAAAAGCGCGCTGCCAAACCTCTGGCGAAATTTCAAAAGGAAATGAGCAGCCTACGGTATCTACACATAGGCGATACCGACCGACCCGATCAAAGTCGCTAAAATCTAACCGGTGAACTTCGGTTAGGGTGTAGTCATTTCCCCGAGGATCTTCAATCTGATTTTGAGGCCGAATTAGGCGCGCTGTACCGCTGTATGCCGGTGCATTGGTTTGCTCGTCAATTAACTGAAAACCCAAACCATCCGGGTAATCTAAGCCGTTACCGTTGCCCATCCAGGTAGATAAGTAGCCTAGCTTTAGCGGATCATCGGGGCGAAAGCCTAGCTGCGAAACATGTACAGCCTCACTTTGGCTAACTGTAGGC
The DNA here is from genome assembly GCA_001314865.1 of Phormidesmis priestleyi Ana. GTDB lineage: Bacteria > Cyanobacteriota > Cyanobacteriia > Phormidesmidales > Phormidesmidaceae > Phormidesmis > Phormidesmis priestleyi_B. Next base: position 239,569 of record LJZR01000002.1, on the reverse strand, counting down.
TCGTAAGTAAAGCGGGTCTCCAGCAAGCCCAGGTCTGGAAACTTGAGGCGGTAGGTTTGTCCTGCGGTTAGCGCTGTTGGCAGGGTTAAAAACAAGGTGTGTTGAACTGGCCAGACATAGCGCTCGCCGGGTCTTGTCGCCGCAAAAGCGGTTGGCTTTGTTTTTCTAAAAACAGAAATGGGCAGCACTGGATTAGCATAGCGGCTGTCTTCGTCGGAAGAAATCACGTAGCTAGCGGGCGAGTCAGCAGCGGCCAGATGCAAGCGCTCTGGCTCAACTTGATCATAGGTATAAAGGATTTGATTATTCGCGCCGACCAGCTCTCCGATCAGCCTGCCGTCTCGTTCTACAGTGGCTTGGGCAGTAGTCTGGGCAGTAGATTGGGACTCGCCAGCCTCACGGGTCGTTACCGTGACAATATCGTCGGGCTGAGCAACATAGTGTCGCTGGCTACCCAGGGTGACCTTAGGCGCCGGGACTTCTATAGCAATTATCGTTTCGCTCACTGAGTAGATGCGGGGCATGCGTGAGGCCGCCTGATCAGCCGGATCAGATTGGTTGCTAATCGTCAGTATGGTTTGGGTATTGACTCTATGGCCAAAAGCTAAAAACTTACCGGTTACGGCAAACAGCCCGCCCATTGTTCCAACCATGAGGGAACCAGCAATCAGTCGGGTAATTTCTGTCCGAATCTTCATATCACCCATTGAGAAAGGCAAGGCAGGTTCCCTCAGCGATCGCGTGAATCATTGAGGCAAATCAGCATAAAAGGCTCTGAAATCAAAAAATAACATTAAATAACATTAAAAATAATATTACCGTGCCCTCGAAAAGACAGCACAAGCATGAGGCCGTTTACGAAAGATTAATTGCCGAGATTTTTTTGCCGAGATTTTTTTGCCGAGATTTTTTTATAGGAAGAGAGTGGTAGTATTACCTTCTGTACATCGCTAGGGGTGCCTAACGATTTTTGGTTTTTTAAGGCAAAAAGCTCAAGAGACCCAAAAACGTGAGGCTGAGAACACACCCTCGAACCTGAGTCTGGATAATGCCAGCGGAGGAAAGCATGAGTTCTTTAAGGTCTGTTTCTGACCGCGATGCTGAGCGGTTAGAAGATTATATGGTGAGCCGCAACCAAATTGGCGGCAGTGTGGCACTTGCTACCATTACGGCGTCGGCGTTGGGCGCTTGGATTTTGTTTAGTCCAGCTGAGGCTGGCTCAACGTTTGGTGGGCTTACCGCTATTTTGGGCTACTGCTTAGGCTCGGCAACAGCAGTGTTTTTGTTTGTCTTTGTGGGGCCAAGGCTGAGGCAAATTATGCCCTGGGGCCATTCGCTCAATGAGTATGTTCGCCATCGCTTTAGCCAGGGTGCCTTTGCTGTACCTATTTATTGGCTAACGGTAGGGGTCATGCTGCTGTACATGTTTGTGTATTTGGCCGCTGAGCTCACTGCGATCGCCCAAGCCATTCAGCTGATCGTTCCTACCGTTCCGCTATATGTCCCCTCTATCGCCGTTATCACCGTTGTGTTCATCTACACGGCCTACGGCGGGCTTAAGGCCACCATTTTGACCGATGCCCTTCAGTTCGCACTGATTGTGCCGCTGTTGCTTATTTGCTTTGGGGCCACCGTCGGCCTGATGGGTGGCTTCAGCGCAGCGTTTGCTCCGGTTGCTAACAACATGCCTGAGCTGCTGTCATTCGCCAATGTTGGGGGTCTTAGGTTTGGCGCGACTTTGGTCATTGCGATCGTATCGGCTGAACTGTTCAATCAGGGTAATTGGCAACGGGTCTATGCCTGCCGAAACGACCAAACCGTTCGGCGCTCTTTTTTGGGTTCAGCGCTGGTGATTTTGCCCATGATTACCATCGCCGGGCTCCTGGGTCTGATGGCAGTAGGCAGAGACATCAGTGGGCCAACTGCCTTTTTTGAATTGTTGCAAAGCCTAGCGATTCCGGGCTGGCTGCTATGGGCAGTGATTGGGTTGGCGCTGGCGCTGGTAATGAGTAGCTTAGATACCATGCTCAACGGGATAAGCTCTGTGTTTACAGCTGACCTGCTCAAGCTGACCAATCAGCCCGACAAGGTGCTGCAAATTTCTCGCTGGCTAACGGTCGCTGTTGGCATTCCGGCGATTGCGATCGCATCCCAAGGCTACAGCGTTCTGTATCTCTTTTTTATCGCTGATCTACTCTGCGCGGCCCTCATCTTCCCAATTGTTTTTAGCCTTTACAACCGCTACCAAACGGCCAGCAGCGCTTTTTGGAGTTCTGTCATTGGCCTTGCGACCGGAGCCATCTTCTTTCCCACGCCAGACTTCGCACCATTGGTTAATATTCCAGGCGGGGGCGATTTGCTCAACAGCTTTGCAACGGCTTTGGTCACCTCTACGCTAGTGACATTAGGATGGAGCGCCATTAGCAAAAGCAGCAGCGTTATACCGTTTAACTACCGCGACCTCCAACAGGTAAAGCGCTACGAAGTAACGGTATTACCCAGCCAGGCAGAGCGTCCTTAAAAGAATCTTTCAGATCCGCTTTAAGTGCTCTAACAAGCGGATGACAAGTGGCAAGATACAAGCGGCAAGATACAAGCGGCAAGATATCAGTCCGAGCGCTTCTTTACGCAGCTCTGTTGACGCTTGAATTGTCCCATGCAATCCCAAGTTTTCTTTAAATTCTCCTTATCAATTCTCTTTTAGCTCAGGTTTTAACAAGCTGATTTTTGAGCTGTGCTTATAACATGCTGTACTCGTAAGTAACCCAATGTAATCAAATTAAAGATGAAACAGAATCACTACATTGCCCCCTCGGTCCCCCAAGTTTGGGGGAAGCCGGACTCAGAACCCCCCAGAATTGGGGGCAGGGGGGCAATGCAGTATCTACGATTTAATGATGCCAAACTACTTAATACTAGGACATCTACAAAATGAAAACTCAATCTTCTCAGCCCATCTCTCAACAGAACAATCACAACAATAACGCTGCTCACACAGACAAGGTAGCGGCAACTCTCACCAATCACACGGTCAATCACCCAGCCGATCACACGGTCAATCACCCAGCAAAAGCTGTTGCTACAGCCCTACGTACGCCCTGGATTGCTAAGCGCAAAGGCCAGCCCAACGTCTCTCAGATGCACTACGCACGGCAGGGCATCATCACCGAAGAAATGGACTATGTAGCCAAAAGAGAGAATCTTCCAGCAACCCTCATTCAAGCTGAAGTGGCTCGCGGCAGAATGATTATTCCAGCCAATATCAACCACCCTAACTTGGAGCCAATGGCAATTGGCATTGCCAGCAAATGTAAGGTCAACGCCAATATTGGCGCGTCACCCAACTCTTCTGATATCAACGAAGAGATCGACAAACTGCGGCTTGCGGTCAAGTACGGTGCAGATACGCTGATGGATCTGTCTACCGGCGGCGGCAACCTAGATGAAATTCGCACGGCAGTGATTAACAACTCACCCATCCCCATTGGCACCGTGCCCATTTACCAGGCGCTAGAGAGCGTGCATGGCAGCATTGAAAACCTAGACGCGCAAGACTTTTTGCACATCATTGAAAAACACGCCCAGCAAGGCGTAGACTACATGACCATTCATGCAGGCATTTTGATTGAGCACCTGCCGCTAGTCAAAAATCGGCTGACTGGCATTGTTTCGCGCGGGGGCGGCATTATGGCGCAGTGGATGCTGCATCACCACAAGCAAAATCCCCTCTTTACTCACTACGACGACATCATTGAAATTTTTAAGCGGTACGATGTTTCGTTTAGCCTGGGCGACTCGCTGCGGCCGGGTTGTCAGCACGATGCCTCCGATGAAGCGCAGTTTGCAGAGCTAAAAACACTCGGCAACCTGACCCGGCGGGCATGGGCGCACAATGTGCAGGTCATGGTAGAAGGCCCCGGTCATATCCCGCTGGACCAAATTGAAATGAATGTGAAAAAGCAGATGGAAGAATGTTCGGAAGCGCCTTTTTACGTGCTGGGGCCTTTGGTGACTGACATCGCACCTGGATATGATCACATTACCTCTGCGATTGGCGCGGCGATGGCTGGCTGGCATGGTACGGCGATGCTTTGCTATGTCACACCCAAGGAGCATTTGGGCCTACCCGATGCTGAAGATGTCCGAAATGGGCTAATCGCCTACAAAATTGCGGCCCACGCAGCCGATATTGCCCGCCATCGTCCGGGCGCTCGTGACCGAGATGATGAGCTTTCGCGCGCGCGCTATAACTTTGATTGGAACAAGCAGTTTGAGCTGTCACTTGATCCTGACCGCGCTCGCGAATATCATGATGAAACACTGCCCGCAGATATTTATAAAACCGCTGAGTTCTGCTCTATGTGCGGGCCGAAGTTTTGCCCCATGCAAACAAAGATAGATGCTGAAAAACTCTCTGAACTAGAGCAGTTTTTAGCTAAGGAAACGAAATAAGCCTAGCCTGTGATCCGCCTACAGATCCCCCTGTTCAAGCTCTGTTGTAAACAGTTGTAAACTTAAAGGATACCCTTTCCCCCTTCGGCTTCAAAAGCTGGCAGCGGGAAAGGGCTTTACGCAAACTGTATGTAGATTGCTCGTTCGAGCTTAATAAGTGCTTAAAAAGTTGGTACTTTAGAAGGGCTTACTTTTAAAAAGTCGTAAACAGGCAGTCGAAGTTCTCAGTAAAATCTACTACGCTAAGGCTAGAGATAGAATCATAAGTATGCGCTAAGGGAGACTATCGTTTGGCTAAACGCAAAGGGATTCGGCAACAGCTATCTAGCATGATGGCCTCGGGCCCAACGCTAGAAAAACAAATTCAAGACTTGCTCAAGCAGCATAAGTATACCGCCGCTATTCGCAAGCTCCAGCAAAGCCTCAAGCGTGAACCTAACCAAACGCTAACCACAACAGAGGCTGATATTCGGCTGTTACAGGGTAAGCACGAGTTTAAACAAGGTCAATATGCTCAGGCAGAGGCGACCTTTCAGCAGGTGCTTGAGTTGGGGCTCGCCGATGAAGCCTACTATTGGTTGGCTAAGTGCTTTCTGGCTCAAGACCAAGCGGTAAAGGCGCTTGAGTTGTTTCAAGCGGCGTTCGATAGCCAACAGCTGCCCAAAGAAATGGGGGGCTGCTATCTCAAGCTTTTGTTTATTAATGGCAAGGTTGACATTGTAGAAACCTTGATACAAAAACAGGCCAAGCGGTTTTATGCGCCACAGCTGCATTGGGCAAAAGGCGCGATCGCCCTTCACCATGACAAACCCAAAGACGCCCTCTCTCACTTCACAAAAATGGGCAAACCCGCCAGCCCCGGTGACCTGATGGCCACTTGGGCAATCTACGCGCACCAGCAAGCCGGTAGTTGGCCGCAAGCGGCAAAGGAAATAGTAAAGGTCTGGCCCCAATTCGGCCATAGGCCCTTTTCGCTCCACCCGCCGGAGGAGAATCTCAGCATCCAGGCATTAACATTGCATCAGGTTGCCAATACCCAGCATAAGCCCCTCCACTACTCGCCTGGCAAGCTGACAGACCTAGCCAAGCGCAACGCCGCCTACGCGATCGAAATTGTGAACCTAATTCAGGCAGACGATGTTCATGAGGCGGCTCATCGATTGATCACTGCACCGGATGAAATCACAACCGAGTATCCCTCACTAAAAGCGCTGTCTCGGCCGATTTTATTGGCGGCTGGTCAGCAGGCTCGTGAACAAAATGAATTTTACTGTAGCGTTGAGTTTTGGAGCGAAGCCATTGATAGGACTGATAATAGGGCTGAGTTTGACCCTAACTTGGCGCTGAATTTATACAAAGCGATGGACTTAGCGGAGGAATATGGCGAGGCCAATCAGCTACTCCAACAGCTAATTAACTGGCTACAAAATACGGCCAAACAAAAACCACAAGACTGGCCAGCCTCCCGACTTAACCCAACATTGGCGACGCTGTACTGCTGGCAAGCCGACTGTCAGCTCTATACAGGTCAGCGGCGTGATGCCGAACGAAGCCTGCAAAAGGCTGAAAAGCTAGCCCCCGATCATACAGAGGTGATGGGTCGTCGTGGGTTGACATTGCTGGGCAAAGATAATGAGAGGGCGATCGCGCTACTGAGAAAGTCACTAGAAGCCGGTATTCAGTCTGAGTCAGTTTACACCGCCCTTTTGAATGGTTTAGAGGACGATCCGGCGGCTGTAAAAGAAATACGGCTCAAGTTTGGCAAACGCTTTGGCGATGTGGGCGTTGAAACCGAAGTAGAGCTGCCCGACTGGGTAGAAGCCCTGAGCTTTCAGAATTACAACATCATGGCTCAGTTTGTTGGCAATGCCTTGAGGCCCACACCGCCCCTCCAAGCCTTGCAGATTTTTTTAGACGCTGCAACCGATGAGCCGAGCAGCAGTCAAAAAATCACACTCGACCTGACGCAAGCACTGCCGCTGTGGGAAACGCTATTGGCAGCTCATTCCCTCGAAGAACAAGTTGAGATTGTTAAAGCCATTTACCTAACCGTGCAACAACATGCCAAGCGCAATAAAAAAGGCATGGCAGCGCTACAGAAAGACTACCTCAAGAAAATGGCTGAACTGTTAGCGCAGCAGGTGCCCGGTGCCGATATTGGCTATCTGGTGCTTCAGGCGATCTCCTTGCCCTCTCCTAAACAGATAGATCCTATCGTTACCCCACTTTTAAACCGTGCGACTCAGCCCGGACTTACCCTGGCCCGTGCCCAGTTAGAGATCCGTCAGTTTGGTTCTAACCGTGCCCTTGCAGACTTAATTGAAAACATGCTCCAAAAGGAACCGCAAAATCCTTTGCTGTTGCTTGCCGCTGCCACCCTGCATCCCCGGAACTCTCGCCAGTACGATACTCTGTATGACAAAGGCTTTGAGATTGCCCGCCGCCTGCAAGATGCCGAAGCCCTGCAAGCTTTCCGTGAAGAAGACTGGTTGGAAGCCCAGGTGCTCACCCGCAAAGTAGTGGGCAACGATATAGATGTGCTCAATGATCCTAGCCCAATTGATATGTTCGACATGATTCAGCGGCTGGCAAAAGAAGCCTTCGGCGGCGAAGTCCCCCCCGAAGTGATTGCCCAGATGCTCGCGGCAGAAATGAGCGGTGGCTTTATGGACGACGACGACGACAGCGATTTTGACGCTGGTGCTGACTTTGAGGCCCTATTCGGCAAGCGCTCCAAACGAAAGTCAAACCGTAAGAAATCCTCCCAAAAACGCATATTCTAAGAAAACCTGCACACTTCTATTGCGACCTCAATAACTCTGTCAATCACCATGAAAGAACACTACGAGCGTCTCGGGATTTCAGCTGGCGCAACCCCAGCTGAAATAAAAGCCGCCTACCATCGCCAGCTCAAAGCGTTTCCAGCTCACAGCCATCCTCAAGACTTTAAAGCAATCCGCTCAGCCTACGAAGCCTTGCGCAAAGCTCCCAACCAACAGGCAGATGATTTTTTTGAGTTAAAACCGATTGAAGCTGAGCTAGACCAAGATCTATTGGCTGAACTAAAGCAGCAAGCAACGGCAGCCGCTAATGTAACCTTAGAAGAGTTGATTTTGCTGACTTTTTAGCTGAGCTGGCTCACTTAAATCTTGCATTACCGAATCTCAATTTATTTTAAGTCTGTAAAAAGATGACGCGATCGCCCAGAGAATTAGCTAACCAAAAAATCCAGCACCGCAAACAGCAAGAAGCACTACTGAGCGATTTGCTCACCGTAGTTGATGCCTTAGATCGCGCTGCCGAGCACTGGCAACAGGCCGAAACCAGTCAGTTTTCACCCGCCAAACCGCTGTCTTGGTGGCAGCGCTGGAGAGCGTTGTTGACGACGACGATGACGACAGCGACTGCGGCAGATTCGGAGCCCATGGCAGAGGTCGTAACCAGTGCCAAAGAAGGGATTGAAATGATTCGAGCGACCATGCTAAACATCCTGAGCCAGCATGAAGTGGAGCCTTTGCTGGCAAAAGGACAGCCGTTTGACCCGGAGAGCATGAATGCGCTGGGGCAGCAGGCGGATGCGATCGCTCCGCCCAATACCGTTGTTCAAGAAGTCGTCCGAGGCTACCAGTGGAAAGATCGCATTCTGCGAGAAGCGCAGGTGATTGTGGCAGCCAGTTCAACTGCAGCCAGTTCAACCACAGCCAGTTCAACCACAGCCAGTTCAGTACTAGAATCTAAGCAAACATCTACACAAACGTCTTTAAACGCAGAGGAGAATAAGCGATGAGTAAAGTTGTGGGTATTGATTTGGGCACCACAAACTCGCTGATTGCAACCTTAGATGAAGGCCAGCCCTGGGTGATTCCCGATGAAGATGGCGAGTTGCTGCTGCCTTCGTATGTAGGGATGAATGAGGCCGGTAAATTGCTGGTGGGCCGGTCTGCGCAGCGGCAGTATGCAGCGGCCCCAGAGCGAACGGTCAAGTCGATTAAACGACAGATGGGCACGGATTATCGCGTCACGTTAGGAGATAGCGACTACAGCCCACAGGAGATTTCAGCGATTTTGTTGCGATCGCTCAAACAGCGAGCTGAAGAAACCCTTGAAGAAGAAATTACCCAGGCTGTGATTACCGTACCGGCCTACTTTACCGATGCGCAACGGCAGGCCACCAAAGAAGCCGGTGAAATTGCCGGGCTTGAAGTGCTGCAAATTCTCAACGAGCCCACCGCTGCCGCGCTAGTATTTGACGATCGCTCAGAAATAACAGAAAACGTTTTAGTTTACGATTTAGGGGGCGGCACGTTTGATGTCTCTATTGTAGAAATGACCGGCGATGTCACTGAGGTATTGGCTAGCCACGGCAACAATCGCCTCGGCGGTGACGATTTTGACCGACAGCTCCAAAGGCATTTGGCCGATAAGTTTCGACAGGCGCATGACATTGAAACCCCTAGCGATGCCGCGACCCAAGCGAGACTGTTGCAGGCGGCTGAAAAAGCTAAAGTCGCGCTAAGTACAAACGCTTTTACCACCGTGCGTGAACCCTTTTTAGCGAGTCAAGGTAAAACGGCGCTCCATTTAGAAACAGAAATTTCGCGAGCAGATTTTGAAAGCTTAATCACACCGTTGCTTAAAGATACGATTGAAGCGATTGATCGGGCGCTCAGCGATGCCCAGATGGAAACTGAAGATATTGATCGGGTAATTTTAGTCGGCGGATCAACGCGAATTCCGCTGGTGCAACAGATGGTCGAAAATCACCTGCCTGGGATCTCCGTTAGCAGCTTTAATCCTGACCTGTGTGTAGGACTAGGTGCGGCTTTACAGGCAGGCGTTTTGTCTGGGGAAGCGGTCGAGTCTATCTTGGTAGATGTGATCCCTCACTCATTAGGTATTGCGGCGGTCATGGAGACGGCCTTTGGCCTCACGCCCGATATGTTTAGCACCATTATTCCGCGCAATAGTGTGATTCCGACCTCGCGATCGCAAGTGTATAGAACCTCCTACGACCGCCAAGACATCGTTGAAATTGAAGTGTATCAAGGAGAGAATGCCATTGCCCGCGAAAATGTGCCGCTGGGTTCCTTTAAGATAGAAGGACTGCCGCCAAAACCAGCGGGCGCACTCCCGATAGAAGTGCATTTTGACTTTGATCTCAACGGCATTTTGACTGTGACCGCCACCGAAAAAGGCAAAGGACAACAAAGCTCATTTGTGGTGAATAATGCCGAAACCGGGCGGCTCTCCAGCCACGAGGTAGAACAGTCCAGAAATGCAATCGGCTCTCTTTTTGATATTCCGGCGATCGCATTTGCCGAGGAAGATGAAACCGCCGAAGAAGAATAGCGCAAGCAAGCCAAACTAAGCTTTTTGATGAATACTGCGCTCCCAAAAGAAGCCAGTCGTCGTCGCGACCTGAGATAAAAAGAACAGAACAGAAACAAACAAAGGAGACTTTACATCTTCCCGACCGAGCGGATAGGCCAGCAGGTTGGTATAAAACTTCATGGGTTCAATTTTGATTGGTTGGTGGTTGCGCTTAGCGCGAACCTGATGAAAGCAAAAAGCGCCTCGGCCATAGCCAAAGTGCTGACGCCAAAAAGACTGTAGCGACAGATGGTGGGCATGCCGAATGGTAATTGTTGGGTCGTATCGCATCAAGAGGCCGTGCTGCTGCCAGCGATCGCACAGCTCCCTATCCTCAGCAGCAGCAAGCGGGAAAGAAGTATCGAACCCGCCTATATGCATAAAATGCTGCCGAGACATCGCAATATTATTGCTGGCAAAAAACATGTCTCTTTGCGGATCGCTGTAGTAAATATATAAGTAGTCGATTAGCGCCTGAGAAGCCGTGGAGTAAAGATTGTTGGGCAAATCGTTAAGGCTACGTCCGCCGATCATTGCGTTCGGCATAGCCGTCAGCTGATTTGCAAATCCTCGTAACCAGTCGGGGCTCGGCATACAGTCATCGTCGGTAAAGGCTAGCAGTTCACCCCTTGCCTTTTGGGCACCCACATTGCGAGCAGCCGCCGGGCCAGCGTTTGACTGACGGATAAGCGAAATGTTGAGCTGCGATCGCAAGGGCTGCACCACCGCGTCCATGGGCGTTGGGCTACCATCGTCTACCACTACCACCTCAAAGCGATCGCGCGGATAGTCGAGCTGGCTCATTGCCGCTAGGCAGGCGCTGAGCCTTGTAGGACGATTATAAGTAGGAATGACAATAGAGAAAAAAGGAACTGACGCCATACAAACTTTTGCAATAAATGCTGACCCGATTACAGTGATTGTACTGCAATCAAATTACTTCACAGGTAACAGAAATTTCTGCAATCAAATTTCTGTTACCTGTGAAGTAGGACTGATGACGCTGGGCGCAGCAGTGCTAAGCGCTACCTCGGTAGGTTATTTGATTTTGTTCTATTTAATTTTGTTCCACTTGATAGAGATAGAACGCTTCGTCCGCTACGATGCTGGGGCCAATATGGGCCAAATAGCTGATACTTAAAGTTGAGTGGGAAGCTGAGTCAGTGCTGGAGTCAGTGTTAGAGTCAGCAGCTAGCGTCTGAGCAGATAGCTGTTGGGTGAGAATCGCAATAAAGTTTGGGTTTTCCTCCGCAAAGGCTTCCACCGCTTCAACGATGGCCTCTTCTTCGGTTAGCTCTGGGTAGGAAATATCCCAAAAACTGCCTAGCTGCCGGGCCTCAGGATAGTAAATGGGTCGATCTAAATAGGCCGAGATAGGCGACACAGGCCGCTGATTGATACCCAAAATAGGTAGGTCGTCAGCTAGCTGATAGGTTTTAATGACCTGAGCGGTTTGGTAACTAGCCGAAAAGGGAAACAAAACATCTGAGCTGTAGGCATAAAACCCGGCAAATGCCTGCACCCAAAGAATGCCAGTAAACAACAACCAATAGACAGCAGCCGATTTGGCCTGAGTTGATTTTAAATGGGTTGAACTCAAATATCGCTGTGATCCCTGTGATAGCCATAAACAGGCCAATAGCAAAATGAATAGGTAGCCATAGTGTCGGGTGCTGCCACGATGAACCAGCACAAAAAATGCCATCATGCCGCCGCTGCCCGCCAGATAAATGGTCAAAAATAAGGGCGTTTTTTGCAGTAGCCGAATTGCGATGAGCAGCACAAATACAACTAAAACAGCACTCAACAGTAATATATAAAGGCTCCTGTTGGGCTCTAGCGCCTGATCTGCCAGCAGATGACCATTCCAAAAGTGAAAGCTAAAAGTCGGGAGCGGCAAGTAGCCTTTAAGCACAATTTGCAGCAGCTTGTGAATGTTGTCGAACTGATCGGACTGGCTCGCGGCCTGGGCGATATTCTGAGCGGCGTCTGAATTTGCAGCAATTCGAGCCTCTGCGTCAAAACCCGCTAAGCCCATGGGGTTAAGGAGCGATCGCGCAATCTGCAACGCAGACAACCCCCAGCTTACGAACAGGGCCAGTAAATGGCCTGCTATCATCGGGCGACGCATGGGGCGCATGGAGCGCTGGCCCAACAGCTGATCCAAACGCCGCGCGTGCCGCTGCTGCTGGCGCTGCTCGGGAGAGAGTGCGATTCGGTAATAGAGTGCGATCGCCAGCGACAAACTCATTATGAGCCCCAACACACTGGTGTTGGCTAGCAGCATCAGCGTAATGGTCATGCCCCAAAAGCTTGGCCGGCGCTGACCGTACAATACGCAGAATAAAAAAATCAAAAACACACCCAAACCATAGCTGCGAGCCAACAGCGCATACTCGTACAGCGTGAAATACCCAAAGACAATCAGCCCCCGTTGCAACAGCGAAAACGGCGAGCACTTCACCACAAATACGACCGAGCCAATCGCCAACAGGGCGCTAAAAAACTGCATCGTCAGTGGATTGCGACTTATGCGGCTCAGCCCGTACAGGCAGTAGTGCCACAGCAGTGGGTGACCTTCATAATGCGTGTTCCGAAACAGGTCTAAAAGTGACGTACTATCTCTGGCAATCAGCCAAGACTGCGTTTCGTCACGCCACAGCTCATGGTGAAACACGCCCAGTAAAATGAGCAGCACAAACGTTAAAATCAGCAAGTTTTCAGCTGAGCTAACCAGCCACTGAGGCGCACGGCGCGTTTTTCGGCTGCTGCGCCTTTTGCGGCGATCGCCTGATTGCGGATCAACCGCAGTTGGGTCACGCTCGGATGCTGCGATCACCCTCGCACTGCCGACCTGTCCGCCTGTCTGTCCATCATTAGCACTGGATAAACGTAAGGCCACCTCAAACCCTCTCTCAATAACGCCTCTCCCTCATCATGCCTGAAGCTGGCCAATTGAACTGTTATCCTCAAAACTTAGCAAAAACTCGCTATAGCGAATTCAGCATTGCGCTAGCTTCCATAAAGCACGACTCTATAACCTATTCTCGTTCAGAGACGCCTCCAAATCTGAGCAGCAGCAGTGCTTTAACCGTCACTAGTCGCACAAAGCTTAGCGTCATAACCACCTTGGCAATTTGCCCAGGCGTTTTTAGCTGGGGGTGATGAGCAATGCGCCAGGCAAACATCACAGGCGGCAGCAGGTGAAAGCCCAGCAGCTTAAAGTAGGCAATATTTCGACCAATCCAAGAAGGGTTTTGCTGACAGCGCAAATCGTAAAATCCGCCCGCATGGCGGCTGGCCTGCCGCGATAGCTGAGCAAATGAACGACGCGCCGGATGAGCTATCCGCACGCTGTCGGCATAAATTTGCGAGTAGCCTGCGGCATATACTCGCTGTCCCCACTCCACATCGCCACTACTCTTCAGCTGAGTGTTAAATAGCCCTACCCGCTCAAACACCGCAGGCCGGGTAAACATATTCGCAGTGGCACCATAGTGATGCTGCCCGACAAATGTTTGCTGAGAAAGGCCCATTAGGCTTTCATATAGCTCAACGGGGTGCTCAGGATTCTGCATAACCATGTGAATGGCCCCCGCTACCAAGCCGCAGTCAGGGTGGGTTTTAATCTGCTCGACGCCCTGCTCAAGCCAATCGAGATCCGGCACACAGTCGGCATCGGTAAAGGCCAATATATCGCCTTGCGCCTGCGCAATGCCGCAATTGCGCGCAGCGTAAGATCCGGGAATCGATTCTGTAAGGAGCTGGGCAAACGGATAAGCGGCAACTATATTTTGAACGGTCAGCAAGTCGCGCGAGCCGTTGTCTACCACCATCACTTCGTAGGCGCTGTAGGTTTGTAGGGCAAGTTTGGCGAGGCAGGTTTGCAACCGCTCAGCATCGTTGTAAACGGGGATAATCACCGACACCAAAGGAAGGTTTTTCATTGCTTTTTCATTGCTTTTTCTGCGCCGTTTGCGTCATTTTTTCAAAGCACTGATCCACTTTTGCTGTAAAAGCCAGCCGCTGATGAACGCTCTCTCCGCTTTGCTCAACTCGCCCAAACACAGCAAAATAACCGGAATCACCAGGCATAGGGCCAACAGCTTCCAGAGAAAAGACGGATCGGGTGTGATCCACTTAACGCCGATAGCATAGATAAGTATGCTGGCGATCGCCCCTCTAACAAAGGTCATCAACGGGGGCGCGATCGCCCAAATTTTATATAGCGCTACCATGGCCGCCGCCGCCCCAAACACCGAAGCCACCAAGTTCACCCAGCAAGCGCCCATCGCCCCAAAGGACGGCACAAACAGCACATAGCCCAACACCGATAAGGGCAGCATGGGCGCCACTAATATCGCCGTCAACTTAGGCCGACCCGCCGCCGTTAAAATCGCCGTGACCACCGAGACCATCATCAGCGCCATCGCCGCAAAAATCAGCACAGCCAGTACTGGCCCGGCCCTTTCAAACGCCTGACCATACACCACACTCACAATCGGCACCGAAGCCGCCGCCGCTAGCGCAGCAAAGGGAATCAGCGCCACTACCGTCCGCACAGAATTTGCGCCCATTTGCTTAGCTTGCAAGAGATCTCCCGCGCGCAGCGAACTGTTGAGCGTAGAGAGCAGCAGCGGCGAAAAGGAAAGGGCAAAAATCCCCGGCACAAAAGCTAAGTTTTGCGCCGCGCCATACACCCCTGCCTGCGCCACTGTGCCGCCCAATATTTTTAGCATGAATAAATCGAGCTTATCGAACAGGCGCAAACTCATCGCAAATAAAAAGAGCGGCAGCGCATAGCCAAACAGCCGCTGCGGTGGAAAGCTAGACTGGCTCAGCAGCGGTGGCCGCACAAACCAACGGGCCATTATCAGCTCTACGACCGAGGCCCCCAAGCTGCCAATAATCGCCCCATTAATAGACCAGCCAGCATATTCAACTAGCGCCGCAATAATGGCTAGCCGCGCAATCCAACGCCCTCCACTCGCCACTGCCCGCACCTGAAATAACCCCCGCCCTATCAGCAGTTGCCGATGCGCATAGGCCAGGCAAAAGATGGGAATATCGAGCGCAAACAGCCGCAGATAGGGCACCAATGTTGGAATATCTAACAGATCGGCAATAGGCCACGCAAAGACCCAGAAAAACGCTGTCGCGATCGCCCCTAGTCCCAAATGCAGCTGCAAAATCACCGTCGCCACCGGCTGCCAGTCATCGGCATCACTGACAAACTTAACCGCCGTCCGCGAAAAAATAGACGTAATCGTCCACTCCACCCAGCTCACCAACACCGCCACCAGCGTCAGCAAGCCATAGCCCTCAGGCCCAAGCCGCCGGGTTAAAATGCCCGCTGTTATCAGCCCCGTGGGAAAAATTAAGGCTTCTGCGACAAACACCCAAAAGGTGCCACTCATAAAGTTGCGACCAGCGTGCTTCATGAATGCTCTAAAAGCGCTTCCAAAGACTCACGATGGTTCAGCCAGTAGGCCGGACGCACATAGGCCACTCCCAACCCAACGGTATACAGAGCCAGCGCCGCCAAGCTAATCGGCAGCGCCAAAGGCAGATATCGGGCGTAGCGAATATCTTCACGCAATATCTGCACCAGCCGCTGTGCCAGGGTTTTAACCTGGCCAACCAAAATCATGCCAGCGACCGCAAAGTCTCGCAGCGGTCGCAGCGGCGCGGCCTGTTCGGCATTGACAGCAGCTTTTGGATCGGCAGCAATCGGCAAGTTGGCAAAGCGCGATACGCATAGGGCATCGTAGCCCAGCATGAAAAAGCGGGATACAAAATGGGACAACCCATTGGGGGGCGCATGGAGTGCCCGAGCAAGCGGCTGCTGCCAAATCACCTGATGATTAGCTAGCAGCTGCTTGGCATGAATGACGCAGTTACCTCGGTACAGGGGCATTTCGCCCGGAATGGGAAATTCGGTAAGGAGCGATCGCCGAAACGCCACGTTGTTACAAAAGTAGCCGCCTGTAGGTTGGGGGCGATCGCACCCGGTATAGCGCGGAAAAATGTAGCTGAGCGCCATCGCCAAGCCGTAAGGCCCCGTGATGGCCAAAGAGGTTTCACCCGCGACCATTTGCACGGCATGAGGCCTTGGGGCGATCACGGTGCGATCGCTGGCTGAGTCATTACCGGCTGAATCATGGCTGCTTGAGCGATCGCGGACTGAATCATAGCTGGCCAAATTATCAGCCGAATCAGGACTAAAAGGTCGCAGCATCGACTCTAGCCACTCAGCGTTATACACACAGTCCGAATCGCATAACACCACCACCTCGCCCGTTGTCAGCCCAATGCCACGCATTTTGGCCTGATAGTACTCCAAACCTGCATCAATCCGGCAAATAGTCACCCATGGGTACTGCGCCCTAATGGTATCGAGCAGCTCAGGAGGAACATCTCCCGTCTCCACCATCAGCACTTCTGCGGCAGACAGCGGCGAAAGCGTTTGCGACTCAAGAGCATCTAAACTGCAAAACAGTCCCGGCAAATCGGCACTTGCCAGATTCTCGGTCTCAATAATAATAGAAAAGCTAACCGGGCTTTTGATAGGGCCTTGAACAGAATTTAAAGAAGCTATTGCCGCAGTAGCAGCCGGCTGCATAGATGCCATGGGTTGTTCTCCTAACAGGTTCTCCTAACGAGTTCTCCTAAGTCACTACACTCAAGTCACTGCACTCATTTCTCTCGACTGAGCTTCTTTAAGCTTGGCCCACTGCTCTTTCGTAAAGTCCTCATGGTAAGAGCGTTCCGTGTTAATGTCCCACAGGTTATGCTGTTCGCCCAAAATATTTTTGGCAGCCAGCAGCCCGGTGAGCATGGAATGATCCTGGTTATTATAGCGATGCATCCCGTTGCGGCCTACTGTTTGCAAGTTGTCAAAACCTTCTACAAATTCCTGCAATACCGCTAAATGCTGGCGATACTCCCCGTCATACACCGGATAAGCCTTCTTCTGCCGAATCACCGTACCATCTTCAACCATCGACTCATCAGGCACCAGTCCCAAACCAACAATTTCCTCGGTCGCCAGCCGAATCAGCGCTTTGTCGTCTCTCTCCCAAATATCATCGCCTTCACTGCAAAAGTACTCCATCCCCAAACAGGTTTTGTTGGCATCAGGCACCATTGCCGCACTCCAATTCTTAAAGTTTTGAATGCGACCAACCCTAAAGTCGGGACTGTGAATATAAATCCAGTTGTCGGGAAACAACGACTTGATATTAACCACAATCGGCACAATCAAAAAGTCGCGATACTTCAGCCCATTCGCCGCCGCCAGCACAGCCTGCGGGGCAGGCGGATCTAGCTGCCTTACCAAAGCACTCACCGGCATACTAGACACATAATTATCAGCCTTTATAACAAACTCTTCATCACCCTTTTTCGCAATCACACAGTCAATATGGCTGCCTGTACGCTCTATTCGCACCGCGCTCGTATTCATCGCCACCACAGAGCCCGTCTCTTCAATTAGCGACTGGCATTTCTCCCACATCATGCCTGGGCCCAATACCGGATAGTCAAATTCTTTGATGAGGGTTTTAGTATCATTGCTGCCAAACATGGCATTGATTACAGCCTTAGAAAGGGACAGCCCCTTGATCCGCTGAGCGGCCCACTCGGCCTGTATTTTGTCGCAAGGAATGCCCCACACCTTCTCGGTGTAGGACTTAAAAAAGGTGCGGTATAACCGCGAGCCAAAGCGTTCTGTTACCCATTCTTCAAAATTTTCAGCTTCAATATCGGGGTTTAGCTTCGCATTTGCTCGCGCTTTAAGATAGCTCAGCACAATCAAAGCGCTGTCAATTGGCCCCAAGTTTTTAAGCGTGTTCGTAATAGAGAGCGGATAGTCAAAAAAGCGATTGCGATAGTAAATTCTGGACAGGCGAGGAACTTGGATAAAGTCATCGCCTAAAATTTCTTTCCACAGTTCTTGAACTTCACCGACTTTAGTAAAAAAACGATGTCCGCCAATATCGAAGCGATAGCCCTGATAGGTTTCTGTCCGCGAAATACCCCCTACCTTGTCAGACTGCTCTATCACAGTTGCCTGCTGACCGTTTTTAACCAATTCATAAGCAGCTATTAAGCCAGCTGGGCCTGCGCCGATCACAACGGTACGAGAAACCATAAGTTTATTGAGGATCTTGAGAACTGTGTACTTGAGAGCTGTGTGCTTGAGGTACTTGAGAGCTGTGTACTTGAGAGCTGCGTAAAAGAACCGCTGCTTTTTTCCAAGTGCTGACTGTATGCGACCGATTAAAGATAGAAGAGTCTTTGATAGGTAGAGCTATGGCATCCTCCTACAGAGAGGCTTATGCGATTTACTCAGGCGTGACGTAGCTGATGACGCACGAGCGTGACCGCATAGGCCATTCCGCTGTAAAAAAAGTACAGCCAGTGCCAAGGGACAGTCCGGAGCGCAAACAGCCAACCCCGCTTGCGACGAAAGAATCGATACACGGGCAGGTTGATCAGCAGGAGGGCAAGCCCAAATGCCATTGCCAGTATCCCAGCTACACCGAACCAGGGAGAAATCGCGATACACAGCAACAAAACATAAACCAGCATTACACTAATGCGGCTATTCCACTTCAGATTTAAGTCACTTGTGAAGCGTTCATACTGTGCAGGGTGCGCCTGACGAACCTGTAGTAATAAAGCCATCCAAGGCAGGGCGCGGTAAAAAACATCGGCACGCAGTAGTGAAAACGGCGTCCATTTTTTCAAATGCTTCACCTGAATATCTTTGCGCAAATGAATGGTGTGCCCCGCTTGCTTCAAGCGATAGCCCAGCTCGATATCTTCAATACAGGGCTTGCGGTAACTTTCGTCAAAGCCGCCGACGCGCTCGAATACGGATCGGCGGATGGCCCCACATGCGCCCCAAAAGGTCGAAGCGTCCAAACAAGCCGTTTGATGGGTGTAGTGATGAAAGAGGTTTTTGTACTGCGACAGAAAGTTGGGTGCGCCGGGTGCATCATCGTAGGAACCAATCAGGGCCGCTAGCTCAGGGGCTTCATAGAAGCTAGCAACAACCTGGCTTAGCGTATCAGGCAAAATTTCAACATCAGCATCTACAAAAAACAAAATATTGCCTTTCGCAGCATTTGCACCGATGTTACGCGCTCTAGCAGGCCCGCCAGCGTGATCCAAACGAATGACCTGAGCGCCAAATTCTTCGGCGAGTCGCCAGCTGCCATCAGAGTCACCATCAGCAACCACAATAATTTCTACCCGGCCAGCCGCTAAGTCCTGGGGATGAATCCATCGTCTCAGTGAATCTAAGCAGCGCCGAAAGGCTTCTCCCCCGTTGTATACCGGGATTACAAGCGAAATGGCAGGTTCGCCTGAATCAGGCGTTGGCTCTGGAGACATGAGTAACGAAGGAAAGGTCATAAAACGTTAAAAGGTCTAAAGCTCATTTTTGGGAGCCGCCGTCACAAACACTATCTAATAGGTAGAATTACCAACTTAAGCATAACAAAGGAGTAAAGAACAGTAATAAACAAGCTGTGAGCTTTACTGGTGGCTTATGACTCAATCAGCTTTGTAGAAAGTTCTGATGAAGCTACCCCTAGAGCGTCAGGAACTTATAGGGGCTTCCAGACAGGATCAAAAAGGGCCTCTAGAACGATTCCAGCTAATGATTTCAGTCGATTTCAGTCGATTTCAGTCACTTCAGACGACGCTAATGTCTGCACTCAAGTGAAAGACACTCCAGTGAAAGATACTCCAGTGAAAGACGCTCAAGTGAAAGACGCCCAAGCGAAAGACACTCAAGTGAAAGACACTACATTTGGCAGTCCGTAGCTTTGACCAAGCTCGACCCGTCAAGCTATTAAAAATTCGCTAAGCTTCTTAGTGTTTTTTAGTGTTTTTCAGTATTTTCCAGTATTTTGCTAAAAAATAGCTTCAAAACTGGCCATTAAGAGCCGCTACGCAGCGATCGCATATCGTCGGATGCTCAGCTGACTCGCCCACATAGGTTGAGTAGTTCCAGCAGCGATCGCACTTATCGCCCTCAGCATTGACCACCCCAATCGTTGTTCCCGCCGCGTCGGCACGATACTTAGACCCTTCTAACGCCTCTCGACTCTCTACAAGCTCCACCTGGGAAACCAAAAACAGGTAGCGTAGCTCATCGACCTGATTAGAATCTTTGGCAATACTCTGTACCGGATTCATCGCAGTGAGCTTTGAGCGCAGCGCCGCGTTATCAACCGCAAGCTTGAGCTTGGCTTCTAACGATGAGCCAATGGCCTTATCAACGCGGGCCTGCTCTAGCACCACATTAGCCTCGTCTCGCAGCTGCCGCAGCTGATTCCAAATGTCGGTTAGCTCAGGGCGTTGCCATTGACCTTCTAGGTTTACCCAGCCTGACTCAAATACCGATTCAGCAGGCGTAGCGTAGGGTAGCGCCTGCCAAATGTCTTCGGCCATATGAGAGAGCACAGGCGCGATCGCCTTAGCCAAATTTTCAATCGCCACCGCCAGCACCGTCTGACAGCTTCGCCGCCGCACTGAGTCAGCCGCGCTGATATACAGTCGGTCTTTTGCAATGTCCAAATAAAAGTTCGACAGATCCACCACGCAAAAGTTCTGGACCGTCTGAAAAAACTGAAAGAACTGATACGACTCAAACGCCTCCTTCACATCTGCAAACACCTCAGTCATACGGTGCAGCATATACTGATCTAGCTCAGGCAGTTGGTCATAGGGCACCGCATCCTTTGCCGGGTCAAAGTCATACAAATTGCCCAGTAAAAACCGCGCCGTGTTGCGAATCTTACGATACACATCCGACATTTGCTTCACATTGCGCATACCCAACCGCATATCGCCTGAGTAGTCTACCGACGATACCCACAGTCGCAGCACATCTGCGCCGTAAGGCGGTTCCTGCTTTTGGTTATTACCGCCCTCAATAATCACCTTGGGGTCTACGCCATTACCCAGCGACTTACTCATCTTGCGGCCATTTTCATCTAGCACATAGCCGTGAGTGAGCACCTGCCGATAGGGCGCCAAACCATTGCAGGCCACACTCGTCAGCAGGCTAGATTGAAACCAACCGCGATGCTGGTCAGACCCTTCTAAATAAATTTCAGCGGGATAGTCCAGTTCGCCGCGCTGCTGGGCCACAGCCGCCCAAGAAGAGCCCGAGTCAAACCATACGTCCATCGTGTCGGTGCCCTTAACGTAGGTTTTGCCATCGTTGCGATAGGGCTCAGGCAGCAAGTCAGCCACCGACATTTCCCACCAGGCATCTGATCCTTTTTCAGCCACAATCGCCTGTACATAGGCAATTGTCTCCTGCGTCATTAGCGCCTCGCTGGTCGCCTCGTCATAAAATACCGGAATCGGCACCCCCCAGCTTCGCTGCCGAGAAATACACCAGTCAGAGCGCTCCGACACCATGGAGGTAATCCGGTTCTGACCCTGGGCCGGAATCCATTTAACCTTATCTATTGCCGCTAGCGCTTCGCCCACAAAGCCCTTCACCGAAGCAAACCACTGCTCAGTAGCTCGATAGATCACCGGCTTTTTCGTGCGCCAATCGTACGGATACTTATGTGCGTAGGGTTCGTGCTTGAGCAGCACCTTCTCTTCAGTGAGCGCTTCAATGATGGCGTCGTTAGCTGTTTTTAAAACATTCAGCCCCTCAAAAGAGCCCGCTTCGGCGGTAAAGTTACCTCGTTCATCAACCGGACATAAAATCGGTAAATTTTCACGTTGGCCTACTGCAAAGTCTTCTTGGCCATGACCGGGCGCGGTGTGAACTAGGCCAGTGCCTGATTCAGTCGTCACATAGTCGCCGCCGACAACAATTGGGCTGATCCGGTCATAAGTCGCTTCTTTGGTCGCGAGCGGATGGCGATAGGTAGAACCGGCCAGAGCCGATCCTTTTAGCTCTGCTACAACGCGCAGCCCACCGGCAGAGCCTGCAAAGGTTTCAGAGAGCCTTGCGGCCAGCTCTTTTGCCACTATTAAATGCTTAAATGGCTCGCCCGAGGTGCTCTCTACAACGGCATAGTTCAGCTCAGGATTGACTGAGACGGCGACATTTGCCGGAATTGTCCAGGGCGTTGTGGTCCAAATCGCAACGCCTAAGCTCTCTAAGTAAGGTGCAATGACGGACTGTGCCTGATCTGAGGCGGCCACCATTGGAAAGGCAATATAGATACTTGGCGAAACATGATTTTCTGGGTATTCCAGTTCCGCCTCGGCTAGGGCCGTTTGTGAGGACGGGCTCCAATGTACCGACCTCAAGCCCCGATAGATGTAGCCGTTCTCAACCATCTTGCCAAATACGCCTAGCTGCGCTGCCTCATACTCAGGCTGAAGCGTAAGGTAGGGATGATCCCAATCCCCCCACACGCCATAGCGCTTGAAGCCCTCGCGTTGCTGATCGACGGTCTCTAGGGCAAATTCTTTGGCTCGTTGCCTGAGCTTTAGCGGCGTTAGCTCTCGCCGGACTGACGACTTCAGCTTTTGCAGCACCTTTAGCTCAATCGGCAAACCGTGACAGTCCCAACCCGGCACGTAGCGCACCTTGCGCCCTTGCAGCATCTGATACTTATTAATAATGTCTTTAAGGATTTTATTGAGCGCGTGGCCCATGTGCAGGTCGCCGTTAGCGTAGGGCGGCCCATCGTGCAGGATAAAAGGCGCGCCCGGATTTTCCTTAGCTAGCTTTTCGTAGATGCCTTTTTCTTGCCAGTAGGCTTGCAGTTCGGGCTCGCGCTTGACTGCATTGGCCCTCATGCTGAAGTCAGTTTGGGGCAATAATACGGTTTCTTTGTAGCTTTTGGATTCACTCACGGTTGTCACGGGCCATTGTGTATGGCGGGTTAGTTAGCGGGTTAGTTAGGTCATTTTGCCTTGAAGTTTGAATCGCTTCAAGTCAATCGTCCCAGTTGCTTTCTTCTAAGACTTCTACTGGGGCTTTTTCGAGTGCTTCTGGTGAGGCTTCTGATGAGGCTTCTGATGAGGCTTCTGCTAGGGCTTCTGCTGATTCATGCGATTCGTGGTTCCAGGGGGCTTCACTGCTGGCGATCGCATCCTCCGCTATATCCTCTGACATATCTGACAGATCAGATGCATCCGATCTGTTGGGTTCTCGCTCCAGCCTGTTATATTCCACCCTTTTATCTAGTGTAGTAGCCGTTTCTCTGCGTGGAATGACAATAACCGGCTTCGACGGCTTAGGCCGAGTCAATGAGGTGACCACATCTTTCATCCAGCCCACCAAAATCAAAGGCATCGCCAACAGACTTGGCTTCTGTTTGCTTGCAGAATTATTAAGGGGGTTATCAATCGGCTCATCAACCGGCGTGAGGTCAGTCCAAGCCGTATCGCCCCAATCGTCCTCATCTTCTTCACTAGAAGCTTCTACCTCAGACGGCCTTCTCTCAGAGACTTCTGTTTCAGACGGCGTTACTTCAGACGGCATTACTTCAGCAACTTTCACTTCAGAGGGTACTGCCTCAGCAACTTCCATGTCAGATGTTTCTGCTTGGGATGTAGAGGGCTCCACCTCAGATTCAGTCACTCCGAATGCCTGGGCTGGCTCGGCTTCAGCAACTTCTGAGTGAGGGCTTTCGACCAATAGCACCTCGGCCTCGGCAGACGGTGGAGCGGTGTAATCCAGGTCGGTGGTGATAGCAGAATTGGTGCTGGGGAGATCTAGGGCTAGCGCTTGAGGGTCTAACACGGGCGACTGCGGAAACTGATCCAAAATGCCATCTTCTACAAACTCATACTCATAGGCAGGGCGACGACGGGGATCAATCCGATCTGCCGAAAACTCGCTCAGGCGTCGTTTTTCCAACTTCACAGGTACAGGATCAGGCGGCGCAATACGCAGCTGGTTGATCTGATTTTTGGCCCAGTTACCAACCACTTCGGGCGTAATAACTACAGGCGTTTGCTGATATACCGGTGTTTTCTCACGGCGTATGCTCAGCGTTTGCCAGCCCAGTGCGAGGACTAGCGCGATCGCGATCATTTGCCCAAGCAGCACAATGCCTGTCATTTGCCCTGAGCCAAACCAAAGTGTTGCAGCATATAGCAAACCCAGGCCACTCCACACAATGTCTGAGCGCCGATGCACCTCCGGATAAAAGAAGGCCGCCACATAAAAAATAAAGCTGCCTGAGGCGAGCAGTACAGCCAAAATATTCGCAAGCATTTGCCAACCGCCTAAATCCTCATAAAGCAGTCCAATCCGACTGCTCCATTTGTTGACCTATCTATTGTGTAGGATAGCGGCCGCCTTGTGACAACTTCGGTTGATTACGGTTTTACGCGTGATTACACAGCGCCCGATTTTTTGGTAAATAGCACCCCAACCGTCTTAAGAATCAGCTGCATATCGTACGCCAAGCTCCACTTGCGCTGATATTGCAAATCTAACTGAACCACCTGCTCAAAAGAAGTAATGCTTGAGCGTCCATTCACCTGCCACTCACCAGTCATCCCCGGCTTTACGTTAAGCCGCTGCCATTCAGAGACCTTATACTGGGCGAGTTCATCCAGCGTTGGAGGGCGCGTGCCAACCAGGCTCATGTCGCCTTTGAGCACATTCCAGAACTGAGGAAACTCATCTAGGCTGGTACGCCGCAAAAACCGCCCCACTCTAGTAATGCGCGGATCGTTGTCGTTTTTAAAGAAAGCACCTTCTATTTTATTAGCCACTTCCTGCTTGCGGGCTTCAGCGTCAATCACCATAGAGCGAAACTTCCAAATGGTGAAGGGTTGGCCCAACCAAGAACAGCGGGTTTGACTAAAGAAAATGGGGCCGCCGTCTTCGAGTTTGACAGCGATCGCAACCACCCCATACACAACCGTCGTCAAGCCTAACCCCACCAGCGCACCGACAATATCAATTAACCGTTTTGTCTTAGAGCGCACTGACGGGTGAGTTTCTGGCAAATTTTCCAGTGCCGCCTTTAAATGATTCGGCCGTTCAGCAGACGAACTAGCCAGTGCCCGCTCAATATGAAAAACCTTATCCAATTCCGTCAAAGAAAGCGCCATCATCACTTGCGACGGCACATTAATGAGTCTCAGCTTCGCCCCTTTAGACTCACAAATTCGATGGCAAATCACCAGCGCACCAAGACCGCTGCTGTCAATGAACATCGTATCTGCAAAATTTAGGACAACTTCTTCCAGTCCTGGATGCTTTAAAAAGGCTTCCTGACAACTCCGCTTGAAGGCGACTGCCTCGACCACCGTAAATGTTTTTGTTAGCTGAATCGTACCCATTGAGTCCAAGACGGCGGCGCTAAAGCTAGCTTTGCTAGATGTTTCAGATGCGGAACTGTGTTGAGGGCTAAACATGTCAAAAAATCGCTGAGATATTTTTCTAGCAATCTAGGCTTGCCTACCCTCTTCTCAAGCTAGCGTTCCCCAAGTACCTAAAGCCCTTACTAGGCTTTTGTCGTTGTTTAGTCAGGTACAGGCTTTAGAAGCAGCAAACGAAGCTTAAACTTACTGCTGATTTTATTAAACGTTCAAACGGTAGAGGACAAATGGTAGAGGCCTTTTAGAAGCTGAACCTACAAGGTCAAGTGTTCAGCGTTTACCCTATCTTGATGTCTAGCGATGTGAGCAACTTGAGTTCAGGTAATTTCGAGAACTTATACCAAAGAGGATTGATTAGTTTATTTCCGTAAAGACTATTGACAAAATACTTAAAATACCCTGCTGCAAACCAACAGACCGCTTATCGAGCTCTCATAAGGTCTGTCAAAGTTCGTCGCAGTAACAACATCGTTCGATACAAACAAAATGATCAGCCTTGTTTATGCTGGAATGGTCTCCAAGAATGTATCCGATGCTCCTAATGGTATTGGTAAGGTGTAGTGAGCTTTGAATTATCTTGCTTTAGCGCCTCACAAGCAGGGGCAAAAACATGGCAAAGTGCTGATAAATTGTATTTTTCTTGATCATGCTTATCCACTTGCTTGCCGGGATTAAGAAACGTCAACCTGAAGTTGTCAGTCACGATTAACGTTTGGATTAACGTTTGACAGCAGATCACGCCGTAAATTTCATCGTCTCTAAAATTTCGCCCTTTAAAATTTCTAGATTCAATTTACGAATGCCTACTCAGATTCTTGAAAACCGCTTTGAGATCGAATCGCAGCTGAGCTGTACCGACTTCAGCACAGTGTATTTGGGGTGCGATCGCCGCTACACCCATCGGCCCCACTGCCTTGTCACAGCCATTCCGTACCATCAGCGCGAAATTCGCCATCGCCTAGAGCGCGAAGCGCAGCTGCTAGAGCGTTTAGGCCGTCATCCTCAAATTCCAAGAGTCTTGGCCTTTTTTCACCAAGCAAACACCTCAGCAGAGGAAACCGAACCGCTAGGCACTTTTTATCTTATTCAGGACTATATTGCGGGCCATCCGCTCAGCGAAGAAATTAAACCGCCCAAACTGCTTAGCGAAAGCTATGTCAATAAACTGATTAAAGATGTCCTCATCGCCCTGACATTTGCACATGAACAAGGGCTCGTGCATCAAAACCTGCATCCCCAGCACCTGATTCGCGAAGCGAGAGATGGCCAAATATTTGTCACCCAGTTTGGAGAACTCTCTAAAATAGCCAGGAGCAAAGTCGCCACAGATGGTAGTTTGGGCAGTTCTATTCCCGTTGGCCCTTCAGCTTATAGCGCGCCCGAACAGCTTAAAGCTTTATCCCACGGCTCGTTTAAAGCGCCACCCGCGACGGATCTGTATGCGCTTGGCCTCATTGCCATTGAAGCGCTCACCGGGCAGCGCCACCATAACTTTGCATACGAAGCGCAGGTCGGCTTGAAGTGGCGAGACCAAGCACAGGTGAGTATTCATTTGGGTGAGTTTATTGATCGGCTCGTACGGCAGGACTGGCGCGATCGCTTCCCCAATGCCAAAGAAGCCCTAGAAACCTTTAAAGTACAAAGCGATCGCACCCGAGTAGCCAACGACAGCCGCATACCGACAGTCGTCGCTGCACCTAGACAAAAAACAGGGACCACGCTCACCACCGATGGCATCTCTAAAACCGGCCTAGCTAAAGCCAGGCCAACCAGCCGAAATGCTGGACAACTAGCCAACCCATACCTACCCAAGCTAATGATCGGCAGCTTGGCGACCGTCCTCGCCTTGGGCATAGGGGTTAAAACCTATCAATGGGGCGAATATCGCCTTAGCCAGTTTCCTACTAGCTTTCAGCGATTCCGACTACCCAACCGCACCTACACAACGGCTGATCCCAAAGACTTAGTCCCCTTACTCGCAGACGGCAGCATTTTGCTCCAGCCCGCCGCCGCAAACGCCTTTTGGCAAATGTTCGCTGCGGCCATGGCTGAAGACATTCAGCTATTTCCACTGGCAGGCCACAGTCAGGAAAACAACGCCAACACTGACTATAAAACCGGCTACGCCCTTGACATTGGTGGCCAAAAAACCGAGCAAGATCAGCAGCGAGAATTTGCTAACTCCGAGGAATTTAAATGGCTCAGGCAAAATGCTCAGCAGTACGGATTTGAACTGTCCCTAGAAAAAGACAGGCAACTAGGCAGCTTTTTTAGCGAGCCCTGGCACTGGCGATACGTAGGCGACGAAGCCAGCCAAAAGGTGTTTGGTCTATAGGGCTACCCTTTTTAAAAAATATTAAAAAAAGTAGATACTTCAGTGATATTCTCCATGCAAGCACTGCTGTAATCGTTTAAATCAATATATTAGGAAACTATATTAGAAATCATATTAGAAATCATAATTGTGGGTCAGCAGAGAACAAAGTAGCTGTATAGGACGACTAAATATTAAGCCCTAGCGATTAAAAAATTCCTGACTACCGGCTCCTACCTTCAGACCTTCGGGTGTCGTCACCCTACTATTCATGCAATCCAACCGCGTTAAAACTTGTTTGACGGCCTACTACAAAATTACACCGGGTCTCTTTTTCCTGGTGGGCGGCGGCACCGGCTTCTTAATAAGCCTTTGGCTCGCTTTTAACACTCAAAGCATGGCAGCGCAAGCCTTGTTAGGCGCGCTGTTGTTTGTGTCTGTTCTAGCCTTTGGCATTTACTGCCTCAAGCGCCCTTACTTTTTACTAGAGCCCCGTCAGCTCACGGTATACAATCTGCTCGGCACAGTGACCAAGCGCTATAGCTTTGAATCTTGGGATGTTGTAAAAGCAGACAGCCGTCGAATTTATATCGACAATGCTGGCATCACCATAAAAGTCGCCGTAGCGCCATGGCTGGTGAAGTCTGAAGACTGGCTGGCAATGCGTCAGTTGCTGTAATCGTCAAAACCTTCAAAGTTTTCAAAACCTTCAAAGCCTTCAAAACATAGTCATTTTCTAACAAAATTTGTATCATTTTTTACCCATTTAGCTATTTATAAAATAAGGAAAAAACCGAGCTTTTAAGGAACATCTATACAGCTAGATAAAGCTCTTATAAATTCACTTCCCAGTTAATACGCAATCCCAGTGAATACTGATTAACTAAGAATTATTGAATAGCAGGGTGAACATCCGGGGATCAAATACCCTCGTTCAACCCTTTTGCTGCCAGCTAACTCTTTAGATTGGCAGTCGGTTTTGTGCAGCCTTACTACCAAGCGCATTATTATCCAATAGCCTTATGCAGCCTCATATGAGTAGCCTCATGTGAGTAGCGTTGCGATAAAGCAGGCAAATTTTTTCATGGAAAAAAGCCGTGCGATCGCCGTCTTATGGCAATACATACACACCCTATTTTTGCCTATTTTGAATAGCGCTAACTATCGCGTCCTTTAGCAGATGTGATGGATTCTCCTCTCTCATTTCTATTCTCACTTCTATATCTATTACGTCCCTATATACCCTCATATTTGTTAAGGAATTTTTAAAGGCATGACTGTGACGACCCTTCGCCACTCTTACAGAATTTGCGCAGGTATGCTCGCGGCTAGTATGACGCTGCAAGAAGCCGCCAGTGCCCAAACAATCCGTGCCATACCCAACAACTACAGCTGCTACAACACTGACGCAGTTGCTGTCGAAAATTGGAACAATATTGATCTATCTGCATTTGGACAGGCAGCAAAGTCTGTTGGCGGCCAGTCACTGCGGCTACCCGGTGGCGACACCGCTAACTATTGGACATGGGGAAATCATACCTTTGTCAATAGTGCTGGTAACCTTGAAGAGACCGATTATGGCAACGCAGGTGGAATTGTTTCCTGGCACGATTTCTCTATTCCAAACAGTCCAGTTTTCAATACGCGTCGGCCTAATATCTTTCCATTCTTTTTACCTCAAAATTTGCCCGATAGCGTTAGGTATCAATACACCACCAACGCCACGATAAAAAATGTCAAAACCTTTGTGACAGCAGCTAATGCAGAGGCCGTTTGGGAGATGAATATGAACACCTCTTTTTTAGAAAAAGAGCTTGCCCATTTGCAGCAGGCTATGGCAAAAGGCATACCGATATCACGCGTAGAGCTCGGTAATGAACTCTATTTTAGAGGTGGATTCAACACACCCAGCAATGAGGTGGGTAACTACGAACGAGAGGACAAAGACGATAGTTTGTTGCCACAGGTCGGCGGCTACCCAACACCCAATCAACCTGCCAATGGGCCGCTCACATTTTCTGCCTATGCAGCAGAGGCCAAACGGTGGGCCGATACCATCCGAGCGGCTATTCCAGGTGTTCAAATTGCCATTACGGGCGCAGCCGATATCAATAATCCATCGCCTCGCATTAGTAATTGGATGGCAGAGCTTCAGGTGCCAATTGGCCCCGACGGTCGCAGCGCGATGGATGCAGTCGATGCCTTTACGATTCATCCTTATTACAACGGCGCAGACCTCAACCTAACCAAAGCGGATGCCGCGATCGCCGATCCGGCTAGGGCAGGTGAAATTGCCCGCAGCGGCATGAGCACACTTCGTAGCATACTGGCTGATCCGGGGATTAACTCAGTAGGCGTACAAAACAAAGAAATTTGGGTCACCGAGCACAACATTATTGAATCGGACGTGGTCGTACTAGGGAACACCTGGGTCGGTGCCCTCATGGTAGATATGCACGGGCATGAGTTCTTGAAGGACTCGCGTACGCAGCTCTCTTGCACGCATATGCTCACAGGTAATGCTCAGTGGCAAGCCATCGTAAACGAAAAAGGCATCGCCATTGACCCGAGCACCCGAGGCATTGAAGACTTACCCTTTGTGACTGACCCTGATCTGGCTTTTTCTAAAACGGCGACGGGCCTAGTACTGGGCAAAAGTGCTGATGTTTTTACCG
The DNA here is from genome assembly GCA_001314865.1 of Phormidesmis priestleyi Ana. Lineage (GTDB taxonomy): Bacteria > Cyanobacteriota > Cyanobacteriia > Phormidesmidales > Phormidesmidaceae > Phormidesmis > Phormidesmis priestleyi_B. The sequence goes on along the minus strand of LJZR01000002.1, from coordinate 209,425 downwards.
AAGGTACAGCGACTTTGCTACACAGCGGCGATGCCTCTATCGCTTGGCGAGTAGAAAACACTGATGGCGACGCAATCTCAGCCATTAACGCGACTGAAATAGATGAGCTGCTAGACTTACCCGCTGGCAAACTGTGGGAAGTACTTACCTTCGTGGGCGATCCTTGGGCAACAGTCATGAGCGACGACGATCTTGAGATTGTCTTAGATCTGGTGGCAGGGGGGTCAACGATCACGCTACCCGCCTTTAGCAAGGTAATCGCTCGTTCCGATGCCTCCACACCAACTATTCAGCCGCCTGCTAGCAGCGAAGGGGTGACCCCGCCTCGGTTTACGCCGCCAGTCGCTTTACCAATTGACCTTCAGCTGGCCAATCAGCAGGGCAATGAGGCTGAATCTGTGCCTGAGCCTGCGGCGGTGCTAGGGTTTGGTATAGTCGCAGCCTCATTAGCACTTTCTCGGCGACGGCGAATAGAGCCCTTGGCACCTCAGTTTTCTAAGGCAGCCTAGCGGTTAGGAGAGGATGTGAGCGATCGCACTCTCTAGTTCTTCTTTAGTCCACTGGGTGATGACAAACACCTCTTGGGCCGACTTCCCCTTACGCGCAATGAGCTTGTGTCCGCCCGTAATCGGCACAGATACCTTCAGCCGCATCTGGGGCGAATTAGATTTTGCTCTCGAAATCACCGCAGGCGTAATCGTCTGAATTTCGGGATAGGCTACCAGCTTCTCTAATAGCTCAATCAACCCAGGCACATAAGTAGAGTGAGTAATTACAACTCGCCCTGTCGCCGGGCCCTTCTTGCCTTTCGACTTTCTCTTTCCCACATTTTCCCCCGTGGCTCTGGCGATAGGCTAACTTGCTACAAACTGTATCGTCTGTGGCGTAGGTAGCGCAATCGAGATGGGTTGGTTTGGAAAAGGAAGACTGATTTTAAAGAGTGGGGACTGGTTTGCCTTCTCTAGCTACGCCTTCTCTAGCTACGCCTTCTCTAGTTACGCCTTCTCTAGCGGAGCCATCGTTAGCCCAGCTCGAATAAGCTGGGAGTGATACAGCTCAGCTTGCTCTAACGGGCCTGTCCAAACAATCGCCTGCCCTTCGTTATGAATTTTGTCAGCCAGATCCCAGGCTTGATCGCTGCTAACACCTGGAATATAGGTTGTCAGCGTTTTAACCACATGCTCAAACGTGTTGTGATCGTCATTGAGCACAATAATTTTATAGTTGGGGTACTTCTCTTTTACGACACTACTCGCGCGTTGTTTAACGGCGGTTGGCGAAGCGGATACTGCTCTTATATCACTCGTTATACCGCCTAGAAAACCGCCACTTGTAACGCTTCTTATGGCCTCTTTCGATTCCTGGTTAAAAAATTCTGCGCTACCAATCGTCGCGTTGGTGAAGCCTCTTTTATGAAGAATCGCTAAACTCATAACCCTTCTACATAACCCTTTTGTTAAGTCTGTCTGTAAGTCTATTAAGACACGATGTCCGACCTATACAGTCCACCTTCTTATATTACACATCTTGTCAGACTTGGATCACAACGATTGAAACGATTGAGAAGTTTATGCGTAGCCCTTCATTAGGAAGAGAGCTGCTTGCAGATGTAGTGAGTGTAGCGATGAGATCCCATCGTACCGCTGTTATCAGACGGCTGTAAGCACTGCTCACTATCTAATGACGGGTCCATATTGAGTACCCATAGGTCAAACGGGCGAGGCAGTCCTTTTATACTCTCAATGAGCTGAATTCGAGGGTCGCTGTTGGTGACTAAGTTTCTTTCAGCGATCACAAACTGCGGCTCGCTCACCCATTCACGATTTGTTGGGTCTGCATCTAGCTGTCGCTTTACTTCCCAAGCAACAGAAACAATTTCGTTGCCAATGACAGTAGGCTGCGCGCTGATGGTTGAATCTACAGCAATCACAACAGGCAAAGTAGAGTTTTGCTGAATGAAATCAACGAGGCGGTTGGCCTTGTAAAACTTGAGATGGCTTAAGTCGTTCACAATCACTTGGGTGCCTAGAAACCCCAGGAAAAGAACAGTCGCAACAAAAGTGCGTCCGCGAATAAACTGCTTGATAAACGGCAGCTTGACCTGAGCGAAACCTTGCCAAAACGGCGCTAGGCCTGCTCCCGCCAAAATAATAATGCTCGGGAAATAAACAAAGCTATAGCGGTGCCCCCGAGTAATATCAAATCCAACGCCGTAACAAATGAGAAAGAAGAGAAGATTAGCCATCGCAAAAAAACCGCCGATGGCTAATAGCCCTGGGCGTAAGCTGGGCTGAGTCCATTGAAATTGAAGGCCAAGCCTAAGCTGTCGCAATAGCCAGGGTGCATATAGCAACAGTAATGAAACAGAAGTTAGGACGATAATTGTGATGCCTTGCCAGCCGAATCCATTCGTGATCGGAGAAAAGAAGGCATATAGCCAGCCCACCACAGATTGAGCCAGCGGATCAATCCAAAACTTCCAGCTGCCCTGCTCAGAGGTGATGTAGGTTGTTTGCGGACTGCCGTAAAAGTTCAACAGAATAGGGAGCCAAATGCAAGCACCCGCCAAGGTGCCGACTGCTGCAACATAAATTTTAGGCCAGGGCGCTTGCCGCCAAGCGCTGCTCGATTTCAGGCACTGACGGACTAACATCACCAGCAGCACACCGCCCTCGGCGCATAGCGCAATGCCACAAAAGTAATGTACGGCAATGCTCAGGGTGTTAATCACGACCCAGGCGAGTATGAGCAACCAGCCCAATGCGGTGCGATCGCACACTGCCCTTACGGCAAGCGTAAAGCAACACAGCGAGGCCATAATCATCAAAATAGCCAACGTGTAATGGCGCGCTTCTTGAGAGAGAAAAATGCTAAAGGGAGAAACGGCCATGAGCGCGGCGCTAGTCAGGCCAATGAGGTGCGGTTGGGCAGTCGCCGCTGCGCCAGACTGAACCGATTGATGAGAGGTCGATTCGCTAGAGGCAGATTTAGATTCATCAAATTCACGAGAGGCAGATTCACGAGAAGCCGGGTGACTGTCGTAAAAGCTCAGCCAGCTCAAAAAATAAGCAGCGGGCACTGCCGCTGCACCCAGCAAGGCCGGGAGTGCCCTAGCTGCCCATAGAGAGGCATAGCCTTTAGGGTCACCAATTATCGCCTGAGCCAGCTTCATCCACCCTTGGGCGAGTACAAAGTAGGCGGGTGGATGATTGTTTTCACTCAGCAAATAGTTCACAACATCGGCAGAATTCGCATCGGGTCTAAGACGCAAGCCCACCAAAATTTGATCTAGGCTAATCGCCTGATCGGTTGGGATAAACCGTGAAGAGTTACCCAGGCTAAACATGACGGTAGAAATTTCATCCATCCAGGCGGGCTTAGCCGTGAGGTTCATCAGGCGGATAAAAAGCGCGATCGCAAACCAAAATACCAGCCATCCCACCACCGATTTAGACGCAAAAAGACCAGGCCTTTTCCCAGTAAAAGCAGCCGACTGCCCCAAACCCGTCTCACCTAAAGTAGCCATTTATTTCCCAAATCCCTCCAAGGCGCGCGCGCTCAAATCACGTTCATAGTAGACCAATACAGTAAACCACTACTGCTCTGGAAGCCCGCCTGTTAGCCACACCATCGCAGCACCTATCACTTCTGCCAGGGTACTGACTAGCCGGTAGCAGGCCACACTGCCCAATACAACCCCTTCTGGAAACTGGCCGCCTAGTAGCACAATCGCACTCGCCTCAAATATGCCAATGCCACCCGGTGCCCCTGGCACAATCAGGCCTAGCACCCAGGCCAGGCTAAAAGTAGAAATCAGCAGCGGCCAGTCGGCAGCATTCAGCGGCGTTATGGCCATGACCGTGGCAATAAATCCTAGCGATCGCCCCAGCACAAACCCCATTTCACCCAACAGCGGCAGCAACGGATATTGATTCAGTTGGAGCCCCCCCTCCGGCGCCTCTGGTATCGCGCCTAAAGTAGACTCGCAAGTAGATTCGCGCTGGCCTTCGCCCGTACTGCTCACATCTATTGTCTTTCCTGATGTTTTTCCTGATGTCTTTCCTGATTTTGTCCGCCCGAGCTTGAGCTTATTGAGTTTCACCCGGCTCATTTTTGCCAGCTGAGGATTGAGCCAGCGCGGATGTAACAACAGCAACGCAACTAGCCATAGGCCGAATAATCCCAGCGTCCATAAAGGGCCGCTGCCAATGCGATTCACTGAGTTGTCGATGTCGGTTAAGTAAAAGCACAAACTCGCGATCGCCCCCAACCCAACCGCCGCCACCGCCATCACCAGCGGCTCGGCAATAACGCTCGCCAGCGATTTCCCCAGCGTCCCGCCAGCTCTCTGCACCGCCCGCACCCGCCCATAAAAATGCCAGATATTTCCCGGTAAGTACTTCGCCACATTAGTAAACAAGTACACCCGCGTGGCCCACCGACCTCCTAGCGGCAGTCGCCACGCGAGTAAAAGCCAGTGCCATACCCAACCAGCCCAACCGTGAGCCGCCAAAGAAAGAAAACAGGCGATCGCCAGCCACCAGCCGCTCTGAGCTGTCAGCTCAATAGCCCTCACTGCTGGCCAGTTATCCATCAGCGTTTGCGCAATAAAAAAGAGCGTCGCCCCCCAAATCGCCCATTTGATGAACCGCTTGACACTGTCTTTAGACTTAAAGCTGTTCAAAATAAACATATCCAGAACACAAACGTTAGATGCAGCATGAGAGTCCCTTATGACGGCCAAATAACAGCCAAATAACGGCCAGAAGCTGGCTAGAAGCTGGCTAGAAGCTGGCTAGAAAAACATAAAAATAAAAAGAGAGATTCAGATGCTAAAAGCTATCCAGATCTCCCTTCTTAAGTTGGAGGCTTAATTGTATGTTCAAGAAAGCACTTCTGCCTTCTTCAGCAGACAGAAATTTTAGAACAGAGAGTATCGGAGCAGAAGACGTCAAGACAAATGTCGGAGCAGAATGACGTCAAAACAAAAGACATGATTAGCTAGCCAGCCATTGCTGGAACCTTTGCATCTACTGTTTGCATCTGCGCTAAAATTGCCGATACATTTGCCTTGGCATCACCAAAGAGCATCTTGGAATTGTCCTTATAAAACAAAGGATTATCCACACCTGCATAGCCAACTGACAGGCCGCGCTTCATCACGATCACATTGGCCGCATTCCACACTTCTAGCACTGGCATACCCGCAATCGGGCTAGTAGGATCTTCCATTGCACTCGGGTTAACAGTGTCATTAGCACCAATCACCAGCACCACGTCGGTTTTGCCAAAGTCCTCATTGATTTCGTCCATTTCGAGCACGATATCGTAAGGGACATTCGCTTCAGCCAGCAGCACGTTCATATGGCCAGGAAGACGGCCCGCAACAGGATGAATGCCAAAACGAACGGTTGTACCGCGATCGCGCAAAATCTTCGTAATATCCGCCACCGCATGCTGAGCCTGCGCCACCGCCATGCCATAACCCGGCGTAATAATCACACTACTCGCCTCATTGAGCAGCTCAACCGTATCTTCCACAGTCGTAGAAGTTGCAGTCCCTCCAGGCGCGCTGCTGCCCCCACTCGCCGACACAGCCCCCTGACCAAAACCACCCAAAATTACGCTAATAAACGACCGGTTCATAGCCTGACACATAATGATGCTCAAAATCGCACCGCTACTGCCCACCAGCGCCCCTGTCACAATCAGCAAATCGTTAGAAAGCATAAAGCCAGCCGCCGCCGCCGCCCAGCCCGAATAGCTATTGAGCATTGAAATCACCACTGGCATATCGGCTCCGCCAATAGCCGCGACCAAATGCGCGCCGAGTAACCCGGCCAAACCACACATCCCGAGTAAAGCAGGCAGTCCGCTGGTGCCTTGCACACCTCCCGAAGACCCCATAAACACAAAGCCAAGCGCAACCGTACCTGCTAACAGGCCAATATTAAGCAAATGGCGTCCCGGCAACGTTAAAGGCTTACTGCTAATAATCGCTTTTAGCTTACCAAAGGCAATGACCGAGCCTGTAAAGGTTACCGCCCCAATAAACACACCCACATAAATCTCAATCAGGTGAATCGTCTCTTCTACACCCACTAGCTCTGCCCCCAGCTCACTAGCAGGTTGCAGATAGTTACCAATTCCAACCAACACCGCCGCGAGCCCTACAAAACTGTGCAGCATCGCCACTAGCTCCGGCATCTCCGTCATGTCTACCCGTGAAGCCAGCACCGCGCCGATAATCACACCCGGCACAATCATGGCAAACAACGCCCCGTAGTTCGTTGCCCCCGTACCCAGCGCCGTCGCCCCAATCGCCAGCACCATGCCAACAATGCCGTATAGATTGCCTCGCTTAGCCGTCTCCTGCGTGGACAGCCCACCGAGGCTCAAAATAAACAGAACAATGGCCGCGATATAGGCGACCGTCACTAAATTATTGGACATCAGTTAATTCCTTTAATTCCTCGATATTCCAGTCTTTTGCAGTTATGCATCTTGCCCTCAATCCTCAGAACCGATCACGCCTATCAACTTGCGCCTGTCAATTCACTTTGAGCGCTTACTTCCTGAACATTTTCAGCATTCGCTGCGTCACCAAAAAGCCACCCGAAATATTGATCGTGCCGACCAAAATAGCGATCGCGCCCAGCCCTGTCGTTGCCGTCCAACCACCGCCAGCAGTGCCCTGCAGCTGCAACAGCCCGCCAATGATAATGATGCCGCTAATTGCATTGGTCACGCTCATGAGCGGCGTGTGCAGCGAAGGGCTCACATTCCAAATCACCTGCCAGCCCACAAAGCAGGCCAAGATAAATACCGTGAAATGAGAGAGGAATGAAGGGGGCGCACTGAGGCCCATTGCAACCACAGCAGAAAGCAATGCACCCCAGCCTAGCCAGTTCACAACCGGCGAAGCCGCCTTTTTCTCGCCTGGCTTCTCTCCTAGTTTTTCGACCGCAGACTGAGATTCCACCGCTGCTGGCTTAACCACTGCTGGCGGCTTCTCAGCTCTGGGTGCAGGCCACATCACCTCACCTGCATAGGTAATCAACGCCCCGCGTACGGCTTCGTCCTCTAGGTCAATTTTAAAGTCGTCCGAGCCGCCCATATCGCTGAGCAAATGGTACAGGTTCGTTCCATATAGCTGGCTCGATTGGCTGGCCATGCGGCTAGGAAAGTCGGTAATGCCGACAATTGTGACATCGTGATAGCTATAAATTTCACCCGAGCGGCTGACTTCGCAGTTGCCGCCCTGCTCAGCGGCCATATCTACAATGACCGAGCCCGGCTTCATGCTTTCTACCATTGCCTGCGTAATGAGCACAGGCGCCCGCTTACCGGGAATCAGTGCCGTTGTGATAATGATATCGACGTCTTTGGCCTGCTCTGCAAACAGTGCCATTTCCGCCTCAATAAATTCAGGGCTCATTGTTTTGGCATAGCCACCTTCACCTGAGCCGTCTTCCTCAAAGCTCAGCTCTAAAAATTCAGCCCCCAGACTTTCGACCTGCTCTTTGACCACTAGGCGAGTGTCAAACGCTCGCACGATAGCACCTAGGCTCTTAGCTGCGCCAATAGCGGCAAGGCCCGCAACGCCTGCGCCAATGACCATGACTTTACAAGGCGGCACCTTACCTGCTGCCGTGATTTGTCCGGTGAAGAAGCGTCCAAACTGGTTTGCCGCTTCAATCACCGCTCGATAGCCTGCAATATTGGCCATAGAGCTTAGGGCGTCCATTTTTTGGGCGCGGCTGATCCGAGGAATCGCGTCCATGGCCAACACAGTAGCCTGAGAGTTGGAGAGCTGACCGACCAAATCTTGATTTTGAGCGGGCCAAATAAAGCTAATAAGCGACTGGTGCGACGAAAGCATATTGGCCTCGTGCTGGCCGTTAGGGTGTGCTTGAGGGGGCTGCACCTTGAGGATAATGTCGGCATTGGACCACAGCTCAGAAGCGCTGCTGACAATCTCACAACCAGCGGCTTTATAAGCGGCATCGCTGAACTTCGCAGCATCGCCAGCCGAATGCTCAATTAGGATATCAAAGCCTAACTTTTGGAGCTTTTTCACGGTGTCGGGGGTTGCGGCCACTCGTCGCTCTTGGGCCGCGATCTCTTTGGGAATACCAATTTTTTTGCGAGTAATGCTGCGAGCAGCTTCTGAGGCATGAACGGCTGCCTGCAAAATCGCTTCTCCTTTTTCGCTAGCCCTTTCGCTGGTCCTTTCGCTAGACAGTACCATGGCATCTCCACTATGAATGTGAGACTAAATAGTCGCAGAAGAGAAATCATCCGCGAAAGGGACCATCACAAAGGTTGACCTGCGTTAGCAAAAGTTTTTGAAGGGATGTTCGCAGTCTTTACAAACACGAGCACTCAACGCCCCTCACTGAAATAAATGAATAAATAAATGAAACGCAGAAATGCAGTTTATAAACCGTCCACCTGCATCAGCAGACGCGGTTCACACAGTGTTAGACGTAATATAAGTAAAGCGTCAATAAATCATTTATGAACTGGATGAACTGGGCTCAAGTGTCCAGCCACTTGTAAATTCAGGGCGCTTCATACTTCATTTACTAAAAGTCACATCTGTTTGAGGAGTTGTAGCGAAATGTCTGCGAAGCGTTCTAGCCTATTTTCAATGTCAGGGCGTTTATTGTCGGGGTTGTTCCTATCTGGCGCAGCGATCGCCACGACCCTATCGGCCCTACCCATCCAGCCTGGGATCGCCCAAACCAATCCGGGCATCAATATTTTTGGCGGCGTAGATTCTGAGTATCGCCTGCCCTACACCCTGCGTAATAACCAGCCCCGCAGTACTCGCGCTAGCTACTATCTGCGTGTTCCCGGCACCCGTATGGAGAGAGCCGTCTCCCATTTGCGCATCACCTACCCAGAAGCCTTTACCAACCGCAGCGGCGCCTTTAACACCGACCAGATCGAAGTGCGTCGGGGTCGCGGCACGGGTGACGCCGCAATTCCTGTTCAAGAGGTCGTATGGGATCCTGAATCTAGCCAAATTGACATTTACCTAGCCGAAGATATCCCCGCTGATACTAGCTTTGTCGTCGCGATGACTGGCATCCGCAACCCTAACCGCTTTGGCATGCACCGCTTTAACTTGCAAGCTGAAAGCAACGGCGATGTGCTCCCTCGCTATTTGGGTACTTGGGAATTGCTAGTTGCAGAAGACATGGGTAACCGCTAAAATGCTTGATCTGTGCTTGCTTTGCTGCTGATTTTTAGGATTGTGTGACCCGCTTATTTAGCGGGTTGACAGCGTTTTAAAGCATCGTAGCGGGTGAGCACAAAAAGCTTTATATTCCAAGCTTTTACTTCAAGCAATAGCCACCAGAGACCGTAGCAGTAGGAGAAATTGATTCATGACGAAGCGTACCCTAGGCGGAACTTCCCGCAAACGCAAAAGAGTGTCTGGCTTTCGGGCGAGAATGCGTACCAAAAATGGTCGTAATGTGATTAAGGCACGTCGTAGCAAGGGCCGCGCTCGTCTTTCTGTCAGTGGCTAAGGCCGGTCGCTATGGCGCTACCTAAGCAATACCGGCTGCGATCGCGGCGTGATTTTGCCCAGGTTCATCGCAAAGGTCTTAGAACCGCTACGCAGCACCTGGCCGTCCGGGCTCTCAAACGTCCGCCGCCTATCGACAAAATTAAGATAGACAAACCAGATCAAGATACCAAGCAAGACACAGGCGCAGATGGAGGTTCATTTGCGCTTTCGTCATGTTTTGGCGTTTCTATCAGTCGTAAGGTCAGCAAGCGGGCGGTCGTTCGCAATCGTATTAAACGACAGCTTTTAGCCATTATTCAGCACAATCTGGCCCATATCGAGCCCGGTTGGCAGGTTGTTATCGTTGTTCGTCCGCCAGCGGTGGAGTGCGAATTTGACGACTTTTTGCGAGAATTAGAATACCTGTTAAAAAAAGTAAAGATTACTGAGGCATTCCATGGCGATTAAAGAAGAGGTTTACTACGAAGGCGGCCCTCACGTTGGTGAGCTCATTTTTAACATTGCACTGGCGTTTACCATTATTTGTATTCCGCTCACCGTAGGCGCTGTGGTAAGGGCGCTGTGGCTACGCTATCGCATTACCGACCGGCGAATTTCGATTACGGGCGGATGGATGGGGCGCGATCGCACCGATATCATCTATAAAGAAATTGCCAAGGTCGTCACAGTTCCCCGAGGGCTTGGCGCTTGGGGCGACATGGTCGTCACGCTAAAGGATGGCAGCCGCATTGAGATGCGCGCAGTCCCTAAGTTCCGCGAGATGTTTGACTACATCACCGGTAAAATTTCACCCCAGGCCAAGGTTGCCAGCGGCGCCATTGGCGTATCGTAAGCGAAACATTTCACCCCCTATCCCCAAAGTATTCCGGGGAATGTTCGGTTAACCCATGGTCAACCAGCTCAATATTCAGATAAATTAAAGTCAAACTTATTGCTTTAACCAGCTTTAATCCGGCTTCAAACTTTACAGCTTCAAACTTTACGGCTTCAAACTTTACAGCTTCAAACTTTACAGAGCGCTCGCATGGACTTCGGAATCGGCTTCCTTTCAAACAATGTAATGCTGCCAATCCTAGATTTTTTCTACGGGATTGTGCCTAGCTACGGGTTGGCAATTGTTGCCCTCACCTTAGTAATTCGCTTTGCGCTCTATCCGCTCAACGCGGGTTCTATTCGCAACATGCGAAAAATGAAGATCGCCAATCCGCTCATGCAAAAGCGCATGGCCGAGGTTAAAGAGCGCTATAAAGACGACCCTGTTAAGCAGCAAGAAGAAATCAAAGGCATCTATTCAGAGTTTGGCAATCCCTTGGCGGGCTGCTTCCCAGTGGTGCTGCAAATGCCCATTTTGTTTGCCCTATTTGCCACGCTAAGAGGATCGCCGTTCGCTGATACCAATTTGCCGGTCAACCTCAAAATCGTGCCGCAAAATGCGATTGAGCAGGTAGAAGCTGCGCCATTAGTCACTAAGCCTGCCAATATTTTTGTGGCCGATGGCGAGCATTTTCGCGTGAGTGCCATAGCGCCGAATGCGGGCAAAATTGCCATTGGAGACACCACCAAAGTTGAGCTGCGCTCGGTTGATGACAAGTCTTTAGATGAGCTGCGTACCGAATATGCCGAAGAAGGCGTTGATATCACGCCTCGCTGGGAAATTACCAAAGGGGCAGAACTGGCTGAAATTCAGCCCGACGGCACGATTAAAGCGCTGGCCCCTGGCGATATCACCATTCAAGCCGAAGTGCCCGGCCTAGCCGCTGACAAGGGCTTTTTATTCATTGAAAAGCTCGGCCAAATTGGCGTAACGGGTGAAAATGGAGAAATCCACTGGGATATTCTCGGGATGATCATCTTTTTTGGCCTCAGCCTGTATGTGAGTCAGCAAATCACGCAAGGCGGCAGCTCAGGCGGCGACCAAAACGATCAGCAGCAGGCGATCGCCAAGTTTACGCCCATTATTTTCTCAGGCATGTTCCTATTTTTCCCCTTGCCTGCCGGTGTCCTAATGTATATGGTCATCGCCAACGTCTTTCAAACCGCGCAGTCGTTCATTCTTTCTAAAGAACCCTTGCCTGAGAACCTGCAAAAGCTGGTAGACGCGCAAGAACAAACCAAGAGCAAAGCCGATGCCGGTCGTGGACAACTCGCCTTTGAGCCCAGCTCTGGGAAAAAAGCAAAAGAAGCTGCAAGCACTAGCAATAAGAGCACTGCCAGTAAAAATGGCGCTAAATCTGGCGTTAGCAAAGCCGCTCCTAATAAGGCTAGCGGCCAGAAAAAAGTATCTAAAAAGAAGTCCTAGTAAACCTCTTTTTAGCGGCTAGCAACCTGCTAGCTGCCTATTATTTTATGGCCCGCTTAAGGCTAACTTTAAGGATGGCCCACCGGTCTTACATGACGGGTGGGTCATTATCGTTATAGAATCGGCTTCACGGGAGATTCGGTGATCACACTCGAAAATTTCACCAAATCTCACCAAATTTCGATAATAGACACCAGACGGATAAGCAAATCCATGGAAAAGAGCATTAGCTGGCTAGAAGAACTGTTGGCGCTGCAAGGACTAAAAGCCAGCGTGAGCGGTAGCCAAAACACTGGTGATTTAGCAGACGATAGCTACTGGCTCACCATTAATACTGATTCGCTCACGACTGAAGAAGTCAATAGCTTGGTGGGCGATCGCGGCCAAGTCTTAGACTCTATTCAGTATTTGGCAAATATCACCCTTAACATCGGCCAAGCCGAGGATGAGCAAAGAGCCTATACCATTGAAATTAACGGCTACCGCAAAAAACGTCAGGCCGAACTGCAAACCATTGCCGATGAAGCGGCTCAGCAAGTGGCTGCTAGCGGTGAAGAATATGAAATCAAAGGACTCTCTGCTGCCGAGCGCCGTCAGGTACATGGTCTATTAGGCGACTACGAGCAGCTAGAAACCTTCAGCCGAGGCCGCGAGCCCGACAGGCATCTAGTCGTTAAACGGGTGGGTGATGATGACAGCGCCGATGGCAGCGCCGATGACAGTAGCGACTCATATGAACCCACAGATAACCTTAACAACGCCCCAGACAACGTCCCAGATAACGTCCCAGATAACGTCCCAGATAGCGCCTCAGATAATGCCCTCGATAGCGCCCCAGATGGCGCGGTAGAGAGCGACACTTTCGACGACGACGAATGACCCTCGCGCCCCTTTCTTAACGACACTTCTCCTGCTAGCAATGAGACCCATCCACATTCCGCAGCTGCTCAACGCCCCGCACAAAACGCTCCATTTAGACGTCGCAGAGCACTTACCCAATTTAGAAACACTCACACCTGTCAAAGGAGCCATGAGTGTCACTCATCAAGGCACCTACTTGGAGGTAAAAGGCAAAGCAGATGCGATTATGACGCTGGAGTGCGATCGCTGCTTGCAAAGCTACAACACCCGCGTGCAGGTAGACACCTCAGAAATAGTCTGGCTAGAAGAACCGATTGCTGAGTCAGTAATCGAAAAAGAAGTGGAGCTAGAAGACTTAATCGAATCACTCTCCCCCACCGGACACTTTAAACCCGACGAATGGCTGTACGAACAAATGTGCCTAGCTATCCCGCAAAAGCAAATCTGTAGTACTGACTGCCAGGGCATCGCCTTTGAAAATCCAGAAAGCGCAGAACCCGAAATTGACCACCGCTGGGCAGCTCTGTCTGCATTGAAAAATCAACTGACCGAATAAGGCAAATTTCATCATTTAAGGAAAGATGGCTCTGTGAACAACTGAGAGCATCCTGCTAACAATGACCTACGTTCAAAAACAGGCTATTTGGTCATTATTCTTGCCCTACTTAAGGCATCCGGAAAGAAACGTATATCCGGACAAATAGATATGGATTTATATCAAAAAAACTTGATATAAACATAGGGCTGATTCGCATCGTTGATGATCGACTTGTTTTGAGAATGTTAAAGTTGACATCAAGAGAAAACTCCGTTTATATAAAGCTGGGTTAAAACAAAAGGCATGAAAACTTGCCGACTCGATCATCGTCACTGATTGAGTGCATCTGTCAAAGTTGTTGTGCCAAGGAGACAATGTTGACTGTCTCTTGGAGAAAATTAAAGTTTGGTCAAAATGGCCCATTGAACAAATAGCCATTGAACAAATAGCCAGTGAACAAATAGCCAGTGAACAAATAGCCAGTGAACAAATAGCCATTGAACAAATATCCATTGAGCAAATAACAGTTCCTTCAAACGTTGCTTTCGCAATAGCGCCAGTAGACTTAGATGTGCCACTATCCGCATGTTTGGGATATCTTTTGCGCGATTACTTGCCTAATTTTGGACGGCTCTCTTGAATTCAAAAACAGATCTGTAAAAAACAGATCTACAAAAAACAGATCTGTAAAAAACAGGTCTGAAAGAACAGGTCTGAAAGAACAGACCGTAAAAAGATGACCTTAACCATGCCTAGTATTAACCGCACCTAATCCCCAAGTGTGGTGAATCAGCATGCGCAAGATAGTCGCTCGCTCCACAAGTGGGTTCTTTTGAAATGCCGATGTCTTTTAAACACTGGCATTTCAAAACAAACAATTCACCTTTATCAGCACTACATTTTTACCTTCAGGGAATAGTCAAAAACTATGAACGAGAATTTTCTGAGTGAAGTCCTGCGACTTTCCAATATTTTTCGCGCAGAAAACGGACTGGCCCCGCTAGTTGCCAACCCAGAACTCGCGATCGCAGCCCAACGCCATTCGCAAGACATGGCGCAAAAAGATTTTTTTGCCCATACGGGTTTAGATGGCAAAGAGCCCTGGGATAGGGCCGCAGATGCCGGGTACGACTATCGTGCGATCGCTGAAAACATCGCGGCTGGACAGCGCACCCCCGAAGAAGTCGTGAACGGATGGATCAACAGTCCCGGCCATCGTAGAAACCTACTAAACCCCACCTATACCGACCTCGGCGTAGGCTATGTAAACCTCGAAAACGACACTGGCTCAGTCAACTACAACACCTACTGGACACAGCTATTCGGCAGTGGTGATTCTGTTGCAGAGCAAGCCCCTAGCCTACCACCCGTAACACCCGCTAAAGCGCCTGAGCCAACAGTCGTTGCTGAAATGCCAGCAGCGCCTATGCAGCCAGAAACACCAGCCGCCGCACCCAATACAGCAGATATGACTGCGGATGCACCGGATGCATTGCAACCTGTGGCACAACCTGTGGTACAGCTAAGCTTTGAGGAATCGCTTTGTAGAATCGCTAACGACATGGCGACAGAAGGGGTTGCCAATAATGCCAAGCTATATGGCGACGCTGAATGGACAGAAGGCAAAGTCGATGGCGGCATTTTGCTTGATGGTATGGACGATCTCATCACGATTAATCGTTCACCCGAGATTAACCTGGGTGAGTCTGTCGATCAGCGCACTATTTCCATGGGGTTCAACGCGGATGATGTCAGTGCTGAACGCGAACTGGTCATTTTTGAAGAAGGTGGGTTCTTGCGAGGACTCAATCTGTACATTGAGGATGATTTGTTGTATTTCGGTGGCTGGAGTGGTGAAGAAAATGACTGGGAAGACTCGTGGGTTAGTTTGGGTAATGTGAGCCTCACGACCCGATTTGAGAACGGCTTTGGCTTCGGTGGCAATAGCGGGTTAGCCGGTTCGGTTGATGAAGTGCAAATGTTTAACGATGCGCTGACCGGCTCGCAGATTCAGTGATAAGCGATCGCATAAGCACAATTGATCGCATAAGCGATCGCACGCATAAGCGATCGCACTCTATTGGCCTTGCCAACAACGCGGTGCATTGACCAAACATCTAACGAACCTAACGGAACAAACACCAGATTTTCGCTAGGTGACATATCCCAAGTCATCGCGATCTATATCGCGATCTATAAAGTTACTTAACGTTCACGTGGCAACCTTATAGATCGCTTTATAAATCGCTTTTCTTTTTTTTGAGCACATCGGCCCAGACTCATATTTATTCAATATCCATGAAAGGCTTATCATGAGTAAATGATAGCGGTAGAGATAGCGACGGATAGGTAAAATGAGTTTTCGCGAAGAGCTAAGTTTATTGGTGCGATCGCGCTACCCAGTTATCTACATTTCCACCCGAGAAGAAGAACGGGCAGATAGTGCGATCGCCAAATGCGCTCAGGAGATGAGCGATCGCACCGTTTACACCTGGGACTACGTCGATGGTTACCAAGGCAACCCCAACGACAATGGATTTGGCAAACGCAATCCACTACAAGCCCTAGAACTAATCGAAAAAGTTCCCGCCTCAGCCGCCGCGCTATTTGTCCTGCGCGACTACCACCGCTTTTTAGAAGACATCGCCATCTCCCGTAAGCTGCGCAACCTGATTCGCCTGCTTAAGTCACAGCCTAAAAACATCATCATTCTGTCCGCCCAGCTCACCATTCCAGACGAACTGAGCAACATCATCACCGTTTTGGACTTTCCTCTCCCCAACGTCAGCGAAATTCGCACCGAGGTAGAACAACTGCTAGGCGCTACCGGCAGCAGCCTTGCACCCACCGATACCGACGAACTGATCCGCTCCTGTCAGGGGCTTTCACTAGAGCAAATCCGTCGAGTACTGGCCAGAGGCATCGCGGCTCACGGCAGCTTTGAGCCCGACGACATCGACCTTATTTTAGAAGAAAAGCAGCAAACCATCCGGCAGACTCAAATTCTAGAGTTTTACCCAGCTAGCGAAAAAATCTCTGACATCGGCGGCCTAGATAACCTCAAAGACTGGCTACTAAAGCGCGGCAGTGCCTTCTCCCAACGAGCCCGGCAATATGGGTTACCCCATCCGCGCGGCCTGATGTTAGCGGGCATTCAGGGCACAGGCAAGTCGTTAACAGCCAAGGCGATCGCCCATCACTGGCACCTGCCCCTTCTCCGGCTCGATGTCGGCAGACTCTTCGGCGGCCTCGTTGGCGAATCCGAATCACGCACTCGCCAAATGATTCAACTGGCCGAAGCCCTCGCACCCTGCATCCTTTGGATCGATGAAATAGACAAAGCCTTCGCGGGCTTTGAGGGCCGTAGTGACTCCGGCACCACTAGCCGCGTATTCGGCACCTTTATTACCTGGCTAGCCGAAAAATCTTCTCCCGTTTTCGTCGTGGCCACCGCCAACAACATTCAGGCGCTCCCACCCGAAATGCTGCGCCGAGGTCGCTTCGACGAAATCTTCTTCGTCGGCCTACCCAGCCAGGAAGAACGCGAAGCCATCTTCAACGTGCATCTAGCCCGGCTGCGCCCCCACAACCTGGCCTCCTATGACCTCAAACGCCTCGCCTACGAAACCCCCGACTTCTCCGGCGCAGAAATTGAACAGGCCCTGATTGAAGCCATGCACATCGGCTTCAGCCAAAATCGCGACTTCACCAACGATGACGTCCTAGAAGCCGTCAGCCAAATCATCCCATTAGCCCGCACCGCCCAACAGCAAATCGAAGCCCTGCAAGATTGGGCCGCTGCTGGCAAAGCCCGCCTTGCCTCTCGCCAAAGCACGCTTGCCGAACGCATTGAGCAGCAGCGAAAAAACGACAGCACAGCCGCCGAATAGCCGCCGAATAAATGGCTTCTCGCCACCCTACAAAGGGCGATAGGTGCGATAGTTCACATTGGGGAAAATATTGTCGATTTTTTCGACTTTCTCTAGCCAGCCAGCATCTATTTGCTCAGCGCGAATGTCTTCCCATAGCTTGTTAAATCGCATCAAATGCGACCGGGTCCTTCTCACCGCATAAGGCACCATCGTCCCAGTCCGCATAATAAAAGCCCAGTCCGAAGCCTGTGCTAACAGCAACTCACGCGCTGCCTGGTTTAACGCTCGCCACTGCAACTCATCAGCCGGCTCCCGCTTAGCCAGATCAATCATGCGCTCAGTCGCCTTGTGGAGATGGGGATAAATCCACGCATTCTTTTCGTTTAACCAATACTCATGAAAGCCTTTGTAGCCCCAGCTTGACTGAGAAGGTCTGGCGACTTGCTGCGTTGGGTTTGACCGCAAATAATCGGCCAAATGAGTCATTTCGTAAGTGCCTTGGTCATGCCAGCTCTTACGGAAAAAGTAGTCCAAAAACCAGGGGCCTTCATACCACCAGTGGCCATACAGCTCCGCATCGTAAGGCGACACCACAATTGGCTTGCGCTGCATCATGCTGTATAAATTCCCAACCTGCTGCTCCCGGTTGAACATAAAATTGCCTGCATGTTCAGCCGCCTTTTCTCTGGCCCAGTATGGGTCGTACCAAGCCTTATCAGAGCCACCCACCGATTTGCCCGTAATTTTGTGGTACTTAATACCTACATTTTTGCGCTGCCCGTTCGGCATAATGTAGGGCTTAATATACTCATACTCAGCATCCCACCCCAGGTCACGATAGAACTCGCGATACTCTGAAGCGCCCGGATAGCCCACCTTAGAAGACCACACCTGCTGAGAAGATTCTTGGTCACGACCAAAGGCAGCTACGCCAGACTCTGTATAGATTGGCGAGTAGGCGCCGTAGCGTGGACGCGGACGGGCATACAAAATGCCATGCCCGTCTGTGAGGAAATAACGCAGTCCGGCATCGGCCAGCATTCGCTCTAGCCCTTCGTAGTAGGCGCATTCTGGCAACCAAATGCCAGTCGGCCTGCGGCCAAAGTTCTCCTCGTGGCTTTGGCAAGCAACCTCAATTTGCGCCCATACCGCTTCGGGATACATCTTCATTAGCGGCAGGTAGCCATGGGTAGCCCCACAGGTCATGATGTCGAGGTTGCCGCTCTCTAAAAACTTCCGAAAGCCCTTAGTAAGGTCGCCGCCGTAGTGCTCCCATACCTTGCGCACATGGGCAAATTCGCCCGCATAGTATTCCGCTAAATACTTGAGATGCCCGTTGTGAACATTGCGTTCTATCTCCATCTCTAGCAGCTCTTCTAGCTGAGTGAGATGCACGTCGTAGCGCTCTTGCAGCAGCGGATCTCGCAGCATCGCCACCAGTGGCGGCGTCATGCTCATGGTCATCTTAAAGTCGATGCCGTCCCGCTTGAGCCCTTCAAACATGGTGAGTAAGGGCACGTAGGTTTCGGTAATGGCCTCAAATAGCCATTCTTCTTCTAAAACAAAGTCGCTTTCCGGATGGCGAACGAATGGAAGATGAGCGTGGAGAACGAGTGCAACATAACCAATCGACATGAGAAAGAGCGCCTAAGATAAACTTTTTGAAACGAAAGTTGTGAGCGGAGATCTCAGCTACCTTAGCTAAAAAGAGCCTGCTAAAAAACTTTCGCAAAAGCATAAAAGTCGTCCGATTCTCTAGGCCGCATAACCTTGATCCAACGCTTTTCGCTTAAGTGATTGTACGGCAAAAGTCCGTCCAAATTTAAGCTTATCTTTCGCTTGGCTGACGATTCATGCGCTACCACACATTCTATTGAGTAGGATTTTCTTAAACCTATCTTGGTGGCGCTCAGGTCTTAGCGGTTCTGAATCTTAGCGGCCCTGATCTTAGCGACCCCGATCTTAACGACCCTGAGCGCATCCACCATCGGGCCGATACCAGACCAGTGCTTCACGAGCTTCCCCGCGCCAGCGCATCCACCCTTCAGTCACGGTGGCTCCGGCCATGGCCCTACAATTAGTTGCAGGTCGGGTGACGCGCACCTGCATCCAATCGCCCTGAAAGCTCAGGGGCTCTATGAGGCTTTGGTTCGGTATCCAGCCGAGCATGTTACTGGTGGAGAGTTCGGGCTGCGATCGCAATGCCTGCGCCTTCTCTTGCTCCAAAAAATACACCGAGCCATTTGCCTGCAAACGATCCTCCCAGCTTTCTACCATCAGCGGAATTTCGCCTAGCGCCAGCTGAGAAGAATGCGCCCAAGCACTACCGCCCGACGTGTACTGAACCCGAAACCAGCCATCTTCCCGCGCTTCTAACACCGGAAACGTGTACAGGTTTTTATAAGAGCGCACCATCGCAAATCCCGCATCGCGACCAATCGCTAAATAGGGTTGCCCTTTGGGAATCAGCCAGCCCTGATAAATCCAGCCCCAATGCTCGCCGCCCGGAGAAACATACAAAGGCAAAATCACCGATTTCAGCCAGTCCACACGATCATTACCGAGGGCATCTACATCGCGAGGCCGCAAATGACCCAAGCTCATCACCCCATCGGTGCCACGCGAGAGATCCATAATACCTGCCACTTGAGGCGAAAAGGGTGCCGGTGCGGGCGTCGGCGCAGCCGGTGGCGCAATGACCACACCGGATACGACTGACTGGCTAATTGACTGGCTGATGGGCTGGCTAATTGACTGGCTGATTGACTGGCTAATTGACTGGCTGAGGGTTTGTGTCGCTTCTATGGAATTGATGGAATTGATGGAATCACTTGCAGACTCAGCCAATGCAGTTTCAGCAACGCCCAGTGTTAGCAGCAAAGTACTTGCCACTAGCCAACTCAACCCTTGAACTGCCTGGGGCGTCATTTTTAGCGCACCCTCCACAACACTGATTGAACATTGCGGTGTCAAAAGCGAAATCATGGAACTCCCTTGGAAAATCATCACTGATAAACATGACCTAGATATGACCGGCTAGCCATAGTTACAAATGGCCACATTCACCAGCGGTCTTGTACAGTCAGTATTCACAGGAAGCTCATCATATCCACCGAATTTTGCAATTACTTCTTGCTTCGCAACAGTTGTTATACGGATCGGTTACGTACCGTAAAGGAGCCAGCAAAAAGAACCAGCAAAAAGAGCCAAAAAGATGCGTCCGGAGATCAAACCAACGAGACAAGCATCCTCAATTGCACTCTACTCATTGCACTCTACTCATTGCACTCTACTCATTGCACTTTACTAAAAGAGTCGTCGAGAGCTTCAAGAGAATTAGCTTTCATCAATGACAGCATCGCGATCCAGTAGGAGTAGGTTGCGAAGTTGGTCGGTGTCTAGTTCGGTAAGCCATTGTTCACCAGCGCCGACGACCTGTTCAGCCAGTGCTTTTTTACTGTTGATCATGTCGTTGATGCGCTCTTCTAGGGTGCCAGTGGTGACAAACTTATGTACCTGCACATTTTTGGTTTGGCCAATGCGGAAGGCGCGGTCGGTGGCTTGGTTTTCTACGGCGGGGTTCCACCAACGGTCGAAGTGAAAGACATGGTTGGCGCGGGTAAGGTTGAGGCCGACACCGCCTGCCTTGAGCGAGAGAATGAAAATTTTGGGGCCATTGGGGTCGAGCTGGAAACGATCTACCATTTCTTCTCGTTTGGCTTGAGAGGTGCTGCCGTATAAAAACTGGGTGGAAGTGCCGAGGCGGTGCTCTAGGTGCGTGCTCAGCAGTTTGCCCCATTCGGCAAACTGGGTGAAGATGAGGGCGCGATCGCCCTCTGCAATCACTTCTTCTAGCATCTCATCTAATCTTTGTAGCTTGCCCGAACGCCGATACTTGCCCAGGCTATCCTGCTTCAGGAACTGCGCAGGATGATTGCAAATTTGCTTGAGCTTCACCAATAGCGCCAAAATCATGCCGCGCCGCTTTACGCCAGTGGCCTCATCAATATCGCCTAGCGTGTCGTCTACCAGCTTTTGGTACAGGCGAGCCTGCTCGGCCGTCAGACCGCAAAATACGGTCATCTCCTGTTTATCCGGGAGGTCTTGAATGATGGAGCGATCGGTTTTGAGGCGGCGAAGAATAAAGGGTTGCACGAGCGATCGCAGCGTCTTCAACGAATCAGTATCGCCATATTTTTCAATAGGAGTCGCAAACCGTCGCTTAAAAAAGTTCAGTGGCCCCAAATAGCCAGGATTCAAAAAGTCCATAATCGCCCATAGCTCAGAGAGCCGATTTTCAACGGGCGTCCCTGTCAGAGCAACGCGAAACTCACTTTCCACCTCACGAACAGCCAGTGACTGCTTAGCTGCCGGATTTTTAATATTCTGCGCTTCGTCTAGCACCATGCCTCGCCAGGCCACTTTTTTGAGATCCTTTAAATCTCTTTGTACGAGTGTGTAGCTCGTGATGATCAAATCCAGCTTTTCTACGGCTTTTAGCAGCGCTGCCCCCTTGGGTCGCTTGTCACCGTGATAAACCAGCGTATTGAGCTCAGGCCCAAACTTTTTCACCTCTCGCTGCCAGTTAGTCAGCACCGAAGTCGGGCATACCAGCAACACTGGCCCGCCCAAGGCTTTCTCTTGCTTGAGATACAGCAAAAAGGCAATGAACTGAATGGTTTTCCCCAAACCCATATCATCGGCAAGGCAAGCGCCCAAACCCCACTGCTCCAAAAAGGAGAGCCAGGAAACGCCCTTAGCCTGATATGGGCGCAGCTGACCTTCAAAGCCATCAGGCTCCGATATCGGTGTCAGGCTTTGGTTGCCTGTGGTCATGGTGGTAATGAGTTCGTCGAGCTTGCCAGAAGCGTCGAACTTCACCACAGGCAGCTTATCAATTAGCTGATTATCGCCCGTGCTAATGCGTAAGGCTTCTTCTACCGATAGCTTAGTTTGGCCTTTGCGTTTTTCAAAAAATTCCTTGGCCGCTCGCACATCCTGCGGGCGCAGCTCTATCCATTGACCGTTGATCTCAACTAGCGGCGTACCCTGCGTGATCAAATCCTCAAATTCGGCCTGGGTTAACACCTGACCGCCTACGGCCAGATCCCACTTAAAGTTCAGCAGACTTTGCAAACCCAACCGCTGCTGTGTCGGAGGGGCCGTCGCACTTATCTGTAAGCCCAACCGACTGGCGCTAACCTTACTTGGATCAACTAAATTATCAGGCAAGATAACACCAAAACCGCTGTCTTGCAGTCGCCAAGCAGAGGCTTTTAAAAACTGATACGCCTCAATCGGGTCAAGCCCACATTGCGTCGGGCTCTGCCCAGTCAGCGTGGGTTTAATCGGCTCGTACAGCCGGGCCGCACGGCCTAGTCCGCCAAGTAAGGTTTCTTGAGGCGCTTCTATTTCCCGATCTTGGTAAATAAAACTGTCAGTTGGATGCTGCCATAGGGTTTCGGCATCAACCCTAAAGCCATCGTCATCTATAGCTTGCAAGCCGTACTGGAGCGCCCAGTTCATCTCACCAGCGGGCGGTGGCGTGAGGGCAAAGCAAGTGCGATAGCCCTCAACCGTATCGGCGAGATTTTGTAGGGGAGCTGTCCAGGTATTAATGGCATCGTTCAGGCGCACCACGCCTGTAGGGGTCGACTCAAAATGCGGGTCGGGTGCGCCTAGGGCATCGAGCCACTCACGCAGGGGCAAGTCTTTGCTCAGAGGTGTTGCGGCAGAAAGTTCGTTGCTTTGGGCCAGGCTGCGAACTTGGGCGTCAACAAGGGTGGCTAAAAAATTACGAACGAGAGGTTCGGCTGACTGCGGCAGATCAACCCGGAAAGATGAGACTTTTTGAGATTTTTTGCTGGCGAGGGGGGCGAGGTAGCTACGGCAAATGAGGGGGATGCGATCGCAAAAATCCTTTAGCCGAGATTGATCTAAGGCGCTATCAAGTAACAGCTGCCAGGACGCGATCGCCCCCTTGTTATCCGCGCTCACCACCGGCACAAACTTTCCCCTAGCCAGCAAATCCAGACACCACCGAACCAAGTGAGACCAGTAGCGCAAGTCATCGCCGACAAATGCATTTGCCTCCGAATGGCCAAGCGGTAAAGCGCTTAAAAGCCTAATCGTCACCAGCGGATCTAGCAAACTGCCCGAAATTTGCCAGGGATATAGCGCCGCAACAGTAGACGCCTCCTGAGCCAAACCGGCAAGCGCATTGGCCGAAAGCATCGGCAGCAGCTGATCCTCAGCAAACTCAGTGGGCAATACAACCAGCCGGGACTGCCAATTTTCCGCCTTCTGCTTAGATTTTCGCGTAGCAGTTGTTTTACTAGCGGTAGACTTAGTCGCTTTAGCACTGACCTTTTTGGAGCCCGTGCCCATCACCTGAGCACACATCCAAGACAAGTCCAACTCTTCAGCCTGGTCACTGGCAGTCTGAAAAACCGCTGACAGCGCAGCTTGATCAAGCTGATAGGGCTGTTTAGCAGGGCTCGGCAGGGCCTCATCCGACAAATCAGGCAGCGCAGCAGCTTTTACCTTTTGCCAGGTTTCACCCCAAATCCAAAAGCGCTGAAGGTCGGGCAGCCAGTTTCCATGTAAAGTCGCCATGCGGTAAAACGCCTGAATAGGCAATAGAAGGCAATAAACGAACGGCTAAATCTTAGAACAATATCAAGCCAAATAGCGGTTTGATTCTAAAGTCTCAAAGCTCTAAAAGCAGTCTCAAAGCAGTCTCAAAGCAGTTTCAAAGAAAAGTTTCAAAGCAGTTTCAAAAATCTACGCTTCAAACTGCTCATAGGCACCGACAATCCGCTGCACTAGCGGATGACGAACCACATCCGCCTTAGTCAGCTCACAAAAGGCAATCCCTTCTACCTTTCTTAAAATTTTGATCGCAGTAGCCAAGCCCGATTGCTGATAGCTCGGCAAGTCCGTTTGGGTAACGTCGCCAGTAACCACCATCCGAGAGTTAAACCCCAAACGAGTGAGCACCATTTTCATTTGGGCAGGCGTTGTATTTTGCGCCTCGTCCAAAATTACATAGGCATTGCTCAACGTGCGGCCTCGCATATAGGCCAACGGCGCAACTTCAATCACACCCCGCTCCATCAGGTGAGGAATGCGCTCTGGATCGAGCAGTTCATGCAGCGCGTCATACAAAGGCCGTAGGTAAGGATTCACTTTTTCTTGCAGGTCACCAGGCAAAAAGCCTAGCCGCTCGCCTGCTTCTACCGCTGGCCGAGTCAATATCAGCCGTTCATATTCTTCATTCATCAGCGCCTTCACAGCCACCATTGCGGCCAAAAAGGTTTTGCCCGTACCCGCAGGCCCCGTACAAAAAGTAAGGTCGCTTTTGCGCAGCGCCTGAATATACTGCTGTTGCCGGAAAGTTTTAGCTCGAATCACCTGCCCCCGACGAGTGCGGGCGATCACATCATTTTGAATCGCCTTAAGCTCATCTTCTCGGTGAGTGTCTAAGGCATGAATAGCCGTCATGACATCGGTCGTCGCAACGGTTTGACCTTGGCTCCAAATAGGCTCTAGGGTCGCTACAATTTTTTGGGTGCGCTCAATTTGGTTTTCAGTCCCGGCGATCTCTAAATCGCTACCACGCAAAACGATATTAGCGCCCGTTTGCTGCGCAATGCGCTTGATGTTTTCTTCATGCGGGCCTGCGAGTGCGATCGCCCTCTCAGAACTCATCAAGCTAAATGTGTAGTGATTTCCCATGCAGCTAGCTATAAAAACCTGCTAAAAGATCTGATTGGTTAAAAAATTAGGATTTGAAAAAAGTAAAGATTTGAAAAGCAAAAATAGCGCGCGATAGTATCCCTTCAATCTAGCGCTTTAAACTCGCTTCAACAGATAACTGCAAAAGAGCGCAAACTTTAAAGCCACTTAAACCCACTCAAACTGACTCAAGCCGCTTAATATCAGTCAATCAATCAGCTACTCAATAAAAAAAAGATCTGGCCAGCAGACGGTTTGCATGCCAAATCTTTTTCGTTAAATTAACGCGCGGCTTAAAAAAACATCGTCCCGCCAACGCTATACCAAGCCTAAAAGCCAAACCTACCCGCGCCTACGTCAAAGCTTTGAGATTCAAGGCTTTGGCTTTTTCTTTGGAGGGGCAGGGTTTGTACTGGGCCGAGGCGGCCTACTATCACGAGTATCACGAGAGCGAGAATCTCCCCCACGTCCCCCGCGAGGGCCACCGCCACTGCGTCCACCACGACCGCCGCTGCTCTGATCGCCTCTATCGCTTCTATCTGAGCGCTCTGGCTCCGGCTCGCCAAATACACTGAGGTTTACCGTCATATCTGAGCGCTGAGCCGCCGATGCAATCACCGTCCGCACCGCTTTAATATTGCGACCACCCCGGCCAAATACTCGCCCTTTATCTTCCTCTTCATCAAACGCAGCCCGAAGCCACAGTTTTTTACCGCCCGCTAAAGTTTCTGAATGAAACTTTAGCGACGCTGGCTTATCCAAAAAAGGATTCATCAAGAAGCGAGCAAGCGCCTCGTATTCAGACTGAGTCACACTAGCCACCTAGCTGTTCGTACAGGTTTGCTTTTTTAAGAATGTGTTCCACGGTTTTAGTGGGCTGAGCACCCTCTTTTAGCCACTTTACAATAGCCGGAACATCCAAACGGGTTTCATCCGTTCTGGGATTGTAAAAACCTACTTCCTCAAGAGGACGGCCATCGCGGCGATCTTGGGCTCGCATGGCAACGATGCGGTAGCTAGCTTCACGCTTTTTGCCGAAGCGCTTGAGTCGAATTTTGATCATTTGAAAACGGTAAGGACGGCTGAGCCGAACAGCGAAGTAAACTACGAACGAATGAAATAATTAACTGAGCTATCGATTTTAGCACTCGTGGCGAATCTGAGGCAAAGCATTGCAGCTCGTCCTCAGATTCGCGGGAGTTTCAAAAAATGTCAATGCAAATTGTCAATCAAACATGAGCCATAAACTAGGACTTAACCAGACGAATCAATCTTCGTGATCTTCAAACGGATCGCTGAGCTGCTTTGAGGGTGGGCCAAACGCTGTATACACCGCATAGAGCGTGAAAGCGCCAACGATAGCTGCAACTGAAACAATAAGAACTGTTGCAGAATCTAGATTTTCCATGGGGTTTTGCTCGTTATTTCCTCTATGATATTACAGAATATAAAGTAAATTAATCACCGATTGATTCATGGCACAGCGCACGAAGTTGGGCAATCTCCTTAAGCCCTTAAATTCTGAGTACGGAAAAGTGACACCTGGGTGGGGAACAACCCCTGTGATGGGCGTGTTCATGGTTCTTTTCCTCGTGTTTTTACTGATTATCCTTCAGCTTTATAACTCATCTCTCATAATCAATAACGTTGATGTAGACTGGCGCAGTCTTGGCGGCTAATAAGTAGGTTTTGGGTTTACAAGGGCGGGTGTAGTTTACACCTGCCCTTTATAATTTCAAGGTACTTACTACATAACGCTACGGATATTTTTTATGAACATCTTTGGAATTGGCCTGCCTGAGATGGGCCTGATCATGATTGTGGCCTTGCTGGTATTTGGGCCGAAAAAACTGCCCGAAATTGGCCGCAGCATGGGTAAGGCGCTCAAGGGGTTCCAAGATGCCTCTAAAGAATTTGAGAACGAGTTTAAAAAAGAAGCTGAGCGCCTAGAGAAAACCGTAGCCGAGCCAATGAAGGCGACCTTAGAAAAACCAAGGGCGCTTGCCCCAGATGTTGCTGAAAAGGACGTTGAGAAAGCGCCCGAAAAAACGCCCGAAAAAGTTCAGGCAGAACCTAGCGAAGCAGAGATTGAAGCAGAGATTGTAGAAGCTGCTAACAGTGACACAGAAACTGAAACTATCGCCCCGACAGCTGACCAAACAGATGCAGCATAGTAGGTACAGCGAATAAAAGATTCATGGCCAGAACCGCTTCAGAAAATCAGTCCGCAGCCAGTAAGTCTCCAGACCATTCGACCAGTGAGCTAACCAGCGAGATAGTGCTACCACGTCTGATCGTGGGCCTTGGGAATCCAGGCGCAAAGTATGAACGCACCCGTCATAACATTGGCTTTGAGGTGATAGAGGCCCTAGCCAAAAGCTATCCCGGCGTTTCGCTAGTGGAAAATAAGCGATTTCAGGGCGTAGCCGGTGAGTTACGTAGTACGCGTATGAGCGAAGCCTCTCTCCAGGACAATCGAGTGGTGCTGCTTAAGCCTACGACCTACATGAACAAGTCTGGCCAAGCGGTGCGAGCGGTGTTGGATTGGTACAAGCTGGCGCCTGAGTCGATACTGGTGGTGTATGACGACATGGATCTACCAACGGGCAAGCTGCGGCTGCGCCTGTCGGGGGGTGCAGGCGGGCATAACGGGATGAAGTCGATAATTGCCCATGTAGGGACTAAAGAATTTCCGCGCCTGCGGGTAGGGATTGGCAGCACTGAAAAAGGAGAGGAACGCGATCAGGCAGTGGTTTCACATGTGCTGGGTCGCTTCGCGCCTGAAGATAGGAAAATTGTCGATGCCGTTATTCCAATGGCTGTTGATGCGATTGACTTAAGCCTACGAAAAGGCGTTGAGCGGTCGATGAATCTCTATAACGGTCGAGCGGTCGAGCTTTAGTTGGGCTGATTCTGAGAGCCTTGATCCGATAGCTTTGACCTGATAGCTTTTCGCTTCAGCTTCGCCCTATCCCTATAGCGAGCTTGGTCGGCTATGGGGGATAGGGCGTATTCAACTCGTTTTTCTACAAATCTACAAGAGCAAATTCACAAGAGCAAATTCACAAGAGCAAATCTACTCAGAAGCGCCCTCCTGTCATAAGGCAGGGTGGCGCTTTGGAGTTATTCTTCGCCACCCATGATTTTTGGCACTTTGAAGAAGTCATCTTCTCGGTCAGGCGCACTGTTTAAGATATCTTCGCGATTGACAAAAACTTCTAGCTGGTCAAGCCGAGTAATGTTACTCACCTCAATTGCCCGAGTGGTCGGCAGAACATCTTCGGTATCTAACTCATCAAGCTGCCGTACATATTCCAGAATGCTGTTGAGCTGGCCAGTAAACTGCTGTTCTTCGGCTTCGGTAAGCTGTAATCGGGCAAGCCTTGCGACCTTACGAACCTGATCAGTATCAATCATGCTTACACCGTCTCCAGATTTAAGCGGCCTGTGGTTTTTAGCCAGTTTTGGGCTTCTAAATAGTTGTTGGGCGCAAGGCGAACAGCTTCTAGCCAATAGCGGGCTGCTTCGTCGTACATGTTGTTGGCAGTGCTAAGGTCACCACTGGCTTCTGCTTGTTCGCCGCGGTAGTGGTAGATCACCGCTGTGTTGTTGAGCGCCTGAATCATCCGAGGGTTTAGATCTAGCGCTTCTTTGTATAGGTTAAGGGCTTGTTCGTGCTCGCCGTTGCTTGCGTGGATAAGGCCCATGTTGTATAGGATGTAGCCTTTATCGTAGGGATCTTCTTCTAGGGTCAAGGCTTCTCTATAGTTGTCCATGGCTTCGGCATATTCACCATCGGCCTGCGCCGACATCCCATCGCGATAGTAGGCGAAGGCTTCTTTAGCCTGCTGCTTGGCCGGTAGCATTTTTAAAATCATGTCGGCCATGACGGTGAATGATTTATCAATGAAGTTGTCGTTCTTTTGGGTTCTTGGCATGAAAATCCCTAGGGCTCTCTACAGGTCTCTCTACGTTCTATCAAGCCTATCAAACGAGAGTCGATGCGATCGCCTAAACGTAATGGATTTTTAAGTAATTTTAGGTGAAGCTACACTATGAATCGAACTCAGCGGTGTTGATCTGCTCGGCTAAAAAATCAACCAGTTCACCGATAGTATCAAAGTCAGCTTCGTCGAAGCGATCGCTCAAATCCACCCCAAATGATTGGAAGAAC
Source organism: Phormidesmis priestleyi Ana (assembly GCA_001314865.1). GTDB lineage: Bacteria > Cyanobacteriota > Cyanobacteriia > Phormidesmidales > Phormidesmidaceae > Phormidesmis > Phormidesmis priestleyi_B. The sequence continues at coordinate 180,403 of LJZR01000002.1, read as the reverse complement.
TCTTCGCAAAAGGTGATTGTCCAATCAAACCAGCATACCAATGGAAAATGCAGGTGGCTATTTAGGCTGTCATTGGGCCGCACCCGACCAAAGTGAAGACCCGAGTACTGACCAAACGACTCATAAATGAAGGTTAGCGCTGGGTTGTGCGGCTGCCGGGCGCCAAAGAGCTGGCACCATTGGGTGCATGAGAGGTCTTGGCGATCGCGTCTGAGCATCCAGCTATTGACCTGCCGACGCATAGCCATATCGGGGCTCATATCAGCATAGGCGTGGATACTGCTGAGTACGTTGTTAAGGCGGATTGTACCCGCCAGCGCTTCAGCAAGGCCGGAGCCAATTCCAGCCTCAATTCCAGCCTCAATTCCAGCCTTAAGCGACGAGCCGATTTGATTAGCAGTTAGCTGCATGGTCATAGTGTTTACCGGTTCCGCAGAACCTGTCAGAGTGTTGTGTGATTAATATTCCCGATCGCCCTAGAGAAATTACGGTATCTTTTATCACGCCACATACTGAATTTTTATTTTCGCTTCATTTTGCACCCTTTTGATCCCATTTGGCCATCCAATTTAGCCTCTAGCATAGCTGAAAAGCCAAGGATTCATGAAAGAGACGCATTATGGCTCCGCAAGCATACGGCAGCATAATTACAGGGGCTGCAAATTTTGGTGAGGACTAACATAACGCCTCTTTCGCGGCCTCACCGCCGCCGGATCAATTTCGACCGACGCATCTTCTAGTGTGGCCATTCGCTTAGCGCCAGTGAGCGTATTAGCCTGATACACCAGCCCATGGTCAATATCTAATGCCGTGAGCCAACCGCTTTTAGGATGGTAGGCGCCCGTATCAATATCTAGCCAGCCGGGGCCTGTGGCGATTTTGCCCGGACTGACGTCCGGCAGTGTAAAGGTAATGGTATGCCCAGTAATAATGCGCTTATGGGAAAAGAAGGCAGATAGCTGAGCGTGAAACAGATCTCGAATCCAGCAGAAATCCATCTGAGTTTGCTGCGCGATCGCCTTGCTTGGATCTAAACCCGCATGAACCAAAAAAATGTCGCCCAAGTCAAGATATAGCGGCAGCGTTTTGAGCCAATCAACATCTTCAAGAAGCGCCTCTGTACTTGGATAGCTAGTTAGCGTCGGCTGCCCACCGCTATTGAGCCAGCTTTGAAAAGCCCCAATATGAGGATCTTTTTCCGGAAAAGCGTTTAGTAGTAGATGCTCGTGGTTTCCCAGCACACAGGGATAGTCGTTCTGCCTAACATATTCTATAACCTGAGCACTTTTAGGCCCTCTATCAATCAGGTCTCCGACAAAGTGTAGGGTGTCTTGTCGGGTAGGTGCAATCATGGCCACTAACAACATCAATCCGTCATAGTGTCCATGAACATCTCCGATGAATATGCGGCGACTCATGCAGCTACGGGATGAACAACAGTCGCTTTTAAGCGCCCTCTTATATTATGCCTAATTGATAGCTGAACCCACCACAAATTCGTGGCATCAAGCACTTTATAGTACTCATGACAATAACAGCCGCAGCTATCAAAAAGCGCATCCAAGAGCCACCCCCATAGAGCAGATTTAGAAGCCGGTTAATCGGGTAGATCCGTAACCTGAACAATCAGAAACTGGCTTTTGGCTTGCCCCGTTGAGCTTAAAACTTGCCACAAAACCATGTAGTTGTTATTGCTGTCCGCATCTTGAGGCTGCTCCCAATCAGGAAGATTTTTAAAGCTCAGCAGGCCCGTGTTTTCATCCATCACAAACTTGTCCATATCTTCGCCATTTTGCAGGCGGTAAATGAGTTTACTGCCTTCCATATCTTGAGCCTGAACCTGTACAACCGTCAGGTTATTTTCAGCTACCTGGATAAACGCACTATCGTCCACGTTGGCTACTGGATATTTAATAACCAGTTCAGACGGCGAATCGGTTTGCGCGGTGTTGACTGTGTTAGGAGACAAAGTCGCACTGCTGTCAGGTGAGACTTCGCAGCCGCTGATGATGACTGACAAAGGCATTAGCAGTAGTCCGATCAGATACTGAGCCATAGGCTGCTTAAAAGCGGGCAAAATATTGCCAAATCGCTTGAGATTGAGCCGCTTTGAGCCAAGCTTTAAGCCTAGTTTTGATCCAACAAATAGTTTAGAAATAAATGTTGGATCAACTAACCTACCGGGAGATAAAACAGATAGACAAATGTTGGCCAGAACAGAGGTGCCGGGCCTCACCACTGGCCCAACAACTGGCCCAACAACTGGCCCAACAACTGGCCCAACAACTGGCCCAACAACTGGTTTGACTACTAGATAGAAAGAGCGGCGCATATTGAAACTATAAAAAAACTGCTAAAGAACCACTGTTTTGAGCCTTATCAAAAACCATGCTTGTTTAAAGACTACGCGAACAAAAGCGCGTCCAAGAGAATACAAAAGCATACAAGGAGATCCGAAAGCTAAGCCAAGTAACTTTAAGTACATCGCTTTAAGCACATAATCTACAAAAGCTATCTACATGTACATGTGTTGCTGTTAAAGCGGCACACAAGTAATAAGTAGGTGTTTGTAAACTTATGACTACAAGTACTGACTTGGATACCACAAGCCCTGATCTGTCGGACATTTTTCTAAGTGACTATTTAAATAACTGTTGTAATTTGAGTAATCTCGCAAAGTAAATTCCTCACCCGAGAAAGACCCGCCTTAGTGACACCTCTTAAAATGCCTTTGTGACATTACTTGCGTGACATTGCTGGGCTTTTTAGCGAACCTTTAGCAGCTCCTAGTCTAGAGTGTCTGACCCATTCCAAAAGCACTTACTCAAAAAACCTTACTTAAAAGCACTTACAAGACAACCGTTTCAACATCCCTGATTAAATTTAGTCTAGGTCGAGCCCTCTTTTAGTAGCTACCAAAAGAGGGCTCGACACTATCCATGCATAACAAGACCCCGGTTGCCTAATCCAGTTCCCTAATGTACGTAGATTTACAAAGACGGGTACATGATTTCACGGACATGTTTACTACCGCTTGTAGGGCTTGAATTACTGGATTGATTCGGGGATGGGTTCAAGGACAAATCCTGCATCGCGAATCATCTCAAAATCTTTTTGGGCGGCTTGTCCAGGAGTGGTTAGGTAGTCGCCTACAAAGATGGAGTTAGCCGCATAGAGGCCAAGAGGCTGAAGCGATCGCAAATGAACCTCCCGTCCGCCCGCAATCCGAATTTCCTGTTCAGGCAGCATTAACCGAAACAGACACAGAATCCGTAGGCAGCGTTGTGGCGTTAGTTCATTACGCTCGGCAAAGGGTGTCCCTGGAATGGGAATTAAAAAGTTCAAAGGGACGCTGGTTACATTTAGCTCGCGCAGTGAACAGGCAAGGGCGACAATGTCATCATCGGACTCGCCCATCCCAAAAATGCCGCCTGAGCAGGTGGTGAGCCCAGCTGCCTGTACTGCTTTCACCGTAGAAAGGCGATCTTGAAAGGTATGGGTCGTGCAAATATCGTCGTGGTGAGTTTCAGCGGTATTGAGATTGTGATTAATCCGATCTACACCTGCTGCTTTGAGTTGTTGGGCCTGATTTTCGTTGAGAAGGCCAAGTGTGGTGCATACGCGCATGGGGTATTGGGCTTTAACCGTACGTACCGCGTCTAAAATGCCGTCGAATACTTTGGGGGAGGGGCTGCGGCCTGATATTGCCATACAAAAGGTGCCCGCCTTCAGCTGATGAGCCCGTCCGGCGGCAGCGACAATTTTTTCTTTAGCCATCAGCGGATACTTTTCAATGTCAGCGCCTGAAATCTTAGACTGGGAACAATAGTGGCAGTCTTCGGGGCACAGTCCGCTTTGGGCATTGAGCAAGAAGTGTAGCCGAACGCGATTGCCCCAGTAGTGGCGACGAACGCGATAGGCCGCAGCGAGCTGGTCGAGAATGACTTCATCGGGTGCGGTGAGAACACTAATTGCTTCTACATGGGTGAGTGCGTCACCTGTCAAAGATTTGTCTGCTAGCTGCCGCCAGTCGAGCAGTCCTGAAAGAGGATCGAGCGCAGGGTTAGAAACGACGTTCACCATAGATATCTTGAACCGACCCTAAATGTCGGTAACTGATGCTGATTTTTTATGTGCGGGCTTATCTCACTGCCGATTTTACGCTATCGCCCGCCGCTGGAGAAATCCCCTTTTAATTCTATAAGTTCCATTTAACTTGTCTGTCACTTCTATGGTCTGTTCTTTTGCCCGTTCTATTACGCTCATTCGCCACGGCCCGCCGGTGGTTTCTTTAAGTCAGCGGGTGCCTGGCAATCAGTTTCGTAGGTTTGTAGAGCGCTACGATGCGGCGCGAATTGCCCAGCGAGCGTTGCCTCCTTTGGCTGTGCAGCAAGTTGTGGCTGAGGCGAACGTGGTTTTTGCGAGTAATCGACCTCGCGCCATGCATACGGCTGAGCTATTGGGCGTGAGGATGCCGCCCGTGGTTAATTCAGAGTTTCGTGAGATTGAGTTTCCGGTCGATTTTCCTAGTCAGCTGCGTTTCTCGGCGCTTACCTGGTCGGCGATCGCTCTTTTGCTGTGGCGCATGGGCTATACATCCCGATCTGAATCGCTTGCCTTGAGCCGGGCTCGGGCCAAAGCCGCGGCAGATTTGTTAGAAGGGCAATCGCGCAATGCCGAATCGGTCGTCTTAGTCGCGCATGGGGGAATTAATCGCCTCATTGCTAAGGAGTTGCGAAAACGGGGCTGGCGCGGTCGTAGGCTACCGCGATCGCAGCACTGGGGCTGTACAACCTACTGCCGATAACAAGGGCCACGCAAGGGCAAGTCGCAAGGGCAAGGGCTATTAGGAAAAGCTCATGCTCAAAAAAAGTTCATGCTTGAGAGCGATCGCACCGCGCCGCTTTTGTGGATCACTAGACTAGAAATATCTTTTATTGAAGGGCCGATTTCCATGTCTGAGTTATCCCAATCTGAACCATCTGCGATGTCGCCAGCAAAAGCAGATCTACCCACTGAGTCTCAGACCCAAGCTGAAAAAAGCCTACTAGAAGTGGCGCTCGCAGGGGCAATTGCGCTGGCAAAAGATAGCAAAAACTATGCTCAGGCTAGTGAGCAGTTCACGGCCATTACTGCTCAAATTGAGCAGGACAGTCCCGAAGCGGCCAAACTGCTTCGGCAGCTCTGGAAAGAATATTTGTCTGCGCAGCGCTCAGCACTGTTTTACGAAAGCCTGAGCAACGCAGAAGCAGGACTCTCTGAAAAAATGACCGCTAACACGATTCAACTCAAGCAAAATTACATGCGCTTGATTCAGGAGCAGTAGCACGCATAAATCGCTGTATAAAGACTTCACACACGGACTTTAATGACCTTTATTGCCCCTCAATGACCAGCTCACCGTTGACAATTTTAACGTCGCTGGGGTTTAGCCCTTGCTGATTGAGTAAGGTGCCTATTTGCTGTTCTATCTCACTTTGAGAAATGCCCAGTTGGTTGGCAACCTTGGCAATGGGGAGCTTGAGCGGGCCAATTTTGATATGCGTATCATCTAGGCTAAGGGCGCCATCTACAATTTGCGGGCTGCCTTCAATGCCCATGTATACATCGCGGTTGGCTAGGAAGGGAAAGGTTTGGGTGAGCTGCTCTATGGCTTTTTGACCTTCGTCGGGAAGCGCCGCTAGGGGTAGATCAGATAGGTTAAGGGTGGCTCCACTCTCGACGCGGCCATTTTTAATTGAGGTGTTGATATCTTTGGCGATGTCGAGGATGGGGGCAGTGGAGGGGCGGCTGGCGATCGCATCGGTCACCATTTGGTTAAGTTGGCCCGCTGGAATCACAATAGCGTTGTCGGATGCGCTAACAGAATCTTCGGAGGTAGCAGAAAAGCTGCCATCTGCCGCATTTGCCGATTCCTGACGACTCGCTTTGTCAGTCGCCTGCGCGTATAAGTTTGGAATGGTAGAGGTTTGCATTCCCGCATAGCCCATTCCTCCGCCAATCGCGACGGCGGCAATGGCCAAACCTACAAAGACTATTTTCATGACGTTTTTTAATCGCAAGCGTTTTTGATACGGATAGTTTTAGGGTACAGATGAGTGGATTCGGTCGGCGCGATCGCTGTGACACTTGTCTGAAAGAGTTTAAGTTTTCCGCGCACAACTAGCCAACTGAACACATGTTGCCATCGGCGCATCGGTTTTAATTGCCTGGGCACTGATATGTGTTTGAGTTGCCGTAAACCCCGCTTGTTTTAGCTGGTCGAGCAACGCCTGCCGGGGCGGAATGTCTATTTTCCCACGGCGGCCAATTTCTGCTAGCGGATAATAATAGGGCGGCAACTCGGCTTCAGCCTGCATTATGTCAAGCAGCGCCTGGCATTTGGCCCAGCGCTCTGAAGTTTTATAGCCTGAAGTTTTATAGCCTGAAGTTTCACGTCCAAAAGTCTCAAACCCATCTGAAGACTCTACTGACGTCTGCTGGAGATCGATGGCCGCCTGCTTCATTACTTTTAGCGTCTCAATATTATGGAGAGGCCCTAACCACATCGGGCCACTGATGACTGGCTTTTGAATGACTGGCTTTTGAATCGTTGTATCTGTCATGGCGATGCCGCAAATGCAGGCGGTGCGACCCAGCTTTTTCCACGGCACTGTAGCGAACTGACCACAGTTGTGACAGTAGCTTAAAAAACCATAATTTCTAGAATCCCATGACGATTGACGCACAATCTGAACCATCACACGGTTCACCTCGCCCTGGTAAAAAGCAAAAACGGGCTTCGCAGATAGCCCTCTGGCGGCGGCCTGCTGCGCCGCCAGGCCGATCAATAATCTTAGCCCCTGTTCGTGAACTGCCGGATGAGCACGGGCGTAGGCTGCGTAGGTTTGCAAACTAGCATCGGGAGCATGGCCGCTGGTGGCACGACCGTCAGTACTGGTGAGATACAAAAAGCCACCGAGCTTAATGGCCCATAGCGCGTTAGCCAAAACTGGCATGGGTGAGCCAAAACTATCAATGTCGATTAAGTCGTAAAAGTCCTGACGCTGGTGGCAGTCAAAAAAAACAACGTTGGCGTCTTGATGGGTGATGCAATAGCGGTTAGGTGGCAGGCTGCGGTTGAGATTTTCGCTGAGCCTGGCGTGTAGGTCTTGGTTGCCTTCATTGGCCCATACATAGTCAGCACCGGCTTCTAAAATGTATCGCAAAGGCCGAACACCGCAGCCAGTCATGGCGTCTAGTATTCGCAGCGAGCTGTTTTTGGCTGAATGAGTTTTATTCGCGAGGGGAGTGCTTTTTCGGAGCGCGATCGCAGCTAATACGCCTAAGTCTCGACCCGTTTGACTGCTCGCTCGAAAAAAGGCTTCGCCTATGCAAAAGCGGGCTGCCCCTTCTTGCTGCCAGTTGTCTTTAGAGGCAAAAGCGTGCAATGACATATTTATCGCCTGCAAAACCAGACCATATGGCAGGAAAGATATTGTAAGCTGTATGGCCAATCGTCACAACACTCGCATACTTTGACAGCGAGCGGCTGACGGCGAGCGGCTGGGTAGGCAGTTATTGTCTAGGCAACCATTTTCTCTGTCAGCAGGTCTAATACCTGATCATGATAAGTCTTAAACCTAGGCACCTCACGGGTATTCGCTGTTCTTTCTTTTCCTAGATCCACTTTAATTTCTGCGCGAATCGTACCTGGGCGAGCGGTCATCACATAAATGCGTTGGGAGAGAAAGACAGCTTCTCGAACATCGTGGGTAATCATTAAAATGCTGGTGCCAGTACGGTTCCAAAGTTCTAAAAGGAACTGTTGCATACTTTCTTTTGTTTGTACGTCCAAAGCGCCAAAGGGCTCGTCCATTAACAAAATTTTGGGCTGACTGGTGAGGGCACGAGCGATCGCAACTCGTTGCTTCATCCCTCCCGAAAGCTGCTTCGGCAGCGCTTGAGCAAACTGCGTTAGGCCCACCATATCTAAATAGTAGGAAGCTTGCGATCGCCTTTCCTTTTTATTCACCCCTTGCAGCTTCAGGCCAAACTCAACATTCTTTTGCACCGTCATCCATGGATACAGCGTATAGTCCTGAAACACCATGCCCCTATCAGCACCAGGCCCTGTAACCCTCTCCTGATCCACTGTAATCGCGCCCGATGTCGGCTGATCGAGTCCGGCAATGAGTCGCAGCAACGTTGATTTTCCCGAGCCAGAGGCTCCCACAACACATACAAACTCTCCGGTTTCAACCTGCAAATTAAGCCCTTCTAGCGCCGTAATAGAGCCCTTAGCCGTTGAAAACTGTTTGTATAAATTAGAAACTTCGAGGTGCATAAGTTAGATCACTCTAGTGAACTATGGTTAGAAGCTAGATCAACATACTTGGGTTATTTAGCCAGATCATTGAAGATCCTTGAAATAGAGGATGGAGAATATAGATCATCGAAAATTAAGTCGTTTAGTCAACCGCCCACTTACAGGTCACCCTTAGCAACATGCGCAAAGAGAGATCAATCAAAAAGCCGATAATACCCAACACAATTAAATAGGCAAAAATTCTATCAATACCGAGCGTTTTTTGCGCCAGCGCAATCCGCTTGCCCAATCCTTCATTGGCGGCAATCAACTCTGCTACGACCACCAGATTCCAAGCGGCGGCCATGTTGATCCGAAAGGCGTCAAGAATGTTGGGTACAACAAAGGGCGTAATCACCTGCATAAGCGTTTGCCTACGCGAGCCGCCTAACGTGTAGGTAGCCTCCAGCAAATGCTTGGGCACAAACTTTACTGCGTCCATAATCATCAGCGTGTTAAAAAAGAGCACGCCAATGAAAATAAGGGCCACCTTAGGCGCTTCTTCTACACCCAAATAGATAATCAGCAGCGGGATAAAGGCTGGTGCCGGCATGTAGCGAACGATGCCAATAATCGGTTCTAGGAGCGATCGCACCGCCGCAAACGCCCCCATTGCAATTCCTAAAGGCACAGATGCGATCGCTGCAAGCAAAAACCCTAAACCCACCCTAAAAACGCTAGCCCGTATATCCTCAAAAACAATCCCTTGCGCCAGCATTCCGCCAAACGCCTGGGCCACTTTAACTGGCGAAGGAAAAAACGTTGGATTAACCAAACCAGTACTTGAAATTAGCCCCCAAAGCAGCAGCGGAAGAACAATCGAAAGCAGACGCAAACTCCAGTCTAGGCGGGCCGGAATGGCTTCACCCATGAGCCAAAATGTTCGGGGCTTTAGGCTCTTTCGTGCAGGCTGTTCGTGCAGTTCTCGACGAGGCGGGGCAATTTTAACTTCCATTGGTTAGCAGCTCCTAGGGGCGCTATTAGGTTTTAAGCGATTTAGTTTTAAGCGATTTAGCGTTTCACAACAATCTCCTTACCATCCCTTTTATTTACCATCCCTTTTTAAGAGAGATTACGACTGAGCCGCCGCATAAGCTTCAACAAACTGACTATCTAAAATCGGCTCCAGATCTGGCGCTTCTGGAATAAACCCGACATCCACCATAAATGCCGCCATCTCTTTAGCTGCCGACGGCATGTGCTGAATGCCCTCGCCCTCACTAAAGGCTTTGAGGTTGTCTTCTATTGAAAACATTCGAGTCCCTTCTTTAAGCATCTCCAGTTCCTCGGTGCCTACGCCCGCTCGCTCCGCAATAATTTCATCTGCGCGCTCAGGATTTTCTTCCATAAAAGCCAGTACATCAAACCAGGTATTGACAATCGCCTGTACGTCATCTGGGCGCTCGTCAATAATGGCTTGGCTCATCACCAATAGGTCAGGAATAGCACCGGGAAAATCGTTAGAGGTAATCAGCTCTTTGCTGCCTTCACGAGTGAGGGCGGTCGTCCAAAAGGGAGGGAAAGCCCCCACGGCATCAGCTTGGCCTGCGGCAAAGGCAGCGGCGGCAGCACCCGTTTCCAATGGCACAATTTCCACATCGTCCCGCGACATGCCTGCTTCCTCTAATGCCAGCGCCAGTAAAAAGTCATCCACAACGCCTTCTTCTATCGCGACCTTTTTCCCTTTTAAATCAGCGACACTATTAATTTCTTCAGTTACAATAATTTTGTCGTTGCCTGCCGAATTGTCGTTTACTAGCACGGCAACCATTCCATTCACCGCATTTCCGGCAAAAGAAATGGTGTCGTTTAGGGTTTGGCAGTTGCCGTCTAACTGACCAGCTGCCAAGGCTTCCATCGATTCGATGTAGCCGTCAAACCACTTCATTTCGACATTGACGCCGTTAGCTTCAAACAAGCCTTCTTGCTCGGCGATCGCCCATGGCCACCAGCCGGGCCAGTTGCTATAGCCAATTACAATCGGCTCACCGATCTCACTGCTCTCATTCCCCGCACTGCTGACATCGCCTGTCGTCACTGCATCATCATTCGTAGAGCCGCAGCCTACGGCCACAAGCATCGTGCAGAAAAATGCCAAACAAAGCGAGAGTAACCGACGCCTTCTCATATCAATACTCAACAAAAAACATGATTAGCGTAGCGAACAGCACAAACGCTAATAAGTTCACTGTGAACATATCAATACATTTAGTATTGTTGATTGTTTTTTAAATCATTTTTTAAAAAATATGAACGAAGAAAAACCTCCGGTTCTTTTGCCTTCTGTGGATAAAACTAAACTGTAGAGAGCGATGAACCGATTCATGTTCATGAATTAATCCATGAAGCATTGGTAAATAGACGAAGGTTTGGCAGTCAAAGACTTACCGCTTAAAGACTTGCCGCTCAAAGATCTACCGCCCAAAGAATAGGCCATCTTACGGCGGCGTCGGATGAAAGGTTTAATTAAAAACAACATAAGCTAACTTAGGTCAAACTCAACGGGGGCAAATTGCAATGCGTAGTCGATAGAATAAAAGCTACACAACCCTAATAGATAGCACACTTAAGACAGTTGACTAGATAGAACCCTTATATAATCTACACTATGGCCTTGTCATCATCAGCCTTGTTTTCGGTTTAGGTCAAGACCTTCTCCGTAAATTTACCTGATGACGAACCCAAGCATACCAGTCATCTAATCCTTCATAAGTCTTAGAGGATACCGGAATGATTTTTGCATGGGTATTAAGTTGACGAACATTGGCAATGATAGTTTCAATGCTGACATCTAAATAGGGCGCTAAGTCCATTTTGGTAATCAAAAGGCAGTCGGCTTCGCGAAACATAATTGGATATTTCAGGGGCTTATCTTCGCCTTCGGTGATGCTGAGCAACGCAACTTTGGCATGTTCTCCCACTTCAAACTCAGCAGGACACACGAGGTTGCCAACGTTTTCTACAAATACCAGATCAAAGTCGCTGGGTTGGCCATTTTCTTGTTCTAGCTCATGCTCAAGCTGATGCAGGCCGCCTGCGACCATCTTAGAGTCTAAATGGCAGGCTCTGCCGGTGTTAATAGCAATCACAGGAACGCCGCATTCGCGCAGACGGTTGGCGTCTAGCTGCGTGGTCATATCGCCTTCAATCACAGCCATTCGCAGCTCAGACTGGAGCGATCGCAAGGTTTCTTCTAGCAGCTGCGTTTTGCCCGACCCTGGGCTACTCATCAAATTTAGGCAAGTGATCCCCCAGCGATTGAAGCGATCGCGATTCGCATCAGCCCCGTCCTGATTGGCCTGTAGTAGATTCATCTCTAGCACGGCGTCAAATGTTTGATGCATAAAAACTCTCAAAGAGGACAAATGTACTTGCTTCGTTTCTTCCTGAACTAAGTCGTATCAACGGACTATTCATCACGTCGCGTTAGAAAACTCGACTCGTTCAATTTTCAGCTCGCGCCCAGAGCGAATATCATCCATCGGGGCGCCGCAAGTTGGGCAGGCATATTGCGATCCTATCTGCGGCTTATATTCCTGCTGGCAAGGATGACAAAACGCTATTAGCGGCTTATCTTGTATCACCAACTCTACGCCCTCCAAAAACGTTCCTTTGGTTTGGGCGGTAAACGCAAACTGAAGACTGGCCGGTTCTACACAGGTAAACTCACCCACTACTAAATGCACACGCTCCACCTTCGGCGGCCCAGGTTGAAGTTGAGCCGCCGATTTTTCCGACTGCTTATCTAGCCAGTCTCGCACTGTAAAAATCAGCGCTTTGGTCATATCGGTTTCATGCATACCCCTACTCTATTCCCAATCACTCCCCAAGCTCATGTTGGCCGTTTCATTAATATAGTCAGGCTTAGTACGAGGCAACTGATTGGAGAGCACCAGATGGGCGAGCGCATCACAAATGACCCGAGTCGCCATCAGAGAGGTCATATCGCTGACATCATAAGGCGGCGACACCTCAACAATTTCCAATCCACATACGGTCACCCTTTCGACGATTTTACCCAGTAAATACAGCGCTTCGCGGGGCAGCAGACCACCGGGTTCAGGCCAGCCGGTTCCGGGGACAAATCCCGCATCAATACAGTCAATGTCAAAACTGATATAAACGCAGTCAGTGCCGTCTGTCGCTCGCTCGACGGCAAAGTCCACTGCTGCATCTAGCCCCATTTCAGTAATGTCTGTCACGGTTAAAATATTGGTCGCTCGCTCACGGCATACTTTAACGCCGGGGCGCGGTACCTGCCAGCCGCCAATGCCAAGCTGTACCAAATTTTTGGCCGGGGCATTGGCGATGTTGGTGGCATGAAACCAGGGACAGGTATGCATCCGTTCGTCCAAGTCGGTCTCTTGGGTATCTACATGGCGATCAAAGTGAATAATGCCGACTTTTTTGTCGCCTAAGTGACGGCACACGCCGCGTACAGTCGGAAAGCCAATCGAGTGATCGCCACCGAGAATAATGGGCAGGGCACCCGAGCTAAAGACATGCGCAACGCCTTTAGAAATTTGGTCAAAAGACTTTTCGTTGTTGGCTGGAATGGTAAATACATCGCCCACATCGCACATGGTGATTTGCTCACGCAAATCGACGCCTAGCTCAAAGTTGTAGGGAGTATACAAAGCTGAAATGCGGCGAATGCCTTGAGGGCCAAAGCGCGTCCCCGGTCGATAGGTTGTTCCTGAATCGTGGGGTACGCCCATAATAGCGACGTCGTAATTGCCTACTTTGCGCACATCTTCTAGGTAGGGCGCTTTCATAAAGGTATTGATCCCAGCATAGTGGGGCAGTTCGCCCCGCGAAAAGGTCGGAATCGTTCTATCACGAATGCTCTCTGCGGCCTCTAGGCCAAATTCCAGCCCTTGGTCTACTTCCTGCTGCCAGCCTGTAAGCGGTAGTCTGGCTTCTTTTTCTAGCGCATATTGGGCTTCACTTTTGGCTGCTGGTGAGGTGTCATCAGGCGGCTGAAAGGTTGGCTGGTCAGTCATAGTAGTTAGTCTCTAGAGATGGCTCAGAACTGAAAGGGGTGCTGGTGAAAAATTATGCGGGTGGAAAAAATGGTGCTGGTGAAAAAATTCTACTGGTGAAAAAATGTTGACAAAAGCGACTTTTAAAAGCGTGAATTAAGCAAAAAGGTTGTTGGGCAATAACAGCGCGATCAGTCATGCTAAAGAACATCAAACCATATGAGCTGTCAAAGCCATAATTAAAAATTGCCCCAATTAATGTGTAAAAATTTATGCTACTTAAAGACAATCAAAGAACAAAGCTCGATCCGTCTGACGATGCCTTGTTTTACCGCTCGCCCCGATTTGTGACCCATGTTGACGAGGGGTTTATTGCTCAGCTGACTGCGCTATATCGCGATCGCATCTCCCCCAACAGCCGCGTATTTGACTTTATGAGCAGCTGGGTTTCTCATCTGCCGACCGATGTTCAGTACGCCCATGTTGAAGGGCATGGCCTCAACGGCGAAGAGCTGGCGCGAAACAAACAGCTCGATCATTACTTTGTCCAAAATCTCAACCAAAATCAGATCTTCCCGCTAGAAGATTGTTCTTTTGATGTGGTGGTGAACACGGTTTCGGTACAGTACATTCAGTACCCTGAGCAAATTTTTGCTGAGGTGTATCGAGTGCTTAAGCCAGGTGGCATTGCCATTTTTAGCTTTTCTAATCGGATGTTTTATGAAAAGGCGATCGCGGCTTGGAGAGACAACAGTGAAGGGGCTCGTGTCGCCTTAGTTAAAAGCTATTTTGAGATGATTCCGGGCTTCGGTAACATTGAGAGCGTCATCAAAAAGTCTGATACCCCTGCCCTGTTGCAAATGCTAGGCATGGGCAGTGGCGATCCCTTTTATGCTGTCATCGCCGAACGCATGGAACCGTTAGTCAAATCTTAGAAACTTTAGCTTAGAAACTTTAGAAGGAGAAAAGCTTCAGAAAGAGAAAAGCTTCAAAAGAGACAAGAGAGACAAAAGGAAACGAAAGGCGCTACAGCGGAAATAGACGGAATTTCTAAGATCCTCTAGCCCGTGATGATCAAAGACTCTAGCTCTGTGCTTAGGTCTTTAGTCAAATCAGCGATCGCAGATCTTCTTTTTTGCTTATAGCCATCTAGCCTTGAGCTGACCTCAATCGGCTCACCTACGGTCACAATAGCCTTTTGCTTGCCCAGCAACGCCTGAGAAACCACTTCGCCTTTAATTTTGGCCACCATATCACGCAGCAGCAGCGTCGTCTCAGCAAATCGATCAACGCTAGGACTTTCCTTAACATAGCAGCCCGTGACTGCCACAAATCTCTCTACAAGGCGCATATGCCACATTCTCAAGTCAGCCTCTTCAGCCACTCGATTAGCCAACCCTAGCTCCACCGGCGACAAACTCGTCGTATCTGATCGAAAAATTCGATCCCAGCCTGCCTGCTCTAGCTTACGACAACGATCAATAAAGCTCCCTTTAGGCCGTACTTGAAAATAACACTCTGCGACCTGTAGCGCTTCATTCATCAGCCGATGCAGGCGTTCGGCCAAAAGCGCATTGGGCTCTGCACTACGGTCGTCTAGCTGAGCGGCCCCATTGGCGATCGCCTCACCCGACAGGTCTAAGTCCACCCCGTAAAACTCACGATAATAGCCTTCCATCAGCGTCAGCAAATGCTCTGCTAGCCGGTACAGCCGCACATATAGCTCAGCCTGATTTCCGGCTGGGGAGTCCGCCAGCGCAGCTGATGACATCAACATCTGCCGTAGATTCGTCATTTCTGCCTGAGAAGACCTGCCAATCCCACTATCTGCTTCCAGCTGCGTCATCAACTTTTCTAGCTTAGCCCAGGGCGCATTGAGATATTGATACTGAATACCCACCGGCAAAATCACCACTGACTCAGGTCGGCCCGCCGCCGCAATATCTTCTGCACACCAAAACGCAAGCTGCGCAATTCCAGGCTCTAGCGGGCTAATAATTTCATTGTGGCCATTATTGCCCCCTTCAGGAGCCGCCGCCAAGGGAAACTGCCCGTCTAACAATAAGCCTCGCGCCGTTTTAAGCGCCATTAAATCTAGCTTACCGCGCTGAATGGGAACGCCGCCTAGCCGTGAGAACACCCATCTCAAATAACTACCTGCCCACAGCGGAATACCGCGATCATAGATAAAGTGAGCATGTGTCGTGCCCATTGGAGTTCCTAATTTTCGAGCCGTCTGTGGCAGGGCTCGCCATAGCAAATGGCTGAGCACGTAAGGATCAGTTGGGTTAGGATGACGGAACGCGAGCAAAATCCGAGTTTTACCCAGCTCAAAATCTCGATATTGCTGTACCAAAGTTTCTACATTGTGCGTCTCTAGCTCAGCGACATCTGTTTTATACGCGGTGACAGCAGGCATTAAGGGCTGCATTAACCGTCGCAGCCAACCACTGTAGTTGGGCGGAATAAAGTCGAGAGCAGGCTGGGCGCGGTTAGTAATAGAAGCCATACAAAAACGAGGCAATAATCAGGTCAGACAATAATCAGGTCAGTCACAAAATCAATTAGGGTTTGAAGCCAGCAGCGACAAACATCATCCTGTGATCTTTATATCAGTTTGCCCTGATTAGTTTCAGATAGGCTGTTTCAGTCATTTATCTGCCCCTGATTCGCTTTTGCTCTGTTTCTCTCTACCCTTTCTGATACCGCATCCCTGGTAGCTGTGTCACTAGACCCAACAATTCTAGCTGTACCAATGCACCTAGCACCTTCCCCGTTTCTAGCTGCGAACCCTGCACAATCTGATCAAGCATTACCGGCTCAATCGAAACAGCCCTCAGCACTTGCTGAAGTAAGTCCGGTAGTTCCAGTAGCAATTCTGGCGCAGATTGCGTTGCTAAAATTCCATCCGCTTTGTTATTTTCAGGCAGTTCTTTTTCCGCTAATAAATCCAGTAAATCTGGATCGGCTAAATCAGCCGATTGATCTGCTGCTTGATCGGCTGCTTGATCTGCTGTCTGTACGACCGCTGTTTGACCGGGGAAAACAGTCTCTACTGCTGGGATTGCTGCTAGCGACTCTATCAGCGCTGACTCACCTAAAATCATCTGTGCGCCCTGTGCGATCAAATTCAGACAACCTTCGCCCTGCTTATTCTCTAAATTGCAAGGCAGCGCATACACGTCACGACAGTAGTCATTCGCTAGCCGCGACGTAATAAGCGAGCCCGAACGCGCCGGTGCCTCGGTGACTAAAATGGCCCGACTCAAGCCAGCAATAATTCGATTGCGCTGCGGAAAATGCGTCTTGTCTGGCCCGGTTCCATCGGGATACTCACTCACAAGCAAACCGGTTGTTGCAATTTGCTGATGCAGGTCGTTGTTATGGTGCGGATACACCACATCTACACCCGTGCCTAACACTGCCACCGTTAACCCCTGCTGTGTCAGACAGCTAGAATGCGCCACCGTATCAATCCCAGCGGCTAGCCCAGAAATAATGAGGGCGCCTTGTCGGGTTAGTTGGCTACTCAGTCGCTGCGTCCAACGCCTACCGTAGTTAGAAGGCCGACGCGTCCCCACAATACCCACTGTCAGCGCATTCGGCATCTCATTTAGCCGTAAGCTGCCGCGATAGTACAGCACTGGCGGTGGATCGTTAATGGCAAATAGTAGAGCCGGGTAGTCGCGATCAGCCGGTGTCCAAAAAAACTGATTCTCTTTCTCATGCTGCACCAGCATTTCTGCCGGATTCAGCTTTGATCGCTGCACTGTAATCCGCTCTGCAGTTAGCAGGCCGATGCCATCTACGCTCAATAGGTCTCCAGCTGTCGCCTGCCAAGCCTTACCCAAAGAACCAAATCGCTCCCATAGTCGCTTAATAGTCACCGGCCCGACGTCTTTAATGCTCGACCAAGCTAGCCAATACGCTCTTTCTGTTGCCAAGCATTTAGCCTTCATCACAGTTTTCTTGTTTTTTCCTATTTTCTGGTTGCTGTGCTGCCGTCTTTGGGGCCATCCTTCTGATCCTCTTTCTGGCCGTCTCTCTAAGGTTGTCCGCAGTTAGAGTGCCCAGACTTTTGTCTCAGTTCAGTAGCAAAAGTTGATTTATCAGGGTTTGTACTGGTGTACTTCCGTACGATTACCGTCTTGGCTAACTTTGTGGGTCGGGAATATTAATTCAAAGCGGTTTTTCTTTTCGATAACCTCAATCCATACTTCTTTAATGAAAGCTTCCTCACTCCCCCCAACAACAAGCCCTAGCGACTTCAGCAAGAGCACAGGTAACGAAGCGGTAGAAGCTAGGCACCTTCAAGCTGAGCATCCCGATGATTTTCAGCAGTGGATGGATGATATTCCTGGGGCCATTTCTCAGGTGCTAACGACTTCGACAGGGCTGATAGTAGGCTACCCACGCGCTAATGCAGGTTGCTACAGGCTGTTGGAAATGGCAGGAATGCGCGATCAAGATAATCATGTCGATTTGACAAAGGTTGTGGATCAGGAGACTTATGCAGATTATTTAAAGCAATCGGATTTAGGGGGGTACTGCCTGTTTAAGGCGATTTGTTTAGAAGATCGCGGTCCATTTGAGCTAGCGATCGCCCGTGCCGCAAAGCTGCCTCGCCTATGGGAATGGGAAGGGCGAATTGTGTTAGCTAGCGGTAAAACCAAATGGATTGGGCTGACAATGCAGCCTGCAGCCGTACAGGCCGACCCAAGCCTGATTTTATGGAACGCGCTAGCGCAAGATATGACCGCCCGAAAGCATAGTGAGCTAGAGCTCAAACAACTCAACCACCTACTCTCTAGCCGTTTGGAGGCCCGAACTGCTGAGCTAGCTCTCAGCCAAACTCGGTTGCAAAAGCTAGCTGACAATGTACCTGAGTTGCTCTACGAAATGCGGTTAGACAGCCAGTCTAAGGTCTCGTTTCCGTATGTTTCTTCCGATAGTTATCGGCTGCTGCACCTTTCGCCCGAAAGCTTTCAACAGCTTGGTATCAATATGCTCAGTATGATACATGAAGAGGATCAAAAAGGCCTTAAAGCGGCGGTTAGAGAGTCTGCACTGACAATGACGGTGTACCAGTACGAGTGTCGGGTGATGCTGCCGTCGGGCAGGCTGCGTTGGATGCGCACCCTTGCTAAACCCCAGCCACAGTCTGACGGCTCAATTATTTGGTATGGCTGCTTGAGTGATATTAGCGATCGCAAGCAAATTGAAGCCCGGCTCAAAAAGTCACTCAAAGATCTAGCCGATGTAAAGTTCGCATTAGACTGTTCCTCGAATGTAGCCATTACTGACCATCGGGGGCGCATTACCTACGTCAACGATAAGTTTCGAGAAATTTCTAAATACACCCAGGCTGAGCTCATTGGGCAAACCCATCGCCTAGTCAACTCTGGCTATCATCCACGAGAATTTTTTGAAGAGATGTGGCACACCATTAGTAATGGTCATGTTTGGCTCGGTGAAATGAGAAACCGAACCAAAGAAGGTGACCATTACTGGGTTTGTACAACGATTGTGCCCTTTTTAAACGAGGCCGGATACCCCTACCAGTATGTAGCGATTCACAATGACATCACCGAGCGTAAACGCACGGAAATATGTCTCATGCAGCAGGCGAAAGATTTGGAACAGGCATTTTCTGAATTGCAGCAGACCCAAACGCGCCTGATACAGACCGAAAAAATGTCTAGTCTGGGCCAGTTAGTAGCCGGAGTCGCGCATGAAATTAACAATCCGGTGAGCTTTATCTATGGCAATGTAGGCCCTGCTACCCGGTATGCCGAGAACCTCGTGGATTTGTTGAAACAGTACAAAACCTACTATCCTGATCCGCCAGAGGAAATTGTTGAAGCACTAGACGATCTGGATTTTGAATTTATGACGGAGGATTTATTGAATTCGCTAGCCTCCATGAAACTAGGCGCAGAACGGATTCGCCAGATTGTATCTTCTCTCAGAACGTTTTCTAGAAAAGATGAGGCTGAGAAAAAGTCAGTAGATATTCACTGTGGGCTAGACAGCACGCTGCTAATCCTAGGACATAAGCTCAAAGCACAGCAGCTCAGGCCAGCTATTAAGGTGATTAAAAACTACGGTGATCTGCCATCTGTGCTTTGCTATGCAGGCCAGCTCAATCAGGTCTTTATGAACATACTGGGCAATGCGATCGATGCGTTAGAGACCGCCCGCAATCCTCAAATCACCCTGACGACTAAAGCCATCGGAGAACAGATCATCATTGAAATTAGTGATAACGGTGAAGGAATGTCAGATGAGGTGCGATCGCAAATATTCAATCCCTTTTTCACCACTAAGCCCATCGGCAAGGGCACAGGCATGGGGTTATCTATCAGCTATCAGATTGTGACAGAGCGGCATGGTGGCTCGCTCATCTGTAAATCTGCTGAGACATTGGGCACTACGTTTACTATCCAAATTCTTCAGCAGCCGCTAGCTGAGGGGCTTTGACGAAAAAGATTCCCTGCCCAGTCTTCAACGTCATCCTTGTGACAAAGATTACGTCTATGTGCCACTGAGAAACCTGGAATAATCGATTAAAGTGAATTCAGCTAACCTGATATTTCTTTAATAGAGCAGTTTTCTAAATAAACAACACTTAACCTGTTGTGCTTTTATTACCTGCCTAGCAGTACCTTCGTGCTGTGAACTGTTTTATTTCACAGTTTTATGACTGAAAAATTGCGGAAAATCTTTACTGACACCTGATATCTAAATATAAGAACCTCTCATAAACGCTTTTCAAGGTCTCTTTGCCTGAATATCTCTCACAGCCCTGCTGGCTTCTATGTACTCTTTGCTGTTGCCTTCCATCGGCTGGGAATACTATTGCTCAAGGGATGAGCTTCACCAATTATTCACCTGTCCTGCTACCTCGCACCCATCATGAAAGCTACGTCTGACTACCTCGACAAAAGCACTGCCAGCATCTTTCCCGATGATGCAGATGAGCTGCGGAAGCCGTTAGGAATTGAGTTCTCACTGACCGAATCCAATATAAGTGGTGATGTCAGTGCTGGTGAAAGTGGCGATGTGCATATCGAAGGTTTAGATTCTGAGGTGAATACTAAGCCTAGAGCTGCTCGTACCACCGACCTAGTAAGGCTATATTTGCAAGAGATTGGCCGCGTTAGTCTGCTAGAGCGAGATGAAGAAGTCGCTGAGGCTCAGCGTGTACAACAGCACATGGAGCTACTCACCCTGCGAAATAAGGCCGCCGAAAAAACAAACGGCCCCCTGACGACATATGTAAACCTGTTGAATACCAAAGCTCAGCTGACAGCTCAGCTCAGCCACAAGCCTTCTTTAGAGCGTTGGGCAATCACGGCAGGGGTCTCTATTGACGAGCTAAAACCGACACTGATTGCAGGCAAAAAGCTGTGGGCAGAGCTAGCTGGCCTAAGCGTAGATGAGCTGATGAGGGTGCAGTCTGAAGGTGTGCGGGCCAAAGAGCATATGATTAAGGCGAATTTGCGCCTAGTGGTGTCAGTGGCCAAAAAGTATCAGAACCGGGGCTTGGAACTGCTTGATCTGATTCAAGAAGGAACCTTGGGCCTAGAGCGCGCCGTTGAAAAGTTTGATCCTACTAAAGGCTATCGCTTTAGTACCTATGCCTACTGGTGGATTCGTCAGGGTATTACTCGGGCGATCGCAACCCAAAGTCGTACAATTCGCCTGCCGGTACACATTACTGAAAAGCTCAACAAAATTAAAAAAGCCCAGCGCACAATCTCTCAAAACCAAGGACGTACTGCCAAGCTAGAAGACATTGCAGCAGAGCTAGACATGACCGTAGCTCAAGTTCGCGAAGTATTGCAAAAAGTCCCCCGCGCAATTTCTTTAGACACCAAAGTAGGTAAAGACAAAGATACAGAACTCGGCGACCTGTTGGAAACAGAAGACATTTCACCAGAAGAACTGCTCATGAGAGAGTCATTAAAGCGAGATCTCAAGCAGCTGCTCACTGACTTAACCACCCGTGAGCAAGAAGTCATCACGCTGAGGTTTGGACTGGGCGATGGTGTACCCTACTCACTTGCTGAAATTGGTCGGACACTAGAGCTATCTCGTGAACGGGTTCGTCAGATTGAATCAAAGGCGCTGCAAAAGCTGCGTCAACCTAAGCGCCGTAATAGAGTACGCGATTATTTAGAGTCGCTGAACTAGGTTGCTGGAAAGTCAGGCAGAGACAATGTTTTTGGCATAAAATGACTTGCTGACTCTGAACTTGTTGATTATCAACTTATTGGATTGTTGATAATCAACTTCTTGGATTGTTGATTATCAACTTCTTGGATTGCTGACTCTTGAATATTACTATGAACTGCCCATAGGGGCATAGGCCGTAGAGACACAAAACACAAGACATAAATGCTATGTTCCTACGGCTTTTAGATCTTGGATTTTAGGTATTTAGGAGATTTTGTTCGTTCAAGATTTCGGTACGGCTGTTAGGATCTGAGCGACCGGGCATAAAGCTTGGCGTGATGGGAACTCGGCCAGTGCACAGACAAGCCCAAGCATGCCGCAGAAGCAGGCCTGGCTCGCCTGTGCGCGGATCGTCTAAAAAATAACTGTGACCAAGCGGATCATCGTAAATATTGTTGAAGTCATCGCAGTCAATGGCGTAAACATTTCTAGGAACTTTGTTCATGTTCTCTGGGCCAGTATGGCCTAGCCTGCGTGAGGCGACTGGGCCATCTACGTTGGCAATTTTGCTAGCTCGCAGGGCCAAGTCATCGGCAGCATAGTACACTACAACATTACGGCTCATAGCTGGAATCATACCGCCTGCCTGGTCGGGGTTTAGACTCTCGTTAATAACATCGGCAGCAGGCATAAACACGTTTCTAAAGAGCAAACCAAGGCTGTTTTGTGGGTAGTACTTGGCTGATAGCTGGAGCGCACTACGCAGCACCCGATTACCCATGGAATAAGAGAGGATATTCACCCGCTTGAGGCAAGGATTGTCGAGAGTGCTATTTGACTCACGCCATGACAAAAACTTTTGCAAAAAGCGCATGTAGGCCGTACCACTGGCATCAGCGGCTTTTTGGTCATCAAAGTAGTCTTTCACTTTACCGAAATCGTTGTCGCAGGGCCATATTAAAGGAATAACAACAATTTTAGGATTTTTGAGTAAACCGACCTGATTGCTTGCTTGCAGCCTATCTAACAACCGCTGAAGTCGCTCGGCATGTTCAAAAACCTGCTCGGGCAGCATAGAATAGCCATGGATATAAAAGAGCAGCTGATCGGCTTTGAGCGCTTTGATTTCATCAAACAGATTAGTGCTGCCAATTTCAATATAGTCAAAAGGGCCACTGCGGCGGCAGCAGTAAAAAGACTGCTCGGCCTGGTTGTTGGCTAAAACAAAGTTGACAGAGCGAGCAAGTCGAAATTCTGTACCTTCTGTTGGCAGGGGAGTGAGTCCTTGTTCTAAGACTCGGTTAGTGATAAACAGCATGGCTGGAACCTGATTTCAGGGTAAACAATAAAGCTCCAGAAAAACGGGGTTAACTTTACCTTCAACGTTTCACCAGAGGCTCATATTCTTTCTATCAGGAAGTCAAATGGGTTTTACGCAGCCAGCGGCTAACCATAGGATTGGGGCACGACAATTGAAATGAATTGGTCGCCGCTTAGCCGCCGTTTGTAAGGGAGGGAGTTAGGGGTTAGAGTAGGCAGTCTATCGTAACAGCAGCAACAGCGGCGATCGCAGTAATGCCTAGTCCTTCCAATGGGTTTTGCCCTTGGCTCACGGCAAAAGATGTAATCACGCCTGCGCCTATTGCCGCAATTAGTAGCGAACCGACCCAATCTCTGTTCGAGTTGTCGTACATAAGACTTATATGCCTCTGGCCGGTTATGAACGGCCTAAATTCTTCCTAAGCGAATCTAAGCTATCACCCTATGATGACGAGAATCGTTGGAACGCTAGGTTCTGTAACCAACTGTTGAAATGATATAGCTTTCTTAACAAGACTCTCATTTTTTTCATCATCACCACCGCTTTTTATGACATCACTGCGAAATCGCCCTATTCGGCAGTGATGTAATTGGCACTAACCCAACCTTCATTTCCATCGCTAAGCAGTACGTTTAGCCATCCGCTGTCTTCGCCAATCACGGTCACGCTTTCGTCTATGCCGACACCACCGATAGAGTCATAGCTAGTCCCAGGACCAGAGCGCAGGTTTAAGTTTGTAGTAGCAGAAGCTGAGTAGCTACCCTCAGGATTTTCATCTCGTTGCGGCTCCAGCTCTGGCGCTGCCGCTGAGCCCGCATTGGCTGTTTCGGGTGTGCCTGCTGCCGCTGTGGTAGGGGATTGGGCGACAGGACGCTGATCTTCTGGCAGATCGTTTTCATAGCTGGGGCGATCAGGCGGCTCTACCATACGAGTCATAAAATAGCGCACCATGGAGAGTCCAGCCAAGGACATAATCAGCATGGCTAAAATAATGCCAAGCACAAACTTACTCAGACCGATTAAAAAGTTTTTCATCACCATGTTGTTTATATCACCATGACGGCGCACAAAAGATGCAATAGTCCTATGGTTATAGCGTGAAGAGTGCTATCGGTAAAGCCTATGTATAAAAACCCTAAACTGTTGTCAACAAACCATTGATTGACTAGATAAAACAGTCCAAAAAAATAGCGAGTACTGAGCTGTAAAACTACCCAGTACTCGCTATTTTAATCAACGAAAGATTGTTGTTCTAGGGGCTGCTTTTCAGAACAAACGCTTTAGAAGCTCATTTCGGCAGCTTGAACTCGCTCAACCTGCTTCTTCTTTAGAGCCAACAGAATCTGAGAGAGACTAATCGCAGCGAGGAAGGCAACCAACCCTTTGATGCGGTTTGGGCTCTGGAGCACGATTTCTTTCTCAGTTTGGCCAAAGCCACCAACGTTAGGATTATTAGTAAGCGGCATGCCCGCTTCGACTGCGTCACCCTGGTTCACAAGCAAATCTACACCAACCTGAATTTCTTCAGTTGCTGTGGTGCCATCTTCCTTAGCAATAGTAACGGTGTAGCCACCTGCGTCTGTTTTCTCTATAGCGGAGATGGTGCCAGTTGCGGGCGCGTTGTAAACGTTGTTGTTAGACGCCAAACCAGTTGGATATACCTGGCCACGACCTCGGTTGCCGCCTACGAATACCAAGCTTTTACCAAAGTGGACATTTTTGTTAGCGGCAGGATCAGGAGAGAGCACAGGAAAAACAATTTCCTGATATTGCTCACCAGGGAGCGGACCCACAATCACCCAGTTAGGATGCTCGTCACTGTATTCTTGGAAGTAGGTGCTACCGACCTCTTCTTTGATCTCTTCAGGAATACGATCTTGTGGCGCTAGGGTAAATCCATCGGGCAGCATCAACACTGCACCTACATTCAGGCCGCCTTTACTGCCGTCGCCAAGTACCTGCTGCGAGTCGAGGTCGTAAGGTATTTTGACGGTCGCTTTGAAGACGCTGTCAGGCAGTACAGCCTGAGGTACTTCGAGAATCGTCTTTTTCTCAGCGAGGTGGCAGTTGGCGCACACAATTTTGCCAGTGGCTTCGCGAGGCGTTTCGTAGTTTTCTTGAGCCCAAAAAGGATAAGCCTGGGCGGCCTGTGGCATTACCCAGCTACTAGAGCAAAGTAATACGAAAGCAACGAGGAGAAGGCCTGCGCTCTGAGAACAGGCACTAAAGCCCGCTTTTAGCTTTTTAACCAGCTCTTCAACAAGCTCTTCGATAACGGGGTTTGAGGTTTTCATGCGTACGTGCTAGCAAGTTAGGGTTCTATTAAACACAAGAAAGTTGGAGGTCTGGTTTACCAGTAGGGCTTACTACCCTTACCACCAAGGGTTACCACCAGGGCTTATCGC
The DNA here is from genome assembly GCA_001314865.1 of Phormidesmis priestleyi Ana. GTDB lineage: Bacteria > Cyanobacteriota > Cyanobacteriia > Phormidesmidales > Phormidesmidaceae > Phormidesmis > Phormidesmis priestleyi_B. Next base: position 155,170 of record LJZR01000002.1, on the reverse strand, counting down.
CTGTGCGGAAGTCGGTTTCAGTCCAGTTGGTGAGTACGACGTCTTCATCTTCGGTGACGTCAGCGTGGGCTAGGGCCAAGGACAAAGGTGCAGGGCCGCGCACCACTTTGCCCGTAGCATCATACTGAGAGCCATGACAAGGGCACATGAACTTACCCGAGTTGGCATTCCACGGCACAACACAACCCAAGTGAGTACAAATAGAGCTGATGCCGTAGTTTTGGAGGCCGCCTTCTTCTTTAACGACAAGGTAGGTAGGGTCGCCTTTGAGCCCTTGAACCAGAACCCGGTCGCCTGGATTGTGTTCTGCTAAAAACTCAGCAGCATTGACGTTGTTACCCAAGGCATCCTTTGCGGTGACACCGCCACCGCCGCCGCCGCTGCTGGGAGGAATAAAATATTTGATAATGGGGTAAGCAGCGCCTAAAACGGTTCCAGTGATGGTTCCGAATGTCAGCAGGTTCATAAATTGGCGACGTCCTAAATCAGGAACGTCGGGGTTTCCAGAAGCTTGGGTCATAGGTCAGCTGTCTAAACGCTACATTGATACATGAATTAAAAAACTGAGGCTTTAGCTAGGCAAGCGCTGTCCTCATAAACTTCTGCTTTTGTCACAGAAGTTAGCAGTTTCTGAAATTATTATGACATCGTTCAGAACCCTCAAAGCCTTTTTAACCTAGAACTCACCCAGAACTCCCACAGATCTCACCAGATCTCACCAGATCTCAAAGCTTTCTGCCATGAGCGATCGCCTACGCTTACCGCCCTATAACTGCCTCTGGCGGATATGAATCGTAGCTTTGAGAGGTGCGTCAGGCTACTTGCTAGGGATGATTGAGCCGACAAATAAAAATGTAAATAAATGTTGCTTAGCGCTGCCGCCCCTCTCCCCTGCAAAGCAGCTACCATAAAATGCGTAATCGTCAAATAGAGACCTACTCCCTACCTTTCAGTTAACTGCTCTAAATTATTAATATGTAATCGCTCTGCACTATGACCGGACAAGACCTGCATGAACTTCTGATTGAGAAATGGGGCTATTCCTATGATGTTCAGCTGCGAAAACTGCCGCGCAAAGTGTTTTTTCAGGTGATGTGGCGCTATCTGGAGCAGGCTTCCTTTCCAATGAGCGAGAGCGATTATCTGGCCCACTTGGACGAAGTGACCGCTTACCTAAACGCCTGGGGAGCGGCTGATCAAATTCAGTCTTTTATCACTGAAACGAACGAACGACCGCGACTCGGCAAGGCTGTTAGCATTCCGGTAGACTTGGGTTCGCGCGCGTCTGAATGGCTGCTGGATGACGGTTAGCCAAATGACGGGTGACTAGATGACAGGTAGTAGTCGTTCCGGATGACAGGTAGTAGTCGTTCCGGATAACATTTACTAAAGACTACACAAAGATACAGTCACTGCCTGTGAAGAATGATAGGGATTGTTCAGTACTTACTTACGGCAAAGAGGAGATAAGCAATAGACTCTAAATGCGAGTTCTCTGAATGCGACCTCCCTACGTATACTATGATTATTAAGTTTTGATAAGATAGTGGTATTAATGCCACTATCTTATCTATATAAAACTTTTTCTTAACCGCGCCCTTTTACACAGACTATTAAGATCTTAGGGGAAGGTAATGCTACTGCTGAGGGCTAGTAAGGCAATATTTTATTTAGCTTGCCTTATTTAGCCATGGCTTGATCAATTATCAATGACTTCTAGCTTACATTTTCAACAAATTAAACCAACCGTTTTAGCGGCATCCGTTTTGGCGGCATCCGTTTTGGCGACATCCGTTCCGTTTTATTGACTATTTCCACGTAAGTTTTGAGGGCCAGCCGTGATCCGCTCTGCAACACTGCCAATCAATACAGTGCTTTCGCGCATTGAAAACAATAACAGCAGTAGACTTAAGCTTTTTTCGGGTTCATCTAACCGGGCGCTGTCTCGGGAGGTAGCTCGCTATTTGGGTATTGACCTTGGCCCCATGGTGCGAAAGCGCTTTGCCGATGGCGAACTGTATGTTCAAATTCAGGAATCAATTCGAGGTTGTGACGTTTATTTAATTCAGCCGACCTGCCATCCGGTGAATGACAACTTGATGGAACTACTTATTATGATCGATGCCTGTCGTCGAGCTTCGGCTAGACAGATTACGGCAGTCGTTCCTTACTATGGCTATGCTAGAGCCGATAGAAAGACAGCGGGCCGCGAATCGATTACGGCCAAGCTCGTTGCAAACCTAATGACGCAAGCAGGTGCTAATCGGGTGCTCTCAATTGATTTGCACTCGGCGCAGATTCAAGGCTATTTCGATATTCCTTGTGACCATGTATATGGCTCGCCCGTACTGGTGAAATATTTAGCGAGTAAGGGCATTGAGGATCTGGTGGTGGTCTCGCCAGATGTGGGCGGTGTTGCTCGGGCTCGGGCCTTTGCCAAGATGCTGAACGATGCACCGCTGGCCATTATTGATAAGCGCAGGCAGGCTCACAATGTTGCTGAGGTGATGAACATCATCGGCGATGTAGAAGGCAAAACGGCGGTGCTAGTAGACGATATGATTGACACGGCAGGGACTATTGCCGCAGGGGCCAAGGTGCTGCGTGCCAGCGGTGCCAAAGAGGTGTATGCCTGTGCAACTCATGCGGTGTTCTCGCCGCCTGCAGTCGAGCGGCTCTCTAGTGGACTGTTTGAAGAGGTGATTGTGACGAACACCATTCCGGTGCCTGCTGATAGACAGTTTGAGCAGTTGAAGATGCTATCGGTGGCGGATATGCTGGGCGAGACTATTTCGCGAATTCACGAGGAAAGTTCGGTGAGCAGCATGTTTAGAGGATAGTTTTTTAGAGAATAGTTACAGACAAAATAAAGGGGTTGCGATCGCATCTGATCACAACCCCTTTATTTTTAGCGATATCCTATTTAAGCGACATCCTTAGCAAGCAACCAAAACGACGTTAGCGACGAGAACGACGTTTGCGCTGACGCTGACGAGCGAGTGCCTTACGCTTGTGCTTTTCAGGAGGTGTCTCAAAATAGCGGTTTTTCTTAATGTCTTGGAAAATACCTGCCCGCACTACTTTGCGCTTAAAGCGTCGAAGTGCTGCTTCGAGATTTTCATCTTGTCCGAGGACAACTTGAGCCATGTGTTTTTCACCTCCTTTATATATCTAGATTTTAGGACGAATGACTATAGTACCTCACGACTGACTTGGATAGTCGTGATAGTCGGTCTATTTTGACCCAACAATACTCATTGGTCGGCATTAAGAAAAATTAACCCCTGTCAGCATTGGCAAATAGCACATTCTGCTAGGCTTTGCTGCCAGGGATCGTAAGTCCATGCGTATTCAATTAAGGCCAAGGCGAGCGGGCTAGCGCCAGCCACCACCGCCTGAGGATGAATTGTTACGAGGCTCACGAGGCTTGGCTTTGTTGACCCGGAGTTCGCGGCTCATCCATTCAGCACCGTCTAAGGCCTCAATGGCCTTGTCTTCATCGGCTTCGCTTTCCATTTCAATAAAGGCAAACCCGCGAGGGCGACCGGTTTCACGATCGGTAGGGAGCGTGATGCGTTTTACCTTCCCATGCTTAGCAAAAACGCCTTCTAGCTCTTCTTCTTTTGCACTGTAAGACAAGTTGCCGACGTAAATTGACATAGCCTGTGGGCTCTCCAAAAACATTGAGACTTTAAATCAAAAGAGATAATGATTTCGACAACATGTCTATGACAACTTTCTCATATCGCAAAATAACGCTTTATGAATAGGCTGAAAAAGTACTCATTTCAAACGGCTTTTGGCCGCTCAAAAGACTCCCTGTGATGAACGAATTCAACATCTTTAATTATTTATGGGATCAAAGATATCATACTGTCTTAGTCGGATTAGCCTGAGCAAAAACCGGTAACGTTTGATGATGATTTTAACCGGCTAACTAAACGAGTAAGAAAGCGCCATAGAAGCATTCATAAATCATCAGATATATTCTTGAAAGTATTATCAAAAGGCTCTTTAGCGGTGAATTGATACTAAGTTAGGTCAGTTTATTCGCTAGCTTAGATGAGGCTTAGGGCTAACTTTTTTTGAAAAGAGTAAAGCGTAGCCATCTACTTTTTGTTAATTTTTTCAATAAATATTTATATAAACCTGAATGTCAATAATGCTGACAAAGACCCAATCAAGCATTATTGACATTCGGGTTCAATCTAATAGGCAGCCACGATCTCAGCCCAGGCCTGACCGGATCTGTTAGCGCGTTTATTAGCGCGTTTTTTGTGCCCATACCCGAGTTGGCAGGCCCCATACGTAAATGAACCCTTCAGCGGCCTTATGGTCGAACTTATCGTCGGCGCCATAGGTGGAAAGTTCATCTGTATAAAGCGTGTTTTCTGACTTGCGACCCGCGATGATGGCATTGCCCTTAAACAGCTTAACCTTAACGGTGCCCGATACGCGTGTCTGCGTTTGAGCAATAAAGGCATCAAGTGCGGCTTTGAGCGGGCTATACCATAGGCCGTTGTAGATCATTTGGCTGTAAGACTGCTCGATATTGCGTTTGTACTGGGTGACATCGCCAGTGAGGGTGAGGCTTTCGAGGTCACGGTGGGCATGAATCAGCACGAGAAGAGCAGGCGCTTCATAAATTTCGCGCGACTTGATGCCGACAAGGCGATTTTCAACCATGTCAATGCGGCCAACGCCATGACGACCGACGATTTCGTTGAGCTGGGAAACCAGGGCGACTGGGCTCAGGGCGTTGCCATTGAGGCTAACGGGAATGCCTTTTTCAAAGCCGATTTCGACATACTCGGGTTCGTCAGGTGTGTCGGCGATCGCACGGGTCATCACAAACACTTCTTCGGTCGGCTCAGTCCAAGGATCTTCTAGCGGCCCTGCTTCAATTGATCGGCCTAACAAATTGCGGTCGATGCTGTAAGGCGAGGACTTTTTAACCGGGAAGGTCAGCCCAAATTTTTCACCATAGGCCATCGCTTCTTCACGGCTCATGCCCCATTCGCGAGCAGGGGCAAGCACTTTCAAGTCTGGGTTGAGGGCTGCGATCGCCACGTCAAACCGCACCTGATCGTTTCCTTTCCCTGTACAGCCGTGAGCGACTGCATCTGCGCCATACTGGGCGGCCGTTTCTACTAGCAGCTTGGCGATTAGGGGACGAGCCAGCGCAGTAGAGAGCGGGTAACGGTTTTCGTAAAGCGCGTTGGCCTGAATCGCCGGAAAGGCATAGTCAGTGATGAAAGGCTCCGTCACATCGGTCACCACAGACTCCGAGGCACCGCATGTGAGCGCTTTTTGACGAATCGGCTCTAGCTCGTCGCCCTGTCCTAAATCGGCGGCTAGGGTAATAACTTCTTTGACGCCATACTCTGCTTTGAGATACGGAATGCAGACGGTGGTATCAACACCACCTGAATATGCCAAAACAACTTTATCTGCGCGACCCATAACTTGTGGTTACCGTTTATGAAGTGATCAGCTTCATATTATGTCAGGGGATGTGTTTGATTAGCGGTTAATCGGGCGAATCAATGAAATAGAATGTGAGGAAACAAAAACATTGAACTCATGTTCTTCAGCGTTGTTATTCCAACCTATAATCGCAGGCCAATTTTAGAAAAATGCCTGCGAGCAATGGAAAATCAGGTACTCCGGGCAGATGGCTCGGTTGAGGGCTATTTGGTTGAGGGCTATGAGGTCGTGCTGGTGGATGATGGTTCGACCGATGGCACGGTGGAATGGATTCGCGCTAGCGCGAATGAACTTAAGCATGTGAAGCTGTACGAACAGGCTCATGAGGGCGCTGCGATCGCTCGAAACTTCGGTGTTCAAAAAGCTGAAGGCGATACCATTGTTTTTATTGACAGCGATTTGGTCGTACTAAACGACTTTTTGCAGTACCACGCTGATGCGCTCTCTAAAGCCTATGCGCAGGGTAATGAGCGCGTCTTTACCTATGGCCGAGTGGTGAACACCTGCAATTTTGAGAATCCAACTGCTGAGCCCTTTAAGGTAACAGACTATTCGAGAGCCTTTTTTGCGACCGGAAATGTCGCGATCGCTAAGCGCTGGCTGCTAGAAGCAGGACTATTTGACGCCCAGTTTACACAATACGGCTGGGAGGACTTGGAGCTAGGCGTGCGGCTCAAAAACAACGGCCTATCGCTGATCAAATGTCCGGAGGCAGTTGGCTATCACTGGCATCCAGCATTTTCAACCGAGGAGTTGCCTAAGCTGATCGATCAAGAAATTCAGCGGGCGAGAATGGGTGTGGTGTTTTACAAAAAGCATCCCACCTTAGATGTGCGACTGATGATTCAAATGACAGTGCTACATCGTATCCTTTGGGGTTCACTATCGCTGGGCGGACTGCTCAACGAACGCACCATGGAGCCTATGCTGCGCTGGCTCATTAGCCAGGGTTATCCGCAGCTGTCGCAAGAACTGAGCCGAGTGTTTTTAAACTGGTACAACGTCAATGCGGTGTATGCGGCTTATCGGGATGACCAAGCCGCTTAGCCGTCTGGCTTAACGAGGCTTAATTAGGCTTAATTAGGCTTAACTAGGGGACAATCGCGCTACACAGCGTCGAAGGCCAGTTGAACAAAGGACTAAACCTATGGCTGACAGTGCAGTTGAACTTTTTCGGATGCTGGTAGGCGCAGGAGCCAAGCCAGGAGAAGATTTTTCGTATGACATGCAGAGCGCCTCGGCTCAGATTAGCGACCTGGCTTTTGAAAAGCTGAAAGCAGCCTATCCTAACGTGGACTGGCAAAGCATTTGTGAGCGCGTAGAAGTCGATCCTGACCTGCCAGCCGAGTACCTCAACACCTACTTGGGTATTGATTTTGTAAAGCGTATTTTACGGCGCACCGAGCAGCGGCTAGAAGAACTCAGTCCAGCTGAGGCAACCTGGTACTTGCAGCAAGTATTGGGTGGCGTAGAGCATCGCACTAACGTGCCACTGTATGTACTGCTGCAAAGAAGGCTGCCCTTGGCAAAACAGATGCGGCTAGAACAGCTGTTACGCCAAGAAGCAACCCCCTGCTACATATGGATGAGCGACTTAATTGAAGCAGCCGGTGGTGATCCTGATGATGTAGAGATCAGCGAGGACGAAGCCATATTGACCCAGCAAGGGCTGGCGCTGCTGACGGCAGTATGGACTGGGGAATATAATTTGTCGGAAGAAATCAACGCTTCAGCCGCAGACCGAGAAGCAGTAGATCCAGAAGCCGTAGATCCAGAAGCCGCAAACTTAGAAGCCGCAGACCGAGAAGCCACAGACCTAGAAGAAAAGTAATCTGCCAGATTTAGAGTTCCAGATTCAGAGTTACCAGATTTAGATTTGCCAGATTTAGAAAGGGAAGTCAGGGACGAATCAAAAGCGCTGCGCCATGCAAGGTACTACCGTGACAGGCTAAATACATCACAGCTTCGGCAACGTCAGCAAAGGGACGATTTTCGGTAGGTGGCCCCGTCAGCACAGGGGAGAGCAGTAAGCTACTGGTTGCTGAAGGGAGAGCGCTCGAACTACCTGCCATACCCGCGTCGGCAGGATTTGTAGATTCAGCGGCCGAGATAGCCCAGATGAGGTTGGCGGTGACGGTGTGAGGAGGAAACTGCTGAGCGATCGCACTTGTCAAGGCCAAAACGCCTCCCTGACAAATCGTTAAGACAGAATCGTTGTGACTCTGGGGCGTTTTCTCAATGAGGTTGATAATAGTGCCACCGCTAGACTGCTGCAAAAAGGGCAGTGCGTACTGACAGCAAAAAAAGGTGCCCTTGAGCAATGGCTCAACGAGTCGATCCCAAATCGATTCGGACACATCTATGAGCACACTATCTCGGGCATAGCTGTTGCTCACGTTGTTGAACAAAATATCTAACCGGCCATAGGTGGCAATGGTTTCATCAATCACTGCCTGAATGTCGGCAGCGATCGCAATATCGGCCAGCACAAAGGTTGCTCTACCGCCTTCACGGCGAATCTGCTTCACGGTAGCCAACCCCTGATTGGCATTGCGCCCACAGACAATCACCTTGGCGCCTGCCCTGGCCAACTGCATAGCCGTATCAGCGCAGATTCCTGGAGCGCTGCTAGTGACTAGAGCAACTTTTTGATCTAAAACTGGCTGATCTAAAACTGGCTGATCTAAAACTGGCTGATCTAAAACTGGCTCTAAGGCTAGCGGCTGATCCAATGTTGTCGGGGCGGGGCGCGGATCTAACCCATCTTCTGGACTTTGCTCTACGCTCATAGATATTTCCCAGAAGCTAAGCATTCAGGCAGCTTATGTCCTGCAAGCAGCTTATGTAGAGTACTCCCAAGTTGGCCGACGTTGGCATGTCCTATTGTCAGCCAAGACAGCGGCAAAGGCACATGCAAAAACACATGCGGTGACGAAAAATAGAGGTCGTGAGCCATAGAACTACGAGAGCGACACTGACAGGAACTCAATTTTGGCGAGATACTGCTGATAACCGTTTTTTTGGCAATTTTTGAGCAATATCAGAAAAATATAAATTTTTTTACAGTAAAAATTTATACCTCAATGTAACAGCGAGTCAATGGATATGGATTGGTGGCTCATATTTTTTTCTAGTTTGAAAGCCATAGTATCAACCCGCTGATCCGATAAAGACGGTTAGCACGTTAACCTGTCACTTTAAACAGTCTTTATATCAGCCCGATATCCGTCTTATTTCAGCTTAAACGAGCGTTTATGTTTTTTTATCAACTTTATACAGATGATTCTTACGACCAATCGCCTTAGCCTACTGCCAACAGCTATCTCAGATCTTGATTTTGTAGTGGCTACTGAGCAAGCCCCTGAAAATGCTCGCTATATCGGCCAGTGGTCTAAAGCTCGTCATAAAGCTGCGATCGCATCCTCAGAAGAAGCCCATTACATTGTCACAATTGTCACACGTAGCGCTACTGAATTCCCTCAGCGCTTAGGCTACGTCATTTTAACCGGAATCACAAACCCTGATTTATCACTGGGGATCAAGCGAATCGTCATCACCCAAAAAGGGAAAGGCTACGGTAGGCAGGCGCTTCGGCTCGCAAAAGCGCTAGCGTTTGAGCAGTATGGCTGTCACCGACTCTGGCTAGATGTTGTGCTCAAAAATTCGCGCGCAAAAGCACTTTACGAAAGCGAAGACTTTGTTTTAGAAGGCATCATCAGAGATGGCTATAAAACAGCGACTGGCTATGAGTCAATGGCTTTGATGTCGCTACTAGCGCCGGAGTATTTTGCTCAGCAGGCCGCCCAATAACGGCTACCGTATGATTTTCAGCTCAATCGCATCCACTTTTCGGACTGATTTTTGGACTGGTTTTCGGATTGGTTTTCGGATTGGTTTTCGGATTGACGCTAGCCGATGTCAGTCACTCGCGTTAGACCGCCCCTAACACCTCAGCGAGCAGCGCTTGCTGTGCATGCATCCGGTTTTCCACCTCATCCCAAATGCGCGACTGAGGGCCTTCCATCACCTCTTCGGTAATTTCCTCACCTCGGTGAGCAGGCAGGCAGTGCAACACAATTGCCTTAGGATCAGCAAGAGTCAGCAGCTCGCGGTTAATTTGGTAGGGCTCAAAAATGGGAATACGCTTCGCCGCTAAGTCTTCTTGGCCCATGCTAGCCCAGACATCGGTGTATAGGGCATGTGCGCCCTGTACGGCGGACTTAGCATCGGTGGTGATTACGACTTCGCTACTGCCGCCGCTGAGTTGCTCTGCTTTTTTAACAATGGCGCTGTCGGGCTCGTAGCCTTTGGGCGTAGCGATACGAACATTCATCCCCATCAGCGCGCAACCCAGAATCAGCGAATGAGCCACATTGTTCCCATCTCCGAGATAAGTCATGGTCAGGCCTTTGCAGCTACCAAATTCTTCTTGCACGGTGAGTAGGTCAGCCAAAATTTGGCAGGGGTGCTCTAAGTCAGTCAGGGCGTTGATGATAGGAATGTTGGTGTGCTGCGCAAATTCTTCAACTTCGGCTTGCTCGTAGGTGCGAATAGCCAGGACATCTAGGTAGCGGTTGAGCACACGGGCAGTGTCGGCAGTCGGCTCGCCTCGGCCAATTTGGGTGAGGTTGGCATTGAGATCTATCACCTGCCCGCCCAGCTTGTACATGGCGGCGGTAAAGCTCACGCGGGTGCGGGTAGAGGCTTTTTTAAATACGAGACCCAAGATTTTTTGGGGGCATTGGGGGTTAATTTCTCCTGACTTTATTTGGGCTGCGGTGGTGAGCAGTCGGGTCATTTCATCTGCGGTAAGATCCGCTAGGGTCAGAAGATTTCGTCCTTTGAGGGCCGCCATAGTTTTTTTGGGTTATGTGTAGGTATTTAAGCAAGTTAAAACGCTAGCAGAAGTTTTAGATAATGGGAATCTATTCACAGCTAATTTTTCCGCGACTGCTGGAGATGTCGATGTCTTCGGATTCGATGACGGGCTATAGAAAGCAACTGTTGCAAAATGTGACGGGCGATGTGCTGGAAATTGGGTTTGGAACAGGGCTGAACTTGCCGCATTATCCGGCGGCAGTGGAGTCGCTAACAACGGTTGAGCCAAATGGCGGGATGAGTGCGATCGCGCAAAAACGCATCACCGCCAGCCCTATCCCAGTTCAAACGGAGCAGCTCAGCGGCGAAAACTTGCCCATGCCCGATGCCAGCTTTGACAACGTGGTATGCACCTGGACGCTGTGCAGTATTCCAGATGTCACAAAGGCCCTGCAAGAAGCGTATCGAGTCCTTAAGCCGGGGGGACGGTTCTTTTTTATTGAGCATGGACTCAGCGATGAGTCAGGAATTCAAACCTGGCAAAACAGAATTACGCCCGTTCAAAAAATCGTTGCCGATGGCTGCCATCTCAATCGCAAAATGGACGCGCTCGTCAATGAGGTGTTTGACGAGGTCACGGTTGAAGAATTCTACGCGCCGGATTTACCCAAGATAATGGGCTACTTTTATCGAGGTGTTGCGGTCAAGTCTAGTGCTTGAGATCTATCAATTTATGTGATCTTATAAGGTACGCCTAACGCCTGACGCGCCAAAATCGTAGGGCCTACAAAGGCATGCCCTACGATTTTAAGAGTGTGCTGAATAGCTCTATTTCTTTTTGCTGGGAAGATTGAGCGCGCTGTCTAGCACTTCGCGGGCTGACTCAGCTTCGATTTGGGCATCGCGGTAACGCAGGTTATTTTGGGCAAAAGTTTTGAGCGTTTTGAAGCCATTGTTGAGTTCTTCGATTTGCTCTTCATCAATCACTTCATCGGTAAAAAGCAGGTCAATGAGCTCTCTTACCTTGAGGGCTTCTTCTCGCGAGCCTTGCACTTTTACTTTGAGCTTAGAAAAGTTGCTGAGCACTTGAACGGCATCTACAACCTCATTTTCCTCTTCTGAGGGTTCTGTTTTTTGATCTTTCACTTCGATAAAGTCCTTAGGATTAAAGCCATCGTCAAGCGCAGTCGGAAGTTGGTCATCGTCCATAAGAGCCATGAGCTGATCCATCGCCTTTTCACGCGCTTTGTTAGAGTCGCGTCCGGGGACATCAATTAAAACTTCTGGGCTCTGAGCAAGCGTGTATTGAACCATGATTGTAGACAGTACTAAAGTACTATTAGTATATATTGACTACGCCTGTTCTACGCCTTTTTGCGTCTCTATGCAACCTATTGACCAAAACCAATTGTCCTACGGTTTTGCGGGTGTGGACCGCTTTATATGATAGTTGAGTGTAATTACATAATTAGTAGCGTGCGCTAGGTTACGTTGCGGTGACAGAAGAAGCGTATGAATCAGGCGAATAAAACTAACCGCAGAGCTAAAAACAGAGCTGAAAACAGTCCAGTCCTTAATCACTCTGGCGTTGCGAGCCGGGTGATTAAGCTGGCGATGACTAGCTTGGTCGCAGTAGGCTCAGCCAATGTGCTGGGATTTTCAGCTTGGGCGAGCGATCGCTTCACTGATGTCATCGATGCTAAAGTCGAAAAATCAATAGAAGCACCTGCCCTAAGCGAGGCATACAACGATTCTACGAAAGATAGTACAACAACAACACTTGAAACTACGACAGCAGCAGCGCAGCTCCAGCAGGCTGCGAATTTGGCAGCGCAGGCGCAAAGGTTAGCGCAAAGGGCGCGATCGGCGGCTGATTGGGATGCCGTGATGGCGCAGTGGTTAGAGGCGATCGCACTCGCTCAATCGATCCCCCCTGAAAGCCCTTCTCGGATCGTGGCTCAGCGTCAAATGCGCGGTTATTTGCAGCAATTGTTAGAAGTTCAGCGGCGTACCGAGCAGGCGAGTCCTACCTCCGGCCTGCCCAGCCTAGGCAGCGATGTGTTTGACTCGCAGCTAGCGGGCTATTTTTCCTACGTGGCGACGATGGGTACGCCGGATGTATTGATTGTGGGCAGCTCTCGGGCATTGCAGGGGATTGATCCGCAGGTGATGCAGCAGGCGTTAGCGGGTCGAGGCTATCCCAACTTAAAGGTGTTTAACTTTAGCGTGAACGGTGCCACAGCGCAGGTGGTGAACTTTGTGATCCGTGAGCTGTTGCCGGCGCCTTTGCCTGCGGTGATTGTGTGGGGCGATGGGTCGCGAGCCTTTAACGATGGTCGGCGCGATCGCACCTGGGAGAGTGTCACAGCATCCCCCGGTTATCAGGCAATCCGCTCAGGCGCATTGCCTAACGCACTGTTTTTAGAAACGCTCACACCGACCGCAACCTCTTTTCAATCAGGGCCAGTTTCAGGGACGACTGCTTCAGGGACGACTGCTTCAGGAATAATCGTGACGGCTCGCTCACCGCTACCTAATGTATCTGGGAATTTAGATGCGCTTGGGTTTTCGGCGGTGGGTGATCGCTTTGTGCCGCAAACCTACTATCAGCAGTTCCCTCAGGTGCTCGGTCGCTACGACGGGGCCTATTCCCCTTTTCAGCTGTATGGCCCGCAAACGGCTGCTTTAGCGGAGCTTTCTGGCTTCGCCAAAGCCCAAAACGCTCGGCTGATCTTTGTCAACTTGCCGTTGAGCGGTAGCTACTTAGACGACTACCGACTGTACTACGAAGGCCAGTTTCAGCAGTTTTTGCGGGCTCAGAGTGCTGCCCTTGGATTTGGCGTGGTTGATTTGCTCACACAGTGGCGATCGCAGCCTGCCCTCTTTGCCGACCCCAGCCATCTTAACCAGGAAGGCGCAGCCGCCATTGCCAATCAGCTCGCGCAAGACACAAAAATACTAGCGGCTCTCAATAGTCGAGAGATTGACACAGAAAATCAAGAAATTAGGCCAGAAAATGGCACAGAGAGCGACACAGAAAGCGACACAGAAAGCAGCTTAAACAAATCCCTAAAGGGAGCACCATAAACCGCTAGCAAAGCATCCATTCATTTTTTCTGTGGCTCCGTACAGTTAGTCCAAAAAAAACGCCAAAAAAGTTTATTTCTCCAAAATGTCACGTAGAGCACAACTTAAAACCTTGAGGCTCTCTATATTGTCCCCAATGCTTTAGTCGGAAGGCGCTACTCCAACGCCATGTGCTAACCTCACGAACTGACCTAAAAGCAATGGGGCTAAGTATATTCTTAGCGCCTTTAATCCTCCGTTTACAAAGCTCTTTTATATCCAACTTTTAATCATTCATGGAACCCTCGGGCCTGGCATTGCTAGGTCTTTTTTTTTGCCAATCAGGCCTTTTTTTTGCCAATAATGCTGCGATGGCGAGGTGTATTTTGGGTGATAGTCGGCGTGGTAAATCCAACGGACTCAAAGGCCTCGGAAATATCTAGCGCAAAATACTGATCCAAATACGGCTCGGTACTCTTGAGCAAAGTGAGAACATAGGGCGGCATTTTACGGTACACCTCGCTTTGGGGATTCATATCCATAATCGCAAAATGGCCGCCCGGCCGAACCAAGCGATAGGCTTCGGCAATGATCTCACGCGCGGCAGAAGTAGGTAGCTCATGAAACATCAAACAGGCAGAGACCAAATCGACGCTATTAGCAGGCAGGCCGGTGTGCTCAGCCGCCGCGTGAATCCATTGGATGGGTGGCGTGTCTTGCCTTTCTTGAGACTGCGTGTACTGGGCGATCGCTAAAAAATAAGGCGACAAATCCACCCCAGTCACCTGCGCATTCACAAAAGTATCTTGCAGCGTAAACGTGCTGCGCCCAACCCCAGCGCCTAAGTCCACAATCGTTTCGGGTGCAACTGGCAAGGTTTGCGCAATAACTTGGTGATAGCTCGCTCTCAAGCTAGCATCTCCATTCACACCCGCTCGATCATCGCCCTCCGGCCAAATGCGAGCATGAACCGCCCGCGCCGCCACATCGACCTCCGAAGCAGGCAACCAACCCAAATTTCCCTCATCATACGCATGAAAGCTCGTGGTGTAATACCTCGGATACACCAAATCAGGATTCTCAATCTGCTTAAGATCCGCCTCCCAAATCGCATTTACCTCGCACCCCTCTGCTTGCCGCAGGTCAAGCGGAGTCGAAGCCGCAGCCCGCATTCTCAACGCCCTCGCTTCATCACGCCAATAAATCCCCAACGTCTCGGCCCGATCCATCATCATCGTTCGGGCTCTATTTTTAGCAAACTTGGCCAGCGGCTTCACTGAAAGCAAGCCATTAATTACCGAAGAAGCAACTGCATTCATAAGATCAAAATCCTGCTAGAGAACACTGCCTAAACGACAGCAACAAAGAATTGAGACAGCATCAAAAAAGACAGTATAAAGAACCGCAAACCGACAAGGAAAAGTTACTCTTAAAACTAAAGTTTTGCTTATCTCCATCTCACACTGTCTCATTTTTTATCCCCATGGCAAATATCTACTCCTCTCTGTTCGATCAAGCCGATCAAAATGGGCGAAAGCCTTTTGAACTCCCTGGTGCATACCCCCATTACAACCCCGATCGGCCCGGACAGGTAGAACATATTGCCCTAGACCTTGCCTTTGACATTCCCAACAAAAGCTACAGCGGCACTTGCAAAGTTCGCATTGCGCCCGTGGTCGATGGCCTCAGTAGCCTAACCATGGATGCCGTAGCCCTACAAATTAAATCCGTCAAAGTCGGCAACACCAAGCAGGCCTTTGACTGTGACGGCGAGCAGCTGCATGTATCGCTCAAAAATCCGACCGAGTACGACAAGCCCTTTACCCTGGCTATCGACTACGCAGTTGAAAATCCGCAGCGCGGCATTTACTTTGTTGGCCCCGACAAGCATTACCCCAACAAGCCCACCCAGGTATGGACACAGGGCGAAGATGAAGACTCCCGCTTTTGGTTTCCCTGTTTTGACTATCCCGGTCAGCTCGCCACCTCCGAGATTCGGGTGCGCGTACCCAAAAAGTTTATGGCAGTCTCTAACGGTGAGCTGGTAAGCACCGAAACTGAAGGCAGCGACAAAATCTACCACTGGAAGCTGGATAAAGTTCACCCCAGCTACTTGATGACCCTGGCCATTGGAGAATTTGAAGAAATCACAGACGAGTGGCAGGGCAGGCCCGTACGCTACTACTTTGAGCAAGGACGCAAGGCCGAAGCCAAGCTCACCATGGGCAAAACGCCGCAGATGATGACAGCGCTCAGCAAATGGTTTGGCTACGACTATGTTTTTTCTAACTACGACCAGGTATGCGTCAGCGATTTTATTTTTGGCGGCATGGAAAACACCACCACCACGCTGCTGACCGACCGCTGCATGATTGACCAGCGCGCCGCCCTAGACAATGAGCGAGCAGAGACTTTGGTCGCGCATGAGCTAGCACATCAGTGGTTTGGCGATTTGGTGGTGATTAACCACTGGTCGCAGGCGTGGGTTAAAGAAGGCGCAGCGACCTATTCAGAGGTGTTGTGGGTGGAAGAAACCAAGGGCAAAGAAGAGGCGCTGTACTATCACCTCAACCACGCGCGGGCGTATTTAAGCGAGGACAAAAGCCGCTATCGTCGGCCATTGGTAACCCATATTTATCGAGAAGCCATTGAGCTGTACGACCGCCACATCTATGAAAAAGGGTCTTGTGTATACCACATGATTCGGATGGCGCTAGGCGATGAGCTATTTACCCGAGCGCTCAGCACGCTGCTAACTGACAACGCGCACAGCACGGTAGAAACGATTGACTTGCTGCGGGCAATTGATAAGGCAACTGGTCGCAACCTGCGCTTTTTGTTCGATCAGTATGTATATCGGGGCGGTCATCCTGACTATAAGGTGGGCTACAGCTGGGATAGCGATAGCAACCTTGCAAAGATCACCGTGACTCAAACCCAGGTTCAAGACGGCAAGTCTCAGGTGCAGGAGGGATTGTTTGATCTGAAGGTGCCGATTGGCTTTGGCTATGTCACTGAAGCGGGCCAAGTTGAGGTAAAACCTGTCACGGTGCGAATCCATGAACGGGAGCAGGCGCTGTATTTTCCGCTGGAGAAAAAGCCCAACTTTATTAGTTTTGACATTGGCAATCATTTGCTCAAAACAGTAGAACTCACCTATCCGGTGCCCGAACTCAAGGCGCAGCTTGCGAGCGATCCTGACCCGATTTCTCGCTTGTTTGCCGCCGAAGCCTTAGCGAAAAAAGGCAGCCTAGAAGCAGTGGCTAGCCTGGAGACAGCGCTACAAACAGATCCGTTTTGGGCGGTTCGCGCAGAGGTGGCTGAGCAGTTGGGATCGGTGCAGCTAGCACAGGCTGAGGTTGCTTTGCTCAAAGGGCTAAAAGACAAGCATCCCAAGGTGCGACGAGCGGTTGCTACGGCGCTAGGCAAGGTGAAAACCGCAGACAGCTACAAGGCGCTGAAAGGCTTGGTAGAAAAGGGCGATGACAGCTACTACGTGGAGGCATCGGCGGCGCAGGCGATTGGCAAAGTGGGGGCGGCTACTGTAGAGGGTAAGGATCGAGAGAAGAAGACGCTCAAGCTACTCGATATGGTGCTCAAAGAGCGTGAGGGTTGGAATGAAGTGGTGCGAAGTGGGGCGATCGCAGGCTTATCGCAATTTAAGTCTTCCGTAGCTGCCTTAGAGCTTCTCCTTCCCTACACCGAACTCGGCGTACCCCAGGCGCTCCGCCTTGTAGCGATTAGATCCTTAGGGGCTATTTCCCTCGGCCAAGAGAAGCTCGCTGTCGAGCGCATTTTAGATCGCCTTGAAGCCCTATCAAGAGAGGACTTTTTCCTGACGCAGGTTGCGACTGTTGGCGCACTTTCGCAAATGGAAGTGCGCGGCGCGATTCGGATTTTGCGAGGATTGGCTGAGCACAGCCCCGACGGGCGGGTGAAGCGAAGAGCCGATGAGGCCGCGCAGAAGGTGGCGAAAAAGATTAAGTCCACTCAGGCGATCGCAGACCTCCGGCAGGAACTTGATGAGGTAAAAAATACGAATAAAGACCTCAAGAGCCGCTTAGAAAATCTGGAGGCTAAAGCAAAAGCGCAATTGCAGGCGGATAGTTCTAGCTGAGGATCACCCGTGAGCCGGTTCTTCCACACAGCTGGTTAAAAGAGACGCAGATTGAAAAAGAAGCGGATTTAAAAAGAAAAAAAGGAGAGCCCCAAATCAACTTGGGTGCTCTCCTTACCATCAGGGTGCATCTACATGAGCACAGTATGGCATAAGAGGGGTGAGGGGCGGAACCCCTCTTATGTACTTATTCTAGAACTGAAGTGTCCGTATTATAGAATTTGCACGATAGAACAGGTAGTTTGAGCCAGTTTTGGCCTGTTTGGCCAAGGCCCTATCGGTAATTCCTAGCCTGCCAACTTTTTGCTCAGGAGCTGATTTGTCAGCTTAGGATCGGCCCGACCGCCTGTTTGCTTCATCACCTGACCCACAAAGAAACCCTTGAGCTTGGTTTTACCGGCGCGGAATTTGGCCAATTCGTCGGGGTTAGCCGCTAGCACCGCGTCGATCATCGCTTCGATTTCGGCAGGGTCAGAAATTTGGCTAAGCCCTTTACTCTCCACAATTTTTCGGGGAGATCCGCCGTTATTTAATAATTCTGGCAAAATGTCTTTGCCAATTTTATTGCTGATCGTGCCGTCTTCAATCAGCTTCACCATTTCGGCAAGGGCTTCGGGGGTGAGCTTAATCTGGGTAATGCTAAGCTTTTCGGCATTAAGATACCCAGCAATGTCGCTCATAATCCAGTTGACGACTAGCTTAGTATCGGCACCCGTTGCGATCGCAGCCTCAAAATACTCAGCCACCGCCCGATCATCGGTTATCACACCCGTGTCATAGGGCGAGAGTCCTAATACTTCTTCATAACGCTTACGCTTAGCAGCAGGCAGTTCAGGCAGCTCAGCCCTCCATTCATTTAGCTGATCGGCAGAGACTTCAATCGGCGGCAGATCGGGTTCGGGGAAATAGCGATAGTCGCTAGAGCCTTCCTTCATTCGCATACTTTTGGTGCGTCCTGGCCCTTCTTCCCACAGGCGTGTTTCCTGATAAATTGGTTCGCCCGCTTCTACAGCGGCAATTTGGCGCTCAATTTCATAGTCAATGGCTTTAGCGATCGCGCTAAACGAGTTCATGTTTTTGATCTCGACCTTAGTGCCAAATTCCTTTTGACCCACCGGCCGCACCGAAATATTCACATCACAGCGCAGCGAGCCCTCTTGCATATTGCCATCGCCCACGCCCAAGTAGCGAATAATACGGCGGATTTCTTCTGCATAGGCTGCCGCCTCTTCCCCTGAGCGAATATCAGGTTCAGAGACAATTTCAACGAGCGGCACGCCCGCCCGGTTATAGTCCACAAGCGAATAAGACGATCCTGACAGGCTATCGCTTCCAGCATGAACCAGCTTGCCCGCGTCTTCTTCCATATGCAGGCGAGTCACGCCGATGCGCTTACGAACCGGCTCACCGTCTTTGATAATTTCAATTTCTAGCCAGCCATGCTCAGCGATCGGCAAATCGAACTGAGAGATTTGATAGTTTTTAGGCAGGTCAGGGTAAAAGTACTGCTTACGGTCAAACTTACTGTAGGGTGCGATTTGACAGTTCAGCGCTAGACCCGTTTTGACTGCGTACTCCAGCACTTTTTCATTGAGTACGGGCAGCACACCGGGCAAGCCCATCGTCACCGGATCGACGTGGGTGTTAGGTGCTGCGCCAAATGCCGCCGAGCTGGTAGAGAAAATTTTGGTCTCTGTACCGAGCTGGCAGTGGGTTTCCAAGCCGATGACGGCTTCGTATTTGGCTGTTGCAGAGGGTTTTGCAGGTGCAGCGGCAGTCATAAAAGATTCGCTTGTGAATGGGTGACTAATGGGTGGCTAATTGGGTGACTAATGGGTGACTAATTGGATGGCTAATGGGTGACTAATTGGATGGCTAATGGGTGACTACTATATATAGATAGGGTTTACAGGAGTAATTGTAGCTCTATCGCTATCAGTTGAAACATAGATCAGGGCGATGCTTAATCAACATCAAAGAAGACAGATATCGAGGGCATCCGCACACCGCGAGACAATCTGCGGCATGTCGCTCAGCACTCTAGCCATTCCAAATCAAGCCGTTCTATTTCGTCACAGTTTAGAAACATTCTTCAAAATATCCTTCAAAGCGAAGTCATTACGAGTACAATATAGAAGTTCACGGATGGGCTCTTAATCTTTCAAGCGCAAAACATAACGCGAAACCTAGCGAAAACCACTTAGTTAAATGAAAACCAAAAAACAATAGTGAAACAGGCATAGTGAAACAGGTAGTACGTTACTATTTGGCTACTATTACCGCGCTAATCATGTTTTTTACAGCCCTTTGCAAAAAGCAGCGCTTTTAAAGACAATTAGACCCTCTTTCAACCCGGAGACTCTTATGGTTTCAACGACAGCTTCCAAAGCCGCTTTCTATCCTACTCGCATCGATCTCCCACTAGACACTCGCCAGCCAGTGGTTGCCATGCTCAACACTACACTCGCGGCAACCACCGACTTGCGCACCCAAACCAAGCAGGCCCACTGGAACGTAAAAGGCAAAGACTTTTATCAGCTACACCTCCTGTTTGATGAAATGGCAGGCGAGCTAGAAGAGTTCAGCGACATGGTAGCGGAGCGGGTAACTGCGCTAGCAGGTACAGCAATGGGCACCGTTCGCATCGCCGCTACCGAATCTATCTTGCCAGAGTACGACTTCGATGCGGTTAAAGGGATGGAGCATGTCGCAGCCTTAGCCGATCGTTACGCAGCCTATGCCAAGCATCTACGCGAAAGCATTGATAAGGCCGATGAGCTAGGCGATCAGGATACGAACGATTTGTATGTAGAAATTTCTCGGACTATCGACAAGCGCCTGTGGTTCTTAGAAGCTCATTTGGTTGGCTAAGCTTGCCTGTAATCACCTGCTATAACCGCTAGACAGTCACAAAAGAGAGATCCTCAACAGGGGGATCTCTCTTTTTTATTTATTTTGCTGGAATCTTTAACTCGCCGTATTTGGGAGACCACAGGGCGCCGTCGCGGGTTTTAAAGAAAGCCACATCTTTGCATTTGCCTTTGCGATTTTCTAGCAATGAGCAGCGCAGCATTTCTTTGGTTTGGCCTTCTTTTTGATAAGTGTGGCGAATGAGTAACGCACCGCAGCTAGGACAAGAATGGTTAGTAAATGCTTTGGGATCTGCCTGACGCTGGGCGTAAGGGAGTTCGTAACCCTTTGTTTGAGGGTTCCAAAACATAACGGTGTCACAGGTCGGATCGCCGCATTTTAGAAAGTGGTTGGCTTTGAGCTTTTTAGATTTAGAAGGAATTTTATCAAGGGGTTGGGAGCATTTGGGGCAGC
Organism: Phormidesmis priestleyi Ana; assembly: GCA_001314865.1. Taxonomy (GTDB): domain Bacteria; phylum Cyanobacteriota; class Cyanobacteriia; order Phormidesmidales; family Phormidesmidaceae; genus Phormidesmis; species Phormidesmis priestleyi_B. Next base: position 134,358 of record LJZR01000002.1, on the reverse strand, counting down.
TGACTTTGCTTTTGGAAGCGGTTTGTGAAGAAGCGGTTTTTGGGGAAGCGTTTTTTTGGGAAGCGGTTTTTGGGGCGGGTGAGTGGTTCAAACGATCTGCGGGAGATTTTTGGTGGGAGCTGATGCGCTTTGGGGCGACATGCTTTTTGCTGGGCTGAGCAGATTCAGCTGATGCATGATCTGGTGAATGAGCGGGTGAATGGGCGGGTGAATGGCCGCTTTGCAGGATGCCTGCTAAGAGTTTGGTTTTGGCTTGGGCGATCGCAGGCGCAAAATAGTCGGTATGCCAGCTGGTGAGGTAGGTTTGCCATTCTTGTTTGCCAGCGGCGATCGCATCCAATTCGCCTTCCATCTGCGCTGTAAATTCTGGCTGAATCAAGTCTGGCAGTAGCTTCTCCAAGGCCGCATCTAACGATAAACCCAGCGCCGTTGGCTGAAGCTTTCCCTTTATCAGCTGCACATAGGTTCTACTTTTGAGCGTTTTAATGGTGGGTGCGTAGGTGCTAGGGCGACCAATTCCTTTACGTTCCATCAGCTGTACCAGCTTGGGTTCGGTGTATCTAGGTGGCGGCTGAGTTTGTTTTTGTTCGGCCTGAGCTTGCTTGAGGGTAACGGCCTGCCCTTTGCGCAGCGCAGGCAGCTGCGAATCGGCACTAAGGTTGTTCCAGTAGCGGGTATAGCCCGCAAATTCTACCACTTGCCCTCTGGCTTCCCAGTAGGTGATGTCGTTGCCCGCGCCCGCTTGGGTTACCACGCGCGTTTTGCGCAGCTGAGCAGGGCAGCACTGAGAGGCCACGGCCCGATTCCAAATCAGCTCGTATAGTTTAGCGGCCTCCGACGAGAGGCCATGACTAAGCTGCGAGGGTGTGGCAGTGACTTCGGTAGGGCGAATGGCTTCATGGGCGGCCTGCGCGCCTTTGACAGCTTTGTGTTGGGCAGTTTTCTGCGGGATATTGGTTGGATCATGCTGGCTCAAATAGTCTTTAACCGCAGCGCAAAAGGGCGCAGAGAGGACAACCGAGTCGGTACGCATGTAGGTGATGTGGCCTGCTTCGTAAAGTGACTGCGCCACTTTCATGGTTTGGTCGGGGGTAAAGCGCAGCTTGGCACCGGCTGACTGCTGAAGGGTAGAGGTAATAAAGGGCGGCAGGGGCGATTGGCGCTGGAGTTTGCCTTCGGTAGAAAGTATTTGGTGAGGGTTGTTGCGGGCGATCGCAACTAACCGATCCGCCTCAGCCTGCGTCGTTACCTTTTCAGACTCAGGTGTTTTCTTCTCGTCTTTAGCGTCATCGCCTTCAGCATCACTCGGTTTGGGCTGCCCCGCTGTCGGCTTACGCTTGTAAAATGCCTTAAAGCCTTCCTGATAGTCCACCCATACGCTCCAGTAGTCCTGTGGGGTAAACGCCTGAATTTCATGCTCGCGCTGGCACAGCAAATGCAGCGTTGCACTCTGCACACGGCCCATTGATTTTGCGCCATTGTTGAGCGGCCACACCACATGGCGGCTCCCCTTATAGCCCACTAGCTTATCGAGGCAGTCGCGCGCCCGACCGGCAGCAATAAGAGACTGATCCAACCGGGTGGGATTGGCCACCGCCTGGCGAACTGCGGCAGGCGTAATTTCGCTATACACCACGCGATACGGATTCTTTAGCCTTAGCGCCTGCTGTAAGTGCCAGCCGATAGTTTCCCCTTCTCGATCGGGGTCGGTCGCAATGTAAACGGTATCCGCTTGCTTCACCGCTTGGCGGAGTCCAGCGATGGTCTTTTTGGCGCGGGCGTCTCTAGGCGCATACTGACAGCTAACTTGCTGCGCTGCCATCTCAAAACCCAGCGAGTCTTCCCCTTCATTCGTCAGCTCTCTGATATGGCCCATGCTGGCTTTTACCATCCAACCGGGGCCTAAAATCTGGCTGAGTTTTTTTAACTTTCCAGGGCTCTCTATCAGCAGGAGCTTAGCCATTTTGCACTCGTTTCTCAATGACTGCTTAAAATGCCATATAAAGGCAACTCAAACGCTATCATTTTAGTACGATTGATCTACCCTGTCATCTAAAATCCTGTCATCTAAAATCCTGTCATTTAAAATCCTGTCATTTAAAATCCTGCCATCTAAAATCCTGCCATTTATCTGCTTCGATCATCAGCTTAGGCGCTCAATGAGATGATCGCCGACGCGCATGGCGTTGGCCATAATGGTGAGCGATGGATTCACAGCAGCGCTAGAGGGGAAAAAGCTACCATCTACAACATAGAGGTTGTCTAGGTCGTGGGCTTTGCAGTGCAGGTCGAGAACCGATGTGGTCGGGTCGGTGCCAAAGCGACAGGTGCCGACTTGATGAGCGATCGCACCAACCGGCAAAATCTTACTAAAATACCAAGACAAAGGAATTATCGAATCCTGATTATCCACTTCGCTCACCACCTGGACCCACCGCTTGATCAGCCGTTTGAATGCCGTCATATTGTTGGGTTTATACAGCAGCGAAATTTTACCGTTTTTCACGGCGACTCGGTTGTTAGCATCCGGTGCATCTTCTCCAGTTAGCCACCAGTCTACAGTGCGTCTAGCAGCAATACGGAGCGCCCGAGTAGGCGCAATCTTAGGTACATCCAGGGCTAACATGCGGTGGTTTACCTTGCCTAGCAGCTGCACATGGCCCATCGGATAGTCAAAGCCTTTCTCACCCCAGTAGTAGTCGTTAATGGCTAGCGTCTTTTGAAACACAGTTTTGTTTTCTTTAAGCGACAGACCAACAATGGCAGCGGCCAGATGTTTCATAAAGTTCCGACCCACCAAGTCAGAGCTGTTGGCTAACCCGTTAGGATGTTGTTCATTCGCTGAGTTCAGCAATAGCACCGCAGAATTGACTGCGCCGCAAGCAACAACAACAATGTCGCCTGAAAAAATATGAGTCTCTCCATTAATTTCTGTTTCTACACCCGTAATCTCTGTTCCAGACTCACTGGTATGAAGCTTGTTGACCTTCGCTTCGGTTATTAGGCGAACATTGGCATTGCCCATGGTAGGCCGAATGCAGTTGACATCTGCATCGGACTTAGCATCAATAAAACAGGGAAAGCCATCGCAAGTGTTACAGCGAATGCACTCGCTCAAAAAAGCGTCTTTTTCGTTGAGCTTAATCGATAGCGGCAGGTAAAAAGGTTTGAGTCCCTTCGCTTGAAAAGCTTTGTCTAACGCTGCGATTCTAGGCTCATGGCTCACAGGTGGATAAGGATAGTCGGCACTGCGAGGCGGTTCAGTGGGGTCGTCGCCCTGTTTGCCATGAACCTGATACAGCCGCTCTGCTTGATCATAATAGGGTGCAAAGTCAGCGTACTTGAGCGGCCAAGCCGGTGAAATACCTTCATGCAGCTGAACTTCGTCAAAGTCTTTTTCTCTAAAACGAAAGAGGGCACCGCCGTATACCTTGGTATTGCCGCCTACCCAGTAGCCGATCCCAGGGTTAATATCCTTGCCGTCGTTGTCAGCCCATACTTCCTGGGTTTGGTAGCGGCCATCTCTAAAAACGGCGTCTGTGCTCCAGTTTGCTTTCTCTTTGGGTAAAAAAGCACCGCGTTCTAGCACCAAGATTTTTTTGCCACTGGGGGCTAGCCGATGGGCTAGGGTGCCACCGCCCGCACCTGTCCCAATAATAATGACGTCGTAATGTTCATTCTCAGAGGGGGTAGAGCTGTTGAACGCAGACATACGAAAAGATCCTCTAGGGCAGCAGGAGCAGGGCAGCAGAAGTAGGGCAACAGGAGCGGGGCAATAGGAACGTTGTTTCTTTATACCTTACATAGTTTAGATCTTTCTTTTGTAGGCTCTGAGTGTCAAGGGGCCAAACAGTAGAACCAGCGCCAAGCTCCAGGCGAGCGTAATGATTACAGACTGGGCCGCCGGTTCCCCATTGGCGAGCGCCCGCATGGCCTGAGTCACCATCGAGACAGGATTATGGCTGACAAAGCCAACGGCCCAGTCGGGAAAGCCTTCTTTGGGGACGTAGCCGATACTCAAAAATGTGAAGGGTAAAATCCAGGGGTTCATGACAGCCAATATGGTTTCTGAGGACTGTGCCCCAATGGCGATATAAACGGCAATAAGGGCGATAGAGAGTACAAAAACAGTCGGCAACAGAAAAAAACCAATGGTGCTGAGCAGTCCGCTATAAAAGCGAAACCCGACTAAGTGACCAACGAGCACAATACCGCTGATTTGAAACAAAATACGGACGGCAGCAGCGACTAAACGTCCGCCTACAGCGGCAAGTCGCGCGATTGGCATCGCCCGCAAGCGCACATCTCGACCGCTTTCGAGATCGTTATAAAAAACGCTGCCGACGTTAACAGAGCCAAAAATAAGCCCCTGTACCAGGGTAAAAGGCAGTAAGAACTGCGCATAGCTGCTGTAGCTTTCGCCAGGCGCGACGACTTTAGCGAAGCTAGCCGTAAACACTAAAAATAGCGAGATCGGAAAGGCTGTAGAAACCAGGATTTCAGCTGGATTCCGAAATTCTATGAGGAGATTGCGACGAGCAATGGTGAGAATGTCGTGTAGCGATCGCCCCCATCCCCCTTCTTGTCGCGCTGCAACCACAGCCGCGATCGCCTTCTCGTTAATCGTTCCATCGGGCTGACTCCAGGCATCTTGAGCATTTTGCAAAGTGGACATAGGCAGTAACGTTTGGAATCGAGTGGAATCGGGCGCGAATGGAATCTAGCACGAATGGAATCTAGCACGAATATTCTGAAAGCAAGGCGAATCGCGAACCTATAGCGACTTGTACAGTCGCACCGACCAACTACCCAAAGCCACCAGAATGCCGACCAGCCAAAGTAAACTGGCGACATAGAGCGAACCACCGTTTGCGCTGCCTTCTACTAGGGCGCGCAGGGCATCGCAAGTGACGCTGACTGGCTGGTAGCGCACAATAGGCTGTAGCCAGATCGGAAAATTTTCGGTCGGACTAAACCCGTTGCTCAGCAGTAGCAGCGGCGTATAAGGAATAATGGCAACGGCATCTACCAAAGTGGGAGTGCGCAGCTTGAGCGCCAAAATGCTGTAGCCCGTGATGCAGGCGGCAGTAAAAATAATGACCAGGCTAAAGTAGCCCAACAAGGCAAAAAAACCACCTTGAAAGCGAAAGCCCAAACCGTAGGCGACCGCCAGCAAAATGAAGGTGGCAAGCAGCCCCCGTATCAGGTAGGCCAGTACCAGTCCGGCTACCACCGCAACCCGAGAAATGGGCATGACCCGCGCGCGTTCCATCATGCCGGTTTCGATGTCTTTGGCCAGCATAATCGCAGAGCCTAGTCCCGCAAAAAACAGCGCCTGTAAGTTAATAATGGGCACCAAATACTGAATGTAGTTCACACCCTGGGCCGCCATAAGCTTTTGGCCGACTACCCAAAAGCCAATGAGGAAGACCATCGGAAAAATAGCGATCGCAACAATCACAATCGGATTGCGCTGTAGCCGAATCAGGTTTCGCCCGGTAATCAGTAGGCTGTCATCTATAGCGCGTCGCCAGCCTGTTTCCTGGCGCTGGGCAATCATCTGCTGGGCGATCGCAGCTACATGGGGATCAGGCAACATTCAGTAAAAAGGTCAATAAAAAACAAAAGGCTAAAAACAAAATGCTTAAAACAAACAAAAGGCTTAAAAAACAAAAGACTAAATGGCGCTAGATTTGTGCAGTTCTACCATTGTTTTAAGTGGGGGCAAAGTCGTTTTCTCAGGCCCGACTGAGAAAGTCTTAAATGATTCTGAGTTTTTACATCATAACGCGTTAGAGGCTCCTCTTTGCTACGCTCGTCCATACTGCCAGCTAGAGCATGCCCCTTGATTGTTAGTTGTCGCTTGTTAAAAGAATTGGGCGTCCATCGCACAGAATTCCATTGCACAGAATTTTGAACACTTCTTAATCTTCTTTTGTTTGTTTATATACATTTATATGAATCGGTCGAGAGCCGATTTTAGCGCTTCTACTTCGGCTTCAATGTTGCCTTCATCAACGGCCCGAGTAATGCACTCGCTTAAGTGTTCGTCTAAAATAATTCTTGCTACGCGCTCAATGCCGCCTCGAACCGCAGCTAGCTGAATTAAAACATCCGGGCAAGGACGATCATCTTGCACCATGGTTTTAATGCCACGCAAGTGTCCTTCAATTCGTGAAAGTCGGTTAACAATTCGCTTTCTAGAAGCTTCACTATGAACATGTTCACGGCTCACAGCCTCCTGATTCACATGGTGAGAATGATGCTCACAGGGGTCATCTGGATGGGCTATTAGCGAATTTGTTGTGGCCGAATTGTGATTTTTATTAAGAGACGCTGCGGTATCTGGTCTAATCTCTAAGCCAGTATCCAAGTCAGTATCTGAGGAGAGATTTGTTGAAGGGGGCTGCACTGAATAACTCTTAATAAACTAAAGAAGACGGTGTTGTCAGACAAAGGAAATAATCTTTAAAGAATTGTCTTAAAGGATAAATTCAAAAAGAGGATAAAAGCTGTAAGTAGCTAAAAAACGATAGCCTGACGCCTATAGCTTAACGAACATTCGCGATTAAGAGCAAGTAATGAGAAAGGGGAGTCTCCGCTACTCATGCTTGGCTACTCGTACTTGATTCCTCACGCTGGGTTCTTCACACTTGGGTGGTATGCCCCGTTAAGGCAAAGAAAACATCGTCGAGGCTAGGTCTGCGTAGAGAGATATCGGCGATCGCAATATTAGCCGACTCTAAACGCAGGACAATTTCAGTTAGGGTACTGGCTCCCTTAGGCGCGGCGATCGCGATCGCGCCACCCTCACTCATTTCACCCGTCACAATATCTCCCATATCTGCGAGCAACCCCTTAACCTGAGGAATATCTTCTAAGTTCGCCAACCGTAGCTCACAAAATTTTCCACCTACCCGGTCTTTCAGTTCATCTACGGTGCCTTCTGCAATCACCTGTCCGTGGTCTATCACGACAATTTGGTCGGCGAGCGCATCGGCTTCTTCTAGGTACTGCGTAGTCAAAATAATCGTAACGCCGCGATCTTTAAGACTTTGGACAACACTCCATAGCTGCTGACGGCTACGCGGATCTAGCCCAGTGGTGGGTTCGTCTAAAAACAGCACCAAAGGGAGTACGACAATGCTGGCGGCCAAATCTAGCCGCCGCCGCATCCCACCCGAGAAGGTTTTGACTTGCCGGTTTGCCGCTTCGCTCAGGTCAAACTGGGTGAGCAGTTCGTCAGCCCTATCGTGAGCGGCTTTACGAGAAAGGCGCAGCAGCCTACCAAACAGAATCAAATTTTCGCGCGCGGTCAGAATTTCATCTACAGCTGCAAACTGACCGGTGAGGCCAATGAGCGATCGCACGGCTTCTGGCTGCCGCACCACATCATAGCCAGCAATGGTGGCCGTACCGCTGTCGGGTGTTAGCAACGTAGTCAAGCAATTAATCGCGGTCGTCTTACCGGCACCGTTGGGGCCAAGTACACCCAGCACCGTACCCCGTTGAACAGAGAGCGTAATGCCCCGTAACACCGGTGTGTTGCCGAAGCGTTTGGTCAGATTTTGAACCGATACAATAGAGTCAGCGGGCTGGGAGCGAGTTGGCTGTGATTGAGTCGGCGGCGATGCAGAGGTTGATTTTAGGGGCACTGTAGAAGGCAGTTGAGAAGAAGGCAGTTGAGAAGAAGGCAGTTGAGAAGAAGGCAATTGAGAAGAAGGCAATTGAGAGGCGGTTGAGTGGTGGAGTCAGACATTACGTTAGGCATGTTCTGAATAAAGGAGATATTCCTATAGCCGGAAGACGCTGCCGCATAATTTGTCCGAAAATACGTAAAGTACGGTGTTTGCTTTGTAGCTGCTGTTTCGGTTTTAGTTCCGATTTCATTTTAGCGGTGAGCTGGTTAGGGTAGCACCGTGAACAACTGCATTTCTTAATGCACTACCGATTTAGCACTACCGATTTATAAGCACTACCGATTTAATAGAGATACACCCCAGGGAATTCGTATGACACGTTCACTTTCTAGCTGGTATCAGCAGCAACAGGCTAAGTTGGCCTATCGCCGTGGACTGTCCTATGCCCGTAAAACGGCTCATCAGCAGGCGATCGCAGCTTTTTCTGAAGCGCTTGAAAAAGGCCACCCACAGCCGAACAAACCTTTGCTAATGCGTGGCCTAAGCTGGGTCACAATCAAAAATGTAGAGAATGCGATCGCCGATTTTGACGCGATCATCGCCGCCGCGCCAGCCGCTAATAATCAGGCAGTTAATGACCAGGCAGTTAATCATCAGGCAGTTAATCATCAGGCAGTCAATAATCAGGTAACAGAGACTCTTGCGCTTAAAGCCGACTTCCGGGTAGCCCAAGCCCATCATCATCGCGGGATGCTGCGCCAGCAAAGCGGTAACGAAGCCGGTGCCTTTGCCGACTGGTCAGCAGCCATTGCCTACTGGCCCCACTACCCTGAACCTCACTATCAACGAGCTCTGGTTCATTTAGGTCAAGGCCACTACAGTCAAGCCCTCATCGACTTAGACGAAGCGCTCACGGGTAATCCCACCATGTCTGCGGTCTATATGCAGCGGGGTAACTTGCGCTATCAGCTCGGCGACATTCCGGGTGCCGTTGCCGACTGGGAACTTGCCGCCTGTAATGACTTTACGTTAGAAGCGGCTAAGCAAAAGCTAGCAACCGTCCAGCAAAATGCCTACGACGACAAGCTTAGCGCCCACTTAAAAGAGCCCCTCGCCGCCAAGGGCCTAACCGCTGAAGTCCATCACAACGGCTCGCGGTTAGATATTCATATTTATCGTCAGTTAGGCACAGGCGTAAACTACTACACGCTACCCAATCTCATTCGCGAGCATTTGGTGCCCCTGCATCTTGCTGAAGTCAAGACGTTTCAGCTCATTGGCCACCTTGATGAAGTCAACCGGCCCGAGTGGAACCAGTCTTACGACTTATATAAGGGCCAGCCTTGCCCGCCAAGCAACTGGCAAACGGCGTTTTCTACGCTGGTGGTATTTCCCCCCTTTGGCATTCCGGCCTTTATTCAAGCAGCTAAAGTCAAGCGGTTTTATCAGCGCGGTCAATATATAGAGGCATTAAGCGCTTCTAAATCTATTAAAGGCTTATGCGTAGCTGGCAGCATTACGTTGGGCTTTTTCACGCTGTTGCCGTTAGGTTATGCCGCTTACGATTCAATGCAAGAAACACCTACATTCCGCTTTGCAGAGCAACAGTTAGGCGAAGGCCCGCATCGACCCTATGGACAAATTGGCCGCAAAGGAGATTCAGACCTTTTTTAGCCCTATAAAATCGGCCCTATAAAATCGGCCAAACAAAATCAGCCCGATCAAGACGGTATGAACGACAGGCGCTTGGGCCTGCTAGGCCCGAGCCAGTTCACCAGTACAATCAGATGAGATAGATAAGAAGCTAAGTGCGATCGCGCTTAGCTTCTTTAATTTTTATTAACTTTGTCATGTTTATACTGAGCGAAGCTTTGTTTGATAGGCTTAAACCGCTGATACAGCAGATTCTATGCCTGGGCCATACACTTCTACAAAGAACACCTATCGGCGATTTTTTCACCGACAGCTTTTTCACCGACAATTTTTGCTAAGTGCGATCGCTATCTTATCCGCCATCTCTGTGCTTGCCATGCAGTTAAACAATTTGCCTCATCGCAGCGCCCAGATCGATCAACCCTTCAATCAGCCCGCGTCTTCCCAATCCTCACTCGCGCCAGAATTTCTCTCTCTCCTCACTGACCCTTTTCTACAGCTACCAACCGACTCATCGGTGCAAGTTGTTTGGTTCACTGAGTTTGAAGGCACCGAACATATTGTGGAATATAGCGATCCCCCGATACAGATAGCCGCTGTCACCACACAGCTCAGCCGCACCCGCGAAGACAGCGACTCACGAGTTCAAGGACGTGCATTCCCAGAGGTAACTCGTCGCCGCATTTGGCGACATGAGGCCACTATACCCGGTTTAAAACCGGGCTTTCATCTTCCTTATCGCGTTATCAGCCGCGATGCTAGCGGCCAATCAGCCACCAGCAACCGCTTTACCCTGGCGCCCAACCCACCCCCAGATCGCCCACTTAAAATACTCCTGACATCTGACCATCAGCTCAAGCCAATGACCCCTGCAAACCTGCAAAAGGTCGTAGAAACCGTGGGCCGAGTCGATGCCGTATTTTTTGCGGGTGATTTAGTTAATATTCCTGACCGAGCCTCAGAATGGTTTGACGATGCACGAGGGCTGGCCTTTTTCCCTGGCTTACAGGGCCGCACCCGCTACGCGGTTGAAACCAGTGAGATTGAAACTAGTGAGATTGAAACTAGTGAGATTGAAACTAGTGAGATTGGAAATGGCGAAAACAACCAGACGCCTTTGAGTACGATTTATACCGGCGGTGAACTCATTCAGCACGCTCCAATTTTCCCAAACATTGGCAATCATGAGGTAATGGGACGCTACGCCGAAAAAGAAAAGCTCGACCCGCAGTTTGCCAATACTCTCCCCCGTGATTTGGTGAGCCGCTTTTATCCCACACCCGACGGTGGGACACCTTCCCAAGCCTGGATAGCCGACCACTCGTACAACACTCAAACCTACGAAGAAATTTTTTCGCTGCCCACGACTCAGCTACCCGATGGCGGCACCACAGAGCAGTATTACGCAGTGTCGTTTGGCAATGTGCGACTAATCAGCTTGTATGTCACTCAAATTTGGCGATCGCCCTCACTTGCGCCCAACACCCAAGGCCGCTACCGCGAGCGCCACACAGACCTAAACAATCCAGAAATATGGGGTTACGGCCAACATATTTTTGAACCCATCAAAGCCGGAAGCCCGCAGCACCAATGGCTTCAGCAAGAACTCGCCAAAGACGAATTTAAAAATGCCAAATACAAAGTGGTGATGTTGCACCATCCCCCCCATACGCTAGGCGGCAACATCGTCCCCGCCTTTACCGATCCTATCCTGGTAGAAAATAGAGCCGCAGACGGCACCCTAAAGTCAGTGCAGTACGAATATCCCAAAGAAAAAGACTATCTCATTCGTGATCTAGTCCCCCTTTTAGAAAGTGCAGGGGTACAGCTCGTCTTTTACGGTCACTCACATCTTTGGAATCGGTTCGTTAGCCCTAGCGGCATGAACTTTTTAGAAACATCTAACGTGGGCAATAGCTACGGCGCACATCTCACGGATAATCCTCGCGGCGTACCTACTAATGAAGCCGCAGTAGAAGCCGGTTTGCTCCCGTTTGAACAAACCTACAGTGCTCTTGGCAATCCCAACGGGCTACAGCCTGTAATACCTACGCTGTCGCCGCTGACCACTGACAGCGGCGAGCCCTTGCCCTACATCGCCAGTAACGACATCACCAGCTTTAGCATTTTAGACACAGGCAACGGAACCATCAGCAGCTATTACTTTGACCTGCGCAAACCTAAATCAGCAGTCGTTAGGTTTGATGAGTTTGCGCTAGCCAAAGATCTTTGAAAAGAAGCATACAACAGCGTTTCTATCGCCTTACCGACCAACGCTTATGCCTAAGCGTTGGCCAGCCAAAGGATCAAGTCAGTGCCTTCAGCGGTCACATTTGGGCTCGCGTCTAGCTGGCAAGTCTATGCTTAATCCAATTGTTCGCATAGCCCAACTCTCCAATCAATTGACTAATCGGTTTCCCAATTAATCAATTGTCACGCTAGAAACCGCAACATCAGCAACCGCATCGTTAGCCATGGGCGTGGACTCATGACCTGGCTGCACAGCAATTTCTGCATTGCGAATGAGTACCGATCGCTGTAACAACGGGGTCTGAGCGACCGCACTGTTAGCAAGCTGTAGCAGTGGATTGGCCCCTACGCCTGCAAGTGCCGTCACCGTCACAGCCAAAATCAAACTCACTTGTAAAGGTCGCATCCCGACCAACGCCCAGTCATTGTCGCTGTAAGCCTTGACCTCGTCAGACATTTCTTGCGGCTCTTTGACCACCATCATTTTGACAACGCGGATGTAGTAATAAATGGAAATTACACTTGTAATCAAACCCACGAGTACCAAAGTGTAAGCACCTGATTGCCAGCCAGCCCAAAAAATGTAGATTTTGCCGAAAAATCCGGCTAAGGGTGGAATCCCGCCTAAAGACAGTAGGCAAAGGCTCAAAGAAAGTGTCAGAAGCGGGTCTTTTTGGTATAGACCGCTGTAGGCACTGATTTGGTCGGTGCCCGTTCGCAATGAGAAGAGAATCACGCAGGTGAAGGCACCCAGATTCATAAATAAGTAGATAAATAGGTAGAAAACGATGCTGGAATAGCCCGCGTCGGTGCCAATGATAAAGCCAATCATCAAAAAGCCTGCCTGCCCAATGGAAGAGTAGGCCAGCAGACGCTTCATGCTCGTTTGCGCCAGCGCCACGACGTTGCCCAGCACCATGCTCAAAATCGCCAGCGCCGTAAATACAAATCGCCACTGCTCAGACACCATTGGAAACGCAGTTAGCAGTAGTCGAATCGCCAACGCAAAGCCCGCTGCTTTAGACCCCACTGACAAAAAGGCCACAACTGGCGTAGGTGAGCCTTCATATACATCAGGTGTCCATTGGTGAAAGGGCACTGCTGCCACCTTAAAAGCGATTCCAGCAATCACAAACACTAGAGCAATGATCAAGCCGATAGGCGCTTCGGCGTTGTCTTCAGCGATGCGAGAGGCAATGAGGCTAAGGTTAGTTTCACCGCCTGATAGGCCGTATAGCAGCGACATGCCGTAAAGAAATATGGCCGCACTCGCTGCGCCAATGAGTAAATATTTAAGCGCTGCTTCGTTGGAACGGGGATCGCGCTTCATATATCCCGTTAGCAGGTAAGACGAGATACTGAGCGTTTCTAAAGAGACAAAAACGGTGACTAGCTCATCTGCGCCTGAGAGGAACATACCGCCTAGGGTAGCGGTTAGCAAAATGGCTAAAAACTCGGCAAGTGCAGTGCCTGAACGCTCAATGTAGCGGATGCACATAGGCACTGTCACCGCTGCCGATAGGGCGATAATGCCTCGGAAGACAACGCTGAGATCGTCGCCGTTAAAAGCGCCTAGGAAGGCGATTGGGTCGGTGGCAGCCCATTGCCCCCAAAGATCGACAACAGCAAGCAGGAGACCAGCGATCGCAACGTAAGGCAACCACTTAGTAACTGCCCGCCCCCCGATAAGATCCGTGATAATAATTGTCATGATTGTGACAATTACAATTCCTTCCGGCAAAATGATGCCCGCATTGAGCTGAGCGGCAATATTGGCAGAGTCCATCAACAGCGGTCCAATAAAGGAGGGACCAATAAAGTTTTCTATTTGAAAGCTTACCGTGTATCTTCCCTTAAGCCCATGTCTAATCGAAATAAATTTAGGTGGGTTAACGATTGATTAAAAACGATTGATTAAATAAGTGCGATCGCTAATTTGACTGACAACTGATTAGCCAAATGAAAATGAATCCGCTGTTGAAATAGGTATTCCTAAAAAAATTAATAGACAGGTTTTGGCAAAGAGCGTTACAACGAAAAGACAGCCCTGAGAGAAAGGCTCAAATAGGCACAATCCAAACGTTTAGATGGTTTCTTATCACTCTGCCAAAGTCCCCTAAGATCGCCTTCTACTTGCCCCCTCAAGCCACTCAAGAATCCGTCAAGCCGAAGAACTGGGGTAGACGGATAGGCCCATTGTGTTCTATCGCTATATAAATAGAGGCAACTTGATACCAGCCGTTCTATTGCGAATTGGGAATGCTCCATAGCAGAACCTTTCTTTTTAGATCCTTCATACCTGCCGTTAATCCTCAAGTTAAAAAAGCAAAGGCCCTTATGTCTACGCTCGTCATCGTTGAGTCACCCACCAAAGCCAAGACCATTCGCAACTACCTGCCAAAGGGCTATCGGGTAGAGGCTTCCATGGGGCATATTCGCGATTTGCCTAAGTCGGCTAAAGAAATTCCAACCAAGGTAAAGAAGGAAAAGTGGGCTCAAATTGGCGTGAACACAGAAGCCGACTTTGAACCTTTGTACGTGATTCCGCAGGACAAAAAAAAGGTTGTCAAAACCCTGAAGGACGCGCTCAAAGATGCAGACGAACTGGTCCTCGCGACAGACGAAGACCGAGAGGGTGAAAGCATTAGCTGGCACCTCATGGAGGTGCTTAAGCCCAAGGTGCCAACCAAACGCATGGTCTTTCACGAAATTACCCAAGAGGCAATTCAAGAAGCCCTCTCTAACTGTCGTACGATTGACGACAAATTAGTTCACGCGCAAGAAACTCGACGCATTTTAGACCGGCTCGTGGGCTACACCGTTTCGCCGTTGCTATGGAAAAAAATTGCCTTTGGGCTTTCGGCCGGTCGCGTGCAGTCAGTTTCTGTGCGGCTGCTCGTTGAGCGCGAGCGGGCTAGGCGGGCCTTTCGTCGAGGTGCTTACTGGGACTTGAAGGCCGCTTTGCTCAAAGCTGCTGCCAAGTCTCAGGAACCCTTTGATGCCAAGCTAGTCTCGGTTGGGGGCACCCGTGTCGCTAACGGTAGCGACTTTGATGAGTCTACAGGGCAGGTCAAGCCCGGTCGCAATGTACTGTTGCTCAATGAAGAAGAGGCTAGGTCACTTCAATCTCGTCTGATGTCTAGCGCTTGGACGGTCTCAAACGTAGAAGAGCGACCGAATACTCGTAAGCCTGCGCCGCCTTTTACCACCTCTACGCTTCAGCAGGAAGCCAACCGTAAGTTAGGGCTCTCTGCTCGCGATACCATGCGAACCGCGCAAGGGCTATACGAAAAGGGTTTTATCACCTATATGCGAACTGACTCCACCAGTTTGTCGAAGCAGGCGATCGCAGCTGCTCGCAACTGTGTCGAAGCCAAATACGGCAAAGACTACCTCAGCGACAAACCCCGCCAGTTCTCGACCAAAAGCAAGGGCGCCCAAGAAGCGCATGAAGCCATTCGCCCATCGGGTGAAGTATTCCGCACACCTCAAGAAACACCGCTTAAAGAACGCGAGCTAAAGCTATACGACCTCATTTGGAAGCGCACCGTTGCCACCCAAATGGCCGAAGCCAAACAAACCAACGTCACCATTCAAATCGAAGCCGACGACGCCACGTTTAAAGCGACCGGCAAACGCATCGATTTTCCTGGGTTTTTCCGCGCCTATGTCGAAGGATCAGACAATCCTGACGAAGCCCTAGAAAGCCAAGAAGTCATTCTCCCAACCCTAAAGCAAGGCGACTCGCTCGACTGTGCTGGGTTAGACGCCATCGGCCATGAAACACAGCCACCCGCTCGCTACACCGAAGCCGCCCTTGTCAAAACGCTCGAAAAAGAAGGCATCGGTCGTCCGAGTACCTATGCCACCGTCATCAGCACCATCGTCGCTCGCCGCTATGCCGAACTCATTGGCAATAGCTTAGTACCCACCTTTACGGCCTTCGCAGTGACCGAACTGCTCGAAAAACACTTCCCCGATTTGGTCGATGTTCACTTTACTGCGAACATGGAGCAAACCCTTGATGAGATTTCGACCGGTAGCGCCGAGTGGCTGCCCTACCTGAAAAAATTCTACAGCGGCAGCGATGGCCTAGCCAGTCAGGTAGAACAGCGTCAGGACAATATTGATCCGACCGAAGCTCGCACAGTAGACCTCAACGATTTAGAGGCTAAAGTTCGTATCGGCAAGTATGGCGCCTATGTAGAGCTGGAAAAAGCAGAAGAAACCGTCAGAGCTTCTATTCCGGATGGTGTTACACCTGCCGACTTGGACGACGCCCAGGTTGAAGTTTTGCTCAAGCAAAAAACAGAAGGCCCCGAAGTGATTGGGCTGCATCCTGAAACCGGTGAACCGATGTATATTCTCATCGGTCGCTTTGGCCCCTATGTGCAGCTCGGCGAAGTCACCGAAGAGAACAAAAAGCCCAAACGCACTTCTTTGCCCAAAGGCGTAAAAGCAGAAGACGTCGATCAAGACCTAGCCGTTGCGCTATTGTCCTTGCCTCGGTTGTTAGGGGTACATCCTGAAACCGGTAATAGCATCAAAGCCAATTTAGGCCGATTTGGCCCCTATGTTGTTCATACCAAGGGTAAAGAAGACGGCAAAGACGACTACCGATCTATCAAGGGTGATGATGACATGCTCACCATTGAGCTGCCACGCGCGCTAGAAATGCTCGCTCAGCCCAAGGCAGGAAGAGGTCGCAAAGCGGCTACGCCCATTCATGAAATCGGCAAGCATCCCGTCGATGAAGCGCCCATTAGCGTATACGACGGCCCTTACGGCCCTTACATTAAGCATGACAAAGTAAATGTGTCGGTGCCTGAAGGCAAAAAACCTGAAGAAGTCACAATTGAAGAAGCCGTTGCGCTGCTGAAAGAGAAAGGCGGCGAAGTTAAAAAGAAAACGACGAAGAAGAGTACGGCGAAGAAATCTAGCGATAAGAAAAGTACTGAGAAGAAGTCGAGTGCCAAAAAAAGTACCGCCAAGAAAAGTAAGGCTAAAAAAGAAGAGATAGATATTCAAGACACAGATATTCAAGACATAGACACTAAAGAAACAAACGCCACTGCTGCTAAGCCATCTTCTACCGCGAAAAGAACTTCTGCTAAAACAACGGCTAAACCAGCTAGTAACAACACCAAAACAACGCGCACAGCAGCAGCCCAAAAAACCACCAAAACCTCTACGACAGAAAAAGTCTGATCATGATCTGATCAGAAAAAGTCTGATTATAAAGCGCCATAGGAAGACGTTTAGTTAGGCCATGTTGAGGCCATATTTAGGCCGTATTTAGGGCATAGTTTAGGCGCGCATACCTTTATGCAGTGTAAATTTTACTCAACCCTAGTTTGGCTAGTCCCTTACGGTAAACAATAGAGGTTTGATCTGCTTGAATATGCGACTCTGCGCTTAGGTCAAGGGGGAGATCTTCAGGGTACTGAGCTTCAACAACTTCTTTGTCTTCGCTAAAGACCTGATAGTTAAATTCGTAGACGGGTTCTAGGGGCTGATCTTTATCGAAATTTCGACAAAGGGGGCTAAATAATCGGGTTTTGCGGGCGGAGACAGGAGAGGCTGCATTGAGAATACAAAGCCGACCGTCGTCAGGAAAGTGAACCCGAAGTAGCGCGGTGAATGGCAGAAATACATCGAAAGCTCTGAGCCATAAGAAGTCGGCAGGGGCGCGGTGCTGAAAGCTCTTAGGAAAATTGCTCACGGTGCTCGTGTATTCGGCATGGAGGCCACGAGCCGTGGGGATAACGGGGTACTCTGGCACGATAGGATTGTCTGGATCGCCAAATGATTCAGCATGAACCCATGAAAAATGCGCTACGTCTAAAAAGCCTTCCATTTGTCTGCCTGCGGCGGCCTCAATGGCAATGGCCTCGGGCAGTACAGTTTGATAGTTAGGGTCTGTCCACTCGGGGAAAATGGGCAGCGCGTCTGGGTCATCTGCGCGGCCTGCGAGTGTTGTCCATACTAGGCCAAAGGCTTCTTTAACTGGGTAGGTTTTCAGGCACAGCTTACGAGGGATGCTGGCTTTTGGATTAGCGGGGATAAGGGTGCACTGGCCCGTTGCGTCGTAATGAAATCCGTGATATTTGCAAATGAGCTGATCGCCTTTGATCTGCCCCATGCTGAGAGGGATGCCTCGGTGGAGACAAATATCGTTGGAGACTGAGATACCCGCTGGGGTGCGCCAGATGACCAAGCGCTGATCTAGCAGCTTCGCGGCGATAGGATTTGTGGTGACATCATGGCTATAGGCGACGGGATACCAAAAGGGCGCGATCGCATCCCAATCCGACTCAGAAAACGTACACCCATTAGGATAAACAGACTTAATTGAGCTGTGGGCCGTGGTGACGGTCATACGCTTCATCTCTCTTTATACATTTTCTTCATACAGGAGCAGATTGCAGGTATTAAATAAACCCGTGCCTTGAATCTAAGATGACTAAAAAGACGCCGATTGTTTGTTGCCTACATAACTTTCTGTAGTTCTGCATTTGCTCACAGGTAATGTGATAGTCATAAGTAGTAACCATCAATGATGATAAGAGAGCGGTAATTAAATAAATAACCTACCGAGATAGGGATTCAGCAATGCTGTGCCCAACACAATAAGCCTGATTGTCAACGGTATCTTTTATTAAACGCACCTCCCTAACAATAGGAACACACTCTCAATGTCTTCCCCCAAAAGTCAATCAGGCCAAATAGATCCGCCTTCTGTTCGAGCCATTCGCGGATCGTTTTTAGACTTTGTAGACGACCCTTTTTACGCGCCTGAAGCCGAAAGTGCTCGCTATATCGCAGATGGATTGTTAGTAATCGAAGATGGCAAAATCAAAGCTTTTGGTACCTACACCGACCTCCAGAGCGAGTATGGAGACGTCTTCACCACAACGTATAAAGAACGGCTGATGATGCCGGGGTTTATTGACACCCATATTCACTATCCGCAAACCGAAATGATAGCGGCCTATGGAGAGCAACTGCTAGATTGGCTCAACCAATATGCTTTCCCAACTGAAAAAAAGTTTCAAGATAAAGCCTACGCTCGAAAAATAGCCGAGATTTTTTTAGATCAGCTGCTTTGCAATGGCACTACGACAGCGCTAGTTTTTGCAGCTGTATTCCCTCAATCGGTAGAGGCTTTTTTTGAGGCTGCCGAGCGCCGTAACCTTTGCATGATCGCAGGCAAAGTGATGATGGATCGCAATGCCCCCGATTATCTGTGCGAGACAGCTGAAGCCGCTTACGAAGAAACCAAAACGCTGATTCAAAAGTGGCATCACAAAGGGCGGCTGCGCTACGCAGTCACACCTCGATTTGCAATTACCTCGACCCCTGAACAGTTACGGAAGGCAGGCGAGCTGCTAAAGGAGTTTCCAGATGTGTATATGCACACACATATTTCTGAGAATGTGAATGAAGTTGCCTGGGTGAAGGCGCTTTTTCCAGACTGTGACGGTTATTTAGATGCTTATGACAAAGCGGGGCTAGTAAAAGAGCGCTGTGTGTTTGCACATGGGGTTCATTTGACGGATGGCGAATTTCAACGACTTTCAGAGGCCGGGAGTGCGATCGCCTTTTGCCCCACCTCAAATTTGTTTCTAGGCAGTGGTCTATTCAAAATTGAGCAGGCAAAATCAGCCGAACACCCGGTAAAACTAGGTTTAGGAACAGACATCGGCGGGGGTACTAGCTTTTCGCTATTGCAGACCGCTAACGAAGCCTATAAAGTCGCCCAGCTACGCCAACAAAAGCTATCTCCTTTCCAGGCTTTGTTCCTCGCAACCCTAGGCGGCGCAAGGGCACTGTGCTTAGAAGAAACTTTAGGCAACTTCGAAATCGGCAAAGAAGCCGACTTCATCGTACTCAACCTGCGGGCTACGCCGCTCATGGCCTTTCGCAACGCGCCGGACGCGCCAAGTACATTGAGCGAACTCGCCGATCAGGTGTTTTCACTCATTATCATGGGCGATGATCGTACTGTTCAAGCGACCTATGTTATGGGAGAAATTGCCTACGAACAGGAGAGTTTTCAATGGCCATGCAGCTAAACCAAGTGGTTCCCTTCGGACGCTCCTTTGATGAGTATGTCAAAATGTTCTCGCTCAGCGAAGCTGACTTACAAAAGTCAATTTTGAGCGTAGCTGATGGCCCTGCTAGCTTCAATGCAGAAGGCACCGCACGAGGCTACCCCATTCAGTCTGTAGATCCACTCTATGCATTCAACGTTGAAGAAATCCGCAGCAGATTCTATGCCGTGTTGGACAATATTATCCAGCAAATAATAGACACCGAAGAGGACTGGGTATGGAGCTATCATGCATCTGTTGCTGATCTAAAGGCCCATCGCATTGCCGTGATCGAACGCTTTTGCGCTGACTACCCTACTGGCAAGCAGCAAAAGCGCTATGCCATAGGCCAGCTTCCTCATCTGGCCTATGGTTCTGGCTCCTATGATCTAGGGCTTTGCTCACACTTTTTGTTTCTCTACTCACTTCAGCGTGACACCGCCTTTCACATAGCCGCCATCACCGAAATGCTGCGCGTTTGTCGCGAAGTTAGAATCTTTCCCCTCCTGACCCTCAACCTAGAAACCTCGCTTCATCTACCGCCTGTGATTGAGCAGTTACAAAACACCGGCTACAGTTGCAGCATAGAAACCGTTGAATATGAGCTTCAGCCCGGTGGTAACCAGATGTTAAAAATCCATAAAAGCCATTTAGAAATGGCTGAAAGAAGGTTGGGCTGACGAGGCGACTCGCAACTGCCAGCTACACAACCGACCACAAACCCATCAACCGATAGACCGTTGGTTGCTAAAACTGAAACCAGCGAAATAACGGCATAAGTAGCCTGTATTTTAAATTTACAGCTATACAAGACACTCCTATGAACTTCACTCCTAACAAAGTAGAACAATCTATCGCCAACAAACTGCATCCGAGAAACCCGCAAAAAGTCTTGGGAAAATTCCTACTGATGCCTGTCATCGCGGGTGGAATAGTCGGTGCTACCTTTGGTATCACCCAAGCGGTGGGAATTAGCAGCAGCGCTATTGCCCAATCCTGGGGAATTAACCCGCCTCAGTCCGACACCTCGCAAGCGCAACCAACAGAACCTGATGGTTCTTCTAATGCCCCCTCTGTTTCTCCTTCCACTCGAAAGGTTTCTCCCCTTGTGACCAATATTTCAGAATTTGAGGCATATGGCGAAGTCATTGAACGCACTAAATCGATGATTCGCGACCCAGAGGCCCAGCGACTTGCCAGCGAGCATGGCTTGCAAGTACTCGACATTACCTGGGAAGACACTGGCCGCTACGACAACTCTAGCGTAGGGCCTAACATCAGCGATATGACCATCCAGGTAGAGCATCGTGACCCCCGTACAGGCGAAGCTCAGCTGCATTTGATGCCGGTTATTCGCTATCCCAATTTTTCTGACCTCACTGCCGATGTGCCGATGCAAAAGCTCTCTGTGCTAACCGGCAATGAAAAAGGCGAAGCGGTTGAATCAACATCACTAGCAGAAGTATTAGAAGATTTGCGCAGCTATTTATCTGCGCCGGACTCGTGGAAAGGCGATAGAACATCGCTTTTGGCCGCACGCGACTCTCACGTTTTGGTCAGTGCGCAGGCGGCCTTTTTACCGATTCCTAAAAGCGGCGTAGCCACTTTTAATCCTGTTTTGTTTAACTATCAGTCTTATCCTGGTGATCCGGCTGTGCTCACTATTTTGGCAACTCGCGAAGGCACTAGCACAACGATTATTGACAATCAGCGAGATGGATTTGGCGCAGGTCGTACCTGGGGACAGCGTTTGTTTTTTAATAAAGATGGCGATCGCGCTAGCCTCACTGGCAAACGCATCAGCGATTTCAATCAAGAACAAACCAGCCCATCGAATGAAGGTATTTCACTACCGCCTGTCGAAGTCACCGAAGCAGATGGCGTCAATATGGTCATGCTCATTCAGGTGCCGCTCAAGCAAAAGGACCCCTTCTCATCAGGCTCAGTCGCAAGCGACAGTAGCTTACAATCATTAGAGGTCCTCTCTGCGCCGATGGCCGTCATGTCCCGCGCCGAAAGCAACGTAGAAGCGGCGGTAATTGGTCACGGCCCAGTAGAAGGCCCCTTCACCGAAATTGACGATTTGGCGATTGAGCGCGATCCTAACTTCCCCATCCGAGTAACTGTACAGTTTTATAAAGCGACAGATAACGGCATCGTCTCCGAAAAAGACCTGGCCGATATTGATGCTCAAATCCAGCGCATCTACGACGATGCAGACTATGTTGGTAGCCTAGTGACTGATGGCCGCACGCGCCGCCCTACCGAATATGACGGTGAGCACACACAGCCCGAAGATTGGTGGGAAGCCTTTTGGGAGCACAGCGCTAACCGTCAGGGACTTGGCCGTGACGCTGCTATAGATTTACTCAGACGCCTCAGAGGAGAGAATGGGCCTAAAGAGTGAGTTTTCTAGCTACAGCCACTGTCATCGTAGTATACAGGGCTTGATAATCAGGGCTCGATAATACAAAGCTTGGCAAGCCAGAGAAAATTAGGAGGGAAATAGTAAAGTTAATGCGGTTTCAAACCCTACGGGCGGTGATGTGCTTACCGCTAATGATGACTATCTCAATAACGGCTTGCGTCGCGACAGTCCCTTCGGAAGCCGGTGGGCGCGACAGTAGAATGCCTTGCCCGCCAGCTAACGAGTCACTTTCAGCTAATGAGCCACTGCAGCCGCTCACCGTCCTGCCAGAAACACCGGTATTTGAACAGTTTAACTTTCAGCCCTTAGCGATTTCAGCGTCTGTAGATGCCGTTGTCGTTGAAACGCCCCACTATACTTTCACTAATGCCTTCTCTCAATGTCAGGAGGGAGATCCCCAGCAGAATAGCGGGCAAAACAATCAGAGCGATCGCACATGGTCTATCACGAACACACCGCCCAAACCTCAAGAGCCCTTTGATTACGAAGCATCGCTCAAGAGCTGGGCTAATCCTGAATATGAAGCAGTAGAATTCAATGGCCAATCCTACCAGTACCGCATTAGGCTACAGGCAGATTGGCTTGATGCAGAAATTAGGCGAGAATCTGAAGACTCTGAAGCGATCGCACCAACCTCTGAATCCAATAAGGGCACGCTAAACCCTGAGGGTTTGCATGGATCGATTGATGCACCAGAACCAGAAGAAGCCGTTTACTTTGATTTAAAAACGCCTGATGGACAAGTCACCACCCATCAGCTGTACAGCTTAGCGGATGTCCAAGCCGCCGGGCTAGGTGCTAGCTTGGGTATCCCTAGAATTGCAGATACTGTGGTCACACCAGATGCTATTTGGTTTGCAGCCACCACTAGTCAGGGCGAAGGCGACAATGGTTTCGCCAGCCTGTTGCACTACAGCCCTCAGTCAGAAAAACTGACAATTCAACAACCCAGCGAAATCCAGGGCGACCAAATTACCTCTATGGTTGCAACCAACAGCGCAACTGACAGCGCAACCGACAGGGCAACCAACAGTGCAACTGACAGCACAGCGTCAGGCCAGTCTCACAATCAGCCTAACAACCAATCCCCCAACCAGTCCCCCAACCTAACCCTGTGGCTAGGCACGCTGCAAAGCGGTGAGGGCAATCCCAGCTTCCCAGCCAGCGGCCTAGTGGCCTATCAGCCCCAAACTGAAGCGCTCAGCAGCTATACCATCAGCAACAGTCCTATCGTTGGGGCAATTCCCTATGAGCTAGCAGCCGTTGATGACT
The DNA here is from genome assembly GCA_001314865.1 of Phormidesmis priestleyi Ana. GTDB lineage: Bacteria > Cyanobacteriota > Cyanobacteriia > Phormidesmidales > Phormidesmidaceae > Phormidesmis > Phormidesmis priestleyi_B. The sequence continues at coordinate 111,022 of LJZR01000002.1, read as the reverse complement.
CGCTGTGGGTGGCAACGGGCAACGGTGTTTGTCAAGTTGAGTGGCAGGCTATAGATCAAACCGAAAGCTGGGACTGTTGGCAATTTACAGCAACGGCGAATCTGCCTGACCAAGGCATTCCTCTGTACGATAGCCTCTTGGCAGAGGAGCCCGTTACAACGCTCAAAGGCTCCCAGGTAGAAGTACTATGGGCAGCGCTACACAACACCCGTCAGGCTCATCAGGTCAATCAGCCTCAGTCAGAAGATCGAGACTTTCGTTACGAAGTCGTGTACGAGCCAGGATTTGAGACAACGCTGGCGCAAGGCGGCTATCGAATGGAGAATGAAGTCGCTCGAAAAATGTCGGGTGGTGAGGCTATCTTTTGGCCTGGGCGGCAGTGGCATTGGAACGGCAAACGCTTTACGCGCGCACTAGATGAAGTGTCTTGGAACCTGGTAGGCGGTGGCCCTCAAGGGCTGGTCAGTGCCAACAGTCAATCGGGCTTTTCGTTTAACCAATATGCCATTCGAGGCGACTTTAACCTGCTCAGCCTAGAACCAGAAGCGACTCAGCTGCGTTACTATTCAGGCTGGGTGAACGGCGATGCTTTAACGGTGTATCCCCAAGTCAGGGCGGTGGAGCCTGTGAAAAATACGCAGCCGAATCCATTGACAGCGATCGCGCAAAAACTACCGGGCTTAGGGCCTTAAAACGCTTAAAGACTCTAATGTTCAAAGTCTTTAATGCTCTCAACGTCTTAGGAGAAACTATCTCAATCGCTCGCCTTTGTTTAGTATGATCTCTTCTCCCCAAGCGCGCTTGCAAGCCGAGCTAAACGCCGCTAATCTCACGCGCCCTATGTGGATGTTGTGGATTCTCTCGGCTGGGCTCATTGCACTAGATGGATTCGACTTTTTTATCATCGGCATCGCCATACCATTTATTCAGCAGGATTTTGGGCTGAGCGCTAGCTGGGTGGGTGCGATCGCCACCGCTGCACTACTTGGGGCTCTCGTTGGCTCGCTCACACTTGGCCCGATTACCGACAAAGTGGGCAGGCAGCTCATGCTGGTGATTGACATTGGCCTATTCATCATCGCCTCAGCGGGTACGGCGCTGGCCTGGAACGCCTGGTCACTGCTGTTTTTTCGCTTTGCTGTTGGCATCGGCATCGGTGCTGACTACCCCATTAGCGTGTCATACATCACCGAAAACATGCCCGCTAGGCTACGGGGTCGGATGGTCATTGGTGCGTTTAGTTTTCAGTCTGTGGGTGCGTTGCTAGGTGCGTTAGTCGGCTGGGTAACTATTTTACTGTTTCAAAAAATCGCGCCGGAGCTAGCCACTGGCTATGCATGGCGGTACATGTTGGGCGTGGGAATTGTTCTTTCTGTTTTAGTGGGTGGGCTGCGATTGTTGTTTTTGTTAGAGAGTCCTAGCTACTACCTGGCCAAAGGAAAGTACAAAGAAGCCTCTAAAGCAGCTTCACAGCTTTTAGAGAAAACTATTAACTTGGAGCCTGACTTTGAGAATTCAGAAGTTTCAAAGACTTCAGAAGTTTCAAAGGCTTCAGAGAGTTTAGAGATTTCAGAAACTGCTGACAAACTTGGCGTAGACTATGCGGAAATAGAACACACAGATTCTTCAACTTCAGCGCCAACACCCTCTTCTGTTGGGTTAAGTTATCGTGATTTGTTCTCTTCTACCTATATCAAACAAACTGCCTTAGCGTCTATTCCCTGGTTTTTGCAAGATATTTCGACCTATGGCATCGGCATTTTTACACCCACTATTATTGCAGCACTGACCTTTGCATCCAGCGATAGTTTGGTAAGCGATAGTTTTTTATTACGAGAAATAGCCTCTGCGCAAGGAGCGGCTATTGTCAATGTGTTTTTAGTCGTCGGCTTTTTAACGGCAGTTTTACTCGTTGATCGCGTTGGTCGCATTCCGTTGCAGGTCGTTGGGTTTATTGGGATGGCCGCTGGGCTATGGATACTTTCTTTTGCGGGCACCAGTTTAGCCTGGCTGTTCGTGGGCTTTATTGTGTTTAATCTCACAATGAACATAGGCCCTAATTCCACTACGTTCCTTTTATCAGGTGAGCTGTTTCCGCCCGAAATTCGCGCTAGCGGGGCAGGACTAGCCGGTGGCATTGCCAAGCTGGGTGCGGTGTTAGGTACATTGGGGTTGCCGATATTGCAAGAACATATTGGGGTTGTGGGGGTGGTGCGATCGCTAGCCGTGATTTGCTTAATCGCAGCAACCGTCACCTACCGCTTGCACAAAGCCTCGCAAGTAACCTAAACCCTAAATCACTCCGTCATAGCCGCCTCAGCCATTACATTGAAAAAAATTAATCGGAAAAATTAAAAATATGTTGGAAGAAAGCTGGTACATCGTCAAAGAAGCCTCTGAACAGTGCAAAATTGTATCTGCTCAGGCATTAGCATCCTTAAATACAGCACCTTTAGAACAGTGGGGCCCCTTTAAAGCACAAAATCAGGCCATCGCAAAGCGAGTGGGCCTGATTAGAGCAGGTAAATGTAAGCCTAGCTAGATTTTCTAGATTTTACGGACGCCATTTTACTAATGTCCTATAGCCGTTTGTAACACCGGTAATGGCCGTGGTACAGAACACGACCCTAGAAACTACTCAGCGCTAGCACTGGCGGGCTCTAGCACTTGGTCTGTGGCGCCAACCGTCGTGGCTGGCGATCGCTCAGCGCGGATAGAGGTGGTCAATACCTCAATCGCTTTGGAGTACTGCGGGTCTTCTAGGGTCCCAACTTTGTCACGGTCTTTAGCGAGGGTCTCACGCTCCTCTTCGGTGATTTCTACCACATAGTCAGGCGAAATGCCCAACTTGTTAATATCTCGGCCCGATGGAGTTAGATACTTTGCAATTGTAACTGCAACCCCAGAGCCATCCGCCAAGCCGCGTACCGACTGCACTAAGCCTTTACCAAAGGTTTGAGTGCCCACCAGCTCAGCACGACCGTTGTCTTGCAGTGCACCAGAAAGAATTTCACTGGCACTGGCCGAGCCACCATCGACCAAAACGACCAGCGGTCGGTCAGTAAGGGCCTGATTTTTGGCGACTTCTTCGTCGCTCACCGAGTTGCGATCAACGGTAGAGACAATGGTGCCTTCATCAATAAACATTTCTGCAATGTCTATACTGGAGAACAACAGCCCACCCGGATTAGACCGCAAATCCAAAACATAGCCAGCAACATCGCGCTCTTCAAGTTCTTTGATAGCGTTGCGCATCTCATCAGAAGCATTGGCGCTAAACTGCGTTAAACGGATGTAGCCAACAGTGCCTTCAGGACTTTCTTCTACGGAGTAGCGGACAGGATGAATTTCAATACGGGCGCGAGTTAGCTCAAATTCTAAAGGTCTGCCTTCGCGCATCACCGAAATGTTAACGCTTGAGTTCACCGGCCCTCGAATCAGATTTACCGCGTCGCTTAGCTCCATCCCTTCGGTACTTTGGCCGTCAATTGAAGTAATTACATCGCCAGAAAGCATACCCGCGTCAGAGGCAGGCGTATCTTCAATGGGCGAAACGACTAAAATCTCCTTGGTTTCTTCTTCTTGAGTGATTTGAATCCCCACGCCAGTAAGCTCACCCGACGTGTCAATTTGCATGCTGCTAAATTCTTGCGGATCCATAAACCGAGTGTAGGGATCGTCAAGCTGCTCTAGCATTTCGCGCACGGCATCATAAGCCTGTTCTTGGTCGGTATAGGTGCGATTCAGGTACGACGTACGAACACCATTCCAATCAAGGGCATTAAACGAGTCATCTACATACTCGTGGTCAATCAGCTGCCATACTTCATCAATCAGTTCTTTAGGGCTTTCCTTAAAAAAGGCTTGGCCGTCGGCGAGGTGAATGCCGGTGCCGGTAATGACGACAGCGGCACTCGCTAATGCGGTTGCTCCTAATATAAGACCGCGCTTAGTAATAGCCATAGATGAGAAAATCCTGTATGGAGGACGTAGTTACGCCCAATTTAACACACACCCTTTGTTAGTTACCTGAGTAAGGGGTGAACGGGGGTACGATCAAAAATGCACTATAAGATCAGGTTAAATCGCGATGAGTACTGGCATGTCTGAGTGCTAGGCCAGTTAGTGAATCGCACCTGCTGCTGCCAAGTCCGATGGAGCCGCCTTTGAATCGGCAGTTTCAACAGCAGGGTTTATCTCAGATGCTGCATTAGGGTTTCCATCAGGTTCTATCCATCGGCCATCAGCCTTAATGAGGTCGATCAGCGCTGCGACACCCTGGGCTTCGGGAACACGCTTAATTTCTTCGCGGCCTCGATAGAGCGCAATTGTCCCGGCTTGTTTTCCAACATAGCCGTAGTCGGCATCGGCCATTTCGCCAGGCCCGTTGACAATGCAGCCCATAACGGCGATATCTAGGCCAGTCAGGTGGCTGGTGGCGTTGCGCACCTTGTGTAAAACATCTTCTAAATTAAATAGGGTGCGTCCACAGGACGGACAGGCGACATATTCCACCATGGTTTTGCGTAGCCCTAGGGCCTGCAAGATGCTGTAGCATACCGGAATTTCTTTCTCGGGTGCTTCGGTGAGTGAAACGCGGATGGTATCGCCAATGCCAAGGGCAAGCAACGTCGCAATGCCTGCGGTCGATTTGATGCGGCCATATTCACCATCGCCTGCTTCGGTAACGCCCAAGTGCAGCGGATAGCTCATGCCTAGCTCATCCATTCGTTTTACCATGAGCCGATAGGCCGCTAGCATAACAGGTACACGTGAGGCTTTGAGCGAAATCACAAGGTTGTAGAAATCTAACGATTCGCAAATTCGGATAAATTCTAGCGCCGATTCCACCATGCCTTCGGGCGTATCGCCGTAGGTAAAAAGCATCCGCTCGGCCAAGGAGCCGTGGTTGACCCCAATGCGCATGGCTTTACCCTGGTCTCGCAGGGAGATGACGAGGGGCTCTAGGGTTTCACGAATTTTTTGGCCGATGCTGTCAAATTCTGCCTGGGTGTATTCGGTGCGATCGCTCCCATCTGCATTTTTCGTTGCCTTTTCAAACACATATAGGCCGGGATTAATTCGCACCTTATCGACATGTTTGGCCACTTCCAGCGCAATTTTCATGCCGTTATGATGCACATCTGCCACTAAGGGCACTGTTTGATAGGTTTCTCTTAACCGGTTTTTAATGTCAGCCAAGGCTTTGGCATGAGCCATGCTGGGCACTGTGACGCGCACAATTTCACAGCCTACTTCGTGCAGTCGGCGAATCCCGGCGACAGAACCTTCAATATCTAGCGTGTCTTCGTTAATCATCGACTGCACCACAACCGGATGGCCACCGCCAATGGTTATATCGCCAACCTTTACAGGACGAGTTTTACGGCGCACGATAGTTGTTTCAAATAGGGATTCATCAGCAGATGTTTGATCGACAGTGCTGGTATTTTGGGCGGCTTCTGGTGAGTCAGACAGAGTTTGCATAGTTCTACTAACAACAGTTTCTAACTAGTTTCTAACTAAAGGTTGCCACATAACGAGCCGCTTTGAATGTTCTGACTGTTTTGAAATGACTGTTTGTAAATGACGTTGCGATCGCCTCACAACCGTCGCTCCACAACCGTCGCTCCACAACCGTCGCTCCACAACCGTCGCTCCACAACCGTCGCTCCACAACCGTCGCCCCATAGCTGTCACCCCATAACCGTACGAGCTATCCCAACTTAGCGGTACATTCTAAAATCATGCGCTGATTCGTAATCGCGTAGGGCTGCACGGCTAGCGCCTACCGAAAAGCTTGAATCGCGATCGCATAGTTGCCCACAGCGCTGAACCATAAATATATGTATCAATCAAATATCAATCAAAAGGCTCGATTGACCTTAGGTCAATCGAGCCTCGTAAAAAGAACTGTGAATTTTTAGGGCTGGATAAGGGCTCCTATAACGTCATAAATTAAAAATATCTATTTAAGTTATTTGCAGCCATTGACCAGCCATCCGCAGTTGTTTAAATTCACCACAATGCACCACTGGCTAAACATATCACTGACTAGATGCATCACTAGCACAATGCATTACTGACTAAACATATCACCCAGCTCAAGCAAGCACTTTCTAGGGCATTAGAAAACACACTTGAATTTGGACTTGATTTTGCTTATGCAGACTGATTGCGCTTTATAACAACCATGCCAGCAGCGGCGATCGCCAAACCAACCAAAGCGGCAGGTTCAGGAATATCTGTGCTGGAATCAGCATCAATCGCAGATGAGACAGGACCACTGCCGGAACCATCAGTAACAGAAGTAGGGGGCAACACGTCTGTTAGTGAAGCGCCGGGAGTATCGTCAGCCGGTAGGGTCACCTCGGGAGCTTCCAAACCGTTGCTACCGCCACTAGGCGCACCAAAGGCACCGCTAGGCTGAACGGCCAATCCTCCACCAGTTTCATCAGCGGCGCGAGCGCTGTTTGCTTGCGGAGAGGGAGAACCACTGTCGCCGCAGGCAGTTGCCAGCAAAAGCAAGGGCAAGGTCACCATTAGACCTTTCTGCTTGAAAAATTGAAACGTTGGATTCATATAGACCTCATAGATCAGAGCTGGAAAGAGAGACGGTTGCGTAGTACCACCGAAGCTTTTTACTCGGATGATAATGCCGTCATAATTCCGTCTCAGTACATCTATCCACAAAATCTAATTAAGATCCGCAAATATCGCGAGACTTTATAAAGGCTACATATCTTGTTTGGAAAAAGTGCTGGGCAGAACTTGGCGCTTTCTGCTTCATCACAAAATAAGTTGATAGGTTCCGACTCGTCAAAAACGGGTCAAAATATTTTGTACAGAGGTTTCTATGTGGTAAAAGCATCGTTGTATAAGCATCTACAAAAGGGGCTCAATACCAAAACAGAGGCTCTCTAACCATTGTCAACAGGCTCTTTTGCGCTAACAATAACCTCACAAATCGCCTCTACCTCACAAATCGCCTCTACCTCACACATTGCCCCACCCCACAAATCACCTCACCCAAGTGGAGCGTTCCACCTGCTTTATTCAACAGCTAAAGACACTCGACGCCCCCCAATCTTTCTCAACTCGTTGAGCAATGTTGCGATGTCTTCATAAGGGAGCGCTCTATCGGCCTTGAGCATGATACTGCCTTCTGGATTTTCTTCAAAATATGCTCTAATCGCTGGCGTCAGAGCATTTAGGCTAGTGGTCTCACCTTCTAAAACCAGTTCTTTATCGGTGTTAAGGCCTATGACTAGGGGTTTGGCATCGTCTTGCTTTGCAATGATGTTCTCATCTGCGCCCTCTACCGATCTAGGTAGCGTAACACCGTTGATTTGTACGCCAGTAAGGCCCATTGAAATAACCACAAAGAAAATGAGGACCGTCATTAGCACGTCCATCATAGGGACTAGGTTGACTTCGGGGATACGGCTAGAGGGGCGACGGCGAGAACGCATGAGGCAGTCCTTAGGTGGCAGTAGTTGGCAGTGTTTTCTTTAGTTAGCGGTTTTAATCAGCGGTATCTTCTTTATCCTCTAAGGCCAGAGAGACGCGATCGCCTCCCACGCTGCGCATATCGCCTAAAAAGCGCATCACCTGTTCGTAGGGCAGCTCGCGACTAGGGACTAAATAAACAATGCTCTCTTGAGTTGAGTTCAAGTAAGCTTCCATCTCGGCAATGAGTTGCTCTGGGTTAATGGGCTGACCGTTGAGAATCTGCTGCCCGCTGGCATCCATCTCAACGATAAAGGCCTCTTTTACGCTGTCTTCGGCAATGGGCGTGTCTTCGCTTGGTTCGGGAGGAAGGTCTACCTCAATGAGCTGTTCGCTGCCCAAAGAGACAGAAATAACGACGAAGAAAGCGAGCACACCCATCATCACGGTGAGCATCGGAATCAAGTCGATGGTGGGAATAGAAGAGTCTTCAGTATCGCGACGAAAGCGCATAAGACAAATATTAGGGAATAAGCCGGCTAATTGTTAAGGTTGGCAACCTGCTAAAAGATTTGCCGAGTTGAAGGGGTTGAAGTTGCTGAAGCAGGGGCCGCAGCCGTTTCTGTAACAGACAAATCAGCCGGTTTGACAGGGGTAGGGTAGGGATTGCGACCGGCTTCATGCCAATATTCGCGATAGATCAGTTCTAGCTCGTTGCCCGCTTCAGAAAAGTAGTCCATCTGCTGGGCTTGTAGGGTCACCATAATGCGCAAGACGAGCAGCGCGATGATGGCGACAACCATGCCAGCGGCTGTTGTAATCAGCGCTTCCCCAATTCCGCCCGCAGCTTCGGTGGCTCCGGCAGCCCCCTCTCCACCCGCTCCTATGTTGAGGTTTTCAAAAGTATTAATAAGACCGGTTACAGTGCCTAATAGTCCCAACAGCGGTGCGACCGCAACGACGGTTTCTAGTAGCTTGTCGCCTTTGCGCATTTTTACGAATTCCTTGTCGCCTGCATTTTCTAAAGCCAAGCGGAAGGTTTCGGGAGAGGGATTTTTAAGACTTAAGGGCGCAAGCAAAAAGCGCCCAATAGGCAAATCGCGATCGCGCGCTGCGATCGCCGCCGCTTCAGAGAGATCTCGCCGAGACATATCGAGCACATCAGCGACCACCCGCTCCTCTCGCTTGAGCAAATTAGTCCAAAAGGTGGCTCGTTCCAACGCACAGGCGACTGTAAAAACCGATGCGCCAACAATAGGCACCATTACGGGGCCGCCTTTAGCCAAAAAATCAAATACAGTTGACATAAGAATGAAATAATTCTGACGAGGTTAATCAATTCAATAATCGGCTAGATGCCCTGCGAGGACTATAGCGGCCTTAATAGCACAGCAGGTAAACAAAAGATTAAGGCGATATCAGCCCGCGTAACTGCATTTCGCTCAGTAGCCAATTAGCCATAGTGGCGCGTCGGGTGAGCCGGGGAACTAGCTGATCAACCTTGTAGCCCTTAAACCCTAGATAGGTTTTAAGCAGCTGCTTATTTTCTTGTGGGATAGCGCGTGTGAGCTGCACAGCTGCGGGCCTGCTCTCAATAAAATTGGGCGGTTCAGGATACTTTTCTTGCCATTTTCCGTCTACTTTTTCAGTAGACCATTGTTTACCTGAAGGCGTTTCACTTGAAGGCGTTTCACTTGAAAGCACTTCACGATAGCCTAGAGTGTGCCACACCAGTTGGTTTACAGTAGTGTCGGACAGCTCGTCGTTAAGAATAGCCCACAGGGTATCAGTGGTTAGGGGAGGAAGATTCGTCATCATAAATCAGATAATACCAACCTATTTGCCTGCTGATTCATCCGTTGAGCTACTGCCTAATCGCCAACCTGATGACCAGTTTAATGGCCAATTTAATGACCCGTCTGATGGCCAGGCCAATAGCCAGGCCAATAGCCAGGCCAATAGCCAGAGCGATCGCTCAAACCCGATTAAAATTAGCCGTGCAAAAATTCAGTCGGCTTTAGCCCAGAGCGGCGCTGATTTAGGGATTGAGCCCCGCTTTCGGCAGGTACATTCCCGATTTGATCTGCATGTATTCGAGAGCTTACCTTCTACCAACACACACCTGTGGCAAATGATAGCCCAGGGAACAGCCGGATCAGGATCGGTAGCGATCGCTCAACAGCAAACTTGCGGTCGCGGTCAGCACGGACGAGTCTGGACATCCGAGCCAGGCGGCCTATACCTATCGCTAGCCCTCGAACCAGATTGGCCAGTACATCACCGCACTCAGCTCACCAGTTTTAGCGCTTGGGGCATCGCAACCGCCTTTAACAATTTGGGCATTCCAATCAAAGTTAAGTGGCCTAACGACTTATTTTTTGAAGGCAAAAAATTGGGAGGCATCTTAACAGAGACAAAACTTGCAGTCGCAGAGGAATACTCCCCAATAGAGGTAAATGAGATGAAATCCTCAGCCTGCATAAGAAAAGCCGTAATCGGCGTCGGCATCAATTGGAACAATCAAGTCCCCGAGACCGCCATCACGCTGATGCAGATAATCAGGCAAATACCCGGATACGCCGCCAAAAACAAAATAAATTGTTTAGAGATGCTTGCTGCACTCGTTCTTAAGGGAATTCTTCAGGGGTATCTATTTCAGCAGCAGGTAGGCAGTCAAGTTTTCATGAAGGCCTACTCAAACCTACTGACACAAGTCGGGGAAGTTGCTTCACTAGATAGTAGTCTGTCAAATCTGGCTGTTCTAGGCGAACATTCTTCAATCAAGCCCCAGAGGATAACGTCCGAAGTGACGACTTCATCAGTAGAATCCTCAGTAGAATCCGTAGATTGGCAGGCGAACTTGATAAACTGTTCCGGAGAAATTACCAGTACCGCAGAAGAGGGTTACTCATGAGGAGTACCTATCAAATGACCGTAGCCGGTTTAGGAACTGTCACTCACTCCGCAGAGAATCCTGCTACATGCCAGCGGGCAGGTCCTACTGGCAATCACCTATCGCTCGGCTCGTCTGCCTGCTACCAAAATTTTGCTGCTTAGGCCAAGCGAGATTTGCATAAGTTAATATTGACTGATTGATTGGGATTATTTTTAGGTTTTTGACTATGACTGCGCCCCAGCACACTGCTCAACAAAAAGCAGATCAACAAAAAGCAGACAAGACGGATCGCCGATCCTCAATCCGATCTTCAAATAGCCACAAAGCACCACAAAGCCATAAAGCACAAAGCCATAAAGCACAAAGCCATAAAGCACAAAGCCATAAAACACAAAGGTGTTGGTTTGTGGCGCTAGGGCTAGTCGGGGGCTTTGGCTTCGTAGCCAGCCAGGTCAGCTTTGCCCGTGCAGAGGGCGACTTTTTAATAGATGATTACGCTGCTAGCTCTGATGCAGCGACCTTGGGTGGCGGCTATTCGGTTGCTGACACGACCTTCTCACTACCAGCGCCCGCCCTTCAGGCGACTCCCAATATACAACCATTACCCGAAGCCTTTATCGACGCGCCGCCTGCGCCATCAGTCGCAGCCGAAGCCTTTTCGTTAAGAGCCACGTCCTCTTATACACCATCAGCTCCACCGACGCCTGCGCCTGCAGTAGTCGCGCCCACCGTTGCCGCCACACCTGCGCCATCAATCACGATTGAAATACAGCCAGCTCAAACGGCTCCAACAAGCAGCTCTAGTGAAAACAGCCCAACTGAAAGCCCTGCCGTAAACCCCAGGGTAAGACCTCATGTTACACAGGTTGCACCGCCAACTTTTGCCTCAGTCAGAAAGCCCCTCGCCGCAAAAGTCCATCGCCGCAAAAATCCGCTCACTGGCCTGATTGAAGCCGGTGCGCTGGCAGTACCACTATCTGCCTATGTCAGCAATCAAAGGGGATTTCAAAGTGATCTGCAAGGCAATCTGCAAAATGCCGAGGCATTAGGCGCTGTTGAAGTTTCCAATCGCACTGTCCGACTGGTCGCAATGAACGAAGAGGCGGTACCTGAGATTTATCCAGCCGCAGAAGCCGCTCCGCCGACGGTAGAGTTTGAACCGGCTCAGCAGCAGGCTACGCCAATTGAGCCAACCGAGCTCGTACCAGCCGCATTGCCCGCAGGTACTAATGTCCCAGAAGAGTACAACAGCATTTTTGTAGATCCTACCGACTACAACGTGGGTGCGACCGAGTCCCCCAATGCAGCACCTGAAGTTGTTATTTCTGAGCAATCTACGGGCTGTGAGTTTACGGTCGGTAGCGGTCAAGCCGTACCCAACGGCGCTTGTGCAACGGGTCTATCGCCTGCACCGCAAGTTACACCTCAGTCGGGATACGCGCAGACTCCAAGCAACTCTTTAAATGAGTCAGGCTATTCCGAGAACGCTTCTGTTGCTAGCGCACCTGCTGTCAACGTTGGGCCGGTGAGCTTTAGCGCTTCTGGCATTCGTTTTTCTAGCGGCACCACGGTCGCAGGTCGCGAGTATCTCAATCGTTCGGTTCGCCCTCTGGTCAATCTTCAGGCCGCGCAACAGTTCATATTCCCGCTGGCCATTCCTTCTCCCATTACGTCGCTATTTGGCTTTAGAGTCCATCCTATTTCGGGCGATTACAGATTCCACTCGGGTACTGACATCGGCGCTGAACATGGCACGCCTGTTTTGGCAGCTCAATCGGGCACCGTGGTTAGCGCTGACTATGCAGGTGGTTACGGTCTGATGGTGGTGCTCAATCACAAAGTTGAAGGAACTGAGCTGGAAAGCCGATATGCTCACCTATCTGACATTTTGGTTGAGCCAGGTACGAAGGTAAGAAAAGGTGATGTGATTGGCTTGGTCGGCAGCACTGGCAACTCAACGGGGCCTCACTTACACTTTGAAATGCTTCAGAATACAGCTGATGGTTGGGTACTGATAAATCCAGATTCTTTGGTACAAAACTCGTTAGCCAATTTGGTAAGAGCGCTTAATAATCCAATGCAGGCGATGAACTTTAGCCTCTCGGATTTGACCCTAAACCTCAACAACTTGAAAAAAACACCTGTCCCTGGCCGCTCGGGCTCTTCAGTGACGCTGCCCTTACTGCCCGGTCAAAACGGTGTATCGTTCCGTCCGGCTCAGCCAAATGCTAGCTAAGGGTTAGCCGCAGCGTAAAGAATGATGGCTTTTACGCTGCGGCGAGTGATTCGGTTTCAGGAAACGGATGCGGCAGGTGTAGTGTATTTTGCGAACCTGCTGGCGCTGTGTCATGAAGCCTATGAAGCTTCGCTCGCGCATGCGGGAATAGCCCTAAAGCCATTTTTTTCAACGGGTGGAAATATCGCCGTTCCGATTGTTCATACATCGGCTGATTTTTATCAGCCGATGTATTGTGGCGATGCGATCGCAGTTACCCTAACGCCCCAACAGCTGAGCCCGCACAGCTTTGAAATTACTTATGTTGTGACAGCTGCCGACTCACCTGAAAAGGTGCTAGCAAAGGCATTGACTCGCCATGTTTGCATAAGTCCAACGGCGCGCGCTCGTCAGCCTCTAACGCTGGAGCTAAGCCGTTGGCTAAAAGGTGAACAAGAAGCTGATGGCGGTTGAGCTTGCCCTGGGCATTTCTCGGCAGCGCTGTGGTTGAAACCCACCTTTTGGGATGCTTATAACGACTCAGCATCGGGGCCTTGACATCAGCATTGTTGGAGCGGGTTTGGGCGATCGCTTGCCGTAAGCTTTCGGCACAGACCCCTGAATCGGCGGGGACATAAACGGCAATCACCGCTTCTCCCCAATGCGGATGCGGTAAGCCTAGGACACAGACATCTTTAACTTGGCCGGTACGCCAGATCGCGGCTTCTACTTCAGCGGGGAAAATATTTTCGCCCCCGCTAATAATTTTAGTGCTGGCTCGGCCGGTGATATGCAGCGTTCCGTCGGTGCTAAGGTAGCCCAAATCATCGGTATAAAAGGTGTTGGAGCTAAAGGCAGGAGCACCGCAGTAGCCCCATGCCACGGCGGGCGATCGCACCACAATTTGCCCCACTTGCCCCGGTGGAAGCGGCTGGCCGTTTTCAACGATTTGAATCGCCACATGGGGAAGCGGTTTGCCCGAGGATACAGTCACCATCGCCGCTGTTTCGGTCATCCCATAGGAAAGACATAGCGGCACCTGCGCCTCAGATGCCTGATCTAGCAGGGTTTGCCAGGGCGGCGCACCGCCCAGCAGAACCGATCGAAACTGTCGTAGCCAAGCAGATTGGCTGGTTTTTAGTATCTCGCTGAGCTGCGTAGGAACCAGTGAAATGAAGGAAAGAGCAGCAGAGGAAGAGAAAAAAGAGGGGAGTGCGTCATTTACGCTAAGCAGTTCAAGCGATTTGAGAATGTTCGGCGGGGCGATAATGGTTTGACCATTGCTATACCAAGTGCGCAGTATTTGCATCAAGCCGCTGACGTGATGTAAAGGCAGCACACAAAATGTGTTGATCGCCTCCCCGTCGGGGCCGAAATATTGCCGGAAGCCGTTGACTGAAGCCGTTAAGCTGCTCCAGAGATGGCAGACGAACTTAATTTGGCCGCTGCTACCACCCGTGGGGATTAAAATTGCCGGTGATTTGGGTAAAGTCAGCGCGACATTAGCCGCCAGCTCAGACGCTTTAGACGCTTTATCAGACACGAGCGATCGCGGCAGGTCTGCCCCCCAAACTAAATCTGGCGCGATCAGCGCGCTGACCGACTGCCATTCTTGAACGCCCCATCGGGGATTGGCGATCGCCACATTCCAGCCCGCGAGTAGGGCGGCGAGGAAGCTAGCCAAAAAGCTCGTTGGCAGGGGATCGGCGATAAGTAACAGAGGCGCGGCAGAGGTTATTTTACCGTTGGCTACATGATTATTGGCTACAGGGTTGGCTATATGGTTGGCTATGTGGTTGGCTATGTGGCTGGCTATGTGCTTAAGGCGATCGCGCCGCCGCTCAACCTCTTTTCGCCAAATCTCTGGCGATGTCCTAGTCCCGCAAGTTCCCGCTGAATTTAACTCAACCAGCCAATCATGCCGCAATCCCTCCCACAGCGCCTGCGGCGTCAATTCCTCAAGCATCAATTCCTCAAGCATCAATTCCTGAAACGTCAATCCCTCAGACGTCGCCATAGCGCCTCCCAATCGGGGTCGTCTAGGCCGTCGTTAGGGAGCCACTGCTGCGTTCCCATACCCAATACCCGATGAGGCGCATCGGGTAGCAGCATCGCCAGCTCTATCGTGAGATCAATCAGTGCCTGACGACCAATGTCAGTTTCAAAAACGGATGAAATGACCCAATCAATTGGGTAGTCAACACAAAAATGTTTGAGCTGACTAGGTGAGCCCAAAATCGCTGCTTTGATCACATAAATGCCCTGCCAACCTCGAAAATAATGGGTTTTGAGCTGATCGAGCGTGGTGATAGATTCATCAAGAGCGATGGGCGTGTGGTAGCGCTTGGCAAGCTTGAGCAGGTCATTGAACTGATGCGGCGGAAGGGGCTGCTCAATAAATTCGATGCGATGACCTAAGCGATCGCAGTGATCTAGCCAGTGATGGGCGGTGAGTTCATCTAGCCCGCCATTGGCATCAAGCCTGAGCTTTGCACCCAGCGGCAGCTGCTCCATTAGCCGACTGAGCCAAGCAAGCTCAACGGCAACCGGCGCAACCCCAATTTTCCATTTAAACGTGCGATGGCCCATAGCCCATAGCGATGTCCAGGCTGACAGCGCCGCTTCGCCCGCTGGCAGCAGGCCGCTATAGTGACGGTTCTCTAGCTCAGCGCAGTGAATATCGCAAGACAAATTTCTCAGCGCGATCTCAAAGCCGAACTTGCAGGCAGGCAATGTAGGCATAATCTCAAACGCAGTCTGAGCGGAGCTGTGGTTGGCCAGCTGGTGGGGAATTTGGCGGCAAAAAGCCAAAGCCTGCGCCTGTGTTTCGGTGCCAAACCAGGGCAAAGGGGCAATTTCGCCAAACCCTGTGCGCCCTTGTGGGTCAGCAAATTTTAAAATGATGCCTTCACGATGCGTCCAATTACCGTGGCTTGTCTTTAAAGTTTGTCGAAAGGGTCGCCGATAGGGACGAAACTCAAAAGTCAACGGTTCTGCCATGCCCTTACCCAACTGTTGAAATAAGCAGTCCCGATACCAGTAACAGCCCGCTCCAAAAATGAAAATGAATGGCTAAAAACTTAGCGTTGCTCACACGCAGGGGCTGAGCATGAAACGTGAGCACATGCCGACATAGCTTAAACGCGGGCGGCGCACTGCCCCATAGTAACGCAGCGCTCAGCGGCAGCCCGCCCTGCCAAGTGGCGATCGCCCAAATCATACCGATACCGCCACAGGCCCAGGGTAATAGCTGCGCCGAACGCCGAGTGCCCAGCCTCACAATCGGTGACCGTTTACCGGCTTTAAGGTCATCTGCGACTTGATGAAAATGAGAGCAAAAAAGAACCAGCGTTGTGGTGATCCCGATAATAGTCGCAGCGGGCAAGAGCGGATTTAGCCAGCTCCAGGCAAACTCCTCCCAGACTTGGGTCTGAGCATAGTAGGCAGCGCCAACCGCCAATGGCCCAAAGCTGAAAAAGCATAGAATTTCGCCCAGCCCTTGGTAACCTAGCCGAAAAGGCGGTCCTTGATACAAGTAACCCAACAGGCAGCAAGCCAGCACCATCGCCAGTACTGTCACATCCTTTTGCCATAGCGCGATCGCCACGATACCCGCAACGCCCAAACCCAAGGCCAAATTGCTGAGCCAAAAGATCAAACGACGATTGCGCGTCAGGTTGACTAGCGAATGGTGTTTGTTTTTATCAATGCCAGTGGTGGCATCAAACACATCGTTGCTGAGGTTCTCCCAAACCAGCAAGAGGACGGCTGAAAAGGCAAAGGTTACAAAGATGCCCCAATAAAAAATACCGGTTTGAACAAAAGCGACCACGCTGCCAACGCAAATAGGCATGATTGCAACGCAATACATCGGTGGTTTAATAGCGGCCATCCAAAGCTGTGAGCGATCGGCAGCGCTGTCAGCTAATGGGTTGACAGGCTGGCCTGCGGGTTGACTGGCTGTTTGGATGGTCATATGGGCAGGTGGTTTTGGAGTCTTTAGATTTGGAGCCTTTAAAAATGTGGAACGAAGGCGCATTAGAACTTAGCATAGCCGCTTGTTTAGAAGCGTTTGAGCCATAGAAAAAAAACTCAAACTTTGAAGAGCACAGGGGAATGCAGGATGGATTGACAAGTTTCACAGGTCACATTTGTCAAGTTCTCTGCTACAGTTTCTCTGCTTATACTTTCTTTTGCTGATACCTTCTGCTGCTACAACCCAAGCGGATATCGCATCTGGCATATATCCCGCCTGGCATTTTGCATGCATAAACTCTACAGGGCTCAAATCCGTGGTTCAAGATCCGACAGCGCAGGACAAACAACAAGAAAATCCCGGTGCAGAGCCAACCCCAGGGAAAGATGCGCCTCGGTCAAAATTTACGCCTAGTTTTTTGCCCCGGCTGCTCAAAAAGCCGCCTAAGCTGCTATTGCTCAGCGCTGTGCTGTTAATTGGCGGGGGCACGGTCGCTTATCTTAACTTTGCTCAGCGTGCGCCTAGAAGCCTTTTGCCAGCGGGGACACAGCTAGTGCCCCAAACGGCGATCGCGACCATGACCCTTACGACTGATGAGCTCACTTGGACAAAACTCAGACAGTTTGGCACGGCTGAAACTCAGCAGCAGTTCGATGGCCTACTGAGCGCGTGGAAGGATAGATTATTTACGCTCAATGGCTATAGCTTTAAGCGAGATATTAAGCCCTGGATAGGCGATCGCGTTACCTTAGCAGTCCTCACTGACAAAGATGCCTCTGGCGATTCGGCTAGCGAATCCTTAGGCGGCATTGATATGGCCGCTCAAAACCTGGTACTGGTCATCCCAATTGACGATCCGCTGAAGGCCAAGACGCTCATTGGCGAAGGACCTAAAGCCTCGTCTATCACCTGGAGCGATCGCACTTATAAAGGCGTTGATATTAAAACCATTGAGTCCAAAGACGGCCTCGCGATAGAATCTGCGGTGATTGGCAGTAGCTGGCTACTGCTCAGTAACAGTCAGTCGGGAATTGAGCAGGCGATTGACACCCATAAAGGAGGGCGATCGCTCCTAGATATTGCTGGCTATCGCAAGGCCGCTACCCGCGTAGAATCGCCCCAGCCACCCGGCAAAAACTTTGCGCAGATCTACCTCAACATTCCAGCGGCCACTCAGGCGATCGCGCCCTCATCGGGGATAGGTTCTAATCGCAACATCATTCCCTTGCAAGGGTCGCAGGGCATCGTCGCCAATGCCCTAATTGAGTCGGAGGGCATCCGATTTCAAGGCACGAGCTGGCTGGACCCTAAAAATGATCTGGCCTACAGCGAACTTAGTAACGCAGCTGGCAAAATGCCCCGCCGTCTGCCCGACGACACGCTGATTATGGCCTCAGGAAGCAACCTGCAAAAGTTTTGGCAAGGGTTTAGTGAAAGCAACAGCTCACCGCCGTTTTTCCCAAACCCCCAAAATTTGAAGGCAGGACTACTCACCCAAACGGGTTTGGATCTCGATGAAGACATTATGCCTTGGGCGGCAGGTGAATTTGCGCTAGGCGTATTGCCACCGGTTCAAAAAGCCGTGCCAGAGCAAACACCCTCCGAAGATTCTTCAGAAGAATCTTCAGAGCCTCAGCTGGCCGAGCCTGGAATTGAAAATGCACCGCTCCTGATGATGGTGCAAACGAACGATCGTCAGCTTGCAGAATCAACTTGGGCCCAGCTTGATGATGTGATGGCCAGTCGCTATCGGTACCAGGTCAACACGCGGGAGTTTGAAGGGGGCTCAGTGACAGAATGGATTTCCCCTTTTCAAGGCGTCCAGTTTAGCCATGGTTGGCTACCTGGCAACGTCGCCTTTTTTGCCATGGGTGCAGATGCCGTACAGGCGATCGCCCCTACACCCACCCGTCCGCTGGCCGCTAACCGCCTATTTCAAACCCTCACCAGCCAAGCGCCTGAGCCCAACAATGGCCATTTTTACTTAGATTTGACCACAATCAATAGCCTCGCTGGCGGCGTATTTCCGCTGCCAGCCTTGCCCGAAGACGGCCCAACTGCCGCCATTGAGGCAATTGGCATGACCACTGTCATCGGCGACGGCAAAGCTTCCCCCACAGATCGCCGCACGATGGACTATGACCTTTATGTGAAGCTATCTAAGGCGGCTAAACCAGGGCCGCTATAGGCACCTTTTTGTTGAGTCGCTCTTTGGGTTTATCTTTGGGTTTAATTTTGTTTGAGCAATTTGTTTGAGCGAGGCGATCCCTATTCTCTGATAAACTCAAAGATGGCCCGCAAGAGAATTTAAATCTCTTTTAATATCGGCTAGATTCGGCAGTTTGGAGGAATAAATACCCCGTGGAAACCACCCTCGGTTTAGAGATTATTGAAGTCGTCGAGCAGGCAGCGATCGCGTCTGCACGCTGGATGGGCAAAGGCGAAAAAGACATCGCGGACGAAGTAGCAGTAGAAGCAATGCGCGAGCGTATGAACAAAATTCATATGCGCGGCAAAATTGTCATTGGTGAAGGCGAACGCGACGACGCGCCCATGCTCTACATCGGTGAGGAAGTCGGCATTTGTACACAGCCCGACGCGGATAAGGTTTGCACCCCTGACGAGCTAATCGAAATCGATATCGCCGTAGACCCATGCGAAGGCACCAACCTTTGCGCCTACGGTCAGCCCGGTTCTATGGCCGTGCTCGCCATCTCCGAAAAAGGCGGCCTGTTCGCAGCGCCCGACTTTTACATGAACAAATTAGCTGCACCACCCGCAGCTAAAGGCAAGGTAGACATCAGCAAGTCACCCGCTGAAAACCTCAAGATTTTGGCCGAATGCCTAGATCGCGGCGTTGATGAGCTGGTGGTTATCGTAATGAAGCGTGAGCGTCATAACGGCCTAATCCAAGAGATTCGCGATGCGGGTGCTCGGGTTCGTCTCATTAGTGATGGCGATGTTTCAGCGGCTATTTCTTGCGGATTTGAAGGCACCAACGTCCATGCACTCATGGGAATTGGCGCAGCACCAGAGGGTGTGATTTCAGCTGCGGCCATGCGCTGCTTAGGTGGTCACTTCCAAGGACAGCTCATTTATGACCCTGCAGTTGTAAAAACTGGCCTCATTGGTGAGAGCAAAGAAGCTAACCTAGAGCGCTTAGCCTCTATGGGTATCACCGACCCCGATAAAATCTACAGCGCTGAAGAACTCGCCAACGGCGAAAATGTCCTCTTTGCGGGCTGCGGTATTACACCCGGAACCCTCATGAATGGCGTGCGCTTCTTCAACGGCGGCTACCGTACTCAGAGTTTGGTTATTTCTAGCCAGTCTCAAACGGCTCGCTTTGTAGATACCATTCATATGTCTGGCAAGCCCAAGCGTGTGAGCCTGAGATAGCGCTTGGAACTGAGCGCTTAGAAAGACGACGCATAAATCTCTGCAAGGAGATAATCGGCAAGACATCTAGTAAGGCGATAGCATATATAGGGTGACAGCACGCTATAAAAATTGCGTTATGTGTAGCGTTATGTATGGCGTTATGCAATGCGAGTGCCCAGTGACTGCCAGGTAACACTGCAAAGAAAGGGAGATTAGGATAGCCTGATTTCCCTTTTTCAGTTTGCTCGCTCTAAAATCGCGCTAATAAGGTTAAGTAATATTCTATTTCTGTCTCCTAAAATGGAGTTTTGTTTAGTTATCTTGAGATAGCAGCCGGTTATTTAATACCTTAGAAACAGAGCGCTGTGCTCCACCACTATTAAATAGAAGTAAATAGAAGATTCTTCGTAACAGATTCCTAGGACGCCGAATGAATATAGCTGTTGTTGGGCTCAGTCACCAGACTGCGCCGGTTGAAGTCCGAGAAAAACTGAGCATCCCTTCTGCTCAGGTCGCTGATGCCATAGCTCATCTCAGCGGTTCGCCAACCATTCAAGAAGTTTCTATTCTCAGCACCTGCAATCGTTTAGAAATTCACATTGTTGCGAGCGAAACTGAATCAGGCATCCGCGATGTCATGCGCTTTTTGTCTGAGCACAGCGGCATTAGTCTAGAATGTTTGCGCCCTCATCTATTCGTGCTGCTTCAGCAGGATGCGGTCACACACCTTATGCGGGTTTCAGCAGGACTAGACAGTCTGGTATTGGGCGAGGGGCAAATTTTGGCGCAGGTAAAACATGCGCTGAGTCTGGGTCAGCAGCACAAAGGGGTGGGCCGAGTGCTCAACCGTCTGCTGAAAGACTCTATTAAGGCGGGCAAGCGCGTTCGGACAGAAACCAACTTAGGGACGGGCGCAGTTTCCATTAGCTCAGCTGCTGCTGAGTTGGCCTTGATGAAGGTTGAAAGCTTTGATGACTGCCATATTGCTATTTTGGGCGCAGGCAAAATGGCGCGTCTGCTAGTACAGCACCTGATTTCTAAGCGCGCGAGCAATATTACGCTGTTGAATCGCACCCTTGAGCGAGCCGATGAGTTGGCTGCCCAGTTTGGCGATATCCAGATTAAAACCGGCACGCTAGAGAGCATGTTGGAAACGGTGGTAAGCGCTGATGTGGTGTTTACCTGCACCTCAGCGGTAGAACCGATTTTGCATCGAGATAATTTGGCCCCGCTGTGTCAGCAGGGCAGCCAGATTATGGTGTTTGATATTGCAGTGCCGCGCAATGTTCACAGCAATATCAATGAAATTGATAGCGTGTTTGCCTTTAATGTAGATGATCTCAAGGCCGTAGTGGCCCAAAACCAAGAGAGCCGCAGGCAGATGGCGCGTGAGGCGGAACTGCTGCTTGATGAAGAGGTTGAGGAATTTATGGACTGGCTGCGATCGCTCGACACCGTCCCCACTATCAGCAGCTTGCGCAGCAAAGTAGAAACCATCCGCACCCAAGAGCTTGAAAAAGCGATGTCGCGTCTGGGGTCAGAATTTTCTGAAAAGCATCGCGGTGTCGTTGAAGCGCTCACCCGAGGCATTGTAAACAAAATACTCCATGATCCGATGACGCAGCTGCGCGCCCAAAGAGACATGGACGCGCGGGATAACGCCATGGAAACCTTAAAGGTGCTCTTTAACCTAGAGACCGCTGCGCGTGAGGAAGCCAGTAGCCGTCAGTAGTTCAGTAGTTCAGTAGTTCAGTAGTTCAGTAGTTCAGTATTCAGTAGTACACAAGACGAATCACCGAGACCGGTCACCAGAACTGGTATATAAAGCCGTTAGTGAGAAGGAGATACTGGCTAACTTTAAGAGAACAAGCAAAAAGTTCCTGTGAACAAGCTTCGGCTCAGTCATCGCCGAAGCTTGATTCAATATGCACTGGCAAGGTTTTATGTTCTCTCGTATTCGTCGCTCCATCGGTCGCTTTTTCAACAAATCTCGCAAAATCAATCACGAGCCGATCAATAAGGTCAGCCTGATTGTCATTATCATTGTAGATTTGTTCATTTTGTTTAATGTGTTTGTAGGACTAGATGATGTCAGCCGCTGGCCCATGAGTCCGCAAATCGCCTATCCCTGCCAATACAGCTGGCAAGAATATCGCAATAGTTCGATCTCGGATAAAGACTACAACAGAATCAACGAGGTGCTAAGCGTTACTAATGAACCTTGGCAGCAGAGCTATTTAGATGCAGCTGAAGGTCAACTGGGAAGCGTTTCAAACATTTGCTTGCAGTATGAGCAGGTCGAAGAGGCAGTAGATTCGCCAGCCAATCGCGACATTGCCCAGGCCATTAACAATGTACAGGCTGAGATTAATTCCTTTAAGGATAAGAATAGTACGATCCGTCAGCAGTATGACTCTACACTGCTAGAAGAAATTGCCGGGCAGCCGCGTGAGCAGTCAATCAATAACGTAGAGGCGGCGCAAGCAAGAGCCGAAATTGAGCAGAATGATCGCGCGATCGCACAGCGAGAAACCACCCTAGCAACTCTCAAAACTGATCTACTAAACACCGCTGAAAGTCAGTCCTATCTGGCATTTTTAAACAACGATTCACAGTTCGCCGAAGTAGACAGTGGCTACAGCCGCGCATCGTTCTGGTATCCGAGCATTCAGCTTTTGTTTCAAGCGCTGTTTTTGCTGCCTCTTATCTTCTTGGCTTCAACCATCCATCAGTTTGCCCAGCGCAAAGGCTATGGCTATGTCTCGCTCATTAGCTGGCATCTGCTAGTTATCTTTCTCATTCCGCTCATTTGGAAAGTCTTTGAGTTTCTCCAAATTGGCTTTTTGTTTGAATGGATTGCAGATGTTATTGAAGTTCTCTTTGGCGGTCTTCAGTTTTTGTGGAACTATGTGCAAATTCTGCTGATCCCAATAATTGGCTTTGGCATCATTAAGTTTCTTCAAAAAGTTGTTTTTAATACCCGGATTCAGGCAGCCAACCGCGTCCAAAAAATGCGCTGCGTGAGCTGTGCCAAAAAGATTCGTAAATATGATGTGTATTGCCCTCACTGTAGCTATCCTCAATACCAGGAATGCCCTAGCTGCCACAACCTCACTTACAAACACTTACCCCACTGCAAGCACTGCGGTGAAAACCAACTGCTAGATTTGTAAGAACAATACCCTTTTGGATGCCTATCATATTTCTGCGTCTAAACTTCTAATCGCTGTAACTCGCCATCAAGCCATTGGTAGAAGAGGCGATCGCAAATGGCTCGGTAGGTTTCTTCCGTGAGCTTAGGCTCAATAAATTCATCGACAAAAAACAGACCGTATCCTCGACCCAGCGAAATAGGCCCCACAACAGTTTGCGCGGGTGCGCCGAACACACTAGCCGCAATGTCCGGCGCTAGCGCCCAACGAGAAATCTCGCCTTCATAACCGCAGCAGCGTCGCCGGGTAACATCGTCATCATAGCGATGAGCCGCTTCAAAAAAGCTTATTTCTTCTTCTTCAATTTGGTAGGCCAGTTCCTGAGCCCATTTGTCGTCAAGAATCACAATTTTATAGAGTGAAACCTTTTCGTAGTCTAGTTTTTGCTGATTAAATTGGTGAGTGGCTGTCTCGCCAAACATAGCATCGGCAAGCTTTCGGCTGAGCAGGCGATCGCAAATACTCGCCTCCCATTCATCAGCCGTAATCATTCTCTCCTGTAACCACTCCAGTGTTTTTTGTGCGTTTTCCAATCGCAACTCTCGCCGTATACGATCGGCCTCGGCTTGAATTTCGTCGTCAGTAACCTCTATACCGCGATCCTTGGCGCTAGCTCTAATCATTCTTTGATAAACCAACTGACGACAAATCGTATGAAAGGTCAGCTCTCTTTTAAGCAAGTCAACCACGCTTTCTAGCTGAATGCCCAAACCCGAAAAGTCAATCATTTTTGCCCAGTAAAATCAATCAACAACAAGTTTATGCAATCATATTCCGGCGGCAATAATACTCTCTAAAAACGAGATAAAAAGAAAATGAGCTGTCAACCCTCAATCTTAGCCGACAGCTCGACACACCTTTGACAAAAGAACTGTCAGAAATGCAGCCAAATAACAAACCTAATATTAAGGTAACAGGCCTTTTACCTTAATATAAATGTGTTTTTGAGTGAATTTATTTGGCATCAGTCATTGAGTTTTTTTGCTAAGGCGTTGTTCATTTAAGTGTCTTCACAACAACTTTTGAGCCATTTCTGAGTAGTCTTTGATAGCCTTATGCGGCATCTGGGTGGCTAGCTCTGAGAGATTGAAGTAGCGCTAGCTGCTGAAGAGAAAGGATCTGTGTAAGTGTAAGAGAACGATTGAGCATTACTATCAAGGCCATATGCCTCAGCATCACCTTCAGCCAATGCCGAGTTACCGTAAACAAAAGAGTAAGTGTTGAGATTCTTGTAGGTATTCACTCTTTCGTAAATGTTAATGTCCAATCGCTTAGAGCGGTTGAAGTCATAGCGGCTGGGGCTATAGCTACCAAAACCGCCAAGTACATCACTGGTGCTCACAGATTCTACATGCTCAAGATTTGCAATTTTCATGTTTCGTTTCCTTGTTTAACTTCATACCAGCCCTTAAGCTGATGAGTCAACTATAGCGAGAACAATCTGACAGATGTTGCCAATTTGGCAGTTTGTTTGTTCACACATTCTCTGTTCTGGCTATGCCTGCTTATGGATTTGAACGAACCGCAAAAGTGCTTGTAGCACTGATGCTACCTATTGATCGATAGCGAGAAGAACTGACCGCATGGCTGCTGTTATGGGTGCTATAGGCATGGGCTGAAGCATTACCAGAAGCGTTTTGAGAATAGGCAGTTGTTCGAGCTGAGGTATGGCTGGTTGCTATTACCAACGTGTTATGTCCGGTCGCATAGCTATTGGCATCTGCTAGTCCAAGTCGTGGCGCTGCATAAGTATTGGCATCGGTGTAGGCTGAACCTCCATAAATTCGATGACTGACCGTTGCGGCACAGTCTAAATGCGCTATATTTTTTAACTCCACAAAAAATCTCCTTAGATAAGCTACAGGTTCGAGTAAATCTCTAAAGATTTAATGGGTTAGGGGACTTGACACGCTAGCAGCAGAAAATGAGAATATGCCACTGTTGAAAGTGCCAACCCCCATAATCGAGCGAAATTTCATGGAGTTGTCTTCGCTCCAAGAGGCTCCGGCAGGTATTACCCTCTCTTCAATAGAGCAACCATCACTATCTTTGTACTGACCTAAACAAAATAGCTCACTTAAGTCATCGACTAATAGCGGGAAATGGGTAAATGAGGTTAGACTAGAAAATCGGTGACCTTTGACAAAAGAGAATCTGCTGATGCTAGATCCGCCCTCAATCTGCCTAATGGACTCTATCTGCTCAATGTGTTGCTGTGAACAGCGACCAGGCAAATTATAGGTCTCTATTGAGGCTAAATGGTTAAGATTATTGATATCCATTTGCAGTTTTCCTCTGCGGGGGTATGTCGCGGTACAGAGCTGAGGATATCAGCTGCGATCGCATCAAAATTGCCATTCTGGCAGTTTGTTTTAACAGGTTTGAAAGACCAGCGAGCATTGCCTCCGCTGATCGGAGACGAGGGGTGATCTGCTAACGATTCAATATAGTCAAGATCAGCTATTCTCTTTTTCAGCGGCGTCACGGGAGGGCTTGAGGGTATTACGGCAGCGTTGTGCGATTTTACCTCTTGCAGGCGCTGCTTTTGCAGACGATTGTAGGTACGGTAAGGAATATAGTGAAGGGGTTCGTGACCCGTCTCTTCAAGGAGAAGTACACAAGCGCTAGAGTATTTACCCTGCAAGATGAAATCAATGATTTCCTGCATTTTGGCTTCACTAATCACTCGGGACGACGGTTGTATGTAGTTAGCGAACATATTTTCACGGGTTTATTTAAGTAGAGGAGATATAGGAGTAGCGACATCTCTCGTAATCTTGACCGCAGCTACAGGCTCATTTCATCTGAGCGTAGACGACGGATCGGGTCGAGAATAAGATCGAGAATTCTGCGCTGGCTGACGATAATTTCAGCGCTAGCGGTTTGCCCTACATGCAGTGGCACCGGCTCTTTTTCGTGCATGACATAGTCTTTTTCCAAAGCGATTTGCACCTGATAGCCGCTACCGATTTCGGGGCTTCTCTTAGCGTCAGGAGAAATTGAAAGAACTTTGCCAGACATGACCCCGTAGGTTTGATAAGGAAAGGCATCTAGCTTAATTTGAGTAGTCATGCCCGGTTTTATCAGGCCTGCTTTTGGCTGAGGAACCATGGCTGAGAGCACCAGGGGTGTGCTATCGGGGACAACTTCAGCAAGGGTTTGACCGAGTTGGATAAATTCTCCGGCATTGTCGAGTTCTAGCGATGAGAGGATACCGTTTGAGGGCGATCGCACTTGACTTTGAGCCAAACGAGCTTTAGCCTCTGCCAACAGCGTTTTTGTATCGCTCAGGGTGGCCTGAAGCTGCTCTGCTTCGATTGAGAGTTTTTTTAAAGACTGCTGCGACATCAGTTGCATCTGCTGTGCTTCTGCCCGTTTCTGATCAAGCTCTGCTGCGACTTGACGCGTCCGAGCCAAGGCTTGTTCAAACTCTCCTTGAGTTTGAACGATTGCTTTTTGCTGGTCTCTCACTCCTTGCTCAATACCGAAGAGATATTCTTTTGAGATTGCCCCCTGAGACTCTAGTGAACTAATGCGGGTGAGTCGCTCTTGCTGAGCGGCCATTTCACTCCCTAGTCCCTCTAACAATGCTTGACTGGTCTGCATGTTGGCTTGCGATTGCGCTTGCGTGGCGATTTGCGCTTGAATACTGGCTGCGGCGATTTGCGCTTGGCTGACGCTTTCGGCCTGCATGTCGCTCATGAGTGCAAGGGTTTGATCAAGCGTTTGCTGAGTGGCGGCTAAGGTTTGTTCTAGACGGGTAACTTCGCTTTGAGCTGTTGTTGCATCTAGCTCAAACAACAGCTGTCCTTGACGAATGCGATCGCCTTCTTTAACCCAAATTTTATCTAACGCGCCCACAGTCGCTGACTGAATTTTATAGGTATCTCCTAGGGGCAGTAGCTCCCCTTGGGCTTGGCTCACCTCTTGCATTGTTCCAGTCCAAGCCCATAGCCCAAAGAAACCAGTAAAAGCCAGTCCTAACAAAATTAGATAACGCGGAAAAGCTGCCGGGGGCTGCTCTAAAACAGATTGAATAGACTCACTCCAACCAACTGACTGAGCGCGAGCGAGCCAATTTTGTGAGGCACGGTCAGTGGACTGAACATAGTTGGACACTGCCATAACTCTCTCCTTCTTGGTAGCACTGCCGCCCTCCATTTGGCAGGCTGATTCGGGCAAAAGCGTTTGAACCGATCGAGCGCGATGGCCATCAAATTGAACCGATTGAGCAGGCAATTGTGAAAATCTGCTCTCGGGTGGTGTCTTGGGTGGTGTCTCGGATTGTGTCTTGGATGTTGTGTTCATGGATTTCACTTTGCCAAACGTTTAATTCTCAAATTATTTAATTTTCAGATTTTTAAAACAGAATGCTCTAGACAACACTTGCTGTAGGGTTAGCTATTATCGAACGGTGATTGGGCGGTGATTGGACGGTGATTGGACGGTAATTGAGCGGCTATAGATCGAGTTGCTGTTGCGTTAGGCTGTGATAAAGTCCACTTTGGGAAATAAGCTCTGCATGGGTTCCCTGCTCTACGATGACACCCCGATCTAGCACAATAATGCAGTCGGCATTGCGAACCGTTGACAGACGATGGGCAATGATAAACGATGTACAGCCAGTGCTAATGCGCTCTAGGTTTTGCTGAAACTGCCGTTCAGACTCGGTGTCGAGTGAGCTGGTAGCCTCATCTAAAATGAGAATACGAGGGTTGCCTAACAGCGCCCGAGAGATCGCAATTCGCTGGCGTTGACCGCCTGACAGCGTAGCTCCTCGCTCTCCAACTTTAGTGCGATAGCCCATCGAAAAAGCCTGAATAAAGCCATGAGCTTCTGCAAGCTTGGCCGCTTTGACTACGGCTTCTAGCGGAAAATCTTCGCGATAGAGCGTGATGTTTTCTAAAATGGTGCCCGAAAATAGAAAGCACTCTTGGGGAACAACGCCGAGTTGCGATCGCAAAGAATTCGGATCAACATGGGCAATATCATGTCCGTCAATGAGCACCCGACCCTTGCTGGGCGCATACAATCCCTCTAACAGCTTAACCAGCGTGCTTTTGCCCGAACCGCTGCGCCCTACTACTGCCACCGTAGAACCAGCAGCCACTTTAAAGGAGATATTTTGCAGCGTATTGCGATCATCTTCTTCGTTGTAGCGAAACGTGACATCTTCAAAAACCACTTCTCCCTTTAAAGAGGGAATCATCATACCGCCGCGTGCCGCTTCTGGGGAAGTTTCAAACACATCGTTGAGCCGCTCTACCGAAATCATCACCTCTTGCAGCTCATCCCACAAACCCGCCAAGGCAACCACCGGACTAATGACATAGCCCATCATCATGTTAAAAGCAACAAACTGACCAATCGTGAGCTGATCTTGAATCACCAGCGTAGCGCCATACCATAGCAGCAGCGTACTGCCGACAGAATTCACCACACCGCTCAGACTTTGCAGCCCAATTCCCAGCTTTTGGCCATGAAACCGGGCGTTCATTTGGCGTGTGAGGTGCTCTTCCCACCGCCAGCGCAGGGCTTGCTCGGTAGCCGTTGATTTCACCGTGGCAATACCACTCACCATCTCTACTAAAGACGAATTTTGATCGGCAGCTTCTCTAAATATTTCGCGCGATGCCCTTCGCAAAAAAGGCGTTGAGCCCAGCGTCAAAATTATGATGGGCGGAACCATCAGCAATACTAACAGCGTTAGCTTCCAGTTGTAGTAGAGCATCAGCCCCAAATAGACAAATCCCGTCAAAAAATTGAGCCAAGCCAGTACGACTTGGCCAATTAAAAACTGCTGGATCTTTTGATTCTCTTGAACTCGGGTGAGGATATCGCCCACCCGCCGAGACTCAAAAAAGCGTATGGGCAAAGCCATCACATGCCGAATAAAGCCACTCACCAGCGTTAGATCTAACCGATTAGAGAAATAGCTAAGCAGGTACTGCCGCACCGCCGACATTATCAATCCCCAAAGGCCAAAGATTAAAAGTCCTAAGGCAAACACATTGAGTGTTGACACACTCTTTTGCACCACCACGCGATCCAAAATCACCTGAGTAAACAGCGGCGATACGAGGCCAAAGCACTGAATCAACAGCGAGACGATAATGATCTGTGCAATCAATCCCCGGTAGGGTAGCAGTACCTTGACATAGCGTCCTAAGGAGGCCTGATTAACCTCTGTCTCTTGAAGCTGGTCGGTCGGTTCTAGCAACAAACCGTAACCTGTCCACTGTTGATCAAATTGCTGCCGAGAGATTACCTGCCGCCCCAACGCCGGATCGGCAATTGTGACCTGCTGGGCAGTGATTTTATACACCACAATGTAGTGAATGCCCTCCCAGTGAGCAATCCAAGGACCTTTTTGGTTGGCCAGGGCTCCCACACTCGCTCGCACAGGCCGCGCCTGAAAACCAATGCCCTCAGCAGCGGTTGCCAAACTTTTGAGCGAGGCTCCACTGCGGCCTATATTGGCTCGTTCGCGCAGCACATGCAGCGGAAATCGCTTGCCCCAATAGCGAGCTACCATAGATAGACAGGCTGCTGCGCAGTCTGAGGAACTCTGTTGCTCTACCCATGGGTAACGGCGAAACGCATCTAAAACAATTCGTCGCGGTGGCTTGGGAAACAGAACGGTCGTAGAGGACTCTGACGCAGAGAGCTTTCTACGAGTAGGATTCTCGCGGCCAAAATTTTGGCGGGCGGAGTTTTGGCGGGCGGAGTTTTGGAGAGTAGAACTTTGTGGGGCGAGTGAGGCGATATCTTTTAAAGCTTGTGAACTCGGCAAAGCAGGTTGATCTGCCGACTGTAGCCTATCAATAGGATCTGTATTGTCTAGGTCGGGCGTAAAGGCTTTAGCGATGGTTAAAACAGCCATCGGCAGATGGTAAATCACCAGGTCGGTTTGAGCCACCCAACTGCCATCAATCTCGTGATTCGTTTCACAAGCTGCCTGCGCGGCTGAGTACCCCCAGCTATCGCCTGGCGAAGGTGGTCGGTTTCCGGTCACTTTACCTGAACGCAGCCAGTATCGACCGGTTTCAGGTAAAGTCAGCTGGGCTAACTGTGCGCCAGCGGAAAGGGTTAATTCTTGTAAGTAGGGCATCCACTGACTCAGCTGATGACTGGGATGCGATCGCAGCACCGTCATTGTTCTAAAAAAGATCAGCCGCTCTCTTATCTGTGCCTGCTCTAGCCAATGGCTACGTAGCTGTGGATTGACCTCAAAGGCAGCTTTAATCACCACTAACGGAATCTGCACCACTTGAACCACCGTACTCGCAGCCACCGCCCGATAGGCAAAGGGCCGATCAATGAGCACATGGTCTCCCCCAAAACATCGATCCACTTCTAACCGTTCAGCGGTAATCTCTTTATTGCCGTTATCTACCAGCAAGCGAATACAGCCCTGACAAACAATACCGACCTTGAATGAATCCGATGCTTGGGTTGAGGAGGCTTGGGTTGAGGAGGCTTGGGTTAAGGACCGATCAGATACGTGATGTAGCGAACTGTCAGTATCGGGCAGACCGTCGGCCAGAATTTGCTCACCGAGTGAATAATTAACAATTTCTATAGAGCGTGCGATCTCAAGTTGAGAAGCATCGTTGAGTAAAAACAGCTTTAAGGATCGAGGAGGCAACTGCGAAAACAAAGTTTGCGTAAGTGTTTGAGCATCCGCTTTGAGATTAATCATAGAACCATATTCCGTTCTTAAAAGCAGTCAAAAGCAAGTAAAAGCAGGTAAAAGCGCATCCCGAAAACTCACTGGCTTAACACATAGCCTTGAGCCCATCCCCAAAAGTCTCATATCAAACTATCTCCAAGACAAACGTCTTGAAGATCCCATCAGGTTTTTGGGAAAACATTTCAAATTCGCTTGAGATAACAATCGTCAAATCCTAGATACTGTTATCTAGGAAAAAGATATTCGTCTCCAGGGAAAAGATATTGCTTTCTATAAGGAAGACATTATTATTTAGCGCCATGGTCAAGAAACAAACCCTAGCCCTAAAAACCAGCAAAAATCACTAGGAAGGCCATCAATGATTTTCGAGCAACCATTCAAGACTTGAATTTGTATAACTAGACACTAAAAAAAAAATGTGAGGAAAATATGAGGATAAAATCTAAAATCCGTAGAAATACGCAAGCCATTTGATCACAAGCAGTATTTCTAGAATTCATAAATGAGTAAATTTACTGTAAAGACACTGAGTATTTTGTTGAAGAACACTTTGGTAGGCCTTTTAATGCATAACTAAAGAGACCTCTTTAAATCAAATCTCAAGCAGGCCCAAATTCAGCACAAACTAGGCGGACTGACTGATTTAAGCGAAGTCGCACATATTAGTCTCGTCATAATTAAAAGCTCTATAAACTCCGCAAGACAAGCTCCGCAAAACTTCGACAAAGCTTGGGTAAGACTTGCCTAAGTCCTAGAGGGAGCTGACTCGAAGCGACTAATTAGGAAGTAAGGAGTTCTCTCTTATCTGTTCAAGTTCATTAATCTAAGTCTATCTAATTCTAAGTTTATTAACTTGACTGAGTTATCAACTTTAATTGCCAACCTTATTAATCTTAACTTAAAGTAACTGCATTAATAGCTATATAGTAGTGCAACAGGAAATATTAGGTTTATTAACATAACCTTGTCTTATATTTTTCCTTTATTGAAATATGCTTCTAACGAGATTTTCAGTCTTAAACTTTCGTTCTTAAGCAGACGGGTGCAAAATACTGTGAGCCTCATCGCTTGCTGCTGAAGATTCAGCATATTGATACAATTTTCTGTTTTATTGCTGCTGGATTCAGTCTTCAAAAGTCCACCCTGTCAGAATTATTTTGCGTATTCTCTATGCTCAATTTTACTAGCCGACATATTACAAAGGCTTCGGCGATAGTTTCTCTGTCCGTCGTATCGATTTTTTCCATTGTTTCACCGCAGTCTGTGAAAGCCGCTGTGCTGTCCCAGGCCATAGGTGACTTTTCCTTTACAAACTTCAGCCGCAGCCCGCTTTCAAGCGACTCCTTTGCTTTTACATCTACGCTGACAACGGGTAGTGGCACTACTGCGATCGCCAACGCTGACGCCCTGTTTGAAACCCTACCAAGTGCCAATGCTTTTAACTTTATCAACAACTCAGCCTTCATTGCAGACAAATCGGGCAGTGCTTTAGCGGAGAGCGAATCGAGCATTATCGGCAGTTTCTTAATCAACTCTGGAGAAACCTTCAGCTTTGACTTTTTCGGCTTGGTCGATCTATTGACCTTCACTGAGCAGCCAACGGACTTTGCTACAGCAGTTTTAGAAACCCGCTACGCCATATTTAACGAAAAGTTTAGCAAAAACTCTAGTGAAAGCAGTGCTCATGTGCCAACAGAACTAGATTTTCTCAGCCTGTTTGGTCAAATTAGCACACCTGATGGCGCAGACGATGTTCAGGTGCTCAACAGTAATGCCGTGACGCTCAATCAACTTAATATTGTTAACAATACTGGCCCCACTAAAACGGCTGAGACTCTCTTAGTGGAGGTTTCTGGACGCTATGAACGTCTCTTTGATCAGACCAGTACGCTCACGCTAGCCGAGTTCAAGCTAGGGACGGCTTTTGGTGAGAGTAAAGGTGTAACCGACATTCCAGAATCTTCTAGCCCGCTGATTGTGCTGTTGGGTATGGGCGGTGCGATCGCCTTTAGCAAACGACGATTCATTACCTTATTTAAAGAAGACTCATTAGGGGAGACTCATTAAAGGAGACTTAAAATACAAGCCAGTTATCGTTAGACACCTCCCCATGCATCCTGACCCTATTCCCGCTGGGCCCAATCAAGAATCGGTATGGGATTATCCCCGGCCTCCCCGCGTTGAAGATGTCACTAAACACATTAGAATTATTTTCAACCATGAGCTAATTGCCAATACCCATCGCGCTAAAAGAGTTCTAGAAACCAGTCATCCTCCTAATTACTACATATCGTTAGACGACATCAAGACAGAATATTTAGTGCCGAGTACTCACACGACCTACTGTGAGTGGAAAGGACAGGCAAAATACTACACGCTGCAAGTGGGCGATCGCCACGCGATAAATGTTGCCTGGTATTACCCAAATATCTCTCCTGCATACGAAGAACTCAAAGGGTATGTAGGGTTTTATCCTGGGCCGATGGATGCCTGCTATGTAGATAGTGAGAAAGTACAGCCTCAGGCAGGCGATTTTTATGCGGGATGGATCACTCACGATATTGTTGGCCCATTCAAAGGTGGCCCAGGCAGCTGGGGATGGTAAGAAAATGGTAAGTATAGGCCAGATGAAATAGGCGACTAGCTGAGTAGGCCAGCGGCAAATTGAAGTTGCAGCCGATAACCTGAGGTAGGTAAAGTAAACCGTAGAGTACAAACCCTATGGATGCGAATGGCTTCCGCCCTATTTATCCATGCCTTTTTTAATCCATGCCTTTTTTAAACCGTCACTTGCTATCTCAGCTTTTTCGCTCACTGTGTCGCATTTTTACGCTTTGCCTACTGCTTACGCTGACCGTAGGCTGCGCCGCCAACGCAGTCACACCCATAGACGGCACCTATCGCTACAAGTCACCTAGTGCGGATGGCATTGGGAAAGTGTATTACGGGCGCGAAATTGCGAATGTAATGGGCTACCAAGGCGCAAACTGGCTAGCTCGGCCTAGTCGCACTGCTGAAGAGCGATCCGATATGGCGGTAGATGCGCTGATGCTCAAGCGCAATGATGTGGTGGCCGATATTGGAGCGGGCCTGGGCTATATTAGCTTTCAACTGGCGGACTGGGTAGAAGATGGCAAGGTCATTGCGGTAGATGTGCAGCCAGAAATGCTGGCGCTGCTAGAAGCTGAGCGCGACAGGTACGGCGTAAACAATATTGAAACGGTGCTGAGTACCGAGGTAGATCCTCACCTTCCGGCGCAGAGTATTGACATGGCTGTGATGTTTGATGCGTATCATGAGTTTGCCTATCCCCAAGAGATGATGGCTGGCATCGTCAACGCACTTAAACCGGGCGGGCAGGTCGTACTGGCTGAGTACCGAGCCGAAAATCCGCTGGTGCTGATTAAAAAGCATCACAAAATGTCTCAAAAGCAGGTGAAAAAAGAGCTAACTGCCGCAGGCTTAACCTGGGTAAAAACAGACGATAGATTGCCGCAGCAGCATCTCATGTTTTTCCAAAAATCGACATGAGCCATGTGGTTCGCCTGAGGCCATTTGGAACGCCTCTGCTTCGGTAGCGTTGCCTAAGTGGCCGTGATAGGGTTTAGCTTTAGATTTTTCATTTATGGCATTCTCTGCAAGTTCTACGTCTGTAAAAGCTCAGGTGACGCTCCTGACGCTGACTCAGGCGCTGGCGATGACGACGGATACGGTGCTGATTACCACAGCAGCGCTGGTGGGCTATGCGATCGCCGCCGATAAATCCCTAGCAACGGTGCCACTGGCGATGAGACAGGTGGCCACCATGGCCGCGACCATTCCAGCTTCGATGCTGATGGAGCGCGTGGGACGACGGGGTGGATTCTTGTTGGGAACTGCGGTGGGGGTGTTGGGCGCAAGCTTGAGTATTTACAGTCTCATGCTGGCTAATTTTGGGCTGTTTACACTGGCAATGATGCTGTTGGGCTTGGCGAATGGGTTTGTAGGTTACTACCGTTTTGCAGCGGCAGATATTGCGGATGAGGCGTTTCGCTCGCAGGCGATTTCGTGGGTGATTGCGGGCGGTATTATTGCCGCTGTGCTAGGCCCGTGGCTGGCAAACGGCTCTCAAGGATGGTTTGACAGTGAGCTATATATCGGGGCTTTTGTCGCTGTTGTGGCATTACAGCTGTTGTCTGCTGTTTGTCTATTGTTTCTCAATATTCCGCATACCGCAAAGCGTCAGATGCAAGAGAGTGTGCGATCGCTCAAGACAATCGCCCGACAGCCCAAGTTTTGGGTCGCGACCGTAGGCAGCACCATTAGCTATGGCGTGATGGCTTTTATTATGACGGCAACGCCGCTGGCAATGACAGACCACACGCACAGTTTTGCTCAGTCGGCGGCGGTGATTCAGTGGCATGTATTTGGGATGTTTGGCCCGGCGCTGTTTACCGGCTGGCTAATTAAGCGTTTTGGCGTGATTGCCATTATTAGTACCGGCGCTGTTTTAAACCTGGGCTGTGTGGCGATTAATTTGGCAGGGACGAGCTTTTGGAACTTTGCGATCGCGCTGTTTCTGCTCGGCCTCGGCTGGAACTTTATGTATGTTGGCTCCACCACGCTGCTCACTGAAACCTATGCTCCCACTGAAAAAGCCAAGGTTCAGGCGGCTCACGACTTTATTGTTTTTAGCTTTGTGGCAGCAACCACCTTTTTCTCGGGCCGCATTTTTTATCGGTTCGACTGGGACATGCTCAATCAGATGAGTTGGCCGTTAGTGCTGGCCACATTAGCGGTGGTGATGTGGTTACAGCGAAGGCGCGTCACGGCTTAAAGCCGTATGCACACGCGGCGATACGCGCCAAGGCTGCTCAAGCAGCGCGATATGGGCAAGCTGACACTAACCTTAAGCATTCGCCCATGACTTCTACTGCTGTTCCGATCGCTGCTGCCTCGCCAAATGGCACGGGTTCTGAGCTTAACGCTCAGGCCATTTATCAAAGTCTCTCTCGCAATATTCAGCAGGTGATTAAGGGGCAAGATGCCGCCGTCCGAAAGCTGCTAGCGGCCTTTGCAAGTGGCGGTCACGTCCTGCTCGAAGATCATCCGGGGACAGGTAAAACAACGTTAGCCAAAGCACTGGCTTTTTCAGTAGATGTCTCTTTTAAGCGCATTCAGTTTACACCCGACCTCCTGCCGTCCGATATCTTAGGCGTATCAATTCTCGATCCTGACAAGCGCAGTTTTCACTTTCATGAAGGGCCAATTTTTGCCAATATTGTTCTTGCTGACGAAATTAACCGGGCTTCGCCGCGCACTCAGTCGGCGCTGCTAGAAGCCATGGCCGAATCACAGGTGAGTATTGATGGTGTGATTAACCCGCTGCGATCGCCCTTTTTCGTGATTGCGACCCAAAACCCAGTAGATGCCAGAGGCACCTACCCGCTGCCCGAAGCGCAGATGGATCGCTTTGCCTTGCAGTTTCAGCTAGGCTACATTGCCCCCGAAGATGAGGTCGAGATTCTCTCTAGCCAGCTCGAAGCCCACCCTATTGAACAACTCACTGCTTGCCTATCGCTCGACCATATTCTGGCGCTCAAACAACAGGTACAGCAGGTGAGAATTAGCCCTGAGCTAAAGCGCTATGTGGTCGATATTGTCAATGCGACCCGTGAGGCCGAAGGGGTGCAGCTAGGGGCGAGTCCGAGAGGATCACTGGCGCTCATGAAAGTGGCGCAGGCACTTGCGCTGTTTGACGGGTATGACTTTGTTACGCCCGATCATATTCAAGAAATTGCCGTGCCCGCATTGGCGCATCGGCTAGTACTGGAGGCACAGGCGCGGTTTTCGGGCAGCACCGCAGAAAATCTGGTGGCCGACATTATCAAAACACTTCCTGTGCCTGCCTAAGCTATGAATTGGACGATTTATCGACTGCTGCGGCGCAGCTATGCCGTGCGGCTGTGGTTAAGCCGCGAACTGACGCCTACCGGATTGGGCGTACTGAGCTTTTTGCTCTTGTTGGGTCTCATTGGCCTAGATATTAAGCGGAGTGTGTCCTATCAGCTATTTGCTTTTTCAGGGGCGCTGCTGTTAGTGGCGATCGCCACTAGCCGCTTATCTCGTCACCGCGTGAGTGCCAGTCGCCGGTTGCCTCGGTTTGGCACGGTGGGTGTGCCGCTACAGTACCGGATACTGCTGCAAAATCAGGGCCAACGGAAACAGCGCGGACTCACGCTGGCTGAAAATTTTGCCGATCCATTTCCGAGCTTTCAAGCGTTTCAGAAAGTATTTGGCAAAAAAACGCCGCCCGCTGTGCAGCGGCGAGCATGGTTGAAGCTGCTGGCCCGACAGCGCGTTGCGATCGCATGGCCAATAGACCTCCCACCGCTCGCACCTCGCGGTGAAACCGAGGTCATTGGTGAAATTATGCCATTACGGCGAGGACTGCTGCCGTTTCAAACACTCACCGTGGCCTGCCCCGATCCATTCGGGTTAGTCAACCGCTGCCAGCGTCTTGTACTGCCCCAAACGGTTTTGATATTGCCCAAGCGCTATGAGATCCCTCAGATAGAACTCCCTGGCGCTAGGCGTCATCAGGCGGGTGGGCTGGCGCTAGCGGCGGCAGTGGGCGATTCGGAAGAGTTTCGGGCGCTGCGAGAATATCGTCCGGGCGATCCGCTGCGCAAAATCCATTGGAAAAGCTGGGCAAAAACGGGTAGGCCGATTGTGAAAGAGTCGCAGTCAGAATATTCGATGCGCCATGCGCTGATATTAGATACATTTCAAGCCGATCAGGACAGTGAATGGATTACAGAAGAAGCGGCTGAAGTGATGGAAGAGGCGATCGCAATTGCCGCTTCTTTTGCCTGCGCGCTGCAAACCGGTGGCCAAGCTCAGGAGTCACTGCTCGACACGGTTTTTGTGGGGTTGCAAGCTCACTGCTTTACCATCGGTCGCGGCTTTGGCCATACCGAAAAACTGCTAACACTGCTGGCGGCTGTGCAGCCCTGCCGAGATAAATCGTTCGACTCATTGTTACCGGTTGTGCAGGCGCAGATGTCTCGCCTGAGCGGCTGCATTTGTATTTTGTTGGATTGGGATCGCGATCGCCAAACGCTCATCAAACAGCTTCAGGCCGCTGGCATTCCAACCTTGGTGCTGATAGTCGCTACCGCCCAAGGATTAAACCACGGCCTAACCGAACCACCCGACAACAGCTGTTTGACGGTGCCTGAAAGCCGCCTCCATGTATTGCAACTCGGTGATATTCAAAAGGGACTGTGGAACCTATGAAATTAAACACTTCTGCTGGCTCTCACTGGCATGTTAAACAGGCTTGGTCGCTAAGCGGTGAGAGCCTGTGTAGCGTGGCAATTGCCGTGTGGGGCTGGCAAACCAATCTGTTGTTTTTAGCCCTGCCGATGATTGGGATGCTAGAAGCACGAAGGATAGTTCAGCAGCGCTGGAAAATGTCGCTCAATGACCTGAAAGAAGTGGCTAAGCTCAGCGGTTTGATTCTAGGCATTTTATTTGTGGTGATTATCATCACGCAAAAGTCGCTGTTTATTTACACGCTGTTGCAGTGGCTACCCGTGGCGGCTTTTCCGCTATTGGTTGCAAAAACCTATGGCG
The DNA here is from genome assembly GCA_001314865.1 of Phormidesmis priestleyi Ana. Lineage (GTDB taxonomy): Bacteria > Cyanobacteriota > Cyanobacteriia > Phormidesmidales > Phormidesmidaceae > Phormidesmis > Phormidesmis priestleyi_B. Next base: position 72,583 of record LJZR01000002.1, on the reverse strand, counting down.
TAGGCGTGCTAGAGCTACTCTATGATGAATTCTCAAATCCCTATCTTTTACAAAAAGGGCGCGATCGCAGGCGCAATTATATTGATCCATATCCTATTTATTTTGCGCTTTGCCTGCTTTCGGGGAGCGCAAACGACAGCGAGCATTTTGGCTTTTACGGTGTGGCTGCTGGCTCAATTGCACTGCTACTGTGGCAGCTGAGGCCGCAGCGAAGTACCCCTGCCCTGTGGCTGTTGCTGTTTTGTCTGGCAGTTGGGATAGGGTTTGCAGGCCATATACAAATCTCACAGTTTCAAAGACAGCTACAGTCGCAGATATTTGCCATGCTCAGCGATTTGGCAACTGGCGCAGTTGACCCCGACGGCAGCGCAACCCAAATGGGCTCAATCGGCAGGCTCAAACTATCGAACAAAATTATCGCCAGAATATCTGCCGACTCGCCAACAACAGACTCGCCAACAACAGATTCGCCAACAACAGATTCTGCACTATTCCCCCTGCTACTGCGAGAGGCTAGCTACAATCGCTATCAGCTAGCCACATGGACGGCAACGCACTCTATTTTTGTACCTGTTCCACCGGGTGAGGCCACAGGTGAGTGGATACTGGCAGCCGACTCGCCTCAAAGCAAATCTATCACCATCTCTACGAACTTAGAGCGTGGCGATGGCATCCTCACACTCCCGCAGGGCACTTCACGCATTCAGCAGCTGCCAGTGAGTGAAATGCAACAAAACCAATATGGTGTGGTGCAGGTAGATGCCGTGGGCAACGCGGCCTACCAAGTCGGGTTTATACCCGATAAAGACGCCAGGCCGACTGAAGCTAGGCCAACAGACGACGATTTACAAATTCCGAATGTAGACAAAGCTGCCGTTGAACAAACCTTACAGCGCCTGAATTTGATGGGCCAGTCGGATCAAGAAATGGCCAGCCGCATTGCGGCCTCTTTTCAAAACTTTCAATATTCTTTAGACCTCATTCGCCCCAGTGAGGCCACTTCGCCCGTATCCGACTTTCTGTTGAATACTCAAACGGGCCACTGCGAATACTTTGCAACGGCGACGGCACTAATGCTTAGAGCCGTTGGCATTCCAGCTCGCTATGTTGTGGGATACTCGGTTCATGAATTTAGCCCGCTGGAGCGTCAGTATATTGTTCGTAGCCGTGACGCCCATGCCTGGACGCTCGCCTATATAGACAACGAATGGCAAACCTTTGACACCACACCGCCTGACTGGCGAGCCCAAGAGCAGGCCATGACCTCTCCTTTTCAAACAGTTTCAGACTTTGTGGCGTTTTTAGGATTTCAAATTTCTTGGCGAGTCCGTCAGCTACGAGAGCTAGGCTCAACAGAGATTGTTCTGCTGCTGACGCCTTTATTTGGCTATTTGATTTGGAGATCGGTGCAGCGGTTTAAGGGACAAAGAACAACGAAGGAAAAGACAGCGGCATCTGATAGAACAATTGAAATCCTCAGACAGGGGTTAGACTCAGAACTATTTGCAATTGAGCAGCAATTGAGCAAGCAAGATTTACAGCGCTTACCGGCTGAGTCGTTTCGACAGTGGAAAGCACGCGCGCAGGCGCATCTGTCTCAGGCTTCATTTGAAGGGACAATGCCAACGCGATCGCAGTGGTTTGCCCTAGAGGAAATTTTAGAGTTGCACTATCGCTATCGGTTTGACCCCTATAGTCTGAGCGCAGCGGAGCGAAAGCAACTGGCAACACTGAGCCAGGCTTGGATAGATCAGCTTTAAAAGAGACGACTGGGCTAGATCACTGGGCCAAATTACTGGGCTAGGTCACTGGGCTAAAAATGTGCCGCAAGTATGCCCAAGCGAGCCTTGCTATGATGAGCCATGAGGTTAGCGCTGGCTAACCCACATCTGCGATCTCCTGATTGCAATTCTCATTGCAATTCTCATTGCGATTCTCACTAAAATTCTCACTGTAAATTTAAGACGATATGCCCCAGCAGCTTCCGATTGTACAGCAGCCATTTGCACTCTCTACAGCGTTTGTGCCCGCGACGGCTCCCCATCACAAAACCAATCCTCCTTTACAAACTTGGTGGTTCATCTGCCAGGAGTCTCACATTCTGACTATTGCGACCCAAGCAAATTCATCGGAGACGATGGGCGCTATGGGCTACAGCTTGCCACAAAGTCCCACGCTTGAAGCACTTGGCATTATGCCCGTGAGAACTCAGTTTTTGGGCTATTTGGCCAATCAGCCTTGTATCGCGGCGGAAGTGGCTGATGGATTTGAACCCGCTGATGGCTTTGAGTTTGAGAGTTTGCGATCGCTCCATACTCAGCTACCCGAAGACCTGTTTGCGATCGCTGCTCGCGCCGTTCAAATCACTGCGTGGGATCGTACCCACCAGTACTGCGGCCAGTGCGCCACTCCTATGATTCAGCTGCCTAGCGATCGCGCCAAACATTGCCCTAACTGCAATCTCCGCCAGTACCCTAGGCTTTCGCCCGCCGTCATCATGCTCATTTACAAAGGCGAACAGCTGTTGCTCGCCCGTGCGCCTCGCTTTCGTAACGGCATGTACAGCGTGCTAGCAGGCTTTGTAGAACCCGGTGAATCACTCGAAGAAACCGTCGCCCGCGAAACCCGCGAAGAAGTCGGACTTGAAATTAAAAACATTCGCTACTTTGGCTCTCAGCCCTGGCCTTTTCCCAACTCACTGATGATCGGATTTACCGCCGAGTATGCCAGTGGCGATATTACCCCAGAACCTAGCGAAATTGAAGCCGCCGCCTGGTTTGATAAAACAGCGCTGCCGCCAGTACCCGGCAAGCTGAGTATTGCGCGTAAGCTCATTGACTGGTTTGTTTCACAATAAAAGCTTTGGCTGCATGGTCACTCAACCAGGCGAGGAGGCGTAAGATGCCCATTTTAATAGGCCCTTTTCAATAGGCTCATTCAATAAGATTGTTGGAATAGGATTGTTGGAATAAGATTGTTGGAATTCTGGAGCTACGGCTCATCGGATAGCGGCTTCGGCGCTTTTTTGTGTAGGCGCTGGCGTTGGGAAAACCGCAGAACAGACTTTTGGGTTCTGTATTCCGAGCGGGTTTTGGGCAAATCTGAGGACATTGTTGCCTGAGTGGATGCCGAACTGCCACTTGAACGAACATTGTGCCTTTCATCGCGCTCATCGGGCGTCGCGTCATCCGCAAAAACAGAATTTTCATCGGGCCGAATAGGGGAGCCAAAGCGATTGGCATAAACCTGGGTAAACTCAGCGCCAAATAGAAGAATTTGAGCTGAGTAATAAATCCAGAGTAAAAGCACCACAAACGATCCGGCTGCGCCATAGGCAGAGGCAACACTACTATTGCCCAGATACAGGCCAATCAAGGCCTTGCCAAGGGTAAACAGCAGCGCCGTGATCAGCGCCCCAACGCGCACATCACTCCAGCTGATAGTGGCATCGGGAAGAATTTTATAAATAAGGCCAAATAGCAGCGCCACAATGCCAAAAGAAACCACCGCGTTGAGAATTTGCCAGCCTAGCGCCCAGCCCAGAAGGGTATCGCCAAACAGGCTGCTAGCCGCACTGAGCCCGGCGCTAAGCAGGAGTGACACCAACAGCAAAAAGCCAATCACCAGTACCATGCCAAAAGACAACAGGCGATCGCGAATGAGTCGCCACATGCCAGCATCGGGCCTGGGCACCACGTTCCATACTGTATTGAGGGCATCTTGCAGCTGAATAAACAATCCTGAAGCACCCAGTATCAACAAGCCGACGCTAATGACCGTGGCCCAAAAGCTGCCGCTTTCCTGCGACTGAGCGCTGGTGAGCATTTCTTGGATTAGTTCGGCACCATTGTCACCTAAGAGCGATCGCAGCTGCTCAATAATGCGCGTTTGCACCATGCTTTGGTCAAACAAAAAACTGGCAATGGCGATCGCAATGACCAGTACAGGCGCAAGCGAAAAAGCGGTGTAATAGGCCAGTGCTGCCGCTAGCCTTGAAACCTTATCTCGCTGCCATTCTTGAATTGTTTGCTTTAAAACAGACCAAAAAATAGAAAAAGACATCTTAGCTAAAATCAGTAGGTTTGTTTTTGGGGGCTTTTGTTTTTCTTGGGACTTTCTGAGCTTACAGTGAGCTGTGAATTGGCTGTGAGTAACCGTAAATAGGGAAAAGGGCACTCCGGATGGACTGCCCATAGCTCTGCTGTATTTTGCCATCTAATGCCATTTAACTAACCTACTGGCAGTGACCCACTGGCAATAACCTACTGGCAAAAGGATCTTAGACGCTAGCTAATAAGACCGGAGCGAAGCGCTCTGACGGCAGCCTGGGTGCGATCGCTGGCTCCTAACTTATTAAGAATATTGCGCACATGAGTTTTGACCGTACCTACCGTCACAAATAGCTGCTCCGCAATTTTGGCATTGCTACAACCCGCGACGATGCACTCCAAAATTTCTAACTCACGGTCAGTCAGCGGATAAGCCTCAATAATTTGTTCATACTCGGGCTCAACAGCTCTAATCTCCACCGTTTTACTGTTGAAAGACTCACCCACTGCGACCTTAGGCTTCACCTGGCTCAGCACTAAACTAGCAATCGAAGGATCAATCCAAGAATGGCCCGCCTGAGTTTCCTTGATCGCGGTAATCAAATCCTGGGTTTCAATCTCTTTTGTGCAATAGGAATCAGCACCAGCGGCAAAAGCTGCTAATACCGCTTTTTCACTGTCATGCATAGTCAGCATCAAAATTCGCGTGCTGCTCTCTGGGTTATCCTTTTTGTAGCGCTGAATCAGTTCGATGCCGTCTATATCAGGCAAGCCCACATCAACAACTGCAACGTCTGGTGACATCTCCTGAAGCAATGTGAGCCCTTTTAGACCGTTATCTGCCTCACCAACAAACCTTAGCCCCGCCTGCCGAAAGGCAGCTCTTAGGCCCATCCGAGTCAGGTCATGGTCTTCAACTAGGGCAACACTAATCTCTTCATCTGTCTTTATGGTCATGCTCTTTCGGGTTTGTCATATAAAAAGCTGTGCAGGCAAGGCTACATGCCACTGAGAATGAAGTATATCGGCATTCGATGTATCTACCAGCCGAGTGACAATTATCAGCGGTTTCTATGCCTTTAGAAAGAGGCGGTAGCACCCACAAGCCAAGAGTTTTTATATCTTAGTACAAGAATATCTACATCTCTCAGCGTATCTGTACCTGTCGATAGGTCGATATTCCTCAATAATATATTGAAAATAGTTTTTTAGTGAGCAAAGTAATACCATTGGCACTGTTTCACAGGCTTCTAGCTAGGTTAACTTTTAAGGAATAACGCCCAACTACCATTTACATTTACCCAAGCATTATCTGAATGTTACGGCTGTGTTGATGGTCGCTATCTTTTGATTGAATAGTACCTTTTTACACTTTTACTCACCAGTCATCGGGTAGGCAGCGAAGCAGCGAAAGCGCTCCGATAGAAGGGACACCCCATTAAAAAAAGTACTTTTAAAATAATCAAATAATAAACAGCATGGCTATTTCTTTCGATCAAAAACTATCTATGCTTATTGTCGATGGTAATGAGGTTGATCGAACGGCTTTAAAGCGATCGCTAACCCAAACTCATCTAGATCTTTCTATCGATGAAGCATTAGATGCAGACACCGCCTTGGCTGCGCTTCAGCAAACAGCATATGACTGCGTTTTTTTAGACTATCACCTGCCTGGAAAGAACGGCTTACAACTCACCCAAGAAATTCGCGGCCAGGGTATTGAGGTGCCGGTGATTGTCATGACCAGCCAGGGCGATGAGCCAACTGCCGTAGAGTTGATGAAGGCGGGTGCTTCGGACTATTTACCTAAGCGCAAACTTTCATCTGAGGTACTTGCCCGTCTGATCTATAGTGCCATTCGGATGCATCAAGCAGAGGCCTTAGTTGAGTCGTTTAACCAGCATATTATAGAAAAGAATATTCTCTTGCGGAGGCAAAATCAAGAGCTAGCTCGACAACAGCGGTACATCTATCAGCAAAATCTGAAGTTACAGGAGGTGTCGCGCCTAAAGTCGGAGTTTTTGGCGACAATATCTCACGAACTGAGAACCCCGCTAAATGCTGTAATCGGCTTTTCCCAAATTTTGTTGAGCAGTTTAAAGGGAACGACGCCCATACACAAGCAGCGAGATATGCTTGGGAGAATTTTATCGAACGGTCAGTCACTGCTAGAACTCATTGATGACATTTTGGCGTTTTCCAAGTTAGAGGCAGGTCGCTTATCGCTAAAGCCAGAAACACTCAATATCGCAGCATTGGTGAATCAAACGGTAGAAGAGCTGCGATCGCTCGCCGCACAAAAATCGCTCTGGTTAGAAACTGACATTACACTCGACAACCCCATCGTTGTTAACGATGCCGCTATGCTGCGCCAGGTGACAATCAACTTACTTTCTAACGCGATCAAATTTACTGATGCCGGTAGCATTAAAGTGCTGCTGAGCGATCAGCCTGTTCATTTGGATTCGCATTCAGGACTCAACTTGACTGCTTGCCACAATTCCAATAATTCCAATCCTAACCACTCTCATCCTAACCACTCCAATCTCAACAACTCCAATCCTAATAACTCCAATCCTGATATGGATAGCATTATCCTCTCTGTGATTGATACAGGCTGCGGCATCAAAGCTGAAAATCAAACCTGCATTTTCGATCCATTTCATCAAGCCGACCAAAAGGTCACCCGCCAACATTCAGGCACGGGGCTAGGACTCGCCATCACTCAATCTATTGTCAAAATTATGCATGGCAATATCACCTTAACTAGCCAAGTGGGTAAAGGCTCTAACTTTACTGTTGAACTACCGAGAACAGTCCTTGCTGACCCCCAAACTGCTGAGACAAGCGAATGTAGCTTCTTAGATGCTTCAGAAACAAGCCTTTCAGAAGCAAATCGGCTATATAGCAGTCAGACACACAGCAGTCAGACACACAGCAGTCAGACGCACAGCAGCCAGACACATTACAGTCAGACACATCACAATCAGTAGGAATCAAAAAGAAGGGGGATACTTTTAGACAGCTTCGGCTGTCTTCTTTTTTAGGCGTAGGGCCAGGTATAAGTCTTGATCTCAATCCATCCAAAAAGTCTTCATCTCACTCTATTGAGGGTTTACCCTACATCACTAAACCTACATCACTAAACCCCCATCAAAACCCCCATCACTAAACCTCCATTACTAAACCCCGTCTGTCACTATTCCATATGTCACTACATTCTAGATGTCACTACCCCATTGGAGATAGGCTATTAGACATAAAAGTCTCTTTAATTACATTATTGTAATCGAAAGTCGGATAAACAACAGTTTTTTCTCTTTATACTCGGAAGGTGTGAAGCCTGCTTCTGATTGAACTGGCTTTTTCAATTGTTTTATCCATTTCTAAGTAAATTATGAGATTTTTCCGATCTGCTAACTCCATCAAAAAGCTCACTGCTGTTGCTGCTGCTCTGATGATTTTGCCAGTGGCAGTCGCTTGCGATAACCAAACGCCAGAAACTGTTGACAATGTCGGAACTGAAGTACCGACCGACACCACTGAAGCACCTGTTGAGACCGCCACTGACACGATGCCGACAGAAGGCGAAACCATCGTAGATGTAGCCGCTGCTAACGGATCGTTCAATACTTTGGTGGCTGCAATTGATGCTGCTGGCTTAACTGATACGCTCAATGCTGAAGGCCCTTATACTGTTTTTGCACCTACGGATGAGGCATTTGAAGCACTTCCAGAAGGCGTTTTAGAGCAGCTGCTGTTGCCCGAAAACCAAGAAGCACTAACCTCGATATTGACCTACCACGTGGTGCCGGGTGAGGTTCCCGCTAGCGAGATAGAGTCTGGGCCGGTGCCCACTGCAGAAGGTGGAGAGGTGGATGTGACGGCTGATGGCGGGACTGTGACAGTCAACGGCGCTACGGTTGTTGAGCCCGATGTAATGGCGAGCAATGGCGTCATTCATGTGATTGACCAAGTGTTGCTGCCACCTACTCTTGATCTTTCTACGCTCTAAGCATCTACTAGTATTGCCCACTCTACGCAGATGCATTTTATAGATGTATCTGCGTAGAAGTAAGGAGTAAAGGCAAGGAGTAGAAGCAAGGACTAGAAGCAAGGAGTAGGAACAAAAAATAAAAATAAGGATTCAATATTAATAACTGATGCAACTTCAGTTATAAAAGCCCCTCATCTATCGCCCTTTCCCAATTTTGGAAACAGCCGTAAAGAAGGGACTATCTAAATAATCTAAAATACTTATACCTTTAGCTAGAAAAGTAGGGCGATATTCAGGTGCTAAGCTTACTACCTAAGAAGGAGTCGTTTTCTAAGGTTATGCTTGAAAACAGTCCAGTAATGGCAATGTGTCTCTTTGTCGTTTTACCCTTAATTTGTAAAAAAACCCTTAAAACCTGTGGCTCCAAAACCTGTGAAAATCCTCGCTGTGGATGACGTTCCAGATAACCTATTTATTTTGGAGTCTATACTCAGCGACGTAGATCACTACAAGCTAGATTGCGTCAGCAATGGAAAAGCTGCGCTGAACTATGTGAGTCAGCAGATGCCTGACTTGATATTGCTAGATGTGATGATGCCGGGAATGGACGGGTATGAAGTGACTCGACGTATTCGCGAAAACAAAGATCTGCCTTACATTCCTGTTTTGTTGGTCACCGCTCATGATCAGTCCAGTTTGAGTGAGGGGCTCGACTCTGGAGCAGATGACTTTATCCGGAAGCCTTTTGACATTGATGAGTTAATGGCTCGGGTGCGATCGCTCCTCCGCCTCAAGCACAGCCTAGATGAGCAAGCAGAAATGCTCAAGCAGCGAGACGATTTTGTGGCTCGTCTCACGCATGATTTGCGCACGCCTTTGGTCGCTGCCAATAGAATGCTCAGACTCACCTTAGATGGCGTCTTTGGCAAGCCTCCTGAAGAAATGGAAGAGGCAATCACAGGTGTGATTTCTAATAACGATAATTTGCTGAATATGACGAATACGCTACTACAGGTGTATCGCCATGAAGCTGGCCAAAAAAAAATCGTGCGATCGCCCCTGTCTGCCTATAACCTGTCTAAAGACATCGTGCAGGAACTACGCCCTTTAGCCGAAGAAAAAGGGCTGAGTTTAGAAATCACTAGCGCCGAGCCAGTGAGCGAAAACGAAGATCCGTACCGTACCGAAGGCGACATTATTGAGCTCAGGCGGCTCATTACCAACCTTGTTGGCAATGCCATAAAATTTACAGACACAGGCAGCATTGTAGTTCGTCTATCCCTCAGGGAAAACAATGCCGACGAACATGAATCTGATGGAGAGTCCGGTTCACCGTCAAATCCACAATCTGATTCACAATCTGATTCACAATCTCATTCACAATCTCATTCGCGCTCTAGTTCGCAGTCCAAATCAACCGCTGGTAATGTAACTAAGTCCAAAAAGACTATTGATATTGCTGTTGAAGATAGCGGTATGGGCATTGCGCCTGACGTTAAAGAGCAAATTTTTGCATGGTTTTATCAGGGCGATCATATGCGGGCAGGGAGCGGATTGGGACTTCATTTATCCAAACGGATTGCCGAAATGCACCAAGGCACTTTAGCCGTAAAATCAGAGGTTGGCAAAGGCAGCACATTTACCCTTTCGCTACCGAGATCCTGATGGCCGAGGTGCGGAGGGGAGATCTGACTCTCTTGACGAGAACTCTTGCATCGGAAAAACGCTCACGTTAAGTCTAATAGGTCGATCTAGGCGTTCTTCTAAAAAGTCGTGAACTAAGTCTATCTGCCTATCTGAAATAGAATCGGTGGGCGCAGCTACTTCTAAATCAACCTCAAGCACTTCGCCGCTAGAGTCTACCCGTAAGCGCCGGATGTTGGTATTGCCAAACGTCAGCGTTTGGTCACGTAGCAGACTGCTTACAAAAGAACGCGCCCGTTCTTCAATAATTAAATCGCGTAGCGACAGGCCTAGGGGTACACCTAAAAAGCACAAAACAACGATAGAAAGACTTAGCCCCCTCTTGGCTCGCTTCAAGGAGCCATAGTCTTGCCAAATAAAGACCAGCCCGCCCGCTAAAACGATGCCTGCCAGGTTGGTAATAAAGAGCAGCGTAGAGCCAACAAGCACTTCACGCGAGGCGAATGCGAGGCCAATTCCCATGACGCTTAGCGGCGGCACTAAGGCGACGGCGATCGCAACACCGGGCAGCGCATCTGCAATGTCTTTTCGCGTTTTCGCAAAGGCACCAGCTGCGCCTGCGGCTAAGCCAATGGCCAAATCAATCAAGGTGGGCTGAGTTCGTAATAGCACTTCTGAACTTAAGGAGCTGAGCCCCACTAACCTAGAAATTAAGTAGGCCGTCCCCACAGTCAACAATATGCCACTGACTACCGAAAGGAGCGATCGCTTTAACAGCCGCCGATTGCCCATCGTAATTGCAAACGCCATAGCCGTAATCGGTCCCATCAAGGGCGCCACAATCATCGCGCCAATAATAGCCGCCGTACTCCCAGACAACAGCCCCAGCGTAGAAATTACGCCTGAGAGGAACAGCATAATGTGGTAGTTAAGCGTAGGCTCAGCATTACGCCACAAACTGCGGTTTAATCCCTTTAGAGGCATTGGATTATCTGCCATCCATTGCCAATCACCGCTGTTTTTTCCTATCTGGCGCGCCGCTTGAATGATAGGGCGATGAATAGCCTGGGGCAAGTAGTACCGCAGTCGAGAAAGCAGAGAATGCCGCCGAGCAGTCCTTGGGCGCTTTATTTTAGGGCCAGCTTCGGTTTTATAAGCTTCTGTTGTATGAGCTTTTATATGAGCTTTTGTATGAGGCTCAGGTATATGAGATTTTGGATGCTCCTTAAGCGCCGCCTCTTTTAACTTAAAAGGGAATTTAAAGAGGGGTTTGACAGACGACTTAAAGAAGGATTTAAAGGAAGATTGAGTATGAGACTGGGCATGAGACTGGGCATAAGATTGAGCATGTGCTTGGGGCTTCTTCTGCTTTTTAATAGGCGGCTGACTTCGTTTATCTTCCGTGCGGTTGTCTTTCATAGGTGAAGGTTATACATTCTTAGGGAGATATTTGTTTCAAAGACCTGATATAAACTCAAAAACCTACAAAATTTACTGTTCAGCGTTTTCTTGCTAGCTTTTAACGGCTTTTTACAGCCAGCCTCGTCTCTTATTATCTCATACCATACTGCTCAAAACATATGCCCTTTGAAAGCCTACAACCAACTCGTTAGACAGAGGAATCGATTTGTTATTACTAGCATAATAAAGGAGCCAAAGTTCATTCAATGGCTAAATTTCAATAAATTGGAGAACATTCCATGAGTATGACTGACAAAGCTAAAGCCGCCGCTAAAGATGCAGAAGGCAAAATGCAAGAAGCTGCAGGTAAAGCAACTGATAACACCGAAGCTCAAGCAAAAGGTAAAGCTAAGCAGGCAGAAGCTTCTGCAACTAAGACCAAAGAAAAGGCAAAAGATAACGTTAAGGATGCAATTGACTAAGGTAGCGTTACAGTAACTATCAAAGCGACTACCGAAGCGGTTGGGGTAGTATCAAACCCAATTTTCATATAGTAGTTTACTGCTATATGAAAATCACGGATAGCATCCCTTACAGGGAGTAATCAAAAGCCCTTTAGAAATTCTCTCTAAAGGGCTTTTGATTGTCTTTAATTGTCTTTATTAATTGTCTTTAGTTGTCTTTAATTGTCTTTATGTCTGCTGTTAGAGGGCGGCTAGAACAGCAAAAAGGCGCTGAAGACTTGTAAAATTTCTCCATCGCCTTTTTGAATGTCTCACGATTGCAAGTTAACTGTAAGCAATTGCGACTTTATAACTCAGCTGTTCTATCTTTCGACTGTTCTATTTCTCGACTTTAGGCACAATGTCAGGACGTTGTTTGCCTTCCCAGCCTGCTGGCCGCTTGGAGTTGTACCAGGCAATAGAACCAATTGTCGTTGCAGCAATAAAGCCCACAATGCCGACAGTCACCAGAGAAAAAGCATAGGGTTCAGATTCAACAATGGTTTCTAGTAGAAACATAATTAATACCTTTGAGGTTTATTTGAAGTTTGGCTTACACCAGAATACAGAGGCTTTTCAACTGAGTCATCTCTCTTCCTACTGACTTTTATTGCCTCTGAGCTATCGCTATAGGCATATTTAACCCGATCTTTTAAGCACTCACTTTTTGCTTAGACCACACACCCATCTCGTCTTCCTCGTAGCGCTCATGGATTGTATCCCAAGCTGCTTTTTCGGCTTCTATGGCATCTTCCTTCTGCTGATAAACCTCGTTGTATTTTTCAACGAAGTCCTTTTGGGCAGCCTCAGATAGATGATTTCGAACTTCGGGTGAGATTTTGTCTACACCCTCGCAAAGCCCCTCACAGGCATGGGGCAAGGCACTATCGGTAATGTGAACTTCTTTGCCCCCGGCGCTTTCTAACAACAGCTGAATCTCGCCCGTGCGATCCATCGGAACTTCTGCCATGAGTACAAACTCGCCCGCCTGAATGCGCGTTTGATAAATGGCTGCTTTTTCTTCGGGGAAACCAATGGTCGCTAGTGCAGAGGCTAACCCAGCGCCTGCACTACCGGCTAGTGCGCCGCTTGTTGCCCCTAATAACAATGCACCGATAGGCCCTGCGGCGACCACGGGACCTACAAATGGAATAAACAATACGCCTACGCCCGTGAGTAAACCCAGTACCGAGCCAAACAGTGAACCAAACACTGCACCTGAGCGCAATCCGCCTAAGATCACGTCCTTCTTAGTCAAGAATCCAGAGATGCGCGTCTCGCTTTGAAAGTTTTGACCCATTACAGAAATATGGTCTCTCGATACGTCTCTGTCTAGCAGCCGTCGAATCGTGCTGTCTATTTGCTGCTGCTCCTTAAATACGGCGCAAACGGTTCGCTCTGCTTTATAAGTTTGGTTCATTTTGGCATCCTCTGGATGATAACTACTGGGTGACAATTACTTAACGCCAACTACTTGGCGACAACTGCTTTGGGTAATGATCTGATATTCGGTAACGCGATGACTTTCAGGCAAAAAAATCGAGCCCAATAACCACTGGGCCCAATCAATTGGGAATATCTGGAGGTATTAAGGCGACAGCGTTATGCTAATGAGTCGGCCCTATTGCGTCCTGATATCTTATATATTTTGCTCGGCCTTACACTTGAGCAGGTACTTTTAAGTCGCTCTCACGCTGACCAGAAGGAGAGAGTCTTTGGCCTTCAAGGAAGGAGCGCAACATCCAAGCCATTTCTTCGTGCTGTTCCATCAGGCCGGTCAAGAAGTCGGCTGTGCCTTCATCGTGAAACTTGTCAGAACATTCGTCAATATGGCCGCGCAGGTTGCGAATCACCTGCTCGTGATCGCCTACCAAACGCTCTACCATTTCATCTGCATTAGGAAGATCGCCAGCATGCTCACGTAGGGTTGCATTGTCTAAAAAGCCTTGCGCTGTACCCACAGGATAACCACCTAATGCGCGAATGCGTTCGGCGATCGCATCAATATTCAAAGAAATCGCAGTATAGTGCTCCTCCCACAGCTCGTGTAGCGTTCTGAACTGAGGGCCAACTACATCCCAGTGATATTTCTTTGTCTTGATAATCAACAGGTATGAGTCTGCCAAGTCTTTATTAAGCATGTCAACAACGCCTTGACGCTGCTCTTCGCTCAAACCAATATTGAGTGCTCTCATGTATAAATCTCCGGGTATGTACATAAGCCATTTCACCAAAATATGGCTTTTATATCGTCTATCGAAGGGAGAAAGTAAGGACCCAACATAGCCTGTCTTTAGAGATAGACAACCCAAAGCGAAGGCTGCGGCTTCAGCTAAAGTTAAAAAGTTAATAGGTAATAGGCAAGCAAAAACAAGTGCCAAAAACAAGTGCCAAAAACAAAGCGTCTACGGAAAATCATCATCCACAGACGCTTTATTTTTATGAATAGTTTTTACGAATAGTCTTTGCTAATATCCTTTAGATTTGATCCCACATCACTTTTAGGCCATCGGGCAAATAGCTAGAAATTTCTTTCACCTGCTCAGGCGGCAACTCCTCTCTTACGGTTGAAAATACGGCGATTACAGCCGTTTCAGGCGAGACAGATTTAGGCAGACCACCCTCTTGCTTAATGCGTCGCAAAAAAGTTTCAGTATCTACTTTTAGAGGGGGACGCAGCTTTGCGAGAGCCGCTACGATTGGGTTGTCGTCTTTCCAAAGCTGAGCAATTTTCTCATCGTCAAAAGCCGCAGCAGTGCGCTCAGAAGCATCCGTGCTCATCAAGTCTCGCAGAGAGCGTAGCACTACAATCGTGATATCTCTAGCATCGTAAATATCAGGTAAGCTAGCCTTTTGCATGACCTTTTGCAAAAAGACCTGTTCAGATGGGCTCAGTTTAGTCGCAGCCATTATTATATTCTCCTTTTTTTATCTCAAAATCCATATGATCCCTATGATATGAGCTTACAGGCATCCCATATCATAGGAATTCATTGAACGATACAATCAGCCGCTTGTAGCCCTGATGAGCAGCTATAACGAGCAGCCATAACGGGCAGCCGTAATGGGTAGCCTTGACGGGCAGCATTTAGATAGCAAGCAGCTCATGCCCTCGCTCAGCGAGTTTTTCGGCGGTTAGGCCATTAAAGGCTAAAATTTGTCCTGCGCCTGCAGCCGTTTCGCCTCGCTTCCATGCCATTACATCGCGCGGTAAGGAACTGCGCAGCATCAGCGGCTCCACCATCGCGCTAGATCCACCCGTTACGCCAATCAGCGCGTCGCCATCAAATAGCTCAGCAAACTCAGCGTCGCTCAAAAAGCCACCATCTGCCTGAGAACAGCTTTCCCAAGCAACATCGCTTGGGCGATACAGTCGGCGCGGGCTCACAATAGAGATGACCTTAGAACCAATCCCGCGCTCATTGAGCGATTTGGCCGCGTCCAACACCGGAATTAATACCAGATCGCCAACTACCCCAAATACCACCGTTTTGCCATTAGAACTGGCGGGCGGCGTTTCTTGCAGCAAAATCGCGCCTTTTTCTAGCGCTGTACGGGTTTGTTCAAAGGTGGTTCTAACCGGCAAAGGAGATTTGCTAGCTGTAATGGGAATGCCTTTGTTTTGGGAGTTTACCGCCCACTCATAACAAACTTGGATACTGTTAGCATCGGTCGGAAACAGCGGAAAAATGTTGCCATTGCGCATCATCGCGGCAAAGTAGTTTTCAATTTCGGGGCGCTGATGCGTCCAGCCGTTGCGGCCTTGCTCTAGCGCTCCGGCGGTAAATAAACAGACAGTAGAAGGCGTGGGACGGCGTAGCTCGGCCATGGCCTGAGTAGTGGTTTGCCAAATGGGCAGGCCATTAATCGCAAACGATTCGTAAGAACACCACAGGCTACGGGCGCCCATTAGGGCTTGGGCGGCAGCGAGCCCAGCGCAAGCATCTTCATTGAGCGGCTCGTATACTTGCCCTTTTGGCCCTTGGAAGTAGGTGTCGTCCTGAGTCGGGTGGATGATCTTAAGCGCTTGATTGATGTTGTTAATGCCAGAAGCGGCGTTGCCGTCGGCATTGGTCACCACAAAGTTAGGATCTTGTTTGCCTACATGGGCAACAAGGGCTCCCATGGCAGTTGTTGCGACCTGTTTATTGTCGGTGCCAATTTCAAATTCATTGAGGGGAAGCTGGCCCAAATCGGCTAAGGCTAGCTCGGATTCGGTGACGGCTGTTTTCGCAGCAGGGCCACCGTGCGATCGCACAAAGTTCTCTCTTACCAAGGCCCATTCTTCGGGTGCGAGCGATCGCGCCTTGAGCGCATCGACCACATAGTCCTTCTCCAAACTATCGCCAGGATACAGGTTATGCGACTGCGACCCGCGCTTATGCACCCCGGCCCCTTTGAGCTGCTTTACAATCAACACCGTTTGGGTGCCGCCCAGGGCAGACTTGGCCGCTTCAGCGGTTGCTTCTAAAACCCGCTGGGTAAAGACCAACCGCTGCTGGTGAGAAAACGCCGTACTATCGACATAAGGCCCGCTCTGATCTGCATCGTCGTCGTCTTTGGCATCGACCAAAATGACCTTGGCAAAGCCATTGCCATGCCAGTAAGCGGTCATTTGTTCATTGCTGTAGGTGGAAACCAGGCTATGGTGCTCCTGCGAAAAGCCGTTCCATACCAAAATCGGCAGATAGTTCGTCACGCCAGGATAAATGGTGTTGAAATGGCCAAAGCTGCTCATGATATAGGGCTCGCCCAAGCCACCATCGCCAATCGTAATTGGAAAGAGCTGATCGGGATGCAGCTTAGCGGCTGCCATGGCAAAATGTTGCCCTTGACCCAGCGGGCCAGCAGGGCTCAAAAGCCCCGGAATTTGACCGGAAAGATGGCCGAGCAGGCCGTGAGTTTCGCGAAACCGATCGCCGAGTTCCTGGACGTTGGTAATCCCCATGTCTTCTAATGAGGTGTCCATAAATACGGTGCTGTAGAAACCGGGGGCATGGTGGCCAACTTCGGTGATCAAGTTTTTATAGCCCAGCATAATGAGGGCGGCGATCGCCTCAGCGATACTGGCAAACCCGCCGGGATGGCCAGACTCCTTGCTAGCCGTAGTGCGCAAAGTAAGGTAGCGCAAGGCATCGGCAGCCAACAGGGTTTGATACACAGCGGCAGGGTCTGAGGGCGTCGCGATCGCGACTTGTCCTGACTCAATCGCCGCCGCTTGGCCATATTTCTCAAATTCAGGCTTGGGCTGAGCAAAGTGCTGAATGCCTTCGCAGAAAGCGGGCGGAGATACAGAGGTAGAAACAGCAGTCATGCGAAGGTTCCTCAGCGAGTGGGTTTTGACTTTAAGGATATAACAGCGTCGGACTCATTGTAGATCTGTAAACCGCAGCGGGCTTGAGTTTCGGTCTATACATACGATTGAAGCTGACCGCTACAATAAGGTTATCTTTTGCATACTGATAGTAGATACTTATAATTTGTTGAGAATAATTTGTTGAGAACAGATTATTGAAAACAGGTGGTTAGGGACGGATTGTTGGAAGTGGTTTATTGGAAACGGTTTATTGGAAGGTAATGCTGGATTAGGCTTAAATCAGCTTGTTTGCCATCTTGTGCTCTATCTTGTGCGCCATGCAGTTAGGAGCACTTGCTCATGAAGCTGGCTTCTTTTCGATTACGGATTGCCTTACTGTCGGTCGCCTTGGCAGGGGGGGCGCTGGTGAGCTTTGGGCTGATTGCTTGGCGGCTCATTTATCTAGAAAAGGTGCGTAGCTTAGATACCAAGCTAGAAGGGCAGCTTCAGCGAATGGTGGTGGCGCGATCGCCCGACTGGTGGAAAACTTTTAATCAAGAGCTACCCAATGAGCTAGAAACCCAAACCAAGACGCCCATTACCATGCTGGCAGTAGATGCCAAAGGCCGAACCCTGCATTACTCAGTGAGTGAGGCGCAACTGGGGCATACCACGCTAGATATGGGCCAAATTTTCTCCAGCATGTCTGACACTGTGGCCAGTAAAGCGACAGAAACCACAACCACGAGTCATTCAGCACCGGCCCAGGGCGTTCCGCAAATATCGACTCAGCAAACGCCGAACGGAAGCTGGCGAATTGGCATTGCCAGCGCTGAGGTAGGAAAAGGCGCGATCGCCGTCAGTCTGCAAACGATTGATCAAGAAATGGCGCTCATTCGCAAAATATTTTTGGTCTCGATTCCCTCTACGCTGCTGGTGATCGCCGCAGGCGCATGGGTTCTGGCTGGCAGCGCCTTGCGCCCCGTCCACAAGCTCACGAATGTTATTAAGCAAGTAACCGCTACCGGGCTCGATCAACAGGTGCCAACTGGCAGCGCAGATGTGGAGTTTGTTGAACTCATTGAAGTGTTCAATCAAATGCTGACGCGGCTAGAGCGTAGCTTTAAGCAGTCTTCTCGCTTTAGCGGCGACGCGGCCCATGAACTCAAAACGCCATTGGCGATTCTGCGCGGAGAACTAGAACTGGTGATGCATCAGGCTAAGCCCGGATCAGAGTTGCAGCAAAGCTTGAGTCGGCTGATGGACGAGGTATCGCGGCTGAGTACCATTGTGCGCAAGCTGCTGCTGCTGTCACTGGCCGATGCGGGCCAGATGAGCGTAAGACAAGCCCAAGTCGATATGGCCGAAATTTTGGCAGTGCTGATTGAGGATATTGAGCTGCTAGATCCCGATTTGCCGGTGACGGTTGATTTGGATAAAAAACTGTTGGTGAAGGGCGATCGCGACCTCCTAACCCAGTTACTGCAAAACCTCATCGACAATGCGATTAAATACAACTTGCCCGAAGGGTCGCCTCATCGGCGGCTGTCGATCGTGGGGCGGCGGCAGGTGAGCAGCGTAAAAATTACGGTGGTCAATGCCTCCAGAGATATTCCCCCAGAAGAGCGCGATCGCCTCTTTGACCGGTTCTATCGCGGCGACCTATCGCGCAACCGCAAACGAGAAGGGTTTGGCTTGGGACTGAGCTTATCCAGAGAAATTGCGCGATCGCACCGGGGCGATCTGTGGTTGGATCAAACACCCAAAGGAGAAACCGGATTTACCCTGACATTACCAGCGTCAGTCACCAGCAAGCGAAAAGTTAATATACCGTAGGGGATAACAACTTTTTTAAATCCCTCTTCAAAGCTTATGTCTGCTACCGCTGTTTCGCCCCCTTCCCAACCATTTCCTCAAGCATTTCCGCAACCATTTCCGCAACAGTCTCCTTCAGCTTGGCACACACCGCTAGCACAGCCCGCGCAAGAATTTCCGACCACGCCCTTGCGCATCCTATCGGGGCAGGTGCCAGCCGGACTGCAAGGGGCCTATTACCAAAACGGCACAGGCCGACTAGCGCGCGGCGGCGAGCCCGTTGGCCATTGGTTTGACGGCGACGGGGCAATTTTGAGAGTCGGCTTTGGCGAGGGTAAGGTCACAGGCACCTATCGCTATGTACAAACAGCCGGTTACCGCGCAGAAAGCGCCGCCCATAAGTTTTTGTATGGCAACTATGGAATGCGCTACCCAGGGCCATTGTGGGAGCATATGGCTAAAATCCTCAAGGGCACAAGCATCAAAAACTCGGCCAATACTTCCGTGCTGGCATTGCCTGATAAGCTGCTGGCGCTGTGGGAAGGCGGCAATCCTCACAGCCTAAACTTAGAGAGTTTAGAGACCCTGGGCCAAGAGTCTTTAGGCTGGCTTAAGTCAGGTCAGCCCTTTTCGGCGCATCCTTTGCAAGATCCGCTCAGCGGCGAAATTTACAACATTGGAGTCAACGCCCAGTGTGATTTGGCCATTTACCGATGCGATGCGGCCTGCCACCTGATTAAAAAAGCCGTGATTCCGCTCAAAGATGTGCCGTTGGTACATAGCTTTGTGATGGCAGGGCCCTATCTCGTATTTTTAATTTCACCTGTCAAGATCAATCTGTTGCCGCTATTGTTCAATCAGCAAAGCTATGCAGACTCTATTGAGTGGCGTGCAGAACGCGGAACGAAAATCATCGTGGTTGATCGCGAGAGTTTGGAGATTGTTTCACAAGGGCGCACCGACCCTTGGTTTCAGTGGCACTATGGCAACGGCTGCGTAGATGCAGATGGCAATGTGCGGCTAGATTTTGCCCGGTTTGATGATTTCACGCATATCAATCAGGTGCTGCGCGAAGTACCGACCGGAAAGGTCAAAACCGTCGCCCATGGCAAACTGCATCAGCTGCGCATAAATCCGAAAACGGGGCAGGTGCTGAGTAATGAATGCGTGATAGATCGCCATTGCGAGTTTCCGCAGGTGCCAGCATCGCAGGTGGGGCAGCCGTGGAATGTGACCTATCTCATCATGCATCGCGATGGCGCCGCCACCGGGCAAGACTGGTTTGGCACCCTGGGTCGATTTGACTATGCCTCAGACACTTTAACAACGGTTGATTTGGGGGAAGGCTATTACGGCAGTGAGCCGTTATATGTAGCCGATAGGATGAGTCCTGAGCGGGGATGGCTGTTAGCAGTGGTGTATAACTCACATGAGACGCAAAGTGAACTGTGGATTTTTGATGCCCAAGCGATCGCTGAGCCGGTTTGCCGGTTAGCGCTACCGAGCCTGATTCCATTGGGTTTTCATGGGACATGGCGGGCGGCTTAGTTAGGTTGAGGGTTCGTTGAGGGTTCGTAGGGTGTGAGGGTGTGAGGCGATTGAAAAAGCTGAGGGTAATTAATAAAAAGGCGAAGCGGATCATTAGCAATGCTGTCAGAGATGGCCGAGCGCTTCAAGTGTCTTTAATTGGCTTGAGCATTGTCGCGGCGGCCACCTTTGCGGTGCTGCTGTTACGATCTCGCCAGCAGGTGCATGTGGTGCAGCTCGCAACCGGTGGTAAAACGGGGGAGTACTACGCTTTTGGAGAGGCGATCGCACAAATCACCCACAAACACCATCCCGACATTCAAATTGAAGTGCTCGAAGCCCCCGGCTCTGGGCAAAACATGAACAACGTGCAAACCGGCGCGGTAGACATCGCCCTCGTACAAAGCGATACCCCCATCCAGCCAGCGGTCAAAGCCATTGCACTGCTTTACCCAGAGTTGTTCCATTTGATTGCGAGCAAAGAAGCCAACATTCAAAGCATGGACGACTTAGCAGGCAAACGCATTGCCCTCATGCCAGTCGGCAGCGGTTCCTATGAGCTGTTTTGGCCCTTGGCAAAGCATTACGGCCTTTCAGAAGCCGCCTTTGACGCGCAGCCTCTCCCCCCTGACGCCGCGCATGAAGCCCTCATGAAAGGCGAAGTCGATGCGCTCTTTAGAATTATCGGCTTGGGCAATCCGGCAGTGGGTGACTTACTTAAAACCGCTCGGTTTGAGCTGGTGCCCATTGATCGCATTGGCGCCCTACAGCTCAATCAGCCCTACTTGAAGTCTACCGTCATTCCTCAAGGCAGCTACGATGGCAGCCAGCCCGTACCGCCCGAAGACCTGTCGGTCATTGCGGTGAATGCCCTCCTGGTTGCCAACGAGGCGGTTGAGCCTGAAATTATCCAAGCCATTACCTCGGTGCTTTATGAGCATCGCAATGAGCTGATTACCATCAATCCTCGCGCCGCCAGCATTCAGTCACCCGAAGCCAGTCAAAACTTGGGGTTTCCGCTGCACCCCGGCGCTAAGGCCTACTACACTCAAGACAATCCGCCCTTTTTGGTCGAATATGCCGAGGCGATGGGCTTGGTTCTCTCTTTAAGTATTTTAGGATTCTCAGGAATATGGCAGTTTCGGCTGTGGCTTATTGGCAGGCAAAAAAACCGAGCAGATGACTACAACTTAGAAATCCTGACGCTAATTGAACAAGTTGAGCAGGCTAAAACCTTTCAAGAACTACAAACCCTACGACAAGCGCTATTTTCTATTTTGCGGCAAGTGGTGGTTGACCTAGATGTAGACAAAATTTCGCCTGAGTCTTTCCAATCGTTTACCTTTCCGTGGGAGGTGGCCATGACCACGCTGCACCATCAAGAAGTAGCCGTTCGACAGGCTGAAAAATCACCCGGCTACTCGCACCAACTGCCACAGGACTAACGCTTTCCTAACAGCATCAAGCCCTTCGAACCAAGAATGAAGTGAAGACAGCCGTAAAAACAGGTGTAAAAACAGCTGTAAAGACAGATGTAAAAACAGCGGTAAAGACAGATAGAGAAAATGTGCTTTAAAGCTTAAACAAAATGCGCTACAGGTTTTAAGCTTGCAGCGCATTCTTTCTTTAAGGCATTGTGTTCAAGCAGAATGCCGGTTGATAGCCAAACTTATTACAGGCCAGCTTGTTCCCAAACCTACTTGTTGGGCTGAGGCGTCATCCGCAAATAAGGCTTAACTTCAGTCACGCCCTTAGGAAACTGCTTCTTCGCATCTTCGGTAGAAATAGAAGGCACGACAACGCAGTCATCGCCATCTTTCCAGTTGCCGGGGGTTGCAACCTTGTGATAGTCAGTGAGCTGCAAGGAGTCAATAACGCGCAAAAGCTCGTCAAAGTTGCGACCGGTGCTAGCAGGGTAAGTGATGGTCAACCGGATTTTTTGGTTGGGGTCGATTACAAATACCGAACGCACAGTCAGCGTGTTACCAGTGCTGGACTCAGGGTGCAGCATTCCGTATAGCGTTGCCACCTTTTTGTCGTCATCAGCCAAAATGGGGTAGTTGACGGTAGTGCTTTGAGTTTCGTCAATGTCCTTGATCCAGCCCTGGTGAGACTCTACGCCATCTACGCTGAGTGCGATGGTTTTAACGTTGCGCTTTTTGAATTCGTCTTGCAGGGAGGCGACTAAGCCTAGCTCAGTGGTGCAAACGGGGGTGTAGTCAGCAGGGTGAGAAAAAAGCACTACCCAGCTATCGCCTGCCCACTCGTGAAAATTAATGTCGCCCATGGAGGACTTTTGAGTAAAGTCTGGAGCGGTATCGCCTAGTTGAAGTGCCATGTTTACAGTTACCTTTTCGATTTCCTAATGTAGGGGTTGTGAAAACTTCTCAAGTAATTTTGCCATAATCCCCGGTATTCCGATGGGAGTTTAGTAGATTTTTTAATATTAAAATGTATTTTTGATTTTGGAGATATGGGTCAATCCAGATTTTCTCGGCTGCATTGCTGATATACACTGCCGTACGGGGCCTATAACGGTAACTCAGATTGCGGTCTAAAATGCAATTTGCTACAGGCTTCTTAAAGGAATCGCCTTTCACCAGATCCAAATCATCGTGATCCCAATGGATGTGATCGAGCCGGAATGAAGCCGAATGCAATCAGAAGTGATAAATATCAATGCGATATCAATGCGATCGCAAGCATAGCGGTATTATTGACACGTAAGTAATAGACTCACCTTTTTTGATCAGCTCACCGCTTAAACCTATGGTAGATACTCCCAGTAAAGTCCTTCTTGTTGATGATGAACCCGGTCTTCGCGAGTCGGTGCAGGCTTATTTGGAGGACAGCAATTTTCAGGTGAGGGTCGCTAGCAATGCAGCTGAGGGCTGGGATCTATTGCAGCAAGACACGCCTAACGTGCTGATTTCCGACATTATGATGCCGCAGGTCGATGGCTACCAGTTCTTAAAGCAGGTGCGTGAGGACGTTCGGTTTCAGGGGTTGCCAGTGGTGTTTTTAACCGCACGGGGAATGACGAGCGATCGCATCCAAGGCTACAAAGCCGGAGCCGACGCCTACCTCGCCAAACCGTTTGACCCCGAAGAACTCGTCGCCATCCTCAACAGCCTAATCGACCGCCGTGCCGCGCAATCTCCCGAGCCTTCGGGCACACCCGACATGGCCACTATGGCCAGGCAAATTGAAGAAATCAAAGCCTTGCTCACCCAGCGCGGCAGCATGATCAAGCAAAACAACAGCGGCATCCGCATTGACTTCACACCCCGTGAGCAAGACGTACTCGACTTAGTTGCCGAAGGCTTAATGAACAAAGAAATCGCCAGCCGCCTCGGCACCACCGTTCGCAATGTCGAAAAATACGTCAGCCGCCTATTTGGCAAAACAGGCACCAACAGCCGAACTGAACTCGTTCGCTACGCCTTAGAAAATGGGCTAGTCACCACCTAAACGCTTTACCTCCATTCTTCAACCAGCCTGCTCTGATTGAAAAAACGTTTAAGAGAACAGATCTAAGGGAAATGGCCCATAGGTTCCATTCACATCGTCTAGCTCGGGCTCAGAAGTATGGTAGGTCACCAATACGCCCCTTGAGTCCCCGCTATAGCTATCCAAATACCACACATTTTTAAGCGTGTTGAACTTTAAAAACACAGCGCCCGCCTGCGCCGGAACATCCACATTAATCGGCTGACTCAGCGCTGCAACATAGCCTTTTAGCGCAGCCTCTGCCGCTTCCACATCACTGGCACAAATGCCCAGCGTTTGATACTCACTATTGTCATTAAGCCACAGCAGCGCCTCCCGAATAGATTGCTTTTGCGCATCAGACAGCTCCGCAGGCTGGTGCAACAAACTCATTGCGATCAGTTGCTTACGAATAGACTGAAGCTGGGCAGTAAGTTCGGCGGGCGA
Source organism: Phormidesmis priestleyi Ana (assembly GCA_001314865.1). Classification (GTDB taxonomy): domain Bacteria; phylum Cyanobacteriota; class Cyanobacteriia; order Phormidesmidales; family Phormidesmidaceae; genus Phormidesmis; species Phormidesmis priestleyi_B. The sequence goes on along the minus strand of LJZR01000002.1, from coordinate 48,415 downwards.
GAGTTCGGCAGACATATATTTGAAAAGTTATTTGAAAAGTTACTTGAAACATTATCGGGCTTAGGTTTGTATAGCTTACGGCCCTAGCCGTGCATTTTGGTCAGTCGTTTAGTCAGTGTTTAGTCAGTTGTTTAGTCAGTTGTTCAGTCACTGAATTTAAGGTCGATGATTCAGCTAGTTTTTCGGGCTCACTGAAACAGTAGTCCTTAACTGATCATTCCATGACTTACAGCCTGCGGGTCGTTGACATGCCCACCACCGAAAGACCCCGCGAACGGTTGCTCGAACATGGGGCCAAGCGACTTTCGGCAGCAGAGCTAGTAGCCATTTTACTCGGCACAGGACAAGGCCCCGGAAAGCTGTCGGCAGTTGGGTTAGGCGTTCATTTATTACAGCAGCTTGGTCAAAACCAGCCCAATCAAGATGGGCTACCGGCCCTACGCGATATAACCGCCGAGGAGCTAATGAACATTTCAGGCATAGGGCCTGCCAAAGCAGCCACTATTTTGGCAGCGCTAGAGCTAGGCAAACGGGTTTCGCAAAGCCAGCCGCCCTTGCTCACGGTGATAGATGATCCGGCTGTAGCCGCAGCGGCGCTAGGGCATGAACTGATGTGGCAAACGCAGGAACGTTTCGCCGTGCTGTTGTTAGATGTTAAGCACCGAATGATTGGATCTAAAGTGATTACCATTGGCTCTGCCACCGAAACACTGGCGCATCCTCGCGATATCTTCCGGGAGGTTATTAAGCGTGGCGCAACGCGAATGATTGTCGCGCACAATCATCCATCGGGCAGTTTGGAGGCCAGCGTAGAAGATATTGCCCTTACTCGTCAGCTATTAAAAGGCGCACACTTACTGGGTATTCCCCTGCTTGACCATTTAATTTTGGGCAATGGTGACTTTGCGAGTATTCGGGAGTCTAGCAACCTTTGGAACGAACCGATGCAATAGAACGCGATGGCTCATCCGCTAGTGAACATGCTAAAGTTTAATGCCAAGGGCGATTAGCACAGTGGTAGCGCGCTTCCTTCACACGGAAGAGGTCACAGGTTCGAACCCCGTATCGCCCATCTTTACAGCATCTGCTGAAATCATTGAAGCAAAGCCCTTAAAGGCTTATGAAGCAATGAGTGCTGGCCATCCGCGTAAATTGCCAAATCATGCAGGCAAATCGCCAGTTTGTCTGCACAGATCGCCAGTTTGTCTGCACAGATCGCCAATTCATCTACACAGATCGCCAATTCATCTGCACAGATCGCCAATTCATCTACACAGATCGCCAATTCATCTACACAGATCGCCAGTTCATCCGCATAGATCGCCAGATCGGCTAGCGGCGACGCCACCCAAACCGTCAGCAAACCTCACATCTGCTGATGTACGACGGTGGACAGCAAAAGGAATTGCGGCCTAGCACCTTGAACTTTCCTAGCATCGTTGGGTTAGGAGAATAGAGCCCATTTAAGATCTCAAGCATTGTATGAAAGCCGCTTACTTAGCTCATTCTTCTTAGATTTGACGTCACTTACCAGGATGACGTACTCGTCGAAAGATTTAACGTGGGCTCTATAGACCAATAGCCTGACGCTGAGAGTAGACTTCCGTGAGTAATAGGTCGCGCAGTTCATTTGCAATGTCATCAGGTGGATTACCGGCTAACGCCCGACCAATTAATCTTTCTGCATCACGTAATTGGCCACACTCAACGGCAAGCGTGGCCGCACTCCGATGTAGTACAGAACGAGTGGGTTCAAGATCTAACCTGTCCGCAACCAAATCAGCCGCCGCTCGTTCTTTCCCAAACGCAGCCTGTGCTAGCTCAGCAACCCTAGCCACATCACCCTCCTGACGAGCCAGTACTGCTTGATCTACAAACTCCATAGCTGCTCGATGAAGGGTTTCTACGTTCTGCATTTTTTGACTATACATACCTTAGGTGTGCCAAACTCAACCACAGAGACATAGCCCGGTGCTACTGCATCTGAAGGATCGATCTGCTTCAGCTTTATCTTAACTCTAGATTGAATGGTGGCTTCCGCTCCCCGCCGAATGCCTGATACCTCTAGGCGGGCTTTACGTTGAAATACGCCCTCATTGTTGTGAGTATCACCTAGCCAAAAATCGAAGCCAAAACCTTTGCCTTTTATGGAGCGCTCAATGATGGTGAGATTAGTTAGGTAAGGCATGATCAACGCCGCAATCCCATAAGCTCCGTACTCGGTAGCGACCTCCTGATCTGCGTTAAATCGTCTCATGGTGTCATCGGTGGCATTCCACTCAAGATTAACAGCACAAGCCCTCATGCCGTCAATTTGGAGCACAGCTTTGGTTTGATGCCCCTGGTCTTCAAGGCAAATAGCAGCAGCTTCCGCACAGGATGTCCCAAACGTAAGTGACCACCCAGGACGTTCTTTCTTTTCCTTAGTCAGATCAACTAAATGCAGATGTGCTGTTGGACTGCTGTTGGTCATTGTGGGTAATGAGTCATTTTTCTAGCATTTTACACCTGATTCGGTCGGCTGAATCCGTTGGTGTAACAAGGGTTTTGGTCAAGTTAGTCGCTAAGTTACGTTTTGGGGTACAGTTTGGGGTAAAGACCAAAATCACAAAAACTAAAACCTCAAAACACACGGAAGTTACAGGTTTGAGCCCCGTATCGCCCATCTTTTCTTTACAAAATCACCTAAAGCCTTGGGGCGCAGCCTTCAAAGCCTTACTAGGCGATGGCTTTGTAAGTTAGCAATTCCTTAACTAAAGCTGCTAGGGTTAAGCTGTGTGAGTTTCATAGGCAAAATCTTTTTGCAAACCTAACGATGGCCAATCTGATAATGGCCACTCTAATACTTAAACCGAATTGAAGCAGTCGCACTTGCCAGTATCAGTATAGTTAGTAGTTTGTGCGATCGCTTAGCCCGAAAGCCTCTATCTATGCCTTCTAAGGGTTGGCATAAAACCTGCCTATACCAGAAAAGGAATGCGCTGAACGCCTGATTTTGAGTTCTGGCCGCGACTGGCTGCGGCACCGCCAAATGGGTCAAAAACGCTTCAATTTCTGGAACCCCCATATCTTTGGGATGGTGCTTGTTATGAAACAGAATATAGCGACGAATCCATTGGACGTAGGTTTCTTCTGTTCGGTAGGAGTAGTGTTTGAGGCGGATGACCTCGCGAACCTGATCGAGCAGTTTCTGAGGACGAGGCTGAGACGGTTCCATTGAGTAAAGATTAGTACTTGAATGTAAAAAAGTCTAAACGTCGCTAAATCGAAAGCGGAGGGATGATTATACTGAGTCTTTCCACCTAATCACCTGATATCAGATGATTAGGTGGAAAGTTTCCCTCTAATAAATAGTTAGCCAGCAAGAACAATTTGAAAGATGTCAATGGAGTTAACGCAAGAAGACAATCTTATCCTTCAGAGCTACATCACCATTTCCCTGCTCGTCGAGCTTAAGAACAACAACTTGCTTAGCTCGGCGTATTTTGAGGGAATGATGTTTGGAGCGCCGTGGATCAAAGAGCAGCTTCAATCAATTGGCGTGGATAATCAAGGATGCACCGTGATTGCATTGTATGCCATGCTCGTCCTGCCACGGGAGATCGTTCAGAACGCACATGCAAGGGAATACGATGCCATCAATGACTTCTTGCGCAACCACACCCAGAACACGACGACCAATTATCGCTCGGACAATCCTACAACGAATTATCTAAGGCATGTTCGTAACGCAGTAGCTCACGCACGTGTCTCGTTTCGACCAAACGACGCTGTTATTTTCATGGATGAGAATAGCCGTACCAATGAGTTCTTTTCAACAGAGCTACCATTGACTCGTCTAGGTGAATTTATCCATCGCTTACAGACGGTACACATTGCGTACATTCAAGGAATCCATAAGCGCGGATCGTCAACCTGACTGAAGTGCCAGCTAACCCTTACGTGCACCGGACGGACGGCTAACCTTGGCTTCGCTTCAATGCTATCTGCCGCCGGTGACGCTCGCCGTTATCTCGCTTCGTTTCAAGTGTTAGGGTGTTCTTTCAAAGCTATCTGTCAGTCTTCCAAAGTACTATGGCAAGCCCTTAGCTCGACACTGCTTATGGTGCTATAGTGGTGTCATGTCTGGTTTGCCTTTACTTCGGATTGTGATTGATACTAACGTTGTGTTTGAAGGTCTGACCAAGCAAGGCGGGGCTTCAGGTCTGATTATTGATGCTTGGTTGGCTGGGCTGATGATGGTTTGTGTCTCCAATGCGCTTGCCTATGAATATGACGATGTGCTGTCTCGAAAGCTCTCAGAAGAACGCTGGAGTAAGCTGCAACCTGTATTGGGACAACTCCTGAATGTTGCTCAATACACAAATATTTATTTCTCGTGGCGACCAACTTCCCCAGATGCGGGTGACGATCTGGTGATCGATTGTGCGATGAATGCAGGTGCGATCGTGGTTACATCTAATATTCGAGATTTTCGGAGTGCAAAAGAGTCGTTGGGGTTGCGAGTTCTAACGCCTGTAGAGTTTGTGAGCATATTAGCATCAGGAGAAAAGTCATGAGCCGATTAACCTTACGATTACCTGAAACCTTGCATCAACAGCTTACTCAACTCGCTGAAGGTGAAGGTGTATCCCTGAATCAGTACATCGTTTATGCATTGACTCGTCAGGCAGCTCTGGCGTATGGAATTCAAGCTGTTCCCGAGGCGAAAGTTGCGCAGCAACAGCAAGCATTTCAATCATTGATCACGCAGTTAGGACAAGCTTCGCCGTCTGAAATTAAGTCCGTTTTAGCGACACGCGAGAAAACTGATCCAGAAGCAGAATTGAGTGCAGATATAGTTGAGCGTCTTCAAGAACGAATCCAAAAGCGAGCCTAGTCATAAAAGGTTGAAATAGTGCCAGCGAGATAACAAGTCATTGGAGCGGCGGACAGAAGATGCCTGCTTCGTTTAACGTTGGTAGATCGCCGCTCAACTTGGTCGTTAGACATCTTGCAGAAATAGTAACTCTGTTAAGTAGCTGTACAGAGATAAGTGAGCCACTATGTCCAACCTATGTCCCAAATGTAAAACCACGCAGACCATTGAACACAATGGCGGTCAGTGGTGTTCAAATTGTGGCAAGTTTGCAGTTCCTCCCACATTGCGTCATCCTCCCACTTCTTACCTTGACCAGAAGAAAAAAGCTCCGCAACCGATGTTACTGACTTGTTCTAGTTGCGGGCACAAAGACAGCATGGGAGACGGGCTATATGACGATGGAGAATGGATATGTGGAGCCTGTATTGCAGGTATGGCTTATCCTAATTGAAGGTTAAGATGATAATGAAACGTTGGACGTACTCTGATGAAACTCGATCGTATTACGAGCAATCCAAACCGGATGAATGGACAGCCCTGCATTCGCAACCTTCGCCTTACGGTTCGTCGGGTGATTGAGCTACTCGCAACTTATCCTGATCGAGAAGAATTACATCAAGAGTTTCCACAACTGGAGGATGAAGATATCCGGCAAGCCCTAATTTTCGCCTCCTCGTATTTGGATGATCGCATCATTGAGCTTTCTAATCGCTATGAAACTGTTGCTTGATCAGGGATTGCCACTCTCTGCGGCAGCGTTGTTACGAGATGCAGATATCGACGCGATTCATGTGGGTGAAGTTGGAATGTCTGAAGCTGAAGATGCAGACATCATCCAGCGAGCCAGAGACGAGGAGCGTATGGTTGTGACTCTTGATGCAGATTTTCATGCACTCCTAGCGCTTGCTGTAGCAACCACTCCTTCAGTCATTCGGATTCGGATTGAAAGATTACGCGCCCAAGCACTCACAAACCTTTTAATGACAGTCATTGCTGAGTGCGAGGATGATTTAGAGCAAGGATCAGCCATTACAGTTGAGCCAAGCCGTATTCGTATTCGCCGTTTGCCGTTGGTGTCAGAGGTCTAATAATCCGCTTGCACCCGACTGTTTAGAGCTTTTTCGTTGAGTACGAGAGGTACTGGCGGCGGGTGATGGGCAACGTTAGACAGTTTCACAAATTTGTTGTCGGATGGGAATCTGAATCACAAACTCAGTTCCTTGACCGAACATAGAAAAACACTTAATCTTACCCCCATGTTTTTCCGTGATGATTTGGTAACTAATGGACATACCCAAACCTGTTCCCTTTCCAACAGGCTTGGTTGTAAAAAAGGGATCAAAGATGCGTTGCTGAATCTGCTCAGGAATACCGGCTCCGTTGTCGGCGATCGCAATTTCCACCCATTGAGCGTCAATCACTGATGTGCGAATCGTAATCTGACTGTGTTCGGCTTTGACCGCCTGCACGGTTCGCTGAGTATTATTTTCTTCCAGTGCATCAATTGCATTGGACAAAATATTCATAAAAACCTGATTGAGTTGACCTGCATAACACTCCACATGAGGCAAATTGCCGTAGTCCTTAATCACCGCAATTGTTGAGTAATCTGACTGAGCTTTCAGGCGATGCTGCAAAATTAGCAATGTGCTGTCGATGCCTTCGTGAATATCCACTGACTTAAAATCAGCTTCATCCATGCGCGAGAAATTCCGCAGCGACAACACAATCTGACGAATGCGATTGGTTCCCAGCTCCATAGAATCTAGGATCTTTCTCAGATCTTCCTGTAAAAACTCCAGGTCGGCTTCGTCCGCTTTGTCTTGAATTTCTGGCACAGCATTGGGGTAGTACGTCTGATAAAGTTGGATAAAGGCTAGTAGTTGATCGGTATAGTCTCGAACATGAGTCAGGTTGCCGTGAATGAAATTAACTGGGTTATTAATTTCGTGAGCAACGCCAGCTACAAGCTCTCCCAAACTTGACATTTTTTCAGTTTGCACCAATTGGAACTGGGCTTTCTGGAGATTCTCCAGAGTCGCTTGCACCTGCTGAGTTTTCTCCTTTAAAAGAGCTTCAGATTGCTGGAGTTCAGCAATTAACTGTTCTTTCTCTTGGGCATCTGATTTCATCTTTTGGGCGAGTTGATGCCCATACAATGTTACGCCTCCAATCAGCAGGAGCATTGCGCCTGCGATCATAAACTCATACCGTCGAAACGAATTGGCGGCTACGTTTTGTTCATCCAAGAGATTTTGCTGAATCTGAAGAACATTCTGTTGAGATATCGCCAGTGCTTCATTGACTTGATTATAGTTACGATCCATCGTTGCCATGCGTCTGCCAGCCATTTCCGGCTGATTCTGGCGAAAGTAAGAGAAAATGAGTTTGGCTTCAGCGACCATTTTTGCCGTTTCTATTTCCACCGTATCCAAGTCTTGGAGCAATTGGATGGCCTGTGTTGAATCGACCTGAGTTTGTAGTTCTTGTCTAACGATGTTCAAGTCCCTTTGAAAAATAGCTTGGGCAGATGCTAATCTTCTGGACTCCAGCCCGACATCCTTAGAATCGAAAATATCATTTCCAGGGGCATTGAGTGCAGCGACAAGTTGACCTAGGTCAGAATAGGTTGCCAGTCGCGTAGCCCACCGATGGTTCACATCAATAGACTGAGTATAAATATGCATGATCTGGTGGCTGAGGTACAGACCGCTTGAGACAGTGAGTAGATTAAAGACTGCTAGCGTGTAGTAAACATACTGCCACTTGGCAATTGATAAGCATTGGGCACAAGTTTGCAGCTTTTTTTGAAAAAAAGTTATTGACATTTGCATGAGAATTTTAGTCACATCTATCTGGTCAAGAATTGTACCTATTCGTTTAATTATTCCCATTGGGCATAGCAATCACGTCTAACCCGTGGTGGTGCAGAGCGCTAGAGAGCATCTGACTCAGTTTTTACGAGCCTTAATCTTGCACTCTCGATCAACTCGTCTGTTAGATAATTTGCTTTGTTTAGCACCCAACTTTAGGCCAAACAAACTAGGTATTTTGAAGAGTTATTGTTGAAAAATAATTGTTGAAGAATAATTATTGAAGAGTAATTATTGAAGAGTTATTGAGAAAATTATGTGCAAGGCCCAATCCGTTAAGCCATTTGCCATGTCATCTCCTGACCTGCTCTTAAAGGCACCAGCCCAGATTCAGGAAAGGGCAACTCGTGAGGAACCTGCCAGGTCGATTTTATCAGTGTAATTTGTTCAAAATTACGCGGGAGTTGATAAAAGTCTGGCCCATAAAAGCTCGCAAAAGCCTCTAGTTTATCCAGTGCATCAACACTTTCAAACGCTTCTGCATACAGCTCTAGGGCATGTAAAGCCGAAAAACAACCCGCACAGCCACAGGAGGTTTCTTTACCGTTGCGGGGATGAGGGGCGCTATCGGTGCCCAGAAAAAACTTAGGATTGCCGGATGTGGCTGCTTGCAAAATGGCCTGGCGATGCTGCTCACGTTTTAAAATTGGCAGGCAATAAAAATGGGGATTGATGCCCCCTTGAAATAGGCTGTTGCGGTTGAATAACAAATGTTGTGGTGTAATTGTGGCGGCGACATTGTCAGCAGATACAACAAACTGTACTGCGTCTGAGGTGGTGATGTGCTCCAACACAATGCGTAGATTGGGGAATCGCTGCTTAAGAGGAATTAAGTGTTGCTCAATAAACGCTTTTTCACGATCAAATATATCGACATGTTTGTCGGTTACTTCTCCATGCAGTAGCAAGGGCATGTCAACCTGCTGCATCGCTTCAAAAACGCGATCGCACTTTTGAATGTCGGTTACGCCAGATTCTGAATTCGTGGTTGCGCCCGCTGGATAGTACTTAACCGCTTTAACAAACTGAGTAGCTTTGGCCGCGATAATCTCATCGGGGGTGGTGTTGTCGGTTAGGTAAAGCGTCATCAAGGGCTCAAACGATTGGCCTGTGGGGATGGCGGCAAGGATGCGATCGCGATAGGCCGCCGCATCGGCTACCGTGCGAACTGGCGGCTTCAAGTTTGGCATGATAATGGCACGCGCAAATTGGCGCACCGTATGAGGCAAAACCGCTTTTAGGGCTGCGCCGTCGCGTAGATGGAGATGCCAGTCATCAGGGCGGGTGAGGGTGAGCGCTTGCATGTTTTAACTCAAATTAGCCATGCTTACTGTACAGCAGTCTTCGTGTCTGGGTTCAGGTGTTGAGCGCTTTTCTCGAAGCTGATGTTTGGCGCTGATGTTGGAAGCTGATGTTGGAAGCTATGCCTAAAGCGCAGAGCGCGTATTGTAGTGAAGTGTATTTCTGTGGAGAGCAGGCAAGTCTTTAGTGAAATTCATAGGCGTAGATTTGGGCTGGATATCGGGGCCGAGCGGGTTATGCTGCCTGGCGCTAGAGGGAGAATCACTGGTGTTGCGATCGCTAGATCGTAAAGCGTCTTTCCCCGAAGTTTTGGATTGGCTAGCAGCGATCGCACCCTCTCCAAGCCCAGCGATAATCGCAGTAGATGCCCCTACGCTCATTCCAAACAAAACAGGAATGCGGCTGCCCGAACGGCTCATCCATCAGCATTTTAGAAAGTATCATGCAGGCTGTCATCCGGCTAACCTGAGCAGACCTTTTGCCGCTGGGCTGATACAGTTCGCTCGCGATCTAGAAACTCAGGGGTTTGTTCATGCGCCAACCATACAGCCGCGTCAGCTGGGGCGATATCAGGTAGAAGTTTTTCCGCATCCTGCCACAATTCAGCTGTTTAAACTCTCGCGAATATTGAAATATAAAAGAGGCCGCTTAGCCGACAAAGTCAGTGAACTGAACCGGCTCAGAACGTATATTTTGACCGAACTACCCCAGCATGAACCGCCGTTAGTCGTGACAGCGTTGCCAACTATTCCAACAGCTGGGAAAGCGATGAAAGCAGTAGAAGATCAGCTAGATAGCTTGCTGTGTGCCTACATCGGCGCTTACTGGTGGTATTGGGGAGAGAAACGAAATTGGGTAATGGGAGACTATCAGCATGGCTATATTGTGGTGCCTTGTCCGCCCCATGCGCCTGTGCCAGTAGGCGATCGCCCTTAAGCAAACAGCCCTTTATCAAGAGTCTTTTAATTTTCGCACTCAAGAATATACAGTAAAGTAAGGCCCATGAACCATGCGGCCCATGCCAAATCCAATCGCCAAACCCAATCGCCAAACCCAACACCTGCCCAACCGCAGACCGATTGCCATAGATCTGTTTGCTGGAGCGGGCGGCCTGAGCTTGGGTTTTGAGCAAGCAGGCTTTGATATCCCCGTTGCCATAGAGCTAGACCCGGTTCATGCAGCCGTTCACCAGTTTAATTTTGCGCGATGCAATGTGATGCCTTGCTCGGTGGCGGCAATGACGGGTCAGCAGATTCGTCAGGCGGCGCAGATTTCAGCCCAACAGCCCATTACAGCCGTCATTGGCGGCGCCCCCTGTCAAGGGTTTTCGGTGATGGGTAGGCGATCGCCCACTGACCCTCGCAATGCCCTCGTCCAAGAATTTTTTCGCATCGTCCATGAGCTACAGCCCAGCTATTTTGTCTTTGAAAATGTCAAAGGACTCACCCTGGGCCACCATCGGCCTGTGCTAGATGCCATTGTGACCCAGATAGCGGCCATTGGTTACCACCTAGTCCATCCCTGGCAAATCCTCAATGCTGGCCACTACGGCATTCCTCAAAATCGAGAGCGTCTGTTCCTCATTGGGGCCAAACAATCATCGCGCTTGCCAAGTTATCCGCCCCCTGTGTCCTATCAGGTAACCTGCCAGGAAGCACTAGATGATTTACCCGATGCGGAACGGTTTGAAGCGCTGCTGACCGTAGATGCAACCCGCGTGCGTCGCCCCAAAAAGCTCAGTGACTACGCCCAACAATCGCGTTGTTTGGCCGATCAGGGCTGGCATTATGGCTACCATCGGCGTTGGAATGAAAAGATACTCACCAACAGCATTCGGACCAATCATTCGCAGCGATCGCGCGATCGCTTCGCCAACACGCCCCCCGGCACCCGAGAACCCATCTCCCACTTCTATCGCCTCGCTGCCGATGGCCTTTCCACCACCCTGCGCGCCGGTACCGACTCAGCCAGAGGCTCCTTCACCAGCCCTCGCCCCATTCACTATCGCTACGCTCGCTGTGTCACCGTTCGCGAAATGGCCCGACTGCATGGCTTTCCTGACTGGTTTCGCTTTCACAGCACCAAGTGGCATGGCGCACGGCAGGTCGGAAATTCGGTGCCGCCACCGCTCGCGAGAGCGATCGCCGCACAGCTGCTTAAAGCCTTGGGTCATACCCCCACCGCGCCGCCAGAGATGCTGCCCTTAGGCGATGAAAAATGGCTGACGATGGTAGCCTCTGATGCGGCTGAATACTGGGGAATTGAGAGCCCGATTCGGCAAAGGGATCGGGCGATCGCATAATCAAAAAAACTTCAGTCAAAAACCTCAGTCAAAAAACCTCAGTCAAAAAACCTCAGTCCAAAACCCAAAAACCCTTGTAGAAACATCAGTTCCTACAAGGGTTTTAAAGCACAAAAATGCAAGCGTTATTCCAAGCGTTCTTCTAAGTGCTATTCAGTGGCCTAAACCCTAACAGCTAGCTACTTCAGCTCAGTCAACACCTGTTTCAAAGCACTCAAAAACTTATCTACATTTTCCTTACGAGCGTTGTAGCCCATCAATCCGACGCGCCATACCCGACCAGCCAAATCACCCAAGCCGCCCCCAAGTTCCATATTGTGATCGTCAATGAGCTTGGCCGTCACCGCCTTGCCATCAACACCTTCGGGAATACGAACAGTCGTCAGCGTATGCAGGCGATACTCACGGGGAACATGACAAGTTAGCCCCATCTCTTCGAGGCCAGCATATAAATGCTCAGCCGCTTCCTGATGGCGCTGCCAGCGTGCCTCTAAGCCTTCTTCGGAGAGCAGGCGGAGGGCTTCGCGAATCGCGTAGGTCATATTCACAGGCGCGGTGTGGTGGTAGGTGCGACCTTGCCCCCAGTAGTTGTTCAGCAAAGACATATCCAAATACCAGTTGGCTACCTTGCCACGGCGATTGCTGAGCTTAGTAAGGGCTCTTTCATTCATGGTAAAAGGCGAGCTTCCGGGCGGGCAGCTCAGGCCTTTTTGGCTACAGCTATAGGCCAAATCCACGCCCCACTTGTCTAAAAACAAGGGCACACCACCCAAGCTCGTCACCGTATCAAGAACAAGCAAACACTCGTACTCACGACATAGGTCGCCAATTCCGTCCATCGGCTGGCATACGCCGGTAGAAGTTTCGGCATGGACAATCGCCATAATCGCCGGACGATGAGTTTCTAGGGCAGCGCGAATTTCGCTAGTGTTAAACACTTCACCCCAAGGGCGATGAATACTCACCACCTCAGCGCCATAACGACCAGCCATATCCATCAAACGATGGCCAAAGTAGCCGTTTACGCACACCAGCACTTTGTCACCGGGCTCAATAGTGTTGGCCAGCGTCGCTTCCATCGCAGCTGATCCAGTACCGCTCACGGGCAAGGTCAGGCGGTTATCAGTTTGCCATGCATAGCGCATGAGTTCCTGCACTTCGTCCATTAGCTGTAGATAAGCTTTGTCTAAATGGCCAATGGGCTGACGATCCATGGCGGCTAGTACCGCTGGGTCTGCATTAGAAGGGCCAGGGCCGAGTAGCAGGCGAGCAGGAATATCCAGCTTGGCGAATGATTTTAGATGGGTGTTGTCGATAGCAGGGAAGTGAGTAGAAAGAGTCGTCGTCATAGCAAGTTGATCGGGTTACGGGACGGGAGTGAGGCGAATTATGTATACAAGCCTACCGTTTCTGGGTGTGCGTTCATAGGGGCAGCCGCAGAGAAATGTTAGGGAAATACCGGCAATATACCGGCAAAATACCGGCGAGATACCGACGAAATATCCAGGTAGATGACTGAATACTTGGTCTACAGGATAGGTTGCGGTATGGTGACTTATCTATTAGGCGATGTTGCCGATTTTGCTGGCCATGTTACCGGCTAATGTTACTGGCCAATTTTACCGGAAGGAAGTGCGCAAACCATGGTGACGTTAGAGACATTGCAGGACGATATCTATCACGGTTCTCATCAGACCTATCAGTGCGATCGCCCCATTAACCTATACAGCACATCTCTATGTCAGGGTCTTGTCACCCAAGCAGATGCAGGCCACCAGCTACATGTTTTAGAAATCGCCAAGCGCCAGGAGGCAATTCGCGTCCGTATATGTAAAGACGACTACCTAGGCTGGATTACAGCCACCGCCGTAAGCGAACTAACCCCCACGAGCCAGATCTTTGAAGCACCCATTCTGACGCGGCCCCAAATTCAGGCCCGGCTACCCCAAGTAATAGCCTTTGCCCATACCGCCATGGCTGTCCCCAACCAGTATCAATGGGGCGGCGCGGTGCCTCCGCATTACGACTGCTCAGGACTCGTACAATCGGCCTTTGCCGCAGCAGGCATTTTGCTGCCTCGCGACTCCTACCAGCAAGAAGACTTTACCGAGCATATTGAGCAATCCGAGCTACAGTCAGGTGACCTGGTCTTTTTTGGCACGCCTAAGCGCACAACGCATGTGGCGCTGTACATTGGCGACGGGCGCTACATCCACAGTTCAGGCAAAGACAAAGGGCGTAATGGTATTGGCATAGATTCACTCACTGATTTGAGTGAGCCTGTGAGTGCCAGCTATCACGCGTTGCTACGCTGCTTTGGACGGGTGACACAAAGCTACCAGCCGACCCAAGGACGCTGATCCCTTCAATGCCTTGCACTCATCGCTTTAACCACTTAAGCCCTAGTGCAGCAACACCCATCAAGCCCATCAGCGCTGAGGGCTCAGGAATATCGGTAGAACTTTGTTGAGACAGCCCCCTTACAGCAAAGAGAACATCATTAAAATCTCTGTCTGATTCCTGGTTTCTACCGCCAGTTGCATTTAGCGCCCCATAGAGGTCTTCAAAACCAATAATGGTGTAGTGCTCTTGCTCTACTTCGTCAAAATATTCATAGGCAATCAGGTGTGTAAGACCGTCGGGGTTAACCGTTTGGCCTGCCACAGTAGAGCTGGTGTCAGCGTCAGCGCCGTAGAGGTCGGTGCCGCCATTGAAGCCGTCGGAGCGAATAAAGAAAGAGAGTTGCGTCGGCCCAGAAAAGGGGCTGAGTTTTCGACCTTCGCCCAGGGCTAGCACGCCGTCAGATTCGCTAAACGTACTGTGCTGAGAGGATACATTGTCAAAAATCGTCTCTAGCGGGCTGTTGTTAGCGCTAAAGAGTAGCTGGTTTTTAAACCTAGCGCCTTCGTCAATAAAGAAAACTTCCACATGATTGGTTGAGCCATCCCAAAAAAGGCTTGCTGCATCCAGCTTAGGTAGCGCAATTTCATCAAAGGCAACGCCTTCTGCTTGTACAAAGCTAGAGAACGTTGTTAACAAATCACCTCTGAGCGCAGCAGCTTCTGCCTGGGCCGCCATACCCAACAGAGAAAGGGTGGAGATCGTTGCGATGCCTAGTTGGGTGGCAAGTTTTTTCATTATTACGAAGCCATTACTTAAGCGAGGTCTACGCTTCATAATGTGCCCCAAAAACTGCTTACTATATAGCTCACAGTTTACATCTACTTCATACTTTTGGGGGATGCTCGTAGAGCTTCGGATGGGCGCTACAAAGCATGTATAAATCTCCGTGAAAATCTCCGTGATGTTACGAACGGACATTTCAGAAGGCATTGAGTGAATAGCCCTACAGACCCAGCAAGCCATAGCATACATAACCAAAACGGTGAATGCTCCGTCCTATCAAGTGCTTTTCAAGTGCTTTTCAGGTGCTTTCTGGAAAGAAAAAGTCAGGGAGCCAGCTGCGAATAATATTCCAAACATCGGTCGGGCCAACCCCGAAGGCCAGCCAAAGACCTATCAGAAAAAAGGCCACCAAGAAGGCGGTTTTAAGCGTGGTTTTGACAACATTGAGGAGCCAAAAAAATACGAGGGCGGCGATCGCAACTGCGCCAAGGGTGAGTGCTAGTTCCATTGTATGAACGGGTGCATTGAACGAATGCATTGAGCTAAGTAGCCAACGCCATAGTGTACATCAGCGCTGCGCCGACCGTTTCCTAACTGGCATTCCTAACTGGCATTCCTAACTGGCATTCCTAACCGGCAATAACCGCAGTCAGGTTAGCGGCAGCTTCGCTCACGGCAGTGCGAGCCCAGCTATCAACAGCGAGGATATCGTCTAGGTTGGGAGCCGTGTTGAGATCAGAGCGATGGCGATCGCACACCTTTTCAATCACTTTTGGAATCTCTAAATAATGAATTTTTTCTTCTAAAAACAGCGCCACTGCCTGCTCATTCGCCGCATTGAGCACAGCTGTCATGGTGCCCCCTGCTCGACCTGCGGCGTAGGCTAAATCCATACAGGGATACTTTGCATGGTCGGGCTCACGAAAGGTTAAATCGCCCGATTTCACTAGGTCTAACGGTTGCCAGTCGGTGTAGATGCGCTCAGGCCACGAAAGGGCATATAGCAGCGGCAAGCGCATATCGGGCCAGCCCAGCTGCGCCAGCATAGAAGTATCTTGCAGCTCAATAAGTGAGTGAATAATGCTTTGCGGATGGATGACAATATCAATATGGTCATAGTCCATCCCGAACAGATAATGCGCTTCAATCACCTCTAAGCCCTTGTTCATCAAGGTTGCTGAGTCTACCGTAATTTTTCGACCCATCGACCAGTTAGGGTGCTTAATCGCGTCGGCCATGGTGACCTTGGGCAAATCTTCCACCGGCCAGTCACGAAACGCTCCGCCTGAGGCCGTGAGCAAAATGCGGCGGAGGCCCTTGTCAGGGACACCTTGCAGACATTGAAAAATAGCCGAATGCTCAGAATCGGCAGGCAGCAGCTTAACGCCATGTTTTTTAGCCATGGGCAATACGACCGGGCCACCCGCAATCAGCGTTTCCTTGTTGGCTAGGGCAATGTCTTTACCGGCTTCAATTGCCGCCAGGGTTGGTAGCAGCCCAGCGCAGCCCACAATGCCCGTGACTACCGCTTCAGCATCTCCGTAGCGGGCAACTTCGGCAATGCTATCTTCGCCCGCTAATACAATCGGCTGCGGATCGAGCGACGCAATGGCCGCTTTTAGCTCAGGTAGCTTGCGCTCATCACAAATGGCGACAATCTCAGGCTTAAACTGCATCACTTGCGCGGCCAACAGCGCCACGTTACTACCCGCAGCGATGCCCACCAGGCGAAACTTATCGGGATGATGCTCCACAATATCGAGCGTTTGGGTGCCGATAGAACCAGTTGAGCCGAGAAGAGTGATGGCTTTCACAGGAGATATACCAGTTGTAATGATTTCTTTATAGTCATCACTATAGTTTCTTGATGGTAGCTGCTACAAATGTCACGGTCATAAAGCTTTAGATAAGGCTTTAGTGAGGACGCTAGTAGGCCTTGCCATACCCCCAAGCCGATGATGATCAGGCGATCGCAACTCTAGCCATATATTCCTGACCATTATTCCTCGCAGTAATAGATTGAGTGGCATTTCATTTGACGCGCCATAATGAGCAATAACCGTCACGTTCTTTTATCATGCGTTGGGGCGATCGCTCCGATAGTCACTATGGATGCCTTTGCGCAGTTCCCACCCGCCTGGATTACCAATGCCGTACATGCTCAGCCATTTGGCTGCCCCAGCTGCGGCCAAGGTAGCCGGGAAGCGAAGCAAGTTTGGCTCAATCGCCGTGCGCCCGTATTTACAGAGGGGCGTAAGCGTAAGTGGCAGGAGTTTTACCAGTGTGAGTGCGATACGGTGTGGTGGGGCTGGAGTTCAGACAGGCCCCCGCTCGACCTGAGCAAAAAGTCAGACAATAGTGACCCTGAGTCGGATAATTAACGGGTTTACATAACGGGTTTGAAGCCTTGATGGCAGACTATTTTTTGAGAATCAGGCGTTGATAGAGGCGTTGACAGAGACACTGATAGAGTCGTTGATAAAAGCGTTGATAGATTCGAGCAGTCAGGCAATTGCAGACAATTGCAGATAATTTAAGACAGCTTTTGGCTTAAGATGCACCAGCAATGCATGAATGTCATGAATTGCGTAAATTGAGGATGCATAAAACAATGCACAAAGTAAGGAGCAAAGGGCCGTGGCAGAGGTGTTGGTGCTAGGCAGTGTCAATATGGATTTGGTGGCAGAGGTAGACCGGCTACCGCGCCCCGGCGAAACGCTGACAGGCAGAGGGTTTGCCACTGTGCCGGGCGGCAAAGGGGCCAATCAGGCAGTGGCTGCTGCCAGGCTAGGAATGCGCACGGCGATGGTAGGCCGAGTTGGCAAAGATGGCTTTGGGCGAATTTTGAGCGATCGCCTCCATGCCGAAAATGTCGATACCTCTGCGCTCGTCGCCAGCCGCAAACAGCCCTCAGGCACCGCGCTCATCACCCTTTCTCCTACCGACAATCAAATCATCGTCGTCTCTGGAGCCAACGCTGAGCTAGGCGAAGCCGACCTCGACAGACTCACCCCTTTTTTCAAAAAAGCGCGGGTGCTGTTGCTGCAATTTGAAGTGCCGTTACCCACCGTTGAAAAAGCCGCTGCCCTAGCCTACCTCGCTGGCCTAACGGTGATTGTAGATCCTGCGCCCGCACCCAAGTTTGGCGAGCCGCTCTCTACGGACTTTTGTGAATATATTTCTGTGTTGACACCTAACCAGACTGAAGCGGAGCAGCTGACAGGCATTGAGATTTTGGATGTGACTGGGGCGATCGCTGCTGCTGAAATGCTCAGAGGCCAAGGGATAGAAGTTGTCATTATCACCATGGGTGCCCTTGGCTCCGTTTGCACCTCAGCTAACGGGAGCTTTGCGATACCGGCCTTTCCTGTCCCTGTCATTGACACCATCGGCGCAGGAGATGCCTTTAACGGTGGGCTCGCCGCTGCCCTGTGCCGAGCAGACCCTGCGCTCCGGCTCAATGACCACAACCTACTGCGCCCCGCCCTTGACTACGCCAGCGCCGTCGCAGCCCTAGCCGTCACTCGGTCAGGCGCACAGTCAGCAATGCCCACCGCTGCCGAAGTCGAAGATTTTCTCAAAGCCCGCTAACAGGTATCCGAGCAGGGCTATACGCCTGTGAGTGAATATCTCGAAAGGCCCCCATTCTCCTAATGAGCGATCTTCAGTTAAACGATGCCGCCCTGCCCATTCTTTTCCAAAGAGCAGACAGTGCTTCGCTCAAAGCACAAACCAATCACTACCGATTTCTGTTGCTTATCTCCCATTATTGAGATTTTTTCTAGCTATTCTGTCGTTTACACGGCCCAAAATCGCTTATGCACTGCGAATATTGCGGAACTACTCTCTATTAAAGCAATCTGATGACCGAGTGTTCACTCAAGACATTCAAGCGACTCTCATTGACAATAAAAACAAAAATGAAATTGAAATTGAAAAGGTCTGCATACGTATCTTACGCCTGACACTGCAGCCATTCTAAACTCCGACTTACAGACATGATTGTCCTGCCTTGCGCAACGAGGTTGACGGATTTTAGATTTGACTAGTACTCACCTTTAGGTTAAGCCCCAGCTATTACTTTCTCTATCACTGCTCAATATCTAGATCACCACTCAGTATCTAGGCCATAAGCCATAAGTTTCCTGCCACCTCCATAAGCTTCGTCAAAGTTGAGCACCTAGTTACTAGCGGGTGACCCTAGCTGATTTTCAAGGGGAACCTTACTTTAAATAACACGTCATTTCCTTAACCAGTTGTTAACCAAGACTTATTTTTTTGTTAAGCTGTTTTCCAAGCATCTCAAAACAAGCGTATTGAATACATTGCTTTAGGACTGTTAGATGTTTATGCCTGCTAGGCAAATGCACCTGCTGTACCGTACCAGTTGTGCTGCAAAGGTTTCACAGTTTTTTGCATGCCAATTTTTGTATTCCAGCTAAGCAAACAACACTGTAGTTTGTATTCTCCAGGGAGTTGCCCTAATCGCTATGAAGCTCAACTTAGGATTAACAAAAGGGTTAACAAGGCATTTAGGATGGTTTTTTCTGTGGCTTACCGTCAGTTTTTTATCTATTGAATATTTTTTATATAGGTTGGTTGGGAGCCTAAGTGAAGATATTCCGCGACTTTATGGCAGCTATGCGCTTCGTAGCTTATTTTTCCTATTTTCTAGTGCTTTTTTCGTAGCTATCTTTCATATAAATGCGGTTAAGCAAACAAATCGACAGAAAGAGAGTTTTATTGAAAAATCTTTTGAGAATAGGCAGCTAATCCGCCCTCAAAGGGTATTGTTAGCAGGCACTATAGTCGCTAACTTTTTGATCTTAGCCTTACTGCGATACAATCCGGCCCTATTTTCTAAGCTGGCACTTGAGGGAGTTTTCGTAGAACCGCTATCAGCGCTTTTTCTGTTGGCAGGATCAGCTGTTTTTTGCTGGCTCATTTTCAAATTTAGGCGCCGCCCCTTTCACAACAAGCGTTGGATTATCGCTGGACTAGTCTGCTTAGCCCTAATTTTCTTTGTCATTGCCATGGAAGAAATCTCATGGTTTCAAAGGGCCATTGGCTTTGAGACACCCGAGTCGTTTGAGTCTAATCTACAGGGCGAATTTAACATCCATAACTTCGCCACTAAAATGTTTGAGAATGCTTACTATATAGGTGCTTTCATTTGCTTGATTGCCCTCCCATTTTTGTCTCTAACGTCGGGGGTTTTCAGAAAAATAAGAGGATTAGAAGTTTTTATCGGTAGCCGCGTCACCTTATGTGTTAGTGCTGTGCTCACAGCTTACAACTACCACTATTGGAATGCCTTCTCTACTCAGTTTCCTTTCTTTTTGACGCTGTTTATACTAATTAGCTTAGGACTGCTCAGCCACAAGAAAGGCATTAAACAAAGCTGTGCAGCTTTTGCACTTGTTCTTATCATCACCCAAGTCGCTTTTATCGCGTGGGGGCACACCATGCCTCGACTGTGGGATGCAACTGAGTATAAAGAATTTTTTATTGCATTCGGTTTCTTTCTGTACGCCCTTGATATCAAGCACAATCTGCGAGAACACACATCTAGGCAAGTAATTGGGTAATTTAGGTTTTGTGTAGTTCAGGTTTTGTGTAGTTCAGAATTTACAACCGCCCTCACCATCCATAGTTTTATGAAAGGAAAATACTCGAACCTGTTGCTCTATAAAATGTATCAAGCACATCGCTTGATTAGAAGATATCAGATTTCGAATTTGGTTGAGTGGAATTCTACAGAAACTGATCAAGCTTTAGAACCTGGCTGTACAGTCCTACTGGGGATGTGTTCAAAGCTACCAACCCTCATTTACGCAAATCTAGCATGTCTTCAAAAAGCAAAATGGGATCAGTTAAAAGCTGTTTATATCATTGTAGATTGTCAAAAATGCGATCTTGAGATAGGCACAGAAGAGAAAGTGATTCGGTCTTTTCCAGATTTGAATATATCGTTCTTTTACTACAGCGAGCAGCAGTCTCAGCAGGCTGAACGGCTAAAACTTCCCTATCTCTATGCGTGGATGTCATGGTGCATTGGGTTGAAGCATACCAACACTCAATCGATTCTGATCCATGATTATGATGCTTTAATTTTGTCTAACACTGTGCTTCAGCAACGCTATCAAAAATTTCAAGCGCAGCAGGCAAAAGTGCAGGGCATAGAGTGGTATCACAAAAATGGTTTTCGTCGCCAGGATCGTCTTGTTTGCACATTTGAATGCTTTTTAGATGTGGCCTGGTTGCGCAGTTTTAGCCCCATCGAACTCTTTAACAATGTCGGCAAATATGAAGAACGTAGCGTAGATTACGACATTACCCTAGAAGCTCAGGCTCGATCTCTGGCACCTGAAGAGCGCACAATTGCTGAACTATCCCAGAGCAAGTCAGACATTGTGCATCCTAGCCAGATGATTCATCAGTACACCATGTTTCGTAAATTTCCAGGGGCTGCGCTGCCTTGCTATTCCATGATTTTACTGCCGTTATTTTCTTTCTTAGCAGGAGATAATACAGCCTTTAAATCTGCAACCTTAGCTGTTTACAAAGGAAAAGAAACTGAAGGGAAAGGAAGCATGGTGTGGGAAGGAGTCACTATCGGCTTAAGTCAGCTGGAATCACACCATTTACATTGGGGACTGTTGCAGAGTGTGCAGGCTTTGGTCGCGCTTGAGGTTAAGCCCCGAAAAGATGTGTTTGACTACTATCAGGCGCTTTATGACAGGGTGGGCTGTGCGCTAACAGGTATTCAACATGATTTTGCCTCTGACAAGCACCAACAGTGGTTGACAGAGGCAAAATTATCCTCATTCGCTGCACTCGCTAAGTGCGAAGCTCTCTCAATAAACGCGCTATCTAAATAAACACATTGCTTAAAGAGGCAAGCCGCAATCAGCATGAAACATAAACGCGCTCTAAGCAGGTATCGTTTTTCAAGGATGCGGATAAAAGAAATTGTTGAAAAAAATCTTTCAGTCCAAATTTTATATTTGTGTGTTGCAGCAGATATCGTATTCATTGGTTTAAATGTGCTTTACGAACTGATCCCAGCGGTCAGCGACCCGTCTCTTCAGATCACTCTAGATCGCGGATACGCTGAGGTCTTTCAATATGTTAAAACGTTCTGGATCGCTGGCATTTTAGCGACCATGGCTTTCCGAACCCGTTCTCTTCTCTATGGGGTTTGGGTCGGGCTTTTCACTTATTTATTGCTAGATGACTCTCTTAGAATTCATGAGAATTGGAGTAAGGCATCTTATTTCCCTTCGTTATTTGGCATCAATTCCCATGCCTCGGGCGAGTTCATTATATCAACGTCAATTGGCCTATTTTTCCTGTTTCTCATTGCGGTGACATATCGTTCAGGCGATTTTTTAGCAAGATCATCCTCACGGATTTTAACAATAATGTTGCTCTTGTTGGGCTTTGTAGGCGTTTTTATTGATACTTTTCATTCGGTTGTTCAAGTTGGGCTGCTCGATCCGGTTCTAACAACGTTAGAAGATGGCGGTGAGATGGTGCTGATGTCGGTGATGCTGTCTTTTGTATTTCTTTTGCCGAAGCGATCGCAAGTAGTGCGCAGCAAATACATCTAAGCAAGCAAAAGATGATTGAGCCGTCGCGGCCTAGTGCGGCCTAATGCGGCCTAGTGCCCCGCTTGTGACGATGATTGTGGACATATTCGATAGAGATACTTTATGGGAATATTTTTCCATAGCTACCCCCACCCGGCGTTTCTATCACTATTTCATCGCCCGGCTGCATCGCAACTGTCGCCGTAGCGTCTAGCCATTGAGAAGAGCCATCGGCATATTGAGCGATCGCACATCCGGCCCTTCCCGCCTCGCCGCCAGCTAACCCAAAGGGCACCGTCACTCGTCGCCCCGACAGCAAATTAGCGGTCATCGCCTCGCGAAAGCACAGACGCCTAACAACGCCATTGCCACCTACATACTGCCCTTGACCACCACTTTGCTGGCGAATAGAGAATTCTTTAAGCAAAACGGGAAATCGTAGCTCTAAGATTTCTGGATCGGTGAGTCTGGAGTTAGTCATATGGGTTTGCACCGCGTCGGTTCCACAAAAGCCATGGCCAGCAAAATCTACACCTGCGCCACTGCCTCCGCAAATGGTTTCGTAATATTGGTATTGATCGTTGCCAAAGGTGAAGTTGTTCATGGTGCCTTGGGAAGCGGCTAAAATGCCCAGGGCACCATATAGCGCGTCGGTAACCGCTTGAGAGGTTTCTACATTACCGGCAACAACAGCCGCTGGGTAGGTAGGATTGAGCATAGATCCAACGGGGACTCGGATATCTAGCGGTTTGAGGCAGCCCGCATTGAGCGGAATGGGAGAGTCTACTAGGGTACGAAAAACATAGAGAACGGCGGCTTTGCATACGGCCAGCGGCGCATTAAAGTTATTGGGCTGCTGGGTAGACGTGTTTGTAAAGTCGATAATGGCACTGTTTTCGGTCAGAGTATCGGCCAGAGTATCGGTAGGATTATGGGCCAGATTATTGGGAGAGTTGAGAGTGATAGACACCCGGATAGTTGCGCCACAGTCCATAGGGACTTCCCATTGATGAGTAGATGAGGGATTAAGCGCACAGAGCTGAGCGATGACTTTGCGAACGGCTTGCTCAGCGTTGTCTTGCACATGCTGCATGTAGGCTTGCACGGTGCTAAGGCCGTACTGCTGCACCATTTTTTGGAGTTCTAACACACCTTTGTTGTTTGCGGCGATCTGCGCCTGTAGGTCAGCTAGGTTCTGATCAGGATTGCGGGCCGGGTAAGGGGCTTTTGTAAGGTGCTGCCTGAGCGCTTCTGCTTTTAAGTCTCCTTTTTCAACGAGCAAAAAGTTATCAAACAAAATACCTTCTTGATCGAGATGAGTGCTATTAGGCGGCATAGAACCAGGTGTGATGCCGCCGATATCAGCATGGTGCCCCCGCGAAGCAACAAAAAACAAAGGTTTTTTCGTTGTGTTCTGTGATGATTTACTCTCATCTTTCTGATCTATTTGATCTAATGTATTCTCTGCCGATTCGCCTTGTATAAAAACAGGCGTAATGGCGGTGATATCAGGCAGGTGCGTACCGCCGTTGTAAGGATTGTTAGAAATAAACACATCGCCCGGCTGAAATTCTCTGATTTGAGTGGTTCGCAGCTCGTCCAAAGAATCGTTCAAGTGATCGTTCAGGAGAGCCTGTACGCTTTCTCCCATAGAGCCTAAATGCACTGGAATATGCGGCGCATTGGCAACCAGCTGACCGCTGCCGTCAAAAATAGCGCAAGAAAAGTCTAGGCGCTCTTTAATATTGACCGAAGAGCTGGTGTTTTGTAGCGTGAAACCCATTTGCTCGGCGCTCGCCTGAAACAAGTTATTAAAAATCTCTAGTTTTACAGGGTCTGGGACACTTTCCGGGCTTTCTTCTGTCATAGCAGATCCTGTTATAGCAGATCCTGTCATAGCAGATCCTATTGCCGCAACCTCGGCCATAACAGTTCGAGATTCTATTGCCTGTTGCCTGAGCAGCAGATCACCCCGCTCACTCATTTCAGCAGCCCAACCTGGCTCAATGATGTTGGTGCCAGTTGGCTCTAGCACAATGGCTGGGCCGATCAGCTGCTGACCTGCCGATAGCTGCTGTCGCTCAAAAACAGGCGTATCGTGCCACTGGTTTGCCGAAAACAAAGAGACTCTCGCAATTTCCTTAGCTCTCTCACCTGACGCTGGCGCCGTTCGCTGCTGAGGCAGCTGCGTTTTACCAATTGCCTCAGCGGTAATGGTCGCGACTACTAAGTCTTTACCGGGCAGCGTGATGCCATATTGCTGCTGATAGCGAGCCTCAAATTGTTGGCGGACTTGTTGCGCGATCGCCCCAGCAGACAACCTATCAGAAGAGACATCCTCAGCAGAAACATCCTCAGCAGAAGCATCCTCAGCAGAAATATCCTCAGATACAAGATTTTGCACAAAGTCCACGGCAATAGTTGAATCTGTTCCGGCATAGCGTACGTGAAGCTGGCACAGAGTTTCGACCGTATCAATATCGCGATCGCCCTGAGCCCTCAGCTCAGCGATCGCCCGCTGGCTCAGCGTCCTTACCTGCTCAGTGATGGGTGCGATCGCCTCAATATCCAACGCCATTTCTACCGACATTTCCTTGAGCACTCTCCTATCGGCTAGACCCATACCATAGGCCGAAAGCACACCTGCATAAGGATGAATTAAAACAGTCTTCATTCCCAAACTTTCGGCCAAGCGACAGGCATGTTGCCCGCCCGCTGCGCCAAAGCAACACAGCGTATAGTCGCTCACATCGTAGCCTCGCTGCACCGATATTTTTTTAATCGCATTGGCCATGTTGTCAATGGCAATATGCAAAAAGCCCTCTGCAATTTGCTCAGGCCGCTGTTCTTTGCAAGTAGCGGCAAAAACCGCCTTCGCTAATTCAGCAAACTGTGCCTGCACAATGCCTTGATCCAGCGGTTGGTTTCCGTTAGGGCCAAACACCTGAGGAAAAAACTGGGGCTGAATTTTGCCGACCATCACATTGCAGTCTGTCACGGTGAGCGGCCCACCGTTGCGATAGCAGGCCGGGCCAGGGCTTGCCCCTGCCGACTCGGGGCCAACTCGATAGCGATCGCCATCAAACGCCAGGATAGATCCACCCCCTGCTGCGACTGTATGAATTGCCATCATGGGCGATCGCATCCGCACACCCGCGACCTCGGTTTCAAACACGCGCTCATAGGCAGGCGCAGAGAGCGTCGTGTCGTTGATCGTCGTGTCATTGGGCGTCGTGTCATGGACCGTCGTATCGTTAAAGTGAGCAACATCGGTTGACGTGCCGCCCATGTCGAATGTGATGATTTTGTTGAAGCCAGCTGCCCGACTGGTTTGCACTGCGCCAACAATACCGCCAGCAGGGCCAGAAAGAATACTGTCCTTACCCTGAAAGCACTGAGCAGGCGTGAGCCCCCCGTTAGACTGCATAAACAACAATTGCGGAACAACAGATTCTGAAGTGTTGTCTGCATAGGATTCAGCAGACTCTGAACCCAAAGCCTTTTCAATTCTGTCTACATAGCGGCGTAGCAGCGGCGATAAATATGCATCAACAACCGTGGTATCTCCTCTGCTCACCCATTTAATGAGGGGACTCACTTCGTGAGAAACAGAGATTTGGGTAAAGCCCACCTGCTGAGCGATCGCGCGAGTCTGCTGCTCATGAGGAGGATAGCGATAGCCATGGATAAAAGCGATCGCACAGGCTCGAATACCACTGTCATAAGCCTTTTGTAAGTCTTGCAAAAGCTGTTGTTCTACCGTCGGGGTAATAGACTGTAGCACCGTGCCCTCTGCGGTTACGCGCTCATTCACTTCTATCACTTGCTCGTACAGCATATCGGGCAGCACAATTTTGCGAGCAAAAATATCGGGCCGATTTTGGTAGCCAATGCGCAGGCCGTCGCCAAAGCCCTGGGTGGTGATAAATACGGTGCGATCGCCCTTTCTTTCTAACAGTGCATTCGTGGCAACGGTCGTACCCATTTTGACAACCGAAATTTGAGCAGCGGGAATCGGCTGGCCCGCTTCCACGCCCATCATCTCTCGGATGCCTTGAATAGGCGCATCTAGGTAACGCTGCGGATTTTCAGACAGCAGCTTGTGAACCCGAGTAGAACCATCTGGCAGCTGCGCAACAATATCGGTAAAGGTGCCCCCTCGATCAATCCAAAACTGCCACTGTGCTTGCTGACCCAAGCCAGTTTGAGGATGGATCGAAATAGGTGAGCTAGCCATAAAACCCCCTTGGATGCTGCTGGAATAAACTTAACTGTATGCGACAGTTCAGATTGCTTCAAGCAACCATGGGCTATTGATATACCAACGCGCCAGATGCTTAATCAGACGCGCCAAATGCTTGATCAGAGCTGAAATCTATGTAGTCTTGGGTTCCTTATTAAGGCAGGTTTCCTTTGGCAAGCGGCAGCTGAATTTAGAAGTAGCAATTGTCGCCCTACAGCTAGCAACTAAAGTTTTCACGTAGAAAGAATCGCCATGGCAATGGCAGCAATACAAAAGGATTTAGGTGCGGCTTATGGTAACCGTATTCGAGGGGAGCGAGCCGAAAAATTCCTTTGCCCCCCGCAGAAGGCGAATAATGGGGTTCATTCAAAAGCTGTGCGCTGCGCAGTGACCAGCGCCATAACCCCAGCTGCGATCGCCAGCTCATCCAACACCTCATCCAACCCAAACTCAGCCGCCCACTGATACATATACACATAGTCCAACGCATCCTGCTGCACCTTTAAAATCGCCAGCACATCCCGCCGCTGTTTCTCCGATTCGCCGTGCCAGCGAAGCTTGCTAATCACAAGATCCTCCGGCGCGGCCAAATATACTTCGGTTTGATTGGGAAAAGGATAGCGCCGTCTACGAGCGAACTGCTGCTGCACGTAAGGGCTGTCGCCTGCAATCATTAGGTCGGCGCGTGAGATGGTTAGGGTGGCAGCGATCGCAACCTTTACTGGGCGATCACCCGAACCGAATAAACATGTAACGCGCTAAATCAAGTAAAACAGAAGATAGAAAGATTGATTATGACGTTATGAGTAGGTGGCTAGTGTGGACACAGCGATTATTCGCCAGGGCGAGCTGATAGGCCGAGAGCTAATGGCCTATGAAACCGCAGAAGCGGTGGGTAGTGTGGAGCATTTGCTGGTAGATATCAAGCGATTCTCCACAGGAGCGGCTGCGCCTTCCCACCAAATTGCCGGATTGGTTTACAAATCAGTCGGATTGCTCGCTCGCCAGCAAACGATCAGCTGGGCGCAAGTTGTGAAAATTGGGCGAGACAGCATTGTGATTCACACTGAGACGACAGCGGCGATCGCATCAGCCAACGAGTCGCCACTAGCCGCCGCCCAAAATATGACTAGCCTAGAAGTGTGGACAGATGGCGGCGATCATATCGGTCGCATTGTAGATCTGTGCTTCGATCAGGCCACTGGTGAGGTTCAGCAATATTTGTTTGCGCGTTTGGAATCCGCAACTGAAGCGGCAGCCGAATCGACCGCTGAATCTGCAACCGAATCCGCAACTGAAGCGGCAGCCGAATCAATAGCCGAATCGACAGCCGAATCGACAGCTGAAACGCCGCTAGAAAAAACGGTAACGGTGTATGCGATCGCCCCTCAAGCCATTATTAGTGCCGGTCGCAAACGCATGATGATCGCCGAGGAAGACGCCCAACAGGCCCAGCCTTACGCGCAGCCGCTGACGATTCTCGCTGAGCCCAACCGAGCGCCTAGCCGCCTTCCCGCGTGGCGACCCGAGCAACTGCCCGAAATGCCGACCGATTTTAATGAACTGCTGCACAAAGGACAGTCGTTTGCAGGCAGGCTTACCGAGCAAGTAAAGCAACGAGCCAAGCAGTTTACCGATGAGCAGTTCGCCCCTCAAGACGCCTATCAAGACAACCGCCAAAACAGCCGCCAGAACAGCCAGCAAAACTGGGGCGAGGGCGATTCTTTGCCCGATATCGCTGAGCAGCTGCAAAGCAAAACAGAGCAGGTCAAGCAGCAAATGCAAGAACGATTGCAAAAGGCTAAAGAACAAGCGCAGGCGCAAATTGGCAATAAGCGCCTAGAAGAGAGATTCAAGAAAACGTCACTGGGGCGATCGCTCGGCCAAACCTTCGGCCAAACGCTAGATAAGTTCAAACAGTCTAAGGCATCAGAACCCACCGAACCGATTGATGTAGACGCCTTTGAAGTGTGGGAAGACGACTAATCGGCAGTTTGCTGCAAAATAGATTCTACGAGCCGGTCAAAATCCTGTAGCGCCTGATCACGCTGACCCAGGCAAAAGTAAATTAAGCAGCGCGTTGCGTAGATGTCTGCCCAGTTGGAACCGTCTGCCCAGTTTGAACTGTCTGAACCGTCTGAACCGTCTGAACCGTTTGAACTGTTCGCAGAATCAGAATGCTTAGAATGTTCAGAATGCTCAGAGTGCTCAGAATGCTCAGAATGCTCAGAGTGCTGCAAAGACTTATGGATATCAGCGAGCGCACCGGATAGGTCGTTGGCCTTTAGCCGTAGCTTGGCGCGATCGCAATAAGCCGCCCTATAGTCAGGAGCATATGCGATCGCCGCATCCAAATCGATCTGAGCCAGCCTAAGCTCGCCCAACGCTTGATAGGCAAGCCCGCGCTGATAGTGAGCATAAGCGGTTGGGTGAAGGATGATGGCACTCGTATAGTCAGCCACCGCCGCGGCAAACTGCCCTTGTACCAAACGAAGCTGTCCGCGATGGCGATAAAAAGCAAGATTGCTCAGCGCAAAATCTAGCGCAAAATCTTGGGTATGTGCCGATACTTTGTCTGCTGATACTTTTTCATAGTCAGCAGCAGCCTCTTCCGAAGCCTCTAGCGCGATCGCCGCCGCTCGATTACAGTAAACTTCGCTCAGCTCAGCCCTGGCGCATTCTCGTTGCAGGCGCACTGCTCGGTCATAGTCAGCCGCCGCCGCGACCGACTCTCCCATCAGCTGAAGCAAATTGCCGCGATTGTTGTAAGCCTCTACAAACTCGCGGTCGAGCTGAATGGCTTGGTCAAAGTCGGCCTTAGCGGCGGCAAAATCATGCAGATAAAACTGGGCAATCCCGCGATGATTGTAGGCTTCGGCGCATGAGGGAATTGCCTCAATCGCACAAGACAAATCGACCGCCGCCTGCCAGTAATGCTCGCTGCGCAGCCATGCAAACCCTCGCCACAAATGGCATGGCGCAAAGGTCGGATGAACACTCAGGGCCTCTGTAAAGTCAGCGATCGCCGCGTCAAATTTATCCATATCTAGCCAAAGCAGCCCTCGCGCCCCATAGCTTTGCGCTGAGCCGCCCGAAAGCGCTACGCCTTGGGTTAGGTCAGCGATCGCGTGCTGATACTGACCCGCATGGCGGTAGGCATTACCCCGATGAATGTAAATATCTGCGAGCTTGCCACCTCGCGCCCAGCCCATGGCCTGATCAGGGTTGCGCTCACAGCCTTGAATCACTTCTTGAATCACCTGGGTGAAGTCGGCGATCGCCAGCTCATGCTGCCCCCGCCCCGATAGCGCGCAGCCGCGATGGTAATAGGCTTTTAACCGCAGGGTCGGATCGTTGGCTGGTAAGGACAGCATTTGGCTAAACAGTGCGATCGCTGTGTCCCACTCCCGCCGCCGCGCCACGCCAATTCCTTGAGACAACAGCCGCCGCCCCGCACACGCGACCAACCCACCCGGTGCCACCCGATCTTCACTTTGCATGCCACTCGCATTCAACTCGTATCATTCGCCCCCTATCATTCGACTCGCATATAGATATAGATAGATATAGATAACCCGCGTCAAGTAGCCTAAGATTACGTGAAAAAAGCCAGCTGGCTCAACCGTAACGCCTGAATAAAAGTCAAAATATCGATTGATAGATACCCATAGATACCCATTCATTTTCTCTGGTACTGCGATGAGCCCCATCAGCCAAAGCAACGGCATTTTCTCGCCCAATGCGTTTACCCAACCAAGCGACGGCAGTACCCTAACTTGCTCCATTTTGGTCGTCGGGGGCTCTACCGCAGCCTACTCCGCAGCGCTCACAGCCCTTAGCATGAATGTTGATGTGTGTCTGGTGCAAAGCCATGCCATGGTCGGCGGCCAGTTTACCGCCCAAGGGCTGCCCGCTTCAGACGATGGCGACCTGCTCAAGCAAAGCCAGAGCTTTAGCACCGTAGAGGGCGAAAAATTTGCTATCTCTAAAAGTCAGCGCTGGTTTAGAGCGCGGCAGCGACAGCTTCAGCCAGTGGAGGGCAGATTACAGCAAAATCCAGGCGGCGCTTGGGTCTGCCCAATCACCACTACGCCGGTCGTCTCAGCGATCGCGCTCAATGAGCGGCTGATTCCCTACTTAGAATCTGGGCTGCTGCGCCTAGTGCCCAACAGTGAGCCGGTTGAAGTGTTCTTAACCAACACACCCGGAGAGCAACAGCGAGTCACGGGCGTCAAGTTTCAGCGTACTGGCACGGCCTTTCATTTCACAGTTAACGCGCCCATCACACTAGAAGCCACTGACTTTGGTGATTTGCTAGAGCTGGCGCAGCTGCCTTCACGAGTCGGGCAAGAGGCCCGCAACGATACGGGCGAGGCGATTTTGCCGGATCACGCCATTCCCCAATGCCAGCAGTCATTTACCTTTAATATCGTCGTTGAGCACACAGCGCCGGGCCAGGGTAAACGGGTGCCTGCACCGGCTGGCTATGGTCACGACTATTGGCTCAATCCCTACGAGTTTACGGGCGACTATTGGCTCAAACGCTCCAATGCTTGGCAAAGACGCCATTTCTTTGAGCCTTACGGCATCTTTCGCTACCGGCGAATTTTTCGGCGATCGCTCAGTCCCAAAACCATCAGCATTGGGGATATTGCGGTGATCAACTGGGGCACCTCACCCCATCCCGAAAAAGGAGAGTGCTGCGGCAATGACTTTCGCTTTGGGCATTTAATCGGCGTTAGCCGGGCAGAACGCCAGGTTTTAATTCAGCGGGCACGCGATCGCGCCCAAGCCTACATCCACTATTTACAAACCCACGGCGTCCCCGACCTTAAAACCCGAGGCGACCTCACTTGGAGCGCCGATGGCATTGCCCTAGAGCCCTACATTCGCGAAGCCCGTCGAGGCATTGCCCTGACAACCATTCGTCACGAAGATGTCGCTGAGAGCTTTTTCCCGAATCAAGCCCGCGCTCGCTGCTTTGACGACAGCGTCGGCGTTGGTCAGTATCACTATCTCGACCTCCATGGCAACCTCGTAGCGGGCCATATTACGCCCAAAGGCAAAGATGTAACCGCCCTACCCTTTTCACTGCCCGCTAAGTCCCTAGTGCCCATGACCACAGACGGCCTCATTCTCTCTGCCAAAAGCATCGGCACCACCCATATCACCAACGCTGCCTACCGAATGCATCCCGTCGAATGGGCCATTGGTGAAGCCAGCGGATTCCTCGCCGTTTTCTGCGCTTGGACGGGCGAAAGCCCACGCCGCATTGTCGAAACCCTACCGCTACTGCGAAAGCTGCAAGGCTTCATGGCTCGCAACGGCATCCCCATTTTTTGGTTTGACGATGTGGGCCATGACGATCCCGACTTTGAGCCCATTCAGGTAATGGCAGCAACCGGCATTATCCGCAGCGAAAACGCAAACGACCTGCACTTTCGGCCCTATGCCAATGTCTCACGGGCCGTCGTTTCCACTGCGCTCGTGAGCCTATTAGAGCTAGAAAAAGTCAGCCCTGCCAGCCCTAGCTTTAGCGATGTGCTCCCCGGCGCGCATTGGGCCTACAGCAATATTGAAACGCTCAAGGCGCAAGGCATCATTGCCGGTGTAGGCGGCAAACGATTTGCCCCAAACGATATGATCACGCGCAAACAGCTGTCTTTTTTAATTAAGGCCGCTATGCCACAAGCCTACACACAGGCGATCGCCAACATTCCAATAGACAATCAAAAACTCACCCGACGCGAGCTGTCTCGCGCTTTCTACGAACTCATGAAGTTTAAATTAGATATCTAAATCAGGGCATCTAAATAAAACTATCGTGCATAAAAAATCGCTCAAGCCTTTATATATATAGCGATAGGCGAATTTAATCGGCAGCAGTTCGGTAATAATGCTTAGATTGAACTATTCATGTCGATAGACATTGTGGAATAATTAGAGCGGTTATATATGAAGTTTTGTAGATCCCTTGCTTAAGATGCCGTTAAGAATTCAAGCCATATGGCGATCCGCGCTACCCATGACACTGCCGATGACGCTCTTAGCTTCACCGTTGCTACTTGCGGCATCCCAAGTCCCCAGGGCAAACACTGACTTCGAAACTTACGGCATCTACTGCGAATCAAGGGAGAATGCGACTACCGGGGCGGCTACAGCCCCAGGCACCACTGCCCAGCCTATCTCAACTTCAACAGGCGCGCTCGTAACATCTGAGCAAGAACGATCCGCAGTCTTTGGCAGCAGCGTTGTCTCTGCGTTAGAAAATCGCCTTGCCACCGTGCGCCAGTTGCTGCGAGCCAATCCCTATGGCAATGGCACCAGCGCCGCGCCCTCCAATAGTAGTCAAGCTGCAAGATCTGCTCGCGACAACTGCTTAGCTGTCAGCGGTGAAACACTTGTTGCCAGCTTGCCTGCTCATTCCTTACGCCTGTCCGAGCTGCCTGATTTAAGCGCCCCTTCTACCCCTTTTATCAATAGCCCTCCGACCCCCGCGCCCATTCTCTTGCCAGCAGCCGTACCGGCACCTTTGCCAACCATCCTGCCAGCAGCAGAACCCGCAGCAGAATCAGTCCTAGAACCGACGGCAGAATCGGTGCTAGAAACCGTACCAGAATCAGCGGGAGAACCAGCAGCCGCCCCAACAGCCGCCCCAATAGCCGCCCCAACAGCCGCCCCAGCAGCGGAATCAACCCTTACCCCAGCAGCGATACCGCCGCAGCTGCCAAGCATTACCCCCAGCGAAACGCCTGCCTTAACTAGCGAACAGGGCCAACCGGGCATTCCCTCGGTTAATGGTGCGAGTGCTCTTGATCCTTTTAACTTCACACCCACGCAGCTAAACCCTACGCCGTTTGATGGCGATGCGATCAATACGCTCGCTTCCATGCCCGATGGCAACTACCGTTACATTTCAGGCACAGCTGAAGATCGGGTTTATACAGATGCTGAGCTTCAACAGCTCGGCAGCGCTGTTTTTATCCTTAAAAAGCAGGGCAACACTGTTACGGGTGATTTGCTGCCGCGCATTGGCCGTTCCGGTATTTGCGTTACTGGCATCGTCAGCGGCAATGTGATTTCTGGCGCGGCCTATCCCCATGACGGGACTGTCAGTTTTCAGGCCAGTTTGCCTGCCAGTTTGTCTGCCAGTTTGTCTGATAGTTTGCCGGGGGGCGATCGCAGCCTTGACGCATCATTTGCATCCTATGCCAACGGAGCCCTCAAAGTTCGCGGGACAACCCGCACGCCCCAAGGACTCTACTATGACAACGCCGTTTTAGACCTATCTAACTTTTCACCGATCAATGCGGGCACTAGCCTACCGCCCACTAGCTGTCAGGCAGGTTAAACGAGCCGCTCAGGCAGTTCAGTACAAACTACGTATAATAAAAGCATGGGTGATGATCGATACATCAGCAGGATAAGCCCCCTTATCCTTTAATACACCATGTCTAACAGCCATTTGACCAGCCATTTGACCAGCCATTTCAGCGGTCGTTTAACCAATCCTTTAACCGATCATTTAGCCCAGTCTTCATCAGCGACAGGGTTGGCAAATTTTTGCAGGAAAGGCTGCGCCGTTGCGGCTTTTGCTTTTTCGCTGGCGATCGCTACCTACAGTCCCAAAGCCACCGCCCAAGTCACTAGCGCTCAAGTCACTGGCGCTCAAATCACTGGATCAGTCACATCAGTAACGCCCCCGGCTGAGCGCATTGTGCTGCCCAACGTCTCCCCAGAAGACATTGATCGATTCACCCAGCAGACGCCGCTCGATTTGCCAGTACCAGCCACTACGACTCTAGAGCCGTCCCCAGCCGACATCATCGTGCTGCCCAATGTCTCCCCACAAGACATTGATCGATTCACTCAGCAATCGGCGCTAGAGTTGCCAACGCCAACAGCAGGCCAACTTCCAGTACCCACCCGCCCAGAACGAAGAATCCGTGCTGATCTCTCTTCAAGAACCTCTTTCATCAGCGACGATGATCTCACTTCTATAGCCTGCTACTACAGCCCTGGCTTTGTTAGAACAGATTGGTTAAGCAATGGCGCAGATTCTTCGCCAGCTTCTTCTACAGCTTCTTTTGCAGATTCTTCTATCGAGAATCGCGACATCATCACAGTCGCCGAATTTTCAGAAGGGTCACAAGAGAGTACCGTCTTTCGCTATCAGCAGTTTGCAAACATTGTGACGGATGATCGCACCTATCCAACTGTCATTGCCGAGCGCACCTATATTTTGTACGATCGGTCGCTAGCCCAAGCCCGCCGCGAGCTAGTGAACGACCGCGAGCAATATGCTCGGTTCTTGGGTCTGCCATTAAACAGTCCGCTCATCAGCAGAGGCTTTAGCGTGATTGATCGGCAGCTTAGCTGTGAAAGAATCGCTAATAATGCCGTCGTATTTACGCCAGGTGACACGACCGAGGCGTACAGAAAATTTGTTTTTTACACCGAACTCACTGATCCAGCCTTCATTGGAGGCGCTGTTCTCCGGCAAATAGAGCCTTTTAACAGCATTTTGCTTAATCCTGATAGTCGGCTTGACATCCGATAAATCCAGCGCCTCAATTCAAGCGCTGTACTGCCGCCCAATCGGTATCAGTAGCGCTCAGACTCTGATTAAGAAGGGTTACAGAGAGGAACGGCCTACGCCCGGTTGCTCCCTATAATGGTGCCAGCATCGGTATAAATACCGATAACACTGATGCTGGCGACTATACAAGGCTCGGCGCAAGCGCCTTGAAAGTGTGGGTAGTCTACTGTATTTCACTGAGGAGTTTCATAGTGTTCTCTCGTTTTCAAACGTTGCTAAAGCCCCAAGCGAACCCGCTAAAGAGCGAACTAAAGAGCGAATTAAAGAGCAAACTAAAGAACAAACTAAAGAACAAACGACGGATCAATCCATCGCAGATAAAGTGGATGCTGACAGCTGCGTTTGTGCCTTTTTCTGTTGCGATCGCATCAACCCCGGCCAACGCACAGAATCCAGATCTCGCGGCGACAGCCAATACAGTTTGCGCCTACAATCCTGAAAGCGGTGTGCCCAATCCGCTGGGTATGCGCGCTTTTATCACCGTTGGCCAAGTTGAAAACAACAGTGTTTTTGTATACGAGCAGTTTCCATCACCCGTCAGCACAGCCGCCAGTGTAGAGGGTGCTGAAGAAGATGCTGCGGCCAGTGAGCCTGCCACTATTGCCAGTCAGCGGACGCTCACATTGTTCAACACGCCGATTGAAGAAGCCAGAGTGCGCGTAGTCAACAATCCAACTTACTACGCTGAGCTGCTAGGCACCTCTGTAGAATCTTTAGGCACCAGTGGCTTTAGCGAAGTGAATGATACGCTCACCTGCGAAGACAACGGCGTTGCCGCCACACCCACACCACCGGCCCCTCAATCCACCTTTGCCGATTTGCCAGACGGTAACTATCGCCTTGCCTCAGCCGATTTTCCCCTGAGCGTGGTTGACACTCAAGCGCTTTTAGAGAGTGAGTCAATTGTGTATCTCTTTCGCAAAAGCGGTGATGAAGTTGTCGGCGAATTCTTCTATCCTGAAACCGACAGTTCTATTTGCATCTCTGGAACGATAGAAGGCAATGTGGTCACAGGGCAAGGCGCACTCTTTGGGACTGAGGCGACGGTTCCTGATAGCGATTTCCTGACTGTTGCTAACCAGTCTATGGGCAACAGGTTTAGCAATGTCACGTTGAATTTAGAGTCGTTTTCACGTATCAATGCCGGAACGGTTTTGCCGCCCCAGTCTTGTTAGGGGAAGTGCGCCTTGATAATGTCCTTGCTTCATGATGACTGAGGCCCTCATCCCCAACCCTTCTCCCTGTGGGAGAAGGGAGCTAGATTCAAAGTCTCTCTCTCTGCGGGAGAGGGATTTAGGGTGAGGGAAAGCGGTATTTTATCTATTTGCCTGTTTCTTACAGCTCTCTGGTCTGTTCATTTTTTAAGGTTTGTTTCATTCGTTTTTACGCTCCTATCCAAACGCTGTTATTTACACAAGTCAGGAACACTACGATTATGAACCGTTTTTTAATTGCCTCAAAGTCACGCTCTTCAGAGTCACGCTCTTCCAAGTTATTATCCTCAAGGTCACAGTCTAAACAGATGAAATGGGCGCTAGCGGTGATCGCGGCCCCTCTTTCTGTTGCGATCTTCTCTCCCTCTGTAGCGGCTCAAAATTCTGAACCCACTGTTGAATGTGGCGCGCCGCTAGGGCCTGCCTCACTCACTGTCCGAGAAATCGCAGGCGATACCATTTTTACCTATTCCCAAAATCCTGCCACAGTGGAAGTGGCAGAGGCTGACATCACCGAGCCCGCCTTTCTGGACGATGCCCGCACCCTCACCTTCCGCAATCTCTCTTTTGACGAAGCCGTTCAGCTGATTGCAGATAACCCCATTTACTACGCAACCCTTACCGAAACGACTGTAGAAGCGTTAGAAGACAACGGTGGCTTTGCACCCGTTAGAGGCAGCCTGGTATGCGCAATTGCCGCAACGCCAACTCCACAGCCAACGCCAGTAACGCCAACGCCAGTAACGCCAGCGCCAGTAACGCCACCAGTAACGCCAGCACCCGTAACGCCGACGCCACCGGCCCCACCTGTAGTCACCAGTCCAACGCTCGCCGATTTACCAGATGGCAACTACCGCATGACCTCCGCTGAGTATCCTGTCCGAGTCGTTACTGACGAAGAGCTATTGGCCAATGGCGGCTACCTATTCGTCTTCCGCAAACGTGGCGACGCAGTAACCGGCATCTTTGGCCATATTGATGGAGAAACGGGTGCATGTATTACCGGCACCGTTAGCGGTGATACCATTACTGGGCAAGCCTATACCAATGACCAGCCTGCAACGATAAATGGCACAACCTACCTAGGCCCGCTACAGGTGCTACAGCTCGGCACACCGGTTAACAACCTTCGCTACGATGGCTCGGTGATGAATGTGGAAAGTCTCTTTCGCATTAATGCGGGCACGAGGATTCCGGTTGAAACCTGTGAAGGTCAGTTTTCGTAGTTGGGTTTAAGAAGGCTTTGGCTAGGCGGTATGGATTGTTATAAAGTGCCGCCTAGCCGCTTCACAGCACTCGCCGCTAAGTTGTAGTTTTTTGTGTTTCCTTGCTGCTGAAACAATTTCGCTACTTTTTTATAGTCACTGATCGCACCTTGCTTATCGCCTAAGCCAGATTTGGCAATCCCGCGATTGTAGTAGGCATGGGCATAGTCAGGGTTTAATCGCAGCGCTTGGTCGTAGTCAGCGATTAAACCCTGATAATTCTGCGCTTTGTACTTGGCGAGTCCACTAGAGACAAATGAGATGTAATCGCAACTGCCTTTTACTGTAAGCCATACCCCGCCTACCTAATCCATTAAATTAGGCTAATTACGCCCATTACGCAGCGACAAACTTCAGCGCAACCCCGTTTATGCAATGGCGCTTGCCCGTAGGCGCTGGCCCATCGTCAAAAATATGGCCCAAATGTCCGCCGCAGCGATCGCAATGCACTTCAGTTCGAGTCATTAAAAAGCTTTTATCCACTGATGTGCCAACAGCATTATCCAGCGCGGCATAAAAGCTAGGCCAGCCCGTCCCACTATCAAACTTTGCTTCCGATGAATACAAAGGCTGACGACAGCCCGCACAAACATAAGTGCCCACCGCAGAGAGCTTATTGAGCGGACTGCTATGAGGCCGCTCCGTGTGATGCTCGCGCAGCACAGCAAACTCTTCCGGCGTCAAAACCTTGCGCCACTCAGCCACCGTTTTAGTCACTTCAAACTCACCGTCCGCATCCGCGCCCTTCGGTTCAGATGCCATCTGTTCATTCAACCCCGTTGAATCAGCAGAATCGGTCGCCTGCGACGGCCAAAAGCGAAATAACGCAGCTGCGCCAACTATCGCCGCACCCGTCCGCAAAAAATAGCGCTTTTTCATTCCTTCCATCGTTTATTGAAAGCCAGAATTAACATCTTTAACAGGCATCTTTACAAGACATCTCTGCCAGACATCTCTGCCAGACATCTTTACAAGAAATATCGCCAAAAGCATCCAGGCCGCAAGCCTGCCATCACCCCTATTCTAAGGCTTCGATGGCTTTCTCATCGGCTGGCGCGATCGCCCCATCAGGCGCAACACCCTCTAGCACCACCAACGATTCCAGCATTTTTTTCACCAACGGCGCAGCCACCGTACCGCCATAGGCATTTTCGCCCTGCGGCTCATCAATGACCGCCAGCACCACGTAGCGCGGATCACTCACCGGGGCAATACTCACAAAACTGGTAATCCGCTGGTCTCCATAGGTTCCATATTCCGTCACCTTCTGCGCTGTACCGGTTTTTCCAGCAATCTGATAGCCCTCAACCTTTGCCGCCGAGCCCGTACCGTCATCCACCACGGCTTTCATCATCGCCAGCACCTGCCGAGTGGTCTCAGGCGAAAATACCTGCTTTGGCGTAGGCCGTTCCGGCTTCCAGGTCAGCTCATTTTGGGCATTCACCAGGCCGCGAACCACATGGGGCGTCACCAGCTTGCCACCATTGGCCAAGGTTGCATGAAGCTGAGCAAGCTGCAATACCGTCAAAGAAAAACCCTGACCAAAAGCCGTTGTCGCGGCTTCTATCTCACCGCCTACAAACTGCTCTTTTTCTTTAATCTGCCCGCTGCTTTCACCCGGTAAATCAACCCCAGTGACATCGCCCAAGCCCAGCTTTTGCAACCAGCTAAAATAATCGCCACGAGGCAACCTTTGCATCATGCGTACCATAGCGACGTTACTGGAGTAGCGCATCACATCGGTAATAGACATCACCCCACGGGCGCCACTCGTGTCAAAGTCCACGTTTTGAATGGGCCACCCATCTACAAAAATGCGGCCCTCGTCGTTAATGCTCTCAGTGGCGCTAATGACACCCTCTTCTAGTGCGATCGCCACATTAATTGGCTTAAAGGTAGACCCCGGCTCATACAGATCACTCACCGCCCAGTTCTTAAAGTACTCAATATTGGCGTTGTAATACTCGTTAGGATCATAAGTGGGTGCGATCGCCATCGTGACAATCTCGCCGTTGCGGCTATCCATTACAATCAGCGCGCCTCGCTTAGCATTGAACTCAGCGACCGTCGCGGCCAAGCCCTCCTGAGCAATTCGCTGCAAACGACTGTCAATGGTTAACTGCATCTGCAAGTCATCCCGAGTCACCTGCTGCATAGGCGTCGGCTCACCCGCCTTCGGATCGTCATACAGCAGCTGCGACTCATAGCCGAGTTCTACACCTGCACCGGGCGCACCCTCTAGGTCAACATAGCCCGTCACCTGCGCAAACAGCTCCCCTTGAGGATACATCCGCTGCGGCGAAGGCAGCAGATCCAAGCCATCTAACCGCAGTGCCCGCAAGCGTTTTGCGGTCTCTTCAGAAATATCAGTGCTTAGCTTAATGCCGCTCTCTTGGGCAGTAAACATCTGCGTCAGCTTACTCGGGCTCAAATCCAACACTGAACTCAGCGCTTCGGCAATCTCCGCCTCAGGCTTCTTAAACAGCATCGGATGCACATACAGCGTGTACAACACCCGATCCATAGCCACTACGTTGCCCTGCAAATCGATCATCTGCCGCCGAGAAGCTCTAGGCGTCGACTGAATCGCCTGCTGTTCTTCTGCCCTTAGCTTCAGCTCATCATTAATAAACAGCTGTAGATAGGCCAGCCGCGCCCCTAAGCCCAGCATGCCAACCAACAGAAACAGCCACACACTAATCAGACGCAGACGCGGCAAATTGTGTCTAAAATCTTGAATTTGCTCAGGCGTTGAACGAGGACTAGGCGCCCTAGTCTGACGGCGACGAGGTCTCGAACGGGTAGAAACAGCCATATGCTAATAGCCCAGCGGCCCCGGCATTTCGAGCGAAGTCTGAGCAGGCTGCCGAGCTGCTCTGAGCGGTTCAGGCTCTAAAAACAAAACATCCCCTGGATCATAGGGATCTAGGCCCGAATTCTCTTGAATTGCTTGTTCCGCTAAGCTTTGCTTAATCGATTCGTTTGCCGATGTCAGCTGCTGCGACTCACCTTGCAAAGAATCTAACTGAAGCAGGGCATGGTTCGTTGACTTATCAACATATACCGTTGAGCCATACATCGCCAAAGCACCCGTGACCAGCAGCGTTGTCACTACAGTTGAGGCCTGTTGAAAACGGGTTAGCAGCTGAAGGCGTAGCGGCAGCTTAGGACGCTTGGGCAACGATAGCGATTTGTTTTCATCTAATCGTACTCGCCTAGCCGGATGGCCAATGTTTAACGATGCCGAGGACTGCATCGGCACAACATTACTTTTCGCACTGCTTTTCACACTGCTTGTCACATCACTTTTCACGACACGATTAGCAGCCTCCTGTGCGGCGGCACTAAAAGCAACAGCAGAAGATGACGCATTCCCTGAAGTGGGTGAGGTGCGCAGTCTTACATTCTGGCGGGCATTTTGGCGGGCATTTTGGTGGGTCGGATCAAACTCGGTAGCAAAGACCATGCGATTGTATCAGAGATATATAGGT
Source organism: Phormidesmis priestleyi Ana (assembly GCA_001314865.1). Taxonomy (GTDB): domain Bacteria; phylum Cyanobacteriota; class Cyanobacteriia; order Phormidesmidales; family Phormidesmidaceae; genus Phormidesmis; species Phormidesmis priestleyi_B. The sequence continues at coordinate 7,547 of LJZR01000002.1, read as the reverse complement.
GAAGCGGTGATTTTACGGAGTTGGCTGCATCACTTATGGCTAGTAGCTTTTAGCCAGGTGCTACATATCAAAAAAATAAATTACGCGCATACTACCTTGGGATCGGGAGGAGAACAAGACTAATCTTGAAAACTTTTTTTGTTCTCTATAAATGCACGGAGAATGCGCGAAAAATACACGAAGAATGTGCAAATATCAGCAACATGTCTAAAGAATACACAGATATCAGCAACAAAATTCCCTCAGCTGGTTAGCAAACGGATGTCGGTATGAGGGCACAATGCCCAGCTTACCTATCCACCAAACTGAGGGAATCTACGTATATTAAAGCCAGTCAGTTCATTTATCCTGACATACCGAGCCCAGAAACGAGTCTCAGAAACCAGTCTAAACAACTGGTCTAAACAACTGGTCTAGGTTTGCCTTCAGGTAAACCGACCATGTCGGCATTGCTCTTACCTGGTGGAATCATCGGGTAGCAGTTTTCATCGCGGCGCACGCGCACATCCATTAATACGGGGCCATCATGACTGAGCATGTCGGCGATCGCACGCTCCATTTCATCCACCTGGTTCACGACCATTCCCTTTACCCCAAACGCCTGAGAGAGCAAAACAAAGTCTGGCATTCCCACCGACATATTAGAAGACGAATAACGCTCACCAAAGAAGGTTTCCTGCCACTGACGAACCATGCCCTGCCAGCCGTTATTTAAAATCACCGTTTTTACGTTGATGCCATACTGCGCCAGGGTCGCTAGCTCCTGCAAACACATTTGAAAACTCGCATCGCCGCTAATGCACACAACCTGCGCATCGGGCAGCGCCACCTGAACCCCTAGCGCCGCTGGCAACCCAAACCCCATCGTGCCAAGCCCCGCGCTCGAAATCCACTGGCGCGGCCCATTCTTTAAAAACTGTGCAGCCCACATTTGATGCTGACCCACATCGGTTGTGTAGTAGGCGCGAGGAGCCTGCTTGGCCAGCTCAACAATCACTGACTGCGGAGAAATTTCGTCGGTGTAGGTCGGCACGGTTAGCGGGTAGTCCTGCCGCCAGGTATTAATCTGCTCGTGCCATGCGTGACGATGACTGTTGTCAGGAGAAGGCTGCGTTTTTAGCGTCGCTAGCAGCGCTTGCAGTACCCCTTTTACATCGCCCACAATCGGCACCTCAGGCCGCCGCACCTTCCCCACTTCTGCGGGATCAATATCGATATGAATGACTTTTGCTCGCGTGGCAAACCGATCTAGCTTGCCGGTGACGCGGTCGTCAAAGCGAGCGCCAATGGCTACGAGCAGGTCACACTGGCTAACGGCAAAGTTGGCATAGGCCGTGCCATGCATGCCCAACATGCCCACCGAGAGGGGATGGTGCTCGTCAAAAGACCCCTTGCCCATAAGCGTCGTGGTAACCGGTGCATCAAAAGCTTCGGCCAGTGCTTTAATTTCGTGATGGGCGCCAGCGGCGATCGCCCCACCGCCCGCATATAGCAAAGGCCGCTCAGCCGATTGCAGCAGTGAGATCGCTGCCTCAATCTGATCGCTGTCAATCTCTAGCTCAGGCGAATAGCCCGGAATCTTCACATCACCCGGATCTACCGGCAAATAATCAATCTCTTCGAGCCCCACATCTTTGGGCACATCAATCAGCACAGGGCCTGGCCTGCCCGTACTCGCAATATAAAACGCCTCAGCCACAATCTGCGCCATTTGGTTAGGATCGCGCACGACGTACGAATGCTTCACAATGGGCAGCGTAATACCATGGATATCAATTTCCTGAAACGCATCGGTGCCAATCGCCGCCCGAGTCACCTGCCCTGTCACCACCACCATTGGGATAGAGTCCATTTGAGCCGTTGCAATCCCCGTCACCAGGTTAGTCGCCCCTGGCCCAGAGGTTGCAAAGCAAACCCCTACTTCACCGGTTGCCCGCGCATACCCATCAGCCGCGTGAGAAGCGGCCTGCTCATGCCGCACCAAAATATGGTTTATCAGCCCTTTCGCTTCAAACTTATACAGCTCGTCATAAATCGGTAAAATTGCCCCACCGGGATAGCCAAAAATATGCTTAACGCCGTGGCGCACCAAACTGTCAATGAGTGCATAGGCACCGCTAACCTGATGAGTCGTTACAGCTGACTTCGTCGCAATAGTAGAAACCATAAAAGAAAGAGGCGCAACTTTAATTCAAGTGTAAATTGTAGCCAATCTAACAACAAGATATTTCTGTAGAGAGATATGTCAGGGAAAAATCATATGCTGCCAATTTACCCAACCGTAATACCGCCTAGTCCAATTCTTACGTCCGGGGTCTCAGTCCAATCCTCAAGTCCGGCGTCTAAGTCCAGAACCTAGGGCCAATAAATAAGTCCAGCGCCTAAAGGTCCAGCGCCTAAAGGTCTAGCGCCTAAACCGGTAACGGCCTACAACACGGCCTACAACATCAGTGGTCTACTAGCGAAGTTCAGCCTCGTCCCATTCTTTCTGAAGCTGCCCAGCCAAAAAATCAGCTGCCGTCATCGCCTTACTGCCTGCTGTGCCACCCGGCTGCCAGCCTTTAACTTGCCAGCCGTTCACCTGAGTGCTTTTGCCCCATATATCTAGGTGACCCACGGCTGGCTCGGCATAAAAGTTAATGTTACCCGCCCCTAATGGCAGTGAACTCCAGTGCGTAAATGCATCGTGGCTCAATCGGCATACGGGCAGCCCCATCACCGGAACGCCCCAGCCATCTACCGCGAAAAAGCGAGCCACCTTGCCGCCCCGCTGCTGCCACAGGCTCAGCGCACCGGCTAAACCCACGACGCCAGCGCTAAATCCAATCGCGACGATGGGAGCCAAATCCGCATGCGGTTCGTCAAACATGTTGCTGAGCTGATAAAACACGCCCATCGGATCTGCCGGGATCGCGTTTATAACCTGCGATCGCACAAAAGCAGGGAGCGATCGCACAAACTGCTCAGTAAGGCAGGGCTCATGGAACCCCGGACAAATCACAAGACGAAGGTATTGAGTCAAAGCGGTTCACCCCTATCTAACGTTCGGTTCTACCCATAGCCAGGATAAAAGGCTTACCGGTAGTGTTAAGGAAGCGTCACCAACCCAGCGTTTTCATATCTCTTATGAGCGTATCAGATCGGCTTTTACCTACTATTAGCGCCTTGGTTGCACTCGGAGAGTTTTCCCAGGGCGGACAAACGGCTGAGGTTACTGATACTTGCCCGATCGTCAGTGATCAACTACCGGCCGAAGCCAAGCGAACACGCGCCGAACAGGAATGGCAAAGCGCAGTCGCTGCCCTTGAGCAGCTGCTTTATCAGCATGTTCATGCGCAAACAGCAGGCACCGAGCCAGTCAAATCGGCTAAGGCCAAAAAGACCGCAGCCTCTGGCCAGTTTCCCCAGGCGCTGGTCCTCTCTGGGCCCGTTCCTTTTAACAGCGAAGCCAAGCTCAGCGATCGCATTTCAAACTGGACACTCGTACCCCAATCTTCAGAGCAGCTAGCCTCCTCTTTTCAAGCGCTCTCACCCGTCGGGCGACTCTTTCAAAAAAAACTCAACAAAAAGCACTCGTTTAGCACCCGTCTGCTGCCCCTCCTCGAAGACGATCCCCTCGCCCAGGAGCAGTTTACGCTGGTCTTTACTGCTCAGTTTTCACTGGTACTGGTACTGGGCAAAGATGCGGACGATGAGCTGCGTTTTCAATTTTCTTTTATGCCGCAGGTGGTCGATTCGGTTTGGCGACTGCTGCGATCGCGCATCCGAGTCATTCGACCCCAACAGCTAGAATTCATCGATCCGCTGGTTGAAAAATTTGCCCCAAAAGATCCGCACTACCGTGTCGTCAGCCAGTTCAATCGCTGGATGCTCGCCTGTAGACCAATTTCTAATCACCGATCCATCAACCAGTTCATCGAAACACATCCCATTCAAAACGGCAGTCATGACACGGAAAGTCGCTTGAACGGTTACTCGACTGGCCAATCAAATAGTCAGTCAAATAGTCAGTCAAATAGCCAGTCAAACGGCCAATTAAGCAGCCAGTCAAATGGCCGTTTGACTGGCCAATCGAACGGTCAGGCAAACGATCAGGCAAACGACCAAGCAAACAGCTGGTCAAATACTCCATCAATCGGTTCAGATCAGCTGGGTTGGAACACCATCAAAACGGCTGCACATACACAGGTCAAACAAGCAGCTGAGACCTTTTCAGATAGTGCGTTGCTCAAGGCCATGGCTCATGAAATTCGCACGCCGCTCACCACCATTCGCACCTACACGCGATCGCTCCTCAAGCGCAAAGATCTCGATGCGCAGGTGATCAAACGCCTACAGAGCATTGACCGTGAATGCACCCAGCAAATTGACCGCTTCAGCCTCATTTTTAAAGCCGTAGAGCTAGAAACAGCTAGCCAGTCACCGAAGTCACCCGTGAGCCCAATGGAAAGGCCGCTCTTACAGAGCATCGCTCTGCATCAGGTATTCCAAGAAGCCATTCCTCAGTGGCAGCAGGCTGCTCACCGCCGCAATCTGTCGTTAGAAGTAGGGCTACCGTCTGAGCTGCCCATGGTCGCTAGCGATCCCACCATGCTCCAGCATGTACTCACCGGGTTAGTAGAACTGTTCACTCACAGCGTTTCTCCCGGTAGCCATATTCAGCTGCATGTCCTTCATGCGGGCGAACAGCTCAAGCTGCAATTTCAATCCCAGGCAGATCCCAAAGCACCCAACGCCGCATTTTCCTGCTCACCACCGCCGCTTCAGTCACTTGGCCATCTCCTGATGTTCCAACCCGAAACAGGTGGCCTCAGCCTCAACCTAGAAGCCACCAAAAATCTGTTTCATGCCCTTGGTGCCAAGCTTACCGTCCGCGAACGCTCTAACCAAGGCACTACTTGGACGGTGTTTTTGCCACTAGAAGCCAGCGGTCTTAAGTCCTATCCGATTGTTTGATCAACGGGTTTAGTCAAACAATCGGCTCATGGGTAATCGGCCCTTCAGCTAAAAATGGCTTTAACAATGATGTCGTCAAAGTCGCCGTCACCGCCGCCCATCGTATCTTCAAAGCCAAAGGTATTATCGCCAAGCAGCTTCACATGATCGCCGCTATCCGCATTCACGCCCATATGCGTAAAGAAAATATGTAGGTCATCCGAGGTGTCAGCGGTTGCAGCAGCGGCTAAATACTCATCAATCGTGCCATCCACCACAATAAAGGCCGAAAGCATTTGCCCGCCTTCAATCTCAAACTGATATCGGCTAGTTGTCTTATTTGAACTACTCAGGCTCATGTCCAGTCGGTGCTTTAGCGCAGCGGCAGCATAGCCCTCATCGCCCGGTGCCAGCAGCGCATCGCGGTCAGTCAGCACGCTGCCCTGCGTATCTACCACCTTAAAAAAGCCCACCGCACTGTTAAAAGAGGCCTCTCGATACACCTCAAACTCAGCCGTTAGTACACCGACCTCCTCTGTCAGGTCAATCAGGTTAGAGCCTGCATTGCCAGTTTGCTTAGAACTGCCAATAGGGCGATCGCGATCTGCCAATCTCACCGTTAGCACGACGCGACCCGCACCGCTAGCCGATTCCTCATAACCTGCCCCCAAGCCAATCTGCGCAACAAAGGCATCTGCCAAAGCATTCTGTGCCAACGCCCCATTGGCCAAGGCACCCGTATTTCCTAGCGTATTGCCCTGAGTCAAAATCTGAGCCCCCATCGAAACCTTGACCTGATCTGGCCTGTCAATCGCATCTTGCAGGCTACCGCCTTGAATCAACACAAAATTGAGATAGCGGCCACCCTCAACCGTTATCGTGCGCTCCAGCGAAAAACCAGGCGGCGTACTCGCCCGATCAAGCACCGAAAAAACGACCTCAGCACTGGGCTGAGCCGCCAGTAAGTAGTTTTCGCTATCAATGCCAAAACCGCCTATCGCGCCATCTGGGCTATCGGTTGAAATCACCACAATTTCACTCACTGCCGCCAGATCACTTGTAGTAAGCGTCAGCGTTAGCTGCGTTTGGCCTCCCCCCACAACCGAGAGCAACCCTTCGTCAGCAGATGCTGCAATGGCAGCATCTGCAACCTGTAGCGCGGCAATTCTTTTGTTGCCACTATCGGGTACATAGGCCCGAGTGATACCATCTTCAGTCTTATAAAAGCTCAGATCTACAGGTGTAATAAATTGCCCAGTTCCCGTCCCTTCAGACCCGACAGAATGGGTATAGGCCAGTGCTCCCGTCTGCGGGTCAATATTGTAAATATCAATATTATGACCACCCCAATCGGTGACATACAGCTGGTTTTCATCTATTTCTAAACCATACTGCAAGGTACTCTCAGGAAGCCCATTGGGCAAAGTGAGCGCCTCATCCCAGCTCAGCGCGCCCGTCTGGGTGTCAACATCTAATACCACAATTCGCTGGTTTTCAGCATCGGGTACATAGGCTTTAGTCGCACCACCCACCAGCTCAAAAAAGCTCATATCAACCGGCGAGCCGCTGCTAAATTGATCGACGCCGCGCCCCTGCGAGCCAAAAGAACTGATGAAGGTCAGCCCGCCCGTCTCGCGGTTAATTTCATAAATATCAATATTGCTACCGCCATAATCAGTGGCATACAAAAAGTTGCCATTAATTTCGATCCCGTAGGGCGTAGAAAGCTCCACTTGCCCATTGGCCTGAGAGTTGGCAACATCCCAAGTCAACGCACCTGTTTGGGGGTCCACGTCCAACACCACAATGCGTTGATTGATAGCGGCTGGCACATAGGCTTTGGTCTGGCCATTAGAGAGCGTAAAAAAGCTCATATCAACCGGCGAGTCTGGCCCAAAATTGCCTATGCCACTCCCCGTCGAGCCAAATGAACTAGAATAACGCAGCGCTCCTGACTGAGCGTCAATTTTATAAACATCAATATTGCTACCAACGAAGTCAGTAGCATAAAGAAAGTTCTTATATATTTCTATCCCTTCGGGGCCATCATTGTTAGGCGAATTCAGAGGAAGAGAGACCGCTGTATCCCAGATTAATGTAGCTGAAATCATAGGTATTTATCTGAGACTGCGAAGAGCCTTTATCCAAACGAATTAACTTTTTTTAATTCTGAACGGATAGGCCCAGCAATAGTTCAGGAGGAACCCCGAAGTTTAGAGGCATCTTTAATCAGGGCTGAGCAAAAACTCTGTAGTTTTGCTCAGTTTCTTAGCGTTAGCCATCTGCTGTTGAGTATCTGCTGTTGGGTATCTGCTGTTGAGCCATAGTTTTACGCCCCTTCTATGTAATCCCTCTGTGTAAGCCTCTGTGTAAGCCTCTGTGTAATCTCTTCATATAATCAAAAGACATAAAAACAAAAAGGCATAAAAAAGCGCCTCGCCCTAACAATTCAGGACGAGGCGCTTTTATTTACTTGCGAATTTACTCGCAAATTGCAAGACAAACGTTAGAGGGCGTTACCGCGAGGCAGAACTTCTTCAGGGAAGACAAACTGCTCATGTGGCTGGTCCTGAGGACTCAACCATGCCCGAATACCTTCGTTGAGCAGAATG
>LJZR01000121.1 GCA_001314865.1 Phormidesmis priestleyi Ana | reverse complement strand
GCTTCTAGGCGGCAACACTATAAAAAGGCCGGTCGCCTTGACTTCAGCGTGATTACCGTTAAATTTCTCCCTGACTAAACTTTTGTCAGTCAATCAGGGCTTGAGCAGTCGCGATCGGGAGTTAGGCCAAGCGTCTCTGGTAGCCTTGTTTTGCACAATATTGCGGTCTTAAGTTGCTCTTTAGTGAGTCCTATGGCCGTGCTCATGTCGGCATTGTCCAGCCCTGCCCCGCGTAGGCTGGCCCCGCGTAGGTTGGCAGTGCTCAGATTGGCACCGCTCAGATTGGCACCGCTCAGATTAGCACCGCTCAAATTGGCCAAGACCAGGTCGGCATCACGCAAGTCGGCACCGCTCAGGTTAGCACCACTCAGATTGGTAAAGAACAGGTCGGCACCGCTCAGGTCAGCTCCGCTTAAGCTTAACCTTAACTTAGCTATAATTTCTGTCTCGATCAAAAATCGAATAACGCTAGCTTTTCTTTCTCCGCTGTCTCTAAATCTCCGCAAAATTGATAAAGTTCTGGCCCGGATCACGTCAACAGCTGCGCTTAATAATTCTTTCTGCCTATTGGGGATGTCTTCTTTCTCTGCTATCCCTAATAGATTTTTATCAACTAAAAGGACTGATATACGGTCAAAATATATCTGTAAAACTTCTTCTTGTGTCTCAGATATAGCTTGTTCTCGTTGCGCTTTAGCTACGGCTTCAGCTTGTTTTCTCTGCCTTTCGGCTGCTTCTGTAGCTTCTATGCTCTGCCTTCTGGCTGCTTCTGCGGACTGCTGTTGTTGTGTTCGCTGAATCCAAGCCCCTAACAAAACTAATGACAGCGGCACACCAAGCAAACTAAGCCAATCCAAAAAGGTTTTTCCTGAATTGCTTGTAATTGTTGTAGTAGTGGTTTCTTCGATTTCGCCATCCGATAGCTGCTTTACAGTCTTTTCTACAACGGAAGAACTACCGCGCAAGCCAATGCCACCTGGAGAAAGCCAAGGGCTCATGAAGATACCGACTGCTGTAAGTCCTAGCGCAATGACAAGACCTTTTTTATTTCTCCCTACCCAATCCGCCGATCTATTTTTCCAAGCAGGGAATCTCATTTTGTTTCAGAACTCCTAAATCAATCAGTCTAAAAATATGAACATTAACTCAGAACTTTGCCCGTTAGCAATCTATTAGACTACGAGCCGCTTCAGCTGTTGCTGATAAAAGTTACGGAATAACTAAATAGGGACTGTATGTTTTATGTGCAGTCTGCTGCTAATTAAGTCAAGTAATCAATTACACTAAGTAAAATTTTTATGAAAAAAGCCGATGCATTTGGCAAAGCTAAGTCGATAGTTGTCAATTACTATTCTTGGGCAAATAGTCTCAAGGGACTAGCTAAATTTGCAGCTATTGTGTTGCCTCCCTTGATTATTTTTTCTCTCATTACGGCCCCTTTCTCTGGTAATGAAACACAAGACACCTCGTCTGTTGTCATCGAAGCCCCAAAAGAAGAACTATCAGCTACTCCAGAAATAGCAACAGAACCAAAACTTGATCTTGAGACGGAACCAAACACTGATCCGGCTATAGCCCCGGAAGCTAAAGAGGAACCAATGACGCCTGGTCAAGAGCTACTTAATAGGCTAGTACTGAACACTCCTGGTTTGCTTGCCCGTGAACGTATGGGCTTGCTAGATGCTGACACAGTATACGAAACTATGCCGGATATTTGCGCGATTGTACAAGACCCTTCTTACCCACTCACGGAGTCAAAGGCACTTATGGCAGATATGGCGCAGCGGCATATGCAGGCAGATGCGAAACAAGCTGAAAATATGGCAGAGGGGTTTGTCAAAACGGCTCTTGAACCTGGTGTCTGCAATTAGCTATCCAAGCAAAATAAAACGAAAGATTATGGAACACTCACACATATCAAACAATCAAGAGCAGATACCTCTTTTTCGTCGTTCACGCAAGGCAAAAATTGCTGTTGCAGCTTGCGGATTTTTAATCAGTCATGTGACCGTCTTTTTCCTTGGGGTAGAGTACATGCGGTACACAGCACTCAGCAGGCTTGACTCGTTAGATCAACAAATGCAGCAAACCATAGAAGGGGCTCTTCCCAAAGCTCCCGAATCAGAGCGCTCGGAGAACTCTACCGAATGGTCTCAGCAAAATTTAACAGAGGACGATGTAAGTAATTCCAGATCGAACTTAGCCCATTCTAATCTCAAGCAACCCGACGATGCCGATGCCGGTTTTTGCTGGGAAGGGGAGCCGTGCGAAAGTTCCACTCATCCAGGCGTCTACTATGTTCATCTGACTCGCGATGGTGGTGGGCCCGCTGTATGGCCATTGCCTGACCCAGACGGGTGCGAAAGCAATAGAGAGCTTATTTGTACTGACCCTGCATCCGGATTTGATTACGCTGTCTGGAAAGGAGTCTATACATGGTATAGCTCAGAGGCGGAAGAACTAGGGCTAGAGCCTTACGGAACACAGAGCATGGGTGACAGTTCAGGGTTAGCCCAATGAATCTCACCACTCATAAGCACCGTAAGCGCCCTCACTCCACTTAATAACCGATTTAGGATCGGGCTTGCCGGTATTCTGACGGGCATTGTAACAACTGTTGTAAGCATCTAGGGCCGCTTTATTTGCCTCTACCCACAGACTTACCTTAGCGGGCTTAACGCCTGTGAGCTGCCTTAGTATCGAGCCTGTGACCGCGAATTGCTCTGATGTATCTAAACCAGCGTTGTATTCTTGGATTGCTTCAAAAGAGCGGCGTAATTTTTCAGCATAGGCATCATGACGGCGATCGCCATTCAACTCAGCATTAGGAACCTTGCGCCAATCAAAGCCAGCAGGCTCATCATCAGCTGGCGCAGTTTCTACCGTAGCTTTTACCGCTGGCTGCTCAGTGGCACTCTCTAACCGCTTGAGCCTGAGTTCTAGCGCTTGCCTTTTCTCACATTCGCGGGCTAACTGTGCTTCGAGCTTATCGGCCTGCAATGCGCGGGCTATGATGCGTTCTAGCCTGTCAGCGTGGGAACCTTCACCCCACTGCTCAGCAGTGCCTATCATGTCTCTCAATTGGGCATCAACACTCACTGAGCTACGCTTCTCACTTTTGGGCTTGGCATCAAGCGGTGCATCCTTAAGAACGCCAACTTTTAACAGTCGGTTGCCTTCAGCATCGGCGGCGTAGAAATCCTCATAGTTCGCAGCCGTGCCAGGATTCTCATGAAGTAACTGAAGCTCAGCAAAGCGGCCTAAGCTTTGGTCATCTCTGCCATGAAGCCAGTAAGCAACGTTCACACCAGCGGCGCGTAAGTTTTTGCAGCTCAGTTCACTCTCACCATAGGGAACCGGAATCATCTCACCATAGACTCGTTTAACCGCTCGGTTGAGTGTCGAATTCTTGCCGCTGTCGATATCCTTTAACGCCCAATCTTTCATTTCCATCACTTCAGGTGATCGGCGCAACCGGCTAAAAGCATCAATGAAGGTCGCAGCTTCAATCAGGCAGAAAATTTCACCAGTGGCAACAGCACCTCGCTTTTTAGCACGGCTTTTGAACTCAAGCCGATACTTACTGATGGCTTTGAAATCGCCGCTGCTGAGCATGTCACTAGGACGTGATTGAGTCGCCATAATCAGACCGGCTGCAAGTTCCCGCCAATCTTCAGAGTTGATTGCCTGCTTGGTCGCTTCGACAGCGGCGGCGGCGTCAAAGCCTGTGAGGTTATCGCGCTGCTCAGCCGTCTTAGTTTTGTTCTGGCTTTTCACATAGTCGTAATCATCACCAGATGCCCACAGATAATCTAGGGCGCAATGACTGTTCACAATGCCCGCTTTTGTTTTTCTTGGTCGTAGCAGGTTTGCAGCAGGCGAATGCTCAGAGAAGTAAGCGTTTACTGCTTTGCGATAGGCGCTTACAAATTTGGTTCTAGTGCTTTGGCCATAGGGCTCATTCTCTAGCCATCCAATCTCATCGCGGCAAAGTTGCTCAACCTTGGCAGGATCATCAGTCTGCACCAGCTTAAAAAGCAGCTCACAAATACGGCTTTGAA
>LJZR01000114.1 GCA_001314865.1 Phormidesmis priestleyi Ana | reverse complement strand
TGCCTACTTTGGCTAGATTCTCCATCAAGTGATACCAGTCGAGGATTTCTCGACGTTGGTCTTTACTGCCAATCTCACTCACAATGTTCCAGATACCATCATGACCGTCACCTAGACAGGTCAGCGTTGCTGCTAACGGCTGTTGGTTAGTCCAATCAATCAGCGACTCATTGTCTCGATAACTCGCACCTATGAGCTGTTCATGGAGTTTTACTGCTTTATAATCTCGCCAATGACAGGGCTGCCCTAGCGGTGTCCTCAGTCGAATTTTTCCACCATCAACACTCAATTCCTCTACCAGGTTTTCTGCTTCTGGCAGTGGCAGTGGTTGACGATGAACCAACCGTTGTTGGGTGCTGTGACTCACTGACCTGCCTGTGAGCATTTCAATGTCTTGAGCTGCTCGCTCGTACGACTCATTCGCACTTAACAGCAAGCAACATTTCTCCAGTAGGGGACTGAGACGGCTATGACTTTTGACGGCTAACTGTTGAGCTTGCTTTTCTGTGATTTTGATGTCGCCAACGAGGCTTTTGAGCGTACGGCTGCGCCCAGCTCGTTGGCTGCTTGCTGTTTGACAAAAAACTCCCCTATTTCTGGCCCGACATGATCCAATATATGACCTCGTACTGCTTGCTCTATTCCTTCAAAGTTCTCTAGTTGCTCTGGCGTGGTTGCTGCTGTTTCGGTGTACAGTAATTCGGCGATCGCTCTCGCGTGGCTTTTGATTTGCTCTGCTTTGGATGCGTCCATGGTTAATACCAACGTTAAACATTCGGGTGATTGCTTTTAGCATAGCTGAAGGGCAATGACTTTAAATCTAAGTATTTATACTTACTGCAAAGGTGAGATGCACCCCATGGACATGAATTGGCGGGTGATCGCCTGGGTAGACGATGATTCGTACTTTCCCCGCGAACCGAATCAGTATGGGCATCGATAGTCGCTTAGCCTAATTCCGCTAGTAAGGAATGGGTACCGGCAGCCGTTAAAAAGCCTATGGCTATGGCTTTTATTCTACCTCATCCTGTCAATATACATTTGTAGTGTAACTTTTAGCGTAACCCAAAGAAGAATACTTATTTTGGGCTTAAACCCGTCCGAAACATGCGATCGCGTCCTGATTCCTGATGTACCTTTACTGCTGTGGACGTTGACGACTTGTTGATAAATTGCTTTAGAGTGTACGCCGATGCGCTCGATTACAGGGGAAGCTATGCTCTAGCAAAAATTCTGCCTGTTTGCCTTCCTGGCAAGTTTGCCAATTCGTTGCTTGAACAGCTTTCCAATCGATTTCATCTAGCTGAGAAAGATTGCAGCGGTCTTCAAAATAATACGCTCCGGCATTCGACAGGGTAAAGGCCCAACGCCTTTTATTTAGGTCAGCCCAAGCAATGCAATTATGTAGATCAGCTTGCAGATGCACAATTGGCTCTTGTCCGCCACGATAGTCTAGTTCAGGATTATTGGCACGATGAATTAGGTAAAGCATGATGGATCTGGGGCAAAAATAAAAGGGTACGCAGTCGCCAACATGCAATTCAGGATGACTGTTTAGGGTCAGCTCCCGGAGCCTCCGCTGTTTGATTTTTCCCATGCCAATGGTGGTTCCTGTAGGTACCTGCACCGCGATTTGAGCATCGCACCAAAGATGGTTGTCAGCAATAATCGATGGTAGCCGGTCTACATGCACAATATGATAAATTTTCGGCTGAGCGGGCACCGTCATTTAAGCTAGGTCCGTCGTTGAAGAGGCTTTCTCATTAGGCTGAGACCTCTAACATTAAAGGATTTTGTACTTTAACAGGGGGTTGAGAACATTGGCTATTTCCTGGTTGGTAGCCTTTTGAGTTTTGCCAAAATTAATCAAAACATCAGTAGCCAAATCGAATCAGTCACCATCCTCGATCGGCTTGAACTGCTTGGCTGCACAGATAAACTTTAATGCGGTCATCTACCTTACTGCCAGATAACCGCTTATCTGCTTAGCCGGTTAATCATTTAAATTCCACGGGAAAGGCAGTAGCACACTCAAGACTTGATCATTCCGGCCTTGATGATTACATCTTTGTAAAATTCGTTTTCTGTTTGCTCAAGAGACCAGTGTTGACCGCCAAGCAGAAGCGCAAGCCAAAGTGCAGTAGGCTGAAGCTCAGTTATTTCCTGTAGTTGCCAAAAACTAATTCCGTTGTCTTGCTCCTGTACCGACTGTAGCGAGGTCGCCACTTTTTTTATCCAACTCTGAACGTCTTCACTGTGGCTAACATTTAGTGCGTCTTCAAGACTTTGAACGGCTTCTTTGACAGCAGCTACGACTACCTGTTCATCAACCTGCGCTTTTTTCTTTCTCCCTCTCCAGCCAGGTAATTTAGGAGCTTCCTGGGTGAGGCTTTCAGTTGAGAAGTAGAAGTTGTCTGTCTCGCCAGTAATCTCCTTCAGCCAGCCCTCATCAATCTGAGGTTCCTGGCCAAATGCTTCAATTTCCTCAAAGACCTCCTGAGCGCGATCGCAAAACCCATCGACATCTTCCTCAATCCTAAGCGCGGCTAAGCGGAACACTTCAGCGAATCCCCTTCCCTGACTTTCCCGTTCCACCTGCTGTCGGAAACACACTGCTTTCTGCTGTGCCCTTTGATGCTGTACTGCCGACAGTCGCTCGCTATTCACTGCTGTGCTCCCTGTCCTCTCCTTTCAAGCAAAGCGGGCAAAGTGCCACGGGCTGCCTTTCTTGAGTAATAGACACATTTTGACCGAACTCCGCCTTCAGCACACCTAGTACATCCTGAATATGCTGACGGAGCTTGGCCTGCGGTACTCCTTTCAGATGAATCGCCTCAACTTGATTAGTTGTTTCTCCCTCATCAACTACCGAAAATTCAACCGCATGGATCGGCCCATCAGCTCTATCTCTGTAGAACGTCATCACTATCTCAGGAGGTAGATGCTGACCGAAGATTGGCATATCTAGCGACTTCACTCGCTGCATACGATTGCGCGATCGCTTCTTTGCTTTGTTCTCAGGACGCTTGAGATAGTAAGAGCGCCTAGAATGACAAGCCTGACCGTTCCAGCAAGGTTTAGCCTGTGCTTCCTCTATTGGCTGGGCCGCACAGTGCTGACATTCCGGGTTCCTGCGTCGTGGCATGACTACTTCAACTTAATGTAGTCTGAGTTTAGTCTGATTATGCACACTTGGATGAACGATTTGAGTAAACACTGCCATTACCTTCAGTGACTCACTGTATGTCTTTATATTTCTTCCTCTGCACTGAGTAAGTACGGCTTGACTGTATACCGTGTTCTTGTGTTGTCACGCAAACGTGATTACACGCTATCACTCTTTTGATCTATGCATTAGTTTGCCGCGTCGTTCTTTATGAATCTCTTGCGATTCGCGATGACGTGATTACACGCTATCACGGTCTATCTGATGCCCTTAGTGTGAAAATGTGATTACACGCTATCACGCTAACGAGATACAAAGGGTAATGAGGCCAGAGCTGTCTGCACTTGTGGTATGTAAGATCGTAGCGTGTAATCACATAAACACGTAATCATGATTACGCAGCCATGTCGCTTGTTTGTGCTGTATCTTGTTTGTGAGAGCATCTGTTCACGTTGTCACGCAAACGTGATTACACGTTATCACTTGTGGCTGTTTACGCTGCTCTGCATTAATAAATATAGAGAGGTTCGCATATGCCCATTGTCGCAGTCATTTCTCAAAAAGGAGGCCCAGGTAAGTCAACGGTTTCTATGAACCTTGCTATCGCTGCCTATCTAGATAATAAAAGCGTAGCTGTCCTAGATACCGATCCTCAGTGTTCCATCAGTCAGTGGGGCGATATCCGAGAAGCCGAAGGTACTAGCGAACCTGTCGTCGTGGCCATTCCGCCTTCACGACTTAAGCAGGCGATCGCTACCACTGAAGAAGATGATACCGATATTGTCATTATCGATACGGCTCCGTTCAACTCAGAAGGTATTCTTACGGCCGCTCGCCTATCTGATATATGCATCGTGCCATGCCGCCCTTCGATTCTGGACTTGTCTGCAATCACGACGACACTGGATCTATGCTCTGCTGCGGACGCTAAGGTAGGCTTACTACTCAATGCCGTCAAATCGCATCCACAGCTTCAAGAAGCGACTAGCGCCCTTAAAGACTTGGCAGGCCCTAAAGGTAAAAGGCAAATATGTCCTCTAGCTTGGTGGGATAGAACCGATTATTCAAAAGCGGTCGTAGATGGACTAGGCGTTCTTGAGTTTGCGCCTAGCAGCAAAGCGGCGAAAGAGGTCAAGCAGTTGTACAAGTGGTTATGTGATAATGTGACTACGTGATTACACATTACCCTGCTATCTCGTAGGACTGAAAGCATCTATGCACGGTTTCTCTAATAGCAGAAGCACATGTGATAATCAAATCGTGTGTTATCGTGACAGCGTGTAATCACGTTGTCCTGCTGTCACATGAAAGCTAGAAATGCTCAATTGTAGTCATCACCAGTTGCTAGAGCAAATGTGATGCCAGTTTATGTGTTGTTGTGATAGCGTGATTACACGTTACATGCTCTCTAGAAAGTAAATACACGAAAGAATTCTAATGGCTGGATTGAAGGATCGCCTAAAGCAAGTAGGCAGTGGTAAGTCTGCGGTCGGCAAGACGCAATCTGCGGCTAAGCCCAAGACTGTTGACAAGAAGAGTCCGCATTATCGTCCCAGTCGAGCAGGACGAAAAGCAATAATTGGTTACTTCGATCCAATGGTTTCTAAGCAGGTTCGTCAGCTTGCGCTAGATGAAGATACCAGTGTGGAGGCGCTGGTGGGCGAAGCGCTGGACTATTTATTTGAGAACCGAGGACTTCCTCAAATCGCTGGAAAGCGTTCTGAGTAAGTAGAATGCGCATCCGGCTCCTTTGGCTGTTATTTCGGCTCCGCCACGTACCAGTGATAGCGTGATTACACGTTGTCACAATTTCACTCAATCACGTTATCTCTTTGCATCCTCTTAGCCCATTCACATTAACCAATCGGCGGGAAGTCCCGCGCTCAAATCTCTGATTGAGCGTCGGGATGAAAGCCAGGTGAGCTTTGCGAACAATCTTGACTCAATCGCGCTCTAATAACTTGGCAAAGCTCAGAAAGAAGATAGGCAGGGTTCACGAATAGATTGCAGCATCGCGTCTAGACTGGCAATTCAAGCTTGCTCACCGGCTATGCGACAAGGTTCAAAGCATCTTTGTCGAAGATCTTGATTTCAGGATTATGGCTAAAGGCTTTTTGGGTAAGCACACGCTTGATGCTGGACTAGGTCAGTTTGTGAATCA
>LJZR01000120.1 GCA_001314865.1 Phormidesmis priestleyi Ana | reverse complement strand
CGCCGCTGGATTTTGTCTTGGATGGTATTGGCTACCGATGTCTATATCCAGAAGGCCGTATTCCGTGCTGTGCTCGAACCGAACGCCTACGATTTCGCTCGGGTCTGACCAGCGGTAGTAAAGCACTCGGCTTTTCATTGGATAACGCCTTTCTGTCTTCCACTCAGGTTTCGCGGTGACATGCTCTGTTTGCCACGCCAGTTCCTGCTGTACCGGCTCATTCGGAGCGGGCACTGGCGCGTATATAAAGTCCCAGCGATTCCTCAAAAAGGTGCGACTCAGTCGCTGGGCGATGGGATCTGACGGCAGTAAGTCGTCATTGCGGATGGCGATCATGTTCCGCCTCCCAACAAAAGTACGAGAGGGAGAAACGCGACAGATAGGCCGTTGTTAGCCTTATCAGAGAGCAGCTCACAACAATTGCAACAAACTGACAATGAGCGGAAGAGAAAAACGTGCTTTTTAGAACAAATTTTTCTCCTAGCGCTACCGCTTTTGTTGCCAGGGCGAGTGACATAGGTCACGTCCTGATCGGATTTTGCAAAAGGCATTTACTCTATCTCCGTAGGGTTGAGATTCGAGTCGCACACCACCTATACCTGCTAGACCTTTTGACTGCAAAAGTTTGTCAAAAAGTCAGGACATTTGATAAAATGAGCGAACGACTCCAGCAGAAACCTAACTACCGCCACCAAGCTGTTTAGTTTTCCGCTATTTTTAGTAAACCGAAGCTCTAGCTGTTAGCCGCAGCTGGAGCTTTAGTTTTTTGAGGCTTTAGTTATTGTGAAATGCTACAGATGCGACATAGGGCTCCTCTGATACACAAGTTTGTATCTTGATTAAAGCTGTCAGATATATCAGCGACATGCACTAACTGTGTTTAGAAAATGTGCATCATCAACTGTAGCTAGCTGATAGTACAGATGATTTGACCTTGAAAGATTAGCACTGCAATGCCAAGCCCTCAAGAGGTTGAAAAACTTAATACGCCAAATTGATAGGCCAGAAATACGCCAAATTGATAGGCTTTTTTAGACGCCAAATTGATAGGCCATCTGCTATCTCACACGCCAAATTGATAGGCTTTTTTAGACGCTAAATTGATAGGCCATCTGCTATCTCACACGCCAAATTGATAGGCTTTTTTAGACGCTAAATTGATAGGTGATGAAATGAAGCATACAGCTGTCAATCTTTTTCTAAAAAAACCACTATAAAGCTGTACAGCAAATTGATAAGCTTTTTTAGACGCCAAATTGATAGGCCACTCGCTATTTTAGACGCCAAATTGATAGGCTTTTTTAGACGCCAAATTGATAGGCCATCTGCTATTTTAGACGCCAAATTGATAGGCTTTTTTAGACGCCAAATTGATAGGCAGTAGGGGAGAAAACAGACGCTAAATTGATAGAGGTTATCTTTTTGGAAAAACTCATATATATTGATGCCATTGACTAGAAGCAACCGCATTCTCTGTTATGAGCGATCAACTAGATCTTTTTGCCGTTGACGGACAGCTAGTGCGCATCTTGCCCCGAGCTGGAGCTTCATTTCGTAACCCCGATGTTAATCTACCTGTTCTCCGTTCTGATGCGGGCGGATACTATTTAGAAATGCGGGTCGCGGCTGACCCTGATGAAATCAGCGAAGTTGCTCTGACACGACGCATTCCACTAGAGAACATCTCAGGCGAAGAGTGGAGGGAGTTAAAGCAGAGTTACGATAGTCTGGATTTAGAAAGCTATTTGAGCAAGGGTATCAAGGGACTAGATCAGATAGAAGATCTACGTTTTCGACGACTCACAGTTGCGCTTCTGACATTTCTTAATCCGCGTCAGGTTGATCTTTTGCTTTATCTCTACAGAGCAGCAGCAGCGGAGGAAACAGGCTCTATTGTCAAGTTTCGCTCAAACGATCTACTTGAGGTTATGGGCTACCAGCGTACTGGCGATGGAGGATTTCATGCAATTGTGCGATCGCAATTACATTGCGATCTGATGGCACTCCATCGAACAGAGCTGGTCTACGCTCAAGAGTCTTGGGTTGACGAAAAGCTAGAAGCAGAGGTCACTATCAAGAACGTTCTTAGGATTCAATCATTCAAGGTTGATAACGTACAGCGTGACTTTGATACAGAAAAAGCTGCTGACTATACCTATGGCTCTGCCGATGCCTATACGGTGAATTTAGAATTCTTTCAAACGCCTGCCCATGCTGACGGAGACTATGTGCTCTTTGGGAATATTGACATGAATCAGCAGCGTGTAGGAAAAAGTGTAAATCACGACTATGGTAGGAAGCTGTTGATGTATCTGGCAAGTCGTTTGAGGTGGGATTCACCTAAAGATGGTCAGTATTTGACCATCTCTAAACGACACTTGTACAAGAATTTAGATTTACTAGGTAGCAATTCATCCCGCAATAGCAAAATATTTTGGCGGACAGTCGATGAACTTAAAGAAAAAGGTTTTTTGCTAGGTGGGCGCGAGCTACCAGGAAAAAAAAAGAATTCGCTAATCGAGTTTCAAATTAATCCTGAAAAGATTCGCTTACATGGCAGTTGAAAAGAAGGGATTGGTGGACGAGGCTTAGACTTGAAGGCAGCCCTCTGCAAGGTCTGGCGCAGCTACCCGGTTTTCATGACCCAAACTGTCACGCCAATCCCCATCAGAATCCAGGGCTGACAGCTCTAGCGTCGTCAAGGAAGCACTGAAAAGCCCAACTTGTCGCGACTCCCATCAGTATCCTGTAGCTGACCGCCAATCATTTGAAGTAAGTCACGACGGCTGCGCTTTGCTTCCGCCCAGAAAGCTCTCCAAAAGATAAAACCGATTAGCAACGGCATTCCCAGGAGAATCATCACCATTGTCCAGGGCATACCTCCCCACAGAAACACCGGAATTCCAATGCTGTACCAGCTGAGATACCAAACTGTGCAAAAGGCAATGATGATGGGTTGAAGCGCCATAGTGACATGAACCGCCGTTCCCTGGGGCAATGCTTCAAAACGGCCCTTGATCAAGGGGAGAAAAGAATTGCGGTGGTTGATGGATCGGGTCAGTTCAAACCCCTGAGCGGAGATGCTGCCGTGGTAGGGCGTTTGCTGCTGAGCCCTACTCCAGCCGAGCATAGGACGGGGAGAGATGAAAAGGGCGAGCTTTTGAGCGATCGCCTCTGCGTCCATTTGGCTCTCGATGGTGAATGAATCTTTAGGAGGCAGCTTAGTAGCCATAGAGCTATAGGACTAGGTTGACGTCACGGTTGGATCGGACAAGCGAAGAGCAGGATCGCCAATGCGTAGAAGCCGAGAAATTTTGGTCGATAAGCTCATTGCTTCAAACTTTATCAACGAATTTTCCAGGAATTACGGACGTTACCAAATCTACATGCAATTTTTCAAAAAAAGAGTCAGAGTTTGCTGCTGAGATTCTGCCGATGGCGCAGCAGCTGTTAGAGAATGCCAATAGGGCTGGGCTGACGCGCTCTAGCAATACTGAAAAAGGAACAGTCACTGCGTTTGAAGGACAGAATTATTCGGTGCGCTGTCGGGAGAATGGGGATAAGCAAGAGTTTAAGGTGCTTTGCCATCGAACCAGTGGATTAATTTATGCTGTGAATGGAGAGCCCCAAAAGAGCCAGGGGTTATTGAAAAGCGACAAGACGACATTTGCGCGATATGCCAGCATGTCGCCGATTCAGCTTAATCAAGCGGTTAGGGTGAAACAAACTGCGGTGAAAGCAGGGCTAGAACTGTAGGAGAAACCGAGAAAAAAGAATTTTAAATCGATCCCGCGTAGCGGGAGAAGAGAAGAGAAGAAAGAGCGCAAAAGCGCAAGAAGTGTAAAGTGCAACTAAGTCCTGGGGGCTGAACAACTAACTCGAAAACCGAAAATGTAGGCGCGGAAGTCGGGCGTAAAGCTGTCGCGACACGCGGAGCGGCAATTCCCCGGAACGTAGGCCCAGGAACCGCCACGTAGTACACGGCTTGCATCTTCGTCGGAAGTGACCCAGGCACTGCCATCAGTAGGCGTTTTATCGTAGCTATCGTAGTGATCCTGACACCATTCCCACACATTTCCATGCATGTCAGAGAGTCCAAACGCATTCGCAATCTCAAAGTGATCCACAGAAGTTGTCGTTTCTCGATATTCTCCCTTTGGCCCATCCGCGTAGGTATAGTTGCCATCGTAGTTAAGCGACCTCCGGCAAAGCCGGAGGCTTATATCTGTTAGCCCCTCAAAGGGGCAAGCTTATGAACCCCCAAAGGGGGTCGTTGCTCTATCTCTA
>LJZR01000119.1 GCA_001314865.1 Phormidesmis priestleyi Ana | reverse complement strand
AGGCACGGTGGTTGCTGGTATCTTGAGGGTGTCGCCGGTTTTAGGATTGCGTCCCTCTCTAGCTTTGCGTTCACGAGGCTCAAAGCTACCGAAGCCCACTAGGGTAACTTTATCGCCACTGGCGACAGTTTCCATGATCGCCTCAATAGCCGCCGTTACAATGGCATTAGCATCCCTTTGGGAGACCTCAGCTTTAGCGGCAACCGCGTCGATTAATTCACCTTTGTTCATGAGTCACCTTTTAAAGACTTGGAATGGAGTGGTTTTATCACGGAGAGATTGTTAGCCCATTAAGCCCGACGGCTTAAGCAGCGGTCATGCGGTAGGTGCCGCGCTCGCCCTTATACCAATCACCGGCTCGAACGCCGCCTGAGAGGACATTGGAGATACGGTTGCGAGCCTTCAAGTACTGAGACTTGGGCATATCGTCCTTAAAGAGTGCGGTCATGACATCAGCAATCTTGAAGTCATTCTCTGGCTGCGTTTCCAGAATCAGCTTGACGGCATCAGGAATTGACTCGTTTTTGACGCCTGGGCGAGTGTACTTCTGCCAGGAAGCAGCGCGACCATCTTTCTTTTTAGCAGTCGCTTTCTTCGCAGGTGCCTTTGCAGGTGCTTTTGCAGCAGTCGTTGTTTTAGCAGGTGCTTTCTTGCTCGCAGGTGCTTTAGCCGCAGCTTTCTTGGGCGTAGCGGCTTTCTTTTGCGCAGTTTTCTTCTGCTTTGTTGCCTTTGCGGGTGCGGGTGCTTCTGCTACGACAGTGGTTTCTTCTTCTGGCTCATCTTCTACAGTGTCATCTTCTGCGATAGACGATTCGCTAGTTGAAGCTGTTGCTGTACCGACTGAAGCGCTGGTGTCACTGGTCTGTGAGAACATGGGCATGACAGCGCGGATGCCAGCGAGTTTCTCCTGAACTGAGGCGATTTGAGCTTCGAGCTGAGTTGCTTGCGCAGCGAGTTCAGCCTCAATGCTCTGGAGGTGAGGCAATACAGTGGTTGACATAGAAATAATTTGCTAAAAGTCTTTACGGTCAACAATGTTACCCTGATATTCTCCAAAAATACAACAAAAGGAAATATTTATTCTTTGCAGGAGGTGGTGATGCAAAACGCATCATTGACGGCGTTGCCTAATCCATTCACTCAGCTCGCTCAAACTATCAAAATCCAGAAGAGCAGTGCTCAGAATCTTTAAGTTTTCGAGAGAGCACCGTGAGAGCACCTTGCTCCTCAGCTGAAAGGGAGCGCTTCAAGGGTAAGCGTTTGGTTACGGGTTGAATAATCTTATTCCCCCACAGCAGTTAGCGCGTAAGTCAGCAAGTCTTCGCCGAAATGTGTTTTGGATTGACGCAAGAGCTCAACATAAGGTTTGAGCAAAGGAATGATGCCTTTACGTTTGGCTTCAATCAAAACACCCAGGCTGCCAATGATTTTTATGTGATTGATTTTTGCCACCTTACGGCCTGCTTTTTCATCAATGAGCAAGTAGTCAGCTTGAAGGTGCTTATACAAGGCAATCGAAGTCAACTCGCCTTTGTCAAGCATTTCGGCACCAATGATATAGCTCTCCAGGTTTATGCTAATAAATTTATTCTGCAAATAAATCGCTAGTTTATCCGCCCCTGGTTTATGGCCGAAGGCCACCTCATCAAAGACGGTTTGGGATACCCGCACTTCACCGAACAGTGTTTCGAGGACATTCAGGCAATCACAAATGGCCAATGTCACCAAAGGCGATGCATCTGCCACAACAATCATGCTAATTCCTTTGCCAACATATCGATTTCTGTCTGTAGCTCGTCGCTATTTTCGTAGGTTTGGGGTTCTACACCCCGTTGACGGCATTCATAAAGAAATTCGTAGCGGTCAAGGTCACCGACAAATTCGGCGGCGGCCCTGGCAGAAAACCGTCCTTGGCGATACAGATCGATTGCGGTGTTGAGTTTGAGCAACCGCGCAAATTGGTCAGGGGATTGATACATCAAATATTTTTCTGGTATATCAAGTATAAGTTGCATGATAAGTCTCTGCTTGCAATGTATTGCGATGATTGTGGCATGTTCAGAAGTGTGCTGCAAAGGCATTGAAGACCGGTGGGTATTCAGCAGATTGCTCGCTCACGAGGCTGATCCCTGCTGTCGGGCTTGTTCACTACCCAAGAAAACAGCAGTTCTAAATTTCGTTTGCTATCCAGGAATGATGTTTGGTAGCAAGCTGTAGAAGCATGATTTTTTCATCCTCGCCCAAGTCAGCTATCACGCTTTGATAGCGCCAATTGCGCTCATATAGTTGTAAGATTTCATCGTCAGACAGCCCAGCACCTGAAGCAGCGAGGCCCTGCCAGCATAGAGATTTCAAAAATGGCAGATTGTCTAATGATTGCCTTAGAGTGATTTGAGATCATTGCTTCCTCATATACATATAGCCTATTTTTCATCTCTGCCACTGCTGCGTTCTTGTTTGACGCACCCAGGCACCGCTGTTTGTCATGTCTGTGCGGTCGCTCCACATCCCAACAACCGGCTGGTTATCGAAGATGATGGGCTGAGGCAATTTATCCTGGTTGGGCTGCTGCTGCTGCTGCTTCAAAAAACTAACCAAATCGATAATTGTTTGCTGAGCTTCTTTTGGCAGCGATATCACATCTTCCTGTAAACGATCAAGATCTGACATGCTTTAGAGCTTAAACCCCTCATTCACTGCGTTGGGCAATCCAAGTATTCAGCTCACTCATGCTGTCGAAATCCAGCAGTGCTTCGCTGAGTGCCTCTAAGTTTTCGAGAGAGAGAGCCCTGACAGAACTTTGAGCATCATCCTCAAGCGAGCCAAAGCGCTTCGTTAGCATCCTGAGGATAAGACTGGCAGCTTCTTCCTGACGGCCTTCCTGACGCCCTTGCTCAAGTCCCTTCTGCTCCGCTTCTGCCTTAATTTCTCGGTAGACCCGCGTTTCTTCAAACGTGATATCAAGCATTGCCTCAACCTCTTGTGTCGAAAGTTCCTTAAATTTATAGGAAATGATGGTGGTGATCATTTCTATGATGGCACGAGTTTCGTCTGCTGAAGCGACCTGCTCGGTTCGCCCTATCAGGCAACGGGCTTCTTCAGGTGCGTCAGCTTCATTGACGGTAGTGAGCACCATCAGCGCGACCCAAAGTGGTAGCTCTCTGATATTGCCCAGCTCATTGAGAAATACCCGATGCACCTGCTCGCCGTTGAGCAAGCTGCGGTGGGGATGGCGTTTATTTTGCTCAATACCGCGTGAGGGATAGATGACAACAGCTTGCCAGTCGCTGAACTTTTCACAGTTGCGATAAAAATACAGTGCAGTTTCAGCAAAGATACGCTCGTATAGCGTTTCCACCCTTTGGAATTGGACTTCGACGAAAAAGACTGTGCCGTTGCTGCCCTCAGGCGGCAGCAAAACGCCATCGATCTCAAACTTGGGTTCCTTGACAGCGACCGAATCAAAGCGATAGCGGCTGGCTTCATCTGGCACGTCAGGCAGCAGTTCGAATAAGAGTGTCGGAGATTGGCGAAAAAGTTTGTAGAAAATAGAATCTCGCTTCATTTTCTGTTTTTTGAGTAGTACATGGGATCTTATCAGAGAATTTGAGAGGTGCAACATTGGATAATTTATGCAGCCTGTGGCCAGTGGCAAGCGTCTGCACCTCTGTCCGTCAGCCCCACCTCCGCAGCCGCCAGCCCAAACTGCTGCGCAAGTGCCCTTGCCTGCTCCGTGAGCCCCTGCGACAGCTTGAACCGCGCCAGCCCCAGCGCAGACTCTCGCCTCTCAGCGAAAGAGCGCTCGAAAGGACTGCGGCCAGACACTGGTGGCACGCCTTCAGCACTGGCCACCGACAGCCGTGCATCGCGCTGTCGCAGTGCCAGCGCCTCGTCACAGCGGAGGGCAAAATTCGCCCAATCGCCATTGCGAATCATGTTGTTGATGAAGGTCTTGGCATCGGCAACGGTATCCGCTTGCTGAAACTTGCGTTTGCGGTTCTGGCAAGCTTGGATGAGATGCGGATCAAAGTCATTGAGCCCAGGCCCAATCCACCAATGGCCAACGCCATTGGCGACCATCTCAGGGCGCTTGTGCAGTGGTGCGAGAAAACGCACCTGCTGTTTGGCCATGCCAGTGTTTTGCTCCCACAGCTCAGCGAGATCGATCGTCTCCGGTGGCTGCGCGTAGGCGACAGTGCCGATCTGGATGGGCGCACTTGCTGTGGCTGAAGTCTGCGCAGCAGGCAAAGCGAGCTTTGAATCCAAAACAGAAAAGATTTCTTTTTTCTTTTCTAGCTTTTCTTCTGGTTTAAATTCTAGAGA
>LJZR01000017.1 GCA_001314865.1 Phormidesmis priestleyi Ana | reverse complement strand
GAGTCATGGTGTATTCCTTTTCTGGTACTTTTGCAATTTCCAGAAGGATACGCCTTTTTTTATCTCCTACGCCATACACCAGAAATAGTTATAACCCAAATACATAGCGACTGGCTTGCAGACCAGTTGTTTCAACGGCGAGGCGGTTCTTAAATTTATTCGTATTGAGATAGTCAAGCAGCGCAGCGTCGTGAACAAAGGCATCAAGCTGGCCTTGGTCAACAGATTTTAATCCAGCTGAAGTGTTATCTGCCAACTCAAATGAAATCTGTTGTTGTTCAAGCATCTTAGCTGCCACAGAGTCTTCAATGCTGCCTACCTGCATGGCCTCTAAGTCTGCAAACTGAGTCAGCTTACCGCTTTGGTCTTGAGTGAGTACTGAGGTAATAGAGGCCGTTAGGCTAGCGGTAATGCCCATTGCTGTTAGCATCCACAACAACGCGATGACTCTGCCACCTACTGTTTTTGGCACCATGTCGCCATAGCCGATAGTCGTCATTGTTACACCTGCCCACCAAAAGCTGCCCCATAGGCCGCTAATAGGTTTGTCTGCAAAATTACCTTCTTCTACATTGCGCTCAAATAGCCAAACCACTCCACCAACGGCTAAAAACACCAGAGACAGCCACAGGCCAATTCTTAGAAATTGAGGCGATAGAACTGTGCCGACTGTATCTAACAGGCTTTGACCTTGGGTTTGGGCGATGCCCACCGAGGAGATGTAGTAGCTTTGGGTAAAGTCTATCTGTGGTTCGGCGGCAGCGATGGCGATCGCATCAATCACAATATCCACACTGCCATCTTGCAGGTGAACAACTGTCTGTGTCGGTGAAATCTCTTTCCATTCGTATTGAATGTTGAGTGCTTCAGCGACTTCTCGCCACAAATGCACGCCAATGCCGTCCCAGTCGCTGCCACTTTCTGTTGGGGTCTTAATCGCAAAGGGCGGTCTGTGACTGACGCCAACGGTGAGTTTCGTTTGGGGCAAAGCGGGGATGTCGTTGGTTTGTGCGATCGCCATTCCACCACTGGCAAACCCAATAGGAATAGATAACACTAGCGCCTTGCGACTAAACGCAACGGCTATTTCAGCGAGCAGGCGTAGTCGTTGCATAATTGTTATTCAAAATCTCTGTCATTCAAAATCTCTGCCAAATCTCTATGTAATAACTCTATGTAGTGAATAGTCGTAAATACAGCTCAGCGAACCATAGCCAGCTGGCCACCGCAGATTAGTTTCTTTTTCGGCAGGCTGCATCTATAAAAAGGTCAAAAAAAAGTCAAAAACATCAAGCGGTTCTGGTTCGAGCATTTGGCAAAATATCTAAAAACATCCAAAACATCTAATTAAGAGGCAGTGCTAACCTATGCCTCTCAATTACTTCTCTAGGGGCATGTATTCAACGCGCTTTCTATTTATAAATATGGAGGTGTCTAGTGATTAGTTCCTCCGCAAATCGCGGGGTCAAAAGAATATCCATGAAAAATGTCTTGTCAATTATCTTGGGCGGCGGTGCTGGAACTCGCCTTTATCCCCTTACCAAAATGAGGGCTAAGCCAGCCGTCCCACTTGCAGGCAAGCATCGCCTTATCGATATTCCCATCAGCAATTGCATCAACTCAAACATTCTTAAGATTTATATTTTAACGCAATTTAATTCCGCCTCGCTAAACCGGCATATCAGTCGTACCTACTGCATTTCTGACTTTCAGCAGGGATTTGTAGAGACCTTGGCTGCTCAGCAAACGCCAGGAAACCTAGATTGGTTTCAGGGCACCGCAGACGCGGTACGGCAGCATCTATCACTCTTTCAAGAACTTGATGTAGACGAATACCTGATTTTGTCGGGTGACCATCTCTATCGCATGGACTATCAAGACTTTATTCGGCGGCATCGAGAAACGGGGGCCGACATTACCCTAGCTGTATTGCCGGTTGGTGAGGAGCGCGCTTCTAGCTTTGGACTAGTCAAAATTAACGACGCTGGCCGCATTGATCAATTTAGTGAAAAACCTAAAGGCGATCCCCTGCGACAGATGCAGGTAGATACCACGCGGCTTGGACTATCGACAGACGAAGCGAAAAACAAGCCTTACATTGCCTCAATGGGCATTTATGTATTCAAACGCAAAGTATTGATAGATTTGCTTAATCAGCATCCCGACCATACTGACTTTGGTAAAGAGATTATTCCAAATTCGGCAAAAGATTTCAACGTTCAAGCCTATTTATTTAATGACTATTGGGAAGATATTGGCACTATTGAGTCATTTTTTAATGCAAACTTAGATCTGGCTAAACAGCCAGACCCATCCTTTAGCTTTTACAAAAAGTCAGAGCCTATCTACACTCGGGCTCGTTATCTTCCCCCTACCAAACAGTTAGAATGTCATGTGTCTCAGTCAATGATTAGCGAAGGCTGCATTCTTAAAGAGTGTCGTATATCTCATTCAGTCATTGGTATTAGAACGCGGATTGAAACGGGCTGCACCATCAGTAATAGCTTGTTAATGGGGGCTGATTACTTTCAATCTAACTTTGAAAGAGAAGGGGACTGCAATCGTGCCACAATTCCTATCGGGATTGGGGCTAATAGCGAGATTCACAACGCCATTATTGACAAAAACGCTCGTATTGGCTGCAATGTGAAAATTCTCAATAAGGACAATGTAGAGGAAGCCGACCGCGAAGAAGATGGATTTTTCATTCGCAGTGGGATTGTGATTGTTTTGAAAGATGCGACATTGCAAGACGGAACTGTTATCTAGGCAAAATTTAGACAAAATTATAGATAGAATAATGAGTACTCTAATCGAGAGGTAGCTATCGTGGTTGTTCCTAGTAATAATCGACAATCTGAACACGGCCAATCTGAATATCCTCAGCCCCCATCAGCTTTACCGAATGGTCAGGCCATTGATCGGGCCATTGATCAGAGCATTAATGATCAGAGCATTGATGATCGGAGCGTTGATCAAACCTATGATCAGGCAATTCGACAGGAGCAGACCGTTCAGAACTTAGCCGAAGATGTCGCTGCGCTTCGGGAGCAGGCCGAGACCGCTAAAAATTTGAAGCAGCGAGTTAACGGGCTAACAGCGCTACTCGCTGTGTCTTTGTTGGTATTGGGAGGAGGCTTACTAGGGACAACGCTGAGCTTAAGAGAAAGGCAAGCTGATTTGCAATCGGCTCAGGGCGAACTCGCCGATCAGCTTCAGGTGGCAGCCGAGGCTCAATCCGATGTTCAGTCCGAGGCCCAATCACTCAACCGTATTTCAGAACAGCTACAAACGCTCAATCAACAAGCCCAAGACCTGACCGAACAAGCTCAAGGTTTAACGACAGAAATTCCTGAAGTATCTGCTACGCAGTGGGCTGACTTACAGCAAAGGTTAAGGGCGTTAGAGCAAAGCATTCAAGATGGTATCTCAGGCGAGACCGCTGTTGATCAAATGGGTGAGCAGCTGAATGGCGTTCAAGAAATTCTCCAGGACTTTCGAGAAATGCTCAGCTCATTAAATCCTACAGAAAATCCTACAGAGAATCCTACAGAGGGTTCAACAGACGGCTCGATAGAGGATTCAGCAAACGGTTCAACAAACGATTCAACAGAAACATCTCCTACTGAAACATCACCCAACAATTAGATACTCGCCTTACCCTTTTACGATAGACAGCCTTAGCGATCGCACAACGCGCATCTTTGGGGCTTATGCTTTGCAACAGCATTTACCGAATCTTGGCTAGGTTGCCATATAGCGGTGCAAAACTTTCGCTGAGCTGCGCATATAGCGGCAGTATTTTTTGATAGCGTTCTGCATTTTCAGCAATCGGATGATGCGTATGCGTTTCGCTGAGCATTTCAAAGACCTGCTCTAAGTTGGGAATGCGACCCAAGGCATATAGCCCTAGCACCGCCGCACCAAAGCAAGAGCCTTCGTTACTTTCAGGGATAATGACAGTACGATTAAACACATCTGCCAACATTTGTCGCCACAGCACAGAGTGGGCGAATCCGCCGGTTGCTCGAATGCTGCGAGCGGGGCCAACAGCGGTTTGCAAAGCTGTTGAAATGGTGTGAAGGTTATAAACAATGCCCTCTAACACGGCTCGAATAATATGAGCTTTGGTGTGATCGAGCCCTAAGCCAAAGAAGCTGCCTCTTGCATTGGCACCCCATATTGGCGATCGCTCTCCGGCCAAATAAGGATGAAAAATCAAACCGTTAGAGCCCGCTGGAATAGTGGCGGCGATCGCCGTTAAAATGTCATAAGCATCTTTTTGGAGCAGCCGGGCCGTATCGACTTCGGTATCTGCTAAGTTCTCGCGTATCCATCGCAGCGCAATTCCACCATTGTTGGTCGCCCCGCCAATAACCCAGTGCTGGGCAGTTAGAGCGTAGCAGAAAAGTCTTTCTTGTTTGTCAGTTTGAGGGCTTGCTAGCATGGTGCGTACGGCTCCGCTGGTGCCAACGGTAATGGCAACGGTATCGGGTGCGATCGCCCCCACCCCCAAATTTGCCAGTACCCCATCACTCGCGCCAATCACCACCGGCACATCCGCCGCAATCCCCATCTGGCTCGCGACTTCTGGCGTCATAGAAGAAAGCACATGAGTCGTCGGCATCAGCTGTGATAGCTGCGCTATCCTCACGCCCGCTAGATCCAACGCCTCCTCATCCCAGTCTAAAGTATGCATATTGAACAATCCCGTCGCATTCGCGATGGAGTAGTCCACCATGTATGTGCCAAACCAACGGTAGAGTATGTATTCTTTGATAGAAATAAACTTTGCAGCTCGGTTGAACAATTCCGGCTGCTCATAGCGCAGCCACATCAGTTTCACTAAAGGCGACATCGGGTGAATCGGCGTCCCTGTGCGACTGTACAGCGCATGCGCATCGCACTGCTGCCGCAGCTTGCTCACCCAAGGCGCACTGCGCCGGTCGGCCCAGGTGATACTGTTGGTCAGCGGTTGCCCTTGGTCATCAACCACTATTAGGCTGTGCATCACCGTACTAAAAGACAGACCAATCAGGCTTTTGGCTTGTTCAGGATAGCGGCTAGTAACCGCTCGAACACTTTGCACAGTCGCCTGATAAATCGCTTCGGGATCTTGCTCTTGAACATCGGCTTCGGGAGACAATAGCGGGTAGCCAATGGCATGTTGGCCCACGATTTCACCATTTAGCTTAAATAAGACAACTTTAGTACTCGTGGTGCCAATGTCGATGCCGAGAATATGTTCAGTGGAGGTCATGGCTTTTAGCGTGCGATAAAAGATTCAACGCCGTGTTAAGTTCCTGAAAGCGGCAAACAACTTTTTAACACTGTGGCAGTATTCTAAAAGAAGATTCCTAACGACTCATTTGCAATTATGTCAGACGTAACCTCTGCAATTAAAACGGTTGACGCTTTGCTTCAGGCTTACAAATCGGGTCAGCGTAGCTTTGTTAGCCTTAGTTTAACTGCCGCCGACCTCAGTGACGCTGACCTTAAGGGCGTAGATCTTAGCTATGCCGACCTCAGCGGCGCTAATTTGGCTAGGGTCAACCTGCGAGGTGCCGATCTCAGCTATGCCCGCCTATGCGACGCGGATCTAACAGACGCAGACCTACGCGGATCAATGCTGATTGGAACAGACCTTAGAGAGTCCAAGCTCGACAACGCAATGCTGCAATCTGCTGACTATGACCCTGCTGAAACCCATTTTCCTAAGCATTTTGATATCAAAGCCGCCAATATGCGTCCTGATCGCTAAGCCGTAGCATTCAATCGCTCGATCAAATGGTCGCCCACTCGCAGCGCATTGGCCATCACCGTTAGCGCTGGGCTCACGCTGGCGCAGGATGGAAAAAAGCTGCTGTCAACCACATAGAGGTTGTCTATTTCATGCGTACGACAGTCTAGATTTAAAACAGAAGTCGCTGGATCGCGGCCCATCCGACAGGTGCCGCACTGGTAGCCCATCACCTCAATGGGTGATTCGCTTCGCGGGTACACTGCGCTTTGTCGCACGCCTGTGGCAGTCTTTTCTAAGTCTTTAAGGACTTCTAGCCAGCGATATACCAACCGATCGTGAGCTTCAAGATTGTTGGGCGTGAACTCGCAGCGCAGCTTTTTCCGGCGCTGACCGTTGTAGCGCGTGGTGTGTTGCCAGTAGATGCGGTTGTTAGGATTTGGCAGTACGCCGGTTTGAGCCCACCAGCCAATCGATCGCTTGGCCAACCGCGTTAAACTCGCGTTAGGTAGTAACCGCGCCAACACAGAGAGCACGGGCGGAGATTCGGCAAAAATCAGATCTTGCAGCAGGCCGCCGCTGTTTTCAATATGGCCCATAGGATAGTTGTAGTCGCGATCGCCCCAATAAAAGTCGTTAATACCCACACTGGGCGCAAACTTGCCGTCATTATCCGCCGCGCCGCGCTCTACAATCACCGTCATCAGCGGCTTCATTAAATTACGACCGAGCTGATCCGAGCCGTTGGCGAGCCCATTGGGATGCTTTTCATTGGCAGAATCTAACATGAGCGCTGCTGAGTTTACAGCGCCACAGGCAAGCACCACCACATCCGCCTTAAACGAAAACATCTGTTCGTTGATTTGGGCCTGCACCCCAACAATCTCTGTTCCCGATAAGTTGGTATGCAGTTCTACCACTTTGGCATTTGTTTTAAGCGTCACATTGGGATGCTTTAGGGCCAAATTAATCCCAAAAACTTCAGCATCTCCGGTCGGATCGTCGGATTGTTGAGTCAGGCTCATGGGCAGCGGTGCCGGGTGTAGCCCCTGCGATTGGATCATCTCTACAATTGGCTCAATCACGGGGCCATGCGCTATTGCCGCATGGGGATAGTCTGCACTGTGAGCGGGCTCAGTGGGGTCGCTTTGAGCCTGGCCATGAACCTGATAGAGCTGCTCGGCAGCGGTGTAATAGGGCTCCCAATCGGCATATTTTAGCGGCCATTCTGGCGTGATGCCGTCCTGATAAGTGACCGCTTCAAAGTCGCGATCGCGCATCCGCATCAAAACCGCATTGTAGATTTTAGTATTGCCCCCAACCGCATAATTCATCTGCGGCGAAAACGGCTCTCCCGCTTGGTCGTACCACTGCTCAGGTGCCCGATAGCGACTTTTTTGAAACACATCAACATCCGCTCGGTTTTGATCTTCAAGGGCCATGACCGTCCCTCGCTCTAAAATCAAAATGCGCTTGCCTGTGGGTGCCAGCTTTTGAGCCAGGGTGCCGCCGCCAGCCCCCGTGCCGACAATAATCACATCGTACGGTTGGTCATCAATAATCATCAGCTACTGCCACAGGTAAATCAACAGAAACAGGACAATCCAAATCACATCTACAAAGTGCCAGAACAAAGAAGTTGCCGCGACCCCATACTCCCCTTCGGCATAGTTATTAGGAATAAAAGATCGACCCAGCATAATGCCCTGCAACAGCACTCCAGTAAGCACATGCAGTCCGTGAAAGCCCGTGAGTAAATAAAACGTACCGCCAAAAACCCCCGACTTAAAGCCAAAGGGTAAACTCATCCATTCCACCGCCTGACCATATAAAAAAAAGCTCCCCATCGCCATTGTTAGCAGCCAAAAGAGGCGAAACCCCCAGAGATTCTCTCGATGCAAACAGCGCTCGGCAAAATAAATCACAAAGCTACTAGAAACCAGCACAATGGTGTTGATTAGCGGTGCTTTAATCTCTAGCCCTTCAAACCCGGCAGGAAACCAGTCTGTCGCGCTAGCACTGGTTTTGTAAACAATGTAGCCGACAAAAAAGCTGAGAAAAATGACGCTCTCAGAGAGCAAAAAGACAATAAAGCCAAACATCCGATTGTCTTCTTCGGTCTCTGTGACATGGGCGACCTGCGCATTCAATGCCTGCGGATCTATTGCCGACTCTACATTCGCGCTGCTCATGGGTTTACGGCTCCTGCGGGATTGTTGGAAACTAACGGCTCATCGCTGCCATAGCCATAGGGCGGAGAAATCACAATCGGGATCTCTTCAAAATTTTCGTGAGGGGGCGGTGAGGAAATCAACCACTCTAGGCCAATCGCTCGCCAAGGATTGTCTCCAGCCGCTTCACCGCGCGACCAAGAACTCAACATGTTCAACAAAAAAGGCAGCGTCGAAACGCCTAGCAAAAAGCCACCCAAGCTCGCGATCACATTCCAAAAGGCAAACTCTGGGTCGTAAGACGCCACCCGGCGAGGCATGCCCATTAGCCCTAGCGGATGCATGGGTAAAAAGATTAAATTAATGCCGATAAAGGTCAGCGCAAAATGCAGCTTGCCCAAGCCTTCGTAATACATCCGCCCGGTCATTTTGGGGAACCAGTGGTAAATAGCCGCATAAAAGCCCATCACCACTGCGCCGTTGATCACATAGTGAAAATGACCCACCACAAAATAGGTGTTGTTCACATGAATATCAAAAGGGGTTGAGGCCAGCATAATCCCTGTGATCCCCGCAAAGAGAAACGAAAAGAGGCCGCCTAACGCAAACAGCATAGCGGTTGTGAGCCTCAGCTTGCCGCCCCACACGGTTGCCACCCAGGCAAATACCTTAATGCCAGTAGGAATTGAAATCGCCATCGTGGTAAACATAAACAACATTCGCATCCAGCCAGGTGTGCCGCTTGCAAACATATGATGCACCCACACAATTAAGCTGAATGTGGTGATTAGCAAAGAGGACACCACCACCACTTTGTAGCCAAACAGCGGCTTGCGCGAATACACCGGAAAGACTTCTGAAAACACCCCGAAAATTGGCAGAATGATCACATACACTGCCGGGTGAGAGTAGAACCAGAAAAAGTGCTGATACAAAACCGGATCGCCGCCGCGAGAGGGCTCAAAAAAGCTCGTGCCAACGGTTAAATCGAGCAGTAGCATGACCGCGCCTGCGGTTAAGGCCGGTAAGCCGATTAGCTGAATGAGCTGGGCCGAAAGCACCGTCCAGCAAAAAGCAGGCATTTTAAACCAGCCCATGCCCGGAGCGCGCATTCTAAAAATAGTGGTGACAATATTAACTGCGCCCATAATAGAAGAGACTCCGGAGAGCGCCACTGCTAGCAGCCAAAGCGACTGACCGTTGATCAAATTTCCGGTAGGATTTTGGAGGCTGACCGGCGGATACGCCCACCAGCCAGACTGCGACGGCCCGCCTGGAACAAAGAAGCTCGCAATGAGAATAACGCCAAATACCGGCACCATCCAAAAGGCAACTGCGTTTAACCTGGGGAAAGCCATATCCCGAGCGCCAATCATCAGCGGCACCAAGTAGTTGGCCAGCCCGTTGAGCATTGGAAACGTCCACATGAACAGCATAATCGTGCCGTGCATTGTAAACAGCCCGTTATAAACGGTGTGGTCAACCAGATCTGCTTCCGGCGTAATGAGCTCTCCGCGCATGACCATCGCCAAGATGCCGCCAAACAAAAAGAAGACGAAAGCGGTGACAATATACTGAATGCCGATCACCTTATGGTCGGTACTAAAGGTGAAAAATCGCCGCCAGCTCTCCGGCGTCTCTGGTTGGGGCGGCAGGCGAGGAGACTCTACCTCTAATAGGGCGTTACTCATAAGAATCCTTTTCTGAACTGGTGTAGTTGACGGTTGGGGCAGGGGCAGGCTTCACCGTTTTCCAGCGAAATCGACCCGAGTTTTGAGCGGCTGTAAACTCTTTAGAGGCAGCATTTTCGGCGGGCTCAGCGGGGCTCGCGGCGGCGGTTGTTAGCCATTGCTGGAAGGCTGCTTCAGACTCAACGACAACATTTGTTTGATTCGCAGCAAAGTACGTCCCGCTAAATTCTGAATCTCGCAGGCGATAGCGGCCTTCTCTAATTGGCGTAAACGAAAAATCAATCGCTCTCCCTGGAATGATATCTTGCTTAACCCGAAAAGCCGGAATATAAAAGCCGTGTAAAACATCTTCGGAGGTGAGTTTAAACCGCGCCCGCTGATTGACCGGGAGGTGCAGCTCAGTGCTGCTAATGCCCTCATCGGGGTAGTAAAACTCCCAGGCCCATTGCCGAGAGTTTACTTCAATTGGGGGTGAGGTGTCGGTGGGGTTTGGATTGGCAAGCACTTCTTTTTTGCGATCTAAGGGAACGGTTGGAACCGTTTTCATGGTCACTGGCGCGATCGCGCCCAAAATGCTCATTTGATCGTAGGTATTAAAGCTCACCGTCCCAATCCAAATGATTAAGATAATCGGCACCGCCGTCCAAACAATCTCTAGTTTGACGTTGCCTTCAATCGGTGGGCCATCGCTGGTGTCGTATTTAGCCGCTCGGTGAAAGACCATAGAGTACAGCAACGTACCGACAACGCCGATAAAAATAAAGCAGCCAACCGCCGTCATAAAGCTAAATAGCTTATCGACCAGCACAGATTCGGCAGAGGCTTGCGGCGGCAGCCAGCGATAAGCTTGCTGACCCATCCAAAGACTAATCAGCAGGTTTACAGCCGCTAGCCCTGTCAGATTAATTATCCTGCGTCGGTTTAGTACCCGGTTGAGATCTCTCGTTCTCGTATTCTCAGTGTTCACTCGAATTTCTCGGCTTAATTTTCTAGTCTTTGCTGCTAGTCGTTTGCTACCACATTTTCCGGAAAGGGCAATTGGGCTGTCTTTATTGAGCTGTCTTTTAGGAGGGGCGTTGTCTTTTAAGAGAAGATCTTGAGGCTAAGAGGGGCGCTTGGGGCGCGGATTGAGAGGAACCATTTTCATCTGGGCATTGGGATTGATCCCTGCTTCAATCATGCGGTCGGCAGTGACATGCACGCCAAAATCGCCGCCTAAATGCGCGCCTAAAGTGCCTTGGGCAAACATGAGCCCAAAAATAAATAGCCCTGCCACCAAGTACGACCACTGCACCTGACGAGCCCGGTCTTCTCTCCAAATGTAGCGCTGAAACCCTCGCCAAATGGTCATTCCTACAATCAGACCCAGCAGTAGCACCCCACCCACGCCATGTAGCACCATGGTATCGGTAGCGCCCAAGCCCCACGGGCTCACCTTATCAGTCGGCGGATCGGCTAATAGAATTTCGTAGAATCCGGCGGCTACCGTAAAAAAGGTGATGCCCGCAGCCGCTAGCATGTTGAACCAGCCGACGTCATATAAGCCCGCTGTGCTAACCGGGATCGCTAAAAACTTAAAGATGGGTTTTTCAAGCGGATAGAGGGCTGCCACGATATCGAAGGCGATCGCGACAATAAACAAGCCCAACGTGAGATGCACCAAATTAGGGTGAATCGGCACGATATAAGGCAACCCATTGTCGATCTTCATCAGGCTGACCGCTTGGCTGGCTTCTTGACCGACAGCTTGACCGACGGCTTGACCGACGGCTTGGCCGACCTCCAAAAGATTCATAACAAGATTCATAACAGGTATATTCATGACCGATAGCGTCATTGCAATAGCCCTCCGCGTGCAGCCTCCACAACCGCCTCCGTATGCAGGCCGTAAACCCAGACCAGCTTATCGCCCAGGTAGGTTTGAAAAACAATAATACCGGTCAAAATAACATTCATGCCGATATAGGCAGCAGGCAAAGATTCGGGGGTTTGCTGGCGAATAATATAGCGCCAGCCCGTAATCACCGCGAGAATTCCAGAGAGCGACCAGCCGATTAGGGTGTGCAGGTTCAGATCGCCAGCGGCAGCAGCATAGGGGGTCGCAAGTCCGGCTTCGACCTGGCCAAAGATAATGGCAATAAAAATAGAGACCGTCGCAAATACCAGATTCCACCATCCCACCTCATTTAGCCGAGGATTTTTGGTGAAATAGCCGATCCCGTCACACAATACGGCAAATAGCACCATCGCAATGACAAAATGCACCACAATCGGGTGAATCGTATCAGGATAGGGCAGGTTGTGGTCGTTGAGCGGCGGTAATAAATCTCTGAACACGGATATCTCCTGTATCTCCTACGAAGAAGGAATGAGTTTGATACTTTTGTGTAGATAGTCAGTTTTATAGATGGTCAGTTTTATAGATAAGTAACCCAGTGTAATCAAATTAAAGATGAAACAGAATCACTGCATTGCCCCCTCAGTCCCCCAAGTTTGGGGGAAGCCGGACTCAGAGCCCCCAAACTTGGGGGTCGAGGGGCAATGCAATATCTACGATTTAATTAGGCCAGCCTGCTTAGCTAGTTTTATAACAGCTAAGAGTGCGCTCCCTCTATCGATACATGATAAAAACATGCACAGAAATTATAAAGCGCTAGTAACGGCTAAAGGATAGCAGAGGTTTATATTGACAGGCGGTCTTTTTTCTCAATCCCTGCGATAGAGACTGTCTGCGGTAGAGCCTAAAATAAAGCTAAAGACTTTTAAAATGCAAGACTGTTCGTCTGTTTCTTACTGCCCTTTTGACGCATAGTCTTGGCAGAATTTGGCTTCTGAAGTTGCAACCAGCGTGGGGTTCACTGCGCATTTTAGGTATCGGTTGGCTTGAAAAAAGCGGCAACTCCGGCAAGGAGATATTGACTCTTCGTCTTCTGTCTTGCTCCAGCTCGGCGTTCTTTTTACTTCTTGCCGAATAATGGCTGCTAGACTTAAAAACACCGATAAAATAAGCAGTGCAGGCAGTACACCTGTGGCTGGAGCCTGAGCAGTCGGGGCGCTATCAATACTGTTAGGCGGCGAACTAGCAGGGGTTTCCTGGATGCCTACTACAGCTGTTTTTCCAGCTTCTACGTTTCTATTGACGCTGCCGTTGACAATCGCTAAATCACCGTTATCAAAAGTCATTATCTTGATAGCAAATTCAATTACATTAAAAGGTGCCTTTGCCCAAAAAGCAGCCTCATCAATGACGAAGACTGATGAATACTTTTTGCGCAGATATTCTTACAAGGTAGCTAAATTTACGTTTACATCCACCACTCTATAGAGTGATGTAAAGAGTGATGTAAAAAGTGATGTAAGCGGGATGTAAGCGGCGGGATGTAGGGAACAAGCATGATGGAGGAAACGTAATGCAAAGAGAGGCACAGAAGAATGCAAAAAGCGTAAGGCTAAGCCTCAAAGCTGGGTAGGTGATGGGATGGTGGCTTGCCTGATACCTGATGCATATTTAAAAAACTTGCTCCAGGGTTCTCTGAATGCTT
Source organism: Phormidesmis priestleyi Ana (assembly GCA_001314865.1). Taxonomy (GTDB): domain Bacteria; phylum Cyanobacteriota; class Cyanobacteriia; order Phormidesmidales; family Phormidesmidaceae; genus Phormidesmis; species Phormidesmis priestleyi_B. The sequence goes on along the minus strand of LJZR01000017.1, from coordinate 102,154 downwards.
CACAGGGTTCTCTGAAAGCTTCACAGGGTTCTCTGAAAGCTTCACAGGGTTCTCTGAATGCTTCACAGGGTTCTCTGAATGCTTCACAGGGTTCCCTGAAGGCTTCACAGGGTTCTCTGAAAGCTTAACAAGGTAGTGCGAAGCCTCTACAGGCAACCCTGTGAAGCGATCTGACTGGTTATTGTTTAATAACGGCAAGCCTTAATAACGGCAAGCCTGTGCGTGAAGTGACCAAAAGGACATTTTTAAGACTGTTCCTGAGTTGCACCGAGCTGCAAGGCGTACAGATTGGCATATACCCCCGATTGTTTCATCAGCTGCGCGTGAGTGCCGCTCTCAACAATTTGCCCCTGCTGAACGACCAGTACCTGATTGGCCTGAGTAATGGTACTTAGCCGATGGGCAATGACAAAGCTGGTACGATTTTTGAGCAGGGCAGCGATCGCATCTTGCACCAATCCCTCCGTTTGCGTGTCAATACTGCTCGTCGCCTCATCCAAAATCAAAATGCGGGGGTCAATCAACACCGCCCGCGCAATGCTAATTAGCTGCCGTTGCCCCTGGCTAAGCGCTGCCCCACCGCCGCCCAAAGGGGTCGCATAGCCCTGGGGCAACTGGGTGACAAACTCATGCACATTGGCCACCCGCGCCGCTGCTTCAATCTCGGCCTGGCTAGCATTAGGCCGACCAAAGGCAAGATTTTCAGCCACAGTGCCGCTAAAGAGAATATTGTCCTGAAGGACAAACCCAATCTGGCGCCGTAAGCTCCCCTGAGTCACATCCCGAACATCTTGATCATCTATTTTGACCATGCCGTTCGTGACATCATAAAAGCGTAAAATGAGGTTAATAATGGTGCTTTTGCCTGCGCCTGTTGGCCCTACGAGCGCAATCATTTGCCCCGGCTGAGCGCATATATTTACCTGATCTAAAATGGTTTGCCCTGGCACATAGCCAAAGGTCACCTGATCAAACTCAACTTTACCCGTAATCGGCGGCATTACCACCGCATTAGGAGAATCTTGCAGTAGCACTGGCTCATCTAACAACAAAAAGATTCGCTCTAAACCAGCGATCGCACTCTGTGCCTGCGTATAAAACTGACTGAGAATTTGAATTGGCCTAAAAAACTGTTGTACATACAGTAAAAAAGCCGTTACCGTACCCACCGTTGCCGCCCCCGTGACCGCTAAATAGCCGCCATACGCCAGCACCCCGGCAGTCGCCAAGGTATTGAGAAAATCAATCGATGGTAAAAAGGCCGCCGTCACCATGACCGCATCTACATTGGCATCTCGGTTTGCCGCGTTGAGCGCTTCAAACGCGTCAATGTTGTAGCCTACTCGGTTAAACGCCTGCGCTTCTTTTACACTGCTGACATCTTCTTCAATTCGAGCAGACAGCTCGCCAATGGTGGTTCGTGTGACCCGAAACCGAGCCCTAGCCCATCGCGAAAACACGCTCGTGGTGACAATCATTAACGGAACCACTAAATTGCTCAGCAATCCCAGCTGAAAGTTAATCAGCAGCATGGCAATAATGATGCCAATTAGGCTAAAGGTATTGCCTAAAATTTGCGGAATGCTCTGGCCAAATGCCTGATTAATCACACTGACGTCATTGAGCAACCGGCTCATCAAATCGCCTGCTTCGCTCTTGTCAAAATACCCAACCGAAAGTCTTTGAATTTTGATAAAAATATCTTGGCGGAGTTGGGCCAACACCTTTTGAACAATGGCCCCCACTCGAAAAATCTGGGCGCGAATGGCCAGTGTGCCAATCAGATAGGTGAGCGTTAGCCCTATGATCATCCCGATTAGCCCGGCCAAATTACCCGGCGTAATCAAGTTATCAATAGACCAGCCAATTAAAAAAGGGCCAATGGCCTGAGTTGCGGCACCTAATATCACTGCCCCAAGGGCAAAGGGCATCTCTTTTTGATAGGGTTTTAAGTAGCCTAAAAAGCGGCTCACCGTAGAGCCCTGATTCGCTGCTTTTTTCTCAGGTGCAACAGGTGCGTTAGCCATAGGTCAAATGGAAGGGTCAAATGAAATTAAAGAGAATTAAAAAGAAACTAGAACAGAACTAAGTCCCCATGGGCGTCAGCAGGGGCTGCTTCATTTGCGATTCGAGAATGGCGCCATACAGCGGGCTCGTGCGCATGAGTTCTTTATGCGTGCCCTGAGCGGCTAGCTTGCCCTTGTCAATCAGGAGAATGCGATCAGCGCTTTGAATGGTGCTGATGCGTTGGGCAATCACAAAGGCATTGCAGGTGCGATCGCGCATGATGCGATCCAAATCCTGTTGAATCTGGGCAGCCGTTTCAGCATCCACTGCCGAGGTACTGTCATCCAAAATGAGAATTTTGTAGTTTGTGAGCAGGGTGCGGGCGATCGCAATCCGCTGCTTTTGGCCGCCTGAGAGGCCCACGCCCCGCTCGCCAACCAGTGTGTCATAGCCTTCGGGTAGGCTTTCAATAAAGTCGTGAATATGCGCTGTTTTGGCCACTTCAATCACGTCACTCAATGGCGCATCGGGTTTGGCATAGGCGATATTTTCATACAGCGTGCCCGAAAACAAAGTGGTTTCTTGAAACACAATGCCAATGAGCGATCGCAAACTCTCCAGCGAAAAGTCTCGCACATCGCGCCCATCAATCCGAATAGCGCCCTGGGTAACGTCGTAAAAGCGCAGTAGCAGGTTCACCACCGTACTCTTACCCGAGCCAGTCATTCCCAAAATGGCAATCAACTCATTGGGCTTAGTTTCAAAAGAAACCCCCTGCAACGCTGGCATCGCCGCGCCCGGATAGCGAAACCACACATTCTCAAACGTAATTCGCCCGCCGCATCGATCAAAGGGCACCGCACCGGGCCGATTCGTGATTTCAATGGGCGCATCTACAATTTCATACACCCGATCAGCCGAAGCCGCCGCTTGGGCAATCACCGGCGCAGCAAAGCCAATCAGCAGTACCGGCTGCACAATAAACAATAAGTAGGCATTAAAGGCCACTAGCTCACCAATGGTAAACCTACCTTCAATCACCTGAGCGCCGCCAAAGCCAATCACCGCCAGCGTCACCAAATTACTCAGCAAAAAGATAAAAGGAAAGGTATTGCGAATTGCGCTGAGCGTTTTAAGATAAACGGCGACCAAATTGTTGTTCATTTGGGTGTAGCGCTGCATCTCTACAGGCTCACGCGCAAACGCTTTGACCACCCGCACACCTAGCAAGTTTTCTCTGAGGACATCGTTTAAGTCGCCCAGGCGCTCCTGTACCTGAGAAAACAGCGGCTGATTTTTAATAAAGAACCAATACAGCAAAAGCCCAGCCAGCGGAATCACCATCAGCGAGATTAGCGCTAACTGCCAGTTCATAATTAGCAAAATGGTCGCAATGGTTACCAGCGTGACCGCAGAGCTAACCACCTGAAGCAAGCTTGTGCCAATAAAGGTGCGAATTTGTTCTATATCGCTGGTGATACGGGTGAGCAGCTGAGAAGTTTGAGCCTGATCGTGATAGCTAAAGCTGAGGGTTTCTATTTTGCTAAACACCTGCGCCCGTAGCTGATAGGCAACCCCTTGCGAAATGGCCTCGGCCCAGTAGCTTTGCCCAAAGTTAAACAGGCCGCGGGCGATCGCCACGCCCACCATGAGCAGGCCAGTCATCACCACCACATCCAAATTTTTCGCAGCGATGCCCTGGTCAATCCCGCGCCGAAACAGCTGCGGGGTTACAGCATTGGCCGCCGTCAGCAGCAGCAGGCTAAGGGTAGCGCCAAGGGTCCAAAGCCGATAGGTGCCAAGTATGCCAAAAACGCGCTTTAGTGAGTCCATAGAGTCAAAATAATAGAGTCAAAATAACAGAGTCAAACAAGGTCACGTCACAAATCGGCATAAATCTTTCCTCAGATAGAGAAACAAACTGAACAGGGGCCAGATTATATAGGTCGTACCTTCAAAGCCTATCAAACTGCTTGTCAAACCTTGAAAATTATCAAATTTTAGAAACCGAATATTAACAACCGAATATCTGCCAGCACAACAGGCCAGGACGATTTGTTCTGGCCCTCTCTTTTGTTTACTGCTCTTTTGTTTACCGCGTTTTTATTGACTGCGTTTACTGTGACATATCCCCACCCGCAAAATAAATATGGCTTTATTTTTAGTTGAACCGGCTGCCGAAACCCTCCAGGCTCCCGTTGCGACCTTTGTGCTATTGCTGGCAATTGTGCTCATTGTGCCGCCTATTTTTGAGCGCATTAAGCTGCCGGGGCTAGTTGGCTTAATTGCCGCTGGCGTTGTTTTTGGCAGCAGCGGGCTGGGCTGGCTAAATGCTGAAGCAGACACCATGAGGCTGTTTTCTGACATTGGCAAAATTTATCTGATGTTTGTTGCGGGTCTTGAAATTGACCTGATGCTGTTTCAAAAAACGCGCGATCGCGCCATGAGTTTTGGCCTGCTCACGTTTGCCTTACCTTTTTTGGGTGGCATCGCGGTGGGGCACCTCTTTGGCTTTGGCTGGCTGGCCTCTGTACTGATTGGCTCTTTGCTGGCCTCGCATACGCTGCTGGCTTATCCCATTATTCAGCGGCTGGGCGTGGTCGATAACGAAGCGGTCACTATTACCATTGGGGCCACCATTTTTACCGATATTGGCTCTTTGCTGGTTCTGGCGATTTGCCTGGGGATCAATCAGGGTGACTTTTCGGTGATTAAGCTGCTGACGCTGTTGGGCGCATTGAGTTTGTATGCCTTCGCCGTTTTGGTTGGGCTTAAAAGGCTTGGCATACTCTTTTTTAAAAAAATGGGCAGAGATGAGGGCAACCGAGTCTTGTTTGTGCTGCTATCTGTTTTTCTGTCTGCTGTGGTGGCTAGGCTCATTGGCGTTGAAGATATTATTGGCGCATTTTTAGCCGGGCTGGCGATTAACAGCGTGGTGGGTGATGGCCCGGTCAAAGAAAAAACAGAGTTTATGGGCAGCGTTCTGTTCATCCCAATGTTTTTTGTCAACATGGGCCTTTTGCTCGATCTCAACGCCTTTAGCGATATTTTAGTGGCTATTAATCTGCCCTTGGCTATTGTGGGCATGCTACTTGCCACCAAAATGATGGCGGTGTTAGCGGCTCGCCAGCAGTATGGCTATAGCTGGACGCAAGCTTGGACAATGTGGTCGCTCTCTATTCCCCAGGTCGCGGCGACGCTGGCGGCTGCCCTCGTTGCCTTTCAAGCCGAGATTATCAATTCAGAGGTGTTTAATAGCGTCATTTTACTCATGCTCGTCACCTCGATTTTAGGCCCCTTAGTGACGACGGCTGCGGCCCAGCAACTGGCGCTTCAAAAAGACTTTGATGAAACCGATTCGGCTGCCTGGCTCCCGCCCCCGACTGAGATTCCAGATTCTTTTTCAGTCGTGGTGCCCGTGTACAATCCTGACAATGAGCGATCACTCATTGAACTGGCTGCCGCCGTGGCCCAGTATGCGAGTGGACGGGTCATTCCTCTGGCGATCGCGCTCGATCAGCCGCAAATGGATTCACCTCAGCTCACAAAAGCGTTAGATCGCAGTCATCTGCTTTTAGAAAATGTCCAAACTATCAGCGAATCGATTGAGTTTGAGGCGGTGATAGAGCCTGAACTTAGAATTGGTGATGATGTGGCTAGAACCATTGCTCGGGTGGGTCGAGAAAAAAGTGCCAACTTGATCGTCCTGGGTTTGCCCAAACAGGCCAGCTTGGGCAGGCGTTTATTCAGCAATATTCAAGATGACGTGATGCAAATTGCCCACTGCCCCGTGGTGGTGGCTCGGATGCTCGACTCGTTTGCGACCGTAAAAACAATCCTAATCCCCATTGAAACGCCCTCTGTGATGACCCTGCGCGTATTGCGATTTGCGCAGGTATTGGCGATGGCGAATCAAGCCAACATCACGCTGCTACATGTCCATAGCTCGCGAGCGTCAAAGATCTATAAAACACGAATCAAAAAACAGTTAGAGATTCTGATAGATCGTCTGCCTCCGGCTAGCTGCTCGATTGAAGTAGAGATGCTAGCCCGAGACAATGTGGTGCTCGCGATCGCAAAAGCCTCTCGAAGTTATGATCTGGTGATTTTGCGATCGCAACGTCGTCGTAGCAGCAGCGGTCTCACCATTGGCGAACGAACGACGCCTTTAGTCCAGCAGCTCTCAGGTTCAGTCATTTTAATGGGTGAGCCTCACCTTCAGCCCGCTCGCCAGCCGGTTCGTCAGCCAGCCGTCTCAGCCGAGATGCCGTCACCCGCTAAGAATCTAATCCTTCCTTGAGTCTTGTAAGGCCAGTTAGTCCTGCAAACGCTAGTCCTGCAAACGTAAGCGGGCGATCGCTCATGGTAATAAGCAGGTGATAAATCAGGTGATAAGCAGGCGCTAAACATATCTGAACAGGTTTTCAGACAATAACGATTATCATTAACTATATAAAGAGTTACGTTAGAGTCCACAATTCCTATTCACTATGGCAAGCGCCAATCCTGCCAGTTCTGCTAATCCTGCTAATCCTAAAAAAGATACCCGCTCAAACCCAAGCGGCCAGTCCGCCTCGGCTGATGCCCCCATCTGCAAAACCTCGTTAGTCAACCTTGAAAAGGTGCGACAGGTGCAGCCGGAAGTTTTAACCACTGAAAAGGCCCAGCGCATGGCAGAGCTTTTTAGTGCCCTTTCTGACCCGCACCGGCTAAAGCTGCTGTCAGCGCTAGCCGAGCAAGAGCTATGCGTTTGCGACTTAGCCGCTGCCGTCAAAATGGGGGAATCAGCCGTTTCTCATCAGCTGCGTGTGTTGCGATCGCAACACTTAGTGAAATATCGGCGGCAGGGCCGCAACGTTTACTACAGCATGGCCGACGACCATATTATGACGATTTATCGAGTGGTGGCTGAGCATTTAGACGAAACATAATTACGCTGTTTTTGCCCGGAAAATTTCAGCCAAAACATCTGCGAAGAGATACCTGCGAAGAGATACCTGCGAAGAGATACCTGCAAAGAGATACCTGCAAAGAGATACCTGCGAAGAGATACCTGCGAAAAGATACCTGCAAAAAGATACCTGCGAAGAGACAGAGAAAAACTCAATTGCCTGATGTAATATATGAACAAGCTTTCATATATTCATTTTTAAAAGGCCAAAGACTCCCTTTTCTCTACCCATCTTTTCTGGTAAATACTCCCTATGGTAGAAGCTCATGCTCACGAAGGCTGTTGCGGCCATGACCATGGCTACAATAGTGGCCCTAATAACGGCGACAGCTCAGGCGAGTTTAGCTTGCGAGCAGCGCTGATACCGATTGCGATCGCCACTGTTCTTTTCCTCGTGGGTCTTATCTTCAACGAGCCGCTCCACAACACGCCTTTTGCCATTGCAGAATTTGCCGTACTCATCCCGGCCTACCTCATCAGCGGTCATCATGTGTTAACCACTGCTGGCCGGAATATTTTACGGGGCCGTATTTTTGATGAAAACTTTTTAATGACCATTGCCACCCTGGGGGCGATCGCCATTCATGAGCTGCCAGAAGCCGTCGGGGTCATGCTGTTTTTTCAGGTTGGCGAGCTGTTTCAAGACTACTCGGTGGGGCGATCGCGCAGCTCTATCAAAGCCCTGCTAGAAGTGCGCCCAGATACTGCCAACCTCAAAGAAAACGGCAGCATTCGCACGGTCTCGCCCGAAACACTCAGCATAAACGACCTCATCGTAGTGCGCCCCGGCGAAAAAGTCCCGCTCGATGGCGAAGTCATCGCAGGCAAGTCGCAGCTAGATACCTCTGCACTCACGGGCGAATCAGTCCCCCGTAGCATTGGCATCGGTGAAACGGTGCTTTCAGGCATGATCAATCAGTCTGGGATGCTGACGGTTCGGGTCACCAAACCTTTCAATGAATCTTCTATGTCTAGAATTTTAGCGCTCGTCGAAAACGCCAGAAGCCAAAAGGCTGACACTGAAAAATTTATCACTCGCTTTGCCCGTTATTACACGCCTGTGGTGGTGTTTCTTTCATTGGCGATCGCGCTTTTACCGCCCCTATTTCTCCCTGGGGCCACCCGTGCAGAGTGGGTCTATCGCGCTTTGGTGTTGCTGGTTATCTCCTGTCCTTGCGGGCTGGTAATTAGTATTCCGCTCGGCTACTTTGGCGGCATTGGCGGCGCGGCCAAACGCGGTATTTTGGTCAAAGGCTCGACCTTTCTTGATGCGCTCACCCAAGTGGACACCGTTGTTTTTGATAAAACCGGCACGCTGACCCAAGGCAATTTTCAGGTCACAAAAATTGTGCCAGCCAGCGGATTTGAATCCCACCAATTGCTCGCCTTAGCAGCTCAAATAGAATCACAGTCAAACCATCCAGTGGCGCAGTCTATTTTGCAGGCCTATCAAAAATCTGGGCAACAATCTGGGCAACAATCTGGACAGCAATCTGGACAGCAATCTGGACAACAATCTGGAAAATCAGTTGATGAGTCTACCGTAACCCACTACGAAGAGATTGCCGGTCAGGGCATTTGCGCTCAAATAGACAATCGCCGGGTGCTAATTGGGAATGATCGACTGCTGCACCGAGAACAGATTCCTCACGATACTTGCCATGTAGAAGGCACCGTAGCCCACATTGCCGTAGATGGTTGCTATGCCGGATATATTGCGATCGCCGACGAACTTAAACCAGACGCCGCTAGCGCCATTCAGGCACTCCATGCCCAAGGCATTAAAACAGCCATGCTCACAGGCGATCGCCAATCTGTTGCCGATATCGTTGCCCGTCAGCTAGGGCTTGGCCAGTACCGCGCCGAACTCCTTCCCGAAGACAAAGTCAATGCACTAGAAGACTTCTTAGCACAGGCAGCTAAAACTAAAAAAGCCAGACAAAAAGTTGTCTTTGTGGGCGATGGCATTAACGACTCACCCGTGATCGCGAGAGCTGACGTTGGCATCGCCATGGGCGGCATGGGATCAGACGCAGCCATTGAAACCGCCGATGTCGTCATTATGACCGATTCGCCAGCGAAGGTCGCTGAGTCGATTCAGCTCGCTCATCGCACCCTGGGCATAGTCTGGCAAAACATCATTTTGGCCATGGGCGTCAAAGCGATTTTTATCGCGCTAGGTGCCGTTGGGCTTGCCTCATTGTGGGCGGCAGTCTTTGCCGATGTCGGCGTAGCGCTGCTAGCAATTCTCAATGCAGGACGCATCTTGAGGGTTAAGACGGTAGTACAGTAAACTCTATTCAACCCCCAGCGCTAGCCCGATATCATTCAATATCACTCTAGATCTATTCAAGATCTACCTAATATCACCAAGTCCTGAAAATGTATGTAGCATTGCCAGAAAACCGATGAAATCCACTCAACCTTATCAGCCGCTTCTCCTCCGTGTTCTCCATGGGTTAACCGGGTTGTGCCTACTAGCGGCTGTTCTAACAGCCTTTTGGACATACGACACTTACGATGGTCGCTGGGGCCGTATCCCGCTACCCGAGTATTCAGCGATAGAAGGACTACATGGAACCTTTGGGCTCTATACCCTACTGATTTTTCCGGTGTTGGTGATTTATGCCGTTCGGAAAGGTCAGCGGCGGCTCATTCAACCCGATTCTTTCGCAAAACTGGCTCAGATGGACAAGCCTATCGGGTGGTACAGCCTGAACCGAATAGCCAACACCCTGTCTATTTTTGCGGTCACATTTGCGCTCTTTAGCGGCAAAATGATGGACGAAACCTGGCTACCCAAAGGCGAGCTATATCATCAGTGGTACTATGCTCATCTGATCAGCTGGATTGTTGTTGTTGTATGTATTGCCCTACATGTATTAATAAACGCCAGAGTGGGCGGCACAGCGCTATTGCTCTCCATGTTCAATTGGCGGTTTCGCAAGCAGGATCACCCTTCTTTGTGGTATCCCCAAACCACCACCTGGCTTGCAAACTTTCCCCGCAATAAACAAGTGCTTTGGCAATATTCAAATTCTGGACTGATGGCTTTAGAAGTCTTTGTGTTGGTGAGTCTGATTGCCGCTTGGATTATTCCATTACTTGAATATGTTCCCAGTTTTTTATAAGGAGATTATCAGAGAATAATGAATTTAAGTGATGCTGAACAACAATCCCTGCGCCGCTGCGTAGAACTGGCAACCGAGGCTTTAGAAGCCGGTGATGAGGCTTTTGGATCGGTACTGGTTGCGGCTGACGGCACTGTTTTGGCTGAGGATCGCAATCGGGTGGGCTCTGGCGACCACACTCGCCATCCGGAGTTCGCGCTGGCCCGCTGGGCTGCAGAAAATATGACCCCCCAAGAGCGTACGGCGGCGACCGTTTTTACATCAGGAGAACACTGCCCAATGTGTTCTGCCGCGCATGGCTGGGTTGGGCTAGGCCGCATTGTATATGTGAGTTCTTCAGCGCAATTGGCCGGTTGGCTCGCTGAGTTTGGGGCTCCGGCCTCACCTGTTCGAGGCTTGCCAATTCAGGACATTGTTCCTGGCCTAGTGGTAGAAGGGCCTGTTCCCGATTTAGCCGAACAGGTGAAAGACTTACACCGTCGCTTCTACAGCTCAGATTCTACAGACTAAAGGATTAAAGGTTTAGTCTCCAATGAGCTGAGCAACTCGCTTAGCGGATGCGATCGCCCCCTCATGCAACCCATCACCCAAATAGATCCCTGCATGATAGGTACTATTTTCCCCGTTGGTTGCGATAACTTCATCCCAATAGCGAAAAGACGCCGTTGTAAATAGCTGTGCCAAAGGTAGGAAAAAAAACTACTATATAGTTATACAATGTATGAATTATAGGAAGTGTAAAATGGTGGCTTTTGAGCCTGTGACAGCACTGATAGGCGGTTCTCTGATTGGGTTGAGCGCAACCTTGCTACTGCTATTCAACGGCCAAATTGCGGGCATTAGCGGCATTGTCAACGGAGCCATTGAATTCAAGGCTGATCGAAATTGGCGCTGGTTGTTTATTGCTGGCCTGCTGATAGGTGGATGGCTATATGAAAGAGCGATCGCATCTCAGCCGACCCCGACTGATGAGTTTTCGCCCTGGCCCATGATTATCGGCGGTTTGTTAGTGGGAGTAGGTACTCGACTAGGAAATGGCTGTACAAGCGGGCATGGCGTTTGCGGGTTGGGCCGGCTCTCGGTGCGATCTTTGGTGGCAGTGCTGACTTTTTTGACAACCGGGTTCATTACTGTGTTTGTGACCCGTCATGTATTGCTACTGGGCTAACTGAGCATATTGAGTATTATGGAAAAGAATGGGAAAAAGAATGGAATCGCGCTTTTTTCAGGCATTATTTTTGGGTTGGGTCTGGGATTATCGCAAATGATTGACCGGCAGCGAGTGCTGGGATTTTTAGATCTCGCTGGAACCTGGGACCCTACTTTGCTATTTGTACTGCTGAGTGCGGTAACGGTTACCGCGATCGCCTTCCGGTTCGTTTTTAGTCGTCTCAGACCGATTTTTGCTGAAAAGTTTTATGTACCAACCCGTCAAGATATTGACAGCCGGCTCGTGGCTGGCGCTGCAATTTTTGGTATTGGTTGGGGCGTTTCAGGCTATTGCCCAGGCCCTGGGATTAGCGCTTTAGCGATTGGTAGCTGGAATCCTGTGCTGTTTTTAATGGCAATGGCAACGGGCATGATTGTTTTCAATCGCTTTAATAAGCAATGATATGTATCGATCAAATCTAAATTGATCAAATCTAAATTGATCAATTTAGATTTGATCTAAAAATTCTCAATTATGAAATTCTCAATTGATCAAATCTAGAAGACACTATGCTATTTCAACAGTTGTTTGACTCAGAATTTAGCACTTGTACCTATCTCATTTCGGCTATTTAATCAGGTTTCTCTGAATTGGCATTGATCCTCTCTTTTTCCTTAGCTGTACTCCCTACTCCCTACTCCCTACTCCCTACTTGACTCTGGAGAATAGATCGGATCTGCAAGGTAAGCTAAGCGATCAAGCGGCCAAAACCGAAAAGTAGCGCGGCCAATGATGCGATCGCCCGGCAAAAACCCCCAAACATGCCCATCTTCGCTGTTATTTCGATTATCTCCAAACACTAAATAGGCGCCATCAGGAACCGTTTGAACGGCCAAACTATAGTTTGGTGGCGCTTCTATGTAGCTTTCTGTGAGCGGCGAACCGTTGATATAGACCTGGTTGTTTTTTACTTCAATGGTCTCTCCCGGCAGGCCAACTACCCGTTTAATAAACGCCTCTTTAGCAAACTGCTCTCCTGCCGCAGCGGGCGGATGAAACACAATAATATCGCCCCGATTGGGCTGGCGAAAGAGATAGCTGATTTTTTCGATCACTAGCCGATCATTCACTTCTAACGTCGGCAGCATAGAGCCTGAGGGAATGTAGCGAGCCTCTGCAACAAATGTGCGAACGCCCAGCGCCAGCACAATACTCAATCCAATGGTTTGCAGTCCTTCTACCCAAGGATTAGTCGTAGGTATCGGTTTTTCGTTTTTGGACTGTATTGACCTGAATGCCATTCACTTACCTCATACAAAAAAGTGCTGCATGGTTACTGGTTAGTCTACCGTGATTTAAAATGCCCTGTCCATACGGTTGTACCAGTTAATAACACTTAGACAAAGCGTCATTTTAGCCTTGGTATTTGGGCAATTTGTCTAGGTTGCTAAGCATGAGTCAAGTGCAAACTCAAAGTCGCAAATTCAAAGTCGTGAAGGCAAAGTCGTGAAGGCCGTTGTAATGGCCTGATATGATTTTTAAGTAACAATATTTTTCAATATTTTTCAGTATTGGTGCATAAACACTGTTGTGTTCCATACATGTTCCATAAATACTGTGATTACCTCAGCCATTGTAGAATGCTGGGCAATACTGTTACTTTTCGTAATGCACATATAGTGCCTATATCTCAATGACCCAACTCACGGCCCAAGAGGTTTTGTCTCAGCTGCAAGCTAGCCAGTCGCTAAGACAGGCAGAGCTGAGCGGGATCGATTTATCTGGGCAATCGGTTGATGAAGGCGATTTTATTGAGGCTTGCCTGCGGCGGGCAAATTTTACACAGGCTTCTTGTCAAGGTACAAATTTTTCGGGGGCCACCCTGATTATGGCTGACTTTCAAGGGGCTGATTTGCAGCGATCGCAGTTAGAAAATGCAGTTTTAACCCACGCCCATTTAGAAGACGCAAATCTGGGGCGATCGCACGCCAAAGGCGCCAAGCTATACGGTGCGTTTTTAACCAGCGCCAACGGCGAACAAATGGTGTTAGACGAAGCCGATATGCGAGAAGTCAGTGGCGTCAGGCTGAATCTTAAAGATGCGAGCTGTGTCGGGACCATGTTTAACCGAGCAAAGTTGACCAAGGCTTGCTTTGAAATGGCAAATTTAGCCCGATCGCACTGGGAGCAGGCAAATCTCTCAGGTGCTGACTTTACAGCGGCTAATTTGGAACGAGCCGTGCTAGGTGAGGTAAATTTGTCGGGAGCAACCCTGCTAAAGGCGAGCGGACTCAATGCCGACTTTAAGAGAGCCAATTTAACAGACTCAGTTTTAAAAAATGCACAGTTTGACTGGGCGACTTTTGTTGAAGCTGTGTTGAAAGGGGCTGACTGTCACGGCGTGTCTTTTTTTAATGCAAATCTAACGGGTGCAAATGTAGAGGGTGCCAACTTTAGTGCCAGCAATTTGCGAGAAGCTTGCCTTGCAAATACTCAGCTAGAAGGCGCTTGCTTTGACGACTGTAACGTGCGTGGCGCACTGTTTACCGACGCGATTGGTCTTTCGGAAGAACAGAAAAGGCAGCTGAAAAAAAACGGTGCCTTGAACGTATAAAGATCGGCATCAATGAGACTAATCGATTGTGTCTGTCCGACAGATGATGCTCAATACTACAGAGACTTCAGAGACTCCAGAGACTCCAGAGACTCCAGAGACTCCAGAGACTCCAGAGATTCAAGAGATTCAAGAGATTCAAACCTTCCAGTTTTGACAGCAGTTTCTAGCAGTAGCAGCACCAACGCCAGGGCATCCGCTAGCCAGCGTCAAAGCGTTTTATGTATCTATGATGATCCCAGATTCTAGATCTTTATAATTTTAGATCTGTTGATTGTTTAATTTATCCTTGTGATCCCTTTCAGGTCTACTGTTGGCGGTTTTCTTAAACGCTTTTTTCAACGGCTGTCTTCAGCTTGCCTACCACACAAATCTGAAAAAAAACTGAACAAATTTAGTTGCAGATTTGTTTGAGAGGCCAGTGCCCTCACCCCTTAGTCAGAAAAACTTGCGTGATTATGCTGAAAATGATCTATAGGATACAAAAACAAAGTCCGCTTTTATTGATTCTGTAGAATGTACTGTTCAAAGTAAGCACGCCATGCCCAATCGTCCGCCTTTTCCTTTTTCTGTTGGTCTTTCTAGAAGGCAAGCCTTACGCGGCCTGCTGGCGACCGCTGCCTTTGGCGCAGCCACTAAGTTAAGCGGCTGTACGGCTACTGATACAGGTGATAGTCCCGCTGGTGAAGCAACGGGCGCGGCAGGCGATGTCGTAGTGGGCTTTATTTACGTAGGCCCCAAAGACGACTTTGGCTACAATCAAGCGCATGCCCAAGGCGCACAGGCAATGGCCAGCGTTCCGGGTATTAAAATTATCGAAGAAGCTAGCGTCCCAGAAACCTCAGCTGTGCTCGAAACCATGCGCAGTATGATCGAAATTGATGGCGCAACTGTTTTATTCCCCACTTCTTTTGGCTACTTCGACCCCTACATTCTTGAACTGGCGACCGAATTTCCTGAAGTTCAGTTTTTCCATGCGGGCGGTTTGTACCAAGAAGGCGTTACCCCTACTAACGTAGGTAGCTACTTTGGCTATATTGACGAAGCCCAGTACGTTGCGGGCATTGTGGCTGCCCATACCTCTAAAACCGGTCAGCTTGGTTTTGTGGCCGCCAAACCCATTCCGCAGGTGTTGCGCAATATCAACAGCTTTACCCTGGGCGCTAAAACCATTAACCCCGATGCCACTACCCAGGTTATTTTTACAGGCGACTGGGCCGAGCCCGTTAAAGAAGCTGAAGCCACGAACAGTTTGGCCGATCAGGGAATAGACGTGGTTACCTGCCATGTAGATAGCCCCAAAGTGGTGATTGAAACTGCCGAAAAGCGCGGCATTTTCTCCTCTGGTTACCATGCCGATCAGTCGTCGCTTGCGCCCAAAGGCTACCTCACTGGCGCTGAATGGGATTGGGAGAGCATTTATACCTTCCTTGGCCAACAGTTTGTCGAAGGAAAAACCCTCATGGCTGGCGATATTGAGCATGTCTTGAGAGGGGGCCTGGCGGACAATTTCTGCAAACTTTCTCCCTACGGCCCTGCCGTCAGCGAAGCTGCCCAGGCTGATGCCGAAGCCGCCCGCGCCAAATTCCTTGACAAAAGTCTGGTGATTTACAACGGTGAACTCAAAGACAACAATGGCAATGAAATTCTGCCTGCTGGCAAAGAATACGACCAGCAAAATATTGCCCTTGAAAAAATGGACTGGCTTATAGACGGCGTTAAAGGCAGCACGGGCAGCTGATGTCTAGTTCTCCCCTTCCCAATTCTCCCGGTTCTCCCGGTTCTCCCACCCCCTCAGGACTGAGCCGAGCCGAAGCTTGGCGTGCCCCCCTTGAATCTGTTCTCCTTCCCATCGGTGCGCTGCTGACTGCGCTGTTCATCTTTGGTATTTTCTGCGCGATCGCAGGTGCCAACCCTTTCGCCGTTTACGCCTCTATTTATAAAGCTGCCTTTGGCGGTTGGAGCGCTTGGCAAAACACGCTGATTCGGGCGGCTCCCCTGATGCTGACGGCGCTATGTACGGCGCTGCCCGCTCGGCTCGGATTGGTGATTATTGGCAACGAGGGGGCGTTGGTCATGGGTGGGCTAGGCGCAATGTTGGTAGGACTGGGCTTGGGCACTACTTTGCCCCCCTTTGCAGTACAGCTGGCAATGGGCGCTGCTGGCATGGCCGCAGGGGGGCTGTGGATTATGCTGGCGGGTGCGCTGCGTCACTATCGTGGTGTGAATGAAACAATCAGCAGTTTGCTGCTTAACTACATTGCGATCGCCTTCCTCAATCACCTTGTAGAAGGCCCTCTGCGCGACAGCAGCTTCATCACCAAGCCTTCCTCTGCCGAACTCAACCCGGCCAACTGGCTGGGCACTATTCCCGGTACTCGTATTCACTTTGGCCTCTTTTACGGCCTGGTTGTTTGTGTGATTGCTTACATCCTTATTCAGCGCACGACCTTTGGCTTTGCCGCCCGCACAACTGGAGGCAATATTCGAGCTGCCAAGCTTGCCGGCCTGCCTGTGGGCAAGCTCACTCTGGCGGTTTGTTTTCTGGGCGGCTCGGCGGCTGGGCTAGCAGGCATGGTCGAAATCGCCGCTGTCCAAAAGCGGATCAACGAGTCGCTGGTTTCTAACTATGGCTATGCCGGTATTTTGGTCGCCTTTGTCTCTCGGCATAACCCCTTAGCCACTGTTTTAGTCGCCATTTTACTAGGCGGAATTTTGGCCAGTGGTGGCATATTACAGCGATCGCACAACCTCCCCGACGCCACCGTCCTCGTCTTCCAAGGCATTGTTTTTCTATGCGTCCTTTACAGCGATTCTCTCTACGGCAAACTCCCCTGGTTTCGAGCAGATGCCGTTAGTAAAGCGACTCTCTAATTCTCTCCCTACTCCCAATCCCCAACCCTCCTAATCCCCCACCATGTCCGAATCCCTCGGCCTTCTCGGCATCCCCCTGGCCATCCTGGCAGGCACTCTTCGCGGCAGCGCGCCGTTTTTATTTGTTAGCCTAGGAGAGTGTATTACCGAAAAAAGCGGCAAAATTAACCTTGGCTTAGAAGGAACCCTGCTTTTGGGTGCAATGACGGCTTACGGCGTGTCCTTTCTTTCTCAAGGTGCGGTGGGCACATTTTGGGCTCCTTGGCTGGGGGTTGTCGCTGCTGGTTTGGCTGGGATGGTTTTAGGCGCAATTCATGGCTGGCTTTCGCAGCAGCCTCGCGTCAATGATGTTGCGACGGGCATCGCCATGATTATTTTCGGTAGCGGTCTGGCCTTCTTTTTGGGTAAGCCTTTTATTCAGCCACAAGCGCCGCAGCTGTTTACCTTCGAATGGGGAGCTTGGAGCAGCTCGCCGCAGCTTCAGTCGGCGCTGAAGGTTAGTCCCTTGTTTTTGATTGGGGTGGCGATCGCCCCATTGTTACATTGGTTTTTCCGTGCCACCCGCTGGGGCCTTACCGTGCGCGCGGTTGGCGATAGTCCTCAGGCGGCGCTGGCGATGGGCATCTCAATTTTTAAGGTGCGCATGGCAAGTATTATGGCGGGCAGCTTTTTAGCGGGTATTGGGGGCGCCTGCCTCTCACTTTATTATCCCGGCGTATGGACAGAGCGCATTTCGAGCGGGCAAGGACTAATGGCGGTTGCCCTGGTGATTTTTGCCCGCTGGAATCCGATTCAATGCCTGTGGGCTTCTATGCTATTTGGGGGCGCTCAGGCGCTAGGGCCTGCCTTTCAATCAGTCGGTATAGATTCGTACTACTATGCATTCAACGCAGCGCCCTACATTCTTACTTTGTTGATTATGGTGATTACCTGCTCGCCTAAGCAAACGCTGGCAGGTTCACCGGGCGCACTCGGAAAGGAAAATTAGATGTCATCAGACCTATCATCAGAAATATCGTCAGATACGCTTAAGCTTGCTGTCAACGGCACCTTGATGAGAAATCTCTCGCTTAATCCCAATTTGATCAATGTTGGATCGACCTTTGAGCGTGAGGCTAAAACTGAGCCTTGCTATCGCATCTGGTCGATAGATGACCGCTACCCGGCGATGATTAAGGTTAAAGAAGGCGGTGTTGCGGTTGCCCTAGAAGTGTGGAATGTACCGCTAGCAGGTTTGGGCATTATTCTCTCACAAGAGCCGCCGGGCTTGGCGATTGGGAAAGTTGGGCTGCATGACGGCGAAGAAGTTTTAGGCGTAATTGGGGAACCGCTGACGGTAGAAGGAAAAAGAGAGATTACTGAATATGGGGGTTGGCGAGCTTATTGTGAGGCGATCGCCAAAAGATAAGAGCGCCAAAAGATAAGAGCGCCAAAAGATAAGAACGCCAAAAGATAAGAACGCCAGAAGATAAGAACGCCCAAAAACAAGGGTAGTCCATTGTTTAACCTCAGATGTCGATCCGAAGAGAATGCAGATACGAAAGAGAATGCAGGTATAGAAAAGTAGATCCTGAAGTACAGTGACAAAAGAATTGACCATTCCTGCGCTGTGGCATTGTGTTATCTGTCATAGGGCTCGTGGCCGATTTGCTAACCGTTAAGGTATATTCTTTCTCAACGGTTCACAATCGAAAACTTCTAACATGCAATCCCTTAAGCTGCGCGCTCCCTGGAAAATGGGGTTAGCACTTTCTACTGCTCTGATTACTGTTGCGTGCAGCCAATTGCCTGAGCAACCGCTGGCTTCTCGGTTGCCTTTTTTTGCCAATCAGGCTCAGGCTCAAACCGAAACGCAACCTAGCTGGGCCACGATAGAACAAAATTTGATAACGGAGCACAACCGGGTTCGTCAAAACCCCCAGAGCTATATTCCAATTTTGGAAGCCTACCTGGCCAGCATGAACGCCCAGGGCAATATTCCAAATGGCTGTGGCCCTCGCTGCACGCTGCTCACCACTGAGGGCAAGCCTGCGGTTGAAGAAGCCATTCGATATTTGCGCAATCAGCCTGCGGTAGGCCCGCTGACGCTTTCAACAGGGGCTGCGCGAGCGGCTAAGGCACATGCCCAAGACCAAAGTGATGGAACCACGGGGCATACGGGCTCTGATGGCAGCCGTCCGCATGAGCGGTTAGCTCGCTTTGGAGTGGCTAATGCGGGCTCGGGAGAGAATATTGCCTATGGGCCAACGACTGCTGAAAAGGTGATGCTGAGCCTGATTGTAGATGATGGGGTAAGCGATCGCGGTCACCGAATCAATATGTTTAAGCCTGAGTGGACAATGGCAGGAGCAGGCTGTGGGCCGCATGCGACCTACGGATCGGTGTGTGTGATTGAATATGCTAAAGCGCCACGGGGTGCAGCGGCTGCCGATCAGCAGTTTACCGTGGTCAATAACGGCACCGTCGAGCTACAGGCACTTAAGGTGGCAGGTGTTGATGTTTTAAGTAGCCCGCTTGGCATCAGTCAGGCTCGTAATATTCAGCTCAGCGATGGCTGTAAGGTAAATCTTACGCTTCAGCTGGGTGGAAACTACCTGCCACTCGATTGGAATGACCTCGATCTATGCGCGGCGACATTGACGATTGATAGCCAAAATTATTTTAATGTGCAGTACTAGTGCAGCCTCAAGACTAGCCATGAGGGTTGGCAAGAGTGTTGAAATAAGCGAGATTGCGTAAAGCAAGCAGGGGCTAAGTAGATGTGCATAATTAATTACCTAAATCCCGACGCCCCCCTAACCCCCCAATTTTGGGGGGAACCGGACTCAGAGCCCCCAAAATTGGGGGTTGGGGGGCATTACGAGTGAGTTAAACCGTCTGTTAGTGTTTTGTAATTTGTTTTGCTTGGCTACTTATGTGCAGAAATGGCACATCGTCCGGTTGAGGGAATCCGAGAAATTAGATTGGTGAGTGCTGATTAGCTTACCGCAGATGCTGTGGCAGAAAAATCGGCGGCTGCAAGGTTTGATATCGTCAACAAATTTTGGCTGTCTGCGACTTCTAGCGGTGTGCCCGCTAGCATGTTGCTAGGAGTCGCCATGGGGGCCAACCCGAGGGTCTGTGGACTTGGATCTGGCCCGGCAAGTTCAAGCTCGATGGGCAAAAACATGTCTGTTTGCAAGGCAGAATCTGGCCCCGCTAACTGAGCATTTACAGTGACTAAGCCCTCATCCACTGCGGAACCTCTGGCGGTCACGGGCAGAAGTAACCCCTGACTATTAATGAGGCTATCGTCCGCAGATGAAAAGTCTGTGAGCATGGCCATGTCTGATGGGGAGGCTGATTGGGAAGATTCCTGAAAGGGCGCTGCGATCGCACTATCCAATTCACTATCCGATTCAGCGGTAATCGGAGCCATCAGCCGATTCAGCGGACGGTAGCGGCTTTGCGGCACAGTCACCGACGTTGGCCCACTGATGCTATTAGGATCTAGCTCGCCTAAGTAGGGCGAATTATCCGTCCAAAAGCTGTCTTTAAAAGTCACTACAAACGAATATTTTTTCGTTTCTCCCGTAATGCGATCCGAAAAATACGATTCAATCACGGCTCCGCGTGATCCATCCGGTAGCCGGTAGTAGCCCTTATCCGCCAAGCTGAGAACATCGTCATAGGACAACGACAGTCGCTCATCGCCAAAGGGCACTGCGATCGCGCCTAACGAATCGCGCTTCACCCCGCGAATATCTACATAATCCTCAACATCGGTAGCCGAAATCTCAAAATCACTCTCGCTTGAAAGCTGAAACTCCAGCCTGTCAGGGGTTAGATTGGCCCGAGTGAGCCATTTCTCGGGCGGCAAATCAAAGCCTTCAAAGTTGGCATTGTTGTTTGCTAATTCTAAGTCCACCCATATCAGCCCCCTGTCATCTAACGCTTTGGGGCCTTCATTAGAGATTTCCTGCACATAGATGCCTTTGTCAAAGCCCTCGGCGCGCATGTTGGTAAAGACCATATCTTGCGTGTTGCGCTGTAGCACCATGCCCTTGTTTTGCCAGGGACGCGTTGCTTTGGCGCTAATTAAGTCAAAGTCTTTGAGCGTGTAGTGCGAGGTGTACTGCATTTCAGCGCCTTTTTCAACCTCCCAGGCTCTCAATCCGTCCATCACGGTTCTGAGATCATGATGCTGTTCCGGAAAGTCTTTAATGACTTCTACCCCTGAGCCAGAGGCAAACACCTCGTTGTTTTTAAAGTTTTGAATGGGAGGCTGGCCAACCTCTACGGTAGAACTCGTCAAGCGGTTGCTAGCGAGGCTCGGAACGGGCAAATCGCTGACCTGCACCGGAATGAGATCCACCCCACGGTGAAAATAAAACATGCCCGCCCCTCGACTGCCTGCGGCTACGTTGCCCTCATTTTCAACCAGTCGTCCGGCAAACCAAAAGCCAATGCCGCTGCGGGCAAAGTCATGGACGCCGGTTCCTTGTTTTTCGTTGTAGTCATCGAGCGCCGATCCAGTTTTGATCGCGATATTGTTGCGAAATATGCCGGTTTCATTGCCGGTTTCGGTCACAAATGCTCCGCCCGCAATGTCGTAGGTCACGTTCTCTTCCAAAATGGCGCTGCTGTCGTGAACCACGAAGCCCCAGCCAGGAGAGCCCTCTACGACATTTCCCACCAAGATGGCCGGGCTGCTATCTGTGCCCCTGTGATGGATGTGCGCTGCGTAGCGTCCGGCGATGTTGTTGCGATCGCCCACGACCAAATTACCCTGCGCGTCTCGCACACGAGTGGGAAACCTGCCGCTGGTCGTGGCAAAGTTGTCTGTAGACTTGGTTTTGTCGGTTCGTCCCAAGTCTCTAAACTCGGCGTAGCGAATATCGACCTGATTAGATCCACCAAAAAGAGTGTGTCCGCGCTGCGCAGTGGGTGTGCGATCGCCATTTTCGCTTGCGATCGCAATGTTGCGGCTTTGGTTGGCTACATAGGCCTTTAAATCGGCTCGCGGCGTATCGTGACTGTAAATCAAAGCTCTATCGAGCGTGATGCGATTTCCATCAATCGCTTGAATTACGACTTCTTCATCTTGTGTCAGCGAATCCCACGATTGCCCATTAGCGCCCGCCGTAAAGCGAGTGCCTGTCAAAACCAAGCGATCGCCGACCTGCCAATTTACGGGCTGCGTCTGTAGCGTTAACGTGCGATCGCCAGCTTGCGGATCAACCGCTACCTTTAAGTGAGAAGTTTTAGCAATCCCGTGAATTTCTACCGCGCCATCAGACACCAAGCCTCGCCCAAGCTGCTTCGGATCGCCGCTTAAGTTTAAGGGGCCATTGTCTGCGATCAAAATTTCTGCGTTTGCCGTCACTGGGTTGGCCTGGGTGCCTATCTCTAATCTGCCACTGGCGCCTATCACGAGCGTTTCAACCACCAGTTTGGTGTCAGTAGCCGTAGCAAACTTTAACTGCCCATCGACATCTATCGATGAAATGCGAACATCGCTTTTACCATCGTAGGTAACACTCACACCTGAGGCGATCGCGACATTTGCATTATTGTCAGGCACCCGACCCTCTTGCCAAGTACTCGCATCAAACCAAGAACCGCTTTGCCGAGCCACATGGGTTGGCTGCCCTAAGTTAATCTCATTGGATTCTTTCATTGATGATGCAGCCTGGTAAAAAAAGAGCTTTCTGAGGTCAGCGAGAGCCCAGTTCCAATCAATCTTAATTGATACAGCCTAATTTATACCCGTATGTAAGCACGCATGTTTTCTTAAATCCCTTGTAAAACAGGATTTTTCCAGCCTATTGCCTAGAAATATGTATCAAATACAAACAAAATAATACATAAATCTCAGTAAAAATACTGATAAAAATCAGCCTCTTAAACTTCATTAGGCCGATTAGACTCGTTAAACTTTTTGGCTAGATTATGGGCTTGGATGCCTAGTTGCCGCCGAGGCCTTTATCAAATAATTAGCGGCCACTTCAGGAATGAGTCTCAAACATCTCAAGAGGGGCTATGCCTTTTTGGAAGCGATCGCGCCACACCTTCCGATAAGCGTTCCTTTTTATCAATATTACAAATGCTCACATGCGAGGGTGGTGAGCATGAATGAACCAATGATAGACTTTACTCTATTAGATTTTCTTTTAGATAGACCTGGCTCTATCTACTGAGGTTTAATGATTTTGCTGAATAGTACTGAAGTCTGTTCTGCTGGTCAGCTTTTGTGATGCCGTTTATCAATCGGAGAAATAAAGCATGCTATGGCTACCTGCGATCGCCGTGACCCTAGTACTTATCGCTTTAGGCAACAAGCCAATTCTCTCCGTCCTTAAATCGTTTCTCTTTCGACATCATTTTCGACATCATTTTCGACATCACTTTCGACATCACTTTCGACATCAATTGATACTCAGGACAATTTAAATGCTCTCAAACCTTGACTGTTTTTTATCAAGCGCATTACGACTACAGACACCTTCACTTTTGGCAACAACGCCAGAGTCAGAGTATGGCTCTTGGGTGCTAGCGAGTGTTTTACTAACGCTGGTCGTTGTTTATGCGGCTAGTAAGCTAGGCGGTGAACTCTCAAAACGGCTGAATCTACCGCCTGTATTAGGAGAACTTGTGGGAGGCGTTGTTGTTGGCGTCTCGGCGCTTCATTTGCTGGTGTTTCCCGAGTCGGGCGCGACGGCTGAAGGCTCTGCTATTATGGGTCTTTTGCAATCTCTAGGTGGCTTAGATGCTGCCGCTATAACTCACATCTTTGAAAGCCAGAGTGAAGTTATCTCTGTACTGGCAGAGCTAGGGGTCATTGTTCTGTTGTTTGAAATCGGCTTGGAGTCGGATCTTAGAGAACTGAGTAAGGTCGGTTCTCAGGCCGCGATTGTGGCGGTTGTCGGGGTTGCTGCACCCTTTTTGTTGGGTACGGTCGGCTTGGTAATGCTGTTTCATAGCCCAGTTATTCCAGCTATTTTCGCTGGCGCGGCCTTGACAGCCACCAGTATTGGTATTACTTCTAAAGTTCTCTCTGAGCTAGGACATCTGAAATCAACCGAGGGCCAAATCATTGTCGGGGCGGCGGTGATTGATGATGTGTTAGGTATTATTGTTCTGGCGGTTGTGGCTAGCCTAGCTAAGACCGGGGAAGTTGACTTGCTCAATGTCGTTTATTTGATTCTTAGTGCTAGTGGTTTTCTGCTGGGGTCAATTTTTCTGGGTAAGTTTTTTAATCAGAGTTTTGTGGCGATCGCAGATAAACTACAAACCAGAGGTGCCCTACTTATTCCGGCGATTACCTTTGCCTTTGTGATGGCCTTTCTAGCCAATGTTATTCATTTAGAGGCCATTTTGGGAGCCTTTGCCGCTGGTCTTGTGCTCGATGAAACTGACAAGCGTAAAGAACTTGACCAACAGGTCATGCCTGTTGCCGATTTGTTGGTGCCAATTTTCTTTGTAACCGTGGGTGCCAAAGCAGACCTCGGCGTACTGAATCCAGCTATTGCTGAAAACCGTGCAGGACTGGTGATTGCGGCATTCTTAATTACTGTGGCAATCGTCGGTAAGGTCGTAACTGGTTGGGCGGTGTTTGGCAAACCGGGTATTAACCGATTAGCCATTGGCGTCGGTATGATTCCGCGCGGAGAAGTCGGCCTAGTATTTGCTGGTATCGGCTCTGCTAGTGGTGTTTTAGACAAGCCCCTCGAAGCCGCCATTATTATGATGGTGATTTTAACGACCTTTTTGGCACCCCCTTTGCTACAGCTAGTTTTAGATGAACCGGAAGAGCTTAGTGGGGAAGGAACGGCTACATTACCTGCCGTTGATTAGTTTGCTTCGATCACTTTTGCCTAACAACGGCTGAGATCGGCTTTCTCTAAAAAGTACCCAGTAGATATATCAGACATAAAGTCCCTCCTTTGGCCAAAAAATTACGCCAAGGAGGGACTTTATGCTTAAGACAAAACACCCCAAGCCTTGCCACTGGGTATCTATCAGTGAGCCCTACCAGTTTGCTTAGCTAATACAAGATGCCTTTACACCACTGCAAGTTTCTGAGCATGTCGCTGTTAACTTAGGCAAAACTCAGACAAAACTTGAATATTTGATTTCTATGCTTCAAAAATTCTCAAAAACATAGATACATAGCAGGAATTTATTGATAATAGATTTCATTTGTGGGCCGTAATATATGTAAACAAAAGCAGAAAACCTTGTTATAAAAGGCGTCTTAAAAGCTTTTATGGCAAATTTTCACGGTTTTTCTCAAATCAGTTATAGAGATCTATTGCCATTAACCAGTATTTGGAATAAGGTTGGTTGAAGCAAGGGCGAATTGATTAGCCAGCGCTGATGCGATCGCGATAGAGTCATTTCTATAAGCCACTTTCTACCACTTTCTGTAAGCCATATAGATCGGGCATCGCACAGGCATCATTCATACAACCAACAACATTACGAGGCATTGCAACTATGCAAGCGTATGGAAAACCAACCGTAAAATATGACTGGTGGGCGGGTAATGCCCGCTTTGCCGATATGCCAGGGCTCTTTATTGCTGCCCATGTCGCCCAAGCCGCTTTGATCACTTTTTGGGCGGGGGCGTTCACCCTGTTTGAAATTTCACAGTTTAACCCTAGTCTGCCGATGGGTGAGCAAGGGCTGATTCTGCTACCTCACTTGGCTACTTTAGGGCTCGGTGTTGGTAGCGGCGGTGCAGTTACCGACACCTATCCGTATTTCGTGATTGGCTCTATTCATTTAATCTCTTCTGCGGTGCTAGGTGCTGGCGCACTTTTTCACACAGTTAGAGGTAACAGCAATCTCAAAGCGGCTAATGGCCCCGCTCGGCGCTTTTATTTTGAATGGGATGATCCTGCCAAGCTCGGCGTTATTTTAGGCCATCACCTCCTGTTTTTAGGCGTTGGTGCGTTAGCACTAGTCGCCAAGGCAACTCAATGGGGTGGGCTTTACGATTCCACTATCGGTGAGGTCAGAATGGTGACCAATATCACTCTCGATCCAACCGTTATATTTGGCTATCAAACACATTTTGCCAGCGTCAATAGTCTAGAAGATCTGGTGGGTGGCCATGTATATGTGGGTACTGCATTAATCGTGGGCGGGGTTTGGCATATACTCGTCCCCCCGTTGAAATGGGCAAAGAGAGTTCTCATGTTTTCAGGAGAAGCGATTTTGTCTTACTCTCTTGGCGGCATTGCCCTAGCCGGATTTGTCGCTGCCTACTTCTGTGCCGTAAATACACTAGCCTATCCGCCTGAATTTTACGGTGCTCCACTGGCGATTAAGTTAGGCGTTACGCCTTACTTTGCCGATACCGTTAGCCTGCCCCCTGGTATACATACGGCTCGCTGCTGGTTAGCGAATGCTCACTTTTTTCTAGCGTTTTTTATGCTTCAAGGTCATCTTTGGCACGCCCTTCGTGCAATGGGCTTCGACTTTAATCGAGTAATTGACGCGCTAGATGCAACTTCAACGACAGCTTAATACTGACCACATAGCTGTTACAAATATCCTCTCAAGACACACAGCCCGCTGCTTTTTTAGTAGTGGGCTTTTTTGCCTCTTTTTTTCTCTGAGTTATCTTTGGGCCGTAAATATGTAGTCTATGCAGACTGTAAAGCACTTTGTTCTAATTACTTGTCTACTTACTTTTCTAATTACTTATTTTCTGCTCTCATCAATTATCTAGGCATTCTTGAAAACGGCTTGCAAGGACAGGTTGAAAGTCTGATCAGACTGGTTTTGAGAAGGTAGCATTGATGCGCAAACAACTCAACAACTCAAAAATGACTCAAAAAACTACTGCTGATAACGCAGTAAAAATTTGAGCTGAAGAGTGCTCTGAAGAGTGCTCTGAAGAGCGCTCTGATATCCTAGACGAGTTGCCTTTCAGGAGAGCCCTCGTGATAGTTACCGAACCCATTGTGTACGAAGCCGCCAATAGTAAATTTGAAGGCACTATTAGCTGGGATACTTCACAGACTGGGCCAAGACCGGGCGTAATGATTGCACCGACCTTTAAGGGTCAGTCTGGTTTTGAAACGCAGAAGGCGGAATTACTGGCCGAACTCGGCTATGTGGGATTTGCAATTGATATATACGGGCAGGGGAAGCGGGCAACTACACCCGAAGCAGCCAGCGCGCTGATGGCCGTGCTAAATGATGATCGTTCTTTACTGCTTAAGCATATGCAGCTAGCGACTACAACGATCCGTCAGTTGCCCCAGGTAGATGAGAAAAAAATAGCCGCTATTGGCTTTTGTTTTGGGGGCAAATGCGTGTTGGACTTGGCCCGATCAGGCATAGATATTCGCGCGGTGGTCAGCTTTCATGGTATTTACGATCCGCCACCGCTGGCCACTGCTACAAAGATTACAGCGGCGGTGCTAGTACTGCACGGCTGGGAAGATCCTTTGGCGCCACGTGAGCAAACAGTCGCCTTAGCCGATGAGCTGACACAATACGGAGCAGATTGGCAAATTCATATGTTTGGTCATACCGCTCATGCGTTTACCAATCCTCAGGCTCAGGATAGAGCGTCGGGAATGTTTTTTAATTCGCTCAGCGCTGAGCGAGGCTGGAAAATGATGCAGGATTTCTTACAGGCTCAGTTTGCGTAAGGTCGCTGCATCACCTAAAAAGATACTGTTGGCAAACCGTGTTCTGTCAGTCGAGAGAGGTTTATTTGAGCTATCTATGCTCTGCTAACGATAAAGTTTAAACGCTGTACTTGAACGACGCTAACAACATGGGCTTATTGGTTAACGGTGAATGGAAAGACAAATGGTACGACACGGAAGAAAATGAGGGCCATTTCAAACGAGAGAAGTCTAGCTTTCGGAGTTGGGTTACGCCTGATGGCAGTGCTGGCCCCGCTGGACAAGGCGGTTTTAAGGCTGAGCCTGGTCGCTATCATCTGTATGTTTCTTATGCCTGTCCGTGGGCACACCGCGCGCTCATTTTTCGAGCGTTGAAGGGGCTAGAAGAGATGATTGATATCTCGGTTGTGAACTGGTACATGGGGGAGAACGGCTGGTCTTTTAAGCCTGGCCCAGGAGTTATTGCAGACCCGATACACCAAGCTGAATTTTTACGTGAGGTGTACTTGCAAGCTGACTCGAAGTATACGGGGCGTGTTACCGTGCCCATTTTGTGGGATAAAGAAACTCGAACCATTGTTAATAATGAGTCTTCTGAAATCATTCGAATGTTTAATAGTGCTTTTGACTCAGTTGGGGCGGCACCCGGAGATTACTACCCTGAGGCACTGCGCGATCGCATCAATGAAATTAATGATCGTGTTTACCACACTGTTAATAACGGCGTTTACAAAGCCGGATTTGCAACCACTCAGGACGCCTACGAAGAAGCCATTAAGCCACTCTTTGAGAGCCTTGATTGGATTGAGGAAATTCTCTCAGAAAATCGTTATTTAACCGGCGATCAGGTAACCGAGGCAGACTGGCGCTTATTTACAACGCTCGTACGATTTGATCCCGTTTACTTCGGTCACTTTAAATGTAATCTTCACAGAGTTGTCGATTACCCCAACCTGTGGGGCTATCTTCGAGATCTTTATCAAATTCCGAAGGTGGCTGATACTGTTTATCTTGACCATATTCAGCATCACTACTACGAAAGCCATGACATGGTTAATCCTACGGGAATTGTACCTGTGGGGCCAGAGATAGACTTTAACTTGCCCCACAATCGCGGGGCGTAAAATAAGGCTGCTGCCGCTGAAATTGCTGGTGCCAAAAATAGAGTGGGCCAGCACATCACTTCATTTATTACATGTGCTGTTGTCTTTTTTGAATCATCTGACCCAACGTTGTATGTGAGGTTAGAGAAAATGTTGTCTTTAATTTTAAACCATGGGCATATCTGCCTATGGTTCTTAAACGAACTTGCCTATTACTCATTTCTATAGGTGTATAAAGCAAATCAATCTACAAACGGTGCGATTGGATACCTAACTACTTGAGGTGCTCGGTGAACCTTTCTAAAATGGGGTTAGAAACAAGATTCGGGCTATGAACGCTTGCACTGGGCCTAGACGCGCTTGCCCAAGATGCTCTGATACAGATCGCTCTGATACAGGCCGCTCTGATACAGGCTGCTTTGAGACAGGCTGCTTTGAGACAGGCTGCTTTGAGACAGGCTGCTTTGAGACAGGCTGCTTTGAGACAGGCCGTTCTGAGACAGGCCACCGTGACAGAGAACCCGTTTTCAGCGCCGTTTTTTGATGGATACATTCATGATTCTTTTAGGACATCCACATGGGTACAGAATGGCTAGTTGGCCTAGGGTGGGTAGTTCTCGCCGGTTTCACCCGAGGCTTTGCGGGGTTTGGGTCAGCCCTGATTTTGGTTCCGACTTTGAGTTTGTTGTTTCCGCCTCAATCGGTGGTTGCGGCGGTCATTTTGCTAGAGATTACAGCGGGCGCGGGACTACTACCGGAAGCGCTAAAAAAAACGCAGTGGCCGGAGGTACTGCCTCTAGTGCTCAGTGCCGTGCCCATGGTGCCTTTAGGCGCGCATTTTTTAACTCTGCTAGAACCTGTTTTAATGCGCCGGATGATCGGTGGGCTGATTTTGACCTTTGTGCTGTTGCTGTTGCTAGCTGGCAAACGGCGATTCATTCCTGTGTCCCTTCCTTTTACTTTGGGCGTTGGGGCAATTAGTGGTGTGCTCACTGGCTTAGGCGGCATTGGAGGGCCGCCTGTGGTGCTGTACGAAATGTCTGGAGATAATCTTGCTGCTGCGAATCGCGCTAACTTTATTGTTTTCTTTGCGCTGACTCAGGGCATGGCTCTCATTTCGTTTGGGCTCAGTGGGGTGCTTACGGCACCGGTCTGGCAGCTATTTGTTCAGTTTGTACCTGCGTTGATTGTTGGTTTGCTGCTGGGCCGCTTCTGTTTTAGGCGGGTGAATGAAAGGCTCTTTCGCCGATTTGTGTTGAGTCTGCTGCTGGGAGTATCGGCGGTGGCACTACTGACCTAATGCTTGGGGGTCGTTCCTGAAAAAGTTTGTTCTGAGAATTCCCGTCAAAAAAATATTATGAAAATACCTGCAAAGCCTAGAGATTCCCAAGTCCCTCCTGATGCGATCGCCTCAAGCCAAACAACTGCAAAATTCTCTATCCTGCCGGGTTTGCTACTCACCGGGCTAATGGCGGGCATCTCCATTGGGTTGAGCCGAATACTGGGCGTCGGGGCGCTAAATCCGCTCTTGTTGGCTGTGTTACTGGGCATTGGCTGGCGGCAAGTGGTTCCGATTCGGGCGAACTATCGTCCCGGTATTCAGTTTGCAATGAAGCGAATTTTGCGACTGGCTGTGATTTTGCTGGGGCTGCGGCTGAGTTTTGACGATGTGCTGGCTGTTGGCCCAGCGGGGTTAGGGATTGTTGTGATTAGTTCAGTGAGTACTTTTTACCTCACCTGCTGGCTGGGACGCTATTTGCAGATTAACCCCAGGCTCACGCTGCTGATTGCGGCAGGCACCTCTATCTGCGGCGCTTCGGCGGTGGTTGCGACCAATGCTGTGGTTGAAAGCTCAGAAGAAGATGTCACCTATGCGATCGCAATCGTCACAGCCCTTGGAACCCTGGCTATGCTTTTTTATCCTCTTCTAGCCGGACTGCTAACTTTAAATCCGTCAGACTATGGCATCTGGTGCGGCGCATCTATCCACGAGGTGGCCCAGGTGATGGCTACCGCTTTTCAACGAGGATCTACCAGTGGTGATTTGGCCACCATTACCAAACTCTCGCGAGTCCTTCTTTTGATTCCTCTGGTAATGCTGTTGGGTTGGCAGTCTAAGGCTGCCTATACTCAGCGTCCGACAACGGGGATGAAGAGTATAAAGATTCCGGTGCCCTGGTTTGTTGTACTCTTTGGGTTGGTGGTTGTGGTGAATAGTATTTTGGTGGTGCCGCCCAGTTTAAAAATTCTGTTGCTGAGCATTAACCAGTGGCTACTTTGCATTGCAATGGCTGCTATGGGGCTTGAAACCAGTCTACAAAAGCTGAGCAAAACGGGCGTTAGGCCGCTCTATTTGGCCGGAGCGTCTTGGATATTTTTGGCTGGGGCAAGCCTTAGCCTTATCAAGTTACAGTCTGGACTTTAGTCTGGACTTTAGTCTGGACTTTAGTCTGGACTTTAGTCTGGACTTTAGTCTGGGCTTTAGATGTGGCTACCTCAAAAGAATGACCATTGACTTTCATGTATTTTCTCATGTATTTATTCTCTTACCCTCTCGTACATTTATAAATATTGCGATCGCATGAACCACTGGAACACATGGTCAGCATTTAGGGCTGCGCAGCAAGAAGTGGTTTTGCCGAAAGGAACGGCTGCCCATATTGCCGTCACGATTCGATATATTGATGTTGGGCAAGCTCAGCATGGCACCGTTCTGTTAATGCACGGTATTCCGACTTGGGGCTATCTTTATCACGACATTATTCCGCCCTTGGTCGCTGCGGGTTACCGAGTCATTGCGCCTGACTTTCTCGGTCATGGCTGGTCAGATAAAAGAGATCGATTTGATCGCTCCTTTCAAGACCAAGCTCGTATGGTACTGACGCTTTTAGACAGCCTTGCGCTTCATAGGGTAGATGTCGTCGGCCATGATACTGGTGGCGCAGTTGCCTTGATCTTAGCGATTGAACATGCCCAACGCGTTAATCGCTTAGTTATCAGCAATTCAGTTTGCTACGACCGATTCGATGATGACATGCTCGATTTTGGCCATCCGCTGCGTTGGAAACCTCGTCCGGTTTCTGATTTGGTAGAAGCCTTAGAGGAAAGTTTGGCGTTGGGCCTGTCAGATAAGCGCCGACTGACGCTAGATTTTCGGCAAGGGATGATCGCGCCTTGGCAGAGTGAGGAAGGCAAGCTGAGCTTACTGCGAAATGCCTCGGCCCTCAATGTTAATCAGACTATGGCGCTTGTTGATCGTCATGGTGATATTTCTGCGCCAACGCTGATTTTGTGGGGGCTAGATGATCCTTGGCAAAAAGCAGCAGACGGACGGCAGCTCGCGCAAGAGATTCCCGGCGCTCTCTTTCAAGGAATAGCTGGGGCTTCTCATTGGATACAGCAAGACGCGCCTGATAAGTTCTCCTCTAGCCTGCTGAGCTTTTTAGCGCATTGATAGCTGAGATTGGTCTGAGATTAATCTCAAATTGACCTAGCACTGACCTAGCACTGACCCTAGCACTGACCTAGCTAGGCAGCGCTAATAGTTAACTGCTTAGAGGCTAGCCGAGCAACGGCAAACGTCATTATGGCTAACCTAGTTAAGAATCATTATCATTAATGTTATGGTTAAAAAGGGGTGATTTTTGCTGTAAAGCAGACTTGTCATTCCAATTAGCCCTTTGTTGCTCGCTATTTCGGTGATTGTATGTTGCCCTTGATCGCTCCGGCCGATCCCTTGGTTCGCCCGCCCGTGCATATCTTCAAACGACGAGAAATGCTGCCCCTAGAGGCAAATTTTCTCTGGCAGATTCAATTTGGGGCAGTGCGCCTACTCACTCTCTCGGAGGACGGCACCCAAATTACGTTGGGCTTTTGCGAAAGTGGCGATTTGACTGGCCAACCGTTTCTGTGCATTCAGCCCAGTGAAATTGAATGCCTGACCAAGGTGCAGGCGGTACTGCTCAGCCCTGAGCAATGCTGGAACTTTCAGCAGGTTATGCGATCGCACCTGCATCAAATGCAAGAGCTAATTCGCTTTCGCCAGGGTCAGATTCCCCAGCGATTGCAGCAGTTATTAAGCTGGCTAGCACTCAAATTTGGTCATCCCATTCATCAGGGACGCTTAATTCAGCTGCGGCTCACCCATCAGGATATTGCTGATGCCATTGGCACCACCCGCGTCACCGTAACTCGCCTAATGCAAGATCTAGAGCGCAGTGGGGAGATTGGCTACTCTCCCAAAAAATGCATCATTGTGTACGAGTCATTGGCAAAGTGATCGGGTATATCCGTCGCCAGAAGCCAGTGACCAGAAGCCAGTGACCAGAAGCCAGTGACCAGAAGCCAGTGGACACTAACAAGTTAAATACTGAGCCCCGGTCAGTTCACTCTGGGTTTAGAGCCTTTAGATTTTTTAGAGCCTTTAGATCTTTTGATAGCTCTTCAGCGGCTTGTTCTGCCGCATCGACAAAGGGGCGTAAAATCAAATCCACACCAGAGGTTTGGATGGCTTCATCTTCGTGATCTTTATGGATGGTGACAGCGAGCTTGCCCTGATAGCCATAGTTTTTAAGCGCGTGTAACAGTGTAAGATTCACGCCCAAACCCGGAATGCTGCTAACCACCCACTTGACGGTATTGAGGGGAAGGTGGCTGGGGTATTCCGGATCTTCGGCATCGCCATAATGCACCGAGAATCCTTGCTGCCGCCAACGCCGCACATTTTCTGGGTCAAAATCTACACCATGCACAACTAATCCTTTGCTGCTGAGGCTATTCACCAACCAGCCACCATAGCGACCCAATCCATAGACAATGACATCGGCACCTGTCGCTGAAAAATCAGTATCCTCGGCTTCTTCTCGGTGGGGAATTCGGCGCTCAAAAATGCTGAGTACGGGCGCTAGCCATTCATATAGCAGGTGGGAGTAAAGGATCATATAAGTAGAGACGCCAATGGTGATGAGCCCCACTAGGGTGATTAGTCCTACTGTTTCTTCGTCAATATGGCCCAGGCTGAGTCCGAGTGCCGCTAGAATCAGTGAAAACTCGCTAATTTGGGCGACGGTTAACCCAGAGAGTAAACTGGTGCGCTTGCGATAGCCCATGTAGCCCATAATCACCATGACAATGGTGGGGTTACCAATTAGCACAAACACAGACAATACCAGCGCAGGCACAATCTGCGCGCCCAGCAGTTGCAAGTTAAGGTGAGCACCTAGATCAACAAAAAAGAACAGCAGCAGAAAATCTCGGATGCTGACGAGACGTGATCCGATCGCATCTCGATAGCGGGTGGAGGCTAATGAAATACCGGCAAGAAAGGCCCCGACTTCAGCGCTGAATCCTAAAATTTCACTGAGGGCAGAGAGTGCCACTGCCCAGGCGATCGCAAAAACAAGCAGCAATTCTTGCGATCGCGCCAAATGATGAAGTAGCTTTGGCAACACAAGCGCCATCGTCCCCCCCACTGCCAGCAACAACAGTCCTCCCTTAAGCACCAGTTGCAGCAGAGTTTCTCCGACAGACAGATTGGCATCACTGCCCAAAGCCGACAGCGCAATCATCACCAGCACTACAACTAGATCTTGCACAATCAAAAAACCTAAGGCAATGCGACCATGCAAAGAATCAATCTCTCGCTTATCCGAAAGAAGCTTAACCACAATGATCGTGCTAGAAAAGGTTAAGGCGACAGCAACATACAGGGCTGTAAGCGGGGCAAGCCCCAACAGCAAAGAAATCAGAAAACCCACGATAGAAGTAAAGGCGACCTGCCCTAACCCGGTCGCGAGAGCCACCGTTCCCATGCTTCGAATCAAATGCAGGTCAAGCTTTAGCCCTACCACAAACAACAGCAACGCAATGCCCATCTCTGCGAGTAGCTCCATTTCTTCACTGGAGGCAACCCAGCCAAAGGCTGACGGGCCAACTAAAATGCCCACTGCGATAAAAGATACAATCAATGGTTGACGTAACCATAGACCCACTGCCCCAACTACAGCGGAAACCAGTAAGACAAAAGCTGTTTCATAAAAGGGATTAGTCAGTAATTCCATATGTTATCCATAATGTTGTCCATATGTTAAATGGGTGGATGATGAGCTTTATGCGCGATGGGGTTAGTTCTCGCTAAGGCTATCAAGCCATCCTCGTTCCAAGCAGCTTTGTTTAACCAATGTTACAAAGATGGTGCTGTGATAGAGTGCTGCGAATCAAGCGTTTTATCAGCGGGCTATCTCTCTATGGCTATCTGTTCAATATCTCAATTCAATATCTCAATTCAATATCTCAGTTTGTTGAAAGAAAAGTATAAAAACTTTCAACATCGGCAACTTTGAGTGTGTTGTCGGTAGAGCCATTATCTAAAAAGAAATTATCTGAAAAGAAATTGTCTGAAAAGAAATTGTCTGAAAAGAAATTGTCTAAAAAGAATAGGTGATTCAACCCAAGGGCCGAATAATGTTTTATGAATGCTTTAAACAGCGTCTCGCCATTTTTGACAATGCAGAGCTTTTGACAATGCAGAGCTTTTGACAATGCAGCGCATGACTGCCTCATGTTTGCCGAGCGTGACCTGATTTCATCCGAGTTTCATAATTGCCTGATAACCTCACGAGGTCAGCACCTTTCGAGCTTGTGCTCTGATGCCTTTGGAACCACCTTCATCCCCATCCAATCACCGTGATTCTGGTATTGATTCTGGTATTGATTCCGGCCTTGATTCCGGTATTGATTCTGACATTGATATTTCAGAGTTAGAGCCTACCGCAGCCACCTCACCACCTGTTCAATATCAGTATGGTCGCGCTCAGTATGGTCGCGCTCAGTATGGTCGCGCCTTGTTAGGGCTAGGGGTATTTGTCCTCTTAAGTAGCGCTATTTTGCTCATTACCCAGCATATCAAACCGGCTAATTCTATGGCGGGAATGGACGGCCACGACATGTCGGGCATGTCGCACGATGACATGATGCGGGTCGATGGGGCGTTTAATCCGGTGCCTGTGACCGTAGAAGTGGTGCAGCCAGGAAACTTTGAAGCGGGTGTGTCTTACACGGGTTCGATTATGCCCTACCAGGAAGCGGTTGTGTATCCGCGAGTGACGGGGCAGTTGACTAACTATTCGGTGTATCCGGGCGATCGCGTAGAAGCCCAACAGGTGCTAGCCGAACTCATTGCCAATGAGCGATCCACAGAGTTAGCCGAAGCCCAGGCCGAAACCGAGACCATGACTACTTCTTTGCAAGTGAGTCAGGTAGAAATTGACGAACAGGTGCAAGAAATTACGCGCCTACAGACTGAACTAGATTACCTCAAGCTTCAGCAATCGCGTTTTGCCACGCTAACGGCAGAAGGTGCCACCTCCCAAAATGAACTCGATGTAGTTGCCACCGAAGTTGCCGCCAAAGCTGCCGCCGTTCGAGGATCAAAAGCCAAGCTGACCCGATTGCAAGCCCAGGTCACGCGAGAGCAGGCCCGAGTCAATCAGGCTCAGGCCCAGGTTAATACAGCCGCCGTGATGCAGGGATACACCACCTTGCAAGCGCCTATTAGTGGCATTGTTCAAAGTCGGATGGTAGATCCGGGCGTGGTGGTGCAGCCGGGCATGGGCGTACTGAAAATTGGCGACTACTCACGGGTGCGACTACAGGCCAACGTAGCCCAGCAAGATGCGGCCAATATCCAAGTCGGGACGCCGATTCGGGCCAAGGTGCCGGGCGCGATAGAGACCTCCCTAGAGGGCAGCGTCACCAGCATCTTTCCTCAGACTAACAACGACACTCGCACAGTGGTCGTAGAAGCGATAATCGACAATCCTCAAGAGCGCTTGCTATCGGGTCAGTATTTGGAAATGACGCTACTGACGGGGCGTCAGCGCAATGCCCTGTCGGTGCCGCAATCGGCTGTGGTGACGCATAGGGGTGAGTCTGCTGTGTGGGTGATGGTGGGCAGCACGGCTGAACGACGAACGGTCGAGACGGGTATGGTGAGCGGCGACCGCATGGCCATCACCCGTGGGCTCAGTCCGGGCGATCAGGTGATTACTTCGGGCCACAGTCGGTTGGCACCTGATGTACAGGTGGTGGTGGTAGATGATGCCGGAGCGCCGGTGCCGGTGCTGGGCGAGAGTCGCCAAGGCAATGTAGATGTGGCAATTGTTGAGCCTGATTCCGGTCAAAATTTTCAGTCGGGGGGTGCTGATTTGGTGCTAGAAGTGCGCGATCTTGATACTCAGAAACCGTTGCCGGTTGAGGATGTGACTGTGGATGTCACTATGCCTATGCCCAACATGGCCCCAATGACAACTATGGTACAGCTCACACCCGCTGGCCAGCCGGGCCGGTTTCAGGTTAAAACTCACTTCGGCATGGTGGGGGAATGGCAGATAAAAGTCGCGGTTAATGACCCTGACTATAAAGGCCAGGCGCTGATCACCGTGTCGGTTGAGTAGTTCTCGTAATTTCTTTTTTCTTTTATTTAGTGAAACTTGTGATGAAAAAGCTTCTGTTTTTGTTGGCGACGATTAGCTTGTTGACTCCGTTAACCACGGCCTGCACGGGCGGCAATCAGGCCGAGAGTGAGCCTGCATCCGATGCGGCAGCAACCGGTGTGACAGAAACGCCGACAGAAATGCCGACAGAAATGCCGACAGAAATGCCGACAGAAACCGCTGCTGAAGAGGGTGTTGCGATCGCCCTGATTTCTCCTGAAGCCGCTTCTGTTCCGATGGGCGATGCGGTGCTGGTCTTACAAGTCGCAGATGCCGCAACAAACGAGCCGCTTGAGGTTGAAAACCTAGCGGTTGACCTATCTATGCCAATGGATGGAATGGACCCGATGACCACCATGGCCCTGGTCGAAGCCGGAGAGTCGCCCGGTCAGTACAAGGTCACCACCAACCTGGGCATGGCCGGGCTGTGGATTATGACTGTAAAATCTGCCGATGCCGCAATGCCCGCTCAGGCGACCTTTAATCTGAATGTAAAATAAAGGCTTTCCCCCTCTATGAAAAGCGTCTTCACCCGCTGGTCTATCAAGCATCCTGTGATTGTTGCGGCGCTGTACATCGCAGTGCTGGTGCTGTCGGTGCTGACCCTTATTTTGCTGCCGGTGCGGATGATGCCCTATGTGGAAAGTCCGTTGGTGTCTATCGTTACGATGGCCCCTGGTTCATCCCCAACCGAGGTAGAAACCTACATCAGCAAGCCGATTGAGCAGCGGATGACTGTGCTAGACGGGGTGCGGTTCATTCGCTCTAGCTCGCAGCAGGATATGTCTTTGGTGACGATTCAGTTCGCCTGGGGAGACGATATCGGCAAGGCGGTGCAGTCGGTGCAGAGCCTGATGACAGCGGCAGAAGGCGATATTGAGCTAGATGGCTTTAATGCCCGATCCTATTGGGTGCTGCCGATTGATCCGCTGAACCGGCCGGTGCTGACCCTGGCCTTGCAGGGAGAGGGCTGGGACCCGGTGCAGCTGCGAGAATTTGCCGACAATACCCTGGTGGATCGGTTGACCCAGGTGCCCAATGTGCAGGCGGTGTCTATTTTTGGGGGCTATCGGCGGCAGCTTCAGGTGGTGGTCAATCGGCAGCAGTTAGCGGCTTACGGCCTGTCGATTTTGCAGGTGCGAGATGCCATTGACGGCAACAACGTCAGCCAGGGGGCAGGTGTGCTGACCCAGGGCGATACCGAAATTTTGGTGCGGGCCGACAAGCGGGCGCTGAGTGCCGCAGAGGTGATGGACTACCCCATTTTGGAGCAAAACGGGCAGGTGGTTTATATCCGCGATGTGGCGACGGTAAAAGACACCTTTGAGGAACGGCGCAGCGGCTACCGCTACAGCGGAGAAGCCGCCCTTGCGGTGAATGTGATTCAAAAGCCGGACTCTAGTTCGCCCAAAGTCATCAAGCAGGTGCGAACCGAGCTAGATCGCATTAAAGCGGAGTATCCGGGGCTGGAATTTAAAGAAGCTTACGACAACTCCTACCTGGTCAACATCATTCTCGACAGCACCTTTCAGGAGCTGCTGATCAGCGTACTGCTTGCAGGCATTGTGATTTTGGTCTTTTTAGAAGACTTCCGGGCCACGGCGATCATTATGATCTCGATTCCGACCTCCCTGGCTCTCTCGACCCTGCCGTTCATTCCGATTGAGATGTCCCTCAACTCATCTACTTTGATTGGCATGATGATGGCCATCGGCAAGCTGGTGGATGACTCAATTATTGTTATTGACGCTATTGATCAAAAGCTGCGCCAGGGGTTGCGCCCTATGCAGGCGGCGATTCATGGCACGGGGGAAGTTTTTTTGGCCAGTGCTGCTGCTAGCTGTGTGATGATTGCGGCCTTGCTACCGACGATCCTCTCGGGGGGGCTAACGGGGCTGATGTTTGTGGGGCTGGTTTGGCCGATGGTGTTTGCCTTTATTGCTTCGCTGATTGTGTCGATTACGTTGATTCCTTTGATCGCTGCTTTTGTGCTGAAGTCGCCTGAGGTGAAACGACCGCGACAGACCGGGTTGCAATGGCTAATGACGCCGGTACGGGCGGGGTTTCAAGCTATGGAGCGTGGCTACGGCTGGCTGCTTGATCGCTGCATGAACAATCGCGAAATTACGCTAGCGATCGCAGCCTCGGCCATTGTGTTGGCGATCGCCCTCTATCCCTTTGTGCCCCAAGAAATGATGCCCCTGGGAGACTCTGGCCAGTTTATGGCCTCCTTAGAAATGGAAGCAGGCACCTCCTTTGCCAAAACCGATGAGAGCGTGTATCAGCTAGAGCAGTTATTACTGGCTCAGCCCGACATTGATAAGGTGTCGTCGCAAACGGGCTTTGAGCTAACTCGCAACAGCACTTACTTTAGCGGCTACAGCATGGGCAGCGTCAACTCAGCTTCGCTGATGGTCACCCTTAAAGACGATCGGCAACGAGACATTTGGCAAATTATGGACAGCGTGGAGGCCGAAGCTCGCCGTACCATTCCCGGTGTGCGCCGCATGGCCTTTAAAGAAATGGGCGTAGATGTGATGGCGACTTCTGCTGCCCCCATTCAGCTCGCTGTATATGGAGAAGACCTGGCCGTGCTGCACCGTTTGGCCGAAGGGGTGCTCCGCATTGCCGAAGACACGCCCGGTTTGGTGATGGCTCAAACCAGCGCGACCCTCACCCAGCCGGAATATCAGCTCACGGTAGATCGCCGCCGCGCTCAGGAACTGGGCCTGAATGTGCGGATGGTTGCCCAACAGGCTCGCTATGCCCTCAATGGCGGCTTTACCCAACGCTATTACAACCGTCCTAACCTGCGGCAAAACTCCATTTTGGTTCGCTATGCCGAAGCTGATCGCGCCACTGTTGATAGCTTGGCAGGTACTTACATCACCACCCCTGCCGGGCAGCAGGTGCCGCTAAACACCGTCGCTACCCTACAACGGCAAACTGGCCCGACCTTAATTGAGCATGTCAACGGTAAGCGGGTGGTGTATGTGAACGGCTATTACCGTAAAGGAGGGCCAGCGTCGATGGATTTGTCGATGGCGATCGCAATGCGCGCCGGGCAAGAACTCATTTTTCCCCCCGGCTACGGCATCGACTCTATGGGCGATATGACCGACATGATGATCGAGTTTGACCGCTTGCTGAAAGGACTGTTGGTGTCGCTGATTTTGATTTACCTGATTTTGGTGATTCAGTTTGGTTCATTCATACAGCCGTTGGTGATGATGCTGTCGGTGCCTTTGCAGCTGGTGGGGGTATTCGGCGGGCTGATTGTAGCCCAGCAAACCCTTTCAACCGTGTCGATTCTGGGGATTGTGATTCTCTCGGGGTTGTCTTTGTCGGCGGCGATTTTGCTGCTAGAGCTGATTTTGACCCAGCGTCAGGCGGGTGTTCCGCGCGATGTGGCTATTCGCATGGCTGGCCCGGTAAGGCTCAAGGCTATTACTATGACCACCCTAACTACCGTCATTGTGATTGTGCGGCTGGCCTTTTTCCCAGAAATTGGCATGGATGCCTATTCACCGATTGCGACGGTGATTTTAGGCGGTCTGCTGTTTTCAACCTTGTTGACGCTGGTGGTGGTGCCGGTGGTCTATTCTTTCATTGACGATGCGGCGGTGTGGCTAAAACAACGAAGACGACGATCGGTTCCTAAAAAACTGGAGCCAATGATTGGCAAATAAAGATTGGCAAATAAAGATTGGCAAATAGACTTGAATTTTTTGTATGCGAATTCTGCTGGTTGAAGACGAGCCTGACTTGGGCAAGGCCATTAAGCGTACACTCACCCAAGAAGCCTATGTGGTGGACTGGGTGCAGTCAGGAGATGAGGCGTTTGCTTACCTGGCGCATGACCCGTTGCTTTACACGGTGGGCGTGTTTGACTGGATGCTGCCGGGAAAGTCGGGAATTGAGCTGTGTCAGTGGTTGAGAGATTCTCATTATGCGCTCCCTGTGTTGATTTTGACGGCTAAAGACCAGATTGAAGATCGCATTACTGGGCTTGATGCGGGGGCCGATGACTACTTGGTAAAACCCTTTAGCATGGCCGAGCTGCTGGCGCGACTGCGAGCCCTACGACGGCGATCGCCCGATATAAAACCCAGTAAGCTACAGGTGGGGCCATTGCTGCTAGATTGCGATCGCAGAATAGCCTTTTGCCACTCAGGGCAACCCCACGAACAGCGCATTGAACTCACCCAAAAAGAGTTTCAACTCTTGGAGTATTTAATGCAGCATCCCAAACAAATCCTCACGCGCGACCAGGTGCTAAACCAGCTGTGGGAGATTGGGGCTGAACCCAACAGCAATGTGGTTGCCGCCCAAATGCGACTATTGCGTCGCAAACTCGCCCCACAAGGCTGTGAAAATCTCATTGAGACTGTCTATGGCATGGGATATCGTTTCAACGCCGAATAAAACGCCGAATAAAACGCCGAATAAAACGCCGAATAAAACGCCGAATAAAACGCAGACTAATTTGTTTCGTCGCAGCCGCTGGCAGCTGACGGTTTGGTACACCAGCGTGATGGCGGTTGTACTGGGGCTGAGTGGATTTGGCGTGTATGAAGCGATCGCCCATGCCCATCGTGTGACTGCCGACCGCGAGCTAAAATCGGTCGCCGAAACGGTTCATGATGCCATTGAAAAGACTCTCACTGTCAGTAGTAATGGCTCAATGAATGGTCAAATGAATGGCCAAATAAATGGTCAAATAAATGGCCAAATGAATGGCCAAATTAAGGGGCAACTAGAGGCGGTTTCTTCAAGCTTACTGCCGAATTTGTGTGTGGCAGGAGAGCCTTGTCGGGTGCCTTTTGAACAATCGCGGGGGCATCATGGCAGCACTGTGTACCAAAGTAGCTACTACTTTCGGGTGCTATCGCCCAATCAGGAACTGATGGCTACGGCGGGCACTTTTCCCAAAGGCTTGCCTCTTACGGGTGTAGAAGTGTCATGGCATACCCTGTGGGATGAGTCAGGCAATCAGTACCGGCAAATTGCTTTGCCTATTAATAACCTGAACGATCAAAGCCGCTTGGGCACGCTGCTGGTGGGTCGGTCGTTTAGCGACTTTGCCGCCTATTTAGACATGATTCAATGGATTATTTTGCTCAGTTTGCCTATCACGATGGGATTGATTGCGGTGGCGAGCTGGTGGTTGGCGGGGGTGGCTTTAAAGCCGGTGCAGGGGTCGTACCAAAAAATTCAGCAGTTTACTGCCGATGCGGCTCACGAATTGCGCACGCCGCTGGCCGCTACCCAGGCGACAACTGAGTCGGTGCTGCGATTGCCGCATATTTCTGACGACGAAGCGCGGGAAACCCTACAGGTGATTACTCGCCAAAATCATCGCCTGACTTCGTTGGTGAGTGACTTGCTTCTACTGTCTCGGCTAGATATTCAGATCACGCCTATTCAAGCTTTTTGTTGTTTGCAGGATGTGCTGAGCGATATTGAAGAAGAATTGGCCGCGCTGGCGATCGCGAACGATATTCAGCTGAGGGTTGATCAGCCGGTAGAGCCGCCGATTACGGTTATGGGTAATGAAGCGCATCTCTACCGTTTGATTTTGAATGTGGTGAGCAATGCGCTACAGCACACACCGCCGGGCGGCAGGGTTATTATCCGACTGCGCCAGAGCATTCGCACTACTTTTACCGAAGGTGAAAAACGACAGGCTTTGATTACCGTGCAAGATACGGGTATCGGCATCGCCCCGGAAGATCAATCACGCATTTTTGATCGCTTTTATCGGTTGAATAAGGCGCGTTCTCGGCAGACGGGTGGATCGGGGTTGGGATTGTCGATTGCTTTGGCGATCGCGAAGGTGCATGGGGGCGACATTCAGGTACAGAGCCAGGTAGAACGCGGCAGTGTGTTTACAATTACGCTGCCTTGCGTGGGATGAGTGCAGGGATGGATGGATTTATTTGCCTGTTTTTAAGCCGCTGAGCGGCGATCTTTTAGTGTTATGACGCCGATGCCGGTTCCAATGAGCAATCCTAAAACGCCGATGGGTTCTGGAATGCTTTGGGGTGGGTTTGTGGGGGGTGCTTTTTCGCTTAGGGTGGCGAAGGCGAATTGAGCGATCGCACCATGTCCGGCTTCGGTAGGATGCACATTATCCCAAAACAAAAACTCGTCAGGATTGTCGCAAATGCCTTCAAATACAAACCCTGGCTGAAAATTGGTGAGGCAAGATTCTGTGACGTTGGTGAAGCCAAAGGCGTCGGGGTTTTGGGTGGCTGAAGCAAAAAAGTCTGCCAGATTGAGCTGGGTAATGTGAGCGCCTGAGGTGGTTTGCAGCTGGGTGAGCTTTTGTTGTAGGAGCTGGTTGTGCTGTATGGAAAGGTTGCTGAGTACCTCGGAGCTTTGGGGGTTAAAGGTATCGAGAAAGGTGCTAAAGGGCTGGCCGCTCAGGTTAGGCAGGTTGCCTACGAGTAGGTGCTTTGCGCCTGATTGAATTAGGGCGGTGGCGGCATTGGTGAGGTTGTCGGTAACCTGATTGGGCAGTTCGCTTAAGGGCACTGTTAGCGATGAGGGCCTAAACAGGGCTTCGTTGTAGTCGTTACCACCGGCTAGCAGGATGTAAAGTGCGTCGGGGTCAGGCGGGATGAAGGTACTGAATCCCCCAAAGGTTTCAATTTGCTGCTGTAGGCCGGGCAGCGGTGGGCCGCCGACGTTAATATCTGAACTTAGGCTGCCGCCGATTGCAAAGTTAATGCCTTGGGTGGGGGGTGGTATGGTTCCGCTAATGAGTTCGGGCAGTACAGCAGTTGATAGTGCGGGTGCAAGGCCCAGTTTGCTTGCGAGTTGTTCTACCCACAGGGGGCCGTTTGAAAACCTTTGGGTGTAGGGCGGCGAGGGTGGAAACCCTGTTAGGTTAAATAAGTTGCCTGCATCTGAGAGGCTGTCGCCAAATATATTGAGGCCGGTGATGTCGTTGGGGGAGGTTTTGGCGGAGGCGGAGAGGGGGAGGAGGCAAACGACAGAGGTTGTGGCGGCTAGGGCAAGATGCGCTATTTTTGAGCGGGCTATTTTTGCGCTGAATGGG
The DNA here is from genome assembly GCA_001314865.1 of Phormidesmis priestleyi Ana. Taxonomy (GTDB): domain Bacteria; phylum Cyanobacteriota; class Cyanobacteriia; order Phormidesmidales; family Phormidesmidaceae; genus Phormidesmis; species Phormidesmis priestleyi_B. The sequence goes on along the minus strand of LJZR01000017.1, from coordinate 58,141 downwards.
CGTTTATTGTTTGTGGCAATTTTTTTGGCACTTTTCATAGAGCGGTTCATAGAGCGGTTCATGTAACAATACCCAGCATGTAATTCTTGTTTGGCAATTTTTTTGGCAATGTCTGAAATAGATGCTTTCTGATTTTTTGGGAGAGGTGCCCAAAGAGATTTTCTTTGGGGCGCTTGGGGCGGTGGGCTTTTGGCCTGATGATGTCTTTGCTGTTGGAATGACGGAGGCCCTCATCTCCAGGGAAAGGGCCGCAGGAGAGGGCCGCAGGGAGAGGGCCGCAGGGAGACTTATTCTACTTTGATAATAATTGTTAGATGATAATGGATAAATTAAATAACGCTTAAGCGCAAGCCAACAGTTGCATAAACTTTATGGAGTTATGAAGGTGCGATCGCATGTTGCGCCTGGGGCGAAGGTGCTAAATCATCGGTGCTAAATAGCGGTGCTGAGTTTGTGGTTCTTTTTGTTACAAGAGTGAGTAGGGCTGTACTGAGAAACTCAAGGATGATGATTTGAGTTTTTTTGGCTGGATTGTTACAAAGACTCTTCAGAATAGATGAGTTGATGGCACGGAATGGTATCGGAGAGAACAGAGGTGATGAAATTGCCGGTATGAATCTGTAGCTGATCGTGGGAGTTGGCTTCGAAGAGAACTTTGGCGTAGGGCAATACGGTGCGTTCTAAAAACTCGCTGGCGATGCCGTTGGCCATGGTGACGATTCGAATAATTTGAAACTGTGCGGTGCGATTGCTGTAGCAGCAACAAACTCGATGGTTGGGCGCAGTAGGAAGTGCGTTGCGGGGGGCAGGGGTTGGCGCGCTGGCCTGGGGGGTGGCCGGGGTGTTGGTTTGAGGGTTGGGTTGGGTTTGGGTTCTAAGGTTGAATGGGGTGTGGAGGGGGAGGGGGCAGCTGAGTTGGAGGGTGCTCATGAGGGATACCGGGCTCCAATTTTTTGTAGGGAGTTGCAGCGTAAAGGGATGTTGGGGTGAGTGTAGGGAGCAATTATGTGATCTTTGTGTAGGCGCGGCGGTTTTACAGCTTGGGTGAGCTGGGTGGTTTTGGGTGGTTGCTTTGGCTAGTTTGTACTAGCGTTGCATGAGAGATGGGGGAGCGGGTTATTTTCTCTGGGTGCTTTTTCTCTGGGTGCTTTTTTTCTTGGGTGTTTTATTTTTTTCGCGTTCGGCGCGGATGCGATCGAGGAGAATGCTGGCGGGCTCATCGGTGGGGTCTTGGGGGACGAGTTCGCCGCGAAAGGCTTTGGCGAGAATGGATTGATCGAGTTGTGAAAAATTATTGCAAGCCTGATGAGTAGAGGTCTTTCTTGCAACTAAAGTAAAATATTTTTCAATTCTGGGCACAATCTTTTTCTCTTTAATTGGAGGTAAAACTGCTATCGATAATCAAATTTGACTGTCAACGAAGAAAGCCGCTTGACACCATTCTCCTCGACCGTTTCACGATCTTTTCTGATTCTCTTACGCGGATGTTTCTCCTCTGATCATTGTCAGAGAATTTTTCTTTAGATAGAAATCGGGATACCTGCTTTATTTGCAACGGGGGTGTAAATATCAACATCGATTTCTACTTTGGGAACACGAATCGAAAGGATCAAAGCGTATGGAGCCTGATTATCATACTTTTCTAAATATTGCTTCTCTTTCCACCAGCCACCGACCGGAAATACGACTAGCGCATCTTTTTGTGCTAATGCGGCAGCCGTTCCTTGCCAGATGTCGCAATGGAGGGAGCCACAATCCCTAGTTGTTGGCCCAAGAAACCAATTCTCTTCTTTGCGATCACTCGTCTTTTTACCTTCGCTTTCATCCCGAGCAGCCTCGCTGACTCTCCATGCAAAATCTTCGTCGCTTTCTAGAGAATCCTTAACCTTAAATCGCAATCCATGAGAAGCATAGCGATGGCGATAAGCCCATCCCCGCTCTCCAGGATTCGATTCAATAAAATAAGACAAGGTAACTTTTAGTTCTACAGAAGTTCCGCCTAGTGCCTCTAATTGCTCACTAGGCCAGGGTAGCTTGTGAATGTTCATCTCTTTAGTGGCGATTTTAGAGTCATTTTTATGAAACGGTTGAAGGGAGTCTTCAATCACAAGGGTGAGGTCATCATTAGCACTGAGAAGAGCACGTTCTAAATTAGGAACCCCGTATCCATAGCGTCTAACCAAGGCGCGCTTCGCAGTTTTGGAAGAGGCTCCCTTAAAACGGGTTGCCATTGCAGGCGTCCATTCTGCTGAATGAACTATCAGCGCTTTGACCGTTTCTGGAGAATAGTTAGGGTGCGTTGACATGATACGTGCAGCCATATAACTAGCCAGTGCTGTTGCACAGCTGGTGTCGCACATATGGGTAAACATCCTTCGGCTAGGATCGTAATAGGTTGTCAACAGGGATAAATCATCAATAGAAATGGCAGGATCTTCCCCATCAAAGGCCATGTTTCCACCTTCAAAGACAACATCGGGGCGGATTGGCCATTGGCTTTCCCATTCAACAGAAGTACGGCTGCGCGGTGATAGATCGCCGCCAGGAGCCAATGGATTCCAGCCGCTGTAGCTGGGGTCAACAATATTCAATTTTTCGGTATAGGCACCTATTACCAATGGATTCCATGCTTGCGCAGGATTTTCGACCATCTCAACGTCATTAATGTTCAAATAGTCGCTACGTAAAATGTCTTGAGCGATGTTGCCAGCAGAAATAATCAGTAGTCGGCGGAAGTCACCATCATTGAAGCAAAGGTTATCAACTGCGGCTGACCATGATGAAGGCACTCCGCTATCAGTCGCTTCGATATTGCTGGTTACTGCCATACAAAATATTCTGTGACGCTCAGGGGCTTTGATTTCCGGCAAGGAAATGCCCTGTCCTGTAATCGCACCGTAGAGTTTAGGGTCATTCTGGCCAGTATTGGGCAATATTTTGACTGATTCTAGTCGATGGGGCAGCTGCACTTGTCCATTTTGAAAAGTCAAGGCATCGCATAGATCTTGATATAGGGCAATGCCTGCCATGGCTGTACCGTGACCGTTCCAATAATGGCTATCGCCAACGCTCCAAGTCGGATCGACGGTGTGCATATCATCAGGGGCTAGTCCTGGGCCAAGTAATCTATGCGATCGCGTTACTCCACTATCCAGCATGCATATGGCAACCGCGTCTGACTCTGGCTCAATCAGCCTTTCTGCTAGTTCTTCAACCCATTCACCTTGCTCGCAAGGCCCCATTTCGAGAAACATGGAGGGGGTGTCTTTGGCGATGCGGAGTTCGGCGATCGCACCCGAGTTCTCAAGTATCTGCGCTATCAATTCGGCAGTCGTCATCACCAGCACAATCTCACGCTCTGGGAAAGTGATTTTGTGAGGTTGGGTTTGAATATTGAGCACTTCAGCAGCTCGGCAAAAATAGCTGTACCGCTCCTTCCGCAGCCAAACTTCCCACCATACTTCATGCCCTTCAGCAGGAAAAAGCGCCTGACTATCTGTAAAAAGCGACCTAACTTTTCCGAGTTGAACCTTTTCTATTCTCGCTATCAGCGGTTCGTTCTTGGGGCGACCTTTTTTTGTTTCTTCGTCACGGTATTGTTCTACTTTTTCGAGATAGTAATCCGCAGATGACTCAGGCACAAAAACTGTAGCTAGGACTGTTCCTTCCTTACCTGGTACATCCTTAACGGCAACAAGCTCAATCTTTTTAGGGCGGTTTTCTAGCGTTTCAAAAACATGAGATTTTTCAGCTAAAAGCTCAAACTCTAAATAAAATCCAGGCGTTTCGTCAGCAATATTAGGATTGCGAGCATGGAGCTGTTGCTCGGCTTCCTGTAATACGTCGCTAATGGATTTCTCTAGGGTTTTAGCATGAGTTGCTCTATCTCTATCAGGTAATGAGGATTTGCCACCTCCTCCTCCTTTAGGTTTAGTATATTTTGCAACTTTGCCATTTTTAGGGAGGTAAATATGGGGAAACTGACGTTTCTGCTTCGACATTCTATAATTAGAGCTTGTTTATTCGTTGAGAAGCTATTTCTTTTCGTTCTCTAAGCGCTGAGATTATATCTTGCTGACTAATCTTTTGGCTATGACATAGCACCGTATGCTTAGCAGCTTCTTCTGTAGCTCGGGCGATTTCGGCTGTGCTTAAGCCTCGGGCTGCTGCCGTCACGGTGTCCCAACTATCCCAATGCGTTTCAAACATTGAAAGCCGTGTTTTTATAAACCGACGAATAAGCTTTTCGCTGGGTAGGCCGTATTCAATTACATCGTCAAACCGGCGAAACAGGGCTTCGTCTAGCAGGTTGGGATGGTTCGTTGCCGCAATAATTAAACTCTCGCTTTCGTCGTTTTCGATAAAGAGTAGAAATGAGTTGAGTACGCGCCTAATTTCACCGACATCGTTTGAGCTGCTGCGCTGAGTGCCAATCGCATCAAATTCATCAAAAAAATAGACACCTCGGGTATCTAGCATTGCCTTAAAAATGAGTCTGAGGCGGCTTGCGGTTTCGCCCATAAACTTGCCGATAAGGCTACTGTGAATGACGGAAAACAAAGGGAGTTGCAGCTCTCCGGCTAGAGCCGATGCCGTCATTGTTTTACCCGTGCCTGGTGGCCCCACTAGTAAAATTTTGCGGCGGGCTGAGAGATTATATTCGCTGAGTCGATTCTTCTGTTTTTGTTCTAATAAGATTCGCTTTAAGCGACTTTCTACTTCAGGAGAAAGCACCATATCAGACAGTTTAGTTTTGGGATAGCTTGCCGCAAGTAACTCTGCCAGTTCTCCCTTGGGCTGAGCGAGGGGAACTGGACTACCTTTGCGATCAATTGATGTCCGATTGCTCTTAGATTGATCGATCAGGTCCTTAATTTCTTTGGCGAGTTTGCCGTGCCCAAGCCTAGCTTCATGCGCGGCGATCTGAAGCGCAGCCGAATGGAACTGCTGCTCCTGCCCTTCGACGTAGCTTTTTAACAGCGCTATGATATGGCGAGCCGTTGACATAAGCTTAAACCGTTCCTAACAGGCAGTCCGTGCGTAAAGTACCCGTACACTTTATGATATGTTACCTAGTTTTGTACCAAATAGCTTAAAGTCTGACCCAAAAGTAATATCCCCATAATTACAATCAGTAATTGAGAGTTCAAGCGCAATACATTTGAAGACTAAGCGAAATATTCGGAAGATAAATGCAGTCGAAACCTAGTGCTAGCAGTTCTTTTTGCCCTTGTCTGCCTTCTTATTCTTTTGGTTTTTTTCGCGTTCGGCGCGGATGCGATCGAGGAGAATGCTGGCGGGCTCATCGGTGGGGTCTTGGGGGACGAGTTCGCCGCGAAAGGCTTTGGCGAGAATGGATTGGTCGAGTTGTTCTAAATCAGACAAACTATATTGATACTGCCTTTGAATATTTTTAAAACCGGAGAAAATAGATTTGAGGTGTCGAGATATTTCTATCTGCTCTTCTATTGGTGGAAAAGCGATAACGATATCTAAAAATGCCTGTTGTGATATGTTACGCATTGACTGCTGATTGCCAGAAGCTCTTTTTTCTATTTCTTTTCTTCCAGCTTTAGAGTTTAGATAGAAGTTCAAATAATCCTTATCAACGTTCAATGTTTCAATACGCCAGACTTTGTCACTCAGCATTATTTTATAATCTATTTCATTGACTATAACGGAAGCTCCAACAAGCTCAAGCGTATTTGCTCTTGTAACTAAGAGGTCTCCTTTTTTTATAAAAAGACTTACATCAATCTTTGAGAGATCTTCAACTGTCTTGGTCTCCAAAGAATTAAACTCACCCCAAGTTACCGCACTAATCTTGACTAGCCCTACAGTGTCTTTTGTGACAGGGATTTCAGGGCATTTGAAATTTTTCCCAGCCTTAATTTTGTGAATGACGGCTTTGAGTTTTGTCCATGTCCAAGTTTCTGGCAGATACGTGTAGCAATTGTTAATTTCCTGATTAATTTCTTGTTGACTATAGTGCAGCTTGTTAGCACTTTTCTCCAATATTCTCTCCGCAGGTTCTACGTTAGGGTTAGCGGCTCGCCAATCGGCGGTTAGGTCGCCGCGAAAGGCTGCGGCCAGCACCGACTGGCGAAACTGGTCGAGTAAGGGGGGAATAGCATCGAGGGCTTCGCGAGCTTTACGGCTGCGATCCGTCAGCGCTTCAATTTTGGCAACAATGCGCCGCTGCTCATTAAGCGGAGGAAGGGGAACCTTCAGATCGTTAAGAAGCCCCTGGGAAACGTATGGCTGTCCAGAACCACCTGCTAATTCATTGAGTTTCTGATTCCTTAATAGGTAACAGAAAAAATCAAGGCTAATTGGGATATTTCTAGGAGAAGAATAAATAGCATTATCAGTAATCCACGATTTTGCTACTGCAAGATGAACATTTCCACATTGAGCACCTACCCTTCCAATTACAATAGATTCAGATTCACAAAGCCAATTTGTATGTGAACCTGCAATTCCGTTACCTCCATAAACCTTATGTTTACCTCCAATCATGTTCTTTTTGGTCAGTCCTTTGCCATTTGACCAGTAAAAAATTTCTCCAAGATAAACTAAACACCAGTTGTCTGGCAACAATCCTAAATCTGTCAAGTAACTTCCTCTACTTTTCTAGGCGACTATATTAATTCGCATACGATGTTAAACGCAGTAAAGGCTGTATTCTACTTGGTCTGAGGAAGCAGGGAAATATTCACACAAAAATCGATATTTCCCTGCTTGAAGCTATCTTGTTTTATTAAAGACAAGAATCTATAACGACCTACGCAGTAAGCTCATTGCCTCTCCTTGTGCGGGCGTAATCATCAACGCTTCCTCAATCCTCATTACCGGACTCCACAATACCGTCTCGGCATAGTGCAGCGTATGCAGCAAATGAATCGTTTGCCTCACCGCGCCAGGGCTACCCAGCAAAATATGGCGAATCGTTTCCCGATTGCCCACACCACTCGGTATAAGCTGTGGCAAAGGCATCGGCTCAGTAAGCCCCGCCTCTATCGCCTCCGGCTGCGCGGTCATTAGCATTAGTGGGTTTATCAGCGGGTTTAGAGTTGTTTTCATGGTTTCTCCAAAGGTCTCCAAAAAGGGTGTAGAAGAAAGCCACGAAAAAGTTAGCCACCCCAACTTGCCAAAAGTCAGGGTGGCTATGGCATCATTGCCGTAACCTCCTTGCTGCACGCTCAGCATTGGGGCGAGCTATCGGTGTTGGTGCCAGCCAATGCCGATAGCGACTAAATTTTTCGGGGCGGTGGGTCGTTTGGCAGATTGCTCAACAACCCCAGTCAGTAGCCTATCAGCCCCGTTTTTGAAGTGTCAATTGTTTCACAGCAAATCCTCACAATACGCACAAAAGCCCTTGTCACCTTTGGCCTTCACCCTTGGGCCCTCACCCTAAGCAAGGCCATTATTAATGCACACTTCCCCCAGCGCCAAACCAGCAAGCAAAAGCGATAAGCGCTTATCAATTAGCCGCTGACCCGTAAGCAAAAGCCGCCAACCCGTAAGCAAAAGCCGCTCACCAACAAGCAAAAGCCGCTGACCAACCAGCAAAAGCCGCTCACCCGTAAGCAAAAGCGACAAACGCTGATAGGCTAGCCGCTAACCTATCAGCAAAAGCGACTAATCCGTAAATAAAAGCCGCTCACTAATCAACAAAAGCCGCTAACCCGTAAGCAAAAGCGACAAACACTGATAGGTTAGTAGCTGACCTATCAGTAAAAGCTACTAACCCCTAAACAAAAGCCACTAACCCCTAAACAAAAGCCACTAACCCCTAAGCAAAAGCCGCTCACTAATCAACAAAAGCCGCTCACCAATAAGCAAAAGCGGCTAGCGCTTATAAATGAGTGGCTAACTGTTAAGCGTAGCTTATAAAAATGACCTGAACTTGCCCTTTCGCTACTCCGCCAATAGCGCACTCAACGCCTCCATTTCAGCCATGGCAACCTGTAGCTTTTCGGTAATGGCCGCCGCGATCGCATCCGGCTCCGGCAAATCATCCGCCGACTGCAAACTCTCATCCCGCAGCCACGAAATATCCAAATTCTCGCCCCGCTGCGCCACAAACGCCCGATCAAAACAGCGAAACCGCCCGCCCTCACCCTGATCTACCCGCTCACTGCCGCCATTGGCATCCGCCCCATAGCACTGCTCAAACTCCGCAAAATACGCCCGCGTAAAAGGCGTCCGCTTACCAAAATTTGGCATATTCGTACGCAGGTCATACACCCACACCGCCCGAGTATTGCCCTTTTCCGTTTGCCCTCGGGTAAAAAACAACACATTCGTCTTCACCCCCGCCGAGTAAAAAATCCCCGTCGGCAAGCGCAATATCGTATGCAAATTGCACTTATCCATCAAATCAGCGCGAATACTCTGCCCCTGCCCCGCCTCAAATAGCACATTGTCTGGCAGCACCACCGCCGCCCGTCCGCCCGCCTTAAGGCTGCGATAAATATGCTGCAAAAACGCCAGCTGCTTGTTAGAAGTCGGATAGGTAAAATCATCCCGCGTCGGACTGCCGCCGCCCTTTTTCGTGCCAAAAGGCGGATTCGTGAGGATCACATCCGCCTTGGGCATCCGCGTTCCTTCGGGCGATAGCGTGTCGCCCAGCGTCACCTCACTTTCAATGCCATGCAGCATCATATTCATCAGCAACAGCCGATGCGCGTCTTGCACCAGCTCCATGCCATAAAACGCCTGCTGCCGCTGAAAGATTTGCTGCGCCTCACTCAGGTCAAACAAGTCATCCGTCTGCTGCTTTACATACTTATCCGCCGCAATCAAAAAGCCGCCCGTCCCCGCTGCCGGATCTTGCACTTTCTCCCCTGGCTGCGGCTGCATCAGCGCCACCACACTGTCAATCAACGGACGCGGTGTAAAGTACTGCCCCGCGCCCGACTTTTTTTCACCCGCATTCTTTTGCAACAGCCCCTCATACAGGTCGCCCAACCCTTCTTCCTTGGCCGAATACCAGTCCAGCTCATCAATGCTGGTCACCAGTTTGTTAATAATGCGCGGCTGCTTCAGCGCCGTCTGTGCATTGGCATATATCGACTGCACCCGCCAATGCGTCTCTCCCCGCCCCAAATCTCGCAGCAGATCTTGGTAAAACTCAAGCTGATCAATCCCCTCTAGCCCCGCCAGATCATCCCAACGCTTCCCCTCAGGCAGCAGACTCTCTTGCTCAGTCTCCTTCATCATTTTGAGAAACAGCAAGTAGGTTAGCTCAGTGACATACTGCAAATAGGTAATGCCATCGTCGCGCAGCACATTACAGAGGTTCCAAAGCTTTTGGACGATATCAGAAGTTACATTCATAGGGGCGTTGTAAAAAATGTGTTGTGAGCAGGTAGGTCGAAATGATTTGGAGATACTGAACGCCCCCTCAATCCCTCAAGCTTGGGGGAAGCCGGATTCAGAACCCCCCAAGCTTGGGGGGCAGGGGGGCAATGCAGTAATTCTGTTGCCCTTATAGGTTTCATTCTGTTGAGCTACTTAGCCAAACTTAAGTTCGTGGTAAACCACTGTAGCCGTTGCGATCGCTTCGACTTGATGAACGAGCTTATCAATAGGATCACTGGCTTGGTCAATTAGGTATTGCGTCATCAATGGCGACTCCAGAATCACTACGCCAATAATATATCCGATCTCACTCCTGCCCTTCTCACTCCTGCCATACCTCGGCCTTACGCAGCCCTCACCGCACAAAGCCCGATTGCCAGTCCACTGCATACTTAACTCACATCCGTCCACAGATTCTCATTAATCTCCTGCAAAATCGTCTCCAGCCGCCCCTTAAAAATCTTATCGATTCGGGCAAAGCCCCCTTCTGTCTTAAACGCACCTTGATCTAGCGCTTCTCTATCCACCACATATTCCTGCTCTAGCTGCTTGCCAATGCGCTCCAACCACTTGCGCTGGGGCGGTGTCCAAGCCTGACTGGTCAATATCTTTTTCATCGCTCGCTGCACCCGCTCGCCATAGGGCAATAGCGCATCGCCCAGGGCCGCCTGCCGCACATAGCCAATAATCGAAGCGGCGATTTCTTCATTGGTTTGCGATCGCCAAGCTGCCTTTAACTGCGCTTCTGAATAGCCCGCCTGCGCCAAGGCTGCTCGCAATAGCTTAAGCTGCTGCCGGGTCAGCTCCCGAGGCCGCTGCGTCGCCACTATCAGCGCCGGAATAATGTTTTTGTTTTCGGTAATAAAGCGCTGAAAACTCTCTAAATAATCCTCTGGCCTCGCGTATTCTGTGCCATCTTCTGCCACCCCATAGCCGCGATCTACCCGTCGTAAATAGTCGTCATGATAAGACACCAACATCGGTCGCCTGCCGCCGCCTTCTCGCCGATCAAGCATTTCGGCCAGTTGCTTGCGCTCGGTGAGCCAGCTTGCCGCTGCCCTGGGCTCACAGGTTCTTAAATAATCAGCCACCTGCGCCAAGGGCATGTCGGCCAACGCCTCTATTGCGTCGCGCGTGGGCTCACTCACATGCCGCTGCTTGCGCTGTAGCTTCACCACCAGCTGGTCGATCACTTCGCTCACGCTACTGGCCTCGCTGAGCGTCTCTAGCTCGCTCACCAGCTGAGTAAATGAGATATTAGGATTTTTCACCACGGGCTTCATGGTCGAAAAGTTTTCAATCGCCTTGTACAGCCCTACTGGATCAAAAATTCTAAACACTTCTTTGGGCGTGCCGTCGCCCACGTTATCGCATAGCCGCGTTGCCCTGCCCACCATCTGCTCGTACAAAATGCGAGACTTCACCCGCCGCAAAAACACCAAATTGCAAATGGCAGGCACATCTATACCCGTAGTGAGCAAATCCACCGTGACCGCAATTTTAGGACTCACCTCGTTTTTGTAGCGACGAATTAGCTCTAGCGGCTTATCGGCTGCGCCGGTAATTTTCATTACATCGTCGTCGTTGATGCTGCCATATTGCTCCGCGAGCGATCGCTTCAATAAGTCCGTCACCAAATCAGCATGCCGATCATTCACACAAAAAATCAGCGTTTTGCCCTGCTGCGGGTCAATTTGCTCCGCCAAAAAGTCACACACCACCCGGTTAAACTCGGTGGTGATCACCTGCCGGTTAAACTTCTCCACATCTGCGCGAATTTCATCGGGCGCATTCACCAAATCCAGCTCGCCCGTTTGGGGATTAAGGTACTGCACGTTTTGCCCTGGCTGCCACACAATGTCATCTTCGGCCAGCGCCGTCACCGGACGAATCGGCGGTTCATGATCTATCAAATAGCCATCAATCACCGCCTCGCGATAGCCATAGGCAAACACCGGCTGCCCAAAAATTTCGGTCGTGTGCAACGCAGGCGTCGCCGTGAGCCCAATTTTGACCGCATCAAAATAGTCCAACACCTGCCGATACTTAGACACATAATCGTCAAAGTCTCGAAAGCTGAGTTCGTCTTCGCTGAGTTCGCGGTCGAGCAAATAGCCCCGATGGCACTCATCGACCACAATGCAGTCGTACTGGTCAGCGCTGATGCTACTGGCCCCATTCCCCGCAGCCGAATCGGCGTAAAACAACCGATTCACAAAGCTTTGCACGGTGCCAATTTGCACCTTAGTATCGCGCTCTGGCAAAGCCTCTTTGAGTTCCTTGAGTTCAAAAATTTCTGCAAATGTTTGCAGGCGCTCCATGCGCGTGTCCTGAAACGCATTGGTCGCCTGCTCACCCAACGCCCTGCGATCAACCAAAAACAGCACTCGCCGAAAGCGCTTTGTTTTCAGCAGCCGGTACACCAGCGCAATGCAGGTTTTGGTTTTACCCGTGCCAGTCGCCATCGCCAGCAGCAAATCTCGCTGCCCTTGCGCTAGGGCCGCTTCTACGGCCTCAATCGCCTGTCGCTGATAGTCTCGCAGCTCAAAGCCGTAGTTAAACGGCTCTGTTTTCAGTCGCGCATGTGCGGCCTCACTGTCTTGGGCGAGCGTATCGAGCAGTCCGGCGGGGCTGTACCAGCTGCTGAGCGCCCGTCTTAAGTTTTGCGCCTTGCGCACATCGCAAAACCAAATGCCGCTTTGGGTTTCTAGCTGGCGCAAAAACTTGCGTCCATTAGTGGCAAACACAAACGGCACCTGATAGCTTTCTGTGTGATCACTTGCGCCCCAAGGCCCGCCGCTGAGCACCTCATCGCCTTTAATTTGGTAGCCCCGGCTATACCGCTTGGCCTGGTCAATCGCGCCAGATACATCCTTTTGCTGACGCTTGGCTTCTACCACGGCCAGCACCTGCAAGCCGCTAAATAAAACATAGTCAGCCCGACCATTGGCGGTCGGCCATTCTGCGATCGCCAAATTTTTGCCTTTTTGTGGCCGGGTGCCCTGGCTATAGCGCAGCGTTTGTGAGTCTACCTCCCAGCCCACGGCTCGCAGCTGTGAGTCAATCAGCCCACGGGTTGCCCGCTCATCTAACGCCAAATTCGCATCGATTGCCTGCGCCCTTTCAATCGTGGCCTGAATCAAGGGGATAGGCTGCTCAGCCGCCTGCGTTTGCATCACGTTTAGCTGCTGTAAAAAGGCCGTTCTAGCCGTTTCGGCTTCGGCTTCGGTTTCAATCAACAGCCTCTCGGCGAGCTGCCGCAGTTCGGCTTCTTCCTGTGCTTGGGCGGCGGCTTGTTCAGCTTGCGATCGCGTCAGGCTCAAATCCTGCTGACTGGCCGCTAGCTCTGCCTGGAGCCGCGCGAGTTCTTCCTTCAGCGCCTCTGCGGTTGTTTTTAGTGTTGTCTCTAGCGCTTCCTGCGAGTTCTCAGGCGGAATAAACGGGCCTGACTTAAACGTGCGATCGCCATACGAAGTGTGAAACCACACGCCCAACCACCGCGCATACTTTAGGTGATTAAGCGCCACACCCTGCTCGCCATAGGTGCCATGCGTCGCCAGATTCCCCACCTTCCGCACTTCATGAAAGATCTGTGCTGCGCGATCTGTAATTGCGCCTTTGGCTTCTAGTCGTCTTAGCAGTTCAAACTGGCTTTCTTCGGGGTTTTCGTACAGCCCCACCTTAGCTGCCAAAAGCTGTGCCAACTGCTCTGCAAACTGCCGAAGCTTGATCAAGCAAGTATTGGGATCGTCTAAAAAGTACTGCTCTGCCTGCGAACCCAGCCTCACCAAATCCAAACTATGAACGTTGAGAAATGCGAAGTTCCGCGAAATTTGCATGGGCATTCAGGCGTAGGGCTTTTAAATACAGGCAGAGATACAGGCAGACATACCTACAGACATACAAGCAGGCAGATACATAAACAGGCAAATAAGTAGGTAGGTAGGTCGAATTAATGGGTAGATACTGAATTTGGGGGGCAGGGGGGCAATGCAGTCATTCTGTTGCCCTCATAAGTTTAATGATGCTGAGCTACTTACATAGGCAGATTACAAGCAAATGAGCACGCCGATAGGCGACCGAGATCACTCACTCACTCGCCAGCAATCACCAGGGGGCACCGCAAAAATTACCTAAATTCCGACGCCCCCCAAATCTTATATTTTTAAGGGGGCATTACGAGTGAGTTAAATCGTCTGTTAGTGTTTTGTAATTTATTTGGCTTGGCTACTTAATATTCTCTTCTAGATTTTCTTTTAAGATTCTCTTCTCGTATTCTCTTCTCGTATTCTCTCCTAGCTTTTTTGCCAGTCCAATAATGTCCGCACTTGTTGCGCAATTATCTCCGGCTCAAACGGCTTTAAAATTACGCCACATCCTAACGCTTCTAGCCTTTTGCGCTCTACTTCTCTGGCCTGGGCAGTAAGAAAAATGATCGGTATTTTTTGAGTAGAGGCCTCGGCCTGAAGCTGATGAAACAAGGTAATCCCGTCTGTTTCTGGCATCATTACATCCAGTAAAATAGCGTCGGGCTGTTCGGTTTGAGCGATCGCAAAACCTGCTTGGCCAGATGCCGCTGTCAGCACCGTCCACCCGGCGGTAAATTCTAACGAGGCTTTAAGAATAATCCGAATAGCTTCTTCGTCGTCAATGGCTAAAATTTGTCGAGTCACTTAATTTACCTGACTTGCTGCTTACTGACTGCTTGCTTACTGCTTACTGACTGCTTGCTTACTGCTTACTGACTGCTTCCTTACGCTTCCTTACGCTTACTCACGATGTTTTTGAAGGTTCAATCGGCAGTGTAACAAAGAAGCAGCTGCCTTCGCCCAAACGACTCTCAACCCAAATTTTGCCGCCATGCTGTTCTACAATGTTGCGGCAAATCGTCAGCCCCAAGCCTGTACCGCCTTTTTCGCGGTTGCCGGTTTGGTCTGCTTGAACAAATCGCTCAAAGATGGTGGGCTGCTGTTCAGCCGGAATGCCCTTACCCTGATCGCACACTGCAAATAAAACATGGGGGTCACCCTGGCCCTCCCGAGACTCGACGGTGAGGTGAATGGTAGAACCGGGGGGAGAAAACTTAATCGCATTGTCGAGTAGGTTGGTGAGCACTTGAGTGATGCGATCGCTATCGGCCAAGATAGGAATCCCCGGATCACACACTTCAATCACCATGTTGGCTTCGCGGGCCATCACTCGGAGGGCGTCGGTGACTTGGCGAGTGACCGTTTGTGAATTAATGAATTGTTTATGCAGCGGGTATTCTCCCGACTCTAATCGTTCAAGGGTTAAAATATCGTCCACTAGCCTCACCAAGCGCTGGGAGCTTTGCACCACCACCTGAAAAAGGGCTTGCCCCTGATCTGACTGGCTGGGCACAATCCCCTGACTGAGCAGCTTTACACCGCCATGAATGGCCGTGAGCGGGGTGCGTAGCTCATGACTGACCATCGCCACAAATTCTCCTTTAATCCGGTCGATTGCAAAGCGCTCGGTGATATCTTCGCCAATGCTCATTGAGCCAATGACGTTGTTTTGCAAATCGCGCAGCAAAGTGTTTTTCCAAACAATGATACGTTCTTTGCCGGATTTGGTGAGGATAGTGTTTTGATGCTGGGAGGGAATCTCTCGCTGAAGATTGAGCTGTTGAAAATAGTCACTCACTTGAGCCCGCTCAGATGGCGAGATAAAACAACTCACCCAATCTGCATGGATAACGGCTTCGGCAGTGTAGCCGACTAGCTCTAAGAAAAAGGGATTGGCATAGGTGACCTTGCCGGTGAGATCAAGCCCAATCACGACTAGCTGCACTTCCTCTAAGAGCGATCGCCAGCGGTGCTCAGCCTGACGCAGGGCCGCTGTGCGCGTAGCCACTCTCGACTCTAGCGCCTCATGGCTTTGGTCGAGCTTGCGATAGGCCAGCTTGAGTGCAGTATCGGCGGCACTGCGTTCGGCTTCTAGGCGTTTGCGATCGCTAATATCATCGGCAATGCCGACAATGCCACATACCTGCCCCTGCTCGTTGCAAGTTGGAGAAAGAACCACCCAAGCAGGGAACTGAGATCCATCTTGCCGCTGAACTAAAAGCTCTCCTGACCAAACTTCTTGTTGGCGTAAACGATTAATCAAGGCCGCTGCTTTGGCCTGGGCCTTAAGATCGGGCATAATCTCCAAAATAGATCGACCCATAACGGCTTCGGCTGACCAACCATACAGGGTTTGGGCATAGCGATTCCAATAGAGAATATAGCCTGCTTGGTCAGTGGCAATCACTGCTTGAGCAACAACATCTAGTAGCCCTGCCTGAAACCGAATTTGGTCGTCCGCTTTTTGATGTTCTGCCTGCTCGGTTTTTAGTTTTTCGGTTAAAACGGCCTGCCTCGCTCGTAACTCACGGTTGCGCGCTTCTAACAAAGCCTGATGTTCGGTGCGCAACTGTTCGGCTTCTTGCTGCAATAGTTCAATCATCTGCTGCACTTCAGCCGGGTTTAGGGCTTGCAGCAGGCTGCTTTGGGTAATGAGGCCCGCGAGTTCACCGTCGGGCCTACACACTACAAAGCGCCGAACTCGGCGCTGGTTCATTTGCTGGTGGGTTTTCCAGAGCGAATCTTTGGGGTGAATGGGTAGCAGCGGCGTGCTCATCACGGTTTGGGCGGGGGTTTGATCCAGAGCCAACCCCAGGGTTTGAAACTGCACAATATCGTGTTCTGTAATGATGCCAACAGGGCGATCGCCTGCGTCTAAAATCACCACACAGCTCACCCGATGCTCGTTCATTTTTTTGGCAATTTGCCTGACCATGGTGTCCGCAGACGCACAAATGACCTCGGTTTGCATCACTTCTTCAACTTGCTTAAGCTTAAGCAAGGTAGAGAATGTTAAGGTTTGTCGTAGGCTCTCTTTGGTGACAATGCCCACGAGTTGTTGGCTTTCATTAACCACCGGTAAATGGCGCAGCTGATGCTGCTGCATTTGCTGAAAAATTCTCAAGGTGTCTTGAATATCAGCAGTGCAAAGCGTTTTAACCGATGCGCTCATTACGGTTGAAATCGGTTGACTGGGCGCGAACTGCGAGGAGGCAATGAGGCGAACTAAGTCTCGTTCGGTAAAAATGCCAATGGGTCGCTGTTGCTGGGTAATGAGCACATAGCTGGTTTGCGCTTCGCTCATAAGAGCGATCGCCTCTGCGGTGGGCGTATTTGGGGGTACGCACACTAATACGGGCACTACCGCAGGATGCAAAGATGTTGCTTCAGCAAAGTTGGGGTCAAGTGGATCTGGCTGCATTTTCAGTATCTACTAGGCCCTATATACCTTGAAAGTTTTTAGCACTAGCCCGACTTTTGCCACCCTAGTTTAAAAATATGACGATTTTATGTGGACTGCTATTTGCTCTGGCCATTATCTTTCAGATTGCGCTAAAGGAGACTCTAAACCTGCTACATTACCGAAAAAATGCGATTACAGCCCGCTAATTTAGCTTTATGTAAGGCTTTATCAGCCGATCGATAAATCTCCTGTAAGTTGTTGCCATCATGGGGATAAACGGCAATGCCAGCCGTAAAGGTGATTGCACGGGTAGGCACTGGGGCTATAGGGTCTATTTTCTCTGGGTTACTGGCAGTGTTACTGGCAGTGCTGTCGGCAACAGGGTGCAGAGTCGTCTGCTGCCAATCCTGTGAAAAACGACGCAGTCGCTGGGTGCCTTCCTGACGACTCATGCCATAGAGCCCAATGACAAACTCTTCTCCGCCCCAGCGACCCACGACATCTTCGGCGCGAAAGGTTGACCGCAGATGATCGCCAAAGCGTCTTAAAACGCGATCGCCCATGGGATGACCATATTCGTCGTTAATGTGCTTTAAGTGGTCAAAATCCATAATGGCAAAGCACAGGGTTTCTCCTTGCCGCTTGGCTAAACCCATCATCTGGTTAATTAATTGCATAGACTTTTGCCGATTGGCGATACCGGTCAGACTATCGACATCGGCCCGGAGCCGCCGAGTGCGCGATCGCTCTAGCCAGCTTAGTACCCGCGCCACCAGTTCTGGCGCCACAATCGGCTTGCGAATATAGTCATCGGCCCCTGCCGAAAACACTTGCTGAATGGTGTCTGCATCGGTATGGGCCGACATAAACAATACCGGTATTTCTTGCCAGTTGGGCGCATTGCGAATGACCTGACACAGGTCAAACCCGCTAATCTCCGGCATTTTTGCATCCAGCAGCAGCAAATCCGGCTCAAAGCACTGCAACACCTGCCAAAAATTTTGCGGATCGCTCAAAAACTTGAGCTGAAAGCCCCAAGGCTCCAAAATACTTTGCAACAGCACCAGCATCGCCGGATCGTCATCGACAATTAACAGCTTGGCGGTCGGCGGCACACCCTTTTGTAGGACTTGCCTCGCCGCTGCTAGCACTTCTGTAGGGGTCACAGGCGTCTGTAGCAGTCCGGCAACGCCGAGCCTGGCCATTCTCACTCGATTTTCAAACTTGGCAGCAGATGTGAGCACCAGGGTTGGGATAGAGGCCCTGGCCGACTGAAGCTCGGCTAACAGCCTGAGTTCGGGGCTGTTGTTATCGGGCAGGTGTTCAGAGCCAGCAAAATCGAACACGACAATATGAGGAAGTAGCCCCTGAGGAAGTGGCCCCAGAGGAAGCGGCCTCTGAGGAAGCGGTCCCAGAGGAAGCGGCTCAACACTATCGGCCTCTACCGCTGGAAAAATCATTGCTCTGGCCTGCTCAATGCTTTCCACCGTGCTAACTTCTAGCTGATGAAAGTCAGCTTTTGCGATGAGCGCATGCAGCCAACTTTCATCGCGGTGATGCCTGGCTTTTACCATCAGCAGTTGAAAGCGCTGCCCAGGCAGTAGCTCAATTGAAGTGGGTATAGACGCGCCAGTAGACGCGCTAATAGACGCGCTAATAGCAGTAGACAGGCCAACAGTAGACTGGTCTAGCTGGTCTGGCTGGTCTCGTAAAGACATCGGTACAGATGCTTGCCCAGGCGTGACGACAGACTTGACGAGTCCTTCTTCTAGCGTCTGTTGCACCTGGGTAATCAACGTCTCTAGCTGATGAATATGCTGGGCGCTTAAATAGGCATTCGTGCTCAGAATTGTTTCGATTGCTCGGCAGTTTGTTGTCGCTGACTCAAAGCCAAAACTTCCGAGTGAGCCTGCAAGCGAATGTGCTTCGGTTAAAAGACTTTTTGCAACCGGTTTTTCTATTAGCCCAGGGAGCAACCCTCGCAAAATGTTAGCGACCTTAACCACTCGATTGAGATAGGTTTCACTCACGCCCTGCCACAGCGCGGTTAAGTCTAGCGGGCTGGTGCTGGCTGGCGCTTCAGAGGCTTTATTGGCGGTGGATCTAACAAATTCAGCCGACTTCAGCCGATAGCCTAGCCCATATACCGTCGCAATGATATCGGGCAGTCCGGCCTGTTTTAGCTTTTGGCGGAGTCCTTTAATGTGGGTTCGCACCGAGCCCACGTTGGGGGTTTCATCAAAGGGCCACACCCGATCTAACAAATTATCTAAGCTAAAAATACGGCTGGGGTTGCGCAAAAATAGCTCTAGCAGTGCATATTCCTTAGGCGTAATCGCAATGGGCACGCTCCGGCAGGTCACCTCACTGCTGCGCGGATCTAGGCATAAATCGCCCCACTGCAACACCGGTGAGACAATCCCCTCAGCTCGGCGTAGTAAGGCTCTAATTCGCGCTAACAACTCCTCAAAGCCAAAAGGCTTAACTAGGTAATCGTCAGCGCCTGCATCTAGCCCAGCAACTTTGTCTGTGCTGGCATTATGGCCCGTTAGCAAAATAATCGGCGTGTAGTTGCCTTCGTTTCGCAGATATTCGCATAGGGCTACGCCGTCTAGCTTGGGCAGTGACCAATCGAGCAAAATTAAATCATAGGGAAAGGATTCTGCCATCTCCCGCCCCATAATGCCGTCAGTTGCTAAGTCCATTACATAATGGTGTTCTGCGAGCAGTTGCTCTAACGCGCCCGCCAACGCTACGTCGTCTTCCACTAGCAAAAACTTCATGCAAACCTGTGTATTGCGACTTTACCTGTGCAAATTATGTCAGATTTGACGATGAAATGACACGCACGCAAGCACCCGGTTAAAAGAGACTCTCAATATTTGAGTCGCCTGCCGAGTGCTTACGAGGATATTGTTTTTGGGTTTGTGTATGTTATGAGGGTGTGTGTTATGGGAGGTGTGTCATGTTCTTATGTTTTGAGTTTAGGCCGCAAAAGTGAGGAAATTGTGAGGCTGTTCAATATTATTTTTGAGGCTCATATTTTTGAGGCTCATATTTTTGAGGCTCATATTTTTGAGGCTCATTTAGCAGACGCGATTCATTTCTCATCTTTACATTTAGTATGAGAGACAAAATGAGAGAATAGTGAGCCTAAAGCGCAGTGTGTTTGAGCAGTGTGTTTGAGCAGTGTGTTTGAATATACGCCTTCGTCTTCACAAATTCCTCAAATTTTATCAATAGTTTGGTCATATAGATTAATCCTCACGCAGAACAGACCTCGTATTAAGTAGGTTGGCATCATTAAATTGTAGATACTGCATCGCCCCCTGATCCCCAAGTTTTGGAGGCTCTGAGTCCGGCTTCCCCAAACTTGGGGGACTGAGGGGGCAATGCAGTGACTCTGTTTCATCTTTAATTTAATGACACTGGGTTACTTATGAGGTGATTGCCGCTGGTAATAATCCTGGCTACGTGCAGGTCGCTGATAGTATGCAATATCTCTGCATTTGCAGGTGATGGAAGATATGAAGTGGGACACAGCGACTCTTTCTGGATAGCTTTTTTATCACTCTTTTTTATCACTCTTTTTTGCATGTTTTTCACATGTCGGAGGAAATAAGCTAATGATTCCGTTTCATAAAATTTTGGTGGCCATAGACGAATCAGAGGTTAGCAACAAAGCGCTAGCAGCCGCGATCGCAATGGCCCAAGCCCTAAACGCAAAACTCACGATCACCCATGTGCTCAACTCTTATGATGTGCGTAGCCCAGCGCAACCTTATATGGCGCTTTCTCCAGAATCTATTTACCTAGACAGGTATGCTCGGCAACAGTTTGAAGACGCCTGGATAGACTACGTTAACCATTCTGAATCGCTACTGAAACAAAAAACAGATGCAGCGATCGCGGCTGGCGTAGATGCAGACTGTATTCAACCTTACGGCTCACCTGGCTCGGTACTATGCGAAATGGCCCGAACCATGGATATTGATCTGATGATTATCGGTAGCCACCAGCGGCGCGGTATGACCGAAGTAATGCTGGGTAGCGTCAGCAACTACATTACGCACCATGCGCCTTGTTCTGTTTTAGTCGTTTATCCCGACACTGCAACAGAATCTGAGCGCAAGGCTCCTGCCAGTGCCGTAGGGCAACGTGTCGCGGCTGCATGAATGGCAGCGACTGTGTTTTTTTATTAAAAGCATATCCCTGCTGCCAAAAGGCTGATCAAGTGCTACCTTTCAACTGCTGAAGATAGCCTGTGCCGCCAAGCTGATTCATTTGGGTGAGAATCCAATTCTGGCGATCTAGCACTTCCCAGGATGGGGCTTCGACGCTGTAAAGTTCTGGGCCAGGGAGCACAGCGGCGAGAAGGGCGGCTTCTTCGGCAGTGAGGTTTTGAGCCGAAACTTGAAAAAACTGCTGACTGGCGGCTTCTACGCCAAAGGTGCGATCGCTCAATTGCGCGATGTTCAAATACATTTCCAAGATCCGCTGCTTGTTCCACATCAGCTCTATTAAGACTGTCAGCCAAGCTTCTACGCCTTTGCGCACAAAGCTGCGCCCTGGCCACAGGAACAAGTTTTTGGCAACTTGCTGGGTGATGGTGCTCGCGCCACGTAGGCTAGCCCCCTCTTCGGCATCTCTCAGGGCAGCGTTGATGGCATCTATGTCAAACCCGCTATGCATGGGAAAGCGCTGGTCTTCCGCTGCGATCACAGCCAAAGCCATATCAGGTGAAATTTGCTCGTAGGGCTGCCAGCGATAGGCATAGAAACCATTGCGAACCGCAGCTTGCAGCATAAAGCTCGTAGTCGGCGGGGGAACGAACCGCAGCAGCAACACTAGCGGCACGGATAGCGCCCACAGCCATACAAAAAAAGCGATTACTCGCCAGAGCAGGCGGAAAGGGCGGAAGCGTTTTTTACTGGGGGTTCGTCTATACACAAAGACACGAAGAAACAGAAAGCAGAGCGAATGACATAAAGCTGACAATTCTAACAATAGGTCAATCAGTGTGATTAAAGGTAGGTTAAGGGGGCGTTACGAGTAAGTTCAACCTTCTGTTAGTATCAGGTAATTTATTTTGCTTGACTGCTTACCTACTGGTAAAACCGACCCACTGGTAAAACCGACCCACTGGTAAAACCTATTTAGGGAAGTGCGCCTCAATAATGTCCCAACTGTCATCATGACCGAGGCCCTCATCCCCAACCCTTCTCCCTAGAGGAGAAGGGAGCCAGAGTCAAAGTCCCTCTCCCTCAGGGAGAGGGATTTAGGGTGAGGGGAAAGCGGTACTTTATTTATTTGCCTATCCCTTACACCTATTTCCACCTATTGACTAAGTGAACAGGCAAATTCAGCAAGCTGGCGCGGAAAGTGTCAGCAAAAAGGCTGTGTTTTCGCTGGCATGAAGGGCATGGGGTGCGTTAGCGGGCATCACCACAAACACACCCGGTTCTAGCGAAATATGTTGACCGCTGATGGTTAGCACACCTCGGCCAGCCAAAACCTGAACGGTAGCATTGCGTGGCGCAGAATGTTCTGCAATATTCGTACCAGCGGCTAGGCACATCAGCGTATATTGACAGTTGTTGTCCTTAAACAGCACCTTTTTATGAATGCCTGATGCTGGATATGCGAACTGCTCGTGGATTTGTACGGCAGAGGCTTGCATTGATGAGAGTGTTGATGAGAGCGTTGATGAAAGAGCTGATGAGAGCGTTGTCGTCATTTGTTTTTCCTATAGCCTGCACTTAAGTTTTACTGATTTAAAACATCTTTTTTATGCTGCGGAGCAGCGGCGACTGCTGCCACTTCCGCTCTAAGCTCCTCTGAAACCCCCATCTCTTTGAGCGTAGCTAGCAAATCTTCTGAGATTGCATCAAAATGTTCTCCCGCTAAGCCTTGATTAGCAACCATTTCCTTATGGGCTTCTCTCATATAGCGACCGTTATATTGACCGCTACCACCAAAGGCATAGGTCAAAAAAGCCTTCTGATGAGCCCGCTGCTTCTCCATATCTGTATTGACAAAAAAATGCTTCACTCTCTCATCGCTCAACACGCGCTCATAAAACTTATCAACAGCTAAATCCACTGCCTCGGCGCCACCTAACTTTTCAAACAATGTTGTCATCTATTGCCTTGATGTTTTGTTTACAAACTCAGCTTACAAAAAACAAGTCAACAGCGCCTTGACTTAAGTCAAATGAGCCGCCATGATCCGGGCAAGTTGAGTAGGGTAAATTATTGAGTGCATTAGAATTTGACCACTGGTTAGAACTCACGCCGCTATTTCAGGGCGCCTCCTCAGAAAATATTGCCTACGTGGCACAGATTGTTCAGCTCAAACACTATCAAAAGGGAGAGATTGTTTTCACCCAAGATAGTGAAGCCACCGGTTTTTTTGTGATAAAAACGGGGCGCGTTAAAATATTCAAACTAGCCGCTCAGGGTAAAGAGCAAATTCTTCATATTTTTAGCGAGCAAGAATATTTTGCAGAAGTTCCTGCCTTAGATGGAAAAAGGTATCCAGCCTCAGCCGAAGCGTTAGAAGACTCAACGCTGTTGTTTTTTCCGAGGTTTGAGTTTTTGGACTTACTCCAACGGTATCCTGCCCTCACTATTCGGCTGCTGCTTAATTTGTCTATGCATCTGCGGCACCTCACGGGCTTAGTCGAAGAACTCTCCTTTAAAGATGTGCCACAGCGTTTAGCGGCTCACTTAATTAACCTAAGTCAGACTCAAAACCAGTCAAATATCATTACGTTAGAGGTTACTAAAAGTCAGCTAGCTGCCCTACTAGGAACGATTCCAGCCACTATTTCTAGGGCCTTTTATCGCCTTAGTCAAGATGGCCTGATTATGATGCAGGGCGCTCAAATTGAGCTACTAGATCGCGATCGCCTGCATAAACTCGGTCAAGCCCTAGCGGTGGATGAGTAAAAGGCCAAACTCATCCACCTCCCGATCTGGCTCGTCAGTCAACCTCATTCCAAACTATGTACGTCCAAACCCCTTCCCTTAATTTCTAATTTCTCGTTCGCCTCAGATCATGGCCAAATCTGACCTATAACCTTGAATGGCTAAAACCTAACAACTCGTTTCGGATTAAGCCAAAAATCGCATCTGCGAGTTGAAATTTGGAATTGCTGCTGATCGATTAAAAGCACATTCCTGATCGTCATAGCTTCTTCATAAGTTGGTTTTAAAGTTTAAAGCGTTACAAAACAAAAGGAATTTGTGATGACGACTAATTTTGAAAAGCCCCCCGAAAAGCCCCCCGAAAAGCCCATCGAGGTTTCGGATGTTACCGTGATGCCTGCTGATAGCGCCGCTCAAGAGAGTACTACTCAAGACAGTGCTGCTCAGGCAGGGGCTCAAGCAGGGGCCCAAAAAAAAGTAACGGTTGAAGAATTTAAGATTTCAGGCGATGCACTGGTCTCCCAAATTAAAGCGCTGATTCAGCGAGGCAATATTCGCCGCATTATTATTAAAAACGAAGAAGGTCACCCGCTCATTGAGATTCCGCTAACGGTCGGGGTGATTGGCGGTACGATTGGCGCAGCGCTCTTTCCGGTGGTTGCAGCAGTGGGCGTAATTGGCGCAATGGTAGCTCACCTCACGGTTGTGATAGAGCGTCAGTAACGGCTTTTGCCAGCAGCTTTGTTTTTATGCTGTTTTTACGCTGTTTTACGCTGTTGCACTGGCTAGGGCGGCTCTCAAGTTTCCATCTTCCTGGTTTAAAACGGCGATCGCATCTCCTTTTTTGAGTCCTGCTAAATGCATTACCAAAGCGACCTTTACTTGAAGATCACTGCTGTCTAACAACTCACCCGCAGCGGATCGATCCAGATCGGTGAGGTCGCAGAGAATGCGAATGGCGCGATCGCGCAACTTTGTATTGGTTACGGCAACATCGACCATGCGATTGCCATACACCTTGCCAAGCTTGACCATCACACCAGTGGAAAGAATATTGAGAGCCAGCTTGGTCACGGTGCCCGCTTTTAGCCGGGTAGAGCCTGCGAGTACCTCTGGGCCAACGATCAGGCGAATATCAACATCGGCATCAACAGGCACCTGATCAGCAGGCACACAGGCCATAAAGATGGTTCCGGCACCGCACTGTTTGGCGGCTTTGAGCGCTCCATGCACATAGGGCGTGGTGCCGCCTGCGGTAATGCCCACCACGATATCTCGCTTGGTGACTTTGTGATCGATGATGGTTTCGGCACCGGCTTCGGCATCGTCTTCTAAGGCTTCAGAGCTACGCAGTAGGGCCGCTGCGCCACCGGCTAATATGCCCTGCACCATTTCGGGCGGCGTGCAAAATGTAGGCGGACATTCGGCAGCATCGAGCACGCCTAAGCGCCCGCTCGTCCCTGCGCCGATGTAAAACAGTCGTCCGCCTTCTCGCATAGAAGCGGCTGCGAGGTTTATGGCCTGGGCTAAGTGGGTTCTGGCATGAGCGATCGCATCTACCGTGCGCTGATCTTCTTTATTAAACACATCCACCATCTCTAGCGTAGAAAGCTCGTCCAGATTATGGCTGTTAGGATTATTTTGCTCGGTAAGGAGATGTCCGCGATCTTGCATGTCAGTCATGATTTAAAGGAAAAGTATTAAACGAAAAGTACTATAGGAGCTTTTCAAGCTGGGCGCGAATGCGATCCATTTCAGCCGTCGAAGCATCTTGAATACTGCCACGGCCTTCCTGGGATAAATTTTCTTCAGGCGTAGCATTAGGGTCCCATGTGGTTTTATCTACCATAGTTTCGGGTGGCATTAACAGCGTCCCATCCGGAACCCGCATGGCTTCATATCCGGCAGACTGGCAAAATTCTTCGATTTCTTCTGGGTCAAAGGCTTCTACAGTCGCAGGCGGGAAGTCTTGCGCTTCTAAAAAGTTGCTAAAGCGAATGGCATCTTCTTCGACTTCAAACATGAGGACCTGATGGCGATCGCCCACTCGCAAAGAATGCATTCCCTCGTTATCTGTGCGAGCGTTGAATAAAATGACATAAACGGACATAGGCGGTAGGTTCTTTCAAATTGATTAGGGTGCAGCAGTCAGTACCGATGATTTTAGAGGATAGTTGCCGGAGATGACTGCCTCTGATCTGTCTCTAGTCTGCTGCTTTTAAGAGGCAAACCAAAGGCAAACCAAAGGCAAACCAAAGGCAAACCGATAAAGACGAACAGACAAACCAATAAATAAGCACCACAACAGCACCCAAACGAATGCTTTGCCTGACTGAGCTTATCTGTATAATCAAGGGGCTTTTTACGCACAGCAGCAATCCTTTAGCGAAGCAATCTTTAGCGAAGAATCCTTGAGCGAACTTATCTTATGGCTACGTTTTTATTAGAAGTCGGTACCGAAGAACTCCCTGCTAGCTTTGTGTCGGAGGCCCTCGCTCAGTGGCAATCGAGGCTACCGGCAGCGCTAGAAGAAAGCTTTTTAAAAAATGACGGCTTCGAGTTTTACGGTACGCCTCGGCGTTTGGCGGTGCTCATTAGCGGATTGCCTGAGCGGCAGCCCGACCGAGAGGAAGAGGCCAAAGGCCCACCGGCTAAGGCGGCCTTTAAAGATGGCAAGCCCACTAAGGCGGCTGAGGGATTTGCGGCGTCTAGAGGGGTGAGTGTAGAGGCGCTGGAAGTTCGCGATACTGGTAAGGGCGAGTTTGTATTTGTGCAGCAAAAGATTGCAGGCCGGGCAACGGCTGAGCTGCTGCAAGAGATGGTGCCAGAGTGGATTTTAAGCCTAGAGGGCAATCGCTTTATGCGCTGGGGCGATGGCGATGTGCGGTTTCCTCGGCCTATTCGCTGGCTGGTGACGCTGCTCGATGGCGAACTGCTGCCCGTGACGATTGAAAATGGATCGGAGGTGTGTGTGAGCGATCGCACCACTCACGGTCACCGTGTTTTGGCGGCTGAGCCCGTTATATTAAACCAGGCTCAAGACTATGTATCGGCGCTGCAAAAAGCCTATGTCACCGTAGATCCGGCGGCTCGCCGCGAGACTATATTGCAGCAGGTTGCCAAGGTGGCTAGCTCGGTCAACGGCCATGCGGCGGTGAGTGAATCGCTGCTCTCAGAAGTGGTGGATTTGGTCGAGTGGCCGACTGCCTTGGTGGGCAAGTTTGACGATGAGTTTTTGGCACTGCCCACTCAGGTCACGATTACGGAAATGGAGAGTCATCAGCGCTATTTTCCGGTGTATGCCAGTGCCGAGTCAGAGGAGCTATTGCCTTATTTTATTACGGTTTCTAATGGCGATCCGGCTAAGGCAGCGCTCATTACGCAGGGCAATGAGCGGGTGATTCGGGCTCGCTTGGCCGATGGCAAGTTTTTCTTTGAGGCAGATCGCAAACGGCCTTTAGAGGCCTATGTGCCTCAACTAGAGACGGTGACCTTTGAGGCGCAGCTGGGTTCGGTGCTCGACAAGGTGAACCGCGTGGTCGATATTGCCGCCTTGCTGAGCGATCAGCTGGGCCTTAGCAAAGCAGACAAGCAGCTGGCGACTCGGGCAGCGAAGCTGTGTAAGGCAGATTTGGTCACTCAAATGGTGGGTGAGTTTCCTGAGCTGCAAGGCTACATCGGTCAAAAATATGCGCTGGGTAGTGGCGAGCCCGCAGCAGTAGCAGATGCGATTTTTGAGCATTATTTGCCGAGGGGGGCGGGCGATCGCCTACCAACTTCTACCATCGGTCAGGTGGTGGGAATCGCAGACCGGCTAGATACCTTGGTGAGCATTTTTAGCATTGGTAAGCTGCCAAAGGGATCATCTGATCCTTTTGCGCTGCGGCGGGCGGCAAATGCCATTGTCAGCATTATTTGGGACGCTGGGCTAGCGCTAAACTTGCAGCATATTACCGCTGAAATTGTGCAGGGCTTTGCCTCGGCGCGTACGGGTGTCAATGCCGAGGAACTAACGTTGCAGCTGAGCGACTTCTTTTTGCAGCGGGTGCGGACGCTGTTGCAGGATGGCCAGGGGATTGACTATGACTTGATCAACGCGGTGTTTGGTGAGGATGCTGACTATCAGGCGAGGGCGCTGAGGGACTTGTTAGATGTGCGCGATCGCGCTCAGTTCCTCCAAACGATTCGCAATGATGGCCGCTTGGCGCGGGTGTATGAAACGGTTAACCGGGCCGCTAAGCTCGCCGTCCAAGGCGATTTAGAGACCGATGTGCTTGATCCAACCGGCTTGGTGAGCCCGGAGCTGTTTGAGCAATCCTCAGAACAAGCGCTCTACGAGAGTTTGCAAAAGCTCGTGCCGCAAACGGAAGCGGCCAAGGCCGAACGCGACTACAGCAAGCTGATTGCGGGTTTAGAACAAGCTGCCCCGGCTTTAGAAAACTTCTTTGACGGTGACACGAGCGTCATGGTGATGGCCGAAGATGCTCGCGTGCGGCAAAACCGGCTGAACTTGTTAGGACTGCTGCGTAACCATGCCCGCGTTTTGGCGGACTTTAGCGAAATTGTAAAAAGCTGAGAGTTTTGTCGCATTTTTGGATCAAAATTTCTGGATCAAATCGGTGATCAAAATTACCCACAGTCCGATACAATCGCGGCTTATAGAAAAGCATGGATGCGTTGCTTTTCTGGTCATGTTGCCTGTTGTTGTGTAAGGCTTTCAGCCTCTATCAATCTCCTGAGCAATATGACATATGTCATATAAAGTGCGAAGATTTTGAGCCTATGAAAACAGCCCATGTGATTGGTCTGGGTCGATCTGGAATTGCTGCTGCCAAGGTGCTTGCTCGTCAGGGCTGGCAGGTCACGCTGAGCGATAGTGGCATTGCCCAACGCCACCAGTCCGATGCCAAACGGCTCAAAGCCGAAGGGATTACGGTAAAGCTCAACCATGCCTTTTCGCCGGGGCCGGATTTGGACTTGCTGGTAGTGAGTCCAGGAGTGCCTTGGGATGCGCCTGCTTTGATCAAAGCTCGCGAGCAAGGCATTGAAACCATTGGGGAAATGGAGCTAGCTTGGCGATCGCTCAGAGATCGGCCTTGGTTAGGCATTACCGGCACCAATGGCAAAACCACGACCACCGCCCTGGTGGCCGCTATTTTTAAGGCGGCGGGACTCAACGCGCCTGCTTGCGGCAACATTGGCTACGCGGCCTGCGAGCTTGCCCTCACTGAGCCGCCGGACTGGGTCATTGCTGAACTCAGCAGCTACCAAATTGAGGCCTCTTCTTCTTTGGCTCCCACGATTGGGCTGTGGACTACCTTTACGGCTGACCACCTAAGCCGCCATAAAACGGTTGAAAATTATTACGCGATTAAGGCGTCTTTATTAACTCGGTCGCAGTCGGCGGTTGTGAATGGCGATGATCCGTATTTGCGCAGCAAGGCGGCGGAATATTCAGCCGATACGCATTGGACGAGTGTGAATGGGAAAGAGGCGATCGCACCTTTGATGCCCGATACCTATATTGAATCGGGCTGGGTGATACACAAGGGTGAGCCAATAGTTGAAACCAGGGCGCTGAGAATGGTTGGCGTTCACAATCAACAGAATTTACTGATGGCGGTGGCAGCAGCTAAATTGGCGGGTATTGATACTCGTGCGATCGCAGAAGGGGTGTCTACCTTTCCAGGAGTTTCTCATCGGCTAGAGCATATCTCTACCTGGCGCGGTGTGGACTTTATTAACGACAGCAAAGCGACTAACTACGATGCTGCCGAAGTGGGCTTGCGATCGGTCGCTGGCCCTGCCATTCTGATTGCGGGCGGCGCTGCAAAAGATGGGGACGACACTGCTTGGATTGCTCAAATTAAAGAGAAAGCGGCAATGGTTTTACTGATTGGGGATGCTGCCGAATTTTTTGCGCAGCAGTTACAAGCGGCGGGCTATCCCCATTATGAAGATGTTCAAACGATGGATCGAGCCATTGCGCGCAGTGCCGATATCTGCAAACAGCAATCGATTAAAACGGTGTTGCTCTCACCCGCCTGTGCCAGCTTTGATCAATATGCCAACTTTGAGGTCAGGGGAGATGACTTTAGACAGGTCTGTACGAAGTATTTGGGGGAGATGTAGTCAGTCCCTTAATGCTCAAAGATACCGCTATATTGTTTAAGATCTAGCGATACAAAGGTGGGTAGGCAGGCGAGGCATTGCTGAAAGAGTGTCCAGCGATCTTCTCTTTTGAGCATGTCGGTGAGCTTGTGACGCAGGGCATGGAGATAGCGCACATCGTTGGCGGCGTAGCTGAGCTGTTCTTCGCTGAGGGCGTTAACGTTGCCCCAGTCGGAGCTTTGCTGAGATTTGTCTAGCTCAATGCCTTCTAACTCTTGCACTAGGGCTTTGAGGCCGTGGCGGGGGCTGTAGGTGCGGGCAATTTTGCTGGCGATTTTAGTGCAAAAAGCTGGGCTTGTGACGATGCCAAGGTGATGCTGAAGCGTGGCTAAATCAAAGCGGGCAAAGTGGAAAATTTTGGTGATGGTTTGGGCTTCTAAAAGCTGCTGAAGGTTAGGGGCTTCGGTTTGGCCGCGACTGATGCGAATGGCGCTAACATAGCCATCGGGATCGCTCAGCTGAATTAGGCACAGGCGATCGCGCAGCGGATTCAACCCCATGGTTTCGGTGTCAACGGCAATGGCCTCTGCCTGCATGTATCGCGCTAGTAGCTGCGAGGATATGTCGCGATCGCAAACCTCAAAATTCTCCACCTAAATTCTCCTAAATAAAAGAACAAACTGTGATGCTGATGGAAACGAGCCGATAGAAAAGGACCGATAGAAAAGGACTGATAGAAAAGGACTGATAGAAATGGACCGATAGAAATGGACCGATAGAAATGGGCCCTATCGGCCCCAACCTAAAAGATATGAACTACTCAAAATTCAACACTTTTGCAATTGTTTGCACATCTTTGTCGCCTCGCCCCGAACAGTTAATCACAATTCTCTCATTGGTGAGCGTAGGACAGAGTGTTTCTAAATATGCAAAAGCATGAGCGGTTTCTAGCGCTGGGATAATGCCTTCAAGCCGGGACACCAATTGAAAGGCTTCTAACGCCTCAGCATCGGTGACGCTGTAATATTCAGCGCGGCCCAAATCTTTGAAGTAGCTGTGCTCTGGCCCAACGCCGGGGTAGTCAAGTCCGGCACTGATAGAATGAGCTTCGGTTACCTGACCTTCGCTGTTTTGCAGCAAGTAGCTCATAGCACCATGCAATACGCCAACTCGCCCCTTAGTGAGGGTGGCGGCATGTTTGTCGGTTTCAGCGCCTTCGCCAGCGGCTTCTATGCCAATCATTCGCACTTCGCTGTCTTCTACAAATTCGTGAAACAGGCCCATCGCGTTAGACCCGCCGCCGACGCAGGCCAGCAGCAGATCGGGCTTGCCGCCCCATTTTTCTAGGCACTGTGCCCGCGTTTCGGTGCCGATCACACCGTGAAAGTCACGAACCATCATCGGGTAGGGATGAGGGCCAGCGACAGAGCCGAGAATATAGTGAGTGGTTTCCACATTCGTCACCCAGTCGCGAATGGCTTCGGAGGTGGCGTCTTTAAGCGTGCCGGAGCCTGCGCTTACGGGCGTGACGGTAGCGCCTAACAGCTTCATACGGAACACATTCAGCGCCTGACGCTGCATGTCTTCTACGCCCATGTAAATGACGCATTCAATCCCAAATCGGGCGCAGACGGTGGCGGTGGCGACGCCATGCTGGCCAGCGCCGGTTTCGGCGATGATGCGTTTTTTGCCCATGCGGTTGGCGAGCAGAACTTGGCCCAAGGCGTTGTTGATTTTATGGGCGCCAGTGTGGTTGAGGTCTTCACGCTTGAGGTAAATTTGTGGGCCGCTGCCGTTTTGCCCCTTGCTTTTGGGTGCGTAATATTGGGTGAGACGCTCAGCGAAGTACAGAGGATTCGCCCTGCCCACGTAGTCTTTGAGCAAGCCGTTCAGCTCGGTTTGAAAATCGGCTTGATCGCGGTGCTGATAGTAGGCTTCCTCTAGCTCTTTGAGAGCGGGCATGAGGGTTTCAGGGACGTACTTGCCGCCGAAGCGACCAAAGCGACCGAGTTTGTCGGGACGGGCGGCGAGGGTGAGGGCGTTGTTGGGAGTGTCGTTAAGGGGTGAGGTTGTGGGCTTAGAGAGAGGGGTGAGAGTCACAGCGCTTACCTAATTTGAGAAGTTCCCCATTTTATAGATTCTGGGAGATAAGTGCAAAAGCAATTGGGCGTTAGGGGGTAGGGAGTAGGGACTGGGGGTTCTTTCTTGTGGGAGATTGTGAATAGTTTTTACGCCTCTTAGTATGGGTTTGGTTATGGGTTTGATATAGTTGCTTACGCTGTTGAAGGTGCTGGCGATAAGGCTCCTGATGAAATATTGAAGACATTAAATACAGATCAAGATAGAACTTATGGCACAGCTGCTTTCGGGTGATATTGGCGGGACTAAGACTATTTTGCGGTTGGCGAAGGTGGATGATGCCGAGCTGCAACAGCGGGCGAGTCATGAGGTGGGTTTGGAGGTGCTGTATCAGGATCGGTTTTCGAGTCAGGATTATCCTGAGTTTGTGCCGATGGTGAAGGCTTTTTTAAAGGCCGCAGCGCAGACTCTGCCGGTGGTTGAGCCTGCGGTGGCTTGTTTTGCGATCGCAGGGCCGATTGTGAATAACACTTCTCAGCTGACGAATTTGTCGTGGTTTTTGCGGGGTGAGTTTTTAAGTGGCACGTTAGAGATTCCCCATGTAGAGCTGATTAACGATTTTGAGGCGATTGGCTATGGCGTGCTGGGCTTGCAGCCAGAGGATATTTATGAGTTGCAGACGGGTGTGCCGAATTACAACTCACCCATGGCGGTGCTGGGGGCTGGTACAGGGCTAGGTCAGGGCTTTTTGCTGCCTTGTGGTGGGGAGTATGCGGTGTTTCCGTCGGAGGGGGGCCATGTGGACTTTGCGCCGCAGTCGGAGCTGGAGTTTCAGCTACGCAAGTATTTGATCGAAAAGCACGGCATTTCGCGGGTGTCAGAGGAGCGGGTGGTGTCAGGGCAGGGCATTATTTCGATCTATCAGTTTTTGCGCGATCGCCAGTATGCCAGTGAGTCTAAAGAGATTGGCGAAATTATGGATGCCTGGGAGCGCAGGGCAGGACAGCGGCGCAATTTGGAAGATCCGGCGGCGGTGATTTCGCAGGCGGCGACCGACAAAACTGATTTGCTTTCGCAAAAAACAATGGAAATTTTTATTAAGGCCTATGGCTCGGAAGCGGGCAATATTTCGCTGAAGTTTTTGCCGCGAGGCGGGGTGTATATTGCCGGCGGGGTAACGGCGAAAAATTTGGCGCTGATTACAACCGGTGAGTTCATGCAGGCTTTTAAAACCAAGGGGCGGGTGAGCCATTTGCTAGATGAGGTGCCGGTGCGAGTGGTGCTCAATCAGCATGTGGGGCTCATTGGCGCGACGATTAAGGCGGCGCGAAACCTAAAGGGGCGGCTCGCTGGCTGAACGATGACAGCACCGGGTACTGCATCGCGCAAAGAAGGCAGTAAAATTGCAGCAAACAAGCAGCAAGTAAGCAGCAATTAGGCAACAGGCAAACCGTAAAGCGATGCAGGACTGATGGCAGGACATAGTAAGTGGGCAAATATTAAGCGACAAAAAGCGCGGGTTGATTCGGCACGGGGTAAGTCGTTTGCAAAGCTGTCGCGAGAAATTATTGTGGCGGCGAAGCAGGGCGGCGGTGACCCAGATGGCAATTTTCAGCTGCGGACGGCGATTGATAAGGCGAAGGCGGCGGGCTTTCCAAATGACAATATTGACCGTGCGATCGCCAAAGGCTGCGGCAACTTAGCAGGCGAAGGCGATTTTGAGGCGATTCGCTATGAAGGCTATGGCCCTGGCGGTGTGGCGGTGCTGATAGAGGCCCTCACAGACAATCGCAATCGGGCCGCGGCAGATCTGCGTTCGGCCTTTGGTAAAAATGGCGGCAACCTGGGTGAAACAGGCTGTGTGGGCTGGATGTTTGAGCACAAAGGTGTGATTACGCTAGCGGGGCAAATAGAGGAAGAATCGCTGTTTGAAGATGCCTTGGAAGCGGGGGCGGAGTCTTACGAGCTGGTGGATGAAATTGATGAAGATTTGCCGGGAGCGGAGGTTTTTTGTGATGTGCCTAGCCTAGAGGCGGTGAGTAAGGTGCTCAAAGCAAAGGCGTACGATGTGCGTGAGGTGGATTTGCGATGGATTCCGGCGAATACAGTGACGGTAGAAGATCCAGAGTTGGCGGCATCGCTGATGAAAATGATGGATGCCTTAGAAGAGTCAGACGATGTGCAGTCAGTGACGGCGAATTTTGATTTGAGTGATGAGGTGATGACTCAGGCTTAGCGATCGCACTAACTCGGTAGCTAACCTGAGCAAACTCATTGGGTCAGGTTTTAGCAGTATTGAGTTACTCAATCGCTCACTGCACAAGGTGACTAAGGCTAAGGCGGTGTTCCCTAGCGATAGGGTTCATTTCACTGTGCCACTGGTCCCTATCAAACGCTGATAGGTGAACGCTAATAGGTGAATGCTAATAGGTGAGCGTAACAGGTGACTGCTAACAGGGAGTGCTTACACTGAATTGTTTGGCTTCAACTGTTGACTGGTTCCCCTCTAGCAGTTTCAGGGGTAACTGGATAGTAAATGTTGTGCCCTTTTCCACAGAAGAGTCACAGAGCAGCTGACCGTGATGCTTATTCACAACGATTTGATAGCTGATAGCCATCCCCATGCCGGTTCCCTTGCCCACCGCTTTGGTTGTGAAAAAGGGGTCAAATATTTTTTCTTGGATGGCTTTTGTGATTCCAGGGCCGTTGTCTGAAATAGTGATGATTGCTTGTTCTGCGCGTACAGAAGTGGAGATCAAAATTTCAGCATCCGTGGTCTGAGATTCTTCTAAAGCATCAATTGCATTGGTCAAAATATTCATAAAAACCTGATTAATTTGTCCTGCATAGCAGGCGACAGGCGGTAAATCTTCATAGGTTTTTGTGATGTGGATGGCCGGAGATGGTGGATTGGCTTTAAGACGGTGTTCCAAAAGGACGAGTGTGCTCTCTAACCCATCGTGCAAATTAACGGTTTTATACTCAGCCTCATCCATTCGAGAAAAGGTACGCAAAGATACCACAATTTGCTTGATGCGCTCGGCTCCTAGTCGCATCGACTGCATCACCTTGGGCAAATCATTTGATAAAAATTCGAGATCAAGATCTTCAAGGCAGTTTTGGACTTTTGGTAGCGGTTCTGGATAACAGAACTGATACACCGACAGTAGCGAGAGCAAATCTTCGATATACCGTTTGGTATGATCGATATTGCCGTAAATAAAGTTGACTGGATTGTTAATTTCATGGGCCACTCCTGCAACTAACTTACCTAATGCAGACATTTTTTCCTGCTGGATAAGTTGTAATTGTGCATTTTGTAAGGCTGCGATCGCCTGTTCCAGACTCGTTTTTTGTTCGGTAATCGCCTGCGTTTTGTCTTCTAACCGCTGTAAGAGATCATGCACAGAGACAATGAGTTGATTCATTGAAACGGCCAAATCTCCGACTTCATCAGAGCTCAGCAGAGGAGCTTGCAGTGTAAAATTTTGGGAACTGGTGACAGCGCGAGCAACCCGGTTGAGTGCAATTAAGGGAGCCGTAATCGCCTGACTAAGCTTTATAATCAAAGCCAATGCAACGCCTATGGATACTAAAACAAAGCCTATTGAGATTTGAAAACGTAGAATATCAGTAGATTCTATCGATGCCTTAGCCGTATTGGATTGTAATCTAATCTGTTGAATCAGTGTCCTGAGTTCCTCAGAAAAATTATCTATATCGGAAATGTTGACACTGGGCTCAGCTGATCTCAAACTAACAGTTGAAGCTTCACTATTTTTTACTTGAGGCTGTCGGGAGGTAAGGTCAAAAGCGAGTTTCTCTAACTCATCGCAGTAAGCCTCGAAAGCCGTATTGTTCTTTATTAGAAAGCGTTCAATAGGGATTAATGTTGGATTTTTGACGCCGTATATTACTGGCGTTGTTTCAGTATATTTTTGCAACGTTAACCAGGTTGACTCAAGTTCTGATTGATGCTGTATTAA
This sequence comes from Phormidesmis priestleyi Ana, assembly GCA_001314865.1. Taxonomy (GTDB): domain Bacteria; phylum Cyanobacteriota; class Cyanobacteriia; order Phormidesmidales; family Phormidesmidaceae; genus Phormidesmis; species Phormidesmis priestleyi_B. The sequence continues at coordinate 22,398 of LJZR01000017.1, read as the reverse complement.
GTTGTCAATATTATTTAGAAGCGAGTCGTCCTCGCTCTGAGATGTCAATTGATATCGATATCTATAGTTATGGGTTCTAAGCAGTGAGACCTGTAAGTGATTAAGATGATCTAAGCTCTCAGAAATAGCTTCTGCTGTTTTAATAGACTTGTACTCAAAATAATCACCTACGAGGTAGCCGAGCAGGACACCACCAATTGAAATTATCAGAACACCTAAGTATCCAGCCGCAATTTTGTCGCGTAGTCTGACGCGCTTACGCAAATTACGCAATCGTGGTTTTGCCATATAGGAGCAATCATAGAGAATTGATTAGGACTACTTTCATTCCCTATTCATAGTTCCCTAGAAAGACAATTCAGAGAGCTTAGTGGCAGTATTGTTCGAGGGCTCACATTGCGCCCCATAGAAGCGAAGCTATGATAAAGAAAAATTATCAGAAGATGATCTTCACAACGATCCTATATTTCATTAAATAATTAGGCTCACTATGAACAAATGGCATCGACTTCTCAAAAAAACTACGCTTAAAGTCTTTATATAGCAGGACTATACAGTCTTAATGATCCCTTGAGGGTAGCCTTTTTTCTGACCTGTCTATCGCTCTTGGCGAGGGGATGAGTTGCTACTCTACAGGTAGACCAAGATTCCTATAGGGATTTGCTATTGATTGCCTATTGCTGATTGCCTGTTGCTGATTGCCTATTGCTGATTGCCTGTTGCCTATTGTTGGTTATTTATTGTTAATTGCCTATTGCTGATTATCTATTATCGACATGGATTAAGTCCTTTCCCCAGAGCCCTGAGGCTAGATCTGTGTGTTCAATGAGCGCACAGGACATCGCTATTACACGACCCAGGGCTTTGGCGAATTTAATCGGCGCAGAGGTTTTGCCGAGCGGTCGATGATGTGATCAACTTTCTAGCGCTAAGCCCAGCCGACCCTATCCATGAGCTGTACGGCTGCGGCCTGGTTTATGCCGTAAGTAGAAACGTTAGTACTATCGTCTTTAAAGGTGCCAAAGCCTGCTACGGCTGGTGCAAGCTCGGCTCCTGATACCACTGGATACTCATTATTTGCTTTTGCAAAAAACGTTTGGGCTTCAGTATCTGCTAGATATTCTAAAAACTGTTGAGCAGCATTCGCATGCGGTGCAGTTGCCACTACGCCCGCACCGCTGATATTGACATGGGTTCCACGACCGTCTTGATTTGGGAAGAAAACGCCAACTTGATCGAATACTGCTTTTTTGGCAGGGGTTTCTTCTTCTAGGTAGCGAGGGAGATAGTAGGTGTTGGCGATCGCCAAATTGCCTAGTCCTGCTGCTGCCGCTTCGATTTGGGCTCGGTCGTTGCCTTCTGGCTTACGAGCAAAATTACTCACCAGGGCAGCGGCCCAGTCTTCTGTGGCTTGTAGCCCATTTGTTTCAATTAAAGAGGCGACCAAAGACTGGTTGTAGATGTGGCTTGAAGAGCGAGTGAGAATTTGACCACGCCAGCGAGGATCAGCCAAATCTTCGTAAGTAGATAGATCTGCCGGATCGACCGCTGCTTTGTTGTACATGATTACCCGAGCTCTTTTAGAAAAGCCAAACCATTTGCCGTCAGGATGTCGGAGGTGCTCTGGAATCCGGTTGGTTAAGGTGGTAGAAGATATCGGTGCAAACACACCCGCTTGCTCAGCTCGCCATAACATGCCTGCATCAACGGTCATAAATACATCGGCTGGGCTATTGGCCCCTTCGCTTTTAAGCCGCTCTAGTAATACATCAGCTTCACCTTCTAACAAATTTACTCGAATACCTGTGAGGTTAGTAAAGGTTTCGTAGAGTTCGTCATCTGTGTTGTAGTGGCGAGATGAATAAAGATTGACTTCGCCTGTCTGAGCGCTGGCTCTGCGAGGGCGAAATACCTGTGTTGCTGCAAAGGCTGCGGTGGCCGCAGTGCCACGAATCATTAATGATCGTCGTGAAAGCTTCATACTGTGCTGTCCTTGCTGATAGGGATCGGTAAAATTTGGGATGACAGCATTCTACTACTGATGAGATTTATTCTCATATAAAAATAAAATAAAATGACCAAAAGCTACCACGAACAGTCAGGAAAAAAGGCAGTTCGATTATATGTTTACGCTTGTAACCTTTGTGTAAGTATCTTTTTGGCTGATCTGGTCGGCATGATGCCCGCTTAGAATAAGCCCGTGAATAAGTGCGTATGTCGTTATTCACTGTCATTTTGGTGATTTTTTTTGTCAGCTGATAAGAACTTATTTCAGTTGACCTTGCTATAAATCCTCTTCAATGACAGAGAATGACAGAGATTGTATAAGCCGGTTCACTGTAGAGTGAGGCTCCAGGGTTGATTTTAAGGGACGCTCGCCAGTAATATTAGCAGGAGTCTTTCCTAATTAAGAGATGTGTGTCTTAACTGTAGGTCTTAACTGTGTGTCTTATCAATGAACTCCGCAGAATTTACGGTTAGTCGCTCTATCAAAAAATAACTCCCCCATCGGTCAGTGTTGCGCACTCAAAAGTCAAAACCAATATTTTGGGGAATCGTTCTATTTTCCCTATGCTTTCATGGCCTGATTTTCAGGCTACCGTGGCCGAATGAGTCGGAGGCTTCATCGGTCGAAGCCTCAGGAGAAGTGCCCACTACTGAAACAGATGATTCGCAGTCCCTTTCGCTGGATGTTGTCAGCCTGCCAGCAGGTTTGCCCGCGATCGCCGAGCGCCCCAACTCTGCTGAGCCGAGTCCGCCTACGCTGTCTCAATTACAACCAGCGCCTGTCGTCGCATTCCCAGAATTACCTTCAGAAGAGCCTCTAATATCTGCCGAGATTATGCCTCCTGATGCTGTCCCACCTCGGCCTCAACCACAGTCTCAGCCTCGGTCTCAGTCTCAGCCTGTGCCATCTGGCTCTGTCGCTCCTACTGCCCCTGCGCCCAGGGTTGAATTGCCGACTACCGCTGCTGGGGAAGTCAGTTCACTCCCTGATGCTAGTCCTGAATATGGCATGGTGGTTCGCTTGGGTGATGATTTTCCGCATTTGACAGGTGCCGAGTCTGGCTGCTATGGCGTGGAAAGCTGTCATAAAATCAGCGGTAACTTTCGTCAAATGGCTAAGCAGTTAATTACTCAGCTGGAGGCACAGGGCTATCAACTGACTGAGCGAGAAGATATCGACGACACAGGGCATCGGGTGTTTGAAGTGATTGCACCCGATAATCCAGACGAGATTTCTTATTTAAATGTATATTCGCCTGATGTGGGCAGCACGGTTTATGTTCTGACGGTGGATGTTTTGAGTTTAGAGCAGCTAAAGCAATTAAGCGCTTAGTTATGTAAGCGCTTAATTATGTAAGCGCTTAATTATGTAAGCGCTTAGTTATGTAAGCGTTTAGTCATGAGCATTACATCTAAATGACCATTATCGAACCACTTCTCGTAAGGCTTCAGCATCAATCGGTTTGATCAGATAAAGTCGAATGAGATCTAACACAGTACCGGCTATCAACGGAATTTTTCTGATCCATTGCCACAGTTTAGGGCCGGAGCTTTCGGCAATTGCTTTAAGCTTTAGGTTGCGCGCTGCGCAGCGATCTAACCGTTTAAAGAAATCGGGATGATCTATGTTGAGAATGACAGGGAAAGCACGGGCTGAAGTGTTGTTGGTTTCACGGATAACGTCTACATCAAACTGTGTCGCATCGAGTCCGAGTGATTCATAAAATGCGGTACGCTCGTGGACGGTGAGGCTGTGAGTGGCAAATACAGAGAGTAGAAAGAAGCGGCTCCATAGGCGAGATTGCCAGGTTTTCCACATGTTGGGTTGCGATCGCAGCAACGCCTTAAATATATCTCCATGACGATTTTCATCCTGGCACCAGGGTTCAAAATAGTCAAATAAGGGATAAAAAGCATTTTCAGGATGCTTAGCCAAATGCCGATGAATCAAAATATAGCGCCAGTAACCAATTTTCTCAGACAAATACACCGCATAAATAATCCATTCCACTGGGAAAAATGTATAGGTGCGTTTTTTCGTGAGTTTCGCAAGGTCTAACGTGATGTTAAAGTCTGCCATTGCCTTGTTGAGAAAACCCGCATGACGCGCTTCATCGCGGGCCATGAGCGAGAAAATTTCTGCCAGTAAAGGCTGACGATCTTTAAGGCGTCGGGAGAGTTCTTTAAAGAGTAAAAAGCCCGAAAATTCTGATACGCAAGAGCGTTCTAAATAGTCAACAAACGCTTCTCTATCTTTGCCTTGAATATGGCTCCAGTCCTGTTTGAACTGGTCTGTTCGGACAAAATGATGCCGGTTATAGTCCGCCCGCATTTCAGCGATCATTGCTTTTAGGTCGGTCTCCCCTTCAGAGAGATCTAATCCTGCTGCCTTCTCAAAATCTGTGGTGTAAAACCGGGGTGTTAAAAGACTCTCTTCAATGGTCGATTTTGTTCCTAAAAGGCTCTTATTGCCTGACGCTGCTGTGCTGATCATACGCTCTTCTCACATTCTCAATATCTATGTTTTAAGTTTGCGATCGCTCGATTCAATTTTTGAGCGATCGCGCTATCAAGCCGTGACTAGTATCAATCCGGGACTCATATCAAGCCGGGACTCATATCAAGCTGAGACTAATTCAATCGGCGGCGGCAGGTGAGCTGTACTGCCGGGTAGGTTTTCATGGGTAATGAGTTCCCACGTCGCTTCGCTCACCGTAGCCTTAACCTGAGATGCTAGCTCATGCATCACATCACAATTGAGCTTAAAGGCCAAATTAGCCTCCTCAATTAGCTGGGTAGCCAGCTGCGTATCCACTGGCAATTGATTGAGAGCATCTCTATAAACTCCCTTGAATGCTCGCCGAGTTTCAGCCGTTGGCAACCCTTCAAACTCATAAAATGCTGTTCCAAGTCCCTCAGGCAGCTTCAGCGCTGAACGAATTTTTGCGCGAAGCCCTTGACCACCCGACAGATCGCCCATGTAGCGAACATAGGCATGGGCTGCTAGCAGAGCAGGCTGATCGTTGGCGATCGCATGAAGGCGCATCACATAGCGAATTGTTTTGCGAGAGGGCTGAATTTGGCGGCGCCAGTTATCGCCATAATAAAAGGCTAGATCGTTCTCTAGCTGAAGTGTTCTCTCTAGGCGAGGAAAATAAATTCTGCCAATCACCGGATGGTCAGCGTGATTATACATCTCCAGCTCTAGCGCACTGTAAACAAAATACAAGCTCGCCATCCACTGCCGCAAAGGCTCTGCGCTGATCAGCCCATTGCGCAAGCATTTCATCAAAACTGTATTTTCAGCTAGGCTGTGAGACTGTTGAGTGCCTTCTCTTAAGCAAAGTGCCAAAGGAGGACACATGGAAGTAGGAGCGCACATAATAAGCACCTCAGAAAAAGAATAGAGCGTTCTTTAGACAGTTGTTGTTTTTGTTGCTTTTGTTTTTGTTGTTTTCCAGTTCGCCCAATCTTGAGGGCGCAGAAAAGTGTCATACAAATTTGCTTCTGGAGTGCCCGGTTCGGGGGTATAGCTATATTCCCAACGGGCTAAGGGCGGCAGTGACATTAAAATCGATTCAGTACGCCCCTGGGTTTGCAGGCCAAACACCGTTCCTCGGTCGTACACCAAGTTAAACTCCACATAGCGGCCCCGACGATACAGTTGAAAATTGCGTTCGCGTTGGCCATAAGGCTGTTCCTTATGCCGCTCAGCAATCGGCAAATAGGCTGGCAAAAATGAGTTTCCACAGCTCTGCACAAAGGAAAATAGCGCTTCCCAACTGTAAGATTCTGCGTGAGATGCTGGCGTGCCCTGCTGGTTTACTTCTTGACTGGTTTGACTTGCTTGATTTTTTTGTGCTGCTGCGCCCTCAGGATGAGGGCCATTGTAAAGGCTGCTTTGGCTGTTGAGATAGTCAAAGAAAATGCCCCCTACCCCACGGGTTTCTTGCCGATGCTTCAGATAAAAGTACTCATCACACCACGGCTTAAAAACCGAATAAAAATCAGGATGATGCTGATCGCAGGCTTGTTTTATTGTCCTGTGGAAATGAACCACATCTTCTACAACCGGATAGTAAGGTGTGAGATCGACCCCACCACCAAACCACCACACAGGGCCTGCTTCAAAGTAGCGATAGTTAAGATGAACAGTCGGCACATAGGGATTGCGTGGGTGTAATACCATAGAGGTGCCGGTGACGTAAAAGTCATGTCCGGTTGCCTCTGGGTACTGGCTGATAATCGCAGGGGGTAATCCCTTTCCCCACACCTCCGAAAAATTCACGCCACCTTGCTCAAAAACGCCGCCTTCTCGAATGACCCGAGTGCGACCGCCGCCGCCGTTCTCTCGCTGCCAAATATCCTCTTGAAACCTCGCCTCACCATCTAAGCGTTCAAGCCCGGTGCAGATATTGTCTTGCAAGGTTTGTACATAGCGCTTAAAGCGCTGTCGAGAGTCTTTGGGGGGAGCCGGTAGCATACTTTTGTTCGTTTTTTGGGGTGCTGTGCGCTTCTGCGGAGCTATATTTTTGAGGGAGGAGACACTCTGGTTGTTCGCTGGCTGTAAAACATCTGCTAAAACATCTGCTTGGAAGGATTGTGAATCGGTTCGCACAGGCATATAACACTCGCTCTAAAACATAAAACGAGCCTATAAATGTTTTGGAATGCCCACAAGAAGGTTTAAAAAAAGAACCTTAGGAACGCGAAGTAAAAAATTAACCTTACCCAAAGTAAAAAAATGCGCAGTCTCAGGCGTAGAACGCTCATGTAACAATTTCTTGCTCATGCTCAAAACTGCAAAGTTTCGTTATGAAATGACTATGGGACGACTATGAAACGACTATGAAACGACACCATGAAATGACTAGGTGGGCAGTTGTTGAACGGGGCAAACACAGCTTTCTTGCTCTAGCCATTGCTCACCCACCTGATGGAGAGCGTTTAATACAGGCTGCAACTCCCTGCCTTTGTCGGTCAGGGTATATTCCACCCGAGGGGGAACCTCCGCGTATACTCGCCGCTCAACAATGCCATGCTCTTCTAGATTCCGTAACCGAATGGTTAGCGTTTTGCTACTGATGCCAGGAAGGGCACTGAGCAACTCGTGGGTACGGCGATCGCCGCTCCATAGCTCCCTGAGAATCACAATTGACCACTTGCTGCCTAGCATGTCTAGCACATGCTGAATAGGGCACTGAAAGGTTAAGCAGTCCAGGGAATCAGCCATATTGAGATCAATGAACGAGCACAGACATTCTATTTTGCACGATACCTCTGGCTACGAGATGCCTGGTCTGCGCAAAAATCATGAATTTAAGCTTTCCTTAAGATGCTTCTAAAGCCGCTCACGCGCCATTTTTTTACTTAGGGTAAGTTTAATTTTTTACTTTTTGGCGCATAAGCACTGGGTAGAAACGATCTTGCGTTTTTGAAAGAACTTGCGAGGATAGAAGCGCAGACAATCCAAATCTCCAAACTTAAGAGAGTTCAATATGATTAAAGTCTTAGTAGGCATTCTGGTTTTTGTGATTAACGTGGTGTACAAAAAGCGCCCCTATCCTCGTTTTTACGTTTTAGAGACCGTCGCTCGGGTTCCCTACTTTTCCTATCTCTCTGTATTGCATCTTTATGAAACCCTGGGCTGGTGGCGCAGGATAGATTGGCTAAAAGTTCACTTTGCAGAATCTTGGAATGAGCTGCATCACCTATTGATTATGGAAGCGCTAGGCGGCGGTGACTATTGGATTGACCGTTTTTTGGCCCGTCACACAGCGCTGCTTTACTACTGGATTGTCATTGGACTGTATTTAGTTTCCCCCAAGGCCGCTTACAATTTTATGGAGCAAGTAGAACAGCACGCCTTTGCTAGCTACAACAAATTTTTAAAAGAAGAAAAGACTTATCTTGAAGGGGAACCTGCCCCCCAAATTGCCATCGACTACTACCGCGATGGTGATTTGTATATGTTCGATGCGTTTCAAACGGCCCATGTTCCGGCCCATCGTCGCCCTAAAATCGACAATCTCTATGATGTATTTGTGGCTATTCGAGATGATGAAATGGAACATGTTAAAACTATGGTCGCTTGCCAAAAAGCCGAAGGCCAAGACTTACCGCTTAGCGCTGATGCCAAGCCATCTCAGGCAGTTCCGCAGGTAATGCCCAATTAATTCTTTGGGTAATTCCTTGGGCAATTCCTTGGAAAATTCCTGGAGCAATTCCTTTTAGCCTAACCTCAAGTGACTACTGCTGAGGTTAGGCTAAAAGGGTTCATTGCACATGGGCTGATAGCTTGTACTCTTATAGCTTGCACCATTACCGATGCTTAGCCTTTTTAAAAAAGCCTTCAATGATCCATCGTTTGCAATTTAATCGGACGAGGTATCGGACGAGGTAAATGTTCTATGCGTTGGTCGTTTCTAGCCATACTGCATCTCCCTGGTGGATAGTTCCGCCCTGTATTACCGACAGCCGAATCCCTGCAATTACCTCGTTGTATTTTGCGGTTGTTCGTAAAATATCTAGATCTTGCGGCAAGCCATTTTGGGCCAATGTAGTCACTACACATCGAGGGCATTTGGTGTCAATCTTTAGTATTACAGAATCCCCAATTAAGAGAGTTTTGCCAATCCAATCATTTTCAACAAAGTCAGGTTGATCTGCTTGGGTGTCAATCAACAGATTAGGACGAAATCGGCAGGGGTCAAACTCTCCGGTTGGATATAGTGCCTTTAACCGTTCTAGGGTCGCAACCGTGACCGCATGAATGGGGCAAGAATCAAAAAAAGTCCCTTCTGGCATCAACAGTTCAACTACCGTATCTCGATATTCTCGACCCTCTACATCTGGCCAGTATTGATCGAGACTGGGTTTTGCTGGCGCAGAAGAGAGAAACTGTACCTCTCGCTCAATCCAATCGGAGAGCAAGGGGTTAATGTCGGGCTGAGTGCTCGTGACCGTTGTGCCCATGGGTAATGTAATTTGCACAGGGGGCATGGGCTCGCTGAGGGTGGGTGTTTTTGTAAAGGTTGCTTGACAGTTGAGGAGGGTAGCCCATTTTTGAGGGTTTTTGGCACTGGCTACACGGCTGGTTTTGACATCCCAAAGGGCGTAAGTGCGATCGCCTACCAATCCCTGCTCACCGACTTCTGAAATCTCTAGAGTTTCTCCCTGCATGGATTTAACCGGGTAGCGCCACAGAGCTTTGAGATGACCCACTAATGTACGCGCCATAATCGTTACCTTAAATTCCACATCGCAATAGTTTAAAAACAAAACCTATCACAGGCATTTGTCACTAATAAGTAACACAGCTTACGAATCGGCTGTATGGCCCCAAGTTGCCCTGTTTTGCTGTTGCGTGTGGCTTAAGCGAGTTGGTCAGTTTTTTGGGAGGGATTTGCGGTGACAAGCCCAGTTGCACTGAGCGCTCGGCTAAAAAATCACGGTTTACTTTCAGCTTGCCGATCTTGGGATTGACCGCTACAACGTAGCCTTACAGGATTAGCGCAAAGCGGGCAGATGCTAAAAGTGGTGAGGCACCAAATCTTCCTCCGCCGTCGGGATAATACGGGCTGATTCTAGCCCCCCAAAGTCGAACAGAGTCGGATCTGCAAGGTGAGAGGGGGTGACATTTTGCAAGCTGCGGAACAGCGTTTCGGTGCGACCAGGCCACTGCTTTTCCCAGTCGTGCAGCATTTGCTTGAGCTGAGCCCGCTGCAAATTAGCTTGAGAACCACAGAGTGTGCAGGGAATGAGCGGAAACTCCCGGTAGCGGGCATAGCGGGCAATATCTTTTTCGGCGCAATAGGCTAATGGTCGGATCACAATGTGACGGCGATCATCGGTCAGCAATTTGGGCGGCATAGCCTTGAGCCTACCCCCGTGAAATAAGTTTAAAAAGAGCGTTTCTACCATGTCGTCTCGGTGGTGGCCCAGCGCAATTTTAGTAGCGCCTTCTTCTGCTGCAACGCGGTAGAGGGCTCCTCGCCGTAGGCGAGAACATAGACCACACATGGTTTTGCCTTCAGGCACCAAGCGTTTGACCGTGCTGTAGGTGTCTTGCTCAATAATCCGGTAGGCTACGCCAATCGCCTCAAAGTACTCTGGCAAGATGTGCGCAGGAAACCCCGGCTGCTTTTGATCTAGGTTTACAGCCAAAATGTCAAAGTGGTTGGGAGCACTCCGCTGCAAATGTTGCAAAAGATCTAACATGGCGTAGGAATCTTTGCCGCCTGAGAGACAAACCATCACCCGATCGCCCGCTTCGATCATGTGATAGTCGGCGATCGCTTTACCTACCCGCCCCCGCAGCAAACTCTGCAACTTTTTGAAGTTGTTGGAGGTGGGTTGCTTAACTCCGGCCATGGGCCTGTTCTCCTGTCGGTTAGATCCTTTATCGCTAGCGATCTATTTTAGGACTCTAAACCGCTCTGACGATCAAGAGTCGGAGCAAGTGGCGTCAGTTTTTCTTAAATCAGGCTCAAAAGTTCCCCTTTTCCCGTTTCGCTTACCTACTACGGTATCTGCACCTGCTCGCAGGGTAGGGTTTGCACTGAGGATGGGCTAGACTGCGCCAGATAAATACCCGTCAGTACTATGGCAAAGCCAACCCATGTGCCTGGGCTCAGGCGCTCGGCAAAAATCAGCCAAGCCAGCAGGGCGCTGATGATGGGTTCTAGTAATAAAAATAGGGCAACAAAGCTAGCCGATAGTTTATTGAGACAGTCTGCGAGTAGTCTTTGGCCCAGTCCCTCGCTAATTAAGCCGAGGCCCAAAACCGCAAGAATGGCGACTTTTGTTCCTGGAAAAACCGATCCTTCTGTCAACAGCACAATTGGCAAAAGGGCGGCAGTGCCGATCGCACAGCGCCACAGCAAAATAGTAGTTGCTGAGAATCGACTGCGAAGCTGCTCTACTAATAAAAAATAAATGCCTAAAAAGGCGGCGGACAGCAAAGCATAGATATCGCCTAGCAGGAGGCTCTCAGCAGCGTGAATATCTTCTAGGCTTAGGGCTATTGCGCCGGTCAAGGCGATCCCCATCCCGGTCAAAAATCGGATATCGAAGCGCTTTCCAAGTAGCAGCCATCCCGCCAAGCTAGTAAAAAGAGGTGTCAAGTTATTCAGCAGCATACACTTAGCCACTGTCGTATATTCTAACGACATTGCCCAAAGCACTAATGAAATTGCCGAACTGATGCCCACGCCCACCAGACAAAACCAGTTGTGGCTGGTGAGGGGTTCTGCCTGCTCGACCTCGGCTACTGGAAATAACCATTGCTGGGTGAGGCGAACGGAGCCAGCGCTGAACAGAAAAATAGCTAAGCGATTGAAGACCGTCGCATTCGCCCCTAGTTCGGTTTCACTCAAGCGGATAAAAATGGGCGCAAAGGAAACTGAGATCAGTGCTACGCACAGGGTTAACAGAATAACTGGATTAAAGGGCGTTTCCCGATCTTGAGAGATGAAACTTCGCATAGTCCAAAAACACTACCGCTATTCTATTAAAATTGTCAGATCGAGGTAGCCAAAAATCAGTAGCCAAAAATCATCAAATCGCTATGCAGGAAGAGCCTCTCCCCTTTTTCTTGAGCATCAGTAACCTGGAATAACCCTACTCCTCCACTCCTTCTTTACAACCCTCTGCCTGCGATTCTTTGAAGGAGCGGCTCCGCCAACGCTCAGACATACGAATTCTAGCATTCGTGTCTGCGGTCTCAGGAAATTGTCTAGGCTAGTCAGGGTTGACAGCTTTGAGGTGATAAATGAAGTTTTCTATCCTTCGTCAAAAATAATCCACTGCTCTTCACTGCTCTTCACTGCTCTTCACTGCTCAATCAAAAACAGGAACTACTTGAGCGATCGCAAAAATTTCTGATGCCCATCAAAAGTCATCGCAAAAGGGCGCAGCCTTACCGTCTACCAGCAACTTCTGGACATGCCCGATAGAGTTTAGGGCGCGTCTGATAGAGTCTAGGGCGCGTCCGATGGAGTCTCAGGCGCGTCTGATAGAGTCTAGGGCGCGTCTGATAGAGTCTAGGGCGCGTCTGATAGAGTCTAGGGCGCGTCCGATGGAGTCTAGGGCGCGTCTGATAGAGTCTAGGGCGCGTCCGATGGAGTCTCAGGCGCGTCCGATAGAGTCTAGGGCGCGTCCGATAAAGTCTAGGGCGCGTCTGATAGAGTCATGAGCCGGCATTTATCTCAACTATGCAGGGCTGGTACTGCTCCATGTGGATGCGGAGTTAGTGCGTTAGCAACAACAGTGAATGGTGAAACGGCTCAGCCATTGGTTTTAGAAAAAGCTGCTAGATAAGTGATAAATATAGCGGTATGTGGATGCAGATTGCCAAAGGCGAGGCTTTGCCAATGTAGGCTACAGGTCCTCGGCCTGTTGTTTTGTAAAAGTTTTAGCTGTGCTGTTGTATTCCAGCCAAGTGACTAAGGCTATCAAGTGACCAAGGCCATAAGGCGAATGCCGAAAGGGTCGCCAGCCTAGACAATTCTGTAAACCCAGGCTCCGTCACTCTCGCGATTGCCCGATCTCAGTAGATCTTGACGCTCTAGTTCTAGTAGGGTAGCGCGAAGTTCTTCAGGACTTTTACCGGTTTGGATCACGCAGTCGGCCATGGTCATCTCGCCTTTCTGCTGGGCCAGTTTGAGCAAGGTCACTGTCAGATTACTCGGTTTTTCTTCGTATTCAATGTCGGGTTTAGTAGGGATGCCACGCTTATTCATGAGCCTTCTGGCCTTGTGGATAGCCATGACATTTTCGATGGCGGCACCAATGATTAAAAATCCTAACAGGGCACTCAGATCATCGCTGTCTGTGTTGCTCAGAATCAGCGGTAGCCAGAATACCGAGATGATCAGCGCTAACTTCTTTCTCCCGGTATAGAGGTATCCGGCTGGTGTTAGGAATAAGGTAAGAATGCCTGTCGCCCAGGTTGATTTGTGGGCGAGTCTTTGGGCTTGTTGAGGGGTTTTAATATCAAGCATGGGTTATTCCTGGGGGATAACGGTAACGTAATAAGCCTGGGTCTACTGGTTCTATTGGGTTAATTCTAATCCTGGGATAGTATCAAATAGCAGGGTTGACTGTCTTGTATCAGCGTTCACGATCTTTACCAGGCTCTGCTAATATCGACACCCGACGATAGAAACCATTGACTGAATTAAATTGACTGAATTAATCATGATGACCGCATCTAGCCCCCTGACCATCGCCCATTGGCAAGACGAATACCTCATCGGCGATGCCCGGATTGATCAAGAGCACCAGATCCTCTTTAACATGGTTAATGATCTTCACGCGGCCATTCAAACCGCTGCCAGTCCGGTCAGGCTACAAGCGATGATTCAGACCATGGCTGACCACACTGCTGAGCATTTTCAGCATGAAGAAGCGCTCATGCTAATGCACAACTATCCCGGCTATGGTCGCCACAAGCAAGTTCACGATAACCTGCTGGCAAAGGTCTCTCGTCTGCTGGCTCAATTCGATCAGCAAGAGGTGGTTCTGAGCGATCGCCTGACGGAATTTCTCACCGAATGGCTGGCGCACCACATCCGAGGCGAAGATCAAAACATGATTGAGTTTCTTCGAGACCGTAACGATTAACGGCAATCGCCAATCACAGTGGCTTGCTCAGTCAATCAGGCATCAGAACGGTATTCGGTGAGCAATCAGGTAAATCAGGTATCAGACAATACGAGAGATAACCGCAATTGGCCCGCCGCCCGGTGGGCCTTGATGTTCACTGCCACCCGAGACGTAAACTGCCGGATCTTGGACGACTGCGGCAACCACGGCACCCACGACCGCTCGTGACATTCGAGTATGGCTAATATCTGAGTCATCTAACATCGTATGACGCCGCTCTAAAATATAACCGCTAGGGTCAGCTTCTGCTTTAGCAAAAACGTTGACCACCTGACTGGCTGGCTGGCCCGTATTTGCGATCGCACGATTCACGGCCTCAACATCCAGCGCATGTTGCATCACTGCGTGACCCACCACCAAATCTCCTGTGGCATGGGCCGCATTGCCCAACACAAAAATCTCGCAGTTTTGAAGCTCCACACCTGCCGAAGCAGAGGCAGTTGTGGCATAGAGACTAAAATCGTGGCAGATAGCCTCCGCCGCAATTTCTGTGGGCTGAATCTCACCGAGCGCAAGGGCAACACCGAGCGCAGAAGCCGCGCGTGAATAGGCCATAGACTGATAGCTGCTACGCTGAATGCCCACTTGTTTACCTTGGCTAGGCGGCATCTGGCTAGACTGCATCTGGCTAGACTGCATCTGGCTAGACTGCACTAGGGGACACTTTATTTGGACAAAATGAACATTCTCTGGGGTCAATCCAGCATCGTCAAGAGCCGTTTTAACCGATTGAGCAACGGTTTCGACCATGGCTAAAGAGCCAATTTCTTCAGGCAAGAACTCTCGGGTACGGCTAATTCCCATTACTAATCCCCAGCGGCGCGGCGCGTCAGGCGTGCTCGCTTGACGGGTAAAGACATTGAGATGCGGGCTCAAAACACCTTCTGTACCACCTGACATAATATAGACAACCTGTCGGGCGGCATCTCCAATTTTGCCGCCTAGATAGGCTTTTAGGGCTTGAATCGCAAAGCCTCGGGTGAAATCATTAACGCAGCCGTTGCCTTCTGTTTTACCGAGAATAGCAATAATATGGGCAGGATTAATCTCACCTGATTGAACTAAAGCATCTAATCCAGAGACATCATCAGGACGACTCTGAGGAATTTTGTAAAGGTCAATGCGCATAGGAAAAGGGTTAGGAGATTACATTCAGTGAACGATTAAATCCAGTGAACAAAGCGCTTTTCTAAGACCATAAAAATGCTGTAGAGAAAAATCCCCATCACGGCGAGGGCAAGCAATGCCAAAAACGCTAGAGGCACGTTGAAATTAGAACTCGCCGACAAAATGACATAGCCAATGCCCCCATTAGAAGCCACTGTTTCGGCAATCACTGACCCAATGAAGGCTTGTGAAATAGCCACTTTGAGCGAGGCAAACAGGTAGGGCATGGTGTGGGGAAAACCTACTTTTTGAAAGCCCTCAAAGCGGGAAGCCCCCAAAGATGTGAGCACATCTTGCATTTCCGACTCTACCGTGGCAAGGCCAATGGCTACATTCACCGCAATAGGGAAAAATGCCAGTAAGAATGCAGTAATCACCGCTGGCACCGCGCCAATGCCAAACCAAATTGACATTAGCGGCACCAATGCAACTTTAGGAATGGTGTTAAACCCAATCAACAAAGGATAAATGGTCAAATTGGCCAGTTTTGAATAGCCAATAGTGAAGCCGATTAACACTCCAGACAACAGGGCAAAGGAGAAACCCACTAGCGTAGTTGCCAGGGTAATCCAAGCATTTTTAGCGACTGCCCTACCCCATTGAGGAATTTCTGCCAAAATCGCAGAGGGCGCTGGCAAGATAAACTCTGGAACGGAAAACAGGCGAACGGAAATCTCCCAAACAATAAATAGCAGGACTGTGGTGATGAGCGGTAACAGGTAACTGCTGTGTTTAGAATTCACCCAAGATTCAAGGCTGTACGGGGAAGCGTTAATCGGTTTCTGTTGGGTTAAAACCATAGCGGTTATTCTCTTAAGCAAGGTTGGTTAAAGGCTACGCTCAGTACAAGTTTGTTCTCTCAAGTTACTTGCGCTGGATGTGTCGTCTGAGTTCGGAGTACATTTGATGAAAGGATTCGGTGAAGCACATATCTAAAGTCCGAGGACGGGGCAAGTCAACTTTTAGGGTATGTACGATTTGACTAGGCCGAGGCCCCATTACATAGACGGTATCTGACAGGAAGATGGCTTCGCGCAGGTTGTGGGTGACCAGTACGCTGGTGCATTGCGATCGCTCCCAAAGCCGTTGCAGTAATTCCCACATCTCTTCGCGCGTAAAAGCGTCTAGGGCCGCAAAGGGCTCATCTAGCAGCAGCAGTTCGGGCTGATGAATCAAGGCCCGGCAGAGTGAAGCGCGCTGTTTCATGCCGCCCGAGAGCTGCTGAGGATAGTGATTTTTAAAGTCTTCAAGGCCGACGGTGGTCAGCAGATCTTGGGCCATGCGCTCATAGCGATCGCGATGAGTTTTAATCTGCCGCTTATGGGTCGGGATGACTTCTAAAGGCAGCAATACATTTTGCAGGGTGGTACGCCAGGGTAAGAGAACCGGATTTTGAAAGGCAATCCCGACATTGCTAAGCGGCTTAGTAATGGGCTCTCCCCGAAAACAAACCTGTCCCGAATGGGCGGGGTTAAGCCCTGAAATCATCCGTAACAGCGAGGTTTTCCCACAGCCGCTCGGCCCCACAATTGAAACAAACTCAGACGGTGCAACCGTGAGCGAAACCTGCTTGATAACTTGCATAGGATGGCCTGACATCCTGTATTGCAAACTGACATCTTGAAAGGTGAGATCGGCGCTAGTCTCTGATGAAGATTGTTGCAAGGGCTGTTTTGAGCCCAAAGCTGTCAGGGATATCTGTTCAGCCATAGCCATAGCTCAGAAGGATTTGGCAATGAAATCCAAAAATAATATATCATATATTATTGAGAGAAATGCCCTAACGAACTGTAATTACGGCTACAGAATGCTCTTTAAATTCTCTTTAAATTGGGACTAAACGAGTCCTGTTTTCTGGCATGGCTCACCATATCTTAAAAGCAACTTGCGAAACAGTTCATTTTGGTGGTTTTTCTTCTCAGCTGCCGCCCGCGCTGACGGTTTGTTCAGGGGATACGATAACTGTTGAAACCTTTTCAGGATTGCCCGTTTATCAGCAGGCACCGCCCGAATTTTTACCCCCCGCCTTTCTAGAAATTTGTCAGTGCTTGTCAAAAGAGCGACGAGTTGCAGCAGGCCCCCATTTGTTGACTGGCCCCATTTATATAGAAGAAGCCGCGCCTGGTGAGGTGCTAGAAGTTCGGTTAAATGCGGTTTGGCCGCTGCTACCGGTTGGGTTTACGCTCATGAGTCCTGGCAAAGGCGGACTCCCCGATCGCTTTGGCCAAGAGGTTCTCAAGTTTATCCCGATTGATTTGGCAGCTGGTTTGGTGGAGTTTCCGGTGGGGAGTGGGATCAAACTGCCGCTAGAGCCTTTTTTTGGAACCTTGGGTGTAGCGACAGCTGAGTGCGATCGCAACTCTATTCCACCCGGTGACTATGGCGGCAATATAGACAACCGACTGCTACAGCCACCCTGTCGGCTATTTTTACCAATCATTTTACCAGGCGCACTCTTTTCAATTGGGGATGGCCACAGTTTGCAAGGAGATGGAGAAGTTTGCCTGACGGGGTTAGAAACCTCAATGGCAGGCGAAATCCAGCTATTGAAGCATTCAACCCTAAGCCATTTACCTCTGCCATTGGCAGAAACAGCCACGGACTGGATCACCATGGGCTTTGCCGCCACGCTGGATGACGCCTTTCAATCCGCCCTTTCTCGAATGTTGGACTTACTGCAAAAAACGCTCAAGCTAAGCCCCGAGGATGCCTATATGCTTTGTAGCTTAGGCATCCATTTTCACATTACCCAGGCAGTGAATGCGCCCATGAAAGGCGTGCATGGGGTTTTGCCCAAGGCGATTTTGCCGGGTTTAATTGAACTGTAAAGAGATCGTGACTCCTCACTACTCACTTATCACCCATCTCTCATCACTACTCACTACTCACTACTCACTACTCTAAGTTTTGTCGCTCTGAGGCCGGTGGCACCTGTCGCGCTTCTAAAGGCGGTAGATAACTGTTGTCAAAAACCTCCTCAATGGCAGGTGTCGTTGATAAACCAAACCCTTTAACGGTTTGATCAATACTCTCTTTGAGTCGATCTGGATCAACTGCACCGAGGCCAATAGTTTCCACTTCTTCATTGACGAGTAAGTTGTTCAAAGCAATCTGTAGCCTCAGCTTCTCGGCATCACGCTCCATCAGCTCATCCCCGGCAGCGATGACGCTATCTAGCCCCGCGACCGGATCTTTCAAGGTATCTTGCATTCCCCTTATGTAGGCATTGAGGAATCCTTTGACGGTTTCGGCGTTCTCTTTGAGAAAAGATTCTTTGACTAGTATCACATTGCCGTAGAAGTCAAGGCCGTTGTCAATGTAATAAAAAATGTCCAGATCTTCTTCGCTTTTACCCCCTTTTACTAAAGACGGCATCATAGAGTAAACAAAGCCACTAATGGCATCGACTTCTCCCTGAAGTAAAAAAGTCTCTCGGAGTTTAGGCTCCATGGTGACCCATTCGACAGAGTCAGCATCGACCCCGGCTTGTTCGGCTAATACGGGCCAAAGCCGACGAGGGGCATCGCCCGCAGGGGCACCGAGCTTTTTACCGGCTAGGTCTTGAACCGATTTGATGCCAGATTCTTTCAGGGCGATTAAGACAAAAGGCGCTTTGTTATAAGGTACGGCGACGGCAACCAGCTTTTCGTTGGGATTTTGCTGGTTGAACTCAATCATGGAGTACATATCGCCAAAGCCCATGTCATATTGGTTGGCGGCGATTTTGCTGGCTGTATCAGCGGAACCAAATCCACGTTCAAACTGAATATCTAATCCCTCTTCAGCAAAATAGCCCCGTTCTATTGCTAGGGTCATGGGCGCATCCACCCCTTGCAGCAGCCAGGAAAGCGTGAACTTAACAGGTGTTAATGATTGGGGATCAACCGCAGCTTTAGTGGCTTCAGCATCTGTAGCGGTTTCGGCCGAGATATCTTCGGTGACTGCTACCTCAGAGGGCGTCTGACAGCCTGTTATCAACAGTAGGGCGACTAGTGCCATGCCGCTGAAGCCAAACGGCCGGGTAAATAGGGAGTTAGAGAACAGAGACCTTTTCGTAGGTTTTTTCATAGTGACCTTAGGGGTATGATGAAGCCTTGGCAAGACAACAGATAAAACAACAACAACTGAGGCAAACAGGATGACAGAGCTAGGGTTATACGCTCGATTTCAGCAGCTATGTGAGGCGACCAGTGCTATACAAGAAGGCCATTTTCAGCTGGCGAGCGGTTTCCATAGCAGTCGTTTTTTTCGGTGCATTAAGCTATTTCAAAATCCAACAGCGATGTCGTTTTTATTTGACACCTTAGCTGACAAATTGAGCATAGCGATGGGCGCTAATATTGACTATGTTTTGGGTGCAAATGAGGCGGGCAGCATTATTGCTTTTGAGGTGGCCAAACGGTTACATACAAAGGTGGCGATCGCCCGTCAAAAAGATCATCGTTACCGCTTAATCGATGGGTTTTCATTTCAGCACCAGGAACGGGTTTTAATTGTTGATGACATCACCACAACAGGCGGAACGGCCAAGCAACTAATTGATATTGTTCGCCAAGCCAATGCAGAACCCGTGGGTGTGGGGCTAATTGCGACAAAAGGAATATTCGAGGTCGATTTATCCTGTCCGGTTGAGGTGCTAATCACCTTGCAGGGCATGGATGCGATTAATCCTAGTGATTGCCCGCTTTGCCAGCAAGGAATACCGATAACGATGTGATGCTAGGGAATGGATTTGGAAGCGCAAGGGAAAACCTCATAGCAAGAGCAGGTAACAAAACAGGTTAAAGAGAAGATGGAAGAACAAGTATGACTTTTTCCTCAAACATCATATATGATATATGAAAGCTATAATTCAGCTGCAATGCTGTAGCCTAAGCTACGAAATCGCGTGAAATCGCGTGCATATGTAACGTGACGTTGTTGACAGGATCTTATGGTTGCCAAGTTATCGCTATCAGGGTCGCTATCAGGTGCTAAGTGCGCCTCTCCGACGACTCAGTCCAACGTCGTGAGCTACCTGCGAGAGGCTATTCTTGCAGGAGAGCTACTGCCAGGGACTCGTTTGGTTCAGTCGGAACTAGCAGCAGCGCTAAAGGTGAGTGTCACGCCGGTTCGCGAAGCCCTCTGGGAGCTAAATAGTCAAGGCTTAATTGATTTGGATGCTTTTCGGGGGGCGGTTGTTCATGTTCCAACGTTAGCCGAACTCGAAGATATTTTTGAAGTGCGCACGGCGCTGTTGCCTAGCAGCATTCGCCGGGGGGTTGCTCATATTACGCCTGAGCAAATCCAGCGGGCGACATCTGTGTTAGATCAAATGGAAGCCGAGCATGATCCGACTTGCTGGATTGCGCTCAACCGTGATTTTCATACGCAGCTTTATGGCGCTCATCCCAATCAACATTTGCAGAGCGTGCTAGAGCGCCTCTCAGATATTGCCACTATCTATATAAATCTTTCTTTTTCACAAAACATAACGCAGCGAGACGACTCTGAGCAGGAACATCGAGAGATATTAGCCGCGTTTAAAACGCAGGATGTAGATCGGGCGATCGCCTTATCTTTAGATCATATTAATTCGACGCTGAACGCCGCTCGCAGCGTTCTAAATACCTCAGAAATCTGACTTTACTTTTTATCAGTCACAACCCAAAAACTATGGAACCTCAAGACTGGACTAATATTGACGTCTTTCGCCTGCCGATGGATGCACCTGACGATGTTAGCGAGTTGAAGAACAAGCTGGAATCGGGCCAAATCGTAGCAGAGAACATTATTGGTATTATCGCTCAAACGGAAGGCACAGGCTATGCCCGAGGCTATGCGTCGCTTTGTTTGCAGCTGTTGCTCGCAGATTATCTCCAGATATCTCCTCAAGCGGTGTTTGATCGCATCCCGATGATGATGATTGGTCTTTGTGGCGGGCTAATGAGCCCTCACTACACTGTGTTTACGCGTCAAATGGTGGCAGCGCCAACTCAGCCGCCAACTCAGCCGCCGACTCAACCGCCGACTGATAAACGCTTAAGCGTAGGCGTTGCCAATACACGGGTATTGCAGCCGGAGGAATATGGCACACTGACGCAGGTAAAGTTGGTGGCTGAGGCCGTAACAGCCGCGATCGCAGATGCTGGCATTACCCAGCTAGAAGATGTGCACTGTGTTGAAGTGAAATGTCCAGCAATGACGCCCGCTCGCCTAGCGGACGCTGCTCAGCGGGGAGCGGCAGTTGTGAGTCAAAATCTGGGACAGGCCAGCTCTCTATCCAAGGGTGCGAGTGCGCTAGGGATTGCCCTGGCTTTACAGGAGATTCCTGAAGAGAAGTTAACCGATAATGGGGTTATTAACCGCGATCGCCATCTCTATACCCAGCGAGGTTCAGTGTCTGCTGGCGGCGAACAGTCAGCCTGTCGGGTGCTAATTATGGGCAATTCTGAGCGATCTGTGAGTGCTTACAAAGTAGGGCATGGCGTGATGGTTGATCAGCTAGATACGGCGGGTATCTATCATGCCTTAAACAGTGCTGGCATGGTTGTGAACTCACCGCTGACAACTGAGCAACAGCAGTACATCACTCAGATATTTGTAAACTGCGGCGCAGACGCGGTGACAGCTGTAAGAGATCGCCGCCATACTCTTCATAGTGATTTTCTCTCTGGCTACGCAGGTATCATTGCGAAAGCAGTTGCCAATGCTGTGGTTGCCTCCGTCACGGGCGATCCAATGATTTTGGCCTCGGCTGGTAATGAGCACCAGGGCTCGCCAGGGAGTAATCTGATCGCAGCCATTGTGTCAGCAAAATAATGTCAGCAAAATAGTACGAGAATTCAATAATCATAAAGAGAGAATTTCATGTATTTACGCCAAACTCAAGAACTGACCCATGCTGCTGCAATGATCGGGCTAAAGGGCGCCATTGCAGCAGCGGAGGCCATGAACGTACCTCAATGCATTGCGATTGTAGATACAGGTGGTAACTTACTCGCTTTTGTACGCATGGACGGCGCCAAGGTGCTCAGTCAGCTCTCAGCGACCCATAAAGCGATTACAGCAGCATCGGGCCGCGTCCCGACAGGTGGGTTGCCCGCCGATGTTGAAGCCAAGCTGGCATTTGCAACCGGGGGGCAGTTGACTAACCTTAAAGGCGGTCTGCCGATTATCGTGCATGGCCAGCTCGTAGGGGCTATTGGCGTTGGTTCGGGCACAGGTCAGCAAGATGTAGAAGTTGCTCAGGCGGGAATTGATGCCCTCACAGCGTTGCTAGTAGAGGATGATGTTCATGACGTTTGAACAGTGATGAATCATCTGCTCTGAATATATACAACTTGAGATAACTCGATACCGCTGTTCATCCTGTTTATTCCGTTTATTCTGTTATGGCAAAGAAACCGCCCATTTCACAACTTGAATCCTCTACAGAATCGCAGATAGAGATGTATGTAGCTCACTCTGTATCGCTGCTAAGTAGGTCAGGTCAATTAAGTATAAGACGGTCTAATTCATAATCGCCGTGAATGCTGCGGTCAATCATGCCATCGACAATGGCTTCGCTCAGTTCGT
>LJZR01000105.1 GCA_001314865.1 Phormidesmis priestleyi Ana | reverse complement strand
ACATCGGGGAATGAACCTCTCGGTTGCTTGACATCGACATCCTACGGGGCTTGGCCTAGTCTATGTATCCTTTGTTAAGAAACGTGTGCGTTTCCCCTGCACACTGACCATTGCTCGCAGTTTAGCGGAAGAACTTAAAGCGTCGCTCCAGGTGATGCAGATCACCCTTGGCTCAATGCGCGATCGCCAGCTCACCCAATGGTTTGAGGAACAACAGGTGGGCGTCAATCTAGTTCAGGGCAACACCGTCAAGCGAGTATCAGAGGCTCTCCAGCCAAATACTTTGCTGTTGCTTATCGCTAGCACTTACAATGTCGGCCAACCTGCACTAGGTCGCGAACCAGAAGCGATTAACCGAGCTAATTTGGAAACGAATATGATCATTATGAACTTCCCTAATGCCTAGACTAACAATGACTCCCTATTATTGAACAATTACAAGCTGTGAAACCAGCACTAGGGCGGTCGAGGGCAAAATCGTGCGGTCCAAACCCTAAGTAAGGCATGATGAAAGCAAAGCTGACACACCACTTAAAGCCGTTGACCGCTCCGTGCGCCTTTCCAACGCTGCGATACCTCAGAAATCAGGAGCGTTCTCGCGGCGGTTTGCTCCCTTCTTTCGCTGAAAATGATGGTTCGAAATGATGCCTAAGCCTGATCCCATTCCGACTTTTATTGAGTTTTCTCCAGATGCGGCGATCCCTAAGCCTGTATCAGAGAGCGTAGCGGCTGAGAAGCCTGTACTTGAGCAGATGGATTGGGTCGATGAGTTTCTGTGTGATCGCGAAATTAGACCCAATACCCAAAAGGCTTACCTCCGTCAGCTACGACGCTTTCAAGTGTGGTGCGAGTTCAAGCACTGGGGCGACATCGACGATGTGGATATTCGCAATTACAAGGCGCATCTCAAAAGCCAACTCACTCAGGCAGGTAAGATCGGCCTCTCTCCAGCCAGCATTAACCAGGCAATCGCGACGCTCCATAGCTTTTTTAGGTGGCTCACGACTAAGCGGTACATCACCTACAACCCCACGCTGAACATTGAGAAGGTGCCAGCCCCACTCTCTGAGACCAAGGATATGGAGGCGGCAGCAGTCCATCAGCTGGCCGAAGGGCTGGAGTACCGGGGTCAGCGCGAGTCTTTGAGCAGCAGAGATACAGCTATCTTTGAGTTGCTCTGGCCTCAGAGCCACTGAAGTGAGCAATCTCAATGTGGGCGATTACAACGGTCAGGCGATTCAGGTGAGCGGGGCAAAGTGGCGCAGTGATGGGGCGGTACCGTTGTCACCCAAGGCGCGGCAGGCTTTGGATGGTTATTTGGGCTGGTGCCTCCACAAAGGCTTTGATACGGCCTCTCATGAACCCCTCTTTAGAAGCCTCTCTAGGAATGGCTATGGGAAGCGACTAGGCTACTGGGGTATCTATGAGATGGTGAAAGACTTAGCCGTTATTGCTCAGTCAGATGAGAACATTCATCCCCACCGGCTGCGTCATACCTTTGGGACTCATCTGGTGATGGAAAATATACAGCCAGACTATGCCCGCAAGCTCATGCGGATCAAGTCACCGATTACTTTTGAGCGCTACGCCCGCAGAGCGGTCGAGAAAAAGGCAGAGGATGCCTTCAATGATTTGATTGAGCGTGCTGATATCGGCGAGGGATTGTTTTAGGGCTATTTTTTTGGGTTCTCCACGAGCAAAAGACAGCAAGGCGAATCCTAATACATAGCCTAAACTCAGCTCAGCTCAGTGAGGCC
This sequence comes from Phormidesmis priestleyi Ana, assembly GCA_001314865.1. GTDB lineage: Bacteria > Cyanobacteriota > Cyanobacteriia > Phormidesmidales > Phormidesmidaceae > Phormidesmis > Phormidesmis priestleyi_B. The sequence goes on along the minus strand of LJZR01000105.1, from coordinate 4,051 downwards.
AAATTTACGACTGAGTAGATACGCCATGAGGCGGTCAGGCAATATTCTTTTGAGCCAGGGTAGCCAGAGACTTTTTTTCCCTAGGCGGATAACACTCGGTGGATTGGGTTGGGTCACCTGAGTAACTAGCGCCGCCGCAAACTGAGCCGATGGCGTAGCAGCCGATTGAGAAAGCTGCGCTCTGGCTCGAATATCCGTTTCTAAATCGGCATACCACGATGTTGAATGCATGACGCTATCTAGACTACTTTCTGCTGAGCTTCCAAAACTGGATGCGATCGCACCCGGCTGGATGGTCACCACCTGAATATTAAAAGGCGCAAGCTCCATACGCATGGCTTCAGACAAACTATGCAGCGCAGCTTTGGATGCACAGTAAGCACCGGCAAAAGGGGTCGTTACCAAACCCGAGATACTGCCCATATTGATAATAAGCCCCGATCCTTGTTCTTTCATGGAGGGCGCCACCTGCTGTACTAAGGCTAAAGGCGCAAACACATTGGTTTGAAACTGGCGCTGAAGCTTATCTTGACTAATATCCATCAAGGGGCCGAATTGCCCAAACCCAGCGTTATTGACCAAAACATCTATTTTGCCTTCGGTTGCCAGCACTGAGCTAACAACGCTCTTAACAGCCTGGGGGTCGTTAACATCTAAAGTCATTACTGTCATTCCGGCTGCTTGCAATTTCTGAAGCTGCTCTACTTGCCGAGCCGTTGCCACAACACGATAGCCTTTGCTCTGAAACGCCCAGCAGAGAGCACTACCGATACCCGATGAGCAACCTGTGATTAAAACAACTGGTGAGGCCATAGAACGCAAGAGTCAAGCAATGTTTGATTATCTATCCTGTATCGTAAAAAAGCGAGTAAAGACGACTTAAATTAAAAAGTACTCGGTTGTTAGGGTTCTTTTCATAAGCAGGAAACCGCTCTCACCTCTTTTTCCTTGCCTTCAGCACCTGACTTTCGGTAGTCTTTGCCGAAGAAATTTCCAGAATTCAGCTAGCCAATTTCAGCAAGAGAAACAGACCACAGAGAACCTTTATCAGTCAGTAGTTTAGTCAATATTAGCTGCCGTATCTTTTCGAAACGCCTAGTAACCGGCAAAGAGGCTCGCCGACAGATCATTCGGCTTTGAATAATCCGTCGTATAACGTCATACGATTTCAACCACTCCTGTCGTATGACGTCATGCGACAGGAGTAATTTGGATTTAGATCAATCAGTCAAGGACATACCCGGAAGGCTTTGAGTTGATGTGGGCTTAGACTATTTTTTGTTCACCTCCGACAACCTCCAAGTTAAGCGGTCTAATTCTTTGTGAGCAAACAACGCAAGCTGAGATTGCTATAACGCAGCCTTAAAAGAAAGCAAATAGGCTTCGCAACTAGAAAATCAATAGGCAAAGATAGCCAGACTGAATAAAGAGATTTCAAGCAGTCGTAAGGGTTTTCCAGCACATGCTTGATGCAAGGCACGGGCAATTTCTTAACAGGATATTGCCGTGGATCTGCTTTGAGCATGACAAAGCACTATTGAAAGCACCTGCCGCTGGCACTAGTTAGGAATATCCAGATTGCGCTCAAGTGGCTAAGAAAGCATTAGACGAACGCTGGCAGACCTGCAAGTATGGTTTCTCAATGCCTCACGATATTGCTAGCGCCATCCTGGTTAAGAATAGAGCTATGGGTCGTGCAAGTTCTTGCAAATACTTGCCGAGACGGTCTGACAGGGGCTATGGCTAACACCTGCGGCATTGCCACGCCTTTGACGTTATGGCTACTGCTTAGTTAAGAGTTTATGAAACAAGAATCCCCGACTATAACCGCAGACTTTAGGGAGAGCGTCAACAAAATAAGGAATGGTCAAACAAAAAGTTGACCACTAAATTAGTCGTATATTGATATACGACGATTGACATTTTCGCAAAGCGTCGTATATTGAAATTCGACAAGTATGAAGGGTTGTTTATGTCTAAGCAGCAGATCATTCTCGCGATTCTGGCAAATGCCGGAGGTGTTGGCAAGACAACGATTGCTGTGCATTTGGCCTATGCGCTCGCGGACAAAGGAATTTCTGTAGGTCTTGTAGATCTCGATCCCCAAAGGGCTCTTGACGTGTTCTGCGGCTTACCTCAAGTAGATTACGAAAAGTCAGTAGCCAAGGTTTTATCCAAGGGATATCAGGGCGATTGGCCTTTTATTACAGTCTGGGATAACGAAAAAATTGAAGTTTGCCAGGGACACCCTGCGATGTCTCAACTGGCGGATGAATTGGTAGTTCGCCGTAGAGGAGAATATGCTCTATCCGACAAATTGAAATCATCCCCGACTGCTCATGATGTGGTTATCTTGGATTGCCCTGCTACTTTAGGAAAAATTTGCGAAAACGCAGTTGCTGCTAGTACACATGTGTTAATTCCAATTCAGCTAGAAATGAAATCAATTTCTGGCGTAGCTGATTTAGTACAGTGGCTCTTAGGAATCACTAAGGAGTTGCAGCTCGATCCTGCTCCTCCGATATTAGGGTTGGTTCCTAGTCTTTATAGCAAGTCAAAAAGTATTCACCGGCAATATCTACAGCAATTGCCTGAGGTCGCAGAACAACTTCAGGTCAACCTCTATCCGGAAGTTCGAGATTCTTCTGAGTTTAAAAATGCCAGTGCTTTGGGACTGCCTTTGCAGAAACATCGCCCGAATCATGGAGCCTGCGAGGACTTTTTAGTTCTGGCAAATGATGTAGCCGCACTTTCGAGGAGCCGTTAAATGCCGAAGAAGTTACCGAGTCTAGTAGGTCGTTTTGATAAAGCGCTGACTGCAACTGATCATGCCCGAGAGATATCAATTCTTCAGTCAGAAATTGAAAATCTCCGAAAAGCTCAATCCCCTGAGCTTGAAGAGCAGCTAGAGGTTCTTAGAGCGCAACTTAAAGCTCAATCAGGGGAGCAAGATATTGCAGTGGCACTGATAGATCCTAATTCTTCACAGCCTCGGCAAACGATTCCAGCATTAAGTGTTCAAACCTTAGCGAAAACGCTTGATAAAGATGGCCAAATCACGCCTGTTATTCTAATTCCTCAGGGCGATCGCTATCTACTGTGGGATGGTCAACGGCGTTGGGAGGCAGCTAAGTACCTGGAGTGGGAAACTATTCGCGCTGTGATTGCGCCGATGCCAAAAGATCTGCATCGGAAAGCCTTACTGACATTTGTCCATCATGAGGATCTCAATCCTCTTGATAAGGCAGAAGCCGTTGTCAAAGAAGTATCTACTACATCAGGTATAGCGGAAGAACTCGTACCGGTACTGCTATCAACCTTACTAAGAAGGTTAGAACGGCAAGAGCAGGTACATCGTCTCCAAGGTCTTGTTAGCGATACGCAATCACAACAGCAGAAAGTTATTAGTCAGTTAGGTCTCCATGCTAACGAAGAGAAAGTTCTGCTATCTCTACTGGAATTGGCGCTAAATCCCCCATCAGTTAGATCAAATCTGATGCCGATGTTATCTCTACCCTTAGATCTGAAATCAGCTATTCGTGAAAGAGGGCTAAAAGGAGCACATGCGCTAGCGCTGGCTGGCCTATCTGATAAAAATTTGAAGATTCCTGAGCGCCAAGCTAGGAAAGAGAGATTAGAAGCGACCGAACAAGTTTTAGACGAGCAGCTTACAGTTGCCAAGACCCGCGAACTTGTGAGGAAAATAAAAGCAAAGTTTGTAGAAACTGATACATCTCCTTCCAAAACTATCAAGTCAACGGCTCAGCGACTCCAAAAATTGACTCCTGCTGCGATTCAATCTGCAACCCGTGAGGAGCTAGAAGATCTACAGAGAGTATTGAAGTCGAAGCTGTCTGAAGTAGAGGCACTTCTTCAGTAGGCATCGTCGGATGGATTCGAACAATGGTTAGCCACTAAGCTTGCAGTACGTAACGGTTCTACTATCTCCGATTAAGAGGCTATCCGAAAAGTCGGCCATGTTTGCAGTATAGATTTCGTATTTTGTCGAAAAAGCCCTCGTCTGAAGACGTGGAAATCTCGTCTATGGGGG
>LJZR01000030.1 GCA_001314865.1 Phormidesmis priestleyi Ana | reverse complement strand
ATGATGTTCTGTATGGTACGGATGCGATCGCTGCTGGCTATTTTGAAATAGATATCCTGGGGGGTGGCTCAGGTAGAGATACCTTTGTGTTGGGTGATGCTAACCAAGCTTATTACCGAGGCGGTGGTGATAAAGATTACGCACTCATTCAAGATTTTAATGCTGCTGAAGATACGATTCAGCTTTATGGATCTGCGGGTAACTATACTCAACAAAGACAAGGTAATAACACATACCTTTACTACCAAGGCAGTTCCCCGGAGTTAGTTGCCGTCCTTGAAAAAGTAAGCAGTGTGAATTTCAATACTGGATTCGTGTTTGTATAGCAGCAAGCCGCCACTAGAGAGTGCAACCAATTTAAACGATATTTGCGTTTTGGTCGTTGATGATAACGATGATACGCGCGAGATGGTGGCTTGTTTGCTAGAGCAGGTGGGTGCTCAAGTGCTCATCACAGCGTCAGCTCACGAGGCACTAATGCGGCTAGCAGATGCCTCTCCAGATATTCTTGTCAGTGATATTGGCATGCCAGAGATGGATGGCTATATGCTGATGGATCAAGTCAAGGCGCTACCACCAGGCCAAGGCGGACAAATTCCAGCGATCGCACTCACCGCCTATGCGGGTGAAATTGACTATCAAAAAGCAATGTCGGCAGGTTTTCAGCAACATTTGACCAAGCCTGTAGAACCCGATGCCTTGATCAGTGCAATTTCAACACTGCTGAAGCTTGACTCGTTACCGCCCAACTTAAACTTAAACTTAATTTTCTGCTTATATTACCCAAGTTTATCTTTCAGACAAAAGGGTAAAGAGATAACAAAATCTTCAGGATATCGCAAAACGATTGATTCGATCAAGGGATAATCCTGCTGCTTTCTTTCTTCAAAATCGATTGGTTGTTTCTCATTTGGTGTAAAAAAATAGTCTCCATTTCCACTCAAATTCAATTATTACAAAGTGAACTTTGACTATGGTTACTATCGCGGTGATGGATACGCGGTGAAGCGTTCGAGAGATTTGCTAATCTCACCGCCATTGCCTTATTAGAACTACTGCAAGTACTTGCCTTAGGATTACCTAATATCTCACTGTGATGTAAAAATGAACGTATTTCGGCTAGGGTTTCTTTTGAAATATTCTTTTGAAATATCGGCGTGACAATACCCCCGGTAGATGACACTTGTGCCATCAGACTTCTAGCTTTAGAAAGAAAGCTTTAGAGGATGGTGGGAAGCAATCCAATTATGGAGCTGATTTTTTCCGTAGTAGGCGGGCTAGTGGTGGCTCTGGTCTTGCAGCTATTGCTCGCGAACTTTGGGTTAGCGCTAGGGTTAACGGTACTGGACTGGTCCCCTGACGATTCTCCTGACGATTCTCCTGACAGTTCTGACTCATCTGCCTTAAAGCAACGCACCAGCGATAATAAAACCCAATCAACGACGGCTTCGTCAGAATTTTCACTGCCGGTCACTCACCTGCTTGGCTTTGGAGTGGCGGCTAGCCTTTCGTTAGTGATATTTGCAGCTTCATTACTGGCAACCGAATTTAGCCAAATCTTAGATCCGCGCAGAGGTATTATTTTTGGCCTAATATTTTGGGCGACTTACTGGCTGCTTTTCATTTGGCTGAGTTCTTCTACAGCTGTGAGCATAGCTGATTCTGTTTTAGGAAGCGCGATCGCTGGCGGTCGTCAGCTCATTTCAACCCTACAACAGTTACTTCCTGACGAAAATCCTAGCAAAGAAGGCAATTTAGCGGTAGCTCAACAGTCGTTGATAAAAAACTTAGCCGCCGAGATTTCTCAAGTGGCTGATGTGCAGCAGGCTCTGCCGGAACTGTTGGCACAGCAGAAGGATATGCTGCTAGCTGAAATAGGCGATCGCACCCAATTATCTTCTGAGCAAATAGCCGACCTTTTAAAGCACATAAAACCAACAGAACAGGCCAGTTCTAAGTCTACAGCTTTAGATGGGGTGTCAGATAGCTCGCCAGATAGCTCGCCAACCTTAACATCATCTTCTCCTATTTCTATCGTTCAGCCTAATCTGTTAGCGCAGCTTGATTTGCCTGACTGGAAACAGATGTTAGGAAAAGTACTAGATGGACAAATAGATTTGTCAGATTTGTCTGCTAGAGGACTATGGCAACAGATACCTGAGCTCTCAGACAGCAATAAAATAAAATCTGCACATAAAACAATTCAGCAGGTCGCCGAGGCCTATCTTCGCTATGCACCCAGTTGGGCATTGCAGCCGGAAGCTTTACAAGAAGCATTCACTGAGCAGATTCATGTCTCGACCGTTATTTCTGAAATGATTCCGGAACAAATTTCTGCCCAGCTATCGACATTGGATCACGATCATTTTGTTGACTGGCTTCAGAAGAGAAAGGACTTGAGTAAGGAGCGGGTTGAGGCGATCGCCAGCCAACTCAGCAACGTTCCATCAAAACTAGCCGCAGCGCTTTCATTCGATCAGGAAGAAGCAGAAGAACAGCAAACAGAGCCTAAAATGGAACAGTCTGCGGAGAGCAAAGTTATTCAAGAAAAACTGATTGCCTACTGCCGCTATACAAACTTAGATATCCTCACGCCCACAGGCTTAACAGAAAAAATTCAATCGCAGCTACAAGAACACTGCATCAGCACCACTAGTAATCTTTCAATTGATATAGACGCCATTAGCGATGTTTTATCTCGACGAAACAAAATAACGCCAGCGAAAAGTGAGTTTTTGATCAAAACATTAAAATCGGCTCTATCAGCAAAAATCTCTGAAACCAGCCATCAGGCTCAGTCAGTTAAAGAAGCCTCTGCCATTACGGTTCACGCCGCTCGCAGCCTGCCAGAACAGCTCAGTAGTCAGTTTTCTCGCTATTTACGCTATCAAGAAAAGTCAGCTTTTCATCCTGAGCAAATCGCTAAAGACGTTACTCAAATTGTTTCTCAAGTTTTGAGGGGTGCGCTTAGCAGTTTACTGCATCCCTCTGCGCTTTTAGATCTCTTCCAAGACAGTGAGCTAGAGATTCAATTTTGGGACAAAAGCCTTTGGGAAAACGAACTCATCAAGCGGCGCGATATGACAACCGATGAAATTCAGCAGATTTTAGAATGGGGTGAGTCGGCCTCAAAGCCCATTGCCCAAAAAATTGGCGCTTGGATTGAAGTGGTTCAACATAAGGCTAGCGAGCTAGGGCAGCTCCCCGAGGGACATTTAGAGAGTGTTTTTTTAGAAAAGGCTCGTCAGCAAATAGTAGAACAGATTTCTATCGCGCAAACAAGGCTAAAAGATCAGGCGGATGCGGTTAAGGCTGATGTGCAAAGGCGGGCGGATGCAGTGAAAGGACAGATAGAGATCGCTACCTGGTGGCTTTTCACTGCGCTTTTACTCTCCGGCATCGCCGCTGGCAGCGCAGGCTGGCTAGCAGCGGTTTATTAATTTTGCCACCGCAGCCAGGTAGCGGCAAGCTTTTTAACAAACGGTGTAAATCGACTGAAGCTATAGTCATCAGCGGCCTTACGAATGACTTCTGCCTGAGTAGGGTACGGGTGAATAACACTCGCGATCGCTCCCAAGCCCAACCCCTTTTCCATCGCTAGGGTAATCTCATTAATCATCTCTCCGGCATGGCGAGCCACGACCGTCGCCCCCAAAATCTTATCCCGACGGCCATCCAAATGAATCTTAGCAAACCCATCGGTTTCCCCATCGATAATCGCCCGATCCACGTCTGATAAAGACAGTGCAAAAGTGCGCCCCTCTCGCTGCGCAACCTCACCCGCAGGCATTCCCACATGAGCAACTTCCGGGTCAGTGTAGGTACACCAGGGCATGGTCAATCCGCTCAGCTTGCGACGACCAATGCCAAACACCGAAAATAGCGCATTTTGAATCAGGATGCGGGCTGCGGCATCGGCGGCGTGGGTAAATTTCCAGCGCATGCAGCAGTCGCCAACCGCATAGATGCAAGGATTCGTAGTTTGCAAGTAGTCGTTAATGCAAATACCTTGTTTGGGATCGGCCTTGACGCTCACCTGCTCCAAACCGAGGCCCTCAATATTGGGCTTGCGACCCACCCCCACCAAAATTTCGTCCACGACTACCGTGTGCGCCTGATCTCCCTGCTGGTAATGAATGACTTTTTCATCGCCCTGCTGTTCTATCCGCTGAGTCTGGGCATCAAGCTGGAGGTCAATGCCTTCCGCTATAAAAATACGTTGCATCAGGTCAGAGACCTCTGAATCAGATTTTTTTAGAATGTGATCGCCCCGCTGTAGCAGCGTTACCTGTGATCCTAAGCGCTGAAAAGTCTGGGCCAGTTCGCAGCCAATATAGCCGCCGCCAATAATAGCAAGGCGTTGGGGGCACTCGGTCAGGTTAAAGACGGTTTCGTTGGTTAAACAGCCTGCTTCCGCAAGCCCGTCAATAGGAAGTTGGGCAGGACTAGATCCCGTAGCGATCGCGGCCTTTTGAAACCGCAACGCCTGCCCTTCTACCATAATCGTATCGGCCCCCGAAAACGCAGCGCGGCCAAAGAAAACATCCACGCCATACTTATCTTTAAAATGAAGAGCCGAATCGTTTTTGCTGATTTTTGCCCGCACTTGCCGCAGTCGCTCCATGACCTGGGCAAAGTCAACCTTCACCCCATCCGGCACCTGCACACCGTATTGATGGGCTTGACGCACAGCTTGTACCGCCCGCGCCGAACGAATCATCGCCTTAGAAGGAACACAGCCCACATTGGTGCAGTCGCCCCCCATTAAATGCTGTTCAATTAACGCGACCTTAGCCCCCAACATAGCAGCACCCGCAGCAGTCACCAACCCTGCCGTGCCAGCCCCAATGACCACCAGGTTATAGCGCCCCGTTGGAACAGGATTTTGCCAGTCGGGGGGATGCACATAGGACACTAGCGCCTGGTTATGCCTGTCCATAGGCGGAACGGTAACAGAATTGGGAAAGGGATTATTCACATGAATACTCTGCCTTGCAACAGTAATGAGAGGACTTAGAATACTAAGGCTCTCAAAAGTTGCCAGAACTTTCTTCCATCTAAAGAGCGTTTTCACAGAAAAAGCGTTTTCACAGAAAGAGCGTTGATGAACTGACCACGGCCCAGTTCAAATTAAGTTCTACGCCAGTAAGGTTGAGATAACGAACAAGCTAGAGCTGTTCTTTTTTCTGAGATGGAAACGCTATAGTTCAATATCAATATTTACTAGAGCGTTGACTCGCTTGACTGGCCTTAGCTAGCCTTACCGTTCAACACTTCTCCAAAAAATCAATGACTTCATCGCACCAAGTGACCCAAGAGACTTCGTTCGCAATGCCTCTTTTCATCGTGAGATATTTAAACTGCATTTCTATGTCATTCATGTCTAGATGCTCACGGTGCTCTGCTTGTTCCTTAAGATAGATTGCTTCCTCTTCACGGTACAAAGAAAGTTGTTCACTGTGCAGCTTTCTACGGTGGTGCAGTTCTTGGCAAAGGAACTGACGCTCCATTTTATAGCCGATCAAAACTTTCACCAGCAAATCTTCTCGAATAGGAGTTGGCTCAGTTGGCTCAGCATACCAGCGAGTGAGTTCTTGCCAACCCAACTCAGTGATTCGATAAATCTTTTTATCCGGTTTGCCAACTTGGGGAATAGTCTCAAAAGTCACCCAATGAGCTTTCGTCATTTTGCCAAGCTCCCGGTATACCTGTTGCTGGGTCGCTTTCCAATAACAGCTTAAGCCCTCGTCAAAGTGCTTGCTAATGTCGTATCCACTCTCAGGATGCTTGGCGAGCAGGGCTAAAATCGTATGTGCGAGGGCCATTGAAAATCAACTAAATACTTATTGACATATACAACATGTTGAGTATAGTATCTAGACATAAGCTTTGTAAAACAAGTTGAATATCAACTAATTGATTATGACACATGTTGATGCCCTTATAGACTTGAGCCTAGCGGATTTGAGCAGGGCAGATCTTTATCCTCCTTCCCGTTGTCGCGTATCAAGGTGGGTTAAAGAGATGCCAGCGAAAATGGTAACGCTGCTCATTATGGGCGATATCTATCGCAAACGTGTCAAAGAAGGGGGTGATTTACCCCAAATGAATTTACCCTTAGCTCACTTGCCCCAGGTGAGTTTATCCCAAGTAAACTTGCCTCAGGTAAGTTTGCCCCAGATGAACTTGCCCCAGGTGAGCTTGCCCCAGATAAACTTGCCTCAAGTGAATCTGCCGATGATAGGCTTGCCATTAACCCTGATAGCAGTTGCCGCTGTAGCGCCAACAGTTTGGCTCGCAGGAAGCTCGGAGGGGAACACGCAATTAGCACCACAAGTGCTCCCAGTCGAGACCATGGCCTTGGAAGGTGAGAGTAGCTACGAGGTATCTAGAACCTATAGCGGTGAGATAGTGGCCCGTCGTAGCAGCGATTTGGGCTTTGAGCTTGCGGGTACGGTTATAGATCTTTTGGTAGAAGAGGGCGATACGGTTGCGGCAGGTGCGTCTCTGGCTGTGCTCGACACACGCGATTTGTTGGCGCAGCGGCAACAGTTAGAAGCGCAGAGACGTCAGTTACAGGCTCAGTTGCAAGAATTAGAAGTAGGGCCGCGTCAGGAAGATATTGCGGTGGCAGAGGCGGCGGTTAGCGACTTGAGCAATCAGCTCGAACTGGCTCAGTTGCAGGCAGCACGGCGGGCGGCCCTGTACGAAAAGGGTGCGATTTCTCGGGAAGAGTTTGATGAGCGACAGTTTGGTGCTAATGCGATCGCCGATCGCCTTCAGCAAGCCAGAAGCCGACTTGAAGAACTACTCAATGGCACCCGACAAGAACAAATTTCTGCTCAGCTCGCCCAAATCGATCAAATTGATGCTCGTATTGATGCTGTTGATATTTCGATCAGTAAGAGCGTCCTTTATGCCCCTTTTTCGGGAACAGTTGCTGAGCGAACAATCGATGAAGGTACGGTCGCAGGCAGCGGTCAAAAAGTCATGAGACTCGTCGAAAATGGTATTCTCGAAGCCCGTATTGGAGTACCAGAAGAGCTGGCTCAGCAGTTGAGAGTGGGGTCTCGGCAGTCTGTCATGGTGGGCAGGCGCACCTATTCAGCCAAAGTAACAGCACGGTTGCCTGAGGTAGATGAGGCCAGCCAAACAGTCACGATGGTGTTGGAAATTGACGACTCCTCTTTTTCAAATGAGCAATCTATTGGGGCAACGGCTCGTTTGCAAGTCAATGAACGTCAAGCGGAAGAAGGTTACTGGTTGCCAAATACAGCGTTAGTGGCCAGCGATCGCGGACTATGGTCGGTGTATGTGCTCTCAGAACAAACCGACAATGGAGGGGCGTTTCAGGTCGCACGCCGAGATGTAGAGGTGCTCTATAGCGAAGGCGATCGCGCGTTTGTTCGGGGATTGGTGCAGTCGGGTGACGTTGCCATTGTGAATGGAACCCATCGCGTTGTCCCTGGCCAATTGGTAAAACCTGAGAATCTCTCCAGCCCAGGCTCGTGATGTTCAATTTTTAGGCTCATGTCACTCAATCGCCTACGCCCTATTCCATTAGCCTCAACAACATTAGCCCTAACGTGTCACTAATGTCTGACTAATGCTGCTTCAGAAGACACCTCGAAAAAGAAATAGCGTTGGTAACAGCTTAAATTGTTCTAACCGCAGGCAATAAGTTCGAGCGATATTTCTTACCTCAAGTCTTACCTCAAGCAAAATCAGATTGCCCAGTCATTTGTTGAGGCTTCCAAAGCGAGCAATCTTTTGGAAGCCGTTTTTTTACCTCTTAACGGGCACACTACGCGATGCGGTGGGTCTGTTTTAAGAGAACCATTACGCACAACGTTATGTTTAATCTGTTCTATCGCAATCGGCAACTGCTGTTTTTAACCCTAGCTCTTATTTTGGTTTGGGGAATTTCGTCTTTTTTTACATTGCCGCGTTTAGAAGACCCTTTAATTGTTCAGCGAGCTTCCAATGTCACAACAATTTTTCCTGGTGCGAGTGCCGAGCGCGTAGAATCTCTAGTAACAGACAGAATTGAAGAAGAATTTTCTGATATTGAAGAGATTGACAGTATTGAATCCTCCTCCAGCTCAGATATTTCTATTGTCACTATCTTCATCAAAGACACGGTTGAAGATGTTGAGCCAGTTTGGGCTAAAATCCGAAGCGAGCTAGAAGATGTCACTCCAACCTTACCTGCTGGCGCTCAAGACCCTCGCTATGAGGATATTGAAGTCGCAGCCAATGCACTGATTGTAGGACTCACCTGGGAACTTGACAGCGAGCCGAACTACACGTTGCTACAGCGCATTGCAGAAGGACTAGAAGATCAGCTAAACGCGATTCCTGGTACCGATAAAGTGAGTCTTTTTGGGCGTTCTAACGAAGAGATTCAGGTACAGTTAGATCAAGCTGCTGCTGCTAGACTAGGCCTAACCGCTCAGTCCCTCGCTGCTCAAATTCAGGCCAGCGATGCGAAGGTGTCTGCGGGTAACTTTCAAAGTAGCCGCGAAGAGCTGCTGCTAGAGGTCGATAGTAATCTGTCTTCTTTGGAGCGGGTGCGACGGATTCCGATTCGAGTAGGGGCAGACGGCCAAATCAGCCAGCTCGACAGTATTGCCACGGTGCAGAAAACCGTGCGCAACCCGGCTCAGGAGCTAGCATTAGTAAGTGGGCAGCCAGCCATTGTGTTGGCTGCTCAGGTGGAATCGAACTTTCGGGTAGATGAGTGGGCCACAAACGCGCGACGAGTGCTGGACGACTTTAAAGCTGATCTTTCAGATGGCTTGGGTCTAGTCGTCGTACTCGATCAAAGCCAATATGTACAGCAGCGGCTCAATGGTGTGCTGACTAATTTGTTAACCAGTTCGCTGCTAGTCGTGCTGGTTTCTTTTGTCATCTTGGGCTGGCGCTCAGCTCTAATTGTTGGCTCAGCGTTACCGCTAACGGTGTTGGTAGTGTTCGGCTGCATGAAGACAATGGGCATTCCCCTTCACCAAATTTCTGTGACAGGATTGATCATTTCATTAGGGCTGCTGATTGATAACGCAATTGTAGTAGCAGATGAGATGCATATTCGCCTCAAGGCAGGCGATCATCCATCACAAGCTGTTAGCAAAACGGTCAAGTACTTACTGGTGCCTTTGACTGCCTCTACACTGACAACTGTGATCGCTTTCGTGCCAATTGCAACTTCTCCGGGCGGAACCGGAGAGTTCATCGGAACGATTGGAACGACGGTCATCTTGGCCTTATTGTGTTCGCTGGTTCTCTCTCTTACGGTTGTGTCTGCTGTAATGGGTCTGGTGCATCGCCGTTGGCCAGACCAAACGACCACGCCTCGCTGGTGGAAAGACGGTTTCTCCAATAGCACCTTGAGATCTGCCTATATCAGCAGTTTGAGGTCGGCGTTTCGTCATCCGTGGCTGACCATTGGAGTTTCAATGATTTTGCCCGTTATGGGATTTGCACTGTTTGCCACTTTGCCGCAACAGTTTTTTCCGCCCACCAATCGCGATCAGTTTCAAATAGAATTTGAGCTACCGGCTCAGAGTGCGATCGCCTTGACCACGAATCAAGTCATGTCGGCACGAGAACTGATTCTTCAAAATCCAGATGTTGCAGATGTACATTGGTTTTTAGGGGAAAGTGCGCCATCTTTTTTCTACAACGTGATTTCGGGCAGAGAAAACGCGGCTGAATATGCCCAAGGCATTGTTCAACTCAAGAGAACAGGTAATTTACGCGACACGATTCAAACGCTTCAACAGCAGCTAGATACGTCTTTTCCGCAAGCCCAGGTTCTAGTCAGGCAGTTAGAACAAGGGCCACCCGTGGATGCGCCCATTGAGCTACGTTTATACGGTTCAGACATTGTACAGTTAAGAGAAATTGGTAATCAGCTGCGGCAGGAACTGGCTCAAATTCCAAACGTCATTCACACGCGAGCAGCCATGGCTGAAGTTCGGCCCAAGCTATCGTTGTCGGTCGATGAGGTAGCAGCTAGACGAGCAGGTTTAGACAATGAAGCGATCGCTAATCAGCTCAATGTCACACTTAACGGCTCCGTGGGCGGATCTCTGTTAGAAGATACCGAAGATATTCCGGTGCGTGTCCGGGTAGGCGATACAGACCGGGGTGACCTCTCTGCCATTTCCTCGATTGATTTGCTCTCTCCGCAAGCAACAGCAACTGGGAATACAACCATTCCACTTTCCGCCGTAGCGGATATTAATCTCGTCCCCGATCTGTCCAGCATTAACCGTTACAACGGTCAGCGCTTCAATAATGTGCAGGCATTTTTGCAAGCGGGCTCCCTACCTGACACGGTGCTTAGACGCTTTAAAAAACAGCTAGAAGAAAAAAACTTTGAGCTGCCAGCCAACTATCGGATTGAATATGGAGGCGAAGCCGATGCCAGAGGTAGTGCGGTGGGTAACCTAATTGCTTCAATTGGGTTGCTGAGCCTCGCAATTCTGGCGACTTTGGTGCTGTCATTGAAATCATTTGCACTTTCCGGACTCATTGCTGTTGTGGCAGGTTGTTCTTTCGGATTGGCATTTATGTCCTTGTGGGTGTTCAATTCCATTTTTGGATTCACCGCAATCTTAGGCACATTGGGATTAATGGGAATGTCAGTCAACGATTCTATTGTGGTGGTAGCGGCGCTACAAGATGAGCCACAAGCAGGCATAGGCGATACAAAAGCAACGATTGAGGTAGTGATGAAGACAACACGCCACGTTATTGCAACGACAGTCACCACAATGATTGGATTTATTCCCTTAATGTTTGATCCAACTGGGTTTTGGCCACCACTGGCGATATCTATTGCCGGTGGCTTAGGCGGGGCAACGGTGCTAGCCCTTTATTTTATTCCAGCTGCCTATATTTTGATTGCACAATGGGGGAATCGAAAGAAGGGTGTTAGAAAAACAAAAAAACAAAGGCAACAATTGACAACAAACTGACAACAAACTGATAACAACAATAAATAGAATTGAGGGGTAAAATACCTTAATAAAGGCAGTTATATATCAGCTATATATCAGCAATTCAATGCCCTAGCTGATATGGACTGTAGTCATACAGATATTGTTGATATTTTTTCGGAATTTATAAAAGGCATGAATAACTCCAGTAATTTAGCAGCACAAGCTTTAGATTCACCCAAACAACTCAAAATATCAAACAAAGAACAGCTTGATGCCGCGAGAAATCGGCCTGTTCCAGAGACCTATATGCGCTGGACACTCGCTGCAATAGAGGAAGTTATTGGCACAGCCTCATTGGAAAGCATTTTATCTAAAACCAACTTAGAAAGATTAATCGACAATTACCCGCCGGCAAACCCAACCCTCAGTTCAAACCTGACAGTGGGAGACCATGCCAACATTTGTTCAGAGGTTGTTCGTACCTATGGATATGTCGGGAAACAAGAAGTGATTCGGATAGGCCGCTTGGGTGCAAAGCCTGCGCTAGAAACGCAGGGTAAGTTTTTCAACTTCGCTGCTCGCAAAGCGGCCAAACTACTTCCCTCATCAATGCAAATTAAGACGGTGCTTGAGTCCATGCAAAGCGACGTCAAGAAACTTTATGCCGGTAGCGGTTATTCCAGCGATATCACCATCGAAAACCGAGGTAACAAGTGGGCTTATATTGACGAAAGCTGTGCCTGTTGTGCCGGAAAAGTTTCGAATGATTATATCTGTTGGATCTGGAATGGAACCCTGGAAGAATCTCTCCATTGGTTGACTGATAAAGAATTTAAAGTTGAGCAAGTTGAGTGCCGGGCGATGGGAGATGAAACCTGCACATGGGAAATTGATAAGGCGACTTTATAGCTGCTTTATAATAGCAAGATCAGCATAACTTTCAGGGGCTCAGTTGGTAGCTAACAGCTCGAAGCGCCTATTGTCTGAATCAATGTTCTGCATAACGGGATTCTAAGAAAGGAGGCTTAACCCCCTTTCTGTCAAAGTGATTGGGTATTCTGAATTGAATTGATACCCAATGATTTTAGATGCCAGTTATGAAGCAGTCCAATCCACGAGTCCAATTTGACGCAATTATCATTGGTTCGGGCATCGGTGGTCTGACAGTTGCAGCAATTCTTTCAAAGCTGTACCGCAAGAAGGTGCTCATTCTAGAGCAACATTTTACACCAGGCGGGCTAACCCACAGTTTTTGTCGAGGAAAGCATTTCGACTGGGACGTGGGCATCAATTACATTGGTGAAATGGGAGAGGGGGAGTTGGGTAGAACTGTCTTCAACTATATTTCTGATGGTAAACTTCAGTGGAAAAAGTTACCCGATCTATTTGAGCGATTTATTTATCCAGGTCTCACCTTTGATGTAAAAGCTGGCCCTAAGCAGTTTGAAGCTGATCTTATCCAAAAATTCCCGGCTGAAAAGGCTGCTATTAAGCGATATCTCAAGGATGCAAAATGGGCAAGCTTTTGGTTTATTACCTACAGTTTTATAGACCTATGTCCTAATTGGCTCATCCCTTCCGTCAAATGGATTAGTCGCATTTTAGGTAGAAGTGCGATTCAAAGTACTGGGTCTTACTTAAACAAAAACTTTCAAGATGAGCGGATCAAAGCACTCCTGTTTTCTCAATTTGCGACCTACGGGTTGCCACCCTCTCAAAGCTGCTTTGGGATGACCAGTACAATTGTGATGCACTATGCTCAGGGGGCATGGTATCCCGTTGGTGGGGGAGAGGCGATCGCAAAAAGTATTATCCCTATCATTGAGCGATCGGGTGGCGTCATCGCGACTCAACGCCGAGTGACCGAAATTTTAATTGAATCTAACAAAGCAGTGGGTGTAAAAGTAAAATACCTTGCTGATTCTAAAGCAGAACCTGAAATCTACCATGCGCCAATCGTCATTTCTAACATTGGTATTCAGCCAACCTACCTTCATCTCATTCCCCCAGCTTATCCTCTCCAGCAGCGTAAAGCCATACAATCTTTTCCCGTCGGAAATAGCCTGATAACCTTATATTTAGGACTAAAAGACAATCCTGAAAAATTAGGCTTTTGTGGTGAAAATAATTGGATTTTTACATCTTATGATCATGAAAAAATTAGCACTCTAGGGACTTCAAATAATTCGTATGTCCCTGGTTTTTGTTTGATTTCTTTCTCCTATCTCAAAAATCCGCTAGCTAAGGGATACAGTGCAGAAATAACAACAACGGCTACCTATGAAATGTTCCAGCAATGGCAGCATAAAGCTTGGAAAAAGCGAGGTTCCGACTATCTCGAACTGAAGAAAAACATTACTCAATCTATCCTTGACCTAATCGGAAAACACTACCCTGAACTCATCAATATCATTGAATATTCAGAACTGTCTACTCCTCTCACATTTGCAAATTTGGGCGGTAAAGATCGCGGCTGTGTTTACGGTGTTCCCTATATTCCCAATCGTTTTTTTCAACCTTGGATCTCTGCTAGAACACCGATCAAAAATCTCTATTTGACCGGAAGCGATACCTGCACTTCGGGTGTTATGGGTGCTATGATGGGCGGCCTCAAAACAGCTGGTATTGTTTATGGTATTCATGGGTTAGGTTTTGCCAGAATTATGGCTGCCATGTTCAGAGAACAAAAACGATATTCTCATTCGAAGCATTTATAACCCCTGTAATCACATTTTGTAATCACATTTTTTTGAGATTTATTTGAGATTTATCGCTAGCGGTATCCCCCCATGAGTAAAGCCAACATTACCCGTGGAAAGCCCAAGATCCCTTGTACTAGGCCCGCTGCTTTAGTACCGCCCCACATGGCACCTACTACGCCGGGAGTAAATGCATCTGCGCCTGTCAGATATAAATTCTTGATCGAAGTTCTCGCTCTAGTCCATGTTTGGTCAAACCGGTTAGCTGTAAAAGGAACACCATAAATTTCACCTTTCTGATTATTGATGAAATGTTGAAAGGTCAGTGGGGTTGCTAATTCCTGATATTCAATCAGGTCTTTAAATCCGGGGTATTGTTTTTCAACCAACTGGATGAGCGCATTAGAAATATTGAGCTTTAGAGTTTCATACTGCTCTCCGCGTTTTTTCCAATCGTGGTTTGCCCAGGGTTCAAAAAAATCGTAGTCTGCACTGGCAATAATTTCTGCAGTGTCTCCTTTTGCCATAGGATCTTTGAGGGACGGAAAGGTTAAGTAACAAGAGGAATAGACATTGGAAGCATCTGTGATTGCAGTCTCTTTGAGACTGTCAATAGCGTCTACCTGTTCATGGTCGTAGGTCATATAAATCCAGTGGTTTTCTCCCTGAAACCCTAGTTTTCGAGGGCTTTCTTTTAGCCCAAGATATAAGGTGACAATCGTGCTTTTATCCGTATCTTTATTTTGCGCGGAAAGGGAACGGATTGAGGCGCTCTCAGGAAATGAAGCGTCGTTAGGCATCAGCTTTAGGAAAGTGGTATAAGCCCCAGCATCAGATATTACGACAGGTGCATGATAGACCATTGTCTCTATGGGTTTGGCAAGAGAGCCCGAAGCAGAGACCTTTTGGACGTTAACGCCCTTGACCCTGTCAGAGGTTACGATAATTTCGGTAACTTTGTGGCGCGTCATGACAGTTCCACCCGATCGCTCGATGGTAGGAATTAACGCCTTGGCGATCGCACCGCCGCCGCCCACAGGGTACCAAGCGCCTTTCAAGTAGTGGTTAACCACAATACTATGAATTCCAAAGCTACTTCTTGAGGGGGGCAGTCCATAATCCCCCCATTGAGAAGTCAAAAGCGACTTGAGCCGGTCATCTTGAAAATGGCGATTTAGGTAATACTGGGTAGTTTCCTTGGCAAGTTTTTCGTTGCCTTTGACGATGGTGCCAACTAGCCCACGAATAAAGCGAGGGATGACTTCTAAAAAAGCATTGGTCACAACCCAGGATGAGGCTTTCTCGATATCTTTAAAGTATTGCCGAATGGCCGTTTCTTCTTCGGGAAATTGGTGGATTAAGTCTGCTAAATATTTATTGGGGTCGGAAGAGACTGCAAAAGTGAAGTCAGGATAGATGAATTTTTCAAAGGGATCTGGCATTTTTTGCCATTTTAGTCGGTCTTCTGAAAGATAGTCAAAGGCGGATCTTGCAAGGGATCCGGGTGCCATTTCGCCCACATAATGAAGCCCCACATCCCAGTGAAACTTACCCTTACGTTGAAAGTCATGAGTCAACCCCCCAGGTTGAAAATGTTGCTCTAGTACTAAGATTTTTTTCTTGAAGCATTTGGAGAGCAAAGCAGCAGTCGTTAGCCCGCCAATACCAGAACCGACGATGATAGCATCGTAAGTATCACAACCACTTGCCACAGTTTTAGTGAATGACTTTTGGGTTGATGGCCTTTGGGGTGATGTAACTGGAGTATTCATTTAGATTTCCCTGATTTGTTTTGCAAGAATTCCCTTGTATGATCCTGAAAAAAAGTAATAGTCAAAATTGTTAGTGCGAGTAAACCCCTTCCCTTAGTAAATGTGTTGTCTCCTTCTAAGAAAGAGGGCTGAGAAAGAGACTTTAAAAAGACTGAGAAAAAGATGTGAAATAAAATTTAGCGAGGCTTTAAAGTGGATGATTGAAGGGAGC
Source organism: Phormidesmis priestleyi Ana (assembly GCA_001314865.1). Taxonomy (GTDB): domain Bacteria; phylum Cyanobacteriota; class Cyanobacteriia; order Phormidesmidales; family Phormidesmidaceae; genus Phormidesmis; species Phormidesmis priestleyi_B. The sequence continues at coordinate 53,978 of LJZR01000030.1, read as the reverse complement.
CGCAAGGAAATAACCTACCGACGTAGGGGCACACCGCTGCTGTGCCCAGTACAGTCAGAGCTTGCCATCAACGGCATCTGAATGAAACGCCCAGCCCTAACTAACGGGTATGCCAAAGATAAGCATTTTCTAGGTTTTTTTCTTTTTCAATCAGGCCTTGATGATAAAGATGATTGAGATAGCCTATTGTTTCGGCAATCAGCAAACCGCGTTCATGAGGCTTTAACGAACGTCGATAGATAATCTCTAGACAATCAATTGCTGTTCGAGGTTGACTCAGATTTTTTAACAAACGATCTAAGACCGTTAGGTGACTGTTGATCAGTTGTTGGCAACGTGCCGAAATTCCATAGAAAGGAATATTATGGGCTGGTAAGCAAAGCATATCGTCTGAGGCAAGTCGGGAGAAACGCTTACAGCTGTCAATCCACTCTGAAACCACATCCGCATGGGGCTCACTGGGATGCACGCTTAGGTTTGAAGAGATACCCGGTAATACTTGATCTCCAGTGATCACATAGCCATCTTCTGACCAGAGGGTGACATGTTCGGCAGCATGGCCATGACCCATTCGGATAGTCCAAGTGCGATCGCCTATTTGCAAAGTATCTCCTTCACAAATCCGTTGATACGCTGCTGGAATAGGACATACAATTTGGGCATAGTTACTGGGTGATCGACGGCGAAAGGCTTCGAGTTCGATGCCTTTCATGCCCGCATTCTGCACAAAACGGATTTCATGAGGCTGAGCAACAGGGTGTACATCTAGTGTTAAGAGACGCGTTTGCATCCAACAAGTTCGACTGGTCACCAGCACTGCGCCCCGTTCACAGACCTTGCCCGCTAAGCCGATGTGATCGGGATGAAAGTGTGTCGTGATCACACGCGTAACAGGGCGATGGCCGAAGGGGGGCTGAGATAGGGCATTTTCCAGAGCGGATTGGCACAGAGGAACACAACTGCCTGTATCTACTAATGTCCAGCCCTGATTGTCTTCGAGGATATACACATTGATATGGTCTAGCGCTGCTGAGAGTGGCAGAGACAGTAACCATAAGCCGGTGGCAATTTCAGTGGGCTGTCCGATCTGAGGGGCGGTTGCCCATAAAGGCCGTATCTGTGGACGTATCTGCGGACATCTCTGAATTGTCGCGTGATTTTGTTGGACATCATCCACAACTATAGTTTTCATAATGCTGAGGGATCTCTTTTAAGCATTGACAATATCCTCGGGTGCAAACTGGGTATAGACGAGAACTTTTCCCTGCCGCCCTCTTTGTTCTGCTCGTTGCAGAGCTGAGGTAATGTCGGTGATTGAAAAGTAGGAATCGATATCCATTTTGAGCTGATCTTGGGCAACCAAATAACTGAGTGTGTCGAAAAGCGCTGTTCTCTCATTTTGAGGCAGTCGATTAAGAATCTTCGAGAGCCAGAACCCTTTCAACGAAATATTATGAAAAATGGTTTGATTCGGCGATAAGCTACAGCTTTCTCCTGAGAGCATGCCGTAGTTCACGATCTGTCCACCGTCACTTAAGCATTCTGCAAGGTGTTGGATTCCAGGGCCAGCAACTGCGTCTAGGCCCAAACGAATGGGCTCCAACCCAATCGCGGCTCGTACCCGCTCTTTGAGATCGGGGCCGTCTTCTACGACCACATCCCCGCCCCGCTTTAAAATTTCATCCTTCATCCCTTGACGATGAACAACATTGACCGTTTTAATGCCTTGAGCTTTAGCCAACTGGATGATGCATTGGCCAACACTTGAAAGCGGAGCAGAGTGAATCAGCCAATCTCCAGGTTCCCACGTCGCAAAATTTTTAAGGAGTAGATGAGCCGTCGCAGGATTGACTTTTAGCAGAGCAGATTGAGAGAGATCAATATCGCTAGAAAATTTGTAGATAGCGGATCTGCTGACTTTGCGCCGCTCTGACCAATTATCATTGGCCAAGAGTAAGACGCGATCGCCCACCGATAAGTCCTTAATTGCGGTGCCATATTCAGCAACCCGCCCCACTGCTTCTAGGCCCACGGTCGCAGGTGGTGTAGGAAGGGTGCCATAGTCACCTGAAAGTATGGCTAAGTCAGCGATATTAATAGGGAACATCTCGATATCGACCACCACCTCCCAGGCAGAAGGTTTCTCAATGTCGGGGACATCAATGCAGCGGGCCACTGAGCAAGGGCGGCCAAATGAACTAAATTGAATTTGTTTCATGGGAATACAGCGAAGCGTCTACGTCAGATATCCAAAGTTAAGTATCAGAACAAGTATGTCGCTTGCTCACATCACCCCTTGAGAAGGCGGTGCTACCCGAAGATTGTTGACGATGCAGTCAATGGTGTAATCAATTTGCTCACGGGTATGGTTCGTATTGATGAAAAACCGCAGGCGAGACTTATCTCTAGGGACAATTGGGTAGAGCATAGGGTAAGTGCAAATGCCTTGATCAAACAGTGTGACAGAGAGCCAGAGGGCCAGTTCAGAGTCTTGGGTCATAATGGGTACAACGCCCGACCCTTTACTGTTGTAAGTGTTGAGCCCTGCTGCTTGCGCTTTTTCAATGAAATAGGCGGCGTTGGCCTGCACCCGCTGGGCTAGTTTAGGATGCGATCGCATAATTCGCAGCGTCTCTAATCCAGCTGCCGTATTCGCAGGGGTTGGGGAGGCACCATAGAGCAACACACCCGGAGCATAGTGTTTTAAAATGGTCACGAGTGGTTTGGGCCCAGCCACATATCCGCCACAGGTCCCAAAAGCCTTACTCATAGAACCATACAAGATGTCAATCTCTTTGCCTGAAACTTTAAAGTAATCGGTCACCCCTAAGCCGTTGGGGCCAATGACTCCCATGGAATGAGCCTCATCGACCATCAGCAAGGCTTGATATTTCTGTTTAATTTCAATCAGGCGAGGAATATCTGGGATGTCTCCATCCATGCTGTATACGCCTTCTGTGAGAATCAAAACACGCTCAAAATTAGACCGATGCGTTGCCAGCAGATTCTCCAACGCATCATAATCGTTATGGGGGAAGCTAAAACGTCGCGAACCGGCTAATTTGCAGCCTGTTAGAGCCGAATTGTGAATCAATTCATCATAAATAATGAGATCTTGTGCCCGACAGAGATAGCCAATGGAGAAAGTATTGGTGCTATATCCGCCAACCGACAGTACCGCATCCTCGGTCCCTAATATCTCAGAGATTTCTCTCTCAAATTCTTGATGGGGGGCAACTTCGCCTGTGATGGAGCGGCCAGATCCTGTGCTTGTCCCAAATTCTTCAACGGCGGTTTGAGCGGCTTTTTTTACGCGGGGATCATTTGCTAAACCCAAATAGTTATAGCTTGAATAGTTAATGAGTTCGCGTCCATCAATAGAGACGGTAGCACCAGAAGCCCCGGCATGTTTGCGGAAGAGGTTTTGAGTGTAGTTTTGCTTTTCATAAAACCACTCCATTGTCGTGAACTCTTTATACTCAGGGAAGAGTGCCGGATCATAATATTGTTGCGGAACTACGGCTGGAGTTGATGATGGAGTTAATGATGGGGTTGAAACGAGAGAGTTGATGGTAGATGGATTGATTGTGGCCGTATTGTAACCATTTGATTGAGTCGTTGAATTGAGTTGTTGCTTTAAACGGGTCAATTTTGACTGGATATCCATTGAGATGCCTGGAATGATGTACGAGGGTTAAAAATGAGATCAATGAGATCAAAAAGGTATCAGCGGCCTAAAGTAAAGCCGCCGACACCACACAGTGCACTAAACCAAACTTTCTACAGGGGCAAATAAAGAGACCAAAGATTTGCGTGCAAAGGCGCGAACCGTGCCATCTCCCAGTAGTTCCATAATTGAGATACTCAACCCAAGATTTCCTTCTAGTTGAAGCTGTAACTCGGTTGCCATCAAGGAATCAACACCTAACTGACTCACTGACACATCCAAAGAAATACTCTCTGGATCTGCTTTGAGCACTGACGCCACAATCTCGACAATGAGCTGTCCGAGGACTTCGACTTGTTCATCGGGGGCCAATGGGCTCAACTCTTCAATGAGCAAGTTCCGCACAGAGTCGTCTTGCTGAACGCTATCGCTAGCAATCAGGGTCTTGAATCGCGGAGAGGTCGCTCCTCTGGTTTCGTAGCGTGCCCAGTCAGCCCAGCTAGAGATTAAAGAGACTCCAAACTGGGTTACGTTCCGGGCGATCGCAACATCTAGAACACTTAAGGCTTCTGCCGACTCAATACCTCTCAAGCCCGTATAGCGTAAGAACTGTTCTAGCGTTTCATCTTGGGCAACAACACCCACATCTGAAATCGCGCCCCAGTTCACACTAATACCTGCGAGGCCTTGCGCTTGGCGCATATGCGCTAAGCCATTCAAAAAGCCGTTAGCCGCACTATAGGAGGCCTGACGAGTATTGCCTACCAGATTTGCCACTGAGGAGTAAAGTACAAAGTGATCCAACGGTATGTTCTGCGTGATTTGATGTAAATTCCAAGCGCCCAGAGCCTTACTGCGCATCACCTGATGGAAGGTATTGAGATCAATATCTTCAATGGGTTGGTCAAGGATTAAAGCACCTGAGTGAAAAACCCCTTTGAGCGGCGGCATGGTCTCAGAAATCTCGGCAAACAAATCTGTCAGCTGAGAAAGATCCGAGGTGTCGCAAGCCGCTGCTTTGACTGTAACTTTGAGATCGCTCAACTGCTGTACAAAGGCCTGCCGTTCAGGAGTATTGGCCCCTGCGCGGCCTGTCAACACTAAAAAGCTAACCCCTTTTTGAACGAGCCATTCGGCGGTTTTTTGGCCAAATCCCCCAAATCCACCCGTAATCAAATAGGTGCCAGTGGTGTCAAATTCTGATTTATCAGCTTTGACAACGGGCAAATCCTGTCCCTGGGTGTTAAAAGTCAGTGCAACATTTGGAACACTGCTGGATAATCCCAGTTTTTGCCAGGCAATATCATGCACAGAGACCTCTAAGCTGCGTTTAGGCGCAATGAGAGACTTTTCAAACTGCTCTATCGCTGCGGCCAAGGCTTTTACTAACCGCTGAGGGCGCTGTAAATATAGCTTTAGATCGGTACGGGCAATTTGGTGGTATTTGAGGGTCAACGGATATGCGGTGGCATCGGTATCAATAAGGCTGCCACCACTGCAAAGCGAACTAAAATCAAAAGATTGGGTCCATTGCTGAACAGGAATCACTAATAGATCGAACCCTCGCCCTCTAGTGGCTTGAGTCGTCGCCTCATAAAGAGACTCTGGTGAGAGGGCAAAGACGGTGTAGCGATCAACAACCTTAAATTCCAGCTTCTCGACAGCATCTGAAATCAGCGTGACCTTCAAGCCTTGCCGTTCTAGCTCATCAGCTATCATTAACCCCAACGGATCGGCATAGACTAGAGCGGTCACAGCATCAACGATGTCAATGCGTGAAATGGCTAGCTGCACCCGCGTGGCTAATCCCACGGTGCTGACCAGACTGATGGCATTTGTGGCTGGGTCAATGGATTGTAAATAAAACTGATTTCTAGGCCCTGTGTAATGACTGGTGACATCAACGGGGGCAAACCCACAAACGCGCATCCCTGGCGTAAGATCACTCACTTGAGAGCCTACCGCAAGGACTTCTCCGACAACCGCTATTAGCGGCTCTGCATTCTGTGCTTCTGATGTGTCAAGGAGTAATTGATAGGGAGCGAGGGTCGCTTCTACTCTTAGCTGAATGTCATTTTCACCCAGTGAAGCGGGTGATTTTTCTAAAATCCTAGATACGCCAACGCTCTCAACCTCTGGCCTAACAGGGCGAACATCAATCGGATGGGCGTCATCAAGGCCGGTGTAGCAAATTCGATCCTCGAAGAGAACGTTGCTATCTGTCAGTTCACTGACCAATCGCAATGTGCCCCGCAAGGCTACCTCGTCATGGATGTCATCGCAGAGCAGTTCCATCGCTAGGCTATCCCAAATATCTGTTGATAGTTTGGCTGGCAAGTCTATGGAACTGAACCGGAGCCCTTCCAATTCATTAAAGGCAACTCTGGCAAATCCATTGATGGCAGATTGCCCAGGGTAAATGGAGGTCTCCGCTTCGCTGACGGCAAAGGCACATTGGGTCACCGCGTATACCCGTGGCCAACGCTCATAGTTGTTTTGGATCAGTGCTTGAGAGAAGGCAATTAAGGTTGCGATCGCGCTTTCTGCCGTCGGATCTGTTGAAGTTGGTAGAGATGATAGACCATTGAGAAAGACAATCCCGTCTAGCTCTGAATGTGCCTTCAAGGCAGATTTTGCCTGCTCTATACTGGCAGCACCCTGACCTTCTAAAACCACCGGAAGCGCTTGGATAACACCATAGTTTTCCAACTTCTCACAGACCAGTTGAGTAGTTTCAGCATCCGTCCCAACTGCGAGCCAATAACCCAACCGTTTAGGTTCAGTCAACGCTTCGCCATACGACCATTCATAGGCCAAAATTTGTCGCTTAACGAGATCGCCAAAACGATCAGTACGCGCTTGCTGGCCAGTCGAGGTTGATCGCATGCCTCGGATAACCGCTAGCACCTGGCCCTCATCATCCACCAAGGTGATATTGCAATCTATTTGCTGCGCTGTTTGTTCTACAAGGTCACACACACACCACACTTGAGTAGGCGTCTGTGAAACATAAACGCACATTTCCTGGAAACCGGTTGGCAAATAGGTATTTTCTAGGCTTTCGAGCAATGCGATTTGGGTTTGGAAACAGGCATCTAAAACCGTCGGGTGAATCTTGTAGCCCGTGAGCTGATCTGGCACCGATAGACTCGGATCTATTTCAATGCGAGCTAACACTTGACGGTGTTTGCGACTCACCTGCATCGTTCTGACCGTCTGAAAGGCGGGGCCATAGCTTAAGTTGAGTCGATCGAGTTGCTGGTAAAATTCAGCGATTTTAACTTGATCGGTTACCTGCGTTAACAACTTTTGCAGATCTAGCGGCTTCGGTGTGATGTTGGCCGCCGTCGAAATCTTTGCGGTGATATGCAGTTGCCCCTCTCCGAGAGATCCATTCTTTAAACTCCGAATGGTTGCCAATCGAGTAAAGGAATCATAGAGGGTGACTGCATCTAGGCCTCGATCTTCTGAAATCAGCATGGGTGCCATAATCTCTAGATCCCGAATGATCAAGGTGGCCTCTTGATCAGTTTGGAGACTAGCCAACTCCAACAAGGATTCTATGTAGGCTGCTGCCGGTAAAATCGGGACACCCGTCACCACATGATCTTGAAGATATCGGAGCGACTCATGGTCAATATCATTGCGCCAAGCAGGCGTTGCGGGCGCTTCCTGCAAACCCAGTATGGGATGCTCGATAGGTGCAATCCGTTCCTGAGTCGCTCGCTCATTTTCTAACCACAAATACTCACGCTGCCAAGGATAGTTGGGCAAGGGCACCCACTGGCCGCCGCCATTGTGAATACTCCAATCGAGTTCACAACCGCTGGCATAGATTCCGGCAATGGCCCGATAAAGGGTGACCTGATCGGGCATTTTTCGGCGGAGCGTGAAAATGGTTCGGCAATCTTTATCCAACGCCTGAATGCAGTCGCGGATGGAATTGGCCAGAACTGGATGCGGGCCTACTTCCAAGAAGGTATTAAATCCATCTTCGAGCGTGGCCATAATCGCGGTTGAAAACTCTACCGATTGGCGCGTGTTGAGGAACCAGTAGTCGGCATCGTAGCTTATGCCGACAACCTGTTCACCTGTCACCGTTGAATATAGAGGAATCTGAGGCTCTGTAGGAGAAATATGCGCGAGGGCTTGGAGCATTTCGTCCTTAATCGGATCCATCATCGGACTGTGGTAGGGCACCTCAACCGCTAACTGCCGATGGAAAATCTCTTCTGCGTTGAGTGCAGCGGCTAGGGCCTCTAGCTCATGGATATCTCCTGACAGGGTGACGTTTGAGGGACCATTGACCGCCGCGATCGCAACCCGATCCAAGCAGTGGGCAATTCGCTCTAAAGCTTGTTCTTTACCCAGTCCCACTGCCAACATTCCGCCTGTGCCTGCTCGGGTGGCTTGAAGGCGGCTGCGGTGGTATGCAACTGTCATGACCTCTGCTAAGGTCAGCACACCTGCGGCATAGGCAGAACCGAGCTCTCCTACGGAATGGCCCACCACTGCGCCTGGCTCAACACCAGCAGCGCGTAGAACTGCCAATAACCCAATCTGTAACACTAAGTTAGCTGGCTGAGCGATTTCGGTGCGTGAGATTTCAGAAGTTTCTTCATCCTTGAGCATTTCAGCCAAAATGGAGAAGCCAGCCGCTGCTTGAAAGGCTGCATCGGCCTCCTCTACAGCTGCCCGATAAATAGGCATTGTGTGATAAAGCGTTTGACCCATGCCCCACCATTGGGGCCCCATCCCTGTGAACACCAACACTGGCTTACGTTTGCCTTGGAAAGGCTGCAAACCCTGCACAATGTCATCGCTTTCTTCATTGTTGGCCAGCACCTCTAAGGCTGCAATGAGTTGATTGCGATCGCAACCTTTCACCACAGCTCGATGGGGAAGATGCACCCTCCTAAACGAAACTGAATATAGAAAATCTGCTAGAGAAACATCCCCTCGTAGTTGCTCAGCATACTGACCGGCTAAAACACCTATCGCCTTAGGGTTTCGCGCAGACAGCGGTAAAAAATGAACAGGAAATGGTTGTGCTTGAGGCGTCAGCAACGGGTTGTCATGCGATTCTTCCTGACTGATACTGAGCTGCACCTCAGAATGAGATCCAGGCTGAGACATTTCAGAAAGCTGCTGGACGGTTTTTGAAGGAGCCGTTTGGAGCACTGCATGGGCGTTGGTTCCACCATAACCAAAAGAATTTACCGCCACACAGAACTGCTCATCCTCTTCACTCAACGAGATGAGATCATCTGCGAGTCGGAGGTTCAGATCCCGGAAAGGAATATTTGGATTCGGCTCTTGTAAATTGGCAAGCGGTAATGCACGCCGATGCATCAACGTTAATACCGCTTTAATCACACCGGCAATCCCCGCCGCTGCCTCCGTATGCCCTATGTTGCTCTTGATGGAACCAATGACAACTGGATCAATCTCTTTCCTCGCCATTCCGTAGGTCGAACCGATCGCCTGAGCTTCAGTGGGATCTCCAATTGCGGTACCCGTACCATGGCATTCAACATATTTCACGAGGGTGGGATCAATCTGATAACGTTCCCAAACATCCCGAATGAGCGCGCTTTGAGCCTCTCCATTCGGCATAGATATTCCAGGAGTATGGCCATCTTGATTACTACCAGTACCCACGACCGTCGCCAAAATAGGATCACCATCGGCAAGCGCGGCCGCTAGCGGCTTAAGTAAGACAACACCAGCCCCTTCTCCTCGGCCATACCCATCTGCCCGCGAATCAAAAGACTTACATTCTCCATCGCGTGCCAGAAACTGACCTTTGCACATACCAATAGGATACTCAGGGCGCAACATAATATTGACCCCTCCTGCCACAGCCATCTGGGTCGTTCCACGCCATATATCTTGGCAAGCGTAGTGAAAAGCCACTAAAGAAGAAGAACAAGCCGTGTCAATAGATAAACTGGGCCCTCGAAAATCAAAGACATGGGAAATCCGGTTTGACAACATCGTCATCATCATCCCAGTAGCCGTATGCTGGTTAATCATGGTGCGATTAGCCGTGCTCATTTGCGTGATCATATGATCTAGCATGAACCCGCCCATATAAACGCCAACAGGCTTTCCAGCGTAATTTGGCAGCACTAAACCAGAGTTTTCAAAAGATTCCCATACAACCTCCAACAGAAGTCTCTGCTGAGGATCCATATTTTCTGCATCACGGGGAGAAATCCCAAAAAATGACGGATCAAATTTTGTAACATCATGTTTCAAAAACCCACCTCGGTGCATATAAGCTTTACCCTTTACACCAGGGTTTGAAGAATGATAGAAATCAACATTCCATCGCTCAGAAGGCACAGTATCAATTGCACTGTATCTGTTTTCTAGAGCTTTCAACAGCTTTGAAATATTATCTAGACCACCTGGAAATCGGCAGGCCATTCCAACAACAGCTATGGGATTTTCGTAAGAACTCATCTTCTGTGGCATTCCTTTACTTTTCAAGCGTTTAACATCAACCTAAGGGCATAAAGCTAATTCATGTACTCTTATGCAACTCCAGCTAGCACCTTGAGTATTTCAAGGCTTTTTACAGGTAAAAAACCAATAAATGATTGCCAGTTCAAGAAGCACGGACATTACATGGCGCATCCCCAGATTTTTTACGTCTGAAAAATAATTTTTGAAAGATAACTTCTAAAAAATGCCAGTCTCGAAATTATTAATTTCGAAGTTATCAGTCTCAAAAGAATCAATCTCGAAGGAATTAGTCTCGAAAGAACTAATCTCGAAAGAACTAATCTCGAAATTGGGACTCGTCATGTCAATATCCAAAAGAGTCAAATATGAGTTCAGTCAGGTAGTCAAACAAGACAATGACAACAATACCTTTGTTCCCATTTTTTTTTGCGAAAAGGCTAACTGCTAAAACTCCAAGGCAGTAGAATTCAGCAACCGGGATAACAACATCAAAACATGAGCATTAGATTTTATTGGCAACGGTAAAGAATCTTACGGCGCAAGATTCTTTACAATCAGTCAAAGACGACCAAATGATTTCTCCCACAAGGATTTGAGAGCTTTTTCGCCGTCTTGCTGGTGAAGTTATTACCGATGAATTCTACTTAAGCGAACAATAAAATCATTCGAAACAAGAGTTGGATAAATTGACTATATACCGACACTTCAACAGCCTTTCCCTCAATCTCTCTTTAAGAGGTTGAGGGAAAATACTAAATTAGAACTAGACGAATAGGCAATCTATTCGATCTTCGCTCCCTAGTATCAAATTTCACCTTGCCAGGCTCGCACTTTCGACTTTTTATGGACTCCTTTTATTTGTCCAAGGTAATATTTATGGTCTTATCACCATTAAGTTCAAACCGTGCTGAGTTAAAGGAGGGTGCAGATAAAGCTGGCCGCACGTTATTGGATACCCCCCAGGCCTCACGAGGAATACCGAAAAAGTTAGTATCGAGTGTCAAATTACTGTTCAGATCATGCATCACCGAGACAGCGTAAGTACCAGGGGATAAGTTTGAAAACTCACAATAGGCTGTGCCATTTTCTTGAGGCTGAACCAGCTGGTTTGGAACAGCGATGTAATCGTTCGGAAAGCCTTCAGGAGCGTTAAATAATGCACACCCCACCGCACCATCAGTTGTGGCAAGATTGTCGATATTGATCGACAACGTGGCAGCTTGCCCACTTGTGGCAAAAGCAAGCATTAAAGTGCCGGTTAGGCATAAAACATTTGAAAATCTCACAATTTTTACTCCATTTTTATTTACGACAGGGTTTGATAGTTTTGACTACGGCTGTAGTGCCTATTGGAGTAGCCGCTATGAAACACACCATGAAGTAACAGTCATCCATCAAGTTAATTCAGCAGTAAAAACAACTGAGAGTTCGCGCTTTTTGAATTCCGTGCGTTGCGTGCTTTGAATTCTGCACTTTGCCATGTAAAACCTAATAATGGCTCTATTTAGGCTTGAGACTTCCTATCAAGCGAGTTCTCTATACTAGCTTCTGAGCGTAATGACTAGCTTCTGAGCGTAATGAGAGCCCAAACTCAATTCAACAAATCACCTAACAACTGTTTAGCAACTGTAGTGTTTAGCAACTGTAGCTTTTCGCCAACTTTTCACCCCCGTACATGTACTTAGTCTTAAGTTACATCATGTGATATAAAAAACAGCGGTTTTTATGTATTCAAATGTAATAAATAGTAAGTGAATCAAGTGTGAAAAATGTTATTGATTTTTCAGAAGTTATGGGCTTATCTTTGGCTAAACTTTGAAGTTAGATTAGGGACTATTTTCTGTTTTGCAATCGATTGTTGGAAGTTTTTGACTCAAACCTAATCTTGTCAATCAATTGTTCTTAAACGGTTTTGAAGATTCTTTATTTTTATTTTTTCTGTTATTCCCACTAATTCCTACTACTATTAATTACATGTATATTACTCTCTTGGCATTTAAAATAAGTTAAGACTTTGGCTGTTGAGACTCTGGCTGTTGAGACTCTGGCTGTTAAGACTCTGGCTATTCACCGTCGCTTTCCTTATGCATTAAATTTTATTGGATAAGTTATGGAGCGAGGGCTTCCTCAATTTTATTTTTACACTTTTACAAAGAGGCTTTAAGAGAGATTTAAACATCTTGACAGATGATTTATAGGAGAACAAGTGCATAAGCGCTTACGATAAAGGAGCATAAACTGTTTATTCGGAGATTTTCGGCAGTATGCTAAGTTCCTTGTTTTCTAAAATTCGATCAAATACATATAGTCGCAGCCGCACTTTTGATGGCCGCACTTTTGGGAGAAATAGTTTTGATAACCACACTTTTGATGGCCGCACTTTTGGGAGAAATAGTTTTCATTCTGATTGGCTAGGTAAGTCATCAATTAGAAAACCTTCTCTGTCAAACTTTAGAAAGGCTTCTCTGTCAAATATTTTTGAGGAAAACCGATTTGGGTTTGGTAGAGGAGCTTTCCCACCTTTGCCAAGAAGGTTTACGCATCCTTTGTTTAACAAGCACAAACCTGACAATGTAGAGGTCACTCGACAAGGCGCTATTGTCGATTTTTCAAATAAAATCACGCTTACAGTTGGCTTTAATCCGGTAAATGATGACCCAGCTTTTACCACAGAAATCACTGGCAACAGTCAAATTATTTTTGGCAGATCTAAAGATGCTATTAAAAATGACCCACTACTGGGGACTGTTGGTAAGTTTGATGGCAAATATGATGTCAGTAAAAGTGAAATTGTCAGCTCACGCTCGACAGGGCAAACACCCATTGGAGATAATATCACTGTAAATATTGGAGATGGAACTCCCGATTTAAAGTTTATTACCGATGAGGACACACCTCCTCTTTCCTTAGCCTCCGGAGGTGTTTTCTCCCTGGTATCGGACGATTTACTGAGTTCTGGCACTGAGGTTAAGTCTTTTTATAAGATATTTCTGGAGATTCAAGATGCCCCTAATGGCACACTCCGAAATAAGGCGCCCATTGTTGTTGAGAGCGAGTTTTCTGGCAATCTACTTTCTCAAGACCAATTGAATTTAACCTATTCGAGTAGTTCTGTTGTGCCCCTATATACGGCTGGAGCCGATGGCGTCTTCTGGACAGGAGACGAACAGGTTGCTGCTAAGTTGGTTCCTGGCGCCAATGGCAGCTCGCTAACAGTCAATCTGTCAGCAGACTTAGGGTGATAGCATAGCTGCCGTAGCTTTTGTCGTAAATCTTTATATGTAAATATACTTTACAGCAGAAAGAAAATGATGAAGGCAATGATTTTTTGTACAGATGGGGCATCTCAGTGACATTGCAGCTGCTAACTACATCTCAATTGATAACTGGTTGAAGCCTCCTCATTCCCTTAGACCTAGTAGGAAACTCTTAATAGGAGCCTCAAGTTGGAATCTTGAGGTCAGAACTTTTGGGATTGAGGAGTTGGAAATTGAAGTTTAGGATACACAAGCAAAAGTGATCCTTTGAACGATGAGAAGCTCGGATATTACCAAAGAAAGGTAAAGCATTTTTTTCAGTATCTTGATATTGCCTATCTTGCAGCTTATTGAGAGCTGTTTTAAAGGTCAATAACATTTCCCGTACTTGAGCAACATACTATTTGTTGCATTTTCATACGCACAGAGCATTGTTTTATTTATCACATAGTGTACCTTATCTAGAAAGTATATATACGGAGTAAAACATGGTTTCACTAACTAATGTAGTTTGTTAACTATATTAGTTGATTAATTATTAGTTGATTAATTGATTAATTGATTAATTGATTAATTGTCTTACGCAGTTCTTTAAAATGGTTTTAAGTCTAAGCCTTTGTTGTGCCGTAAATGTGCCGTAAATCAACTCCCTCTTCTATTTTCTCTTTATGAGTTGACTTTTTAGATTCTATTCTAGGCGGCGACAAGCGTTTTGAACGGATCTAAATTACAAGATGTAGATTGAGAGACGCTCAATTAGGTTTGGACGCTCAACTGGGTTTGACTGTAAAGCATATTAATTGATTGGTTGATTAGCGAGAATATAAGTTTTCTTCTGTGCAACAATTTTAGCAGAGGAATCGTCTTTCTTTGAGTAGCTAAGTAAAGCTGCCGGAACAACATTTTGTAGATGAATTAATTAATAAGAAAGAACACTGCTATCTTAAAGTTTTTTCAAAAAGTTTTTCAAAAGTTTGTTTTTCATAGTAGCGATCGCTTTGAATAAATAGTCTGCTCAACATATTTAATTTTAAAAGAGTTAAATGATTCCCGATGCTTCAGTCAACCAGAGTTCAATTGAAATTAAACGATTCTGCCTCAAAGATTGCAATTGTTGGCATTGGTTGCTATTACCCTGGAGCGAGTGATTTAATGTCGCTTTGGGAAAATATTCTGTCTAAGCGGCAGCAATTTCGAAGATCTCTCAACACGCGACTACCTATCTCTGAATACTATGATCCTGATCCAAGCGTTCCTGACAAAACCTATGGCGATCGCGCAGCGGTCATTGACGGTTTTGAATTCGATTGGGTGAAGCGACGTATTCCCAAAACAACTTTCGAATCCACCGATGTTGTTCACTGGTTGGCACTTGAAACAGCCCTAAAAGCCCTCGAAGATGTTGGCTACACGCGAGAAACGGTTCCGACAGAACGCACCGGCTTTATTCTGGGAAACACCTTGACTGGAGAGCAAACTCGTTCTACGACAGTGCGTTTGCGCTGGCCATTTGTGAGGCGAGCCCTACGTGCAGCCGCAGTCGCCAAGGGCATGTCTGACTTAGAGATAGAAGAGTTGGTCGCTTTGATGGAGGAAGTCTATAAATCGGCTTTCTCTCCGATTACCGAAGATTCATTGGCTGGTGGGCTGTCGAATACGATCGCAGGCAGAGTTTGTAATTTCTTTAATTTTCAAGGGGGAGGATATACCGTTGATGGCGCTTGTTCATCCTCTCTGATTGCGATCGCAACTGCGGCGAATGCTTTGGTCAGTGGTGATTTAGATCTGGCCTTAGCAGGCGGCGTGGATGTCAGTCTCGACACCTTTGAACTGATTGGATTTGCCAAAGTGGGGGCCTTAACGGCTCAGGATATGACCGTTTACGACCGTCGGGCCAGCGGATTTATTCCGGGAGAAGGCTGTGGCTGTGTGGTGATGAAGCGCCTAGAAGATGCTCGGCGAGATGGGGATTATGTCTATGCGCTCTTGAATGGCTGGGCTATTTCTTCGGACGGTAAAGGGGGCATTACAGCACCGTCTAAAGTGGGCCAATCGAATGCCCTGCGGCGGGCTTACGAGCGAGCTGGGTACAGCAGCCATCAGCTAGATTTCATTGAGGGCCATGGCACTGGCACCCCTGTGGGCGATCGCACAGAAATCGAAGGGATTGCCTTAACCCTAGCGGCTGATGGCGCGCTTTCACCTCGCAAAGTAGGTTTGACCTCCTTTAAATCTTTGGTTGGGCATACCAAGGCGGCGGCTGGTGTCGGTGGCTTTATTAAAACCGTCATTGCCTTAAATCAACGCATTTTGCCACCTACCTGCGGCTGTCAAGACCCCAATCCTGTCTTTAATACAGTCGCTCAAGCGCTCTACCCCATTCTCCAGGGAGAAGTGCGAGATCCCAACGAAATTCTTACGGCAGGGGTCTCGGCGATGGGTTTTGGGGGAATCAATTGCCATGTCACTATGACCTCGGCAGATGCGCCCAGAGATCGGTTAAAGCCAACTTTGCCAGCGCGCGCCCTGATGGTATCTCATCAGGAAACAGAAGTGTTTGTTTTTAGCGCTGCAACGCTGTCTGATTTGTTGGAAAAAGTAACCACTCTGTCTCTTGATGTTGGAGATCTCTCTCTCGCTGAAATGCTAGATCTGTCTGCTTACCTAGCTGCGCAGGTGAATGATCAGCATCCCATTAGAGCTGCGGTAATTGCCAACTCCCCTAAGGATTTGGTTCGGCAACTCAGTCGGTTGCAGAATTTAGCTCAAAACAATCCCTGTCAGCCGGGCACTTTGCTCACGGCTCAGCAAGAAATGTTTTCTCGGGATGTCTGGCTGAGCCATTCTGTCCAGCGCGATCGCGTTGCACTTTTATTCCCAGGACAGGGATCGCAACGGATCAATATGGCAAGGGTACTGGTAGAGCGACATGCCTGGGCTCAAGCGTTGCTTGAAAAGGCTGATCAATGGCTAGAAGAAATTGGCTGTGAAGCCCTTAGTCCCTATATTTTTCGCCCTACTGAACGAGCCGCAGATCCAACAGAATTAGAAACCTGGATGCAGGCATTGACCCGCGCAGACATTGCGCCTGCGGCCATTTGTTTTTCATCTCTGGTTTGGCATCAATATCTAACAAGGTTGGGAATTAAGCCCGCTGCCGTAGGCGGTCATAGCTTAGGCGCTCTGTCAGCTTTCTATGCTGCGGGGGCCTATGATGCGAAAACCTTGATGCAGTTTGCCGCAGTTCGCGGCAAGGCAACCATCCTGCCTGAGGAAACCGCCGGTTCTATGGTGAGCTTGGGGTGCGATCGCGCCACAGCAGAAGCCTTGCTGCAACAAGTCTCAGGATATGCAGTCGTTGCTAATATCAACCATCCTCAACAAACCGTTGTCTCAGGGCATACCGATAGTATTGAACAGATTCTCCAACTCGCCGCAAAACGAGATATTTACGCGCGTCATCTGGCAGTTGCCAATGCTTTCCACTCTGATTTAGTAAAAGCAGCCTCTGATCGTATTAAAGCCAATGCCCCCATTCCTACTCACTTGGCACCGCTTGATATCCCCATCATTTCAGCGATGACTGGACAACCTGTGCAGCCTGGGACGAAGCTACATGACTATTTTTCACAGCAACTCACCTCCCAAGTTGACTTCATCTCGCTAATTAACACCCTCTCTCCTATGTGCGACCTCATGATCGAAGTAGGAACAGGAAAGGTATTATCGAAACTCGCCCAGGCTAATATTGCCCAAGCCGATCCCAATGGTCACTCACCCCAATGCTTCTCGGTAGAAGCAAAAGTTGGCGACTCACTGAGCCTGAACCGATTATTAGGTTACTTCTTTGTTAATGGAGGGTCTCTTAATTGGTCGCAGGTTTTCGAAAATCGGATGGTTCGGCCCTATGTTTCTCCATCAGAACGGGTCTTTATCGGCAATCCTTGCGAAAATCCGCTCCATGTTCCAGAAACTCAGCCATTTGCTACAGCGTCCTATCCTCCTACCTATTCTCATCAAAATCTTCCGGCCGTAGCTACTGATGGTGCCCCAGCGCTCCATGCTGCTGATCAACTATCTAATGACGACCTGGTTAATGTTCTCTCAGACTATTTCACCCACCGGGGAGATTTTCTGGCTGAAATCATCCAGGCAGATATGAAGCTTTCGCCCTTTTCTTCAACAGTTAAACAAACAGTTAAACATCATGAGTAACAACAACGCCGAGCGGGAAATGCTGCAGCTGCTCTCTCAATACTTTGCAACCCGAGGTGATTTTTTAGCCCAGGTGATCCGTGCTGATTTGCGAACCCTGCCTAACCATAAAGTTGTTGATCACATTGCGACAAATCGGCATAATGGCCATGCGAGCGATAGCAGTCACAGTAATGGCAGTCACAATAATGGTAGTCACGGTAATGGCAGTCACAGTAAGGGTCACTATAACTCAACTGAGAATAATGGTCATGCTCAAAATGGGCATCATGCTGGCTATTCATCAAATGGCTATTCATCAAATGGCTATTCATCAAACGGTTCATCCAATACAACAGTAGCTGTCGTTGACTCAGCCTCGCCATCAGCCTCTGTTGTATCTAAAGCGCCCTCACCTGAAGCGCCCTCACCTCAGAACATTCACGATCAGGTAATCGCCACGCTAGTGAACCTGATTGTCGATAAAACTGGATATCCAAAGGAAAGCATTACAGCAAATGCTCGACTGCTTGACGATCTGAATTTAGATTCCATTAAAGCGGGAGAAGTGATCGCCGCTGCTGCCAAAGCCTTTGGCGTAACAGGTAAATTAGATCCGGCGGCTTTGGCTAACGTGACGCTAGCAGAAGCGGCCCAAGTAATCAGTGCCGCTCTACCAGCTACAGCTCTATCAGCTACAGCCCTACCAACCACAGCCCCACCAACCACAGCCGAATCTTCAGCACATTCGCATTTTGCCGCCGTCGTTCCCCAGGCACTGGCCACAAACGATGTCTCTCAGATGATCTTGAGCTTGATAGAAGAAAACACAGGCTTTCCCCAGTCTTCACTAGCGATGGATATGCGGCTGTTGGATGATTTAAACCTCGATTCCATTAAAGCCGCCGATCTAGTGGCCAAAGCAGCTAAGCAACTAGGCATTGATGGTCAGCTCGACCCCTCCACATTGGCCAATGCAACCTTGGCAGATGTCGTGTCTACCCTAAAGGCTGCCGCAACGCCAACACCAGCAGTTACAGTCGCCGCCAATTCCGTCAAGTCCAGTGGGTCAAGCGATCAGCCTGTTGCCTCATCCTTTAGCAAATGGGTAAGAAACTTTGCCATTGACTATGTAGAAGCGGCTCTCCCCGACCACGCGCCCGAAGACTGGTCTCAAGCCAAAGTCCGGCTAGTTGCAGATGATTCCGACAGCCCGATTGTGACTGCCTTAGCCACCCATCTTGCCTCATTGGGTGGCAATATTTTTCACTCTACATTTACCGAAATCTTATCTGAAACGGCAGCAGTGGAGACTGGCTGTACTCATATTATTGCCGTTCTTCCTCAGCCCACAGATTCACCCTTAGCGTTAACGCCTCTGCCCTTAAAAGACATGATCGCCCGGCTCAAGGGCATCACCACCCTGGCGGATGCTACCCAAAATACCTGTGTGGCCTATGTCCAGTTTGGCGGCGGCTATTTTGGCACAGGTCCGAATTCTACAGGCCCAGATTCTATAGACCCAGATTCTATAGACCCAGATTCTACAGATTCTTCAGTCCTCTCTCCCGAAGTGTGCTGTGCTGCTGCCTTTGCCCGCAGCTTGCACCTAGAGCGCCCATCCCTGCGCGTTAGAGTAATAGACCTCGCCATTGCCTTGTCCCCCGATCAAAGTGCTGACTTGGTGATTGCAGAGCTGTCTGGGGCAAAGCCAATTGTGACAGCGGGCTACGATGCCCATCAAGTTCGTCGAGTACCCCAATCGCGACTAGACCAACCCATTGCCTACACGCCGCGTAATCACAGCTGGTCTAATCAGGATGTGATCCTAGTAACGGGGGGTGCAAAGGGGATTACGGCTGAATGTGCCTTTGCGATCGCACAATCTACCGGAGCTAAAATGGCCTTGGTCGGACGCTCTGCGCTGCCAACCGATGCAATAGGCACTAATTTGACCAGCGGTCAGCGTGAAATCGCCGATACATTAGGCAAATATCAGCAGCAAGACATGTCGGTTCAATACTACGCTTGTGACATTGCTGATCCCGAAGCTGTCGCAGACTTGATTAAATCTGTTCAATCAGATTTAGGCCCAGTCACTGGCGTGATCCATGGGGCTGGCTTAAACACCCCCCGCCGGGTCGAACAGGTGAGTTTGGACGCCGCCCAAAAGGAGGTAGCTCCAAAACTCATCGGCGCTCAAAATCTCTTACAGGCCCTGTCTGACTGTCCGCCCAAGATCTTCTTGGCCTTTACCTCTATCATTGGCATCACCGGTATGCCTGGCAACAGTTGGTATGGCTTTGCCAACGAAACACTATCCCTCCTTCTGCGGCAGTTCTCAAGTTTTCATCCCAAAACCCAGGTCGTCTCGCTGGCCTACAGCGTTTGGAATGAAGTCGGCATGGGGGCCCGCATGGGCAGCGTGAAGAATCTTGAGCGTATGGGCATTGGGGCCATCTCTCCCCAAGAAGGAATTGAACGGTGTTTGCGGTTATTCCACTATGACCCAGCCGTTCAACAAGTTGCGATCGCAGCCCGTTTAGGCGGTTTAGATACCTGGTCGCCCCTCCCCACAATCCCCACCGAAGAGATGCGGTTTATAGAACAGATCCAGTATCTCGAACCCGGAGTAGAGCTGACTGTTCGAACCCATCTGAACTTAGAAAGAGATCTCTATGTCAAAGATCACATTTGGCGAGGTTCCTATCTCTTCCCAACCGTCTTTGGCCTAGAGGCAATGGCTCAAGCCGCAGCAGTTGTGACCGGAGAATCCAACCCCACAATTATTCGCCTCGAAAATATTTCCTTGCGTCGCCCCATTGTGGTCAATCCAGACACTGGCATAGAAATTGAAATCCAAGCCGAAGTCACCGAACTCACCAGTCATGGAGAGCGGGCCGTTCAAATCGGCATTCGCACCGAACAAACAGGCTTTAGAATCGACCACTTCTGCGCCACCTTGATACTGGGAGAGCAGCAGCCCAGCCAAAAAATAAAACAGAAATTGGGCAAGCCCTTAGCTATTGAGCCCAAAAGAGATCTTTACGGTAGTTTGTTATTCCAGGGCGAACTATTTCAACAGATAGATGGAATCTTTTCCCTGAGTCGAGAGCAAAGCCTCCTAGAATCCCATGCCAAGACCTCCGCAGACTTAGTAGAAACCGGTTTCCCCATAGGCCATGGAAGTAAATTACTACTGGGTGACCCCTATCTAAGAGATGTTTTGCTGCAATGCATGCAGCTCAACATTCCTCAAGACATTTGTCTTCCAGTCGAAATTCAGCGGATAGACCTCTGCCAAGATCCCATCAAAGCAGAAGGTCGCCGGATTATCACAGCAATCTTGAACGAAAAGGTTGACCAAGAGTACATTTGTGAAGTCATCGCCACCGATGATGCGGGCACTATTGTTGAACATCTACAGGGATATCGACTACGAATTTTAGAAGCGCATCCCGAAAATCCCACGGCTGCCGAATTGGCACATCCCGCCCAGCGAGATCACACCGCGATTCAAACCGCTCTCACCACCGCTGCTCAGCAGGTGGGTGTAGTCGTCCCCAAAGTTGCATTGACCTATGCACCAGCGCTTGGAACACAACCGAAAAAAAAGCGGCGCTCTGTTGAAAAGCTTATTGTGGAACAAGCACTTAGCCAAATCTTTGCCCCCAACTCATCAGTCGATACCCTTGATTTCACCATTCGAAACCAACGCTCAGGTAAACCCTATCTGAGTGGAAAAGCCTTCCAAGATCTAGACACACCGACCTTACTCTCAATCTCCCATGATGAGCATTACTGCCTGTGTAGTGTTTCTAGCACGCCTCAAGGTTGCGATATCGAACAGATAGAGCCGCGTTCTTCAGAAGATTGGGCCGCGTTGTTGAGCACTGCACGCCTCACCATTATCGAGCAGTTGGTCGCCTCAGGCGATGATCAAAATATCGCGGGCATGCGGGTTTGGTCAGCGCTAGAGGCACTTCATAAAGCATTCAATGGGCTAGAGGCCACCCTACATATCCACAAGCGGAAAGGTCGCGCTGTTTTGTTACAGGCTCAGACAGCGCAGACGGCCATCTATATTTTGACGCTGCCAGTACAGTTGACCCGATATCCAGAGCGAATGCTGGCTTTGGTTGTAGAACTCCCCGCAGCTAAATCCGTTGAGCCAGTTCCAACAAATGCGCTTCAAACAAATGCGCTTCAAACAAATGCGCTTCAAACAAATGCGCTCCAGATAGAAAATGCCCCTTCCACCGACCCTTACGGGATTATTCGTCCTGGCGAAAACCGCACACGAATCACCGAAGATGGGCCGCAACATCAGCCCGTCTACGAGAAGCGGTTTCCTGTCACCTTCAAAGAAGGATGCAGCATTAGCCGTAAAGTGACCGTGTCACAATACATCAGTTGGGTTGGAAAAATTCGAGAATTGCCGATGCGAAGCATGGCAGACAAAATGATTCCCGATTTTCTCAGCGGAGAATTTGGCATGGTGACCAATAGTGTGAGCCTGCGGTTATTGGGCGAAGCCACCACCTATGACACCATTCAAGCTCGCTGCTGGTTGGGCAATTTGGTCAACTCCTCGTTCTCGACCTACATGGAATTTTGCAAAGTATTAGCCGATGAAACACTAGAACGAGTAGCGATCGCAGAAGTTAACGCCACCTGGGTGCGATTACTCAGCTATGGAATTCCTTCTCCTGAAAAAATGCCAGACTATCTGCAAGACTACATGAATCAATTCACAGCAAAATCGCCTGCAGCAATTGATCTCAAAAAGTCACCGACCGATACCTTACAGGCACTACCTGCTAGCCTGTCCCACATGCAACCGGGTGCCCTTCAGTACCAATCTACCCAATTGCCCTATGGCGATTTGATGTTTACAGAAACCTTTCAAACCACCCTAGAAGAGTCCAATTTGGTGGGTAACGTTTACTACGGCAACTACTTTATTTGGCAAGGGCGAGTTATCGATCTCTTCCTCTACTCATTAGCTCCCAACTTTTTCCGAGTTTCAACAGCTCAAGGTGAGGTGGTTTCTCTTTACAGCCATATGAACTACATGCGCGAGGCAATGCCTTTCGACAAGGTTCGCGTGCAGCTGTATCTCCACTCTGTGACCGAATGTGGAGCGATATTTAACTTTGAGTTCTTCAGGGAAATGCCCAATCAAAAGAAAGAAAAACTTCACACCGGAGAGCAAGAAGTGATTTGGGCAAACCGCCAAGCAGATGGTTCCCCTAGTCCAGCCCCCTGGCCTGAACCCATCCGCGCAGCACTACTCCAACAGCGCGGCCTAATAACAACAGGATATGCCGCCGTTAAGTAAAGCCGTTAAGTAAAGCCGTTAAGTAAAGTGTGAATCTCCTACGAACCCCATAGATTCAAATAGCTTCAACTTCTCAAGTTCTTTAATCTTGTTTGGCTCAGCACTCATCACTCAACCAACTACTCCCATGTCCTCATCTAAAAGCTTACTCAGACGGCAAAATACCATTCAGGAAGCACCAAACCATGTACAAAAATAAAGCCTCTCAGCTTTCTGAAACCCGGCCTTCTTGAGTCCAACTTTCTTAAACCTTAAATACCTTTTCACCTCCGAGATGAGAACCGACCATGCCTCTTACTCAATGCACTGAAACCTATGATGTTGTGATCATGGGAGCAGGATTTGCCGGTCTTTGTCAGGCTCGACATTTAATGCTCAAGCGACCCAACATTAAAATTGCGCTAGTAGATCCTCGCTCTACCGAGAGAAGTCCTATTAAGGATTTAAAAATCGGAGAATCAACGGTGGAAGTAGCCGCTTTATTTCTGGCTAAGGAACTAGGGCTATATGATTACCTCGTTGAAAAGCAAGTACCAAAGTTTGGCCTTAACTTTCACTGGCCCAAATCGCCTAAAAATACTCAAACGATAGACGATTACTATCATATTTGGACCAATCGGCAGCCAGAAATTGCTTCTTTCCAAATTGATCGCTCTGAATTTGAGCAAGATCTACTCAAAATGAACATTGAGCAAGGTGCCCATTTTATCAACGGACGAGTGATCGATGTTGATTTAACTCCAGGCGACAAACTCAATCAAGTCAAAGTTCGCACTCAGCATGAAACGCTAGAAATTAAGGCCAAGCATGTTGTTGATGCAGCAGGCCGCAAATTTATCATTGGTCGTAAAACAGACAACTTGCTGTTTGGGCCTGAGAATCTTTACGGATTAAACAATGGCGCTTCTTGGGTCAGAGTCAAAGATGTTGACCGCAATCTGTTTCATGATGGCTACGATCCAGATAATTCCTCGGTTAGTCACTACTATGCAACGAATCACTATTTTGGCCATGGGCATTGGTTATGGATGATCCCAATTGACACTGAGAATAATCAGCTGTCCATTGGCATGATGCATCATCATGATGTTCTTCCCGCAAAGAAAGTCAACACGCAAGAAAAACTCATGGCTTTTTTAAAGGCCAATCATACGGTTCTCTACAATCTGATTCAAAGTGGGGAAACGGTTGACTTTCACTATTGGCCGAGAGCCGCCCATAAGTCTAAAAAAATGTTCTCGGAAGACAACTGGTATGTTGTCGGTGATTCAGCTTGCATCTTTGATGCCTTCTATTCTCAGGGCTCTACGTTAATTACTTTTGCCATTGAAAGTATTACAGAGATTGTTTTAGCAAAACTTGCACAAGAACCTGATGCTGAAAGAAAACGAGAGGTCTACAACCGCTTTACCTTGGGCTATAACGATACTGTGAATGCGCTGTATCATGACCACTCTAAGCAATTGGGCAACGCCAGTATCATGAGTTGGCGTATCTACTTTGAGTACATTTGGTGGTTTGGCGTCATTGTTCCGCTCTACATCGGCAAGTGGCATTTAGATCTAGACTTTTGCGAAAGAACTGTTAAAATTTTCGATGGTTTATCTAAGCTATGGTTCGATATATACGACAATTTTAATCAGCTCACTGAAAATAAAGCCAATCTTGGTTTTTTAGACTGCTACCGAGCTGATCAACTCATCTTTGGATATACCACCGCCAAGCATTTTGACGACTTTACTCAGAATGCCAAGTACGAACCTTTTCGACTCAATGTATTTGGAAGTTTGAAAAATGCGTGTTTCTATGCGATCGCTTGGCTGATAATGTTTCGCTGGAAAGGGTTTGGATGGCGAGGCTTGCTTAGTCCTAAACATATAAAAAATGTTGCTTGGGTCTTCTCACTCATGGTTTTTGCTGCCTTAGGAGAATTGGTTTTCAAAATCAAAACAAGGCACTTGCCCGACAATACAGAAACTGAAAGAATGCGTGAGGAATTTAAGACCTATCACTATATCCCAGAATTACAGCCATCAATTTTTGAAGACTTAAAGCAAGAGAGCTCATCTGCCGGGTCACAGTCTATCAATAAGGACAATAAGGATTCTTCATCAGTTGAACTCCAAAGCGTAGGATAGTCTGCGCGCAGTCATTGAAAGTTATTGCAAAAATAGAATCCAATCTTTTTCTCCCCGCTTTTTCAGGATTTCCCCTTCAAACGCCTTGTGTTTCACATTGAGAGACTTTAAATTATGACCAGCACTTTGATTCGCGATATTCCAACCGCTAATACGGCTACCCATGATTATGACGTCGTCATCATGGGGGCGGGATTTGCGGGACTTTGTCAGGCACGCCACCTAATGCTCAATGTCCCAAATCTCAAGGTTGCCCTCGTCGATCCCCGCCCAGTGGAGCGGGGTGACAAAGATCTAAAAATTGGTGAGTCCACTATCGAAATAGCCGCCTTATTTTTGAGTAAAGAACTGGGTTTATATGAATATTTGGTCGAAAATCATGTCCCCAAAATTGGTTTGAATTTCCATTGGCCTAAAGCAGCTGATCAAACTGAAAAACTCAGTGATTATTACCATATTTGGTCCAATCGTCAGGTGTCGATTCCAGCGTTTCAAATGAATCGGGCCAAATTAGAGCGCGATTTGCTCAAAATGGATCAAGAAATGGGAGTAGAGTTTTATAATGGTCGCGTCAAGGACGTTGACCTTACCCCTGGAGATGAAATTAAGCGGGTTAACGTTAAATGCAAGGGTGAAGAGATCATCTTGACTTGTAAGCATGTGATCGATGCTGCCGGACGTAACTTTATTATTGGGCGCAAAAAAGATAATGTGCTTTCAGGCCCAGAAAACCTGCTCGGATTAAACAATGCGTCTGCCTGGGTGCGCGTCAGAGGCGTGGATCGTTCTATTTTTCATGACGGTTACGACCCTAATAATTCGACCACTAGCCACTACTACGCCACTAATCACTACTTTGGT
Organism: Phormidesmis priestleyi Ana; assembly: GCA_001314865.1. Classification (GTDB taxonomy): domain Bacteria; phylum Cyanobacteriota; class Cyanobacteriia; order Phormidesmidales; family Phormidesmidaceae; genus Phormidesmis; species Phormidesmis priestleyi_B. The sequence goes on along the minus strand of LJZR01000030.1, from coordinate 28,049 downwards.
CATGGTCATTGGTTATGGATGATCCCCATTGATAGCAAGTCAATGGAAGTGTCTATTGGAATGATGCATCACCATGATCAGTTACCTTCTGAAGAAGTCAACACTCAAGATAAGTTTCTTAATTTCTTAAAGAACAATCATACCGTTCTCTACAACTTAATTGAGAGTGGAGAAACCATCGACTTTAACTATCGACCCAAGGTAGCTCATAAGAGTAAAGAGATGTTCTCTTCGGACAACTGGTACGTAATTGGAGATGCTGCTTACATTTTTGATGCGTTCTATTCTTACGGCACATCTACAGTGGCTCTTGCGATTGAAAGTGTAACCGAAATTATTCGTTCAAAGGTTGCTAAAGAACCCGAGGCGGAAGAAAAGCGAGATTCCTTTAATAAATTCAATCTCATCTTTGCTCTTACGGTTAACTACCTCTATCGCGATCATGGGAAGCAGTTAGGGCATGCGAGTGTGATGAGCTGGCGGATTTATTGGGAGTATATGTGGTGGTTTGGCATGATGGTGCCTATGTATGTCGGCAAGTGGCATATCGATCAAACCTTTATCTCTATTTTCTTAGGCATTAATAAGAAAATTGACGGTATGTTTGCCCATGTCAATGAACAATTCAACGAGTTAGTTGAAAAAGACGCCAACCTTGGACTCATGGATTGTTACCGAGCAGATCAGCTAATTTGGGGCTACTACACACCTAAACAGTTTGATAACTATTTGGCAAATACTAAGCTAGAGCCGCTCCATTGCAATGTCTTTGCCTGTATCAAAAATACTTGTTTCTTTGTTGCCGTTTGGTACACCAAATTTCTCTGGAAAGGCTTTGGTCTCAAAGGATTATTGAATCCTAAAAACCTTTATTATCTGCTTGTATTGGTTGGTTTTACCATTCAATCAGCGATTGGAGAATTGGTTTATAAGTTCAAGACGAGGGGCCTCTCCCACAACAGTCAAATTTCCCAAATGCGCGAAGAGTTTAAGGGTTATCAATACAAGCCTAGCTTACAGTCATGGATGACAGAATTTGCCAGTCAAAGCCAGTCAATGAAGAGTGAAGAGCAGCCTGCAAAGGATTATGCCTTCAAATAATCTCCTAATTTGATTCGAGTGTTTGATGAAACGTTAACCAGATTTCTGTAGAGATAAATATGAATACAACACAAGTACTTGAAAAATCGTCTCAATCTGTTAATCAGCATGACTATGATGTAGTCATTATGGGAGCTGGGTTTGCCGGCATCTGCCAGGCTAGACACCTGATGCTCAACATCCCAAACATTAAAGTTGCTCTGGTTGATTTCCGCCCAGAAGAACGAGCCGTCAAAGATATGAAAATTGGCGAGTCGATGGTGGAAGTTGCCGCTCTCTTTATTTGCAAGGAGTTGGGATTGCATGAGTATATGATCGAAAACCACACGCCTAAGGCCGGTCTCAATTTTCACTGGCCAAAACAAGCCGAAAGCACCGATCAGCTGGATGATTATTATCATGTCTGGTCCAACCGTCAGACTGCGATCGCCTCTTTCCATATGAACCGGTCAAAGTTTGAGCGAGACGTCCTCGCCATGAATAAAGAGATGGGCGTTGAGTTCTACAATGGACGCGTGGTCGATGTAGATTTAACCGAGGGCGATCGCCTCAAAACAATTAAAGTCAAGCTAGGTGAAGAAACTTTAGAACTTTCTGCTAAACATGTGGTAGATGCTGCTGGTCGAAACTTTATCATCGGCAACAAAACCGACAATGTGATTACTGACCCTAACAAGCTTTACGGCTTAAACACTGGGTCTGCCTGGGTTCGGGTTAAAAATATTGATCGAACCCTATTTGACCAGGGATATGCACCAGATCGCGCCACCAGCAGTAGTTACTATGCAACCAACCATTTCTTTGGTCAAGGTCATTGGTTATGGATGATTCCAACAGATCGCGAATCAATGGAGCTATCCATTGGTATCATTCATCATCACGATGTCATTCCTACTCAATCTATAAATACCCAAGAAAAATTTTACGCTTTCTTGAAAGCCAATCATAAAATTTTACATAATCTGGTAGAATCAGGCGAGGACATTGACTTTCACTATCGACCAAAAGTCGCTTACAAGAGCAAGGAAATGTTCTCACCTGATAACTGGTATGTGATTGGAGATGCCGCTTACATCTTTGATGCCTTTTACTCCTACGGAACCACCACCATTGCATTCGCGATTGAAGGTGTCACAGAAATTGTTCGAGCAAAGCTGGCTGGCGAAGCAGATGCTGAAACCAAACGCTCAGCTTACAACAAATTTAATCTAGCTTACGCTGAAAACGTCAACCACCTCATTCGTTTCCATGACAAACAGCTAGGTCATGCTAGTGTCATGAGCTGGCGAGTGTACTTTGAATACATGTGGTGGTTTGGGGTACATGTGCCGATGTATGTTGGCAAATGGCATCTCAATCTCACCTTTGTCAATAAGTTTCTTAAGTTGATGCCTGCTAATATGAAGGGACTGTTTGTCGATGTGTACGATCAGTTTAATCAAATTGTGGATCGAGGGGGAAATATTGGCTTGATGGACGCCTATCGGGCAGATCAACTCATCGGTGACTATAGTCCACTTAACCATTTCGATCACTTTCTAGAGAATGCTCAACTAGAGCCTCTGCGCTGCAATGTTTTTGCAGGGATGAAGCATGCCTACTTCTTCATTGCACTTTGGTATGTGAAATTTCAGTGGAAAGGATTTGGTCTTCAAGGAGTGTTGAATCCTCGCCATATTTACCACTTTTTTCGCTTACTAAATCTTTCTTTCCAAGCCGTTATTGGAGAGAAAATATACCGGTCAAAAACCAAACATCTACCCAAAAACACAGATACCGAAAGGATGCGACTAGAGTTTCATCAATATCGTTACCAACCTGTGTGGCAGTCAGGGAGTAAGTAGTTGGCTCCAAGTAACTGCAATCCCAACCCTGGTTCTAACTAGCTGATTCGAATCACTAGGGCTTAATAATGCTAGTTTTTTAGGCACCTGTCCTGCAGGTGTCTACCTGCAACCCCTTTAGAGTCATTTATGTTGTGAAAGTTGTGGAAACTGTAGAAGCCGTGAAAACTGTGGAAGTTAGGTTAACAATATGGCGCAATATTTTGTCGTTACAGTCTGACAGACGCTACAAATCAGACAAGCATTAAATAAAACGACTCAATGACTGATAACTTACCAGTCATTGCAAAGCTTTCAGCATCAGAACTCGTACAACTGAATTCATGTACCAATTTATATAGTTGGTTGACCTCGCTCAGAGGATTGTTCTACAAGAATTCAAATTATAGAGTTCTATTTCAAGATGCTGATTGATCAGGGTGCATTGTATTTTTTCAAAAACTAATCAGGAGATCCCAAGAATGATCTGGTCTAAATTCACCAAATCTAGCACATTTAACAGATTCTTTAGAAATTCTCGTCCTAGCATCAAGAGTAATGGGGGCGGTTCGACAGCACACCTTGAAGTATATGAAAACGAAAGGTTCGTGACTGACGTTGAAACTGCTGACGATAAAAGTACAGAGCAGAACGGTCAGTTGTCTTATTTCATTGCTGGTGGCGCAGATGCTCATCTCTTTGAGATTGATCGTCGTAGCGGAAAGGTCTTTTTCAAAAATGCGCCAGACTTTGAAAATCCTCAAGATCGTGGTCGTGACAACAACTACGAAGTCAAGGTTAAGGTTTGGGATGCTGGCTGGCTCAGTGATAGCCAGCTGCTAAAAATATCCGTTAAGGATGTGCTCGAAGATAGCGGCCAAAGTAATGTCATTAAAGGAGATAATGGAAACAATTTTCTGCATGGAACCATTGGTGCTGACATTATGTTTGGTGCAGGGGGTAATGATGTACTCTTTGGCGGAGAGGGTGACGACATCCTCAATGGCACTGACAGCAAAAGCCGTGGTGTTGGCGAAGTCGACAACCTAAATGGTCAAGCTGGCGCAGACAAATTCATTTTGGGTGATACCCAGGGATCTTTTTACTTGGGCAACGGCTTTAGCGATTTCGCAATTATCCAAGATTTTACCAGAGGCGAAGATCAACTTGTTTTGTCCGGTAGTGCCTCGAATTATAGAATTGTTGATGCTGATGGTGCTGCGTTCATTTTGAAAGGTGATGATGCGATCGCTCGATTAGTGGGTCAGTCTGCAGCCAACCTTAATCTAAACCAGTTCGAGTACGTCTAGGCAATTTTTTGTCCGAGGCTTTAAATAACACTACTCGATCTCTCAAGAAGAGGTGATGCTTAGAAACCCATCAAATCAACAATTGACAAGGAAAAGTTCAGCGCTGATGTAACAGCTCAATATAACAACTCAAGATTCAGCATCATGAAACAAGCGTAATGTTGAATCTGAGCTCCTCCATAGGAGACTGCAACAAAAGGCTACAAGCAAGCTGTTGTGCAGTCTCCTATATAGCATCTGGCTTAATTATCAGGTTTGAATTTCTAAGATTTTATCAGTCATAAGGAACGTGAGTTCCGCAAAAATGCCGTTGATTATCAACAAATAGCCCTAGTCGCAACAGTGCTGCGACTAGGGCTATTTGTTCTAAAGCTATTTGTTCTAAAGCTACTTTTTTAAATAGAGATATGAGGAAGCTAGGCTAAAGCTTAAGTGTGGTTGAGCGCCTGTCTGCGGTTAAATCTCAAAGAATCTCGTTAAACATGCGCTGTAGCTTTTGTAAGCCAGTTCTCACAAAACGCGTCTGACGGTACAGTAGGGCAGTAAGTGATTTTTCTGTGGCTGCAAGAACCCGATGCGTTCGTCATGCTAGCTGCGCTAGGGGTGTCTTACTGCGCCTCTCTGATACTGATTTCAACCCGTAATAGGCAGAGCATTACCCGAAATGGACTTCAAGATAGTTTCTACTTCTGACTTCAGATTTCTGAATTTCGACTGAACTGCGGGTGTTTCAGCCCAATCTCCAACCACCACAAGACGGTTAGCCAAAAAATCTTGGCGACAAGCATAACGCTTAACCTTACCACTAGAGGTTTTGGGCAAACTCCCATTTTTAATCAATACAATAGCGTAAGGAGAAATTTGATGCTGATGCATTACAATTCGGCGTACAGCATTCGTGACTTCAAACACATTTAAGTATTTAGGAAGAGATCGCTTCACCTCCTGTATCACAACCAAGCGCTCTACTCCGTTAACATCTACCGCAATAGCCGCACCGTGCCAAGGCCGAAGAGCACAATGACTCTGCCCAACAGTTCTCTCGATATCGAGCGGGTAGTGCTTTTGCCCTCGGATGATGATGGTATCTTTAAGCCTACCAACCACAAAGAGTTCATTATCGTGGTCTAAAAAACCTAAATCGCCAGTTCTCAAAAAAGGCCCATTACTGCCACTCGGCAAGCCATCTACCGGTTCATCTGCTAGATATGCCCTAAAAGTTTGCTCTGTCTTTTTTGGGCCATTCCAATAGCCTTGGGTAACGCTCGTTCCAGATATCCAAATCTCTCCAATCTTTCTAGAAGAACAGCGGCAAAATGTTTCTGGATCAACAACAATAACTTCATGATTCATCTGACTACAACCGCTGCTGACCAAAGAAGAGGCTTGACCAACGGCACAATCTTCCCCAATAGGTTGAGCCTCACCATCCTCCAGACTACTTTTGTCCCAGTTGCGTATGACCGGAGGTGAATCTTTCTGCCCCCCAGTAATAATGAGTGTAGATTCTGCCATGCCATAACATGAATAAAATGCCTTCGGATCAAATCCATAGGGAGCAAAGGTCTCAGAAAATTGCCGTAAGGTTTCAGCACGAATTGGCTCTGCACCGTTGAAGGCCACCTCCCAACTACTCAAATCTAAACCTGCTAGCTCTTTGTGTTTGGCTTTTTCTACACACAGTTGGTACGCAAAGTTAGGCCCGCCACTGGTTGTTCCTCGACAATGAGAAATTAGCTTTAGCCAGCGTAGAGGATTTTGGAAAAAAGCTACAGGCGACATCAGTGCCACCGGAAATGCACCATAAAGTGGTTGGAGAATGCCCCCAACCAATCCCATATCATGATAGGGCGGCAACCAAATCACACCTTTACTGTCTTGACTATGACCAAAGCCCCGATAAATAAGTTCTAAGTTTTGGAGAATGTTTCGATGGCTAACCATTGCCCCTTTAGGATTGGCTGTTGAACCAGAAGTGTATTGCAAAAAAGCCAAGGAGTCAGCGCCAACCCCCGGATCATGCCAGTCTATTGTTACTGATATTTCTACATCCGTGGCCAACCACTCAATTTCAGACAATCTTCCTCTGTTGTTGTCTAGCCCTTCGTTAAATTTTGAGCGAATTGTCTCAGTAGTCAGAACTAATTTGGCTGAGGCATTAGCAGCAATCGACTGTAACTGTGTCAGTGTTCGGAACCGGCGCGGGGGATAAGTCGGAACGGCGATCGCACCTGCGTAGAGACATCCAAAGAAGGCTGAAACGTAATCTATGCCAGGAAAGTAAAACAACAAAACTCGCTCTCCCTGAAGAGCCCTGTCTTGAAGCGCTGCTGCTATTTTTCGTGCTCGATTATCTAACTCTTGATAGGTCAGCTTCTCAGTGATAGATTTTTCTGTTTCTAAAAATTCATAGCCTACTTTACCACCATAGTTAAGAGAGCGCTCTCTCAATAAATCTATCAGTGTTTCACAACGTGTTTCACAACCATTAGAAAATTCGAAACTAATATGAGCCATAAAAACAAATGAGACACAGTGGGTATTCGTCCGAAATGATCGATAAAAATAGTCAAGAAACACTGTTCAAGAGTTGCCGTGAATTAAATTTAGAGCAAATGAGGCTAGCATAAAAAACTGTTAATCTCTTACTCTTAGAATCAACGCCTAGAATCAACTCTCATAGCCCTTTCACGTGTTTTGGATGTGTTTTGGGCAACATATTCTTCTATACGCATCCATAGTTTAACGTGACAAAATTTTCTCTTCAACCGTCTTTTGTAAGACATTAGTAAGAGAAACAACAAAACGCAGACATTATTTGTTAAAGCTAGACAATTTATATTTTTTAGCTACTGTATCCGTCATGCGTGTGAATTAAGAATGCATTATTGACTATAGCCCTTATGTGCCGATAGCTACTTTGACTCAAAAAGTGCGTCAGGTATTAACCCTCTCTGTGAGGATGTATCCATACTTTACTAACTTTTTTAAAGTTTAGATCGACGACTAAGAAAGCCATCACAGATGTCCCAATGAGTCCCAATGATTAGTATATTGCGAGCCTTTCAGCCAACCTTCGAAAGAGACGCTCATATCTTGCTTACTTTTCCAGAGTATATGTTAGGGATAACTTCTAAAACACATTACATTGATATTACTTTATCCAACTTTTTGTGCAATCCATTTGCTCATCTGCTTTAAGTCATTTTAGTAAGATACTAGTAGCAAATTTCTTCTGAGATGTACAGGTATAAAATCACTGACCTTTAATAAAGAACCACTTTAATAAGGAACTAACAGTAGCAAGTTATCTGTTTTTATTACCTTACTACCTGATGAAAACTAGCTGATGAAAAGCAAAAATTAGATCGAAGCGCAAATTAAAAGTATGAAAAGGCAAATTGAGATATTGACAATGAGATGAAACTGCCAGCATAGTTTTCCAAACTCGTCGTTTGAAAAATTGCTAGCTCAAAGAGTGAGTGTCTTACTATTATTGGAATTTCTTTCGGGTGCTTAAACGGTGAATTTCGCTCAGTTTTGCTGCCCCCTTACAATGAAATTACGGTTAAATTGCAGTGAAATCCAGTTGTTTGTCGCCGACTATTTAAGAGGGGTTGATAACTTAATCAAACCATTTAGCCCAAACTTAACAAGGACTTTAAATTATGAATAACCCTTTGTTAAGTCGTTCACCACATGGTTCTATAGACTTTGCTTATCTCCAATAACTTGTGAATCAAAGTTACGTCCTTTATTTTCTTCAGGCAACTTAATAGAAATAATACATATCATCTTCATGGCAAGGCTTTTCGTGACAGCATAAAGTTACTTTTTACAACATATTGATTGCTTGGATTCGATATCTAGGCTTTGCCAAAAAGGAACTATTCCACCTTTGAAAAGTCATTAGGTTTGTGTGTCGATAGGGTAGTGGCTAGCAAGTTTATAACAAGAGCTTACTCATCCTCTTTTAAGCTCTTGTTTATTGCTTCACAGCTGCTTTATCGTTTTGGAGGGTTTGTAAGTTCTCGTAAGCGGCTATATTGAAAAAGTAAGTAGTACGCACATAAAGTATGTGCTATTTGCAAAATTAAATGCTACTCGTATTAAAAAGTCCCTGAACGTAATAATATGTCGAACTTCAATTTTACTTTTCAACCTGGTATGTCTTCAGAGCAAATTCTTGGCTTTGAAATGGCTGGGCGTATTTGGAGTCAATATATTGATGACGATGCGGTTTTCAATATAGATGTAGCAATAACGGATGCATTACCTTCTTCAGTGGTAGGAGGAGCATTGCCTGTATATGTTTCTACGAACATGGCAACCGTTCAGGCTGCGCTAAATCAGGATGCAACATCTTCTGATGACGGTGTTGCGATCGCAAACCTCAATACAATCCCAACATCTAGTGGAGAGACTCAATACCGAGCCATTCTCAATGGCAATCAGTATCAGTCAAGCAATCTCACTATTACCCAAGCTAATGCGAAAGCCTTGGGGCTACAGAGCCTTGTCCCCTCCAACTCAACAGATGGCTACGTTCTCTTTAACGGTCTTAACGATAGCAACTATAGCTGGGACTACGACTTCTCTCGCACCTCAGCAACCTCTGACCAGCAGCTAGATTTTCTAGGCATGGCGCTCCATGAATTAGGCCATGTCATGGGCTTTGTAAGTGGCATAGATTCTATAGACAATACCAAAACTCAAACTAATCAACAACCCGCTCCACAGTTTAGTCTTTTGGGATTGGGCAGCAGGCTTTTGGGATTCGGTAATCGTAGAAATACGATTACTCAAAATACAACTAATCAAGTCAATCTATCGCAAACATCTGTATTTGATCTCTTTCGCTACAGCACCCAGAGCGCTAATGTCAAGGCCCAAGAATTAACACAAGGTAAAGCAGCTTACTTTTCGATTGATGGTGGAAAAACCTCCATTGCCCCTCTCTCAACTGGATTTGTTGAAAGCTCGAATGGGGTGGCTGGCTACCAAGCCAGCCACTGGGGCTCTGCAACACCAACCAAACCCGACCTAAGATTAGGATTCCCTTCACTCTTTGATATTGTTACCAATCCCTTTAGGAGCGTTTTTAACTTGGCTGGGGCAGTGCTCTCACTACCAGGCGCTTTGCTAGGTGGTCAGTTTAGCACAGTTGCTCAAAACTCTTCACAACTGGCTAAAAGCTTAGGCATTATGGATCCTGCATTAGTGCCTGGAACTCGATCCAGCATCTCCGCATTGGACTTACAGGCGTTAGATGTCATTGGCTATGACTTAAGTAAGGCCACTGTATTACCTCTGGACTATGGAACTCTACTACAGAATAGTCAAACGACGCTTTCTCAAACAACGAGTGGAAGTACAGGGGCCGCTGAGGATAGAGGCACCAATACCGGTTCAACAGTTTCTAATCAGCAAGCCTCCACAGATGACGAACTCTTAGAACGACGTCTTAGTCAAGTAAGTACTCGACGGGCTGTTTTCTTTCAAGAGGTAGATACCTCAGCCTCTACCTTAAGCTCTATTGAGCTAAAGCCTGCCGCTCAGCTTCCAGACATCTCTCTTAATAGCGGAAATTCCGGAACACTTCTGAATGCTGGCACGACCAGCGCAAGCAAGATACTGAGCACGGCTGTAGATGAAAACCAATTAGGGAAAGAGATAGAAAATGACGAGCTTTTAAGTAGTGGAAGTACTCTCCAAAGCTCCGAGCAAAGATTGCAGACCTCCGATAACCAGACTCTGAGCAATACGACCCAATGGGAAAGAGACTCTCTAGCGGGTACAGATGATTCTGTATATGTTAAAGACCGTCCTTTTCAAACTTCCTGGCAAGTGTTATTTGGAGTCTCGGATAACTATCTGAGCGGACGAAACGGAACAGGTGCTTGGATGTTCAACCAAAGCTCTAACCCATTGCTACTTAATCTCGAAGCAGCAAGCTCCCTAACAAGGAGCTCACTAATAAGCTGGCGGTAATATGTTTATTTTTATTCAGAATGTTTGCTCAAGGCCTTTTTGCTTTTTTCTCTAGAACATTTGTGATGGTTTCTCAATATTCATCAGACGGGTAAATTTTCAGGAAAGTCCAAGTTAATCAAGTTAATCAAGTTAGTCGGGTTAGTCAAGGTTAAACAGTCCTTACGGTTCAAATGGCCAATTTTAATTTCACTTTTCAACCGGGCATATCGTCGGAGCAAATCATCGGCTTCGAAATGGCTGGGCGCATTTGGAGTCAATATCTTCAGGACGATTCCACTTTCAATATTCATGTGGCAGCAACGGATGAATTGCCACCTACTGTCGTTGGAGGCGCGATCCCTATCTATGTAACGACGGATATCGCAACCGTACAGAATGCGCTGGCACAAGATGCAACCTCTACTGATGATGATGTTGCGATCGCCAATCTCAACACCGAGGTTAGCCCCGATGGCCTTACCCAATACAGAGCCCTACTCAATGACATCCCCTATCAATTTAGCGATCTTTCCATCACCCAGGCCAATGCAAAAGCCTTGGGCTTAGCGCCACTAGCCACGCCCAACGCAGTCGATGGATATGTTCTCTTTAACAACCTCAGCAACAGCAGTTTTACTTGGGACTATGACTTTTCCCGTACATCAGCGTCTTCAAGTCGTCAGATAGACTTTTTGAGTATGGCCCTTCACGAATTGGGCCACATCATGGGTTTTATCAGCGGTGTAGATGTCATTGGCAATATCACCAATCGAACAAATTTAGAACAAACCTCGTTGTTGGATCTCTTTCGTTACAGTGACCGTAGCACTAATCTTGCTGCCCGAGAACTAACCGCTGGCCAAGCCGCCTATTTCTCCATTGATGGCGGGCAAACCCAAATTGCTCAGATGGCAGATGGTCTGATTGAAGTATTAGGAGGCGTAGAGGGCTATCAGGCTAGTCATTGGGCCTATCAAGCACCCACTAATTCCAATCTGACACCAGAAATACCTAAATTTGATCTCACCACTGCATTATTTGATTTAATCAACATTTCGGCGCCCGTAACCAGTCAGGATGCTCAGTTGGTTGGGGCATTACAGCTCGCTAACTTATTGCGTAATAACGAAGTAGATATTGGCGCTCAAACCAATACCACCATCTTAGAAAATGTCCGTCAGGCCACATACAATAGTCTAGGCATTATGGACCCCGCCCTTGTCCCAGGGTTTCGTTCTAAAATCTCAGCTCTGGATTTACAGGCGCTAGATGTCATTGGCTACAACCTCAGGAATGCCAACTTCTCTCTAGATTACGCCGCTCTCTTACAAGAAACCCAGACAGCATTAGCCCAAAAAGTCGGTACAGATGTCAGTACTTTAAATGAGAGCCTTGCAACAAGCTCACTCGTTCAAGATCAACAGATCGATTTGTCTAAAGCTATTGTCAAGAATCAAAGTCTTTTTGAGCGTCGTCGTAGCAGTGTACGTACGAGCAGTTGGAGTTTTTGGCAAGAAGATGGGCTAGATCCTACCGTTGTTAACATCGTTAGTGATGGTGCCGGAGATATTGCCCAAATAGCTGCAAGTGAAGGTCTTACCAAAGTCACCACCATACAGGCAATTCCCTATGCCCAATTGTTTTACCGTAGCAACACACTGACCGGCTCCGATGCCAGTGATTATATTTTTCCTACACTTCCGGATACTGAGTCTGTTTCCATTGATGCTGGCAGTGGCAATAACTTTGTCGTCTTAGGCAATTTTGCAGCTGATGTCATTGCCGCAGAAGGGGATGACACCATTATAGGTGTAGACTCACGGGATTTTGATCAAAATATCGAAGCAGGTTATACCGTCAATGCAGGTGAAGGCAATAACTATGTATTTTTGACATCTGAGCTCGCTCCTGTGAAGGTAACAACCGGAAAGGGCAATGACTACATCTCAGTTGGTGCAGACAAAAATTTTGTTGAAACCTCAGGTGGAAATAATCAGATCTATAGCTATGGTCTCTTTGGATTAGGCGTTAATGGTGTTGACAGCCTAATTTTTAATGCCGATCTAGATAGTCTTTCACTACTTTCAGTTCCTAGCACCCATCGTATTTCTACTGGCGAGGGTGATGATTCCATTTACCTGCTCACCAAAGACGCGACAGTTACCACAGCAGGTGGTAATAATATTATTAATATTCAAGGTACTCAGAACAGTCGAATCAATATTACGGCAGGGGATGGCAATGATGAAATCACCTTAGTGGGCAATACAGGTGTCGTCAATGCTGGCAATGGCAATAACATTGTCACTATTGCCAGTCATTTTGACATCCCTAAATTATCAGTAGATAGCTTTTCAGTAGATAGCTTTTCAGTGACCACGGGTGAGGACAACGATGTTATCCGTCTCAACCTAGCTCAGGCTAATATATCGGCGGGAGGAGGAGATGACATCATTGACTTTGCCGTTGAGCAGGGTTCCATCACCACAGGAGTAGGCAATGATTTAATTATTTTGGGCGATCGCCAAGGTGCATACACTCGCTTTGGCACCCAAGCCCTAATTACTGATTTCTCTGCCCAAGATGCCTTACTTCTTCACGGTACTCGACAAGACTACCAACTGACTTCCAATAGCCTGTTTTATCAAGGCCAGCGACTGGCTAGCTTCGAAAACGGTGTGAACTTTACCCTGGAGAGTACTCAGGTCTTTTTTACAGATACTAACTTAGGAGCGAACTTAGCAGATCAAGTAGGCGCTGGCCCCAATTCATTTCAAAAACCCCTTTCACCGCTAGAAATTGACAATGAAAGGCGACCATTGGAAGAGCGCTATAACCGCCTTCGGGAAGACCGCCCCCTGAGTTACGCCATTACCGGAGGCGACGATGCAGAATTATTTAGCATCAACCCGATCACAGGAGACGTGCAATTTAAGGTTGCTCCAAACGCTCGCGATCCCCTAGATGCGGATGGCAACAATATCTATGATGTGATTGTCCAAGCCAGTTTAGGTGATGGGCAATTACGTAGAGACCTTGATACCCAACGGTTAGCAATTACGGTTTCTGCAAATTCAATCGGCAATTCTACACAGCCTTCTCCATCTCAACCTTCTCCATCTCAGCCTTCTCCATCTCAGCCTTCTCCATCTCAGCCTTCTTCGGGCCTCATAATGCAGAAGCTCTCTCCCTTATCAATACCCTTGAATGAAAGCCAAATTCTAGGGGATGATGGTGACAATTTCTTGCTAGGCACTGAAGGCAACGATGTCATTCAGGCAAAGGGAGGAAGTGATGCCATTCTGGCTGGTGCTGGCAATGATATTGTTATACCCACTGACACTGTGAGCCGGGGCGCGGGTGAAAACGACTACATAGACCTGGGCACTGGCCAAGATATTGTTGTTCTCGGCGATGCAGATGGTAGTTATTACAGTACCAACGGCTGGGCCGATAGCGTTTACATTGATGGTTTTACTGCCGGGGAAGATAAGCTGGTTTTAGCAGGCAACGCTGATCAGTACATGGTAAGCAGTACTGCCAATGGCAGTTGGCTACTACTAGGCAATGACTTTAGGACAGCAGTGGCTTACCTCAATGGAGTCACAGAGCTCGACCTAACAGGCAGTAGCCTCATCTACATAGAAACCGTCAATAAGGGTGACTCGGCAACGATGACGCCTGCTTCCTCACTGGCGCCCGACAGTGTTGAAACGGCCCTCCCTAAAACAACCACAGCAAATACATCCGTACCTGCGATCACACCTGCTATCAATAGTGCGATCGCTGCCAATAACATCATTCAAGGCACAATCGGGAATGATACTTTGGTGGGAACCTCTACTAATGACCAATTACTGGGTATTGGGGGCATCGACTACTTAGAAGGAGGAGCCGGGGCCGACCAGTTTGTTCTGGGGGATGTCAATGGCAGCTTTTATACCCAAGCTGGCTGGAATGATAGTGCCTACATTGAAGACTTTGAAGTAGGAATTGACCAGCTGGTGCTACATGGTTCCGCTAACGACTACACCACCGAGAGCGATGGTCAAGGCTCCCTGCTCTACGCTGGCGACGACTACATCGCCTACCTCAAGGGCATTACTAATCTTGATCTGAGCGCAGCTAGGTACGTGTCATGACATAACTGATAACAGCATTTTCTTTTCAGGCAATGGCTATGTTTAAGGGTGTTCACATTCAAGGTTTGGCAGCTACCCTGTTCGGTAGTGTTGGATTCGCCTGCCCTGCCTTCGGCCAAATCATTCCAGATACAACCAGCGGCTCTGTCACTACCTCCACCGGGAGCATCACCACCATTACCGGGGGGACTCGTTCCGAAAACACACTATTCCATAGTTTTGAAAGCTTTAACATTGCCTCTGGCCAGAGGGCTCAATTTGACCATGCCAATGACCTAACCACGCTCATTACTCGCGTCACAGGTGCTGATCTGTCTTTTATTGACGGAATGTTGGCCACTCAAGGCACAGCAGATTTCTTTTTAATTAATCCGAATGGAATTGTCTTTGGTGCAGAGGCCACCCTAAATGTGGGCGGCTCATTTTTTGCCAGTACTGCTGAGAGTATTGTTTTCTCAGACGACACAGAATTTAGCGCAGCAGTCCCTCAACATGCCAGCCTGCTGACGGTTACTACCCCGATTGGGTTGCAATACGGGTCAACTCGCAATGGGATTGAGGTTCTGGGCGAGGGGCATGGATTCACAATTGACCCGTCTACACTAGAGGTGTTGCCCACTGTGCCTCGTATTGGCCTGCGTGTTCCAGAAGGAAACACCTTGGCTCTTTTGGGCGGAGATGTGATGCTAGACGGAGGTAGCCTGACTGCGTCACAGGGCAATATTGTGCTGCTAGGGGCTGGCCCAGACAGCACAGTCACCTTCGGTAAAGATCAACTGGGATGGACAATTCAGCCTGAAGATACCTCATCTTTGTTGGATATAACCCTGCTCAATGCATCTTCGCTTCTCACCAGTGGCCGTGGGGGTGGAAGGATTCAACTCGAAGGACGGCGTATTGACGTGTTGGACGGCTCTACTCTGTTAGCCAATACATTGGAGACGGTCGCAAGTAGGGGGGTAACGCTGAAAGCCACAGAAGCCATCAACTTAGTGGGCGCTGAATTAGACCCCATCACAAATGAAGCATTCTTTCCGACTAGTTTATTTGCTGAAGTGGGGCTAGGTGCTGTCGGCAGTGGCGGAAATGTGAAGTTGTTGGCCCCAAGCATCCTCGTCGCCGATGGCGCCCAGGTTTCAACCAGTGTATTTGGAGAGGGTCTCGGCGGTAGTATTGCGGTTCAAGGCGACCAAGTGAAACTGTCGGGAGGTACTCCAGAATTTGGTTCTAGTGGGTTTTTCTTGAGTGTTGCCAATCCATTGGCTAGTGGCGCAGGAGGGGATTTTACACTTCAGGCCAATCAGTTGCTGATTGATAAAGGTGCAATCATTGATGCTAGCACCTTTGGTTTGGGAGATAGTGGAAAAATTACCATTGATGCCAGTCTGATTGAGTTGACAGGGCAAGCCGGCCCCCTTAATCCTAGTAGAATTTTATCCCAAGTAGAAGGACAAGGCAATGGCGGTAACATTTTTATTCTAGGAGACATTTTCAATATTTCAGAGGGTGCCAATCTTTCCACGATTGTTTTTGGGCAGGGAGCTGGCGGCACCATTACGGTGCTTGCTGATCAAGTCAATATAAAAAATAATTCACCGAATCAGGCGCAATTTAAAAGCGGTATTTTTTCCACTTTGGAGCAAGGGAGTACGGGGTCAGGGGGGGATATTAACCTAATGACCCAACAGCTCACCATCACAGAAGGCGGTGGAATTGACAGTTCGACAGCTAGCTCTCAGGAAGCGGGCAATATCGTCATTCAAGCTCAATCAGTAGAATTAGTCGGGCAAGATGATGCCCCTACAGGAATTTTTTCTTTTGTTGCAACAGATTCTATGGGATCTGGCGGCAAAATTGACTTGACAACTGAAGCCTTAACCGTCCTAAATGGTGCTCAAATTGTTACGGGTACTAACGGCCCTGGTCATGCTAGCGATTTACAGATCAGTGCTAATACGATTACGCTTGATGGCCGCAACAATTCGGGACGCAGCGGTTTATTTGCTAGTGCTCTTGAAGATACGGGCAATGGCGGCACTATCATTATCCAAACCAATGTTTTGGATGTGCAAAATGGCGCGACTATCAATGCTGGTAATTTTCCCAGTGTGAACGCTCTAGACATCTCTCCTGGACAAGGGGCTGCTGGCAGCATGGATATCATAGCTAAGACTGTTCGGCTCCGTAATCAAGGCAGGATTACCACCTCTACCTTTGCCGGTGACAAGGGCAACATTCGCTTAGAAAGTGATGTTATTTTGCTGCGCGACAACAGTTCGATAACCACCAACGCTTCTCAGGGCGCAACAGGGGGTAATGTAACAATCTTGAGTAATTTTCTAATAGCAGTGCCGACAGAAAACAGCGACATTACGGCCAATGCTCTGCAAGGTCAAGGCGGTCGTGTAGAAATCACTGCTCAAGCAGTCTACGGCTTTGACTTTCAAGATAGTCTCACCCCTCGCAGTGATATTACTGCAACCTCAGAAATTGGCCTTGATGGCGAGGTCGTGGTTAACCGACTCAGCGTTGATCCCAGTCAAGATTTACTACCCCTGCCCAGTGATGTTTCAGATAATGCTGACCAAATTACGGCGGGCTGTCCGGCAAACGAAGGATCTAATTTTATCGCCTCGGGACGGGGAGGACTGCCCGATGATTTAGCCTCCCAAATCAGAAGTTTTTCGGTATTACCGTCATTTGAACGACAAGCTGAAGACCGCTCGGCGGATGGTCAAGAGGATAATACGGCTATTGGTAATGGCAGTGATCAAGCATTGACGATAGGGGCTCCGCCTGTGTTAGAAGCTCAAGGATGGGCACGCAGTCCGGATGGAACGGTGGTTTTAGTCGCTGGGAATGAGCCTGTCCCCGATGTTCAGGTAGCTTGCTTGGGTGGGGAGGCTACATGAAAAAGTATCTAGGAAACTTTAAGTACTTCGGAACTAAGCACTTTGGAATATTTAAGGGATTACGCTATGGATGCCTGATATTAGTGACCTGTTTTGTGGCGATTTATGGTCAGTGCGCCCATGGCGTAATGGCTTCTAGCTCAATTGCAGACAGTTCAATTTTAGCTAGTTTAATCTCTACTAGCCCTTACACACCAGCAATAAATTCTGCCGAAACTCGCTTTCCCCTGATAGCTTTTTCAGCTTCCCCTGAGTCATTAATAAATGCTGGCCCTCTAGAAAAGACACATCCAAGATCGGCGATAGCCAGTGGTGCGACGACAGTAGAGGTTGAGGTAGAAGCGTATTTAGATAGCGGCCGAGCATTGTATGATGCGGGCCAATTTAACGATGCCATTGCGGTTTGGTTACAAGCGATCGCCTTAGCTCAAAACACTTCGCAACAACAAGCAATTGCTCACAACTATTTGGCCATTGGGTATCAGGAGATTAACCAGTGGTCTCAAGCTGATGCCCATATTCAGCAAGGGTTAGCACTCTTAGCGAAAGATACTCAGAACTCAGCGTTTTTAACGGCTCAACTGCTGAATACTCAAGGCAGTATTCAACTGAAAACAGGGCAAACCGACAAGGCTTTGGAAACATGGCAAACTGCCATCAATTTCTATCAGCGTGTCAATTCCGGCGATATCACGTTGGCCATAGCCCGTACCCGTATCAATCAAGCCCTTGCTTTACGGGTATTAGGATTTTATCGACGCGCTAAAATCACGCTGGAAGAGGTGCGGTTACAGATTCCATCCTCTGCACCTGCCGAAGTACGGTTAGCCGTGCTGCAAGGTTTGGGTGACACCCTACTCCGGATTGGTGATCCAGGGCAGGCAAAGGCTGTGCTTATTGAGGCCCTAACCCTTGCCCTCATCCCAGAACAACAGGCAATGATTCAACTGGATTTGGCCAAAGCGCTAGCTGCTTTAGGAGAGCGCCAAACAGCAATAGAGTTCTACCAACAGGCTCGAAATCAAGGACTTCGAGCCACTCAATTGGAGGCTTGGCTTCAGCAGCTAACCCTAAAGATTGAGGACACTGATGACCCGGCGTTTTCTTGGTCTGCCATTGCCTTAGATTTAGAATCATTGTTCTCTCAACTCTCGGTGCTACCACCCAGCCGATGGGGAATTAATTCTCAAGTCTATCTGGCCAATCTTTTAATAGATACGGTCGGGCTCGAAAAATTAGGCCGTTTGAACATTTCTCCAGAGACTATTGGCAGACAGTTAACCCATGCGCTATCTCAATCTCGTGATCTACAAGATCATCAGGCAGAGGCCAGTGTTTTGGAGCAATTGGGACATCTTTACGAGCAGACTCAACAGTGGGATGCTGCTCTTGAGCTAACTCAGCAGGCGCTAGGTCTAATAACCAGTAGCCGCGCTAGCTATACCAATGCTCAAAGGCAATGGCAGTTAGCTCGCATATTTAAATCTCAGGGTTCTATAGAGAAAGCGATCGCGGCCTATAGCAGTGCGGTTACGCAATTGGACTCAATCCAGGGCGATATTGTGGCTCTGAATCCCGATGCCAAGTTTTCATTTCGCGATCGCATTGAGCCCGTTTATCAAGGGTATGTAGAACTTCTATTATCTGATATTCAACAACAATCCGATACGCCTCAACAACAACGGTTACACCAAATCAGAGACACCATGGAGGCCCTCCAGCTAGCCGAACTGCACAATTACTTTCGAGAAGCCTGTCTCACTTACCAAACCCGTGAAATTGAGGATATTGATCCCCATGCAGTCATTGTCTATCCAATTCTATTGAACAATCATATAGCCGTGATTGTTTCCATGCCTCATCAACCCCTTTTTTACTACAGCACAGAGCTTCCTGAGCTAGACCAAGATCAGTGGCTACGAGATATTTTAGGCAGTTTACACCCCATCAGTTCTGCTACCGCCGTGGTGCCATTTGGACAACAGCTTTACAACTGGCTAATTGCACCCATTGCTTCTCAGCTAGAGCAGCAGGACATAGAAACAATTGTATTTGTACCCCATGGCTTCCTCCGGAACATTCCGATGGCCATTTTGCACGATGGTAGTAGTTATCTTTTAGAGCACTATAATCTGGCCCTTACGCCCAGTATGCAGCTGCTTAACTCTCAACCTTTAGCATCAAGGCAGCCAAAGGCGTTAACAGCAGGATTAACAACTGCGCGACAAGGATTTAGCTCCTTACCAGCTGTGAGTCAAGAAATTAGCCAAATAGAACAATTAGTATCGGCGAAGGTATTACTCAACAGCCAATTTACTAGAGATCATATTTTTGACCAATCCAGTCAAAATGAATTTTCGATTGTTCATTTGGCAACCCACGGCCAGTTTAGTGCGTCTGCAGAAAATACTTTTTTGTTAACCTGGAATGACCGAATCAACGTTAAGGATTTAGGAGAACTTTTTCAATCCTCCCAACGCCGAGATGCTCCAATCGAACTATTGGTACTCAGCGCCTGTCAGACGGCTTTAGGCGATCGCCGAGCCGCATTGGGTATGGCAGGCGTCGCAATTGAATCGGGCGCTCGGAGCACAGTGGCGACACTATGGAGCGTTCAAGATGATTCGACATCTACCGTCATGGTTGAGTTCTACCGTCAACTGATTAACAATCAACAGCCTCGTGCCCAAGCACTCCGAAATGCTCAACTCATGCTCATGAAAGATCCTCGCTATCAGCATCCCTACTACTGGGCTCCTTTTGTTATGATTGGCAACTGGCAGTAGTCATCCTAGATGATGAGCAGGGAATGTCCAAACCTTTACTGTTTCCTAATAACACAACACCATGCTTAAACCTTTGTGCTTAAAATCAGTTCTGTTTCTTACAGCTTTTTTCCTAGCGTTTCCCAACATGCCGGTGCGCGCCGATCAACCTATCCCTGGTCCTATTACAACGCTTCTAAGCTTTTTCGCTTCAAGCTTTAATCCGCCTGGCGAAGGTGCTCCACAACGAACTGTACCGGCTGGCTCGCGAGATGGCGCTCGCTGTCCTAGCGACACTACACCCATGCGCCCGCTAATGCCTGAGGAAAATTATGGGTTAACGGCTTCAGCTCGTCCAACAATCTGGATGAAAATGCCGAATACCGAGGCCCAGGAAATCCTTCTAGTGCTGCAAACAGAAGCAGGTATTGAACACTCCCGCACCCAACTGCTAATTCCCGAGGCCACTGAACAGGGCCTTGTTCAACTTCAATTACCTGAAACAACAGCAGAACTGACACCTGGTGAAAACTACCGCTGGACTCTCAGTATTTTGTGCGAAGGGTATCTGAACCCTAGCGATCCCTTCTTTAGTGGGTGGGTTAAGCGGGTTAATTATTCGCCCAAAATTGCCCAAAGCCTATCTAACGAGTCGATCGCAAATCAGGTGAGCATTTTGCAGGAAGCTGGTTACTGGTACGACATGTTACCTTTAATTCTGCAAAATCAGGACATGTTCAACTCTATAGGGATACTATAAGTCGAGCTAGCTAAGTAACGGTGGCTAAGTCAGGTAGTTAAGTCAAATGGTTAAGTCAAATGGTTAAGTCAAATGGTTAAGTCAAATGGTTAAGTCAAATGGTTAAGTCAACAACCACCTGACTTAGCTAATGTAGGATTTGACTGTAAAATTTAATTTTCACCTAGTTTAACTTCTAGCGATTCAATGAGCTTCTGCTGACGCCACCCCTCACCTTGTTTTAAGTATTCCAGGGCAATTTTCGTGGCGGCAGGATTGTCTTTGTAATGCTGCATAATAGAGTGGGTTGTTTGTCGTAGTAAGAAAAGTTCAGCTTGGCGATTAGTTACTGTAGAGAGAATGAAATTGCTTAGTGATAAGCCTAACCCTGGTAAAACTACTGGAATCCACCACCCTTGTAAAAACGCAAAGTAACTGATTCCAAAAAGACTCAAACAAGTTAGTAAGAGAGCGATCGCATTCACCCAAACTCGTTGACCACCCTGGCTACCCACCCAACCACCAACCAACACCCACAAAGCAACCCAACTATAGTTAACGGCTGACGGCCAAGCCTTCATCAGAGGCCGCTTTTCCAAAGCAGAACTCAGCAGCTGCTGAACAATATTCGCGTGAATAAATACTCCCGACATGGGTTCAGCCACCCCATATAACTTTCGACTGTAGGGTGTCAGCAACAGATCCTTAACTGTAAGCGCATTAAAACCCAGCAAAACAATTTTATCTTGCAGGGCACCGACAGGAAGTTGGTCATTTAACACTGCCCGCATACTGTAGCTTTGAAAGCGAGACGCATCTCCATGGTAATTCAATAAAATTTGATACCCTGCCGTATCTGCTTGTCTATAGCCGCCCGCATTTTCTGTCAGAGGTACAATCATTGTCTGACCCAACTGTATCCGGAAGTTATCTTGGGGCTGGGGCTGAATACCCTCTTGATCTAAGTATCTAAGAGCAAGTTCAAGAGATAAGCTAGCATACAACTTATCCTCAAGTTTGAGCGTCAGCAATCCGCGCCGTACTACTCCGTCACCATCCAAAACCTGATCTGCAAATCCATACTGTCCAGCTGCCGCTAGGACTGACGGTGCATCAACAACAGTACCAACAAGCTTATTAATTCCTATCAGGTTAGGGGTTGTCTTATAGAATTCATTGAGGGCATCAGATCCTGGTGAAACTGGCAGATCTCGAAAAATATCCAATCCAATTAACCGAGGCTGTTTCTGTTTTAATTTTTTCAAAACATTCATCAGCACTGCATCGGAAAATGGATATTGGCCAATGGTCTGAATATCTTCATCGTCAATAGTTATTACCACTATCCTTGAAGATAGAGAAGGTAAAGGCTGTAACTGAACAAAAGTGTCGAATAAGGCCCATTCTAATGGTTGCAACCATCCTGTCCACCGCAAGACTACCATTAGCAGCAACAAACCCAGCGTTACACCCATGAAAAATCGCTTTCGCCACTGTGGAAAAGCCTTATTTTGCCTAGCCTGTTGACGAGAGTTTCCTAAAATCCTGGTCGCTTCCCTAGCAGCCTTGAGCGCGATTTGAGCCCGTTCTCGTTGAAGAACCTCTGAGGCTAAATTTTCTTCCATAGAACGCTGAGCCTGCTCTTGGCTGGCATTCAAGAATCGGTAGTCTACATCACTGAGATGTTTCTGCTCGGCCCAAGCAAGTGCTTCCTTTAAAGCGAGCCCTCCTAACAAACAGGATGAATCTTGGCAATCGGAGTCTATCCAGCCGTTCAACGACATCGCGTAGGGACGCAACTGGGTAAGCTGGGTTTCAACCCAGGTCAGGTTAAAGATACTCTGGTAAATTAAATTTTTGATGCGTAGATAGCCTTGATTTTCAATAACAAGACCTGATAGCCTCAGCTCTAGCTGATTTCGGCTACCATCTATGGTCACGGTTTCACCCATGAGTATTTGCTGATAGAGTCCAAGCAACTGTGCGGCCCTTGTACCGTTGTGTAACAGCCGATTGCGAATAGTACGCAGGTGTTCTGGCTCATCTTGAGACTCCCAACGCTCCAGAATGTTGTCTTTTACTAATAACGCAACATTTGGAGTAAATGTTGCTGGGTGAGTTTCCTGAAGTTCTATATTTTGAGAGGCTATATTTTGAGAGGCTGTATCTTGAAACTCAGAAGATGGGGTTAGAGTATTTTGAACGACCGAAGCAACACTTTGAACATGATTTACAACCAGTTGGCACAGTTTTTGCGTTAAAAAGGGCTGTCCTCCTGTCCACGCCAAAATTTCTTGGAGTGTCTCTGCTGGATTTTCAACCCAGTTTTCTAATCCGCTTAATAAAGGTTCAACATTGTTGTTTTTAAACCCAGATAAATCAATCGAGCAACCAATATTAAAAGGAGTACGTTGCCTGTCAATAATAAAGTCAGAAGGGGCAGCCACACCCAATAGCACAAACGTTAGTCGATTGTACTCAGCACTGTCGCTCCGTCGGTTATAGCACGCCCGTAAAAAAGCAAAAAAATCATCGCAGGGAAACGACAAATTTAGCAAACTATCGATTTCATCAATAAAAATGACAATGGGCTGTTGTATCTGGGTGAGCAAAACCTGATCTAAAAACATCTCCATACGTTTGGGTAAGGAAACCTGAGTGACTTTTTCCCACCAAGTTATAAAGTCCAAATTTAAATGGAACCCTTCAGCCAAATCACTCAAAATACTGGCATACCATTGCTCCGGCGTAATGTGCTGGCTACCTATGGTAGTTAGATCAATGGCTATACAACGAGTACCCTCTTGGCGCAACCGATTGAGCGTTTGAACTTGCAGACTCGACTTTCCCATCTGCCGAGAATTTAGAACGTAGCAAAAATCTCCTCGAATAACGGCCTGATATAACAGTTCGTCGGCCTGTCGTTTTACATAACTGGTCGCATTCAGAGGAAGGCTTCCGCCTACTTGATAGCTAGGAGTCGAGGAATTGGCTTTGTAAGGCTCAAGCATAAATGAGGATTTATTCGTTTCTCAGGAGCACATCAAAATATTGACGGTATAGGGCACAACTAGGTGCCGCATTTTGCCCGTGAAGTTTTACTAAACCCAAACTCTCTAGCTGAAAACCTTGTACTGCCGAAAGAGAAACGGGTTGGTCTTTGGTCATGACTTCCTGCAGCAGAGGAACAAGGTCTGGATATTTTTGAATGCGTCGAAACTGTTGGCGTAAGTGCTCGTGAAAAATTCCAGTAGGTGCGGTTGCATGGTCAAGTATTTCTCTGACAGGCGTTGAATTTTCCAAAACCCAGTCTAAGGTAAGACGAACTAGGTTGGGTTTTCCGCCGACAAGGGCCATGATGGACGCTACATCACTTTCTGTCCAAGAAACGCCATAGCGGGTAGCCAAGCTTAGAACCTGCTCAGCAGTAAAGTCTGGTAGTTCAACTGATAAGCCGACATTAAACGGTGATTGGTGCTGATGTAGGGGGATATAAACTTCTGTGGAGTGGATTACCATTAGCTTGAGTAAGTGCCATGCATCGCTTTTGGCAACGCTGTGTTTTGCTTTTTCACACCAAGCTCGGATGAGGCCCAAAAAATCAGAAGCAATTTCAGGATGATCAAACAATACATCTACATCATCAAGGGCGATTACAACGGGGTCATTAATCTGAGTTAGCAGGGCTCGGCTAAAAAACTGTGTACAGTTGTAGCTGCTGCCAAAAATAGGTTTCCACTGTTGGTCTAAGTCAATAGATATATTAAGTTGGTCGCAAACGACCGCGCAAAACCATTGGAGGAAGCGATCAAGATCCGAAAAAATATTTACATCTGCTAAACGAAGACTGACTACCACTGTGTGATGTCGATGTCTTTGGGCGCAAAGCAGGATCTTTGTCATTAATAACGTTTTACCCATTTGCTTAGGCGCTTTGATTCGGATTAGGGCGCCTTGTTGCACAATGGCTTCATAACAGCGTTTTTCAATGGGAGGCCGTTGAATGTAGAACTCGTCCTGATTGGTGTCAGCTTTGCATGAAGCGGATAGGCAAACTTTTTCTAGTTCTGAGGAGGAATCGAGCGGAGGCGTATGAGAGTTAGCAGCCGTGCTTTGCTCAAAAAGATATTGCCTAATAATGACCTGAAAATTACTTTTGGTAACTTTTTCTCCAAATATCCCAGACAGTTGCTTCCACAGGCGTGAGCCAATGCCGCGAATATAGATGGCGTCGTAGCCTAGCGTGTTCGCTATTTCTTGATAAGATGCTCCTGCCCAACACTGGGAAAAAACCGATTCTTGAATCGTGTTTAAACGCTCAGGGAACAGCGCCTGATGAACGAACGCTAGGGCTGTCTCTAATGAGTCATGGGTATTATCAGCTTTCAAAATGTCCAAAATACCTAATATTTAAACCTATTCTCTGAGGGATTAATTCATACCATAATAGGCCAATGACGGTTAATTTCAGGTTATTAGCCATTTTTGGTGATTTTAGGTTGCCCAAAAATGAACCGTTCTCCTCACTGGATTATACGAACAGAGATTTATTCTATTTATATGATCATTTTGCAAAGCACGTTTGAGTATGTGAGCTGCTTGGCTGCCGCTTTGAGTGCGTCTAAATCTGGTGGTTTGATGATTCGATCTGAGGGATCTGACCTGGTAGCTTGATAATGATTTTGCTGCGTTATAGATTATTACAAGAGCTATTCAATGTCAAGAAGGCAAGCTGTCGCAGCAGGGTAAATATATTTTAATCAGTAATTAATCAGTAAGCTTTTGAATGAGTTCTTGAAGCAGGTATCTCGAAGCAGGTAATCGTTACCCCATTTAGCCCGTTTAGCCCGTTGAGGTATGTTTTGGATGCCCAACTTAGCAATTTCTGTGGGTTGAGTGCGCTCACCGCTAGATGCCCAAGAACGATTAGAGGCTAAAGGGTATGGTAGATTTTTAACGATTGGGTAGGTGCGATCGCCTGCGTAAGCTCGCTCAAGCCCTAGATATTGATGATGGGAACTAGGATTGGGCTTAATTTAACCTCTCTTTAGAATGAAATAATTCTAGAGTTGCCCTGGAGAGGACTATGTTGGTTAAACACAACTGAGTAATGAATTTGTCGCCGGGTTATGTCTCAACTACCTAGAATTGATCGACAAAGAGAACACCAAGCTAACGAGCGCACGTTCTTAGCTTGGCTAAGAACCTCGATTGCCCTGATTGGCTTTGGGTTTGCTATAGCGCGTTTTGGTATTTTTCTAAAACAAATGGAAGCCGTTATGAATCAAACCATCGAAGCTCCTCATCCGCTGCTAAATTCTCAATCATTAGGCGTTAGTTTGGTAATTGTTGGCGTCATCGTCATCGGCTTAGCCGGTTGGCGATATGGCGTCACCTTCCAACAGATCGAGCGAAGCAACTATCGCCCTAACCCATGGATGGTTTGGATTATGACAGCCCTAGTGATGTTGCTGGGAATTTTGACCATTCCTATTTTACTCATCAAAGCTTTTGATATCTCGGTGAGCCGTCCGCCGACTACCGGATCTAGTCAATCATTGCCAAAATCATCACGCTAGACATTTTGGTGTCAGACAGCTCACAATAGTAACGCTCAAATAGTGGCGCTCAAGCTTCTTGAGTTTGGACTGCATCAGGAATGGTGGCTTATTCTGCTGGCTCACAGGCGAGAAGGTGGGATTTGGGTAACACCTAGCTGTTCTAAGACGGCAGCTACTTTAAAGATTGTTTCTTCATCAAAAGGCTTGGCAATGAGCTGTACACCGACAGGAAGCTCTCCGGGTATATAAATTGGGACAGAGAGAACCGGTAAACCAATGAAAGATATTGGTTGAGTATAAAAGCCTAGATGGGGACGAATCGGCACTTTTTTGCCTTCTAGTATCATTGTCGTTTGTTCGATCAAAGGCGCAGGGCAGGGTGTGGTGGGCGCTAAAATGAGGTCTGTGGTTCTAAAAATATCTCGTACCTGATCGCGATACCAGCGACGAAAGCGCTGTGCCTGGATGTACCAGGCGCTGGGAATAAGTGCGCCTGCGACAAAGCGATCGCGTGTCGCCGGATCAAAGTCTGGTAGGCGAGTTTGCAAACGGTTCAAATGAAGCTGACTGCCTTCACTCGCGGTAATGAGGTAGGCTGCCGCACGGGCGACATCGGCATGAGGCAACGTGACGGTGCGAGTGGCTCCCAGCGCAGTTGCTACCGTATCTAGAGCCTGGGCTACAGTCGGCTCCATTCCCTTGGCAAAGTGGTCAGTTGCTACCGCAATTCTGATATTTGATAGGTCGCTATTCAAACTAGGGACGACAGGCGATCGCTCAGTGCAGACCGGATCTCGGCTGTCTGCACCTTGGAGAAGTTGGAAAGACAGGGCAATGTCTTGGAGCGATCGCCCAAACGGCCCAATATGATCTAGGCTGCTTGACAATAGGAAAGCACCCGCTCTCGAAAGACGTCCGTAGGTAGGCTTGAGCCCATAAACGCCGCACAGGGCTGCGGGCACTCGAATCGATCCATTGGTATCAGAACCAAGCGTGAGGGGGACTAGCCCAGCGGCCACTGCCGCTGCCGATCCGCCCGATGAGCCCCCGGCAATTCTAGCGGTGTCATGAGGATTGTAGGTCGTGCCATAGTGATGGTTCACCGTCACAAAACCATAGGCATACTCATCCATATTGAGCGTACCGATTAAAATTGCACCTGCGGCTTTTAAACGGGCGATCGCTGTCGCATCTTGAACCGCAGGCGCATTGTCTCGGTTGATCAAGGCGCCTGCCAACGTCACTTCTCCAGCAACGTCGAAGAGATTTTTAACCGCAAAAGGCACTCCAGCCAACGGCCCGACGGCTTCACTATTGGCTATTTTCCGGTCAATCTCAGCGGCGTCTTCTAGGGCCTTTTCCTCAAAAACGGCAGTAAAACAATTTAATTGTCTATCTTTTTGCGCTATTTTAGCCAGCGCAGTCTGTACAAAATAGGTCGCCGAAGCGGTTCCGGCTTTCACCTGCTGAGCAATCTCTGTCGCCGATAACATTACGGTTCAAACCTGGGCGCAGCTTCTAACGAATCCGGCAATGGAAAGTTGAGAACAGGGTCTGCAATAGTTTCAATAGTTTTAAAGTTTTCAACAACAGGCGCGATTGAATCTGATGAGACAGGTAGTTTTAAGTAGGTCAGACTAATCTTTTATAGGATAATTTTGTAGGCTAGGAGAGACATAATTTTCGCCCTATTAACGCCATGCCATCTCCCCTACGAGTGACG
>LJZR01000117.1 GCA_001314865.1 Phormidesmis priestleyi Ana | reverse complement strand
CAGTGATGGGGCGGTGCCGTTGTCACCCAAGGCGCGGCAGGCTTTGGATGGTTATTTGGGCTGGTGCCTCCACAAAGGTTTTGACACGGCCTCTCATGAACCGCTCTTTAGAAGCCTCTCTAGAAATGGCTATGGGAAGCGTCTAGGGTACTGGGGCATCTATGAGATGGTGAAAGATTTGGCCGCTATTACTCAGTCGGATGAGAACATTCATCCCCACCGGCTGCGGCATACCTTTGGCACTCATCTGGTGATGGAAAATATACAGCCAGACTATGCCCGCAAGCTCATGCGGATTAAGTCACCGGTTACTTTTGAGCGCTACACCCGCAGAGCAGTCGAGAAGAAGGCAGAGGATGCCTTCAATGATTTGATTGAGCGCGCTGATATCGGGGAGGGATTGTTTTAGTCAGAGAAAGATGAATATCTTGCGATCATTGAAGCGTCCTACCAAGAACTGGCTCGTAATCCACCTATCTATACCCGCAGGGTTAGAGAGTAGTAAATGCAGGGGCGCTTTGCGAACCAATCCGAGCCACTGACAGCTAGTTAGCTTACTACGCTAGCTAGCTTGTTGTTCTAGTCGGTCTATGCGGTGATTAAGAGTGGCTATTTGCAGTAGCTGGGCCTGTAGCGCTTGCATCTGACTATCAAACTGTGATCGGTTCTGGCGTCTGTCTTCTCTTGCGTCTTCTAACAACGTCTGTATCTGGTGTGCCTGCTCCGCCCTCGCCTGTTCAGCTACATTACGATCTTCCGCATGACTGAGTAGTAGCCGATCAAATCGCTCTTGGTTAGCCTGTGCTAGTTGCTGAGTAGCAACCACCGCCTCAGATAGCGGCTTAATTATATCAGTAACTAAGAAGTTGATGGATTGCTCTAGGGTCTGCATTTTGGCCTCTAGTTCTTCAGTGGTTGCCATAGATCAAAAATAGAGTAACTATACAATAGCTCATCAAGACCTGAATGATATGCCTGTCGATATGGTTCTTCCATGCCTGAGGATATCGCCAACGCTATCATTATTAGAGGCATAGGCATAGTTTTTCAAAATACTTGTAGAGACGGTCTGAGGGGACAGTGCCTGCCGCTGCGGCTTAGTCACACGTCTATGAAACATTTATAAAACAAAAGTATCCGACTATAGCCGTAGGATAAAGAAGAGAGCATCAACAGCACTGCATCTGAATCACGTTTTGTCTGCTTTTATTCCGCAAGCTTAGCCATCACCTCAGATAGTCTTAGTAGTCTCATCTTCTGCTTTTCATCTAAGACCTCGCTACGTAAGGATTTAATTGCATTTCGTATATGATCAATCGTGCCATCAATATTGACCTTATGCTTACTTTTTGATGCAGGCTTATTCTTTTTCTCATGTGAACTGATAGCTTTCCTCAATGCGGAAAAAGGCATGTCATGCACTTCCACCAGGTCTTCTTCAAGGGCAAGCTTACCTGTCAGCAGCCCTGACATGGCTACAGGCCGAGGTAATCTGTATACCTGCTCTAGCTTACTAACACCTAGTTCTAGAACACCTGCTATGCTCTCAGCATATGACTCTAGAAAGGCTTCTATAACGTCTTTATTCACCCTCATACCAAGAGCAGATAGTTGCGCTTCCAGGTCGGGGTCAAGAGGCTTATGTTCTCGAATTTGCTCGGCTAGAAATAGAAATTCACCGAGCCCTCTAGTAACACTTCGGTAAGCCCATACTTGCCGGGTGGTAATAGAATCTCCATTGGGCCGTTTAACTTCGCCGCCCTTGATAAAAGCAGTTAAGTTGGTATATCCCTTTTCTTCAAAGAGCCTATTTTCTTCAATTGCATCAAGCCTTGTTCCGATAGCATATGCGTAGATCGTGCTTTGAGCCTGCGCAGTTTGTAACGCCTGGTCAATTTGGCCTTGGTAAGTCTCAATCTCTTTTAGTAAAGTACTAAGTGGTTGCTCTGTTTTAGCTTTGCAAATATCAAGTGCTCGAAGCCAATTTTCACGATCAGAAAGATCTACCCTTTCGAGATTGACAACTTTGTTTTGAGGCAACTGGACAATTTCGGCCGATTCCGGTGACGCTATAGCCTGCTTCGGAACAGCTGCAACCCGAGAGAATTTCTTAACCAACTGCCGTTACCTCATGATGAACACCATTAGATTTCATCGCTTCTAGATGCTTTGCGATCTCCACAAAAGGAGCACGGTGCTCTTTCTTCACGCCTGAGTAGGTGTATAACGATTCTCCCTGTGCCGACAGCTCTGCGTATATGGTCAAATCTCTAATAGGCGGAGCTATCCAAGCCTGCTGTTTTTGATGAGACAATTGCTCACGAACATCCCATTCGAGTAGCTGCTCGTGAATACTCTTATGCAGGCTAGTCTGCTTCATTCGGCTCGGAACCATTGCAGAAACAGATATGCCTGGATTGGCGCGATCCGCAATCTGGCTAATCAGTTCGAGTAGCTCTGGAATGTTCTTGAGTGCGAAGTATTCAGTTTGAACTGGAATAATAACGTTGTCGCAGGCAACTAATGCGTTCTTTGTAAACAGCCCCTCTCCTTTTGGTGTATCCAGAAGTACGTAATCATAGTTTTCATAGACATTGTTAAATCCAGTCAGTGCATCAGCCAACCGACTTTCACTAGAAAGGCCATTTTCAATTTCTGCTTGAAAGGAACCTAAGTTTGATCCAGGTGTAATTAAATGACAATACCCTGGAATATTAATAATCCCTTTGGCAAGCATTGCTGCTTGGTCTCGTTTAGGCGCATACAGTATCTGCCCCAAGCTAGGCTGTGAATCATCTTTACCTGCTCCCATAGCGGCTGAGAGGTCACCTTGGTGGTCAAGATCGAGACATAATACTTTCTTACCTATCTGGGAGAGGGTAGCTGCCAAGCAAAAAGTGAGGGTCGTTTTACCAACTCCTCCCTTAATAGCTGCAATTGCAATAATCATAATCGTCACTTCACTGCGCGATTTCACAGCAGCATATTAACTCATGAATGACACATTAGCACGATCAATTGTGAGAATGTGCAATTCAAGTGCAGACGTCTGCACTTGAATTGTCTAATACGATTACAGGAGTTATTTGACGGTGCTGTGTTCAGATTCCTTGCACGCTCACCATTCTAGGGTAGGTCTACAGCCATAAACCTTCAAATGAACAGCGGGAGCATATCGGCCAGCAACGAGCCAGCAATGTTCCACTGATACGAGCAAAAAGATAGCAAAACAAAGCTAGCTATACTCTCGACGACTAGCGACTGAACTTATTCAAAGGCCACAACCATAGTGTCAGCCTAGCTAGTTCATTTCTCAGGCGACGGCAGTATACCATCGTCAGCAATGGTAGCCGACTCTTAATAGGATAGAGCAACAGGCAAGCTCAACAATCTAACGACCTACACGTATTCTAGAGTTTGCCTCAAAATAGACTCATTCGATTCGGTAATAGAGCGCTCCTCATTCTCCATCATAGATATCAATCCTTGACTAATACCAGTCAACTTCGCCAGTTTCCGCTGAC
Source organism: Phormidesmis priestleyi Ana (assembly GCA_001314865.1). Classification (GTDB taxonomy): domain Bacteria; phylum Cyanobacteriota; class Cyanobacteriia; order Phormidesmidales; family Phormidesmidaceae; genus Phormidesmis; species Phormidesmis priestleyi_B. The sequence goes on along the minus strand of LJZR01000117.1, from coordinate 1,624 downwards.
TCCAGCCCTTTGCTGTCCTCATCTCCCGAACTTTAGAGCCGGTTAGACCTACAACCGTTACCTCAACATCCTCATCTTTTTCTGAAGGCTCTGTTACAGAAGCTTCAAGATGGGCTAGATCCCAACTCTTAGGCGGTTTTATCTCAAGCTGAGCTGTTAACAGCTGCTCAAAGAAGCCACGGGGACGACGGCTATTCTCGCGACCAAATCCCGAAGGCTGTATATCTTCCGGGTATGTTTCAGGGTTAAACCGAATCTGCCATCCCCGATCATGCAGTGCTAACAGATCTTCATCCCAGGTATTCGTTAGCTTTTTCCTGAGTTGATTATCCTCCTGTGCATCTCGCACCTTATCCGACCCATAGGCAACTTCCAGAAGCGTTCGCACTGGAAGGTTATACAGCCGACCCAGCTGCGACTTAAACAGAAGCCAGACCATTAGCCTCGCGGCCCCGGCCCGATGTTGCCAAAGGCTCATTACGCTCTCTAACAGTGACCGAGAGAGAACCCCTTGACCAGCAGATAGACTCTGTTCTGGCGATTCATCATCATTCAAAAAATACTTTGCCCATAGACCGGCCTTCACCACAAATGACATTCCTGTCACCTGCTTTTCTCCAAATATGTCTTGCTGATAGTGATATCGAATCCCGAGCAAATGCCAGAGGCGGCCTTCTTCGACTGTAAATTTTTTGCGTTTGCCCTGCCCTGGCCAGGAAATGAAGGTTGTGATCTTACAGGGCTGCTTAACGATCTCTTCGATTAGCGATAGCTTCTCTTGCCGGTTTTTATCCGTCCGTCGTTGCAAACCGAGATACGCCTCAATTTGCCGATCGTCGATGACCAATTCTTGCTCCCAAGGTCGCTCCATTTGGGAGGCATGTGCCGCAAATATCAGATGCATACAGGCCGCTCTGATATCAAAGGTATCGATCACAGCTAAAGCCGCAGCGCCCGCCAAAGCCGATGGTTGCTCTTCTTCTGTATTATCTGCAACCCAAAAGCAAATAGCGCCCTGGCCATCGTTGACATCACGACTATATGAAAGCTTTCCATCTGGATCAGTAGTCCAAGGTAGTTGCCTTTGCTGTGTCAGGATATTGCTCGCTTCCCAGATCGGCAGCGAAGAATTTACCTTTGTAAGTTCACCTTTTTCAAACAAGTCCGGACTTGTCTTAGGGCGATCGCCTGTTGCTGGTTTTATGGATTTCTCAGTTGAAGGTGCCACAGAATATCTTTTGGGGACTGTTCGCTGAATTTAAAAGAGGAATAATTATGCTTCTTGGAGATAGAACCAGATTAATGCTAAAGACTAGGGAATAGCTAAAGATTATAGCGGCAAACTTCGAAGATGCTACCTTATTGTCTTTTTCCACTCATTTGATTCACGAAAAAACATCTTATGGTTAGGGCAACACATCACTTGAGCCAACACAGCCATAGCAGAGTTCTTTTGTCACATGGGTTACAGTCAAACCATCACAATTGATTACAACAAACTCCTAGTACCCTAGCCCAATTACAACTTTACTCTAGACCCTAGGCCCAATTGATTACAAATCATAGCCTCAAAGCCCTTTGATTACACATTCGCTCTAGACCGCTGACCCATAGCAGCTACGGT
>LJZR01000112.1 GCA_001314865.1 Phormidesmis priestleyi Ana | reverse complement strand
ATCCATAGTACGACGATGGGAAACTTATATCCCCCCTATTATCGCTTAAGCTATACGCATTAATGCTTTATGCTATCCCATTTCGCGGAACCAGTACCAATTAATTAACTACAAGGAATTTATCTATGCGTTATGCCACCCAGCTGCTTAGCTGCCTATCAACGATGTTATTTGTAGGCTCAGTCGTCCAACTTCCGAGCTTTTCAAAAGAACCTCTAAAGGCTACTCCGACTGAACCTACAACAACAAAACAGCTTGACACCACGCTTCTTGAGATCGGCAGAATCTTATTTGTTGGAGATCTTGATCTCCATTTGTTTGTAGGCTACCATGCAGGTCGTAGCTTCACAGTTAATTTTGAGAGTGATGATGCTAATACTATTTTTGTGATCAGTAATAAAGAAGGTGAGCTCATCGCCTCCAATGCCGATTTCGTGTCTCGCAGTACAGCCTTTCAGTTTACCATTGCGACTCCAGAGAGTGATTATTATCTTTTTGCGGTGACCTCTCCAACAGCGTCTGAGCAAGTGGCCTATCGTATAACAGTAGTGGAATCTACTGAAGCAGAGCCTTTTTCTAAATAAGATATACGCGGCTCAATGCAGTGTCTCTTGAACCGCGTCTTTTTAGGAGTTGTTTCTTCTACCAGTCTTTATTGAGTTCTGCTGGTGGGTGGAATGGATAATCTTCTACACCTTAGTTAATCTCTAAACTGGCAAGTCGATAGAGCGTTTCTGAAGAGCGCTCAGGTGTTAGGTCTATTTCTCATTAAAACGATTTATTGAGAAATCCTTGAGGGCGTTGTAGGGTGTTGTGCAATAAGAAAGATCATTTTTTCAGCACAACTGGTAAAAAAATAATCCACATCTATTCTTGAAACACTGATCTGCCCATTCCAGGAGATAAGTGAATCTGATAAGTGAGAAAGTCTTATTACACTTTTTAATACTGCCATAAGACCTGTAAATCGGAACCTTCAAATTATTTATTCACTAAACTAGACAGCTTAGTAATCCTTTCTGTACCGATACTACCTGTACCCTCAATAATCATTGTAGAAACCCATGCTTATTTCTAAAGAAGAGAAGGACAATGAAAACAAGCTAGTCGAATTAGCTGACTGTCAGCTAGGCTACGTATTATTTTTCAGTATTCTGTCTCCTATCGTCAGTTACAGCTATACCGGACGGTTCAAAGCACTGCGTCTTTTTATCTCTTTCTTGTTGATAGGATTTATCGGAGCCTCCCAACCATTTCTTAATTTCAACTTATCTTCAAAAAAAGCGCAGATTGCTTTAGGTATAGGCATTATTACTGCTGCAACTACCGATAACACAAGGGCTGTTCTAACTGCCCGTAGACGGGTGTGCAAGTTGCATACGGTACTTCCGCGTTATGCTCTCGCAGATGAAATAGGGCAGATGAAATAGGGCAGATTTTCAGGGATATCTATTACCCCTAAAAATCTGCTGGGTCTCTTTAACGGCATCTTAATTGACGGCAAGCAATCTCTCTTATCAATTGACAATGCTTTTACAACAGCTCTCGACCGATCCAATCTACGTTCTACGATTTATCGTCATCATCATTATCTCGATTACTCTTCATGAGCTAGGACACGGCGCAGCCGCTATCTCACAGGGTGATAGCACACCGAACGACACAGGACATATGACCTTGAACCCGGTGATTCATATGGGGTGGGTTTCGCTTATTGCACTCTGTTTCGTTGGCATAGCCTGGGGCTCAATGCCTGTAAATCCTAGAAAGTTTAAAGATGGCGCTATCGGAAAAATCTTAGTCGCTGCGGCTGGGCCGATGACAAACATTGCGATCGCAATGTTTTGCATTGTGGTTATCAACCTGCTTCATAGCTCAACGCGCCATCTTATTAGTCTAGATTTTTTCCGATTGGCAGCTCTAATTAACATAGGATTAGGGCTGTTCAACCTTCTTCCTATTCCGCCTCTAGACGGGTTTACAGTGTTGAGCGAATTCTTTCCCAGCTTCAAATGTATCCAAAACCACCAGGGTGCTACCTTCGTTTTGGTCATTTTATTTGTCACAGGCTCCTTCCAATTGATTTGGGTAGCTGCTGACTTCATTTTAGCCGCACTGACGTAAGCATTGGAGCAACAAAGCTTGATGAGGCGGTAAAGTCTGATGAAACAAAAATTGATGAGATAAAAAGCTATTGGTTAAAGCAACTATGATTGGAACCAAACTGCATCAACGCTACGATATTTTGTCCCTGCTGAGCCACCGCCAAGATCGGCAAACCTATCTGGCCTTCGATACTCAACAAAATTCTCAAGTAGTGGTGAAGGTGCTGCCTTTTACCTATGGGACTTCTTGGAAAGGAGTGGCACGATTCGAGAGAGAAACAAACCTTCTGCAACATTTGTCTCATCCGTCCATTCCTCAATGTATTGATAGTTTTGAGATAGATCTTCCTTCCTTTAAAGGCTTTGCGTGGGTACAGCCCTATCTTGACGCTCTTTCTTTGAAAGAGCTTATTGGCAAAGGCAAGACCTTTAGCGAACAAGAGCTAAAGCAAATTGCAACTGATATCCTGAAGATACTGACCTTTCTACATGAGCAAAATCCTCCTGTCATTCATCGCGATGTCAAACCTAGCAACATCTTGATTTCAGGTAAAATACAAGACCAATATGAAAAGCTTTATTTGATTGATTTTGATACGGTTCAGCCTTTTGCCAGCGTTGCAGAAGGAACCGTTACAGTTGCCGGTACATTTGGCTATGGTGCGCCTGAACAGTTTTACGGTGAGGCGGTTCCGGCATCAGATCTGTATGGATTAGGTATGACGTTGATCTATCTCATCACGGGCGTTAATCCCAGTCAGTTGCCTATTCGTCATGAAAAAATTCAGTTTGAAGCAAACCAACTATCTTCAAGCTTCAGACGCTGGCTTAATATTCTAACGCAATCAGATGTTGATGGACGATTTGGCAGCGCATCAGAAGCCATGAATGCACTACGTCAAGGCATCTATCAGCCCAAGTTTGAATCTTCTTGTTGTAGGAAAAGTACGCAGGGTAAACTCTGGCTCTCAAAAAGCGATGAACGATTACTCATTAAAGTGATGCCTAAGAAACCCATCATACCAAACTGGTTTTCGTTGCCATTTCTTATTTTCGGTATCAATAAAATACTTAATGAATTCTTCTTCTACTTCAACTTCTACGCTATCGCTGAGTTTTTGTTCGGCTGGACTGCTTTCTTTCACCTTCACAGTATATTTTTCATGGTTTTCGTTCTCAATTTACTTGTGCGCATATGGGTCATCCGAGAATTTCTCTTACCTGCTTTTGGGTATATGCAAATTGAACTAACCCAGCAGGAAATCAATCTTTCGCTGCGTTGGGCATTCTTTAAAGAACAGTGCAGCGTAGAGATCTCTGACGCACAGCAGATCAGACAAGTAATTAGCTTCCCAAATGCTTCTAACACAAAGCGCAAACAAAAAATTACGTCTGATTTGCAGCTATATGCTGACAATCAGGTTTTTGAACTAACAAAAAGATCGGGCCTACTACGTAGAACTCAGCTGTATAAAATGACTCTGGAAGAACAAAATTGGATTGCATCAGAACTCAGTGACTGGTTGCATATTCCTGTTAAGAAAACGGAAAGATTCGCTATTCGGTAATAAGGGACAGCCAAATAAATAAAGTACCGTTTTCCCTTTCCCTAAAGCCCTCATCTCCAAGAAAAGGGCTTCGGCCATAATGTTTGCTAGGACATGATTCAGGTTCACTTTCCTAATAGAGCGGTTCCGAGCTTTTGATACTGTGGCCACTGTAGCTGGCTATTGGTAGTGGGGAAACATTGCGGGTTTCTCGAATATTTGTTTTTAAGTGACAAATAGCACTAACCCAATCTCAGCATAAACAACTGTAACGTTTTCGTCATTGACAAAAAACAATTGACATAGCCCTTCGTACAAAGCAAGCACACTTGCTTGTGAGTATCTTTATGAGCATATTTAAAGGATAAGAAATGCCTCATTGCGATTTAAATGCCCTGTCCGGCACCATTATTTCTCGGTACGACCTAGTAACTGGTTACACTGACAGCGATATCTTTGAGTTTGATATTCTTCGCGATCGCCATATTAATTCGAACCTGTACGACATCAGTGCAGGAGACTGTCTTGTTCTCTTTTTGTTTTACGATCAAAACAACAATAGCATTTTAGACTCACGCGATCGCCTTGTCGTCTTTTCTGCCAGTGCTAGCAATGCCGAATCACTATCACCTAAAACTGGCACTACTTTCTATGCATCACCTAAATCTATTTCTACGGTTTTCACAATAGGTGAAAACAAACATATCTTCGAAAGCACGTCTGTTAAATGTGTGCTATGACAGCCAGTCTCCGTGAGCGATGTTTCCAGAAAATGACATGTGTTTCTTGAGATTTTCGCTTCGCTTTGTGATACCCATTTTGTGATTTTTGAGGAATTTGTTTTATGGATTTTTCCCCGTCTTCTGGGTCCGGTTTTTTGTCTTCTGACACGATTTTAGGCTCTACATCTTCTGCAATGCTGGCAAATGCGTTACAGGATGCTCAATCTCAGTTGCAACTGTTTTTCTCCTCTCCGAATTCTGCTCAGCAACTAGGTTTTGTCTTTGATATTACCAATTATCAAGCAGTACAAACATTGCTCGAAAACGTTGTATCAGAAGCATTTACCTTCCCTCAGGTTCAAGTTTTGAACGATGAGCTAATGAACGGCGCTAGAGGAGCATACTCTAGCGATCGAAACGCTATTTACCTTGCAGCGTCATTATTGGAGACAGATGACTTAACAGGAATGCAAGGTACATTAATTGAAGAATATGGACATTACGTTGACACGTTGTTGAATCCTGGTGAAGATACCGCCGGAGATGAAGGAGAATTATTTAAGACTGTTGTGTTGGGTGATGTTCTGGATGAAGCTGAGTTGTTGCGGATTCAGACGGAAGATGATTTTGGGATAATCACCCTCGATGGAGTGGCGATCGCCGTCGAGCAGGACAATACTCTGAATACAGCCCGAAATGTAGGAACCTTAATTGGTACGAGAACTTTTTCTGACTTTATCGGCACCAGCGATACCATACTATCGCTTTAATGTGACGGCTACCAGTAACTTTAGCCTGGCTCTCAATGGGCTTACAGCAGATGCGGATGTACAACTCCTTAACAGTGCAGGCGTCATAATTCAGCGTTCAACTGCCAGTGGCACGAATCCTGAGAGTATCACTCGCACGTTGACTGCTGGTACCTACTATGCCAGAGTCCATCCCTTTAGCGGGAGTACTAACTATAATCTAACCCTTTCGGCTTCTGCGATTCCTACTATTCCGGATAATGCAGGTAACACA
>LJZR01000116.1 GCA_001314865.1 Phormidesmis priestleyi Ana | reverse complement strand
GCTTTTAGCTGCTCAATCATCATTCGCTTCCGCTCAGCCTCCACAGCTCTGAAGCTTTTTTTGCCACGGCTAGCTCCATCGTTAAGCGCCCTATCATCCGCTCTAGTTCTGCTATCCGTTCTGCTGAATCCTCACCGATGCCGCTCCCGCCGAACGCCAAATGGGCTTGTTTGACGAATTCGTTACGCCAACGACTGATCACCGATGAATGAACCTTATGAGCACGGCTCGCTTCGCTCACACTCCGTTTGCCGCCGATCACCTCCAGGACGACTTTGGCCTTAAATTCGCTACTGTAATTTCTTGGCTTGTTTGACATGATCTCTGCCCCCTATGGACTACAGCTTACTCTCTCTCAGCGCTGTCCTATTTTTGGGGGTCACTACAGATACTTAGCGGCAGCAGCAGCTGACTAAGCACAGGGCTGAGAAATGAATCAGACTGAAGCCAGTAGCATCGGATGACAACTGGAGAGTTAGCGCTCCGGCGCTCCAGTGTCAGGCGTTGGCACTCGGGCAGCGGATAGCGAGAACCTAGCGCTTCTGCGGATTAGGCTGCGAAAGATCTCAGAAAGTGGCAGAATTCGAGGAATGCTCATTGCTTTATCGGCGTTGAGAAGACAATAGTGTTCTGGAGGTGGGCTATGGGAGTAAGGCTAGAGGTAATCAGCACAACTGTCAGTGAACTGGTGGCGCAGGCCGAGGGAGCGCTATCAGAGGGGACACTACCGGATAAACCTGACAAGGTTACTCAAATCACGAATTGGTTAGACCAGGTGCCGAGGCTAGGGTGGGGACTCGTGATCTTCGTAATCTTCGCGATAGCAGTGGCAGCAGTTGCTAAGCTCACAGGTAACCTCGACAATATTGTTAGTTTTTTCAGAAAGTACTTTGGCAAGGCTGAGACCAAACTGTCTGAGAAAGAACTTATCTTTCTACGCCAACAGTTGCTGAAGCAAATGACATCCGATGTCGCTCAGCGTCTCGAAGATTCGCTACACAATCTCGTTAGAGTTGATCTCGAACAAGAAGAACAGCGGCATCAAGTCGGACGGCGCACGGATAGGTTAGTAGCGCAGGCCTCGCCAAGGCGAACACAGCCTTTTGCAAGCTCCAGTCGCAGAAAAATAGACATCTTTCAAGATAGTGCAGAGATTTCGTCAGTCGCACCAGCAGAAAAAACATACAACATCTTTCATCGCCCTGATGTCGGGAAACGCTTACTTATTTTGGGTGAGCCCGGAGCTGGGAAAACAACTGAGCTACTAACGGTTACGCAGCGACTCGTCGAAGCAGCAACAGACGACAACAATCAGCCGATTCCACTCATCTTTGAGCTATCCAGTTGGACGCCTGGTACTCAGCTCCTGTCATGGTTGACACAGCAGTTACATCAGACCTATGGCGTTTCTAAAAATATCGCTGAACCGCTCACACAGCTGTGGATACAAAAGACTCAAATCTTGCTGCTATTGGATGGCTTAGATGAACTCGGGCACCAAAATCAGATCGATTGCATTGAGATACTGGAAGAATTCTTAGCTCAGCATCCGACGCTCTCCACGATCGTCTGCTGTCGCCGTGAGGAGTATGAGCAGGGTGGGAAAAAGCTCCAGCAACTCAAGGGGGCGGTTTATCTACAGGCAGCAGACAATGAGCAAATTCAGCAATACTTGGAAGATTTAGGGTGCGAACAGATATGGAAGGATATCCAAACCCAACCTGACCTCTTGGCGCTTGCTCGCTCTCCCTTATTCCTGACCATGTTGGTTGTTGCCTATCAAGAACAGACCATTCGAGATAGAAACACTCTTTTTGATGCTTATATTCAAACGCAGCTACACGAGGAAAAGAACCAAGGTACCTATCGCCCAGGCAAAGGTAAAACCCCTGAACAGACACTAAGCTACTTAACATGGCTGGCCAGGCAGCTGAAAAAGAGGAATGAAACTGAATTTTTGATTGAAAGCCTACAGCCTGACTGGCTAGCATCTAAGCGACAGGGACTGGTATATAGGCTGAGTGTCGGGCTGAGTGTCGGGCTGAGTGTCGGGCTGAGTGTCGGGCTGAGTGTCGGGCTAACTTTCGGGCTGATTTTTGGGCTAACTTTCGGGCTGAGTGTCGGGCTGATTTTTGGGCTGATTTTCGGGCTAATTGGCGGGCTGACGGGCGGACTGAGTGAGATAAAACAGCAGGAACGACTAAAATGGAATCTTCGTAAGGGGCTGATTTTCGGGCTGACGGGCGGGCTGATGGGCGGGCTGACGGGCGGGCTGATGGGCAGGCTGATTTTCGGGCTGATTTTCGGACGAATTTTCGGGCTGACGGGCGGGCTGATTTTTGGGCTGATTTTTGGGCTGACGGGCGGGCTGATGGGCGGGCTGACGGGCGGGCTGAGTAATGAGGCTATTAAACAGAAACAGATCGCAAATCAAGGGATTAAAAAAAGTATCACAAGTGGCCTGAGTGTCGGGCTAATTGTCGGGCTGGGTGGCGGGCTGTTTGCCTGGCTGAGTGTCGGGCTAATTGTCGGGCTGTTTGACTGGCTGTTTGTCGGGCTGGGTGGCGGATTGATTGAAAAGTTGATTGGCGGGTTAATTTTCGGACTGATTTTCGGGCTGATTTTCGGGCTGATTTTCGGGCTGTTTGGCGCGCTGCTTGGCGGGCTGGGGGCTGCACTCCAGCATTTTATCCTACGTCTCTTCTTAATGAAGAAAGGCTCTATTCCTTGGAATTTCAAACTATTTCTAGAACACGCTACTCAGCATAGATTTATTCAAAGAACCGGAGGACGCTATCGGTTCATCCACGATCTCCTTAGAGAACACTTTGCACAAATGACACCTCAACAGATGGCACTGCTTGCACAGAAGCCAAAGTAACTACAGCAAGGCATATATAGTTTTTTTCGTCAGTGTTGTCTAAACCATTGCAGCAATCTGTAAAAACGAGGACGAATGATTCATGCAATGGCTCCACTACAGTCCGCCCAGATATCGAAACTTTTTTTCGATTGACAACCACTCTAGAGCCTGCGTCTTGGTGAGGTAATCAAACAGTTCGGATAGCTCGGATTGAATGACGCCTTACTCTCGCAGCAATCGGCTATTCTCCCGAATGCATTCGACCGCTGATCGCACCTGGGGAAGTCCTGCTAAGCGCTTCTGGGTTGGCGCTTAGCGCCCGCTTTGATTTTGAGTACTCATCGCCTACGCCATTGCCTCTGCCTGCGCCAGCACCGTTGTTTGTACCGTATCCATCAGCTCCTAATTCCTGTTCATCAATCTCAAATCCTTAGCCATCTCTAAAGACCATTGGGCCGCCTGTTCTCTGCTCGCTTAGTACAATTACCCAAGCAACGAGTTGTGGATTTCCCATTCCTGTGATCGTTATCTGCGTGAGCTATACCTTCTTCGCTGCCGGTTTCTGAGTCGTTCGTTTCTTAGCTGCCGTTTTCTGAGCTACCGTTTTCTGAGTCGTTCGTTTCTGAGCTGCCGGTTTCTGCGTTGTCTGTTTCTGAGCTATCTGTTTCTGAGCTATCTGTTTCTGAGCTATCTGTTTCTGAGCTATCTGTTTCTGAGCTATCTGTTTCTGAGCTATCTGTTTCTGAGCTGCCGGTTTCTGAGCTATCTGTTTCTGAGCTGCCGGTTTCTGAGCTGCCGGTTTCTGCGTTGTCTGTTTCTGAGCTGTCTGTTTCTTCGCTGCCGGTTTCTTCGCAGATCTACCTTTATTGCTATGCGTTCTGCGGTAACGAGTCACATGCTGCCTAAGCGACCCAGCAGAGATATCGAGACCCCAATCCTTCAGCCCGTTAGCCACCTCGTCATAAGAGCGATTCAGCAACGCCTTTTCAATGGTGTCGATGAGTTCCTCAACCACCTGCTTTTTAGCAAAACTCGTGCGGGGTTGTTGAGCAATCTCCTCTAACGTTTTCTGCCAGCGTTCAATCTGTTCGCGAGAGTAAAAGACTTCAGCCATAGAACAACCGATAGACAACAGACCTTTAATTCCTCTGTGTATCTGCGTATAATCCGGTATAAAACATATTAAAAAAAGTTAAAAATATACGGAGGTACAAAACGATTTAGGACAGTGGACATTGCCCCAAACAAAAACTGCTAACGTATGACGAAAAGAAAGGGCCGCTCTACCCCCCCGACAAAGCATTAACCCCACTGACAACAAAAGCTACAGGCAAAGCTACAGAAAAAACTACAAACAAAACAGACATCAGCCTCTACCGCTTCTGCCGAATCGATGGCAGACAGACAGCCGTTAACTTCTTTAGAACAGATCTACCGCTCATCACTGGACAAAAATAGAGTCCGTCCGTAGTCGCTGCACCTATCCCCTATTCCCTGTTAATTACAGGATTCACGCAGCATTCACGCTAGGGTCTCCGCAAGAATTCTCCAAAAGGAAAGGGCACCCAGAAAATGAAGTACTTAATTCTCAAGGAATCATCAGGTGCCCAAACTTGAAACACTCCAGCACTGAGCCAGGAAAGGTCTAGCTCAGCGCTGGAGGTGGATAGGGCGATCTCATCGGCTATTGTTTATAAAGCAGCAGTCAAGGCGATCGCGCAATTAGCGTAGGACAGCTTTAGTCTGGGTATTGAGGAAGTCTAGGCGAGTGGACTGAACATCCTCTACCGCTTTGGTTTGGTTGTTGAGGAACTCTAATCGTGTGGACTGGATATCATCGACCGCTTTGGTTTGGTTGTTGAGAAACTCCAACCGAGTAGCTTGGATGTCATCAACCGCTTTGGTTTGCATATCAAGATGCTCTAACCGAGTAGCCTGGATATCATCAACCGCTTTGGTTTGGTTGTTGAGAAACTCCAACCGAGTAGCTTGGATGTCATCAACCGCTTTGGTTTGCATATCAAGATGCTCTAACCAAGTAGCCTGGATATCATCAACCGCTTTGGTCTGGTTGCTGAGAAAATCTAAGCGAGTCGCTTGAATATCACCGACCGCTTTAGTCTGGTTGCTGAGAAAATCTAACCGAGTAGCTTGGATATCATCAACCGCTTTGGTCTGATTGTTAAGGAACTCTAGCCGAGTCGATTGAATATTCTCGACAGCTTTCGTTTCAGCAGCATTGGCAGTGGGGGCGATGGCAACAGTGGCAGCAGTCAAAAATAGGGCGGCAAAGAATTGGCGTTTCATAATCTGGCTCCTTGAGTGAATCAATGGGTGAACTTCATTGATTTAAGAATGCCAGTTGGGCTCGATTGCCTAATTAG
>LJZR01000115.1 GCA_001314865.1 Phormidesmis priestleyi Ana | reverse complement strand
CTCCGCTACAAGCTGTGCCAGGATTGAAAACCCTGCATCCATCCTGGGACTAGCTAGCCCCACCATTGTAATTATCATATTTGGTAGCCCTAAACAGGTCAGAATTGATTGTAAGGGTGAATGAAGTACCAGATAGCACCCATATGATTCTCTAAAAAGTTAGAGAATGAGAGAGTTCTACAGACTAATCTAGACCCTCGTGGTCGGCTTAACCGAAGGTTAGCTACGATGAAGTGCCATAAGGACTAATCCGTGACCTGAAAAGGCGAAAACTCGTTGAAGCTTGAGTTCTGATTCAAATTTTTACCAAAAAAACAGTACAAATAAACTATCCTATAGCCCTTTCATATCAATGCTTTTGAGCTCATGCCGCTTGCTGACAGCACCGCTCACCCTAGGCCAAATAGATAATCGCTCAAAACACTCCTGATTTCTGAAGTATCACGAGACGTGAAAGGCGCAGTGGCCCATTGCCGCCTCTAAAGTAGCCTATCAAACCCCAAATAAATTACATTCTTTGGGTTACGCTAAAAGTTACACTACAAATGTAAGGCGATAGCTTACGGTATGATAAAACCTGGCATCATAGGCATTTCAGCGTGCTGCTGCCTCGTGTTAATTTGGTCTGAGTCCTATGCCTCGTTGGTTTAATACTGCTGGCCCTTGCCAGCCTGAAATTCACTACATGCTGCCTTCTATAGAGCGCTTGCCTTCTATAGAGCGCTTAATCTTGCAGCGCGGTTACTTTGTGATTCATGCGCCGCGCCAAACGGGTAAGACGACAGCCATGTTGACGCTGGCTCAGCAATTGACGGCTGAAGGGGAATATGCGGCGCTCATGGTTTCGGCAGAGGTTGGAGCCGCCTATTCTCAGTTTCCTGAAAAAGCCGAGGTGGCTATCCTGAGAGCTTGGTTTGATGCCGCCACTTTTTGGTTGCCACCAGAATTGCATCCGCCAGATTGGTCAGGGTGCTTGTCTATTGGTCAGGCTCTAAAGCTATGGTCAGAGAGCTGTTCTCGTCCTATTGTCTTATTCATTGATGAAATTGATGCGCTGCAAGATGAGGCCCTAGTCTCTGTGCTGCGTCAGTTGCGAGACGGCTATCCCCGACGACCTAAGGGCTTTCCCCAGTCTCTAGCACTAGTTGGATTGAGAGATGTGAGAGACTATAAAGTGGCGGCAGGTGGGAGCAGTCGTCTCGGGACGGCGAGTCCGTTTAATATCAAAGTTGAATCTCTGACGCTGCGGAATTTTACTCAGGCCGAGATTGTCAGCCTGTACGAGCAGCATACGGTTGAGACCGGTCAGGTATTTACCCCAGCAGCCTTGCAGCAAGTCTTCGAGTTAACCCAAGGCCAGCCTTGGTTAGTTAACGCTTTGGCACGGCAGGTGGTGGAAGAGATAGCTCCCGAGCCTTCGCGCGAACTAACCCTAGCGCATGTAGAGCAGGCTAAGGAAAATCTTATTCAACGGCAAGACACCCATCTCGATAGTCTGGCAGAGCGGTTACGGGAACCCAGAGTGCGGGCGATTATCGAACCAATGCTGGCGGGTCAAGAGCTGGGCGAGGTGCCGAATGAAGATATTCAGTTCGTGCTGGATTTGGGGTTATGTATCATGAGCCCCGAGGGTGGATTGGCGATCGCCAATCCGATCTATCGTGAAGTTCTGCCTCGCGTGCTAGCGGTTCCGCCCATGGCCTCTTTGCCGCAGATTTCACCTACCTGGCTAACGCCATCTGGTGAACTCGATGTGCAGGCATTGCTAGGGGCCTTTCTACAATTTTGGCGGCAGCATGGGGAACCCCTGCTACGCAGCGCTTCGTATCATGAGATTGCACCTCACTTGGTCCTGATGGCGTTTTTGCATCGGGTTGTGAATGGCAGTGGGACACTAGAAAGAGAGTATGCGCTTGGCAGCGGGCGCATGGACTTATGTTTACGCTACGGCCAGATCACTTTGGGTATCGAGCTGAAGGTATGGCGGGACGGGCGACCCGATCCCTTAACGTCGGGGCTAACCCAGTTGGATGCTTATTTAAACCGGCTCGGCACGGCGTCCGGCTGGCTAATCATTTTTGACCGTCGCAGCGGACTACCACCGATTGAGGAGCGGACTACCACGGATATTCTCGAAACGCCCAAGCACCGCAGGGTGACTGTAGTGAGAGGTTAAATCCTGTGGCTTATTTTGTTCTGTCTTAATCTTATTCAGCTGTCGTAGCATTTAAATCATGGTTTCTCGAAAATCTTCTAAAGCATCGTCTATCTATCAGATGAAAATAACCATGAGAGATATCCGGCCACCGATTTGGCGGCGGGTACAGGTGCGCAGCAACGAATCGCTGGAGCATCTCCACTACGTGATTCAGCTCTCGCTGGGTTGGACGAATTCGCATCTGCATTCTTTTAGAATTCAGGGCGTGGAATATGGGATGCTGCTGCCCGATTGCTTGGGTTTCGATGAGCTGGAAACGCATGACGAAACAACGGTCAAATTGAGCAGCGTCATACCTGGAGAGAAGTTCAAGTTCTCCTACCTCTACGACTTTGGCGATAGCTGGGAGCATGAGGTTTTGGTCGAAAAAGTGCTCGACGCTGATCTGGAGATCGACTATCCCATTTGTGTCAAGGCGAAGCGGGCCTGTCCGCCTGAAGACTGTGGTGGTATTTGGGGATATGAGGGCTTTCTGGAGGCTATCCAAGACCCAGAGCATCCTGAGCATGAGGAAATGCTGGAGTGGGTGGGAGGCACTTTTGACCCAGAAGATCCAGAGCTATCTGAAGCCAATCATCAGCTTAAGCTAATTGATGAATGGAAGCGGGAAGCGGAGATGCCTTAGCGCGATGCGCTAATGAGAACGTGGTGGTGGCTAGTTAACAGCAATTAAGAGAGTCAGGCAAGATGCCCCATCGAGTTAACAAAAAGTGTATAGAATGCGCTCAGCTGAGTGCGGCGCAGGCCCGTCAACTGCATGGGAAGCAAGGCGATGACTGCTGGCGTGAAAAGCGCTGTCCGCGCAGGCGCTCTCACTATCGCAATCGCCAGGTGCTAAATGAACAGCGGCGGTTGCAGTATCAGCAGCAGGTTTCTGGCGCCATGTCAGCACAGGGGGCGGTGGAAACAGTGTCGCTGCCGGTGGCCGGGGCGTCAGTGCCTTACGCGAATCTGTATATCTGGCGTGAGAAGCGAAAGGATGCGCCAATTCATGCGATCGCTGTATCTGTGTTTCAAGATAATTCCAAGGTGCTGGAAGTAGCACCGATTCACTGCGCGGGCTATCGCAAGCGGCAGCTAGAGCGCTACATCCAGAAAGATGTCATGAGCTATCTGAATGCGCGATTTGGGATTACCTTCTTTGCCGATGAGATTCGGCTAGAGCCGATGGAGTGCCCGATGAAAGGATGTCCGTACCATGCCCCAAGCATTACTGCATAGGAGAGCTGCCTAGATAAATGAAGTCCATAGACGATATTCAAAAGCAGCTACAATCCGGAAACTTTGAGTTTACGCGTCATGCTTTTAAGCGAGCTGTGGAGCGAAATATCAGCGAGCAAGAGATTCAAGAATCGGCTGAGCGTTTGGAGGTGATTGAGGACTACCCAGAGGATAAATACTCCCCTAGTTCATTGCTGTTAGGCTTTACCCAAGGTAGGCGAGCGATACATATGCAGGTTTCGAGAGCAGAGGGCGATAGTGTGAAGATTATCACCCTCTATGAGCCAGATAGTGATCAGTGGGATGAGTACAGACGGAGGAAGTCGTAATGTTTCAATGCCAGGTTTGTGGTTCAGACCGTTGCCACACTGAGTATGTCAGTGAGGTATTTAAGATCAATGGCAAATTTCATTTAGTTGAAAGCATTCCAGCAACGGTGTGCGATTGCTGCGGAGAAGAAACGTTTAGTCGAGAAACGACCGAGCGAATTCGGGTGATGCTTCATAGTCAACAGCAGCCTGTCAGGTCAGTTTCGTTAGATGTCTTTTCTTTCAATGAAGCCGTATGAGGAGCCGCCATGGAGATAAAGTATGGTTAGCATTCGCCAGCTAGAGTTAAATCTTGAAGTGGCTTTTGAGGCAGCCTCAGAGGTGCCAGAGACGGCTGATGTGCGAGCTCTATGGGCACAGTTTGAAGGTGAGTTGGCTGGGTTAGCGCAGCGCGATCACCTCAGAGTGGCGGGCGATATTCTGGTGCAGCTGGCTGGACTGTGCGAGACCAAGGCCGATCTGCTTTGGGAAGATTGGCAGGATGCACACAATGCCGAGGGGCCAGTGATGGATAGCGGCTGGCTAGAAGGGATGACCCGGCAGACGCAGGAGTTAGATTTTTCAGAGCTAGTGAACCGTTCCTATCATCCCAGCCGTGATCGGCCTAGCGAAGATAAAGCAGATGAAGATTCCGTGGTCGGTGATGTCCAGAAAATGTCTGTATTGGATATGATTGACGCGCTTGATGATGCAGATCTCAAAAGTCAGGCATTGGCCGTCTCTCACGCTGAGAATATATCAGATTGGGTGAAGGCGTTAGCGGCTAAGCAAGAGGAGGCATCGCAACGGTTAGTGGATCTGCAGCAGCAGTTGCAGATGCCGCTGATAGAAGTGTGGATTGCGGCGCTACTAGGCGGCTTCCCATTAGAGCAGCGGGGGAGCTTTTACCAGACACAGGAAGTGTGGGTTGGTCGGTGCAGGTGAGGAAGTGAAGATGGAATATCAGCTAGAGAAATGGAAGCGGCAGGATTGGCGAAAGAACAATCGCCATTACTCGTGTGAAGTCAGGCAGAACCTGTTTGGCCAGTGGGTTGTGCTGCGGCGATGGGGGCGGGTGAGTGCGAAGCAGAGGCAGAGTCGGGAGCAGGTGTGCGATGGCTATGAAGAAGGCTTACAGATTTTTGAGGCAGTAGGAAAACGTCGGGTGACTCGGGGCTATCGTATCTGGTGAATATTTGACTGTAGACTGCGTAGTCAGATAATATCCATAAAACTCAGTGAAGTCGTGATAAACCATTCTTAAATCTGTGATTCCCCGCAAACAGCTTGACATTGGCTGGAGAGATTTTTATGTGGTTTCAAACAGTGTCTGTGGCCTTTCAGTCATCGAAAAAACGAAGTGGGATCTGCGTTTAAGTGGCATAGTAATTGGGCTGTGGGCCAAAAAAACTCTCGTCTGCTTATCGGTACGTAGTAGACTTTATCGGGAATTAGCGCGGTAAAATAAAAACTTGCCAGAGCAATAGGAGCAGTGTGATGAGAATAACCTACGCAGAGCTGAAGGGAAAACCTC
>LJZR01000028.1 GCA_001314865.1 Phormidesmis priestleyi Ana | reverse complement strand
AACAACGCATTCTTCAGTTGTTGAAAGCTGCAGATGATATCTATCTCTCGCTCTCCGGATAATTCATTCAACCCCATTCAGATTTGAGCGAACCATGAGCTCTAAGTTCTAAGCCTTCACAAATTCGTCAACTTGTTTTTGTAGGCTAGGAAAGTTCAGATGGCAGGAAAATAGTCATGATTCGCTGGCGCTATTTGGTGATGTTGGTCGCTTTGGGAATGGGCTTGTTAAGTTCAAATGCAGTCGCAGGGTCAGCACCATTAGCAGATCTTCCGGATGGCAGCTATCAGTTTTGTTCGGAGCCCGATCCGCAGGACTGGCGGGTAGGGGCGGGTGCCTGCCTGAATTTTATCAAGCAAGGTAGCACGATTGAGGGCTATTATGGCTACCCCCACAGTTCAGAGTTTGTCTGCCTTCGAGGACAGGTTTCAGAGCAGGTATTTCATGGTCAAGGGGCGATTGCGCTGTGGGAAGGCGAGACTTATCTGGACTTTCCTGAGCAGCCGTTTAACTGGGGGCCTGAGGGTCGTTTGTCTTTGAGTCAGGGCGAGATTGCCGGGGGAAAAGAACTGCTTAAAGAACTGCTCAAAGAACTGCCAGAGAACCTCGAAAATTGGATGTTCTTTCAATCGGCGACTTTGAATCTGGACGGTTTAACGGCTTATACTAGCCCGCTGATGACACCGCCTGCTCAGCTATGTGATGGGCCGTTTTAACAGGAATAATACCCAGAACAGCTAGAAGGGCGATGAAAGGCGATAATCAATCCGACGACTCCGAGCAGCCCCAATTATTTGAGTTCTTCTTTTACAGGGCGAAAGGCATTAAAAAACGAAAAGAATGAATGGTGTAGCCAGAGAAGGTGCCTTCGTCTTCTACCTGGACGCCAAAGTTTTCATAGCGATGGGGGCCGCTGTCGGGATTGTTCCACCGGTTCAGGCTCGCTTGCTGTAAATGGCCTGTGTCATTAAGGGTCAGGGTTAGGTGAGTGGTTTCTTTCAATAGCGTTAGATGCGCGATCGCATGGTTTGTATCATCGGACGCACTCCAGGCAATGTCACCATTTTCGGCCTGGTTGGCGCCGCCACCGCAAAAGGCAGAGGGCAGCCATACATACTCCCCCTGCATGCGCCCGATTACGGAACGGGTGACATCTGGCCCTGTCGCTTGCATGACCGGGAACTGCATTTTTAGGCGAACGGCTGAAGCGAGAGGCGTGTTTGGGGCGATCGCATGTTTCAAGTAGCGCTGCGCCGAACTGGGCAGGTTTGTGAGCTGGTTAGGCTGAAATAGTCGCTGCGTACTGGTTGGCTTTTGAGATTCTGCTTGCCAGAGTGCATCTAGAGAAACCTTTGGATAGGGCATAAAAATTGTGCTTTCTACTGTGTTTTCTACAGACTGATATGGCAGAAGGTTATAGCAAAAAGATTATAGAAAACTTGTGTAAAATCTGTGAAGAGATTCAAAGACGGGGCCAGATTCTCGGTTTTTAATTTATCAATCAGTCTTCTTTTTGGATTGTCTCTTTTTTGTAATATCCGAAGCTAGGGGCTAAGTATTTTCTATAATTACTTCTAGAGTTGCCCTTGTCTCCGCTGCTAGGGGTAACTCTTTTAATTTACAATCGCAAATTTGACCTGCTAGGTCAAATGGATGAGGCAGCTGTTTTTTTAGTTAGAGCGCCGCAAGTATCAATTCAGGAAAGGCGTAACAGCAAAATATTATTGCAATATTATTGTTCTGTGTCTGTGCATCTATGCCTCTGCATCTATGCCTGTGCAAGGTGTAGTTTAGCTTCTATCCTCACAGCTTCCTCAAATTTTTGATTTATGATTGATAGCAAATATAAAAGAAGGTGAGGCGATACCTACTATGCCACCCTACTATGCCACCTGCATTTCTATTGAACCTTGACTATAAACCGTTGATTAAACCGTTGATTAATGGATTGTTAGCGATCGCGCTTTAGTCAATAGACCTTCACCGCTTTAGCCTGTGACGTTTAGCTGACGACGCTTAGCCTGTGGAGAATTTTCTATTGGACTCGTATATTTTGTGAGGAAATTAATATGTTCAACAAAATTTTAGTAGCTCTTGACAGCCAAGAATCCTGCGATTCTTTATTTGAAAAGGCCCGAACGCTTGCTCAGGCAACCCAAGCAGACCTTGTTCTGCTAAGTGTTTTGGCGCCGGATGGAGATGCCGTACTTCCCTTATTGTCCTATCCTGCTATGAATCCTGCCATTATGGGCTATCCACTAACGGCTACCGATGCTGTTTGGGATGAGTATCAGCGGCGCTATGAAGCCTACAAGGCTAAAAGCTTAGCGATGCTGACCCGTTATTGCGACCAGGCGATCGCTGCTGGCATACAGGCTAAACTTAGCCAAGAAACAGGCGAGCCAGGTCGAGTCATTTGCGATGTGGCTAAAGCAGAAAACGCTGATCTAATCATCGTCGGTAGCCATGGCCGAAAAGGGTTAGCAGAGTTCTTAATAGGGAGTGTCAGCAGCTATGTCATGCATCGTGCGCCTTGCTCGGTGCTAGTTGTTCACCCAAAAGCCAGCAGCCAAACGAAGCCGCCAGAATCTGTGCTTTCTCCTGCTTGTTAGTCACGACTAAAAAACGACATTAATCCGATTGGAGATATTAACTATGTCTAAAGAAAGTGTTTTAGACTTTTTGACGGATGCGGCTAAAGACGACCGTTTAAAGTCACAACTAAAAGCGACATCTAATCCAGATGAACTAATTGGAGTGGCCAATCAGGCCGGATATGACTTTTCTGCTCAACATGTTGATGAGGCGTTGAGCGATCTGAAAAAGAAACCGGGCTTTTTTGGAGCCTTGGCAGAAGCGACACTGCGAATTTTCAGTCCTCATGATGATGACTATCCGACCACTGGCGTACAGCCATTTAGCGGTGAGATTAGCCGGAAATAACATACCCCTACAAGGGTAGGGGTATATACAGGGCCTAAGGCGAAAGTCTTGGGCTTTAGTATTCGTCACCTCCCACTTCATCACCTCCCACTTCATCACCTCCCACTTCATCACCTCCTACATAGATAGGTGTTTCGAGCAGTTGAGCACCTGTGAGGGTTAGGTTGTCCATAGAAGCGCCAGCGACATCTACATAGTAAAGGTGGGCGCCGCTAAAGTTAACACCATCAATTTTGGCGTTGGCTAAGGAAGCATTCGTTAAGAAGGTATCGGTAAAGTTGGCGCCTGTGAGATCAGCACCTGTTAGGTCAGCCCCTTCAAAGTTGCTGCCAGTTAGATTCGCAAATCGCAAGTTGGCATTGCGCAAGTCTGCGCCGATCAGGTGAGCCTCTGTTAAGGTAACGCCTGAGAGGTCGCAGCCCATACATTCATTGAGAATTACTAGCTGGCGTAGGTTGTTTTCACGGATAATCATCCGATCACCCAAAGGAGCTTCTGGTAAAGCGGGAGTTGCTGCTGCAAACAAGAAGGCAGTGGACAGTGCTGTGAAAAGAGTGATTCTCTTTAAAAAGGATCTTTTCTGGGTTAAGCCTTTAGTTAAGGGAGTTTGAGCGAGCGTTTGAGTTGTGAGAAAGGCATGTTTCATAAATAATCTCCTCTCAGTGAGCAGTGCTGATGAAGAGAGCCGCTACACCGAATATTTGCCTCTCTTATATAGTGACATGGCTCAGCTCAAAAACTCATGAATATTGCTAAAAATATTCCTAAAAACAGAAAGAAATAACAATTTAGGTAGATTTTCTACGCTCAGTTTTTTACGCTCGATCTTTTACACTCGATTTATATATTGGGGTCTTGGATGGTGTTATTAAGTACATGCTTTGCAAGAGTACGTATTTATCTACAACCTTATGGAAAGCTTCCTTTTGAGCGACTTGCGAATGGATGGTTTAGCTGGTTTGAGTATTGGGTCTGAGTATCTGATTAATCTGATTATGAATATGGAGAAGCATTATAAATCGACATAAAATCCTCACTTTTTTTTTGTACGCTATTGCAAATCAAGTTCATTCAAACTTTTGCTTCCGATTCGCTCTTGGCCTGGATATGAACCTGATGCCCCTTGCTACTCGCTTATTTACAAAAAGCTGCCCCCATGACGAAGACAATTTACGCTCAGCTCCTACAGTATTTACAAAATGAACTAGCTGTTTCCCACACTTCTATAGAGCAAACGCTGAGCCAACTTGGGCAAGACTCGCATCTGCTACCCATTGCGTTGTGGCAATATAGACTGCTAACCCTACAGCAGCTCGATCAAATCTATGATTGGCTAGCGATCGCCTACCAAGAGTCAACCTTTGCGGTATCCCAATAGCGACAGATAGCTGTATTCCACTTCAACGGAAGTCTTAGAAGTCTTAGAAGTCTTACAAGTCTTAGAAGTCTTAATAGAGTCTTGGAAGGAATTTCTGCTAAGCCTAGTGGACTAGGCTTTCACTGTGAGTGCTATGAGTTCGAGGGCAGATTCGACCTCATAGCAAAGGGAGATATGGCCAACGCGATCGCGCAGCCATATCTCCCGGCTATATTTAGTCATCGTCAATAATGAGACTGGGAAAGAAAATATAACTTAACGACTAACTCAGCCGTTTTGCAATTTCGGCTTTCACAACCTCTGCATTGGCAGGTAAGTGGACGGCAGGGTTGGGGTACTCGCTGGTAACCTCTTCTAAGGTCGATTCGTGGTAGCCCACTTTAAAGTCGGTAAATTTTAGGCCGTGAGCAGTGCTGATCACAACTGTTTTATCGCTAGATTTGATCACGCCTTGCTGGATGAGCTTGCTGAGCACCGCTAGCGCGACACCCGTATGAGGACAGGTAAACATGCCAGTAAGGTCCGCATGGGCAGCGGCAGCAGCAAGCTCATTTTCGGTTGCTTGCTCAACAATCCCGTTCGTTTCAACGATTGCCTTAACGGCTTTGTCGTAACTGACCGGGTTGCCAATTCGGATCGCGTTGGCCAACGTGTTCTGAGCCGTGACGACCACTTTTTCTTTAAATCCGTTTTTGAATGAGTCATAAAAAGGGCTGGCCTTAGCGGCTTGCGCTGCAACGAGCCTAGGCAGGCGAGAGATTAAGCCCAGATCCATCATTAACTTGAAGCCTTTGTAGAGCGCACTGACGTTGCCCAGGTTGCCAACCGGGATGATAATCCAGTCGGGGATCTGCCAATCAAACTGCCGAACGATTTCAATGCCGACCGTTTTTTGACCTTCGATGCGCAGACTGTTCATCGAATTGGCGAGGTAAATTGAATTGTCTTGAGTGACGGCTTTGACGATTTTCATACAGCCATCAAAGTCAGTGTCGAGGGCGAGGACATGAGCCCCATTGGCGACGGGTTGAATGAGTTGGGCGGTGCTGACTTTACCGGCTGGCAGGAATATTACTGCTGGGATGCCAGCATAGGCTGCATAGGCTGCTAGGGCGGCGCTGGTGTCGCCTGTGCTGGCGCAAGCAACAGCCCTGACTGAACTGCCCCGGCTCATCATTTGTTTGACGACGCTCACCAATACGGTCATGCCGAGGTCTTTGAAGCTGCCGGTGTGGCTATTGCCACAGAGTTTGATCCATAAATCGGGGACGCCAAGCTGCTGACCGAGGCGTTCGGCCCAAAATAAGTTGGTGTTCCCTTCAAACATACTGACGATGTTTTCATCTTTGAGAGAAGGAATGACCCATTCTCGCATTCCCCAAACGCCGCTGCCATAGGGCCAAACGGAGGTACTAGCGCGGGAGTCAAAGAGCTGTTTCCACTGGTCGGCGCTGCGTTTTTGAAGGGGTTTAAGGTCGTGATGAACCTCTAGCAGGTTGCCACAGGAAGGGCAGGTATAAATGACGTCGTAAATAGAGTGCTTGGCTGAGCAGCCTGCAATGCAGCGGAAATAGTGGCTCTGTTGGTCTGTGGCGGGTTGGGAAGCAGGTTGGGACGCGACAGCGGACGACATAGTTTTTTTAAGAAAAGGGTCATGAGCTGCCCTTATTTTATAGCTGTCGGGTGTGAAATAAAGCGCGATCACAGATTCTTAGCTATGCTGTGTGATTAATTTACATGCCAAATATTGATCGCAATACTTGCGAATGATGCGCAAACGTCACGCTTTGCCAAACTGTCGTTGATGAATTTGGTACTCACAGGCTTCTCCCCGCTCAAATTGAGTCAGGCTAATCATCGTTGTTTTGGCAATGTTGGTCAAAGCTTCTCGGGTAAAAAAGGCTTGATGAGCGGTAATCACCACGTTATTAAAGGACTGTAGCCGCTGAATATCATCATCTTGAACGACTGTATTGGACCAGTCTTCAAAGAATAAATTCTCTTCTTGTTCGTATACATCAATGCCCAAATAGCCAATTTGGCCGGTTTTGATTGCTTTGATGACAGCCTTAGTATCAATGAGGCCCCCTCGGCTGGTATTAATCACCATTGCCCCTGGCTTAAGATGGCTGAGGGATTGCTGATCGAGCAGGTGGTAGGTTTCGGGCATCAGCGGACAGTGCAATGAAATAATATCCGCAGTGGCCAGTAAGTCTGGCAATGTTCTATATTCTACGCCCATCTCTAAACAAGCCGGATTGGGGTAGGGATCGTAGGCTAGAACATGACAGCCAAACCCTGTCATAATCTGGCAGAATATTTGGCCAATTTTTCCGGTGCCGATGACGCCCACCGTTGAACCATGTAGATCAAAGCCCAGGAGGCCATCTAGGGCAAAATTATCGTCACGGACTCGGTTATAGGCTTTATTGAGCTTGCGATTGAGCATTAAAATTAGGCCAACGGCATGCTCTGCAACCGCATAGGGAGAGTATTCAGGCACTCTGACGATGGTTAGGTTTAACTCAGATGCCGCTTGAAGATCGACATTGTTAAACCCGGCGGCTCGCAAAGCAATGAGTTCGGTGCCGCTAGCAGCGATCGCACCCAATGTTTGCTGATTGAGCTGGTCGTTGATAAATGCGCACACAGCTGGAAACCCACCTGCCAAAGCTGCCGTTTCAGGCGTCAAACGGGCTTCTAAAAAAACTAGCTCATGGGCATGATCGATATTGGCCGCTGTAAGAAATTTGCGATCATAAGGTTTGGCACTAAAAACAGCGACTTTCATAGGATTTCAGTTTATTCCCGTTGGCGACTTAACCTATGGTACAGACCTGTTACAGACCTAGCACTTAACCCATGCAGACTTACAGAGATTTTTAAGTATTTAGGCGGGTTGTGGTTGTTCTTGAGCCGTTCTTAAGCAGTCGTTCTTAAGCAGCCGTTTTTAAGCCGGCCTTACTAGGTAACCCTATGAACTGACGAGAACGCGGCTGTTGTTGCGGTTATTTTGGCTACTCTCTTGAAAGAGAGCAGTATAGGTCTCAAGCCCAAAAATGCCATCAATTTGCGAGAGTTTTGCATCCTGCTGAAACTGCCTTATCGCCGCTTCGGTCGCTGGCCCAAAGTCGCCATCAATACTAATGTCATAACCTTTTTCGGTCAGCTGCCTTTGAACTTTTCTCACATTCTCGCCCCTATCTTCGCGCTGAAGCACTACCGGTTGTGGCCGCAACTCTCCTTGCACGCTCACAAGGGTGACATTAAGGACTGTATTCTCCCAAATTTTTTGGGCGATCGCGTAGTCGGCTAGGCGAACACACCCATGAGAGGATGGATACAGGGGAACAACCGGATAGTAATGCAACGCAATCCCACGAGGAAGAGAGTCAAATAGAGTTACCCATTCTGCTTCGGGATAAGAGGCAAATCGGCGCTGATGGCCGCCTACCTTCCATTCTCCTTTCGGCGTGCAGTTGGTGTTGGCTAAGCGACTGGTGGCTGCATCGTCACAGTTAATCCCCGCAATTCCTCTTCCCGGCGTGCAGTCAAAAGGGCCTTTAGGCTGCATGGCTGCTTCTAGGCCTGTCCACTCAAGCGTAACCGTTTGTTTCCAAAGATCGACATTAGCTTTTGAAATGTAAGTTGTTGACATATCTTTCACTCTCCTTGGGCCATTTTTAGGCCCTTCTTGAGCTATCTTCAATTGGTTATCTTCAGCTTTAATTATAACGTTTACGCTTGAAGCATTGGGTTGCAATGGTTGGGAATGTGCTTCGCATATGCTAGATAGGAATTCGCAGAAATTGACCCGGAGAGATCTTGTTAGGACTGGTTAGCTGATCTTGGTTGGCTTCAAAAATGCGATCGCTAAAAGCACTTTTTCCATAGGCTTTTTTGGCGATCGCAGATAGGGTATCACCTGGAACAACCTCATGTTGATAAAAGCCGTGGTAAGGATCGATCAGAGCCTTGCCAAAGACAACGGGAATGATAACTTTATTGATTTCGCTGCCGTCTTTGGCAGAGATTGCAAAAACTTCTAGACTACCGAATGGCGTAGGCGGTTTTTGAGAGAGCGGAAGCGTGATTTGGAAGTTTTTCCACATGCTACTGCCAGTGGCATTAAAAAACTTTTCGACAATGATGTTCTTGGTCTCATCGCAGGCACGCACATTAATGACCGATTCAAAGGCGACGGCCAGTCCAGAGATTTGAACTGGGTCATCTACAATGTCATTTGCATGGGGACTGCGAATAATGATGGGAGCGAGTCTAGACATGGTAAGAACCTCCTAACAAACAAGCCGTTCATTGAAAAGACAGACGCTTAAAAGACAGACGCTTAATGACTTAATTCTAAATGATCGGTTCAATGACTGGCAGCCTATTCAACCGCTAGGAACTCCAGATCTGATGTGGCTGATATGTGGCTGATTCATTAGGTTTTATGTGGCTGATTCATTAGAGGATTGTTTTGAATGGTCTCTTTGAGGAGGCTGTAAGTTAGTGGTTGCGAAAAGTAGTTTTATTACCGCAATGGGATACTTTTCCAGTTGGCTGCTAATTGACAGCTAATTGGCTGAAAGCAGGACAGAGATTCGAGGATAGAGGATAGAGGTTCGGTTACTGGGTGGTTAGCGCCTTTGAATGCTGCTATTTGCAGATGTTAAGCTTAGTAAATGTTTAGTAAATGTTTAGTTGTTTCAGAGGGTGCTTACTCAATGTTCGAGCTTAAAGAACAAAACCTTTTAGCCTACTTCAGCAAACTCAATCCGATTGAGCGATTTGGGTCAGTACCCGAAACTACTATCCACGGTAATCGTTCGATTGAGTTGTCAAGCACTCCTAATAAAGACGTAAATAAAGGTCAAAAAAAAAACTCGATTAAAGTCTTGAGCTGGAATATTGCTAAAAATAACCATGATAAAGTGTGGCGACGAGAGTTTTTGGCGATGGTTGAATGGTATCAGCCAGATAAGATTTTTTTGCAAGAAGTCCGGCTTTGCGCCGAACTAAGAGTAATGCCTGAGCTAGCAGAGATGGGATGGAGTTTTGCGCCTAATTTTATCGATACTTTGGATAATACCTACTCGGGCGTTTTAATTGCGGCCAAAGCGGATCATGTGAGCAGTCAAGCCTTGATGACTCAGTATACTGAGCCAGTGACTAATACCCCAAAGATTTCTCTGTTTTCTGAGTATTGGCTCTCTGATGAAGAAAATTTGCTGGCGGTAAATACCCACCTAATTAACTTTGTCGATCTGGGCAAATTTAAAGCTCAGCTATGGGCCTTAGAGGCTAGGCTGCAGAAGCATTCGGGGGCAATTATTTTTTCAGGAGACTTTAATACCTGGAACCGTGCTCGCTGGCTAATGCTCTATGAAATGGCGAAGCGACTACAGCTGACGCCCGTCTCTTTTAGTCCTGAAGATACTCAAAAGATCAAAAACTTTTGGATGTCGCCACCGTTGGACTATATCTTTTTCCGAGGATTCAGTCAAAAACCGTTTAGTGCTAGGGTGATTGATACCATTACATCATCTGATCACAATCCGCTGTTAGTGGAGCTGTGCGGTTAAAAAGCAGTCATAAAAAGCAGTCATAAAAAGCAGTCATAATTTGTGTGCTCTTTTTCTTGTATGGTGATCTCAACAGCTACTTTACTTTCTCTGTTTAGCACGCTTTCGGTGTTGATTCACCTGTTGGGGATCGTGAATGCGGCCCATGCTGTTTTATATGTGCAGTCGTCTCGGGGGGCGATCGCATGGAGCCTTTCCTTGATTACATTGCCTTGGGTCAGTATTCCGCTGTATTGGATATTGGGCAAAAACAAATTTAAGGGCTATTCAGAGGCTTTGCAGCGCGCTTACAAAGAGCATCAGGGCTTAGTGCGCCATGCTTACGGTAATATTTTGGCCTTGGCAGCCACTTTGCCGGATGAGTTGGCTACGATTGGGCAATTGGCTGAGACCCTTACTGCGCTACCTTTCACGAGCCACAATGATATTTTACTTTTGGTTAATGGCGCTCAAACCTACCCAAAAATGCTAGCTGCGATCGCCTCAGCGACAGACTACATTTTGCTGCAATCATATATTCTCCACGATGACGATATTGGCAACATTTTTAAGGCCGCTTTAATTGCTAAGGCCAAAGAAGGTGTGCGCATTTATCTGCTAACAGATGGCATTGGTTCACGCAAGCTACCGCGAACTTATCTCAACGCGCTGCGCCAGCACGGTATTGTTGTCAATAGCTTTCGCAGTACCAAGGGGATTAGAAGCCGCTTTCAAGTTAATTTTCGCAACCATCGTAAGATACTGATTGCAGATGGGAAAATTGGCTTGGTCGGTGGCCTTAACATTGGCGATGAATACTTAGGCAAAGATCCTAAACTGGGCGACTGGCGAGACACTCATATTCAGGTAAAAGGGCCGGTTGTGCAGTGTTTGCAAAAAAGCTTTTTGAGCGATTGGTACTGGGCTACCAAAGACATGCTTGAGGTGTCGTGGGTGATTGACACAGATAAACGCAACCGTCACACCGCTTTTGTGTTGGCAACTGGCCCTGCCGATCCGATACCTACCTGCACGTTGTTTTTCTTAGAGCTGATTAACCGCGCGCAAACGCGTTTATGGATTGCTAGCCCTTACTTTGTACCCAGTGCCTCTGTGTTGAATGCGCTTAAGCTAGCCGCTATTCGGGGCGTTGATGTGCGCATTATTCTACCTAATCGGCCTGATCACTACCTGGTTTATTTATGCTCGTTTTCTTACTATGAGGAGTTGCAAAAAACCGGCATACGGCTCTATCGCTATCAGCCAGGTTTCATGCATCAAAAAGTGATTTTGTGCGATGGCGAGACTTTTGCCATCGCGGGGGTGGGTACGGTTAACCTAGATAACCGTTCGTTTGTTCTCAATTTTGAGGTTATGACCTTTGCGATTGATTGGACTGCTCATCAGGGCAACAGTCTGCAAAATAAAAATCATCCTACTTTTATTCAAAATGTTGAAAAGATGCTGTTAGATGACTTTAAAGTCTCTCGTTTGATAGATCTTTCTAGCTATCAGAAAAAAAGTTTTGGGTTCAAGCTGGCCGCTCGGGTTTCTCGGTTGCTAGCACCTGTTTTGTAGGTGTTTTGCCGGTGAAAATAATCATCTAAAACAATCGTTTAAAATAACTGTTGAAGCAGGTCGGGCGATCGCCACAAAAGATAGCCAATTGACCCAAACAAAGCGGTATTGAAGCCGACTAGGCCATAGCCTAAGAGCATTAGCAATCCATCCATTTCAACGGTTGCGATCGCCAAGGTCAAAATGCCTAGCGTAGGCAATGGATTGGTAAGCGGCACGGGCGACATGAGCAGTAGCGCGAGCCAGGTAATACACAGGCCATTCATTCGCCAGACAATCTTTCTTTGCGTAAATCTTGACCATCGAGGCTTAGCGACTTTTTCGACGATTTTGATAACTTGCCTGAGATGGTTGAGCAGCCAAGTAATAAATTTTTCAGAGAATTGAAACTGAGCAATGCGAGCCGGGAGCCAGGGCGTGTGCCTGCCCCCCGCCATTTGCAAAGACAGTAGTAAACAAGCAGAGCCCAGCGGTGTTGTCATTCCCGGCAGCATCGGAAATAAAAACGGGAAAACCAGCAAGATAATCACCAAGCAAAAGCTTCGTTCCGAGGTCTCTGCTAAAACATTAGCCAGGGTCAAAGGGCTATCTCGCTCTTTTTTGAGGAGCATTGTGAGCTCGTCAGAAAACTTAAGCGACATCAGCAGCTTCCTGCGCAGCGACTTGTCGCTTAACCTGAACAACGCTGTCAGGATTGAGCGACATTGAGTCAATTCCGGCTTCGACTAAAAACTGTGCAAATTTAGGATAGTCGCTCGGCCCTTGACCACAAATTCCAACCTTGCGTCCTGCTGCATGGGCTGCTTTAATCACCTGTCGAATGGCCATTTTTACCGCCTCATCTTGCTCGTCAAACAGATCGGCTAGCGCTGCCGAATCGCGATCTACCCCAAGAATGAGCTGAGTGAGGTCATTGCTACCAATTGAAAAGCCATCGAAACGCTCAGCAAACTGATCGGCCAAAAAAACGTTAGATGGAATTTCGCACATCACGTAAATTTGTAGATTATTTTTGCCTCGCTCTAACCCATTTTCGGCCAAAATCTTTAGCACCTTATCCGCTTCTTCCAACCGGCGACAAAATGGCACCATAATAACCACATTATCAAAGCCCATGTCTTCTCGAACTTTTTTTAGGGCTTGGCATTCCAACAAAAAGCCCGCTCGATAGCGATCGCTATAGTACCGAGCAGCCCCTCTAAATCCTAACATTGGGTTAGACTCTTCTGGCTCAAACTCTTTGCCCCCAATCAAATCGGCGTACTCGTTGGTTTTAAAATCACTGAGCCGAACGATCACCGGGTGAGGGTATTGAGAGGCCGCGATTTTGCCAATGCCCTCCGACAAATTCTCAACAAAGTAATCACGTTTGTCATCAAAGCCTTGAGTCATATCTCGGATGGTTTTCCAAGCTTCGCGATCTTGCAGGGCGTCGTAATGAATCAGCGCCATTGGATGAATTTTGATCAAATTATTGATAATAAATTCCATTCGCGCTAACCCAATGCCTTTAGCAGGCAGCTGCCACCAGTCAAACGCCGCTCCTGGGCTGGCAATGTTCAACATAATTTGAGTGCGCGTTTCGGGCATATCGCTCAGGTCAACATCGGCCATGTCAAACTCAAGCAGGCCCTCGTATATATAGCCCTGGTCGCCTTCTGCGCAAGAAAGCGTCACCGCTTGGTGATCTTTTAACACGCGAGTGCCATCGCCCGTGCCAATTACCGCTGGAATTCCGAGTTCCCTACTCACAATGGCCGCATGACAGGTGCGCCCGCCATAGTCGGTGACAATTCCGGCTACTTTTTTCATCACCGGAACCCAGTCGGGGTCAGTCATTTCGGTGACCAGAATGCTGCCTTCTTCTACCTGATCGATATCTTGCGCGCTGAGAACCCGGCATACTTTGCCCGTGGCGATCGCACTGCCAATACTCAACCCCGTGGCCAGTACAGAACCCGATTCCTTGAGCTTATAGGTTTTCAACAAACCAGCCGACTGCTGAGATTGCACCGTCTCGGGCCTTGCCTGCACAATAAACAGCTCACCCGTATCGCCATCTTTGGCCCATTCCATATCCATGGGGCAGCCGTAGTGCGCTTCAATGAGTACCGCCCAGCGGGCTAGTTCCAAAATCTCGTCATCGCTGAGCACAAAGGCATTGCGCTCTTTGCCACTGGTGTTGATCGTATTCACCGTTGTTTTATTCCCATCGGTGGCGTAGATCATCTTTTTGGCTTTCGTGCCTTTTTTCTTTTCAATAATGGGGCGTAGCTGAGGGTTCTTGAGCAGGGGCTTAAAAATAGTAAATTGGTCGGGTGTGACACTCCCTTGAACCACCGTTTCACCAAGGCCCCAAGCGCCCGTTAGCAACACTGCATCTGGAAAGCCGGTCTCGGTATCGATTGAAAACATCACGCCCGCGCAGGCTTTGTCAGAGCGCACCATTTTTTGCACGCCTATCGATAGCGCCACACTCAAATGGTCAAAGCCTTTTTCATGGCGATAGCTGATGGCCCGATTAGTAAACAGGGAGGCAAAGCACTTACGGCAGGCTTCTAATAGCTCAGCTTCGCCGCTGATGTTTAAAAAAGTTTCCTGCTGACCGGCAAAGCTGGCATCTGGCAGATCTTCTGCCGTGGCACTACTGCGCACCGCTACATCGGTTTCATGAGTGCCGTAGCGATCGCTAAGCGCCTTGTAAGCCTGGGTGATATCGCGGCTTAGGTCTGCTGGGAAGGGGGCTCTTCTAAACAGCGTACGAATGGCCTTGCCCGTGACTTCGAGAGATTGCTTGCCTTGGGTCCAAGCCTCTAGCTGAGACTGAATTTGGGGTGCGAGTTCGTTGGTTTCAATAAAGGCCCGATAGGCACTAGCGGTCGTTGCAAAACCGTCAGGAACCCGGATACCGGTTTGCTTTAGTTCGCTTATCAGCTCGCCTAGGGAAGCGTTTTTGCCGCCGACTCGCTCCACGTCTTGATTGTTTACCGACTCTAGCCAAACGACGCGTTCATGACTTTCCATTTAACACACTCTCTCTTAAGTTAGGTTTAAGCTTAAGTTAGGTTTAAGTTAGATTGACCTCATTTTTTTAAAGGCTCACGCCTCTTTTTCTTGGATAGATCCCAAAAAAATACGACTCAAAAAAACAAGCGTTTAAACTACACTACTGCCCCAAAAATCTTCCTTTAATTGTAAGAAAATTCTTAGAGGATTGAACTATCCTATCGGGCTTGCAATAAAAATAAATAACAATCTCTGTCTTCAGACATAGGTTCTCATGGATTTAGCCCCAAAAATATTGATTTCTCTGCACAATAAGAATTTTCGTAAACAAACCTCAGATTGTTTCGTTTAGACATCAATAATTAAGGAATTAAGGACAGAGAATTAAGGGCGAAGCAAGATAATAGATTAAAATTCTTTTCATAATTTTGGATGCTTTTGGGATGCTTTCACAGCGCGCTTTCCTAATGTTCTCCACCAGCGCTTTTTACAGCAAAATGATTCGCTAACAAAATGATTCGCTTAACAACAGAAAACGTCCAGCTCAATACCCAAGTGACGACTAAGGCAGAAGCTATTCAACAAGTCGGCACTTTACTCGCTAAAGCAGGTCATATTCAACCGGGCTACATCGACAGCCTATTTGCCAGAGAAGCGATCGCCAATACTTACCTAGGCAACGGTATTGCCATTCCCCACGGTCAGCCAGAGCACCGAGACCTAATTGTGAATACGGGCGTCGCTGTGGTTCAAATTCCCAATGGTGTCACCTGGAATGCTGGCGAGACGGTTTATCTGGTAGTGGGCATTGCCGCTCGCTCCGACGAGCATTTGAATATTTTGACCAACCTCACGCATGTGCTAGACGATCCGGCTCGGGTAGAGCGCTTGGCCCATACGAAAAATGCCCAAGAAATTGTCGATGAGCTGATGGTGACGGGTGACTCATTTAGTCATCAGGCCACGAGTCGTCAGGCCACGAGTCATCAAGCTACCGATTTGCGGCCAGTCTCGACCCCCGAAGCGTTTGATCATTTTGACCATTGTGACTATTCAGCCGAGGTTGTGATTGACGACCCGGCAGGACTTCATGCGCGCCCAGCGACGGCTCTGGTGGAACTTGCTAAAACTTTTGAAGCCACTGTTGAAATAGCGTATGGCGAGCGGCGAGCCGATGGAAAACGGCTGATGTCGTTGCTGCAATTAGGGGTAAGGCAGGGCGATCGCATTCGAATACTCACGACGGGACGCGATGCTCAACTGGCCATTACAGCACTCCAAACAGCCTTTGAACAGGGCTTATCTGAGGCCGCTGATACAGCCGATTCAGCCGACCCGGTAGAAATAACTGCCGTTGCCCCGCTCCAGCTGGCATCTGTTGGTATTAATGGGATTGCGGCTTCACCGGGAATTGTGGTTGCGCCCCTTTATCACTATCGGCCCCGTCAGCTTGTGTTTAGTGAAACAGCTACTGATACTAAGGTTGAAGCCGCTAGGCTCCAAGGAGCGATCGCGCGTGCAACCCAGTCCCTCGCCGAGCTCTACAAAACGGTCTTGGCCCGTGCGGGGAAAGGGCAAGCGGCTATTTTTAAAGCGCATCAAGAACTGCTTAGTGACCCTACGTTAGTGACCGATACATTGGCTAAACTGCCGCCCAACCACAGCGCGCCTTGGGCCTGGCAGCAGGTGATTGAAGATCGAGCGCAGACCCTAGCTGCCATGGACAATCCAATTTTGGCGGGGCGAGCCGCAGATGTTCGAGATGTGGGACAGCGGGTGTTGGCGCTGCTGGCAGATGAAGCGAATTCAGGTGAAGAAAATTCGGGTTCGGCAATGCCTACGCATCCGGTGATTTTGATCGCAGATGAGCTAACGCCTTCTGATACGGCGGATTTAGACACTCAATTGATCAAGGGCTTTTGTACGGCTAAAGGGGGGGCGACTTCGCACACAGCGATTATTGCGAGATCGCTTAACCTACCGGCAGTCGTGGGCGCTGGGGAGAGCATTTTATCGCTACCTGCCGATGCCACAGCCGTGCTAGATGGCAATGGTGGAACCCTTTACCCGCAGCCCACAGAGGCCGATTTGGCCCGCGCCAAAGAACAACAGCAGCAACAAGCCGATCAGCAAGATCGTGACTACCAGGCTCGCTTTGAGCCCGCCATCACTCAAGACGGCCATCGGGTAGAGGTGGTGGCGAATATCGGCAAGCCGCAGGAAGCTCAACAGGCCATTGAAGCAGGTGGTGAAGGCGTTGGACTGCTGCGGACAGAATTTTTGTTCTTAAACCGGCAGAGTGCGCCTACGGAGGCCGAACAGTTTAGCGCTTTGACTCAGATGACACAGGCGCTGAACGGCCTGCCGCTGATTGTGCGAACCCTTGACATTGGGGGCGACAAAGCAGTGCCTTATTTAGATATGCCTGCTGAAGAAAATCCTTTTTTGGGCGTGCGGGGCATTCGCCTTTGTCTGCAACGCACTGATTTGTTTGAGGCGCAGCTCCGGGCGATTTTGCGCGCTGCGAAAGGCGGCTATATTCGCATTATGTTTCCGATGATTGCCCAGCTAGAAGATATTCGAGCGGCCAAAGCGGTGCTTGAATCGGTGCGAGCGACGCTGGATGCGCCGCCTGTAGAAGTTGGCATGATGGTAGAAGTTCCGTCGGCTGTATTGATGGCAGATGCTTTTGCCGCAGAAGTCGATTTCTTCTCAGTAGGAACGAACGATCTTACCCAGTATTTGCTGGCGATGGATCGCGGTCATCCGGTGCTGGCAAAACAGGCTGATGCCCTGCATCCGGCTGTGCTCCGCGCTATTGACCAAACAGTGCGGGCGGCTGAGGCTGCTGGCAAGTGGGTGGGCGTGTGCGGGGGCGTTGCGAGTGAGCCGCTGGGCGCAATGCTGCTTGCAGGGCTAGGCGTCAAGGAGCTAAGCGTAGATATTCCAACCATTGCGACGGTTAAGGCAACGCTGAGGGGGCGATCGCTCAGCCAACTGCAAAAACTTGCGCAGCGATCGCTGCGGTGTCGTACTGCTGAGGAGGTGCGTCGCTTATGAAACGCATTGTGACCGTGACGCTTAACCCAGCGGTTGACCAAACCGCTGCGGTGCCTAACTTTTGCCTAAACGCGGTGAATCGGGTGGCCTGGGCGCAGGCCCATGCAGGCGGCAAAGGGGTTAATGTCGCCGCTTTTTTGGCGGATTACTTTTTTAGCCGGAGTGCTTATGAAATAAATTCGATTAGTGCAACCGGTTTTTTAGGCTTTGCCAATGTCGATACGTTTGAACAATTGTTTGAACAAAAGGGCATTAGCAATCATTTTGTTCATTTGCCCGGAAAAACTCGCGTCAATATTAAGGTGATTGACGAGGTGCAAGATCAGGTAACCGATATCAACTTTCCTGGCATTACCCCCCAAGCGCGTGATTTAAAGACGTTAGCCGATGCGATCGCCCGCCTAACCCTAGTCCACGACTGGTTTATTTTCTCAGGCAGCTTGCCGCCTGGACTTGCGCCCACCTTTTATCACGATTTGATAAAGCCGCTCAAAGAGCAAGGAAAACACATTGTGCTCGACACCAGCGGAGAGGCTCTACAGCATGCCCTGCTGGCCAAACCCAATATCATCAAACCCAACTTAGAAGAGTTGAGTGCGGTGTTAGATCAGCCACTTACCGATAAGGCAGAGATTGTATCAGCCGCTCGACAGCTTATTGATACGGGCATAGAAACTGTTGTTGTCTCTATGGGGGCAAAAGGGGCGTTGTTTGTCACTGCCGAATCTGCCTTGCATGCCTACGCGGGGCCACCGAAGATTAAGAGTACGGTGGGTGCTGGAGATGCCATGGTCGCAGGTATCGTTGCGGCCATGAGCGAAGGGCAAACCCTGCCCGACTGCGCCCGACTGGCCACCGCTTTTTCTATCACTGCGCTAGGCCAGCTAGGGGCCTATTTCCCGCCTGAGACAAACTGGGAGAAAATCGCTGCTCGCGTTTCTATCTCTTCTCTTTAGGGTTTCTGTCGGCATTTTCAATCTCTCCAGAGTTTAAGCTCGCTAGACTTTCTCCAGATTTTAAGCTCTTCAGATTTTAAGCTCTCCAGATTTTTTACTCATTTTCATTACACGCTTTTAATTACCATGACCAAACTTGTTGCCATTACCATGAGTGCTACCGGAGAGGCCCATGCCCGGATGGCCGCCGCTGCCCTTAAACGCACGGCTCAGGCTATGGGGCACGACCTCATTTTTGAAGAACAGACGGCTAGCGGCGTAAAACAACCGCTCTCGGACGCTGATATTGCTGCCGCAGAGGTGGTGATTATCGGTGCTGACCAGTTTTTGGATCGTGACAGGTTTGCCGGTAAGCCGCTGTACGCAGTATCTACCAGTGAAGCGATTCGCAATACAGAGCTGGTGATTCAAAATGCAATTGCGCTCTCTCGGCCTGTTGCAGTTGCGCCCACGACTCAAACCAACCAACAGCCATTTTTAGTCGGTATTACCTCTTGTCCCACTGGGATTGCCCATACCTTTATGGCCGCTGAGGCTCTCAAGCAAGGCGCAAGCAAACTAGGCCACCAAATTAAGGTTGAAACCCAGGGGTCGGTCGGTGCTAAAAATCAGCTCACCGAAGCGGATATTGCCCGAGCTGACGCGGTTGTTATTGCGGCTGATACGCATGTGGATTTGGCCCGTTTTAAGGGCAAACCTGTTTACGAAACTTCCACTAAGGCCGCTATTCACAACGCAGCTGAAGAGATTCAGGCGGCTCTGGCGGTGCCCTCGCCCACCGGCGGCTCTCAGACCTATTTGGATCAGGTGAGTGAGGCCAAGACTAAGCGATCGCAACAACGCTCTGGCCCTTATAAGCACCTACTCACTGGCGTTTCTTACATGCTGCCCATTGTGGTGGCAGGGGGCCTAATTATTGCGCTCTCTTTTGTATTTGGCATTAATCCACCCGCAGGCACCTTTGGCGACGCACTCCTGCAAATTGGCGGAACTGCGGCTTTTGCGCTAATTATCCCTGTGCTATCAGGCTTTATTGCCTTTTCTATTGCTGATCGACCCGGTATTGCCCCTGGCTTGATTGGTGGGATGCTAGCGGCTAACCTCAGCATGGGTTTTTTGGGCGGAATTCTCTCTGGTTTTTTAGCGGGCTATGTGGCTAAGTTTATTCGCGATAAAGTAAAACTGCCTGCTAACTTTGAAGGGCTAAGGCCAGTATTGGTGATTCCGTTACTCTCAA
Source organism: Phormidesmis priestleyi Ana (assembly GCA_001314865.1). GTDB lineage: Bacteria > Cyanobacteriota > Cyanobacteriia > Phormidesmidales > Phormidesmidaceae > Phormidesmis > Phormidesmis priestleyi_B. Next base: position 53,023 of record LJZR01000028.1, on the reverse strand, counting down.
CGCTCATTGTTGGACTGTTGCTGGTGTATGTATTTGGCGGGCCAATCAGCGCACTCATGGCAGGCCTAACGACCTTTTTAGAGAATATGGGCAGCACCAACGCCGTTTTATTAGGGTTGATTCTCGGTGGCATGATGGCTATTGATATGGGCGGGCCGGTTAATAAAGCGGCTTATACCTTTGCGGTGGGTCTTTTGGCTAGCAATTTGTTTGGCCCGATGGCAGCTGTGATGGCGGCCGGAATGACGCCCCCGTTGGGTCTGGCTTTGGCCACTTTTGTTGCGAAAGGTAAGTTCAACCAGGCCGAACGAGATGCTGGCAAAGTTGCCTCAGTGTTAGGTATCTCGTTTATTACTGAAGGGGCTATTCCCTTTGCTGCGAATGACCCTATTCGAGTGATTCCGGCCTGTATTGCTGGCTCTGCAGTGACAGGCGCACTATCAATGCTGTTTGGCTGTACGCTGCGAGCGCCCCATGGCGGTATCTTTGTGCTGGCGATTCCCAATGCGGTTGAGAATGTTGGGCTCTACATTGTGGCGATCGCCGTAGGCACGCTCATCACTACGCTCAGTATCATTCAGCTCAAAAGGTTTTCTTTCGGCAATGCTCCTAAAGGAACTGGCGAAAAGGTCACTGCCGAAAACGTTGAACTTGCTTAGGTAGTACTTGCTTAGGTAGTACTAGTGATTGATTTAGTGATTGATTGTTTCGGCAGCTTTGTCTAGCTGTCGAAACTCGTCATCTGAGAGATTTATTTGGGCGGCAGCGATGTTTTCTTCTAGGTGTGAAACCCGGCTGGTTCCAGGAATGGGTAGCATGTTGGGGCTGCGCTTGAGTATCCAGGCGAGTGCTACTTGGGCTGCTGTTGCGTTATGGGCTTTGGCAACCTTATCTACCGGCCCACCGGGTTTAGCCAAATCTCCTGAAGCGAGCGGAAACCAAGGAATAAAACCAATGCCTTCGCGATCGCAGTAGTCAAGCACTGACTCGTTACGGCCCGGTTTGAGAGGGTAAACTGGCCAGCCGCTGCTGCATTAGGTGATGTCATGGTTCAATGATTTTTAGAGAGAGAGTTTAGAGAAAGGTTTGAGAAAGGTTAAAGAGATTGGCGGGAGCCTGAATAAATAAAGGCTGCTGCGATCGCAGCGACACCTATCGCTTTAGCTGGATTTTGATATATCCAATCTGAAAGACTCGGCACTGTGAGATGATCAAAATCTCCGTTAACTTGTTCGTATCCGGGCATAGGCTCAAATAGGTTATCTGGGTCTTGTACCTGTTTGGGGTCGTCTGTTTTTTGGCCCTGATAGCCAATGAGTTCTAACGCTTTGTCCACAATTGCAGGCGAGACTTTTTGGGTGAGGTCTAGCAGGCGACCCACATCGCCCACGATGTAGTCACGTGTGGGATATTCGGCAGCGTGCAAAATAGCATTCGTGACGACTCTGGGACTGTAGTAGGGCGGGATGCCGGTGGGTTTAACACCGACCTTGGTGCGAGCATGGTTATAAAAAGGGGTATTGATGACCGCTGGCTTAATGCTGGTGACATTAATATTGGCACCTTCGTGAGCTAGCTCAACTCGAAGAGATTCTAAAAACCCTTCTAAACCGTGTTTGGCTGTGGAGTAGGCGCTTTGTAGCGGTAGGGCACGCCTGCCTTCCATAGAAGATATAGAAATGAAAGATCCGCCGCCTGCCTGCTTGAGGTAAGGCAGTGCTGATTTGGCTCCATACACTTGCCCCATTAGGGTGACCTCTATGACTCTGCGAAACTCTTCGAGCGCAGTGTCGGCAAAAGGCGCGACAATACCAGTGGCGGCGTTATGTACCCAGGTATCGATACGGCCAAAGGTAGTTGCGGCGGTTCGGGCGATCGCCTGAACCTGTTCAGCATCGGCAACATCGGCAATTTGGCTAATGACCTCTCCTTCTACCTGCTCAACCTCTGCCACTAGCGAACTTAACGCGTCTTTGTTGCGAGCCGCAACAACAACTTTAGCGCCGCGTTTGGCAAATTCTAAAGCCGAATCTCGGCCAATGCCACTAGAGGCACCTACAATCACAACAACCTGCTGAGGGATGGGTTTAAGCTGCATAAGATAAGCTTTTTATAACTTTTTGATGGCTTGCTTTTTTGACTTCGAGTTTTGTCAACTTTTTTTGACTTTGGGAAATGAGTGAGTGAGGGGAGATGGAAAAGTAGGATGAAGAGAGACAGGTTGAAGAGACATTAAAGAAAGCTTAGGTTTCTCCTGAGCCAATGACACCAACTTTGTGCCGAAAGGTGAGTTCGCCGCCATACCATCCGCCAGCGGATAAAAGTACTGCGACTATACATGACAAAATCAAACCCGTTGGTAGAATGCTTGAGCTAGAGCCAAAAAGGCGAAGAAAGAAGTTACCAATTGTGAGCACTAGCGCCACTATATTGAGCGTCATATGTGCCCAACCCGCTCGCCGACTTCTGACTCTCGGAATACGAACAAAGTCGAACATACCAATAATAGCAGCAGCTATGCCTGATAGGATTCCAATGCCAATGAGCCACATAGATGCCTGAGACCAGAACTGATCTTTGGTGATCCAGTAGCCAATGTCGCTGCCTGCCGCGCCGCTTAAAAAGGCGACTGGGAAAATGACAATAATTGGATGAATCGGATGGCCGAATATATTCACTGAGCTAGTGACGCCTGCGCCCGTGTATTCAGTTTCACGGCTGTCAATGATAGGTGGAATACTAGGATAAGGTACGTTTTCTGTGCGATCGCGAGGTCTCTCTGGAGAAGATTGTGGAGAATTGCCCTGAGTCTGCTGTGTTTCCATAAATACCTTTGTGCCTATCTTTTTACAACTTTTCTGTGGAGGAGAGTACTTTAAAGATGAGTGAGCCCATGATAGAAAACACGCTCACCAGCAAACTCTACCCTTGGTATAGAGCTAGGGAAATCGATAGAAGCAGAAGAAAAAGATGAGTTAGGCCATCTTATTACGGCTTCCTTATCACTATCAAAGACGATGCATGCTGACAGATGAAACAACGTCGAGTTAGAAAAAACTACCGATCCGAGGGTTCGTAGTCAGGGCAGTCTATAGCTGCTTCACTAAGCGCTAGGCTTGGATGAAGCGTGCATTTAAGCATGTATTGATCTGTAAAAAAGGAGCACTGGCTACATGGAATTTTGTGCAATCTTTTTGTATGTCGCCAGCCTTGTTGAAGTGATGTCCATAGTGACCAAGCAAGGCTGCTAAGAACCATTAACACACTGGCTGAAAACGCTACTTGGTAAAAAGCAGGAGAGAGCAGAAGCAAAAAAGGGCTAAACATGCTGAGACTTGTGACTTGAGGCTTGAGGCTTGTAACTTGAGGCTTGTAACTGGAGGCTTGCTGAGATATTCAGGCTACGATGGGTTGAGGATAGGTCGCAGCTCAACCGCGCCGAAAGTAGGTGGTTGCTGCAAACAAGAGCCGTACAGTTCGATGAATCGATTAAAAAGCTGCATTGTTTCGTGACTGGCTCTACCTCGATGGATGGAATTATTGATGGAATGATGAATGTTAGCTTTTGATAGTTTTTGCAGGTAGGGCAAATCTTCAAACAAAGTCAGCATAGAGGCACAATGCAGCAAGACCTGTAAGATAGGTTTGGGTAGCGCTAGGTCGCTATAAATATCAATGAACAGTTTGTGTTCGCTGTGACCCAAGGGCAAAACGTTAAAGATGACAAAAATCTTTTTACCGTTATAAACAGGGACGTTGAGCTCAATGGTGTAGGGTGTATGTAGGATAAGATCTACCTCTACAACAGGCTGACGAAACATTTTGAGCAGACTTAAAGAAGAGTTGAGAATCGTTTGAAACTTGATAATACCGCCGCTTTGGGTCGCTTTGAACCGACCGACCTGAGAAATTTTTAAGTTGTTGAGACTAAATCCGTGAACCGATTCTAAATGCTTTAGATTCAGCAGGTGGTAAACCTGACAAAGGTAAGGCATAGGCAATGTATACTCTTGACTAATCAGATGATGTTCCTCTAACTGAAGCATTCTATGCTCAGTTTTATGGCGATAGGTTTGATGCTGAGGTGTCTCTGAACTGAGGTTGTAATACTTTAATGTGCTGATATCCTCAGCCAGCAAATTTTCTTTTCTTGAATTTCTAGGTTTTAGGTCAATCCAAATGACGCATAACAACGAGAGAATAATTAACCTAAAAAACTCATTGATAGACAAACGACCATCGGTGAAAGTCGCAAAGATTTGAGCAGTGACTGCATAGGTGCAACAAACAAGACCAAAGCGCCAAAGAACTAGCTTAAACTGATCTCGAAGTTTGCGGGTAGAACTGCTTTTTGTAGCGTTTGCAGGGATTGGAGCGTTTGTAGAATCAGAAAACCGAGCATTTTTGTGAGTATTCTCGTTTGTTCTGTTTGCATGATGACGAGAGTGGTACATAACAGTTAGTGATGGCTATGAGAATTACTGTAGCGATAGTTTTTGTAGTTTGCATAAATTTACAACTTTTGACTATTGCCGGCTGCTTTAGGTTGTTCGCAAGCTGTCTCTTTTGTATTCCTTTGGGCTGAATATTATCGCAGCAAAACGCGCCCTATACTTCTGACAGACGAAGTATCCTCATGTCCCACTTACGATAGGCCTAAAACATACATAGCTCCGGAGAAAGCTCTTCGAAAGCTCTTCGGAGAAAGTCTTAGGAGAAGATAATGGAAGAGACCGTCTCAAGTCGCAATATTCGTCAAGGTGACGACCGATTGGCCCCTAAAACGGATGAAAATAAAAAAGCCGGTATTAACGATACTGAGCGTTGGGCTTCACTGATTATGGGTGGGGCAATGGTACTTAGGGGTCTACAAAGTCGCTCCCTACAAGGGGTGATTATGGCGATCGCAGGCGGTGGCCTAGCCTATCACGGAACCACCAGTGATCAAAGCCTGCCCGACAAGCTTAGTGAAGCAGCGGGTTTAGACCAAGACATTCGCGTAGAAAAAACAGTCACGATTAATAAGCCGGTAGAAATGCTGTATAGCTACTGGCGCAATCTAGAAAATTTACCACGGTTTATGAGTCATCTAGAGTCTATTCAAACTTTGGATGAAACGCGATCGCACTGGAAGGCGAAGGCTCCTATGAACATGAGTGTGGAGTGGGATGCCGAGATTGTTGAAGATCGTCCCAACCAATTGATTGCTTGGACTGCGGTTGCCGATGCCGATGTGCCCAACGCGGGTTTTGTACGGTTTAAGCCAGCACCCGGCGATCGCGGCACAGAAGTAAAAGTGGTCATAGAGTACAGTCCGCCAGGAGGGGCACTCACCGCAGCGGTTGCTAAACTATTTGGAGAAGAGCCTGAGCAGCAGGTTGGCGATGCGCTCAGTAAATTTAAGCAGCTAATGGAAGCAGGCGAAATTGCGACAGTAGAAGGCCAGTCCAAAGGCCACTAAAAGAGATTTTTTTCTCTCCTATTCTCTCCTCTCCACTCTCCCTTCTTCATTCCCCACTCCCCACTCCCCTACTCACCCCCAAGAGACTTATGAAAGCAGTTTGCTGGCACGGTAAAGAAGATGTACGGGTAGATACCGTACCCGATCCGACTATTTTAAATCCGCGAGATGCCATTATTAAGGTAACCTCTACGGCCATCTGCGGGTCTGACTTACACCTATATGACGGCTATATCCCCACGATGCAGTCGGGCGATATTTTAGGCCACGAATTTATGGGTGAAGTTGTTGAACTTGGCAAGGATGTCAAAAACTTAAAGCAGGGCGATCGCGTGGTGATTCCATTCACCATTTCTTGCGGCGGCTGTTTCTTTTGCAATCGAGACCTATGGTCGCTGTGCGATAATTCTAACCCTAATGCTTGGATGGCCGAAAAGTTTTACGGGCATTCTCCTGCTGGGCTGTATGGCTATTCGCATTTGCTCGGTGGCTACGCAGGCGGACAGGCCGAATATGTCAGAGTACCTTTTGCTGATGTTGGCCCCATTAAGGTGCCTGAGCATCTGACCGATGAGCAGGTACTATTTCTTACTGACATTTTTCCAACGGGCTACATGGCCGCTGAAAACTGTGACATTCAACCCGATGATACGGTTGCTGTTTGGGGCTGCGGGCCAGTAGGACAGTTTGCCATTCGCAGCGCTCAAATGATGGGTGCTGCGCAGGTACTGGCGATTGATAGGATTCCTGAACGGTTAGAAATGGCCCGCAAAAGCGGCGCTACGGTGATTAACTACGAAGAGGTTGATCCGGGTGAAGCCCTTAAAGAGATGACAGGTGGTCGTGGGCCGGATGCCTGCATTGATGCAGTCGGTATGGAGGCTCATGGCACGGATGTCATGGGCGTGATTGATACCGTTAAGCAGGCAACAAAGTTAGAGACCGGGCGGCCCTATGCTTTAAGGCAGGCGATCGCAGCTTGCCGTAAAGGCGGTACGGTTTCAGTGCCAGGCGTGTATGGGGGCTTTATTGACCATATGCCGATGGGCGCAGTCGTGAATAAAGCGCTGACGCTTAAGTCTGGGCAAACCCATGTGCAGCGCTACTTGAAGCCGCTGTTAGACAAGATTTCTGAAGGCGAGATTGATCCTTCTTTTGTGATTACTCATCGGATGAGTTTGGATCAAGCGCCTGAAGGATACAAAACCTTTAGAGACAAAAAAGACAACTGCATCAAGGTTGTTTTACAGCCTTGATGGGTCAAGATTGAGTCATCAAGGCTGTCATTCCTCTCTCTTATTTGTCCCTCTGATTCCTTTTTCATTCAGTAGGAAGGGACAGCCGGGAGAGACAACTGGGAGAGATAGTCGGTAGAGACTATAGGAAGCGCGTTGGGGTGAGGGCGGCAAGAAGCATTTTATTAGGAGAAAGGTTGTGAAAGTTGCTTTAGTCACGGGTGGATCAGAAGGCATTGGACGAGCGATCGCAACTCGGTTTGCCAAAGAAAACTATCATGTTGTGATTGCCGCACGAGATGCTGCAAAGTTAACCGAAGCTGCCAGCCAGATTAAAACGGAATGGGCTACGCCCGTAGTACCCATGCCTACAGATGTGCGTGATCCTAAGCAAGTGCAGGATTTGGTAGAACAAACTATTGCTGACTTTGGCCAGTTAGATGTGTTGGTGAATAATGCAGGCCTGTATAGCACCGGACCCACTGAGGAATTTACCTTAGAAGACTGGCATCAGGTGATCGATACCAACCTATGGGGATATATTCACACCATTCAAGCAGCGCTACCTCACTTTATTGCGCAACAAAAGGGGGCCATTGTCAACCTATGTTCGATTGCCGGAAAGCTACCAATGCCCTATTTAGCCCCTTATACCACGAGTAAGTTTGCGATTTCGGGCCTTAGTCAGGCATTGAGCGCCGAACTTTCACCCAAAGGGATTCAGGTATGCGCCGTTTACCCCAATATCATTAAAACGGCGTTTCCTGAAAAAGCAGTCTTACAAGGCAAAAATCCTGAAGATAAAAAGGCTCGCTATCAGCAGCTAAAACAAACAGTATCAATGCCTTTTATTGAGAAGCCGGAAGATGTCGCGAATGGTGTTTGGCAGGCACTCCAGAACAATGAGAGTGAGCCTATTTTAGGCAGCGCCAAGCTCATGGGCGGACTGCATGCTTTGCTGCCGCGCTTGACTCAGCGAATGCTGCGGATGGTTTTTCAAAACAAAGATTCATTGACCTCTCACTAAGGTCTATTCTGTGATGACCTACTCTGTGATAATTTACTCTGCGGTGCCAGACGGCAAATCAGTGGACGAATCGGTATGTAAATCGGTGGGCAAAACGGAGGCAACGGCGCTCAGTAGACTCTCTATTTGCACGGGTTTGGCCAGGTGAAGGTCAAACCCTGCATCGCTCAGGCTGCTAGTGTGAGCGGGGGTAGCATAGCCAGTGACGGCGATCGCCGGAAGCTGACGAATTTGAGGATTGGATTGCGATCGCACCCATCGAATCAAATCAAAGCCATCTTGCTCAGGGAGGCTAATATCGCTCACGAGCACATCTATTTGGTTGGCTGAGGTGAGCTTTTCTATCGCTTCAGCCACTGAAGTGGCAGTGAGCACCGTAACGCCCTGTAGCTCTAGCACAGTGAGCGTCATTTCTAAGCTGTCGGCGTCATCATCTACTAGCAGACAACAGCAGTCTTGCAGCGGTCGGCTTTCGGAGAGAGAAGTGCTTGGAGGGGTGGTCGCGGCTACGGGCTCTAGCGGTAGCCGGATAGTCAGCGTCGCCCCCTGGCCTTTGCCAGGACTATCAATTTCAACCGTACCGCCATGTGCGCCGACAAAGCTTTTTACCACGGCCAAGCCCAAGCCCAAGCCGCCATACTCGCGGCTGTTAGAGCTGTTCGCCTGCCGAAATCGATCAAAAATATACGGCAGAAATTCGGCAGAAATGCCGACGCCATTATCGGCGATGCAAATGCAAGCCTGTAGAGGAGCCGCCTCATATTTCAAAGAGACCTCAATATGGCCTCCTGCTGGCGTGAACTTAATCGAATTAGAAATGGCGTTGCCAAAGGTTTGATGGAGGCGGTCGGGATCGAGCAAAAAGTAAGCGGGTGAAGTTTCAATATCATCGGTGAGCGTCACCTCTGCGGTAGTGGCATCAGGCTGAGCTAGTTCAGTCACAATTGCCAGCAACTCGCTCAGGTTAACGGGCTCTTTTTGTAGCGAAATTCGGCCCTGCGTAATGCGAGAGATTTCTAACAAATCGCCAATAATTCGGCTTTGAACCTGGGCGCTGCGGTGAATACTGTCTAGCGCCTTTTTGAAAATATCAGAGTCGGGTTCAGTTTTGTCTAATAGTAAACGTGACCAGCCTAAAATCGCGTTGAGTGGGGTGCGCAGCTCGTGAGAGACCACTGATAAAAACTGGTCTTTGCCCAAATTAGCGGCTTCGGCTTCGGCGCGGGCGGCTTGCTCCTGGGTAAATTGTAGGCGTTTGGCTTCAGCTTGCTTGCGTTCGGTAATGTCTTCGATGGAAATTAAAAGCATGCGGTCGGGACTGCCGGGCTCAATTTCTCGCGCTTTTAGGCGCATTGTTTTAGTGCCGATGTTTTCAAAGTCGCAGGTGATTTCCAACGCATGGGCTGATTGGTGATTGTCGATTAGGGCCGCAAGGTGCGATCGCACTTCTGGCCTATCCCACTTGCCGTTGCCTAGCTCAAAGAGCGATCGCCCTTCGGTGACGATGTGCGATACCTGAAAGGTTTCATAAAACGCTCGATTTGCCGTTCGTATTCGCAGGTCTTCGGTGACCACTAGCAGCGGCTCACTCACGGTTTCAACAATCGCCTCTGCATAGCTGCGAGACTGTTCTAACTGCTGCTGAGTGTGCTTAATATCGTCTATGTCAAACAGCGCCATGACAGCGCCATCAATTTGGTTTTCAGCCGTACGATAGGGCCGGATTCGCATCTGATACCAGCGTCCTTGGCTGTCTTTAACTTCTCTTTCTTGCGCGTCGAGAGAGTCAATGACCCCTTGAATGGTTTGTTCTAAATCAGGCATGTCAATATCAATGCGAATATCGCTAAGGGGGCGACCCACATCAGTCGGAATTAGCCTAAACAGCTGCTGGGCAATAGGCGTAAAGCGGCGAATTCGCAAATCGCTCGAAAGAATAACAATCGGAATGTTGACATTGGTGAGTACGTTGAGCAAATCGTCATTGACGCCCTGCGCCTTAACATTGCGATTTTGTAGCTCTTCGTTCGTGGTTTTTAGCTCTTCGTTGGCGGCTTGAATTTCTTCTTTGGCTGTTTGCAGCTCTTCGTTGGTACTTTGTAGCTCCTCATTACTCGATAGTATTTCTTCATTGGCTGTGGTTAGTCGCTGGTTAGCGGCCTCTTTTGCCTCAATTGTAGATTGAAGATAAGCCTGTGTATCAAGCAATTCTCGCTTGGTTGCGGCCAAGGCTTTTTGCAGCCGGGAGACTTCGGGCGAGAGATCGATCTCTGCTGAACCGGTATTGTCTTCGCGAAGGGTTTTGGCGGTAACAGGTTGGCTTTCTTCAAACAAGACTAAATAGTTCCGCACAGCTGAAACCGGATTTCGGATTGGCGTTACTTCAATGGCAATCCTTCCTGCTTTATTTTCTACATATAAATTTTCTCTTCTGGCTAATACGTCATTTTCTTTGGCTTCTTGAATGGCTGAGCGCAGTTCTACTATTAGCTCTGGCCGAGCCATTTTGAGTAGGCTAAAGCTCGGCTCTCCGGGTGCCACCGTTAAGTAGAGGCTAGTATCGCCGCGAAAGTGCAAAATGCTCAGATGCTCGTCAATCACGACCCCGACAGGGGCGTAGCGGCCCAGTGCGATTTGATCAGCCTGCCTGCGAATGATGGAATAGCTAGAGTTGGGCACATCACCTGGGGTAGCTGGGCTTTGGGGGGTCAGCAAGCTTTGATTGGTGGTTACAAAGTCAAAGTTCAATCGGCTAGCGGTCGGGAGACGACTGTACACTTTGTGCTTGCGATCTACCGCCGTAAAGAGTTCGGAGGTTTCACCGACGGTTTCAGAGCTGCCCAGCCAAAGGTAACCCCCCGGATTAAGGCTGTAATGAAAGATGGCGCGCACTCGCGATTGTAGTGCTGAGGCAAAATAAATCATTACATTGCGACAGCTCACCAAATCGATTTCTGAGAAAGGCGGATCGCTGCTGAGGTCTTGACGGGCAAACACGCACAGCTCGCGCAGGGCTTTGCTGACCCGATAGTGGCCATCAATATTTACAAAAAAACGCTGTCGTCGCTCAAATGAAACGCCTGTCATTTGCGATTCGGTGTAAATGCCCTGACGGGCTTTGGCGATGACGGTTTCGCTGGCATCGGTGCCAAATATTTGAATCGACAAATTGAGGTTTTGGGCTGAGAGATACTCCATGAGGCAAATGGCCAAAGAGTAGCATTCTTCGCCGGTAGAGCAGCCTGCTGTCCAGATCCGAATCGCAGAGTCGAGTCCTTTTTCACCAATCAGGGACGGTAGGATCACGTTACCGATAAAGGCAAAGGCTTCGGCATCCCGAAAAAAGCCGGTAACCGTGATCAAAACATCGCGATAGAGTGCGCTGATTTCTTCGCTGTCTTCTCGCAATAGTGCTACATAGTCGGAGATTTTATCGAGTTGGTAAAGTGCCATCCGGCGGCGCATTCGACGCTCAAAGGTGGCGCGTTTGTACTGGCTAAAGTCCACTCCGGTTTGGGATCGCATCAAGGCATACAGCGCCGCCAAGCTATTGCCTTCAGTAGAGAGTTCGCTTGCGTCTTCACTGCTGGCGTCTTCACTCGACGATAGTGGCAAGTCGGTTTCTGTCGCGGTTTGAGTCTGCATTACATAGGGGACACCTGCTATTTCTGATAGCTGATTGGCGATCGCGGCGGGCGGCAAAATAAAATCCACCATTCCTGTTTCTACCGCTGTGTTTGGCATACTGTCAAACTGCGCCGTATCCTGAGCTTGGGCAAAAGCAATGCCGCCTGCTGCTTTAATCTTTTCTAGTCCTTTTGCGCCATCGCCATCAAGCCCTGAGAGCACAATGCCAATTGGGGTGCCAATCGCGTCTGCCTGGTAGTCAGTCGCTAGCGAGCCAAAAAAGTGATCTATCGGCATAAAAGGCCGTTGAGCAGATACTCTCGGCGAGAGCTGTAACCGTCCCTCGCTCAGCGTAATTTGCACACCTGGGATGATGACATAGATGTGGTTAGGCTGTAGCACTTGACTGTTTTCAACTTCGAGTACGGGCATCGTGGTCAGCCGACCGAAGATTTGGGATAAAAAGCTATGAGAGTCGGCGCTGATATGTTGAATAATGACAAAGGCCATGCCCGTATCGTCTGGCAGGGCTTCTATCAGGGTTGAACAGGCGTTAATGCCGCCTGCCGAGGCACCGATTCCCACAACTGGGAAAATTTTACTTGTATCTTGAGGCTGATTCGCACTGTCAGACGAAAAATCTTCAGGGAGGTGATTGGTCAAGGGCTTGCGGTTACTAAATATTACTGAATGCTACTGAAGAGATTTCATCGCATCTGCATAAATGGACTGTCGCACATTGACTGTGGTGACTAGACTGTGGTGATTATGACGACTTAATCTTCTAATAAACTTTATCGTTCTAATCTCTTTCGGGTTCGTGTCTTTACGAAGGTTAATAAGTTTCTTATTTTTGGATACAGGTGGTGAGGGGCTGGGCTAATGGTTTTTGCAAACAACCGGCCAAGTGACTCGCGACAGAGGTTGGCAAAGTCTCGCCTTTGGCGATATGTATCGGCACGATCCTATAACTGGCATAGTCTAAGACAGGTTTCGCTGTGAAGCGCTAAAATTCTCGGATTAACTTGAGTACCGAGTACTACTCTCTGATATGGATGCTCCCCAAAAGATTACGCATGTATTGAACCGCTTGAGCTTAGGCATAAGGCCGGGCGATCGCGCCAAGGCGGAGCAAATGGGCGTAGAAAACTACATTCAGCACTATATTCAGCAGCAGCTAAATCCTAGCAGTCTGCCAGAGCCCAATTCGCTCTTAGTTCGGCTCAAGGCGCTGCCGACGCTAACGCTTTCTGCCAAGCAGCTATTTGAGCAGTATGCGGTAGATAATCAGGCCGATGCTGATACCCAGCAAGCTATGAGGCAACGGCAGGCGCAGATTTTTCAAGAGGCGATGCAGGCCCGGTTTTTGCGAGCGATTGAGAGCCCGCGTCAGCTGCAAGAAGTGATGGTGGATTTTTGGTTTAACCATTTCAATGTTTCTGAAAACAAAGGGCTGACGAAGCTATGGACGAGTAACTACGAGCAGGTTGCCATTCGGCCTCATGTGTTGGGCAAGTTTCGAGATTTGCTGATGGCCACTGCCAAGCATCCGGCGATGTTGGTGTATTTAGATAACTGGCGAAACACAGATCCCAACAGCCCTCAAGCTAAGGGCGGCTTTAGAGGGCTCAATGAGAACTATGCCAGAGAGCTGATGGAGCTGCATACGCTGGGCATTAACGGTGGATATAGCCAGGCAGATGTAGAAAGCCTAACTCGCATTTTTACCGGCTGGAGTGTGATCACTCAGCAGCAGCCTACTGCTGATGCGAGTGGATTTGTGTTTGTGCGCGATCGCCATGACCCCAGTGATAAAGTACTGCTCGGCAAAAAAATTACCGGCGGCGGGCCAGATGGCGGCCTTCGAGAAGGCGAAGAAGCCCTGGCACTGCTGGCACAGCATCCGGCCACGGCTCGGCATATCAGCTATAAGCTGGCTCAGTACTTTGTTGCCGATGATCCGCCAGAGGGGCTTGTAAGTCAGCTAGCAGACAGATTTATCGCAACGGATGGCGATATTAAAGCGGTTCTTTTAAAACTGTTTGAAAGTGATGCGTTTTGGCGTGAAGCGTATTACCAGCGTAAGTTTAAGACTCCGTATCAATATTTGCTTTCAATTGCTCGGGCAGTGGGGGCAGTTTCACCCACTGAGCAAGACTTAACCCGAATTTATGGGTTTATGAACCAGTTAGGGATGCCGCTATACCGCTGCCAAATGCCGAATGGCTATGCTCAAGTGGAGGGGCCTTGGCTCAATCCTGATGCGATGATGCGGCGAGTGAGCTTAGCGATCGCAACCGTCAACCATCGCCCACCGGAAAACAAACCCGACCCACCCGCTTTGCAGGCAACCCTCGGCAATCAGCTTTCTGCTGAAACGCGAGCCATTGTTAATGATGCACCGATGCACTTACGCTCGGCGTTAATGATGGGCAGTCCTGACATGATGTATCGATAAATTCTAATAATCTTTTATTGAAAACTCTAATGAAACGACGTCACTTTATTACCCACACGACGCTAGCGGCAGCTTCTGGATTCGTGACTTTGGCAGGGCATGGTTGGGCTTGGCGGGCCAAGGCTCAAAGTGGCCCCGCAGCGGCTTTGGCGGCTAATAGCCCTCGTCTGATTGTTGTTTTTTTGCGGGGGGGAACCGACGGGCTCAATGTTGTCGTGCCTTATCAAGAGGCTCGTTATTATGAGGCAAGGCCCAGTATTGCGATCGCCAAACCGGGTTCGCAAGGCGCACCCGACAAAAGCGCAATTGACAAAAGCGCAATTGACTTAGATGGCCAGTTTGGCCTGCATCCGGCACTTCAGCCTTTGATGTCAGAATGGCAGGCTGGCAACTTGGCGTTTGTGCATGCTTGTGGATCGCCAAGTGAAACGCGATCGCACTTTCAGGCGCAGGACTATATCGAAACAGGAATGCCAGATGTGGTGGCCAATGACGGCTGGCTGAACCGCCTACTGGCTGAAATGCGCAATGAAAATCCGACTCAGGCCATTAACGTAGGCGAAAAAATGTCGCTTATTCTCACGGGCGACGAAACAGTTGCCAGCATCACGGCCAATGGCGCAGCCGATCGCCCCTTACCGATTGACCGCCCTCAAATTCAGACTGCTTTTGATCGACTCTATGCCGGTAAGAGTCAGTTGGCCAGGGCTTACCAGGAAGGTCGCCGAGCCAGAGAAATTGTGCTTCGAGAGATTTCTGAAGAGATGATGAAAGCCTCCCGTGGGGCTTTGCCGCCAGAGCAGTTTAAAGATAGTGCGCAGTCTCTGGCTCGCTTAATGACCAGCGATGCGGCCACTCAAATTGCATTTATGGAGTTGGGCAATTGGGATACCCATGTGAATCAGATGGGTCTGATGCAGCGGAATTTAGGGTTACTGGCAACTGGGCTAAAAACCTTAGTAAAGGACTTAGGTGCGGTGTACAACAATACAACAATTGTGGTGATCTCAGAGTTTGGGCGGACGGTGGCTGAGAACGGCAACGGGGGCACTGACCATGGTCATGGCAATGTGGTTTGGCTGCTGGGCGGCGGCATTCAAGGCAAAAAAGTGTATGGCGAATGGCCTGGATTAACGGCTACTTCTGGGTATGAATCACGTGAGTATGAATCACGTGATTTGGCCATTACAACAGATTTTCGAGATGTGCTGATATCATTGCTGAGTCAGCAGTTTGGTTTTGGTTCAGGTGCGATCGCTCGCATTTTTCCTAATTACCAAGCGCAAAAAACATTGCCTCTGGTGTAACCCAATACCTTTGAAATGTTATTTAATAGATTTACAACAGATTTACAACAGATTTTTGAGAGTGATTTCAACAGTAAGTTTCAAGAGGGGGGGCAGTCCACATTCAGCGGGAATACCACCTTGAAAACAGAGCCTCCGCCCAGTGTAGATTCCACCTCAATGGTTCCGCCTAGCAGCTGAACCATTTTATTAACAATCGTTAGCCCTAAGCCACTGCTCTCGGGTAAATAATCTTCTGAACTGCCGACTCGAAAATAGGGCTCAAAAATTTTGGACTGATGCTCCACGGAAAGGCCCCTGCCGGTATCGCTGACTGCGATCGCCCACAAATCATCTCCTTGGGTGTAACAAATCACTTCTACACTGCCTTCGTCTGTATAGCGAATGGCATTACTTACTAAGTTGGTCAAAATTTGCTGTAGGCGAAGACCATCGATCATTGCATAGTCAGGCGCCTGCTGACAGTTCCAGCTCAAGGTAACCGGCTTATCTGATATGCTTGGCTCCAGCGCTTCTACTACCGATTTTATCAGCTCAGGCACTGCTACTGGTTCCATGGTTAAGGTCAGCTGCTGAGATTCGCTACGAGATGTCTCTAGTGTGTTGTTGATTAGTCGAAGTAGCTGTTGGCCATTGGTTAGAATGCGCTCTACTTGCTGCATTTCCATCGGTTCATCAGTGGTTTCAGCCAGCTGTTTCTGCTGCTTTCGCAATAGAATAGAAGAAAATGAAATAATTGAATTTAGCGGATTTTTGAGTTCGTGAGCCAAATGCGAGACATTGTCTTTATGAGCTTGTACTAAGCGCGTCAGTTCTTGATTGGTCAGCAATAGCTGAGCGTGCATTTTGCCTAAAGATACCATTCGTCGATTGACATAGCACTCCATAGAGACCATGACCGCATCGTCTAACACGGCGTCAATTTTACGAATGGCTCTAATGGCTTCCTCTACAGTGCCTGTCCGCAAGTCAGACTCTAACTCGGTGAGTAGGATATTGCGCAGCGTTCGATACTCTCGCACGACTTCGGCAATGTCGAACCCTTGTTCGGCTCTGACTTTGCCATGCGCTAAAGCCTCCTCTTCTAGTACCTGCTCTTTTGTTTCTGAAAAAGCGGGGGTCAGCAGCTTAGCGACGGAGGCCAAAACATCTGGCAGACCGTTGTGAACAGCCTCGTAGGTCATCCCTCGGTTGCTCTCTATTTCCATGTCACGGCGAACTTCGTCAACCCAGATTTCGATAATGTGATCAACCTTGTTAAGCAGCGCTTTTCCTAAATCGTTCATAGGGGTGGTGAGGGCTTCAGACTGATAGAAACTGGGAGAAGATGTGTTGACGATTCAAGCTGTGTACTGCTTTATACAGACTTTTAGATATCTATCTATATTATCAGGCATTATCAGCTGAAGATAGAAAAGTTTGCCCCCCTTTGCGGCTCTCTGCTTTCCTTTGCTTCCTTAAGTCACGATCTCAGCTAAGTCACGATCTCAGCTAAGTCACGATCTCAGCTAGCTCCATCCAACGCTCTGTCGCCTGATCAATTTCTTCTGTAACGGCTGCGATCGCCTCTGACAACTTCTGCAACTCTATATGATCGCTAGGCGGCTCAGGATACAGCAACTTCTCTAATTTGGCTTTTTTAGCTTCTAACTGAGGAATTTTGTTCTCTAAATCCTCGTACTCTCTTTTCTCTTTGTTAGAGGCTTTTTTAGGCTGCGTTTTTTCGACAGGCTTGGCGGCTGTTTGGGGCTCACGCTTCACAGCCGAAGCAGTTTTTTGCGTGGCTTTCTCAGCAGACTCCTCTTTTTTCTTAGTTTCTAAATAAACAGAATAGCTGCCGGGATAGCGGCGAATATTCCCCCCGGGCTCTAGCGCAAAGATGTTGTGTACGGTGCGGTCTAAAAAGTAGCGATCGTGTGAAACGGTGATCACACAGCCGTTAAAACTCTCTAAATAGTCTTCTAAGACGGTGAGGGTTTGTACATCGAGGTCATTCGTTGGCTCGTCGAGGATCAGGACGTTGGGGGCGCTAAGCAGTACGCGCAGAAGGAACAATCGACGCTTTTCGCCGCCGGAGAGTTTGTGGATGGGGGTGTACTGCTGATTGCTAGTGAATAAAAAACGCTCTAGCATTTGGGAAACGCTGATTTGGCTGCCGTCGGCAGTGGTGACAAAGGCGCCTTCTTCTTTGAGATAGTCCATCACGCGCATGTTTTCGTTGAGCGCTTCAAGGAGTTCTTCGGAGTGCTGGTTAAAGTAGCCAATGTGGATGGTTTGGCCAATTTCTACGGTGCCGCTGTCGGGTGCTAGCCGCCCGGTAATAATGTCCATAAGGGTGGATTTGCCTGCACCGTTGCCGCCGATGATGCCAATGCGATCGCTCGCCGTAAACTCATAAGTAAAGTCTTTAATGAGGGTGCGAACTGACCCGTCAGCGCTACCGCGATTGCCATATGCCTTGGTAATGCCATGAACTTCAATGACCTTTTTCCCAATCCGTCGCCCCGCTGTGTCAATTTCAACCTTGCCCTGCGCCTCTTTGAAGGTTTTCTCCTTCATTTCCTCAATCCGACCAATCCGGGCGTTTTGCTTAGTGCTGCGCGCCTTTGGCCCCTGCCGCAGCCAAGCGAGTTCCCGCCGCAGCATTCCTTTAAACTTCTGCTGGGAGCTAGCCGATGAGGCCTCCTGATCGGCTTTTTTCTCTAAATAGTAGGCGTAGTTACCTGCATAGGTGTACAGGTCGGCCCGGTCAATTTCAATAATGCGATTGGTGACGTTATCTAAAAAATAGCGGTCGTGGGTAATCAGCACTAGCGCCCCGCGAAACTGGCTCAAATAGGTTTGCAACCATTCCACTGACTCAGCATCTAAATGGTTGGTGGGCTCGTCCATTAAGAGCAAGTCAGGATCGCTCATGAGCGCAGTTGCTAGGGCAATGCGCTTGCGATACCCACCCGAGAGATCGCCCACTCGCGCTTCAAAGTCCTCAATGCCCAGCTTGGTCAAAATAATTTTGGCATTGGTCTCTACATCCCAAGCGCCTTCAATTTCCATTTGCTCGCCGACGACGGCTAAGCGATTCATAAGCTTGTCCATCTCATCGCCTGAGGCATGAGACATTTTATGCATGAGATCTTCGTATTCTCGCACTAGCTGCATTTGCTCGCCGCAGTCGGCAAAGACCTGATCGAGTACGGTGAGGTTTTCGTCAACGTCGGGCTGCTGAGGCAGATATACCAGCCTCGATCCTGATTTGGTGAGTCGCTGGCCGCTGTCAATCGACTCCATGCCACCCATCATTTTAAGCAGCGTCGATTTGCCGGAACCGTTAACGCCGATAACGCCGACTTTGTCATTGGGCTCAATGCTAAAAGAGCCGTCGCGCAGCACTTCCTTGATGCCGAAGTCTTTATGGACGGATTGGAAGGTGATAAGGCTCATGAGAAGGGACGCAGGGTGGTCAGTATTGGATCAGTATTCAAGTAGAGATCGAATCTTTATCGTATGGTAAAAGATGAGAAGTGCGTAGGGTAGCGACACCGCACCTAAGCAAGGACGCATTTGTCAAGGTGTATTTTTTAGGCCAGCTGTTGTTTGCCACTATTATTATTGCCTCAGGACGCACCTTTTCAAAAGAATCCAGCTTTTTAGCCAATGCGCAAATTCATCAATACTCAAGTGCAAAAATAACAACAGGTCTACAGGCAGGCAGATATCTGTTCGTTTTCAGAAATTCTGCGATATGGCCTTATGTACAGCCCTTTGTGAGGCTCTGTGACCTCCCTTGTTGCACGCCTGCTAAAGATCGTGATGGTGGTGGATTTGGGTAATACTGAATTCATGCTGAATCATGCTGAGTCATGCTGATGAGTGCAAGGCCCTGCTGGCCGACTCGCAATTACCCTCATTATCAAACTCGTCTAAGATAAATAAAACGCATTTTTGCCTCCCCGCTAGTTCCCCTCTAAATGGTATAAATGTTAAGACTTTTAAAGCAATTTCGTTACAGGGTGACATTCTGTAGCAGATTACTTTCGCTCGATTTCTTACGGAGAATTGACTTTTGACTGCTACGACAGAAAGGTTTGTTGCTGCTGAACCTAAGCCAAATGAGGCACCTTTGCAGCTAAAGGAAATTGTTAGAAGCATTCCTAAAGCATATTTTGAAAAAGATGCCGCTAAAGCCTGGAAACATGTTGCGATTAGCATATCTGCGGTAATTGCGGGCTACTGCGCAATCATCTTTTTACCTTCATTTTTACTCCCCTTTACCTGGTTTTTTACGGGTACTGCGCTCACTGGCTTTTTTGTGGTGGGGCATGATGCTGGCCATCGTTCTTTTGCTAAGCGCCGCTGGGTTAATGATGTGGTAGGCCATATTGCCTTTTTACCGCTGATTTATCCTTTCCATCCTTGGCGTATTTTGCACGATCATCATCATCTGCATACCAATAAAATTGAAGAAGATAACGCTTGGTATCCTTGGTATGCCGATGACTTTGCGCGGGCGCATCCAGCAATGAAAGTGCTTTATAAGGCAGCTCGGGGCTGGTTTTGGTGGCTCGGTTCGATTGGTCACTGGGCGGTGCTGCATTTTGACTTGAGGAATTTTAAGGTACGCGATCGCAGCAAAGCGCTTTTTTCGATGGCGCTTGTGGTTGGGTTTGCGGCTATTTTCTTTCCTGTTCTCATTGCGACTACGGGTTTTTGGGGCTTTGTTAAGTTCTGGCTCATCCCTTGGATGGTGTATCACTTCTGGATGAGCACGTTTACGATTGTGCATCACACGATTCCTGAAATCTCTTTTCAGCCAGAGGCGCAGTGGAGTGCGGGCGATGCACAGCTAGCCGGTACGGTTCACTGTAGCTATCCTCGCTGGATTGAGTTTTTGTGTCACGATATCAATGTCCATGTGCCGCATCATGTTTCTACGGGGATTCCTTCGTATCATTTGCGAGCGGTACATGCCAACCTTAAGGAAAACTGGGGCGAGCACATTGTTGAGCGTAAGTTCAACTGGGCGCTCATAAAGTCGATTGCGACTGAGTGCCATTTGTATCATCCAGAAAAGTCGTATCAGTCTTTTAAAGAAGCTGGCTTTTAGATTGTGAGCAACCATAGCCCGCTAAGTGCAGACCGTAAGATCTGCACTTAGCGGGCTTTTTGTATATGTACAGTATAAGCAATGGACGTACGCCGACTCGAACGGCGGACCTCATCGATGTCAACGATGCGCTCTAACCAACTGAGCTATACGTCCTTTTTTCCACTTTCACAGTGGCTCTTGAATATACCACAGCGGTTTGAGTTGATGCAATACTGGATTAGCGAATGGCTTCTGACAGCGTAGCGTTATTAAAATAAAGCATTCGGACTAGGTTAGTTTTCTAAGGCGTTTATGTACTGGCAAGAGGTTTCTGGCAATTGGTTTTTGGTGCCTGAGCAGCCGCGTGGCATTATTCACTTTTTAGGGGGCGCGTTTGTCGCAGCGGCTCCGCATTTGACCTACCGTTGGCTGCTAGAAGCGCTATATAACGAAGGCTATGCAGTCATTGCCACACCGTTTGTAAATACGTTTGACCATGGCGCGATCGCTCAAGAAACCCTCATTACCTTTGACCAAGGCTTTGCGTTCCTATGCAAGCAGCGCCCTGAACTAAAAGATCTTCCCATTTACGGGCTAGGCCATAGCATGGGCTGTAAGGTTCATCTACTCATTGGTACACTGCACCGGGTCAACCGAATCGGCAATATTTTTGTTTCCTTTAATAATTATCCAGCGCAAAAGTCTATTCCTTTGTTGGGCCAGGCCATTCAGCAGGCAAGGCAGTTTGTGCCTGAGCTAGGGCTAGAAACAAGGCTAGAATTTACGCCCAGTCCCGAAAAAACGCTGGCGCTGATTACTGAGCAGTACGATACGCCCTACAACCTACTCATTAAGTTTCGCAGCGACACGCTCGATCAAACCCGACCTCTAAGCGACGTGCTCATAGGTCGATTTCCCAATACAACAACCGTCAGAATTATTAAAGGCACACACACCACCCCGATTGCGCAAGATGTTCAATGGCAAGCCAGCACCTCTTTTACACCTTTCGATGCATTCGGTCAGTTCGTAAAACAAGAGTTTTATCGAGATATTAAAGTGCTTAAGTCAGAAATACTATATTGGCTAGCAGGCGATTGAGACCATATGGCCAGTTCCCGCCTCCAGAAGGTAAACAGAGGCGGAAGAGTCCGCTAAGATCTTCTTTTTACTCAACATTTATCGACTGGGTCTATCTGCTGGATATTCATGCGAAATAAAAGGTAACGCAATGATCTCACCTAAGATCATTGCGTTAGAAGATAACGGCTCGTCTGCATTTTGTTCTGCGTCTTGTTCTGCGTTTTGTTCTGCGTTTTGTAGAGCGACCTTCAGCCCTTCGCCCCCTGCTTTGGTGCGGAGGTAACACAGTCCTAACAGCTCACCATTTACTTCACTAAGGCTGGTAATTTTGCCGACTTTTGCACCCTCTGCCAGCAGTGTTGCGCCCAGGAGCATATCCGAATCTGCCGTTGCCCCAGATAGCTTTATTCCCCATAGGCGCTTTTTGACACCCTTGTAGGTGTTAAGTCTGGCAATGGTTTCTTGGCCGATATAGCAGCCTTTTTCAAACGAGATGCCTTGCCACAGGCCAGCTTCTAACGGGTTGTCGTCGTCGGTGAGTTCTTTTCCGGGGGCTGGGCGGCCTTGCTGAATGCGCAGGGCTTCCCACTGTTCGGCACTCCCAGCAGTCAGGCCAGCTGCGAGTAGCGCCTTCCAAACGATGTCTGCCTGTGACTTTGGGCCAACAATGGTGTAACCCTCTAATCCTTTAGGATTCTCCAATCCTTTAGGGCCTGAAGAGCCCAGATCGCTGCCAACCGCAACGGTGATTTGATCAGCTACATCGGTTAATGAACTGGGCAAAGAGATTGTTTGATGGCTGAATTGTTGTTTCTCATCCGCGAAGGCGACGCCGAGCTGTTGTATAGCCGCGTCCGCACCAGCTCCAAAAATGGTGAAAAGAAAGGTCTGTTCGCTTTCGTCAGTGAGTGTGACTTGATCTGAAAAAAAGATGTAGCGATCCATCCAGCCATAAAGCTTCTCGGCCATACCAGGAGAAACAATCACCAACAGAGAATCTGGAAAAACATAGGTTGTAGCCAGATCAAGAGTGCGTCCGGTAGAGGAGACAAATACGGTATAGCAGCCCTGACCCGCAGCCAACTGTTCAATGTTGTTGGTGGTTTGATTGTGCAAAAAGCGAGCCCGATCTGAGCCGGTGAGTCGAATGCGGCCACAGGCACTGCGGTCAAACAAGACGGGCGGGCGGGGAGTTGTTTGAGGGGCAAATGACATGCTATCGCTCTCCTACAAAAATCATCGGGACGCCTTGGGCAGGGGCTAAGGTGACACCACGCCGCTTAGCCATTTCGGGGCGATCGCTCGCTAACCGAAACTGATAGTGCCTCAGCATTGTGGCTACAGCAAGCTTAAGCTCATACTGGGCCAGCGCCGCCCCCACACAACGGCGAGAGCCATTGCCAAAGGGAATAAACTCATAGGGTGAAAACTTTCGCTCTAAAAAACGCTCAGGGCGAAAATCATGAGGGTTGGGGTACAGATCTTCTCTTTGATGTGTGAGGAAAATACAGCCGAGGAAGACGCTGCCCGGTTGAAAGCTTTGGCCCATCAAGGTGACGGGTTCTTGAGCGACGCGGGGAAACGTGAACATCGCGACGGGCGATCGCCTCAGCGTTTCCTGGCATACCGCCCCCAAATACGGAAGCTGCGAAATCTCAGTTGGCGTTGCCTCTGGCCCCAAACCGTCGAGTTCGGCCAGCAGCCGAGCTTTGACTTCAGGCTGCTTGTGAACCCAGTACATCACCCAGGCGATCGCAGTCGCAGTGGTTTCATGCCCCGCCACTAGCAGCGCCATCAGTTCGTCGTGCAGTTCTTGTTCGCTTAATGCCTCGCCGCTTTCAGTACGAGCAGATATCAGCATTGAGAGAATATCCGTGCGGGTAGGGTCAGCGGTGGCTAGGCGCTCTCGAATTTCGGCATACATCAGCTCGTCTAGCTGCGATCGCATCCGGACAATTTTGCCCCAGGGGCTCCAAGGGCCAAGGTCTTTTTGCAGACTGCTAAAAAACAGCATCAGCGCAGCAAAAGGCGAACCCAATGAATCAACCGTTTGGGTGAGGAGGCTCATAATTTGCTGTGAGCGGAGACTCTCGTCTAGTCCAAAAACCACTTTGAAAATGATTTGTAGCGATACCTGCTGAGTGAGGTTTCTCGCCGCGAAGGGTTCACCGGGCTTAAGCGTCGCAGCGGCGGCCCGAGTTAGCTCACAAATCATCTCACCATAGACATCTAAGCGTTCTCCATGGAACGCCGGAGCAACCAGTTGCCTGCGCTCTTTGTGGCGATCGCCACTGATCATAATCACCGAGTTGTCGCCCAGAATCGGGGCCAAAATGCTGTTAAGCTCGCCCGGTGCATCAAAGGTCTTACGATCTCGGCTGAGAATAAACTGCAAGGCTTCAGGATGACTGGTGATAATCACCGAACCATAACCAAAGCCCAAGGAGTCTTCTTCAAAGAAATCAGGCGTATCTGCTTTTGTCCGCTCTAGGTAAGTTACTGGATCAAGAATCCACTCCAATCTCCTGATGGCAGTGAGTCCCTTGGGCTTGGGTATGGTTGCGTTAGTCATGTTCTCTCTTAGATGCCTCTAGTCAGTTGTTCTTCTACGGGCGATCGCGCGATAGGCGATCTCTTTTAGAATCTTTATGAGCAATCTCTATGAGCAATCTCTCTATGGGCAATCTCGATTTTCTTCGCTGCCATCGGGCATGATGGTGTGGCATAAAATGGCACGACTGCGGTTGACGCCGCGCAGGTTAGCACCTGTGAGATCGGCGCTGGTAAAGTTGGCTACGCCAATCACCGCTGCGGTGAGTTCGGTATTAATCAGCTTAGCGTTGGTCAAGTTAGCATCTACTAAGTTGGCCTGGGTGAGGATAGCGCCGCTGAGGTCTGCGCCCGTGAGGTTGCTGTTTTTCATCTGCGCACCGTTCATCTCTGCACCCGTGAGGTTGGCGTCGGTAAGATTGGCCTCTATCAGGTCAGAAAGCATGAGGTTGGTGTCTGAAAGATCTGCGCCAGTAAGGTTAGCGCCTGTCAGCGAAGCGACCTTGAGGTTGGCTCTGTGTAGCTGCGCGCCAGCGAGGTCAGCGTCGTTTAAAATGCACACCGGGCATTCATTATTGGTTAGCAGCATATCCATGTCATCTTCCAGAAATGCCCAGCTAGGGGAAGCAAAGCCCAGTAATCCACCCAAAAGGCCGCTGAGCAAAACAGTTGCTGAAACAAGCAGAGATAGGCTCAGGGTAGCGAGTCTTTGCGCTGTCCATCGGCCTGTCGGGCGGCTGCTCGATTGAGCAGGCAACTGAGCAGACAGCTGAGCAGACAGCTGCGCGGATATGAGTCGAGTGATAGCAGTCAGTTTCATCTTTCTTTGAGCCCAGAACCTACAGATAACGGTTTATATTCTCCCATACTCACTCTCTATACTCACTCCTCTCTATATTCACTCTCTATATTCACTCTCTATATTCACTCTCTATATTCACTCCCTGTAGACGCGATATGTAGATGCGATATGTAGATGCGATATGTAGATGCGATTTTGTTGGGGTCATTTGTTTCTACGGTAACGCGCGAACTAAGGATCGGTGATCAAACCAGACTTTGGCCTAGATTATGGCGGAGCGACTCTGCGAAAATCGACTTTGCAGTAAGATTTTGTTACAAGATTTGGATAGGGATATGAGCCAGGCGTCGAGCTTCAAGCCTCCGTTTTTTACGCTGTATCTGCTGTTTGGGGGCCTCTTTGCCTGGCTGTACGCCAGTGACCCTAACTGGAAAACAACGGCAGAGGTGTTGGGCAGTTGCGTGGCGATCGCCTGGGCATTGAGCCTGATAAATATTTGGCCGTTGAGCAACGGCTTGGGCCGCCTCTTAGGGTTGCGGCCTCGGACGCTTTGGGGATTATTGGGTATCGCCTGTTCTCCATTTTTGCATCGTGACCTAGCACATTTGATGGCGAATACAGTGCCTTTCTTAGTGCTGGGCTGGTTGGTTTTGCTACAACGCGAGATTCAAGGCAACAGCGACTTTTTGGCGGTGACGCTCACGATAGTGCTGATTGGTGGGCTAGGAACTTGGCTACTCGGACGAGATGCCATTCATTTAGGCGCAAGCGGACTGGTATTTGGCTACATTGGCTTTTTGCTGGCAGGGGCGTATGTGGGGCCTACGGTGCTGACGTTGGGGTTGGCGATAATTGTGTTTTGGATGTACGGCTCACAGTTGTGGGGCATGTTGCCTCGAACGAGTGAGGATAGAGTTTCTTGGGAAGGGCATCTGTTTGGGTTTGCGGGAGGGATTGTGGCGGGGTTGGAACCGGGGCTTTTGGGGCGCGTGGGTGAGCGGCTAGTGGCGCTACTCTTGAATTAAGCTTGAACGCAGCAAATGAGAGGAATGGGGGCGAGTCAGGCGCGCGAGTATGACGTTTTGCAGGTGGGTATAGCGGGGCGGTACCCAAGTTAATTGTGAATTTAGGTTATATTTGGCTTTATGTGGCAGCTTTGAATACGCCAGTGCTAAGTCGTGTTTTTTTCAAGGGAATGTTGCTATGAAATCTTTAGTATTGGGCGGTTTGTCTGCGCTATTGTTGGCGGGCTCTGGCTGGCTATGCACAGAGGCAAATGCGCAGGTGTTTTCGTCTCAGCGCTCGGGTGCCCCCCAAGGCACTAACCAAAGCGCTAATCAACGAGTGGCTCAGGATGCTGTGCAGGGAACCTCAGCGCTGCGAACTACGTTAGCGCGGGACGAAACGCTGTATTTGAATAAAGACAACACCTATAGTTATGACCTGGTGCTACGTTCGATGGCAGATGTCGGCGGGCAGCGTTTGCCGGTAGGGGCAATCGTGCGTGGTCAGTTTGAGCCTGCTGAAGGCGGTTTGGTATATGTGGCGAATTCGGTTGAGGTCGCAGATCGCATTATTCGGCTAAATGCCACTTCGGGCTTGCTGCGCGATCGCAAAGATCCTCGACAAACTTCGACGGGCGCAGTTTTAACCGACGCTGCAATTGGCGCAGCCGGTGGCTATGTGCTAGGTGAGGTACTAGGCAATGCGGATGTGTGGGAAATCGTCGGTGGGGCCGCAGCGGGCGTTGTAGTCGGCAATACCACGGCTCCGCTGACAGTGGTAATTCGCCCAGAAGATGAGATTATGTTGTACTCCAATTAATCGGTTGAATCAGTTGAATTGGTTGAATCGGTTCAATCGGGTTAGATAGCTCAGCCTCATTCAATCCAATGAAGGCAACAGGGAGGGCAACAGAATGACTGCATTGCCCCCCTGCCTCCCAAGAAGTCTGGTGGGTTCTAAATCCGGCATCCCCCAAACTTGCAGGATCAATCTAAACCGGAGAATCAATTAGCCCTGGATGATCCTCGGGTCTAGGGCCAGGAGCATCCCAATGAAAGCGGCGATCGCCTTCTGCAATCGGCAAATCGTTAATGCTTGCTTCCCGGCGGCGCATCAGGCCTGATGCGTCAAACTCCCAGTTTTCATTTCCGTAGGCGCGATACCACTGTCCGGCTGTGTCATGCCACTCGTACTGAAAGCGAACGGCAATGCGGTTGTCGCCAAATGCCCATAGCTCTTTAGTCAGTCGGTAGTCTAATTCTTTTTCCCATTTGCCCTGCAAAAAGGTGCGAATCGCCTCTCGCCCTTGAAATATCTCTGATCGATTGCGCCAGTGGCTATCTTCAGAATAGGCCATCGAAACTCGCTGAGCGTCTCGACTGTTCCAGGCATCTTCCGCCATTCGGACTTTTTTAGTTGCGGTTTCACGGGTAAAGGGAGGAACTAACTGGGGGGCTGACATCGGCGATCGCTCCTAAAAAAAATACAAACTCAAAAAATACATATCTCACTTATTAAACAAGTGAATTCATTTCCCTATTAGGACAATCTTTGGAAAAAGTAAGACTTTTTTACGCAGCTAATGGTCTAGCTCATGGTCTTTATGCTTTAATTTTGGTTTCCTAACATCGGTACTAAAGGTAGTATCACCTTAAAAGTCGTCCCTACACCCAACTTACTTTCTACCTTAATGTCACCTTTTTGCAGATCTACAAACTGCTTTACAATGCTCAAGCCTAGGCCTGTTCCCGGTACATTACTCACATTTTTTCCTCGATGGAAAGGCTCAAACAAGTAGGGATAGTCCTCAGGGAAAATGCCTCGTCCGTAGTCTTTAACGACAAAAATCGCTCGATGCTTGCGTTGTGAAAGAGAAAGCTGAACAGTAGTCTCTTTTGGGCTGTAGCGAATTGCATTAGAAAGCATGTTAGCGAGTATAGAGCGCAGTAGCGTGGGGTCAATTTCTGCCATGAGGGGTTTAAACCTACCGGTAAACTGGAGGCGATCGCAGCTCAGCGAAAACTCCTGCAACAACGCCTGACAAAACTGGGTTAAATCCATCGGCTGCGGGCTAATCGTCAAACGCTTAGCTTCGATTTTGCCTAACACCAAAATATCGTCAATCATTTGAGTCATCCGCTCAACATTGGCGGCAACGCTCAATAAATATTGCTGCTTTTGTTCGGCAGACATTTGCTTGTCGTAGCGACCCAGCGACGATACCGACAGCGCAATATTGTTCAGCGGATTGCGAAACTCATGGCACACCATCGACACCAACCGAGACTTCAGCTTGCTCAGCTCCTTCAAGTGCTCATTGGCGGTATATAGCTCAGCTGCGCGCGATCTAACCTTTAGCTCTAAGTCTTCATTCGTTTGCTGCAATATCGACTCAGCCCATTTTCGCTGAGTGATATCTCGAAAGGTCACCACAGCACCAATCACTTGCCCTTGCTCGTCTCGCATTGGTGTACTAATGTATTCCACCGGAAAGCTCGTGCCGTCTTTGCGCCAAAAAGTTTCATCGGCAACGCGGTGAGTACTGCCATCATTCAAGGCGGCATAAATCGGACAGTGCTCTTTAGGATAATGAGAACCGTCAGGATGCGAATGGTGCAGCACCTCATGCATAGACTGACCAAGCAAATCCTGAATATCCCAGTCAATCATGTCAGCCGCCGCTGGGTTGGCAAAGGTCACATTGCCCTGCAAGTCGAGCCCATACACACCTTCTCCAACGGCATTCAAAATAAGCTGATGCTGCCGCCGTAGCGCTTCTAGCTCTTGTGCTTTTGGATGATTATCTTTCAACAACATTTAAGGCCTACAGGAAATAGTGAAAAGCACATACAACACGCATTAAGCATGACCATAAGGATGACAATGCGATCGCCTTTGCATGAGAGCGAGCACAACATTGTAGCTAATTACACCGTAATCCATCGACATAATATTGTAATCATAGAACCAGTGCCTCAGTAAGACGATACAGCTCATAGTCCTTACAGTTCATAGTCCTTACAGCCCATATCCTTCAAGTCTGACAGCATAGCTGGATAAAACAGCTCACTAAAAAAAACAATGCCCACAAAAATCCTGGTAATTGAAGACGAAGACGAAACAAGAGAAATTTTTCTTCGGAGCTTAGCCTTTGAGCAGTTTAACGCGATGGGTGCTAAAGATGGCGAAACAGGAGTGGAATTGGCTATGCGACATAGACCAGATTTAATCATTTGCGACATCATGATGCCACAAATGGATGGCTATGGCGTGCTCACAAAGCTGAGATCACAAGAGAAAACGCTGTCGATTCCCTTTATCTTTTTGACAGCGAAAGTAACGATGGAAGAGCTACGGCTCGGCATGGGGTTGGGTGCTGATGACTACCTCACTAAACCTTGCACAATTGAGCAGTTTTTGAGCGCAATTTCTACCCGACTTAGACGAAACCAAGAAATTAGAGAGCCGAGTAAATTAATCCCACAGCCCACCTATCCCCCGACTCAGCCCAACGCGCTGTCTGACATATTTCCCGACTGCCCCAAACTCAGACCCGTCTTTCAATTCATTGACAACCACTATCAGCAGCCTATTTACCTCAGCGACATAGCCCAGGCCGCTGGCTATTCGCCCGCCTATTTAACCAACCTTGCTCAAAGCCACACTGGCAAAACAATTAAACGATGGATTACCGAACGACGGATGGCTCAAGCTCGGCGGTTACTAAAAGATAAAGCGCGGTCTGTAAAGCAGATCTCTGAAGAAATTGGCTATGCGGATGCCGGCTATTTCACCCGCCAGTTTCGTAAATTGCATGATGTGACTCCAAAAGTATGGCGAGAAAAAAATGTTCTTTAGAATCTAGCTTTCCAGAATCCCGCTCTTTAACACCTATCTTATGCAGCCTGATAAAACTGCAAAACGAGATTAATTTTGTAGCAATTGCAACAAAATTAGACAACTCTGTAACAACCGTCACCAAATGAATTGAGTCGATCTCAGGAATCTTAAAAAAATCCTACTTCTTTGCGCATATAGTCCTATTTATCAATCTCTTTTTCGATATAGATTAGCAACCAATAGATTAAAGCGTTATTTCTCGCACGCCTTAGGCGAATAAAATTATGGTTTTGACCTCGGCACACGCGCAACAAAAGTTGCATACCAATTATCGCAGTAATCTCTTAGGTAATTCCTTAACGGGCGCTGCTGCCCCCTGTAGTTGCGATGCCTGCGTAGGCGTTAACTTTTCTCGCGACCATTGGGAATTTTTGCAAACCATGCCTACCGATCCGGTAGATATGGTAGGCGACCTTGCCAAAATGGGACTCTATAAAGATCAGCAGCTAAAAGTTGCCGATAAGGTGAACGCCTATGAGCTGCGCAAGGCACTGTTGCTAAAAACAGCGGGTAAAGGCGACCCCAATAGAGAGAAACTTGTATTGGCCCTTGCTAAACAGGCAGGTGGCATTGAAAATGCTTTTGCGGCTGCCTTTGGGCCTCAGGCTGGTTTGTTTTTTGCCGACTCTATTCGCGGCAGTGGCGCAACCCGGCGAGAATTTTTAAAAAACCTGGCGATTGGTGCAGCCATGGTAGCACTGACAAACTGCGCTTCGCCAGAAGACCCAGCAGCGGTAGAAGAGAGCGCAGATGTCGATGTCTCTACCCTAGAAAAAACAGATCTCAAGATCGGCTTTATCCCCATCACCTGTGCAACGCCCATCATTATGTCGGAGCCACTGGGTTTTTACAAAAAATACGGATTTAATGCCGAAGTTGTAAAAATGCCGAGCTGGGGCGCAGTGAGAGATTCGGCGATCGCAGGCGAACTCGATGCATACCACATGCTAGCGCCCATGCCCATCGCCATGACCCTCGGATTAGGTTCTAGCGCCTTTGGCGTAAAGCTCGCCAGCATCGAAAATATCAACGGTCAGGCCATTACCGTAGCCAACAAGTACAAAGGCCAAATCAACTCTCCAGCCGACTTCAAAGGCTTCACCATTGGCGTGCCGTTTCCTTACTCTATGCACAACCTGCTGCTGCGCTACTATCTAGCCGTCGGCGGTGTAGATCCAGATGTAGATGTAAAAATTCGCCCTGTTCCCCCGCCGGATAGTATTGCTCAGCTCATTGCGGGTGATATTGACGCCTACCTCATGCCCGATCCGTTCAACCAGCGAGCAGTGTATGAAGACGCTGGTTTTATCTTTAAGCTCACCAAAGATATTTGGCCTGGCCATCCCTGTTGTGCCTTTGCCGCCAGCGATCAGTGGATAGATGCTAACCCCAACACCTTTAGAGCGCTCAATAAGTCCATCATTGAGGCCGCTGGCTACGCTAGCGATCCGGCCAATCGCTCAGAAATTGCCCAAGCGATTTCTGAGCGGGCCTTTCTCAACCAGCCAGTTGAAGTCGTCGAAGCAGTGCTCACCGGTAACTTTGAAGACGGCCTAGGCAATACGCTCAACGTGCCCGACCGAATTGATTTTGATCCCTATCCCTGGCAGAGCTTTGCCAACTGGATATCTTCTCAGCTAGTTAGATGGGACTTGCAGGGCGACGGCAAAGCTGCTCAAGAAATTACTGATGAAACCTACAACACCATAGGCGAAGAGGTGTTTCTGACAGACCTAGCCAGAGACTTGGCTAAAGAAGTTGGGCTAAATCCACCCACAGAAGTCTACCGACTCGAAAAGCTAGAGAGCGACACCTTTGACCCTCAAAAACCAGGCGAATACATCAAAAAGCAGATTGAAGAATATGGCGTTTAGAATATGGCATTTAAAGGGACAACGAACGATATGACGCTCAGTAATGCAAGCTTAAACAAGCTCAAAGTATCAGACAGCAGCCAATCTCCCTGGCTAAATGAAAATGTCAAAGCAGCCGGGCTTTTCCTATTCTCACTGGCTTTGTTTTTAGGAGCGTGGGAGCTAGCCGCTAATATGAACTGGCTCACCAAAGGTATGCCAACCGCTTCTAAAACCATTGAAGAGCTATGGTGGTGGTCAACCAATCCTTTTTTTGACAATGGGCCAAACGATTTGGGGATTGGCTGGAATCTATTGATTAGCCTTCGACGGGTAGCGATTGGCTACACACTAGCCTCCCTGATTGCGGTGCCACTGGGTATTGTAATTGGCATCTCGCCGATCGCCTACAAGGCATTTAACCCTTACATCCAGCTGCTCAAGCCGGTGTCACCCCTTGCTTGGCTACCGCTGGGCCTCTACATTTTTAGAGACTCAGAGCTAACCGGTGTGTTCATCATTTTAATCTCTAGCATATGGCCAACGCTAACCAATACAGCCTTTGGGGTGGCCAATGTGAGCCCTGAGTATTTAGATGTTTCTAAAACGCTAGGGGCCTCTAAGCTGCGAACCATCTTTAAGATTATTATTCCGGCAGCTTTGCCAAATATCGTTTCTGGTTTGCGCATTAGTATGGGTATTTCTTGGCTGGTGATTGTTGCCGCTGAAATGCTCTTAGGGACAGGGTTAGGCTACTTTATTTGGAATGAGTGGAACAATCTCTATATTCCCAATATTTTGGTTGCCATTTTCATTATTGGTTTAGTTGGTCTCATTTTAGACAGTGTTTTTGCTGCATTCGAAAAGTTTGTTGCGTTTGGTCGTCAGTCATGAGTTTAGCGTCTCCCAAGTTTACCCGTCCTTCTCTTAGTCATTCAACTAGCGATCTAACCCACGACGCCGTGCCCTTACAACATATCGACGAACCGACCGTCCCCTCAGCACAGCTCTCTATCAAAAACGTAACCAAGGTATTTCAAGGGAAACAGGATCTTTTTAGTAAACTCTCTCGTAAAACGAGCCGTGACTTTACAGCCATTGAAGATATCACATTAGATATCGAACCCAATACCTTTGTCTCTATCATTGGCCCTTCTGGCTGCGGTAAATCTACGCTGCTCAATATGATTGCGGGCCTTTCTGATATTAGCAGCGGCGAGATTTTTCTGAATAACCAGCCAATTAAAGGGCCTGGGCCTGACCGGGGCATGGTGTTTCAAAACTATGCGCTAATGCCTTGGATGAGTGTTGAGGAAAACATTCGCTTTGCTGTAGAGACGGTTTATCCTAAGATGCCGCCTAAACAGCTCACGCGCATCATTAAAGAAAACATTCAGCTAGTAGGGCTCACCGGCGCAGAAAAAAAGCATCCTCACGAGCTTTCGGGTGGAATGCGACAGCGGGTGGGCATTGCCCGAGCACTGGCGATTAATCCTCAGATCTTGCTGATGGATGAACCCTTTGGGGCGCTAGATGCGCTGACTCGAGGCTTTTTGCAGAGTGAGGTTGAGCGAATTTGGGAGCAGCAACGTAAAACGGTAATTATGATTACCCATAGCATTGAAGAAGCTCTGCTGCTGTCAGATCGCATTGTGATGATGACCAAGGGGCCCGCAGCTCAGGTCAATGAGATTTTGGAGGTTCCTTTTCCGCGTCCGCGCAATCGAGAAACCATTGATCAGCATCCGGCCTACCATTCGCTCAAAACTGAGATGGAACGTCATCTGTTTCGAGAGACGCAGGCAGTGGAAGCAGCGCGTATCCGCTGATATGTTGAGTCTATATTGAGCGGCGGTTACTCGCGCGTAGATGTGTAAAATTGAACAGATTTCGCAAGTTGTGCAAGTTGTGCAAGTTGCACAACTTGCATTGATAAAATCTGTTCGGAACCGTAATCATTCATCTGTAATTTTTTAATTTAGAGGATTTTAATCATGGCAACGTCAGAAATTACGACAAAACTGTTGGCTGCTAAAAAAGAGAAGGGACTGAGCTTTGCTGACTTAGAGGAAAAGCTAGGCTTTGATGAGGTCTGGATTGCTTCGGTCTTTTACCGTCAGGCGAGTGCTTCGCCAGAAGAAGCGAGTAAAATGGTAGAGCTATTAGGGCTAGGGCCAGAGTTTGCTGAGGCTTTAACCGAATATCCGCTAAAGGGCGGCCTAGATCCGTTGGTTCCCACTGATCCTTTAATCTACCGCTTTTATGAGATTATGCAGGTGTATGGAATGCCGATTAAAGCGGTAATACATGAAAAGTTTGGCGATGGCATTATGAGTGCGATTGACTTTTCGGTTGATGTGGAAAAAGAAGCCGATCCGAAGGGCGATCGCGTTAAGGTCATTATGTGTGGTAAGTTCTTGCCTTACAAGAAATGGTAGTCAAGAGAGTACTCACAGAGAGTACTCACAGAGAGAACTAAAACTACTACAAGATAAAACCGCTATAAAATGAAAGGAATGAGAAGGCAGCAAAGACTCTAGTTGTTTGCCTTCTCATTTCTTGTGTTTTAGGCGATCTTTTAAGCTATTCTGTTTTTCTGAACAGCTACTTTCGGCGGAGCCTGAGTGAATCTTCTTAAGTTCTGTTCATATTGAGCGATCAGATCGGCTTTGATTAGGTTTCGGCTCGAATTAATGGGCCGAGTGCGAACGCCGCAAGCTTTGGCAATATTGGCCTTTCGCAAGTCACTGACTTTCCATTGTTTCCAATTGACAGGCTCACAGCTAATAGCGTGTTGCGTGATGAGCGTGTTTTTCTGAGATTTAATGACCTTTGTCACCTCAGTTATAGGCAAAGCTGGGGCAATCAGAGGCAGATCGAGTGAGTTTTGCGTTGAGAGAATAGACTGAGATGTAACAGGCTGTTCAAGAGCGGGTTTGAGAGTGAGTTTGAGAGCGGGCTCAAGAAGAGCCTGTTCGACCGCGACTTCAACAGGCTTTTTAGCAGATGGAAAAATATCTATTTGAATCGTACCTGGATGTGAGCGAGAAAGCGATCGCCTAACCACATACAGACTCAATGCGTAGGTAAACCAAATTTCAGAGCCATATATTAGGCCAGTAATCGCAGCGGTTAGAGCCTGATCAATCAGTTTAATATTCATGGGTTTCTGCCGATTGCTATTAAAAAAAGTTGCCTTAGCCGATAATGAGTTCGCTGTCTTAGTAGTACTATTGAACTATATCTTAGTTGTGAAAAAAACGCACCTAAATATTTTGATCAGTAATTTTTGATCAGCAATATTTTGATCAGTGTTTGAGCTTTGCAATGTTGTAGGCACAGCTGACTCTGTTCATTGGGCTCTGTTCATTAGACTCTGTTCATTAGGCTCTGTTCATTAGACTCTGTTCATTTAACGCTTTGCAACGGCTGAGAGTTCAACGCATTTAGGCTGCTGAGCCGATGGATCACACCCATACCCAGCTGAGTATTGCAACCGACCGGGCAATAGCGAGTAAAGTCAGCCAAGGTATTGAGTCTTTGGATAATCAGCGCATCACTGTCGTCAGTGATGCGGAAGCTAATATGCCCGAGGCAGCCTGTGATAGGTTCTGAGAGGCTACGCCGAAAGATTTGGGTGAGTTGAGTCTGAATGTTGAAATAGGTAGGGAAAATGTTATCAATGAGCCGAGGCGCAAAGGCAAGACCGCTATAGCAATTCCAACGCCTTCTTAACGTTTGAAAGACGGCTTCGACAGTAGGTAAGGCTGTGATTCGACCGGCCTGCTCAAAAACAGTCGGCGTAATGAACTGGAAATGAATATTGCGATCGCCAGCAGAAGCCTGTTCGTAAATATCGCGGTAACTACAGCTAGAAGCCCAATCTTGCTGAGGAATCCCTGTAGTCAGCCCATTGCTGGGCAAATCGGCAGCGATGCTATGAATCATAACTCGGCCAGAACCCAGCGGAAAGCATTCGTTTTGTAGCTGGTTCCACAAAAAAATGAGATGGTCAAACAGGCCATCATCTAAAAAAGAGATTCGCCACCAGCAAGCTGTATTAGGCGCAATAGGCTGATCATGGCCGTACTGAAGATGTAAAGTTTGAGGCGCTATCTGAAGCGCTTTAGCGGGTTGTTGAAGGGCTCCTTTTTTAACTTGCTTTGGAGCCTGCTGTGTTTGCTCAAGATGGGTCGTTTTCTCCTCCTTGAGCAAATATAAGTTTCCTGATGCGTCGGAGGGTTCATTGAGCTGAAGAGCACTCAGGCTGTAAGCGCGATTTTGTTCATCTCGACATAGTGCATTTCCCAACTGTGGATCTACAGTCTTTACCAGGTTGAAAAACAGCTGTTGCAGCACGTATCCCTGAAGATGCTCTCGAGGAATAGCTGATTGTGTGACTAAGTTGAGAACAATACTCTGAGGCATACGTTTTAAGTCGTAATTTGCAAATGCTGAAAGTGGGAAAACCAGATGGGTTTAAGGTTTAGATGCACGACACTCATG
The DNA here is from genome assembly GCA_001314865.1 of Phormidesmis priestleyi Ana. Taxonomy (GTDB): domain Bacteria; phylum Cyanobacteriota; class Cyanobacteriia; order Phormidesmidales; family Phormidesmidaceae; genus Phormidesmis; species Phormidesmis priestleyi_B. The sequence goes on along the minus strand of LJZR01000028.1, from coordinate 17,123 downwards.
CAAAAGACAAATAAGATGAGGAAAAAGTGTTAGATGAACTAGAAAATTTATCTAATCTTTACATTTAGACCTTTACGATAAGGCTCTTTAGATCAATCTAGTTAGGCCTGCTTGAGCGCTAAAATCCGGTGAGCATAAGCATTATGCTACCTGCGGCACAAAGTTTTTAAAAAGCTAAGCGCCAAGAAAATGGGTTACCGAGAAAAGTATTTATAAAGTGTTTATAAAGCGAGGATTAAATAGGTGGCAGTAAGACGAGCTGTAATGAGTTTGATAGCAATGACCGCCTTTTTTCTCAGCCTTTGGATAGTGTTGCCTGCGCCCAATCTCTTCTTTTTAAGGCTAGCGGTCGGCGCACCTGAAATTAGCCCTTTGCTGGCATTAGTGGCCTTGCTATTGCTAATAATCAACATTTGGCAGCGAAAAAACGCGAAAAAACGCGAAAAGAGCCTCTTTAGAGGCGTAATTGGGTACCGCTTATTCATTGCAATGCTAATGGTGACGGTGGCTTTAAGTAGCTGGCCGCTGTTAGGTCAGTCTACAGTCGTGGCGCAAGCCGAACAGTCGATGGCCGCCACAATATCGCTTTCCGGCTCAGCTTGAAGATGTCCAGGCAGCACTAGCCTTTGTCGGCGATCGCGCCAATGAGTATGAAATTAATCGCGATCGCGTGGCCCTGTTGGGCTGGTCGGCAGGCGCACATTTAGCCCTGCTAGCAGGCTTACATCTGCTGCGATCGCAGAGCCACTGACTATACGCAGCATTGTGGACTACTATGGCCCAATCGATTTGGCCGCAGGTTATACCGACCCACCCGTCCCCAGACCCGATAAATGTCAAACAGGTACTAGCCGACTTCATGGGCGGCACCCCCCACGACCTACCCGCAGCCTACGCCGCAGCCTCATCCATTACCTACGCAACATCAGCCCCACCGCAATCCCTGCCAACCGTTTTGCTCCTTTACGGTGGCAGGGATCACTTAGTCAAATCTCGGTTTGGCAAGCAAATGTACAATGCGCTCATTGCCTCCGACAATCAGGCAATATTTATTGAAATACCCAGGGCCGAACATGCCTTTAACGCAGTGTTTAACGGCGTGAGTAATCAGCTAGCCCTACACTTTATCGAACGATTTTTGTCCGTTTCTTTGACCACTTCGTTTTAGGGAAATTGAGTGATACGCTTCAGTACAGCTACTGAGGAAAATACGAGCTTAGGAGCCAGAATCTGGAGATAGAAGCCGTAATAAAGCTAGCAGCAAGGGTGTCACCAACATAAGGAACGCTATGAGCTTACAAACAGCACATCGGAAAAGTTTGCGTTTGACGACAGGCGTCAGGCTAATGGCGTGGCTACTAGCAGGGCTTTTGCCTGCCCAAATAGCTGAAGCGGCCTCTATTCATCAAGCCTCTATTCATAAACTTGAGCAAGAACTTGAGCAGGAAGATGCGATCGCATCTTCGCTTGCAAAGAGTCACTCAAAATCTTGTCAGCCCCCGTTTTCTTGCAGAAGCACCTCGGCAAAAACAGCAGAAGAGCTGCCTGATCTAGACGCACCTATCGCTCGCGGCCCCATCATACGCGAAATGAGTGAGCTTACCGAAGCCGATGGCACAACAATTATTTTGCCGCCCAATTACGACCCTCGCAAGCCCTATCCAGCCCTAGTGCTGATGCCCTACACCAACCGCACCGCGCTTCATCTGTTCAACTGGAGCATTTACGATGCGTATCACCGGCAAACAGAAGATTCTTTTATTATTATCATGCCGCCAGGGCAGGGAAGCGCTGCCAACTGGTCAGGCGCAGGATGGGAGTCGCTAGTGAGCGAATATGAGCGCTATATCCAGCAAGCGTTAGATCCTTTGGTTAAAAAGTACAACATTAGCCGCGAGCAGCTTGTTATTGGTGGTTTTTCGTTAGGAGGAGACTTAAGCTGGACGCTGAGCCTACGTAATCCAGATATCTTTAGCGGTGCTATTGTTTTAGGCAGCATGTCAACCTATCGCAACGACCAAAACGCCAGCCAGCTGGCTGATAGAGACTTTCGCTACTTTATGGCGATAGGCAGCTACGATGGCAACAAACACGCTATGAACAGCGCGATCAATACTTTAGATATGCAGACTATTGACTATCACTATGAAGAAGTTGGCAATGCAGGACACGGCGATTTGCCCGAGAGAATGCAGCGCGACTTATTCTTATCAGCGATGGATTATGTCTTGGCTAATTTTTAGGGACAGAAATATTTGAGGTGGTTTTGAGGCGATTGTTAAGGCGCAAAGAGTTAAATCATAGCGTTGAAGAAAACGGCCAAAAGAAATCACAGTGTTGGGCCTCGGGTGCCCCAAAAAACTCTCTTTTCTGTAAAAATACGTGGTTTTTATAGAGATTATCGAAACTAAATAGAAAAATCTCTGTGGTTCTACTCCTTTATCCGTTTGAGTGTGTTTATTAGCACATGTGGGTAGCCTAATTAGCACGGAGCTTTACACAGTCATTCTCACAATTCACACTTTGCCGAGCATTTCTACCGTATGTATCTGTGTCCTTTTAGTTAAGTGATACGGTTGTGTCTTAGAAATATTTGGGGTTTAGTACTACGGGAATTGCTTTTTGATTGTTGAGCAACCGACCGTTTTAGCTATATTCTCCTAACTCATATGATTTATAGAAAAAAGAGTTCTGTGTCACAGAACTTTTCCGATTTATCCTACTTAAAAATAAAATCACGGCTAGCGCTCAGCATTTTTGGTCTTACTTTAGGAACAGCTTTAGGAACAGCTTTAGGAACAGCTTTAGGAACAGCTTTAGGAACTGTTGAAAAAGCAACCAGTCCTATTTTCTCTTTTCAAGAACATTTGACCGGGAGCCTTGAAATTAGCCATCTAATAGCAGGTTTGCCGACTATTGCGGCTTCTCCCGTATCAACACAAACGCTTTGGCAGTCAAAAGAAATCAGAGGCATTTACTTAAGCCGGTATCAGGTAACAGGCAGCGCCAGCGAAAAAACCATTCGCGATCGCGTCCGTTACTACAAAGCGCAAGGTATCAACACCATCATTCACGGCGTATGGGGCAATGGCTGCCCAATGTACCACAGCGAAGTGATGCAAGAGACTTTTGGGCTAAAAAGCTGTCCTAATGCCTTTCACGAAGATTGGCTAGATTGGATGTTGGATGAAGCACACAAACAAGACATGCAGGTTCATGCCTATTTTGAAAAAGGAATTAAGCTAGATAAAAATAGTCCGATTTTCGCTCAAGCGGTTGACAATAACTGGTTTGTTCCTGGCATAGATAGAACCTACGCTGGGGTCGATCACTATTTGTTAGATGTGACTAATCCAGAGATTAGTGATTTCTTTAGCCAGATATCAGCAGAGTTTGTTAAGCGCTATCCCAACATTGACGCCGTACAGTGGGATGACTACCTCGGCTACTACGACGGCCTGCCCGGTAATGTTGATCGCACCGATTCGCTGACGCGTTTTGTAAAGCGGATGCGAGAAAGTATCAAAGCAGCCAATCCTAACGTGAGTTTTGACTTATGCCATCATAATCCTTACTGGAGCGATCGCTATTTTGACGCTGACTGGACGAACTGGGACACCGATAGAGCATTTATTCAGGCTTATAACGACGGTAACTTTTCAGATGAAATTGCGATCGCCGAAAACTACTCAGGCGTCGCCATTACCGAAAATCAGCTCTACCATATGGATTCGCTGCTGCGCAATGAAAACATCAAAAGCATTTTGATCTTTCCTTTAAGCGGGAATCCAGAAGAAGCCGCTAGACGCTTGCGTCAGTATACCTCTGGCCAGTAGCGAAAAGCGATCGACCAGCCGCTAAAACTGGTCGATCAAACTACTGGTCGATCAAACTACTGGTCGTTAAAACTGGTAATCCATGCTGAAGTACAGAAAAGCATCCTGGTTACTATCCCCAGGCTCATTGATTTCAATCAGCGGAATGCCCACATCTAGGCGAGCTTGCACATTTTCGACCAAATTGGTGACTAAACCCACCCCTGTACCGAGTAAAAACCGTTGCTCGCTGGTATTGGCACCCACATTCCATACGCCACCAGCATCTAAAAACGGGGCAATCTGCACTGCATTTGAGCCATCTTCATTACGCAGCGCCGTAATGCGATGTTCAATTGAGGCACGGAAGCCGTTATCGCCAAAGCGGGCGTTTTGGCTGTAGCCGCGTACAGAATTTGCGCCCCCAATAATAAACTGATCGGCGCCCAGAAGACTGTCTGCGGAAAGCTGAACGCTGCCCTGCATAATCAAAAAGTTGTCGCGATTAATCACTTGGGCTCTTTGAATTTGGCCCAGCCAGCTAAAGAATTGGCCATCGGCTTGGCCATCGGGTCGATCGGTGGCGTTTAGCAGGCCAGTGCCGATGTTGAAGTGCGATTGCAATCTCCAAGCCCCCGATCTATCCCGCTTTAAATAATCTTGACCAAACTGAAACACGCTAGTGCTGGTAGCGTCGATCACAATATCGCTAATTAGGGTTTCTCCGGTGCGATGGCGAAATCCGAGTGAAAAGGCCAGCTCTTCATTGGGCTGGCGAATCACCGGTTGACGGTAGATGAGTTCATAGGTGCTAGATGAACCTTGCACATCTAGATCGGCGAGTTCTTCAGAAATGAGATTGAACGAGCTAGGCAAGTAGCGGGCCCCAAGCGTGCCATCCATCGCATTGAGCGGCACATCATAGGTAATGCCATAGTTAGTAGCGCCGCCTGCGGTACTGCGATAGGCCGACAGTGCTAGGCGATCGCCTAGCCCCAAAAGATTGTTGAAATTAGTTTCGATGCCCATGCGAGCGATACCGACACTCTCTGGAGAGTGGGTATCTATCGAGGCTCGACCCGACAACAAGGGCGTCTCGCGTACGCGCACAATCAGGTCGCTTTTGCCTTCACCAGTACCGGCTCGCAAACTCGCTTCTATTTGGTCAATGAGTGGATCAGCGCGAAGGAGCTGAAGCTGAGATTCAAGATCGACCTGGTTGAGAGGGGTGCGGTTAGCCAGATTGATGCGATCGCGCACATAGCTTTCCAGCCGGCGCGTCCCTTCAATCTGAATATCTTCGAGTTCGCCTTCAATCACACGAATCTGCACCACGCCGTCTGTAATGGTTTGCTCACCTAAGACGGCTCTAGAGGTGATGTAGCCCAACCGCAGATAAAGCCTCGTGATATCGTCAGCAACTTGACGCAGTTCGCGCAGGCCGAGGCTGCTGCCTTCGTAGGGCGCCACGATAGGATCAAAATCTTGATCCTCAAAAACGCTGCTACCCACCACTTGAATCTCAGCAACGGTGACTTGCTCAAGGTTACTAGAGGGGATGGGCTGCGTTTCAGGCGGTTCTGATGGCAGTTCTGATGGCAGTTCTGATGGCAGTTCTGATGGCGGTTCTAGCTCGGCCTCAGGTAAAACAGATGGCTGCTCAGGCAAAGGAAGCAGTTCGTTTTCAGATTCAGAAAATTCGCTAGAGGGAGCGTTTTGGCTAACCAGTAGGCGATCGAGCTTATCTAAATTATTACTTTCTGAGGGAGTACTTTCTGATGAAGGTAGGTCAATCGCTAAAACAGGCCGTGCGATCGCCGCTAAGCCACTGCTAACAAGGCCCAATATCGCAAAGCATTGCGCAAACTGCCCGAATCTCATTCTTATTTGGTTTGTTGGGCTAAGAGACGGTTACAAGATGCCCAGATCTATAAGTGCTACCAACAAAAATTGAATCATTCAAAGATTCGGCCTTCGGCTTAAATGGCTTAAATGGCTTAAATGTCCATCCTGAGAAAGAAGAAATTGAGAAACCAACGCTGTAGGGTTGCTTCAATCAAAAGTTCATCACTTACAAAAATTCCCTCACAAAAAGGACGCTTATGGCCGCTGATCAACCGCTAACCGGAATTGATTTAATTGACTGCGCTAAGGCAAACGCTACCCAAAGCCTGGCTAAAGCTACGCAGCTCTGTGGCTATGGAAGCGATACTAGCCGCTTTCAGTTGGCGCTTAAGCAAGCAGGGAAAGAAATGGGCGTTGAGCTAGATAGCCTTGACGATCTTATTACCGATCAGTTCAGAGTTAAGCAGACCCAAGGGTTAGAGATCGCCCCTGATAGCACTGAAGATCTGTGAGTATGCCTACTTCCCCATGCCCGGAATAAAGCTAGTGCTAATTCGCTTAATGACTCGATTGGCAATATCAGCATAGCTAATTTCGCCCGCCAAAATTTGGCCCAGTCGCTTGGTTGCCGTCGGGCGCGTAATCCCGACCCGATAGCCAATTTTAGGGACTCGAAAAAATACCGCAGCAATTCGCTGGGCCCACTGCATGTCAGCCCCCCAGTTCTCGTGAATGGTTTGACTGTAGCCCGCTAGCGCCTGCTCGTTGCCATTCAGTGCTTGATCAATCGCTTTGGCCGCCATCACCCCGCTAAACATAGCCGGTCGAATTCCTTCTGCCGTGAGGGGATCGACAATGGCAGCGGCTTCTCCTACTAGGAGCGATCGCTCACCATGTAGCGGCCAGTTCCCATCCCATAGCTTCAGCGGATGGGTATGCAGTATGCCGTCTTCAAAGGTTGCGCCGAACTCAGGCGCGTACTTTTGCAAAGGCGTTTTGAGATCTTTAAGCGAATCACCAATAAAGCTACTCACGCCGATAGAATAGCCCTGTTGCTTCGGAAAGCTCCACAGGCAACCATTTTTAGCAAGGCCAAACTCAAAGCTAAAAGCGCCGTCCTGTACAGGCGCTTCAGTATTAATTTCTAAAACGCCCGCTTCTCGAACCTTGTGTGCAGGAAACCCTAGCCAGCCAGCCATAGGGCCTTTAGCACCATCGGCCGCAATAATGTAGCGGCCAAAGAACGACCCATGGGCCGTATTGACCTGCCAGCCGTCGCCGGTTTGAGCAATGCCGGTAACCACCGTTTGATCCTTAACTTCAGCGCCTTGGGCTTTGGCTTGATCAATTAAAAATTGATCGAATACTTCGCGCCGCACGCTCCAAATAGGATCGGTTTCTAGCTGTGCGTCAATGGCATCACCGAGTTTCCAGGTGTAGCGCACCCGCTTGATTTGGCTGTCGATAGCGGGCGCAAAGTCGAAGTCAAACCACTGAGCAACGCTAGGCGACACTGCTCCGCTACAGGGCTTGTAGCGAGGGAGCGCTGACTTTTCTAGCAGCAGGACGGAGCGGCCTGCTTTGCTCAGGTGATAGGCCGCTGAGCTACCGGCAGGGCCGCCGCCGACAATGATGCAGTCGAGCATAGGTATTATTAAAACCGTCTATTAAAACCGTCTGATTAAACCGTCTGATTAAACCGTCTGAATCGCTTTCTCTTTGTCGGCCAATGCCTTGTCAATTTGAGCGGTGTATTTATCCGTCAGCTTTTGCACTTCGTCTTGCATATCGCGAGACTCGTCTTCTGAGATATCGCTGTTTTTTTCCATAGACTTGGCTAGGTCAATGCCGTCGCGGCGAACGTTACGGATGGAAACGCGGCCTTCTTCGGCATATTTAGCGGCGAGCTTGACAAACTCTTGACGGCGCTCGGTGGTTAAAGGCGGAATGTTCAGCCGAATGATGGAGCCGTCATTATTCGGGACAAGGCCTACATCTGAGAGTGAAATAGCCTTGGAAATTAGCTGCACTGAGCTAGGGTCAAACGCTTGAATCATGAGGGTGCTAGCGTCGGGCGTGGTGATATTGGCTAGCGACTTTAAGCTGGTGGGGCTACCGTAATAGTCCACCGTAATTTTGTCGAGCAGCGAGGCGCTAGCGCGACCCGTACGAATGGTGTTAAAGGCACGCTGAGTAGACTCAACGGCTTTTTGCATGGCGTCTTCGACTTCGCCTAAATCAGCTAACTTCACAGGACTCTCCCACAATTGTTCCGATAGGTTCGCCCATCACGGCACGGTTGATGTTTCCTCTCACTGAGAGGTTGAAAACCATGATGGGGATATTGTTATCTTTGCACAGCGCAATGGCCGTGCCATCCATTACTTTAAGATCTTTCGCTAATACATGGCTATAAGTTAGAGAGTTATAGCGCTTTGCGTTGGGGTTAGTGGCTGGGTCACTATCATAAACGCCGTCTACCTTTGTGGCCTTAAATAAAACTTCGGCGTTAATTTCGGCGGCTCTGAGGGCGGCGGCAGTATCGGTGGTAAAAAAGGGATTGCCGGAACCGCCACCAAAGATGACGACTCTCCCTTTTTCGAGGTGGCGAATAGCCCTGCGACGGATGTAGGGCTCGGCTAACTCCTGCATGGAGATGGCCGTTTGTACGCGTGTTGGAACATCGGCCCTTTCCAGCGCGTCTTGCAAGGTCATGGCGTTCATGACGGTTGCAATCATGCCGATGTAGTCAGCAGTGGCTCGGTCCATGCCTGCCGATGCGCCTTTCACGCCTCGAAAAATATTGCCGCCTCCGACGACAATGGCTAACTCAATGCCCGCTTGAACCACGCCAGCAATTTCTTGCGCGATCGCATCCACAATAGCCGGATCAATGCCATAGGCCAGCTCACCCATAAGGGCCTCGCCGCTGAGTTTTAGCAGTACTCGCTGATAGGGTTTACCCATGCGTGCTCTATAGTTAAGTCAGTAATTTCTACATCAAGATAGCAGTCAAAGTGTTTGGGCGATACCCCACATGACTGCTGATATGGTTTTCTATTGTCTTCTTTACTGCTTAAAAGCACCGCTGTTGTCATTTGGCTCGCCTTAGTTGGCGGGCTCTCAGAGCTGCTTAGGCATAGGGGTTACGGCCCCGAAATTACGCGCAAGGTGGTGCATATTGGGGCCGGTCACGTTATTTTAATTGCGTGGTGGCTAGGCATACCGGCCTGGGCTGGCATTGCGGCCTCGGCCATTTTTAGCCTGGTGGCGCTGCTCTCTTACCGGTTTCCAATTTTGCCCGGAATTAACAGCGTCGGGCGAAAAAGCTTAGGAACGTTTTTTTATGCGCTCAGCATTGGTCTACTCATTATTTGGTTTTGGCCCCAAGGACTGCCTCAATACGCAGCCATTGGCATCCTCACCATGACCTGGGGCGACGGCATGGCCGCCCTCGTTGGCCAGCGGCTGGGCCAACACCCCTATCAGATATGGGGCGAGAAAAAAAGCTGGGAGGGCAGCCTGACGATGCTGCTAGTGAGCTATGGGGTATGTGCGAGTGTGCTGCTAGGTGTACAGGGGCCGCAGCTGGCAACATGGGTTGTAGCGGCAGCCGCAGCGATGGTGGCAACCCTGCTGGAGTCGGCTTCTAAATACGGTGTAGACAACCTCAGCGTGCCGTTAGGGACAGCAGCCACGTGCTTTTGGCTGGGCCTCTTTTGGTAGTTTTTTGGTAGTTTTTTGGGGCAGGCTGTTTTATAGCCTGCTTGTATCTACAGGGCCTGCTTGTGTCTACAGGGTTATAGGGGTTACAGGGCGATGTCGCCGGTTTCGCCGGTCCGAATCCGAATGGCCTGATCGACAGAAGAGACAAATATTTTGCCATCGCCGATAGTGCCGGTGGCGGCGGCGGTGGTAATGGTATCAATCACCTTTTCGAGCTGATCGTCTGGTACGACTAAGACCAGTCGTTTTTTGGTCAGGAATTCTACCGTGTAGGAGATGCCTCGATAGGTGCTGGTCTGACCTTTTTGACGGCCAAAGCCACGGACATCTTCTAACGTCATCCCAGTTGCACCAATGTTCACTAGGGCAGTTTTAACTTCCTGAAGCTTTTCGGGACGCACAATGGCTTCTATCTTTTTCACAAGAACTCCTTACTGGAATGACGGCTCGTATTGTGGCAGTTTGAGCGAACGAACACAACCTTTGCGCAGAAATATCAGTATAAATCGTTATTCGTCACTTTATGTATTCACTGCTTTTTGGGCGATCGCCTGCTCAACGAGCTGCTCAAAGCGTTCGACCGACTGCTCAACAATACTCAGACTATCTTGCCAAAACTGTGGCTGGCTAAGGTCTTTTTGCAAATGATGCTGCACCAGTTCCTCAGCGGTCATAGTGCCAGTGTCTCTGAGCAAGCGAGTATAGCGCTGGTTGAAATCGTTGCTTTGCTCGTCACTTGGGCCAAGTGATGGGCCAGTGCCCTGCTGCGCGTAAATACCTAAGCTAAACAAATAGCCAAACAAGTAGGGGTAATTATAAAAACCCAGACTGGAAATAGAGAAGTGCAGCTTGCTAGCCCAAAATAGCTCGTTGTACTGACTCAGGCTGTCCTCAAACCAGAGTTTCCAGCTGTCGTTCATCATTTCACTGAGCTGCGCAGGTCTAAGGGCACCCACTTTTCGCGCTTCGACCAAGCGCTTTTCAAACTCAAAGCGGGCTGGAATATTGAGTAAAAAAGCAGCGGCGCTTTGAGCATCTTGCCAAGCGATTTCTAGCTGCTGGGCAGGGGTAGTGGCCCGCTGCATCAAGGCATCGCGCACCAGCGTTTCAGCAAAGATGCTGGCCGTTTCGGCCAGGGTCATGGGATAGCGACTTTCGATAGCGGATAAATCTCGCATCACCCAGTTGTGCCAAGCATGGCCGAGTTCGTGGGCCAGGGTGATAACGTTGGTCATCGTGCCCTCGTAGGTCAGGAAAATGCGGGGTTCTTTGGGCTCATAAAATTTGCTGCAATAGGCCCCCGTGGCGCGATTGGCGGTGGGTTTGCCATCTATCCAGCCTCGGCGAGCCATCATGGTGGCAAATTCGCCCATTTCAGGGGTGAGTTGGTTAAAGGCGTCTGAGATTAAGGCGATCGCCTCATCAAAGTGAATGAACTCCTGATCGCCCGCAGCAGGTGCCGGGGCCATCGTATCCCAGGGGTTCATTTGCTTTTGCCCAAGCGCTTTGGCCATAGCAGCCAAGGCCCGATGACCAATCTGGCGGTTTTGAAAGGTCGTGTCCATGAGCGCATCTAGGGTAATGCGTTCAATCCGGCTTTGGTGGCAGCTTTTGTCTAGGTAGTGCAGCTTGCGGGTATGGGCTCGCTTTTCAGTTTCTTCTAAGCGCCAGCCGTTGATAGCATTGAGGCCAGCGGCAACTGCAGATTGATGTTCACGCCAGGCGCTACGAATACCTTCCCAGGCAGCTTTGCGAGTAGCCGAGTCAGGATGGCTCAGAAGGTTGGCAGCCTGGGCGAGTCCGATAGTGCTGTTTGAATCGTCTGAATTGTCTGAATCGCCTGTGTTATCTGTATCGCCCTTCATTTGGCACTTGAGCGTGCCCGCCAGTTCGCTGTAAAGATTGCCCCAAGCATGGAGGCCGTTGGTGGCAAGTCCGGTGATGAGCTGTTCTTCGGCAACGCTCAACAGCTGGTCTTTGAGCTTACGCTGGTGATGAATGGAAAAGGCGGTTTCAGCGAGGGCTGGGTCAGCCAGCATGGCGGCGATAAAGCGATCGCTCGATCGCAGCAAAAATACGCTGTAAGGCGTCATTGCTTCTGACAAGTCGGCGCTGAGCTTTTGGATGATGGGCATCCAGCAGTTGGCGTGAGCATCTTGGGTATCGACACTTAGCGCGGTGTAGATGTAGGTGCTGAGATTACCCAGCTTTTTACGCAGGGTCTTTTGCTGCTCGTGAATGTTGCGAATGCTGGCGATGAGTTCGGCGTCTTTTTCGGCGGGCAGGGTGTCGGCGGTTTCTATCAGCTCAGCGAAGGGGGCGCAGGCGGCGCGGAGATCAGCGATCGCAGCTTTGATCTGATCTGTGGTGGTTGCGATCGCCGGATCGTCAGTCCCGGCAAAAAACTGGCTGTTATCCCAGGTTTGGCGCAGGGCGGTGGCCGATGGATTGGCAGAGGCAGAGCTATTAGAAAGAGTAGCGGTCATAACTGGAACAGGGTGACTTGTCGGTGTAGGAGCAAGGATACAAAATAGAGTCGGCAATTTGTCTGTGCAGCGGGTATCCCATCATGTCTAGTTTAATTGGTAAGTCACTACAAGGTGGGAAGTACAAGCTAGAGACAGTTTTAGGCCGAGGTGGGTTTGGCCTGACGTTCCGGGCGCATCAAAATTATTTAGATCAGGTGGTGGTGATTAAAACCCTCCATGAGTCTCACTGGAGTGCGCCTAACCTGAGCGATTTGCAGCGGCAGTTTCAAGACGAAGCGCGGCGACTGGCCCTGTGCAGCCATCCTAATGTGGTGCGGGTGAGCGACTTTTTTATTGAAGACGGCCTGCCCTACATGGTGATGGACTACATTCCGGGGCGATCGCTCGCCGATATTGTGCTGCCCAGCAATCCGCTGCCAGTCAAAGCCTCGGTGGACTATATCAGCCAAATTGGACGAGCTTTGCAGGCAGTCCATGCAAAGGGACTACTTCACCGCGATGTAAAGCCCCAAAACATTATGATTCATCAGCTCACAGGCGAAGCGATCCTGATTGACTTTGGAATTGCCCGTGAGCTAACCCAAAACCCTACCCAAACTCACACCAGCATCGTGTCGGAAGGCTATGCGCCCATTGAGCAGTATTTGCCCAAGGCGCGTCGTTCGGCAGCAACCGATGTGTATGGATTGGCAGCGACGCTGTATACGCTGCTGACAGCGGAGGTGCCCGTGGCGGCAGTACTGCGCGATCGCAATCCATTAATCCCCATTCAACAGCTGCGCCCCGATGTGAGCGGCCAAATGGTCGAGGCGATCGCCCAAGGCATGAATATTGAGCTGCAACACCGGCCTCAGTCAGTCGGCCAGTGGCTGACCATGCTGACCGAAAAGCAAAGCACTGGGTTCTTTGGCCGCGCTAAGCAGGTATCGAAATCTGTTCCTAGCCAATATGGACAATCGACGAATGGACAAACGATCGGTGGTCGCCCGACGATGCCCCAACCAACCGCCGTCGGCGGCTATGTCCCCCACCCTTCCGAATTGCCTACCCAGGTTGCGGCTCCGGGCTACCGTTCGGGCTACCGACCATTTCAGCAGGCCGCCAACAGCCCCAACCAAACAGGCCACAGAACGGTGGCCATGCCCATGCCGACAACCGGCTATCCAGACCGTAGCTCTCGTCCGGCAATTTCACCCCAGCCGCCGAGGAAGCCAGCAGGCAAAGGGTTGGGCTGCGGTGCCATTTTAGGGCTGATGATGCTAGGCATACTGGGCGCACTCGGTGGTATTGGGTTTTGGGCTTACCAGCAATTTGCAAGCGAACTGCCACAAATGCCAAAACTCGCCCTGCCAGAGGTTCTTTCAGAGACGTTCCCAGAAATAGAACTTCCGGAAATTAAGCTGCCGGAGCCGACTGAAGATGAACAGGACTCATCCGATGACTCAAGCGCAGCCACAGATGCCGAGACTGAAGCTGACAATGAACAAAACGAAGTTGAATCAGACGACATTGCTGGGTTCAACAGCTCAGCGGGTCAGCGCAGGTCAGCACAGCTGCCGCTGCTACTCGCCAACAGCGGGAATCCGGCTGATGCCACCCCTGGAAATGGGGGTGAAATTGTCCCTATCCGTGGATTTGCACCGGGCACATCAGAAGATGATATTAGAGAACAGCTCGGCGAACCCACGCAGGAGAGTTCTCCCGATGGATTTTATACGAGTACCTACGCCCTCATTCCCAATCGGGCCACACTGGGCTATGTGTACAACGAAGATTCTGATCGGGTGCAACAGTCGGAGGCCGCTTTTTCACCCAGCTTTGATGGGGTAATGATGCGTACAACCCTCATTGGAATGTTAGACGGGCGAAGTTCGGCGGAGTTAGAGCGTGGCTTAGAGGCGGTGAGAAAAGGGGGGCGCGATCGCGTCTCTATTAACTCAGGCGGCTTTACCGGCGCGATAGAACGCAATGCCAATGGCTACATCCATATTTATGTCAGGCAATAACTATATAGAGTCTGTTTACCCGCACCTCTGACAGGCGCAAAGTAACTTGGAAAAACAGCCTTTACAGATTTCCGCTATCTTTTTAACCACTATCTTTTCAGCCGCTATTTTTTCCAGCCTCTATCTTTTTGAATAGTCCTATAGCAACGGGCGCTGCTATACACTTTGGAAAACCTTCCGCTGTATTCCTTAGTCTTTTAAGACCTCGTTATTGAAACCGGGTTATAGAGAGCGCGCCTAACAATGACAACTGCCCAGAAAGACACCCAGAAAGACACCCAGAAAAACGCTCAGCAATGGCATTCGCTGGATATTGACCAAGCCGTAGAAGCGTTAGACGCTAGCCCCGAATCGGGATTAACGCAGGCAGAGGCCCAGCGACGGCTAGAAGAATATGGCCCGAATGAGCTAAAAGAGGCAAGTGGCCGCAGTCGCTTACGAATTTTGCTCGATCAGTTTTCCGATGTGATGCTGCTGATGCTCATTGGCGTGGCTATTGTCGCCGCTGTGCTAGATGTGCGGGCCAACAATTTTCCCAAGGATGCGATCGCCATTTCAGCCATCGTTTTGATCAACGCCGCCCTGGGCTACTTTCAAGAAAGCAAAGCAGAAGAAGCTCTCGCTGGGCTCAAAAGCCTTTCGGCTCCAAACGTGCGAATACTGCGCGATGGAAAAACCCAGCAGCTACCGGCCAAAGACCTCGTACCCGGCGATATGCTGCTGCTAGAAGCGGGCGATCAGGTCGCTGCCGACGGGCGCTTGATAGAATCTGCCGCCTTGCAGGCCCGAGAATCGGCGCTGACCGGAGAAGCTACAAGCGTTGAAAAACAGGCCAAAGAAACACTCTCAGCAGATATTTCGCTAGCCGACAGAAAGAACCTGGTATTTCAAGGAACCGAGATTGTTCACGGACGGGCAAAAGTACTGGTTACCCGTACTGGCATGGAAACCGAACTGGGTAAAATTGCCACGATGATTCAGTCAGTATCGGCCCTCTCAACGCCCTTACAACAGCGGCTCAAGCAGTTGGGAAATGTGTTGGTAATCGGCTCCCTCACGCTGGTCACTCTGGTTGTTGGAATTGGCACTTATGTCCAGGGCTGGTCAGCCTTTGAAGATCTCTTAACAGTATCGCTGAGTATGGCCGTAGCGGTTGTGCCCGAAGGCTTGCCAGCGGTCATTACAGTGACCTTGGCTATCGGCACACAGCGCATGGTAAAGCGGCAGGCGCTAATCCGCCGGTTGCCAGCGGTTGAAACATTGGGATCGGTCACCACCATTTGTTCGGATAAAACGGGGACGCTGACGCAGAACAAAATGGTGGTGCAGTCAGTCCATATGGCCGGACTGCCCTTTGACAGCGACGTGAGCGTGAGTGGTGAAGGCTATGCGCCCGAAGGAGACTTTACGCTCAAGGAAAAGACTATTGCGCCCTTAGAGAAGCCGACGCTGGCCTTGCTATTGCTAAACTGCGCGCTGTGTAATGATTCGGCATTGCAGCAAAAGAACGATCCCGATAAACCTGGATCGCGCGATTGGGAGATTGTTGGAGATCCAACAGAGGGAGCCTTAGTAACACTGGCAGCGAAAGCCGGATTGGATAAAGGACAGCTAGACTACGAGTTTAAGCGGCTCAATGAGTTTCCCTTTTCTTCTGAGCGCAAGCGAATGAGTGTGGTCGTGTCAGTGCCGAAAGATAATCGCTTGGGGATTGATGCCTCTACCGCGATATTTGCCAAAGGGTCGGCTGAGCTGCTGTTGGCACGGTGCGATCGCTTAGGTGATGATGCCAAAACGCTCTCAAAAGAAGATAGAAAAGAGATTTTAGAAAAGGCTGAGGCCCTAGCAGCCCAAGGGAATCGGGTGCTAGGGTTTGCCTATAAACCGGGTGATGGCGAAATCGGCAGCGAAATCGGTAGCGAAATTACAGAAGATGAAGCGGAAAACAACCTCGTTTGGCTAGGCTTAACGGCTATGATCGACGCGCCCAGGCCAGAGGTGCGAGCAGCGGTGAAGCGTTGCTTAAGCGCGGGCATTCGGCCAGTGATGATTACGGGAGATCATCCGTTAACTGCGCGGGCTTTGGCAGCAGATTTGGGCTTAGTCAATGATCTGTCGGCCAAAGTGCATACCGGCCAAGAAATAGAAGAGATGAGTCAGGCGGGGCTAGAAAAAGAGGTGTGCTCGGTGAGTGTGTATGCCAGGGTATCGCCAGAGCATAAGCTGCGAATTGTGCAGGCCTTGCAGGCGCAGGGTCAGGTAGTTGCAATGACGGGCGATGGAGTGAACGATGCACCCGCGCTAAAGCAGGCTGACATTGGTGTAGCGATGGGCATTACTGGCACCGATGTGAGCAAGGATGCGAGCGACATGGTACTGCTAGACGACAACTTTGCCTCTATTGTGGCAGCGGCAGAAGAAGGGCGGGTTGTGTACAGAAACATTCGTCGGTTTGTGAAGTACATCTTAGGATCTAACATTGGTGAGGTGATTACAATCGCACTCTCGCCCTGGCTACTGCCGATTGTTGCAGTGCCGCTAACGCCCTTGCAAATTTTGTGGATGAACTTAGTCACCGATGGCTTTCCGGCGCTGGCATTAGCGATGGAGCCGCCAGAACCTAACATGATGAACAGGCCACCGCACAGTCCTAAAGAGAGCATTTTTGCCCGTGGGCTTGGGTGGTACATGGTACGGGTGGGCATTGTATTTGCAATACTCGCTATTTCGCTCATGCTGTGGGCTTATGGATATACCCAACAGAGCGGTAATCCGGATCGATGGAAAACCATGGTGTTTACAATGCTGTGTTTGTCGCAAATGGGACATGCGATCGCTGTTCGTTCCGACCGTCAGCTAGCCATAGAAATGAACCAGTTTGCCAATCCCTACGTGCTGTTGGCGGTAGGGAGTACTACTGTGTTGCAGCTATTACTTATTTACGTACCTTTCCTCCGCAACTTCTTCGGCACCCATTACCTGTCAGCCACAGAGCTGCTCATATGCGTTGGCTTTAGCTCACTATTGTTTGTATGGATTGAGCTAGAAAAGCTATTCATCCGGAGCATCAAAAAACAGCATTCAACAATTTAATGACTATCAACTCAATAGACTTCATCGGAAATAGTGTGAACAACAGAAATAGGTACTCCCTATCCTGAATTTATCTTTTCTATCCGATCGCTTCCAGCTTATTGACTAATCCTCGACGGTGGCTCATCCGAAAGTTGTGCAATCCGCAG
>LJZR01000113.1 GCA_001314865.1 Phormidesmis priestleyi Ana | reverse complement strand
TAGGCGCTATCCCAACCTGAGGCCAATACATCTGATGATTCCATGGGCAACTTCTCTATTCTCCATGATAAAACCGCTCTTAACCTTCCAAGTCGTGTCAACGTCCCCAGTTCATTAAAGATGGCTATCCCCAAGATCTAGCCTACGACTTTAACGTGGGCGATCTGCGCGGCATGTATGCCGTGTTTATGCCCGAGGTGCAGCAGTCCATTCAATCGGCCATCACTCCCTAGACCTCTATTTCTTTAAGGATTTTTTTATGTGGAAGCTGTTAGAGCTGATTCAGAAAAACTTGACCTGGGCAATTCCAGCCTCAATGATTTTAGGTATTGTCGTCGGGTCTACCGCAGATCCAGCGCCGCTGAAAGCGCTGATCGTTCCGCTAACCTTCCTCATGGTGTACCCCATGATGATTAACCTGCAAGTTCAAAAAGTCTTTTCTGGGCAAGACTATAAATTGCAACTGGTCACTCAGCTAATCAATTTTGCGGTTGTTCCCTTCTTTGCCTTCGGTATGGGGAAACTCTTTTTTGCCGATCAGCCTCTAGTAGCGCTAGGTCTGTTACTGGCATCGCTTTTGCCTACCAGCGGTATGACCATTTCCTGGACAGGTTTTGCCAAGGGCAACCTCAATGCCGCCGTAAAAATGACCGTGATCGGCCTGATTTTGGGATCTATCGCCACTCCCTTTTATGCAAAATGGCTGATGGGCACGGCGATTGAGATTCCTCTATCCGACATTTTTCGCCAGATTATGGTAATTGTGTTTTTACCTATGCTGTTGGGGGTAGCGACTCGCCTGCTGCTAATTCGCGTCGTGGGAGCAGACAAATACAACAAAACCCTGAAGCAGAAGTTCCCCGCTTTTTCAACCTTGGGAGTTTTGGGCGTAGTGTTTGTGGCTATGGCATTAAAGGCTGAGGCCATCATCAGCAAGCCGATGATTTTAGTATCATTTCTGGTGCCCTTAGCCATTTTGTACATCGGCAATTTTGCCCTAAGCACTCTTGTGGGCAAGCTGCTGTTTAACCGAGGGGATGCGATCGCGCTGGTCTACGGCACGGTGATGCGCAACCTTTCTATTGCGCTGGCGATCGCGATCACGGCCTTTGGTGGCGAACAAGGCTCAGAGATTGCCCTCATCATTGCCATGGCTTACATTATTCAAGTGCAAGCGGCAGCTTGGTACGTGAAATTGACCGACCGACTATTTGGCTCCCCTGAACAGGCACTGCCCCAAACCAATTAGCGATAGACTAAACTGTCTGACATAGCATAAACGCTAGTGAGCGCCCCTCCCTAGATTTTCTGGTAGTGCCCCATAGGTAAGGGACTGAATCTTATATGCAGCAAGGGATATCAAGATTTACAGCCTTCTCAAAAGCGCTAAGTATATATGCTCATTAAGGAATGGAATACTGATTCTCCCGTGGATTGTTGGTTGAAATCCTGTGAATAACCAGGATACTTCGGCACTCAGAAGCTAGCTCCATTGGTCGAAACCCCTTCAGAAAGAGGATTACAACGATCTTTACATTTTTAGGACTACCAGAAAAAGAAACCCTACGTCTCTACTGCTCGCCTACTCGCCAAAGCTAAAGAAGATAAGAAAGTACTTTGAAAGGGCTGGGTTCTAGAGCTTAACGAGGAAGCAGATCATGTCCATATGTTGTTGGAGTTTCCGCCAAAGAAGTTATGCAGAGCAGATACATGGAAAGTTTCCGAAGAAAGTGTTAGATGGTTTCAGTTGCTGCTTTACCTGTGTATCTGACTCCGCGTACAGTCTCAAAAAAGCACCGTACATTTTCTTCTGGAGTATTGGGTAAAATTCCTTGCCCTAGATTCATAATGTGCCCCTGTATTCCAGCTTCCTGAATTACCTCCAGGGTTCGCTTTTGGATCAACCCTGATGAGCCTAACAAGATACAGGGGTCTAAATTACCTTGTACTGGAAGTTGGCCAAGAATTTGTCGAGCCTGTGATATCCGAACTGTCCAATCCACATGAATGACATCAGCCCCTGACTGAGCAATTAATGGCAAAAGAGCTGTACTGTCATGCACGCATAGAATCAGAGGGACTTCAGGATAAATGAATTTAACCTGTCGGATAATCTGCTGCTGATAGGGTAAGACAAATGTGGCGTAGTCGATCGGGTTCAGGTGACCCGCCCAGGAATCAAAAATTTGCACCACTTCTGCCCCATTTCGAATTTGGTAAAGGGCATAAATGGATATGGCCTCAGCCAGTTTTGCAAGTAGTTGATGGAGTAATTCTGGCTCACAAAACGCCATCCTTTTGATCAAACTGTAGTGAATAGAGTTTTGTCCTTCAACCAGATAGGTGGCGAGCGTCCATGGTGCGCCCACAAACCCTAATATTGCAGCTTGTCCTTGTAACTCATGACACAGCCCCTGCAATATTTGACCAATAAAGAGCAAATTTTCCTCGGGATGGAGGGGACGCATTTTATTAAGATCGGCTTGGCAGCGAATGGGGTGTGCTAAAACCGGACCTTTGCTCTCTGTAATCTCAAACTCAATGCCCAAAGCCGAGAGGGGGGTCAGAATGTCGGAAAACAAAATGACACCATCGGGATGGAATGCCTGAAAAGGTTGTAGGGAAATCGCGATCGCCAACTCAGGAATCTCCGATCGCATTCGAAAGGAAGGGTACTGTTGTCGAAGGTCTCGATAGGATTTAAGGTAGCGCCCTGCCTGCCGCATCATCCAGACTGGTGGCCGGTCAACAGGTTGGTTTTTAGCTGCTCGCAGCAAACGCCCTGCAGAAGAATGTGAAGGGGTAGAATCTGTCGTCAGAAATAAGTCCGTTTTCATATCGTCAACATGAGCATGAGAATACTTGCCAGTGATGAACCCGAGAGCGTTATTCCATTTGCTCTAGGGCATCGCGAACATCGACAAGATGATTATTAAACACTTCAAGTGCCGCATCTAGAACCTTAAAAAGGGCAGGGTCGCGTACGGAGTAGAAGACAAAATTACCTTGCTTACGGCTAGTCACTAAGTTACGACTTCGCAGTATGGCCAATTGCTGAGATATTGAGGAAGCCTCAATATCTAGCCATTCAGCGATATAACCGACACTTTGTTCTCCTAATCGCAATGTATCAAGGATTTGAATTCGAATGGGATTAGAAAGAACTTTAAATAGGTCAGATTTGAAGTAGCTGGGCTTGAACGTCATCTTAAGTCAATCTCTCTAGCTTCATAGTTTGCTAGATAGCCTAACATTGGGTGCCCGGTCAATGTTAGACTGCCCATGATATGTAGCTTTGAGTCTCAGTAGTAACTTGTCTGAGATGGTCTAAGCACTTAGATACCGTAAGGGTGCCATTGTCGTAGGTGGTTAACACTTTGCGATATTGATCAAAGAGGGAGCCTTGGCTTTTTAGAACTCCCTCCGGAGCCCCTTTAGCATGATTTTTATATCGCTCCAACATGGTTGGGGAAATTCGTCGATTTGCTTTACTTGAAACAAGAATCAGCTCAGGTCTACAGTAGTCAAAAACTTCAGCACAATAGCCATCTTCTAGACCGTGATTTGAAGCTACAAAAAAGTTGACTTGTTGCAACCTTGCTCTAAAATCATCGCATTTTAGTAGCGTTTTCCAGCCTTCTGTTTTGAGGTCGCTGGGCAGAACCATATTGATATCTTCATACTCTAAAAATGTCACTAGACTAAGATCTCGCGCATCCTGGCAGGTGTCTGAGGTGTTCCAAAAGAAGCCAAAGCCAATATCATCAATGGTGATTGATTGACTAATTCGTTGGCATTCGGGGTGGTGCTTGGCAAACAGCGCTAGCGGATTATGAGCCCAGGAAGAAATTTCCTGTAAATCAGGGAGTTCATCCACCTTTAAAGTGGGATTAGCAATCAACCGATTAATCGTAACTCCAGCTTCGGACAAGTGCTCTAAAAAGTCAGGAATGCCGTCTAAATGTTCCTGGATGTAAGCGGGGACAATTAGGCAATCAATGCTAGAGCAGTGCCGTTGCAGGACATGCCGCCAGGAGCCAAAGCCATTTCGAGAATTTGAGCCAACGTCTAGCAAAATGGTGTGGCGGTCATGTCGGTCGATTGCTGCGCTAAAGCCATGATCTACGTCGAAAATTTTGATGTCTAGCATAATCTTCTCCAGGCTGATTATCAGCCTTAATGGGGGGGTATGTGAGGCTATTCCAGAGGAACGTCAAACATCACCTCAAAAAAATAGTTAGGGTATAGTCGCTTCATAAAACTGTAGTGAGTTTCAGCTTCTATACGCGAGGTAAAGCGTCCTACAATCAGGCTTTGCAGGGTTGGTAATTGACGAATCACACACCAGTCAGCAGCCCTCCCCTTGGAGAAATCCGTAAACCGTTGCCTTTCGAAACGATGAAAATCAAAATTCATAGCGACTTAAAGTAAATAGCGTAAAGGAAGACGCATTGCTGAGGCAGTTGGCGATGTCTATAAACAGTGCCAATTAAAGTCGCAGAATGACATTAGTAGTATCCAGAATTTGACCGTAACATGAAAGTCTATCAATATGCAAGAATTTGAAGATAGGTAGATTGCAATATACAAATTCTTAAGAATTTGGCGATAGGTATAGTGTGACTCACCTTGCAAGTGGGTATTAGCTAATTAGTTAGTTTGGTTGGACACGAAGCTGACACTAGGTAGTTTCAGTCCTTCCAGTTGGATTTAAAGGGTATGCTTCAGGTGCCCAACAGCGCAGGAGTTCTGCTCTTGGTAGGTATGCAGAGTACAGATAAAAGGAGGGCTAAGCGTTTGGTGGTGAATCATTCTTCTGAGACGACTATCAGGTAACGGTAGAGTAAGGCTCTTACGCACTTTTGATACTGCTGGCGAAATACTGCCGGTAGACGACTGCATGGCCACTGGCCACCAACTGCAAGATGCTGATAGCAGAATCAGAAGCAGGACGATGGAAATGCGGGCACTGCGCGTGGGAAGCGTCCACAGCAATTGCTGATAGCTAGGTCATTCTAAGCCCGTCGAATGTTAGAGATCGCATGATTCTAGAGTGGCCCCACCCCAGATTGACCAGGACTGGGACAGTGGTCAGCATCAATGGCGAGAGATTACGCCGTTAGCTTACCAGCAGCTACTGAAGGCAACGACACTGCTGTATAGAGTGCGGGATGCATTTATGCAGGCAGAGCCGGTTGATGTGTTGGCAGGTGGCGATGGCCTCTATGTCTGCTGTAAGGAGCAACAGGGGTTCTACTTCGCTCGCCTGCTACCTGGCAATGACTGGTGTAAGCGAGATTCCCTGCCGGTGCCGCTACCCAAAGCCGGAGCCGACCTATGGCTAGAGTCTTTCAAAGGAGAATTCTAATGGGTATTCG
>LJZR01000111.1 GCA_001314865.1 Phormidesmis priestleyi Ana | reverse complement strand
AAGTTGGGCAAGTCATCTCGATTTTCATCTGCTCTACTCCTTGACACTGCCAACGGCTGTAGCTTGTTTTTCTTTATCCTTTACATTAATGCACTACCGAGTTATTTACTGCGGCACCTCTTCGCGGTGCGTCATGCCGTCACTAAGAAATAGAGAAACCTAACGTTCCGGCTGAACGGCTGCTAACAACCTTTGCAACTCAACCGACTATAATGAAACGTTACCAGTGCAGCGCGGTTGTTAGATGGCGATCAACTGCACTAAGTTTTTGGAGTAGTGCCATTCTTTTGCTGGGACTGTACAGAATTTTGTGTAAGCGGACTAAAATCCTACTACTCAAGGAACCCGCACCATGTCCCGAACGAAAAAAGCACCGAACCGCGTCGATGACCTGCTAGATGAGCTACTCGAAGAGTGCCATAGCCCGGAAGATATTCTAGGGGAAAGCGGATTGATGAGTCAGATCAAGAAACGGCTGGTCGAACGTGCCCTGGCCGGTGAACTCAACCATCACCTCAAAAGTGAAGCCTCAGAGGCAGTCATTGCCCCAAATAGCCGCAACGGCAGTTCCCCAAAAACGGTTCAATCGACAGACGGGAAACTAGAACTGTCGATACCGAGAGACCGCAATGGCAGCTTCGAGCCCATCTTAGTGCCGAAGCATCAACGCCGCATAGCTGGCCTCGACGAGAAGATCCTGGCACTCTATGCCAGAGGCAATAGCACTCGTGACATCAGCGCCCAGCTCGAAGAACTCTATGGGGGGGCCAAGATATCAGCCGCCGTCATCAGCGAGGTCATCGACAGCGTCAGCGAGGATGTCAAAGCCTGGCAATCTAGCCCCCTTGAAGAGGTCTACCCGATTGTCTACCTCGATGCGTTGTATGTGAACATCAAGGTCTCAGGCCGGGTGAGCAAACGGGCAGTCTATGTGGTGCTTGGCATCGACCGGGAAGGCGAGAAGCAACTGCTGGGGCTATGGGTGGGCGAAGCCGAAACAGAAGGGGCAAAGTTCTGGTTGAAAGTATTGACGGATCTTAAAAACAGAGGACTTCGAGATATTCTAATCGCCTGCTGCGACGGACTTAAAGGCTTTCCCCAAGCGATTGAAGCCGTCTACCCACAAACGCAGGTGCAGCTATGCATTGTGCATCTGATGCGCAACTGTATGAAGTACGTCCCCTGGAAAGACCGTAAAGCGGTTGCTGCTGACCTCAAACCGATCTATCGAGCCGCGACGCTAGCCGAGTCAGAAGCTGCCCTCGATGCCTTTGCCGCCAAGTGGGACAAGGCTTACCCAGCGGTCTCTCAAATCTGGATTCGCAATTGGGAGAACGTCATTCCCATTTTTGACTACCCCATGGAAATTCGCCGAGTCATCTACACCACCAACGCCATTGAGTCACTCAATCGCTCGCTGCGCAAGGTGATTAAGACGAAAGCGGTGTTCCCTAGCGAAGATGCTGTATTTAGACTGATGTATCTGGCGATGAACAACATCTCGAAAAAGTGGAACAGGCCGATTAAAGATTGGCGGGCAGCACTCTCACATTTTGCTATCCTGTTCCCAGAACGCTTTTCCGCTTAAGTAAAAAAGCGCTTACACAAAATTCAGATCACTCTCTTTTGCTTGCTCCTTACGTAGACTGCCTTATTTTTTCGCTGAATCTCAAATAAGTCAATAGCCTCGAACAAACCGCTCAACTTTGGATATCCGTAGTTGCGTGGGTCAAAAGATGCCTGATTTGCTATGTGTCCACCAATCTCTGCTAAATTCGACCAACCATCATCGTCTAGAGTGTTAGAAACAGCACCCCTCAATAAACTGATCAATTTGGTGTCTTGCTTCAACTCTTTACCAGTTTTCTTAACGCTTGCAGAAACTTTGGAAGTCTCCTCAGAATTTACTGCTTGATCAATGGTTTCTAGGTATAAAAATGTTGAACATGCGTTGACAAAGGGCAAAGGCGTTTTCTTCTCACCAAATCCATAGACTTTCAAACCATTGGTCAAAATCCGCATTACTAAAGGAGTAAAGTCACAATCACTCGACACAATTGCAAAAGCGTCCAACTGTTGTGTATATAGCAAATCCATTGCATCAATAATCATTGCGGCATCAGTCGCATTTTTTCCCTTCGTATAGTCGAACTGTTGAACAGGGCGAATAGCATATTCGTGTAAACACTCTTCCCAAGCCTTCAGAACAGGACTTTTCCAGTTTCCGTAAGCCCTGCGAATATTAGCAACTCCATACTTTGCAATTTCAGATACGATCGCCTCAATCTTAGATGCAGGAGCGTTATCTGCATCAATCAGTAGCGCAATTTTTGATTCCGATTGCTGCATATCTCTTTAGATGTGCTGGTTACTTGATGTGCTGGTTACTTTAAGTTCTGAACTCGGACAGAGACCCTTCAAGTATGCCCCAACTAATAACCGAAGCCAGCTAACAATTTATTATACGGAAACTTTCCGTATATCCATCCCATACAAGGTAAATACCCCGAAACCTTCCATATATTCACCCCTCACAGTAGACTATCTCGAAACTTTCCGTATAATTCCAGAATCATAGACGGAGATTAATGCGTAACCTTAACGGCCTTCCTGAAGCCTGAATCGAAGACATCCCAGTCTTACAAGTACCCCCCCAACCCCAGCCCCTAACCCCCCATTGCCACCCGCACGTTCTCCACCGCCAGCCCTACAATCGCCTGCGCTATCCCGCAGCGCCACGGCTAGCCTTACCACCTGGGCTAAAGGTGCTGGCAGGCTCCGCCAACAGCCGCCTTCTCGCGAAGATGCTCCTGCCCTAAGCTATCCGTTGTCCGTATCTCTGCTCCCAAACTTTCGCGCATTTGGATGGCAGGTTCTCCCACAGCGGACTTTTACTCTATTAGCTCACGCCCATGATGGGCGTACCTAAACGTATCGCAGCGGACAATCAAGATTGATTCGATGTTGTGGCATGATCTGGTTGATGGCCTCTCGACAGACCGGTTCTGCTGATAAAAATCGTGTTGTTAAAGTTGTGTCGCAATGAGTAACTCGCCTAGACAAATGCTCCTTCCACTGCTGATCGCCATCACGTTAGCTGGCTGCGCTGGTCACCCTCCTGAGCCGCCATCTGTCACCGAAACAAGTGCTGCACGAGCAGACCTCGCCGACCGGGTTCAATTCATCGAAAACTATGTTACTTTCAGGCGCAAGTATGTGAAACTTGATTACGACGTTATGTACCAAAACAACGGCGGTGGCCTAATCCCCGCACCGTCTGACTGGGATATTCGATTAATCGCCGAAGTTCCACCAGCAGAAATTGACGATTGGGTGCCCGTAGGTGCCGATAAGATTGCAGTTTCGCAACCAGAATGGCTAAGAGAATTACCCGGTTCGATTGAGCGAAATGGAATCACCGAGTGGTATCGCAAGTCAGGAACTGTAGTTGCGATTGATCGCACGAGATCGATTGTTGCCTATTGGAACACTACGATGCCCGAGTAAGAAACAAATGCTCGGCTCTCTGTGCCAATGACGTGTTCAACAGGCTACACAGCTTTGAAAGCTGACAAATAAGCTTCTAATGACTGTCCCCACCCATAATTTGAAGCGGCCTAACGGTGGGTGCAGCGGCGGCAGATAACTTTTAACTCGGCACCAGCGAATTTCCTCTGTCTGCTGCCACACCTGTTAGCTGGCAGATTGAGGGAACAACTCAAAATAATCGCAGTGGCTTGGACGAATGATCGAAAAATCTCGATGATCGAGCGTGTAAACGCGAGTGATATTTAGCCTTTCAGCGATGGCAATGATCGCTGCATCTGTAAAATCAAGCTGACTATCAGCATATTTCTCCAAGATTTGATGCACTCGTACCAAATCTTCTAAGGTTACAGATTCAACTTGAACCGCATCAGGTGTGATATTAGATACAAAACGGCGCATGGCCTGATGCCCCAATCTTGATGCGATCAGATAACAGACTTCAGGCAAAACAACGGCAGGCAACACCAATAGCTCACTCACGCTTTGAGCAACCGCCATCACCCGCTGATGATTGCGATCGCTCTGATCAGTCAGTGCAAACAAAAAACTGGTGTCAAGTATCGCTGTCATACCGAATTGCTTGACTTGGAACTCCAACCAGACACAGGATCAATTTCATTACGAAGAATCTCCTCATCCCGCTCTGAAATATCCTGCTGACCAGAGTTACCTAAGCCCGCAACTGAAACCAAAAAATTAGCAGGGGGACTTTTAAGTTCTCTGCGTTGGGCTGATTTATAGCGAAGATAATCGAGGAAATTAGCAAGTTCTAACAAAACCCCGTCAGGTAGAGCGCTGACCGCTTCAAGTAGTTGTTGCCGCTCTACAGTGCTTCTGTTCATCGCTAATTCCCAAGGCTAAACCTTATCCCATTTTATCGTATCACTTGACAACAAGGCTAACTGGTAGCTGTTATGGCAAGTAGCACGATCAGCCCACAGCCCCCCTCAGCCCCAACCCCAACCCCCTCAGCCCCTATCCCACCATCGCCACCCGCACGTTCTCCACCGCCAGCCCCACGATCGCCTGCCAGTCATCATCATTCGTCCAATCGCACGACAGCTTATTGCCTGCGCTATCCCGCAGCGCCACAGCCAAAGTCCTATCGCCTGTCCGCAGCGCCTTAACGTAAGTCGCTAGCTGAAGAGGACACGATAGCACCTCAGGTGAGGCCAACGCCAGTGCAGCGAGCACCGTCTTGCTAAAGAAGCACTCGCGGCCTGCCTCAAAAGTTGTCGTTTCTCCTCCTGCTCGCATGAACAGGTGAAACTTAACCACCTCCTTCCCCCTGCGCTCTACCGTTGGAAAACGTAAGCCCACGACCCGGCCCCGAAAGATGGGCGGCTGGGTGAACGCATTGCCGCCTTCTAAGACATACCAGCCCTCGCCATTCCCTTTGGTTAGGTTGCAGTAGACCTTCTGGCCATAGCCACAGAAACCCTCGGGGGCGGGCGGTTGTGCGGGCGTCTCTAGGGCGATCGCAATCCGCTCTAGGAGCGCGATCATCGTTTGCGTTGTCTGAGTCATGATTTGTCAAAGTCCTTTCGTGTTGGAATTGCGATTGAATTGCAGTGGAATTGAGAATGTATCGGTAGGCTGGGCAGTCGCTCGGACTACCCAGCAGGCGAAGGCTTTAGAACGGTTCGTCTGTAGCCAAGACATCAGCTGTTGTCCACCACTGGCGCATCGTCCAGCCGGGGAATTCTTCTGCTATGTAGCGCTCTAGCGTTTGGCGCACGGGCGTAGGCTCGCTCTTTAGCGTCAGGCTCAAGACCAGTTCGTCTGATTCTGCCTCTGGGCTGTAGCCTAGCGTTGGCTTAGTCAGCAGCAGTTTGACCTTGTGGGTATAG
>LJZR01000027.1 GCA_001314865.1 Phormidesmis priestleyi Ana | reverse complement strand
ATCCATAGTACGACGATGGGAAACTTATATCCCCCCTATTATCGCTTAAGCTATACGCATTAATGCTTTATGCTATCCCATTTCGCGGAACCAGTACCGTAAAAACAACAAAAGCTGTTTTTTCCGTATATTCAACATATTGTATGGTTATTGAGAAGCGGTAGACTGAGCTTGGTCATCAGCTAGGAACAATTTAACTTCTATCAGCTGGTATCTATCTTTAGAGCTTTAGATATAAAACCTATCAAGAAAAAACCTTGGAGCTTTCTTGAAAAGACATCACTTTAAAAGATGCACTTGGCATTAAAACAAGCCAACAGTCTTTGATCATTGCGATCAAGATTGGTGTTGTTGGCAAGTTCAGCTTTTGTCCATTATTGAACCGTTTGTTTATCTCAGGCCACAAAGCGTCTGAGAAAAGAGCCTCGCGGCTTGAGACTAACGGCAATAGTTGATAGTTAAAGCGATGTTTATAAATTTTTTCATTTGATCTTAGCCTACTCTGCTTGAAAATTTAGCTACTACGAACTGAACTAATGGCAAAAACAGAACAACAACAAAAATTTCGCTGGCAGGCCCATAAGCCTCTTCTTGCAACTGCACTTGCAGTCGCTGGAGTATTCAACATGGTCGGCGCTGTTCTGGCAGAAGGGACTGCTGCGGGTACCGACATCAGCAACACCGCTACCGCTACCTACAACGATGGCACATCTACTTTTAATACGACATCCAACACAGTTATTATCCAAGTTGCTGAAATTGCCGGTTTAACCGTAGTTGCACGACCGGTAGAAGATGCAGATGGCGGCGCAATTGAAGCTGGCGACCCACTGACCTATATCTTTGATGTTACAAACGTCGGTAATGCCGAGACGGATGTTTTCGTTCCCGGTATCGATAACTTAAGGACAGAAAACTTTACGCCTTCTGCAACTGATCCGGTGCAGGTGTTCGCAGCCGACGGGACTACGCTTATTGGAACCGTTCCCGCTGGTGGTGGCACCATCGTCGGAATAGGTGGCACCGCTATTCAGCCAGATGCAAGTTTTGTGGTTAAAGTCACCGGTACGGCTACTGATGGGACAGTAGCGGGTGAATCTGTCAGTGTGACCTTGGGTAACACCGATGATAACCCTACAGTCGAAGGTTCTGATCAGACTCAGAACCAGTCGGATAATGACGATGCAGGTACTAACCTTGACGACTTGCGTACGGTTAATGTAGGTACTGAAGCGCCAGAGAACGGTGAGCGAGAAGCTCAAGCAACAGGTTCAGGTATTTATGCATCTGCCGTGCGGCCTCTAGCAATGGCAACGGTGCTCAAAAATGCCAGCAATTACCAAGCGGGCGTTCCAAGCGATCCTACCGATGATCGCATTACCTATAACCTAGGTCTCAGGGTAGAAACAACTGAGCCGACCGGTTTGTTCCAACCTGCGGCATTAGAAGGCACCACTATTCAGCTAAACGGTAGTGCTCAAACGCGTATCCTGATTTCGGATGCAATTCCTGCCCAAACGCAATTAAGTGGTGTTAATACTGCTCTACCGGCTGGTTGGAGCGCTGTTTACTCCATTGACCCAGCTGGCTCCGCAGTTGGCTCTGATCCACTCGCGTTAGCATGGCAAACGGCAGTTCCGGCTGATTTGTCAACGGTGACTCGGGTTGGTTTTGTGAATAACGGGCCGCTCGGTGTAGGCGCTACGGCTACCGGCCTCCAGTTCACCGTAGTGACCAGTGGCTTGCCTGCAACAGGCGGCACCATTGAGAACATTGCGCAGGTGTTTGGTGAAACCGTAGGCGACGCCACAAACCAGATTATCTACGATGAATCAGGTGACCAAAACCCCAACAACTATGATGATTCGGGCAATCCACCAGCCACCGATGGTAGCGATTACAGTCCCGGTACAGATGACGGGATTGCACCCGAAACTGATACCGATGGCGACAACCAGCCTGATGATCCAAGCTTAGTAGATACCAATAACAACAACACGGGTACTGGCGATGGTGGTGAAATCAATGTTGTTTCTATTACGCCTACGACTGACGACATCTTAAACGGAACAGATGGGGCGTCTAATGCAGTGGGGCCGACTGGTGATAATGACGACTTTACAAACCAATCTACACCGGTTCCGGCTGGGTTAGATCCGACAGCGACCTTTGACCCAGACCCGATTGTTTTTGATAACACGCTGGGTAACCCTGCAACCGTCGGATTTATTGCTGAAACGACCATTGAGCCCCTTTCGCCTTCTGAGGCTGAAGCGGCTGGCGGCGTACCAGGGGCTTACGGAACGAATGCTGATATCCCTGTTGGAACTGTGGTCACGATATCCGATGGCGTGAATACAGCTGTTTACACCTATGACGGGACTACCTTTAACACAACTGATACGCCTATCAATGTAGGCGATGTGGTTGCAGGTGCTCAGGTCAACTACACCGTTGAGGTGGATCTGCCTGCTGGCGTTCTACAGCTAGATGAGGTTGCGATTCCTCTGGTTGCCTTCCCAGATGACGATCCGGCGGCCTCGCCTGGCTATACAGGGGAAACCACTAACAACATCACTATTAACCGGGTGTACACCGGCTTTATGAGCTTGGTGAAAGAAGCGCAAATCCTCGCAGCAGATGGCAGCATTCGTGAAGCGTTCACTGCCTCACCGACACTTAATGCAGCACCAGGTGAAGTGATTGAGTATCGTCTCACCTATGAGAATATTTCTCAGGCGGCAACGGGCGCAGGTAGCGTTAGGCTCACGGCTAATGATTTCGTGATTCTTGAGGACGGTACAGCAACGCCTAACAACTGGGCAGATGTTACTACCCATCAAGCGGGCGCGTCGGCTTCTGCGGGTGTTATTCGGTACTTTACGCTCAGCGGAGATACGACGCCTGTAGCGACGAGCCCAACTGATCCAGCTGATGGCACACCGGCTCAGAAGTACGAGAACGTGGTTCCTTCTGTTACACCGGGTGGTACTGGCACCTTCCTCATCCGGCGTGTTGTGGACTAATGACGGCTGACTCATCTGTTGAGGGGGACTGCGATCGCAGCCTAATGGCCTACCGTATTCCACTTCAACAGCTTGGGTTTAGGTCGGCTATTTACGCCCTCACTTAAGCCTTTTGGCTCAGTCTTTTTGTTCAGTCTTTTTGTTCCATCTTTTTGCTCGGTCTTTTTGTTCAGTTATTCACCAGTCATAAGGTTCAGTTAATTATGAAACGCAAGTTTATGTTCGGTTTGGGTGTTGCAGCGTTGGTTGCGACTGCACCCTTTGCAGTTAGCACACCCGTGTTTGCAAGTTTGCAAGAAGCTGGCGCAGCGATCGCACAGCGCCTCACTCGCCCCGAAGTTAAGCTCGAAATGGGTGTTGAAAAACAGGTCACTGTCATTGATGAAGATGGCCAGTCCAAGCTGGAATGGCAATCACTAGAAGGCGAAGCCGCTGTTCAACCCGGCGATGTGTTGCGCTATACCGTTGAGTCTTCTAACGCCAGCGAAATCGCGGCTGAAGACCTGGTTATTAAGCAGCCCATTCCTGCTCAAATGAAGTTCGTTATCGGTTCTGATTATGGCAACGATGCGGCCTCTGCCACCTACAGCATCGACAACGGTGCCACCTTTGTAGCTGAGCCCCTAGTTGAAGTTACTTTGGCAGACGGCACGGTAGAAATGCAACCTGCTCCGGCTGAAGCCTACACTCACATTAAGTGGGACTTTAGCAAGGCTTTAGGCGCATCTGAAGTCGTGAGTGTTGCTCACGAAGTCGTCGTTAAGTAAGTCTTGATTGGTAAGGGCGATCGCAAACTTTTAGCGTAGTTGTAGCGTAGTTTGCGATCGCTCTTAATTAACCCTCAAGCAAACAGCCTTTTACAGCTTAAGATTCTCTTCTATTTCATTGCTTTCTCTTCTTGTTTCAAATCGCCTCAGCATCCCCTCTACCAGCGGTAACAGAGATTCAGACAGCTTTCCGGCTTGTAATTTCCGGCTGCAAAAGGCAGGGTGCTTTCTAGCATTGAAACTCATATCACACGTGACATTACAGACAATGCCAATTTTCCCACCTTTCAAATGGTTGTTTAGACGATCTCGTCGCTGGCAACGTCTCATCATACTGGTGCTTATAGGCATTCTCTTGCAACCAGTCACGGGTGCATATGCACAACTTTCCAACATCATAAATGAAGCCCAAGCCACCTATACCACCGACAACGGCTTAGTAGGAACTGTCTCTAACCGCATTGATATCGGCCAAGACAATGCATTAATCGATCCTATCGGCAATCTTGTAGGCTGCGATGGCCAGCCATTAGATACCTATGCCGGATTCTCTATGGCCCTTTACGAGCCAGATGCCAGCGGACTAGAACTCGGTGGGCTCGTCAACCTCACCAGAACAGTTCCAGGAGAAAATGGCCTTGAGCCCAACGATACTAACGTCAATCCATTCTTTTTAAGACCCGATTTAGGACGTTACAACTTTTTGTTGGACCCCAATGCGCCCTTAAGCACCGGGCTTAATCAAACAGACTCAGGCGCTCAATACATACTCGTGATTAACCCTCCAGAGAATGCTGGCTTCACCGAGAGGCGCGTCCTGATTGACATTATCGGAACCGTTAACCAAGTTCTTAGCTACCGAGCAACCTCGCTAGACGGCCAACCCCTCTCGGTAGATGGCTCAACAGAACTGACGCAAACTGTCCGCATTGATGACGCCTTTGCCCAGGGGCTGACCTTTTTTGAATTTGGCTTGAATACCTCCATCTGTAAAACCGAACAAATGAGAATCACCAAATCAGCTGATCGTGCTGCGGCTCAACCCGGTGATGTTGTGATTTATCGGCTCAATATTCAAAACGTAGCGGCGGCAGAAGTCGGCTCGGTGATAGCCATAGATACCCTGCCCGTTGGGTTTGAGCTGTTGCCTGAGTCGGTAACTGGCCAGGTCAATGGAAATCCTGTCACCGTTAACACTACCCAATCTAATCGCAGCGTAGCGTTTAGCATTACCGATGTTTTAGCAGCTGATAATACGCTAGATATCTTTTATGCCACTCGAATCACGCCGGATGCAGTCAGGGGCTCTGGTCGCAACAGCGCAATTGTTACCGCTGAAAGAACAGACAGCGGATTCCGCATTCAAGATGGCCCAAGCATTCATCGGATTAGGCTAGACCCTGGAATTTTGTCTGACTGCGGTACGCTCATTGGCCGCGTTTTTGAAGACAAAAACTTCGATGGTGAACAACAGTCTGGCGAAGCAGGTATTCCAAACGCAGTGATCTTTTTAGACGACGGAAACCGTGTTGTAACCGACGCCGATGGCCTTTACTCAGTGAAAAAGATGCTCCCTGGACAGCGTACAGGCACCTTAGATTTGAGCAGCCTTCCGGGCTATACGCTGGCGCCTAACCTGCACTTTAGCGAACGCAACAGTCTTTCACGACTTGTCAATCTGGCGCCTGGGGGCCTAGTGAGAATGAACTTTGGAGTGACGCCTACCTTTGAGGAGGCGCAAGAATAATCATGTCTAAAGAATCTCACAACGATCTCCTATTTCTCAACCTTCTCTCTTATTGCCTCACGGGCTTACGCTCAGGCTTGGCGCTTAGCGTGCTAACCAACTTGGTGCTGCTACCTGGCGTTGCCAAGGCTCAAACAGTATCTGAGCCGACACAGGCATTGGATACGCCCACACCGCCAGCTAATGAAGCTGAGCAGCGAGGCGATCGCACCCACCGTACAAATAGCACGAACACTACTGAAGTTAAAACCCGTGAAGTAGAATGGAATGTTCCCTGGATTGCAGCTGGGACTGCACCGACGGAACCTCAAAACCCCCAGATCGAACAGCAGCCACCAGCACCTCAGCCAGCAATAGTTCCCAAGATCCGTGAAGCGGCAGAAACAGAAAACTATTCAAACAGTGATACTTGGATCGCCTTAGCCAGCGAAGCAGAAGAAACAGAAGCAGAAAATAAAAAGACACCCTGGATCGCCCGCACGCTAGCCGATGAAATCCCAGCTAGCGACAACGCAGAAGCCCCACCAATAGCCATTGAATCAGCCGTTGAATTAGCCATTGGATTACCTCAGCAAGAGGTTAAGAAAAGACCCGCGCCCTGGATATCGCTCACGCCGGTTGAACTGACAGAATCAAATACCGAATCAGAAAGAGTATCCAATAACAGAACATCCAACAGCAGAACATCCAACAGCAGAGCATCCAATAGCACGGAGATTGCCATTCGTGAGGCATCCGCTCAACCGACTGTAGACAGGTACGATGTTAGCGGCTTACAGCAAGTCGCCATTACCCCCGAAGCGTTAGCTGGCAATAATGAAATCGCGGTTTCGGTAGAGGCCAGTGATGTAGAGTTTCTCAGCCCAGCGGCGGGCGCTTTTTTAGATATTCCAGCCACCTCTGTTGTCCTTCGCTTTCCGGCAGGGGCCAACATTGCGCTACTCTCTAACGGTCAAATTGTTGATGCGAGCCTAGTCGGGAGAACAGAAACTGATTCCAACGCACAGCTACGGACGCAAACCTGGTACGGCATACCGCTAACGGCCGGAGACAATCTCCTTGAAGTGATCTCCACCGAAACGGGAGAAGTGCTTAAAAATCTCACGCTCACAGTGCGCGGATTACCGGAAAGACTGGTGCTGCTATCACCGCAGTCTATTCCTTCCGACGGTCGCTCAACAGCGAGCGTCAGAGGCCAACTCTTAGATGAATTTGGCAACATTTCGCGTTGGGATTCTGTAGTCACGCTGCGCACAAGCGACGGTCAGTTTTTAGGGGCTGATTACGACCCAGATATGCCCGGTTATCAGGTTGAGATTCAACGGGGCGAATTTGTTGCTGAGCTGCAATCGTCTTTAAGGTCTGAGCGGGTACAGCTACAGGCCAGTGCCAATGGATTCAATGCCTTTAGCCAGATACAATTTGAGACCCCCCAAAGGCCCAGCCTGATTTCTGGCGTGGTCGATCTGCGAATTGGGGCGAGGGGTACAGATTTTTACGATAGCTATCGGGATTTTTTACCCATTGATGGCGATGACGACTACAGCCTAGATGTTGATGCAGCGGTATTTGCAACCGGCAATATTGGTGGGTGGCTATATACGGGGGCTTACAATAGCGATCGCGCACTCAACGAAAACTGTAATGGCGAATCTTCACTATTCAAAGCCAATGACACTGGCTGCACCAGTGAGTATGCCACCTACGGCGACGACTCTTCGACCGCTGTTACCGCCCCTTCTATTGACAGCGTTTATCTACGGGTAGAACGAAACTCCCCTTCTAACACCGCTGAAATTGACTACGCCATGTGGGGCGATTTTAGTACCGAGGAGTTCGCTACAGCTTCTCAGCTATTTACCGCCACCAACCGTCAGCTGCATGGCTTTAAAACCAGCTATAACTTTGGCGATTGGGCGCTCACGGGCTTATATGCCAACAACGTAGAAGGATTTCAGCGCGATACTATTGCGCCTGACGGTACTAGCGGCTTTTACTTCACCTCGCAACGGAATTTGATTCCAGGTAGCGAAAGCGTTTTTTTAGAAGTAGAAGAGCTTGAACGCCCAGGGACTGTACTAGAGCGCACGCCGCTCGCTCGCGGCGCTGATTACGAAATCGACTACGACCGAGGGACTTTGTTTTTCAAAGATCCGGTGACGCGCATCGCAGTGGATGACTTTGGTCTGCTGTTAGTGCGTCGCATTGTCACAACTTACCAATACGAAGACGGCAACAACACAGACATTTTTGCGGGTCGAGTTCAGTACAGTCTGAATCGCACGCAAGGTGAAGAGTCTTGGATTGGCGCTAGCTACTTCAGCGAAAATCAGGGCACGCGAGACTTTACGCTCTACGGCGCAGATGCCCAAATTGCACTGGGTGATCAGGCCAAACTCACGGCTGAAATTGCCCAGTCTTCTAACCATTTTGCCAACACGGGCGATCATAATCGCAATATAGACGGCAGCGCCTATCGCCTAGAGTTTGAGGGGAATTTGGGCGACCAGCTCAGCGGGCGTGCTTATTTTCGGTCTACTGACGCTGGATTTAGCAATGTTGCAACCACTAGCTTTGTACCTGGGCAAACCCACTACGGGGCTCAGCTAGCCAGCCAGCTTTCGAGCACAACATCACTGCGGGCTCGGTTCGATCACGAAGATAATTCTGGCAATGCGCCTCGGGTGATTACAGATATTTCACAGCTGCTAGCAGGCTTGGGAAGCGAACCAGGTGAACCATTAGACAATTCACTCACCACTTACTCTTTTGGCGTATCTCAGCGCATTGGACGAGGCAGCGCAGAAGTTGACTGGGTTTATCGCGATCGCCAAGACCGCATCAACAGCGATCGAAACATCTCTTCTAGCCAGCTGCGCAGTCGATTCACGACGCCTATTACTGGCAAGCTCAGCCTGGTTGCTCAAAATGAAATCAACCTCTCTTCTAACGTTGATCCTATCTATCCAAGCCGTACGTTAGTGGGCCTCAATTGGGAAGTCCAGCCGTGGCTCAACGTGGGGCTCAACCAAATCTTTTACGGAGATGGGGGCAACAACAGAGGAAGCGTGACTAGCTTGGATATCTCTGGCGAACACACCTTTGATTCTGATACGACGATTCATGGCCGTTTTTCTACCATTGATGGTCGCCAAATGGGCGGCACCATTGGGCTAGAGCAAGGCATTAACCTAGCCCCCGGCTTAAATCTTGATTTGGGGTATGAAAGGGTATTTTCAACCCTTGGAAATGACACCGCTGCGAGCACTCAGTTTAGGCAGCCCTACGCCACCGATCGGGGCGCAGCCGCGTTAGGACTCGCTGACGGTGAAACTTATAGCATTGGCCTCTCCTATACAGACAATGCCGACTTCCAGGCCAGTACTCGCTTTGAGCATCGGTCATCATCTCGCAGTTCTAATACGGTGTTTAGCCTTTCTGCACTCGGTCGCCTTAGCCCAGAACTCACGCTATTAGGCGACTATCGCCGCGCTCACGCGGCCAACCAAAGCATTGACGACTTGGGGACAACGAGCTTGCTCAAGCTAGGCATGGCCTATCGCAACCCCGACAACGACCAGTTCAATGCACTGCTGCGCTACGAGTATCGAACTAACCCCAACACGATTCCCACTAATCTCACGACCGGACGAAGCACCGATACGCAAGAACATTTGTTTGCCGCTGAGGCTATCTACGCGCCCAACTGGCGATGGGAGCTATATGGCAAATACGCTTTACGCAACAGTCGCACGGCCATTAACACTCGTGACAACAGCTTTTCTAGCAGCAATACCACACAGCTCGCACAGGCGAGGGCCACTTATCGGCTGGGCTATCGCTGGGACGCGGTCGGTGAGGCGAGATGGATTGGCAGCGGCGGCTTTAGCGAAACGGGCTACTCAGTCGAAGGCGGCTATTATCCGCTGCCTGATTTAAGAGTATCTGCTGGCTATAGCGGCGGCGCCACAGATACTGACTTTGGAGAAAACCGGAGTGCTGGAGGCTTCTATTTTGGCATCACAGCTAAGCTCAGCGGCTTGCTCAATGGATTTGGCACTCAGCCAAGAGCGCCACAGCAACAGACAGAATCAGCCATTGAAGTTTCTCATTCTCAACAGCCGGAACCGCCTATTACGCCCGTCAACCGTCAGGCTAACGAGTCAGCCTCTGAAAATCGGCAAAGCGCTGAAGATAGCGAGCCATATCCTTCGACTGAGCTTTAGATGCTGACAAAGCATTCTTTTTCAATTTCTTTTTTGGCTATATTCTCCCGTCGTTTGTTCTTTTGTCGTTTTTTTGATCTTCTGGTTCTTCTCTCTTAATTTGTTCAACTGATGGCCTATCACATTCCTCAGAAATCTCACCGCAAGCGACTGGCCGCAGTTGGCTTTCTTAGCGCAGTGTTGCTGCCAAGCGCGAGTTGGGCTCAAGTCACCCAGCAGCCGACTTTTGTGCAAATTATTGTCAACAGTCCGGCAGATGGGCCGATTCAAGCAAATGCTGAGCTTACGCTAAGAGAAGCGATTGAAATTACCAACGGTACGCTGTTGATAACGGCCTTAAGCACGGCTGAGCAACAGCTCGTTTCGACCAGCAGCGATCGCTCTGAAATTCGGTTCAATTTGCCGGTTGGGCAAACGACTATCGAGTTGGACTCTGTGTTGCCAGCGATCGCACAGCCCGGCCTGACCCTTAACGGCACCACTCAACCTGGCTACGATGCCAGCCAATCGGCCACCGCAGAAATAGCCGTGCCGATTCCGGTCGTCACAATTCGCCCTGCCGATGAGGTAGAAATTTTTAGAGGCCTCACCCTATCGGCAGATAACATTACGGTGAGAGGGCTCAGCCTATATGGATTCAACTCGCCCAGCGACATCACCAACTCAACACCACCGGCGGATATATTCATTAGTCATCAGCCTGCACCGCTCAATCGAGGCGAGCAGCTGCCCGCGACTGGAGACTTCTTCAAAACCGATACGCCACCGAGTGGCATTGTGATTGAACAAAACTGGTTGGGGATTCCAACCGATGAGTCGATGCCGGTAAAGCGATCTGGCTTCGGCGTTTCTGTATTTGACAGTGCAGGCACCACCATTCAGCAAAATCGGATTGAATACCACAACGGTAGCGGCATTATTACAGGCCGACAGGCCGATAACTTAGCAGTGTTGCAAAACATTATTGTGGGCAACGGGCTCTCAGGAATGCCGGATGCGATTCGACTGGCTGGGCGGGTCAGTAATGGCCTAATTTCTAATAATTTGATCTGCGGCAATGACGGTAGCGGCGTATTTATGTTTAAGCCAGAGGGTGCCGTTACCGTTGCTGACAATAGCATTCGCTATAACGGACAGCGACTACGACGAGCGGCGGTATATGTGATGGGCGATCATCATCGCGTGCTTGATAATGCCATTAGCAACCAAAAAGGAAGCGGCGTGGTGGTGACTGCCTTTGGCCAAGGCCCCAATACACAAAGCAACAAAAACATCATCACGGGCAATCGCTTCGACAATATTGAAGGGTTGAGCATTGACTTAAATACGCGGCGCGATCGCACGCCTCAAGCCTTTCAACAGGGCGATGGGCCAAACCCACCGCGTAATTCTCACAATCGCAGGCAAGATACTGGAAACAGCGCGGTCAATGCGCCCATATTCGCCAGTCCTGAATTCTTTGTGATCGACAACAAGGTTGTTGTATATGGCCAAGCTGATCCGAATACTGAAATTCAGCTGTATTCTTCTACTGGCTCAACCGATGAATATGGGCCGCTAAGCATGCCGTTAGCAATAGCCACTGCCGATGAAAAGGGTGATTTTGAATTTGTGCTAGATGCGATCGCATTAGACGACATCAATATCAAAGAGGGGTTGAGTGCGATCGCCACCGATTCTCGCTACGGCACCTCCGAGCCTGCCCGCAACACCCGCATTCAGGCCCTTGCAGGTGCTATTGCCATACCCACTAACAGCCCAGCAGCGATGCCGCAATGTACCACTTCGCCTGCACTATCAAGCCCCCCTGCCCTCGAACCTATCCCAGACGAACCGATTCCTGAAATCATTCAGCTAAAGGTTCCTCGCAACATTCACTTCGCGCTTGATCAAGACACCATCAGCCCCGAAAGCGCCGCAGTGCTCGACAAAATAGTCGCCGCCCTCAAACAGTACCCTAGCATCGTAGTTGACCTTCACGGCCACACCGACACACGCGCTAGCGCTAGCTACAATCAAGACCTTGCTCGACGGCGCGCTGAAAATGCTCGCCAGTACCTATTAAGCAAAGGGATTGAGAACGAACGGATGACCCTACGTTCTTTGGGTGAAACGGCACTACTCGTCGAAGAAACAAACCGTACGAACCTGGCACGCAACAGAAGAGTCGAGTTTATATTCCGAGATGTACAGGGGATAGAAATCATCTTTATCAATCAGGAAAATGATTTGCAAATAGAGCCCTAGTATTTCCTAGCGTTTCTTAGCTGACCTGTTTCTTAGCTGACTTGTTTCTTAGCTGGCCCGCATGGGTACGTTAGGCAGGTATCATAACAAAAAAAACTGATATTTCAGTTAATTCAAGTCGTTTGTTGTTGGTTCGAGAACTGGAATACACCTGTAATGCCCAAGTAATGCCCAACATGTACTTCTAAAATTCTGGTAATGTTTCGCTCTCAAATTATGCTCCCTACTTCTTGTTATTAATTATGTTGTCTCAACAACAGTCTTCTACTCACAAAAGCACCACAGGCAACAACCGCTATCAAAAACGAGTCGCCCACCTCATTAAACCGCGACGCTGGTTTGCAGGTTCGTTATCGCTTGGATTGCTCACAGGGCAAATGCTGTTGCTGTTGCCTATGCAGCCTGCCTTTGCTGGCTCTAACGTATGTGCAACACCGGGCAAAGATGGGCCAGTGAACTTCTCTGAAATGGTGAATACTTACTTTCCGCCTCAGAGTGGGGCATCTCTGGCCAGTGGTGCCACTTCTGTTGTATTAGATAGCTCCTACACCGCAGGAAGTAATGTACCCATCTCTGAAGGTGACATGCTGATGATTATTCAAATGCAGGATGCCACCATCGACAGCAGTAATACAGCCGCCTACGGTTCTGGCAATCCGGCCAATGACGGTAGAGGCCAAACGAGCTTAGGCAACTCAGGTATATATGAATTTGTCAGAGCAACAAACTCTGTACCGATCAGTGGTGGATCACTCACCTTTGTTGGCGGTAATACGAACGATGGCGTCGTGAATACTTACAACAACACGAATGCTACGCCGACGCGAGGACGGCGAACTTTTCAGGTTATTCGGGTAGTGCAGTATGCCAGCTTATCGCTGACCAGCAATGTCACTGTGCCAGATTGGAATGGTCAAGTCGGTGGCGTACTAGCCCTCGATATCGCAGGCGATATGAACTTCAACGGGTTTACTATTGATGCCACAGAACGTGGATTTAGAGGCGGCTTTATTCCTAATGACTCGTCCTCTGGGCCAAACAACAATATCTATGTTTCACCCACCACTTCAACAGAAGTCGGCGGTAAAGGCGAGGGCATTGCCGGAACACCTCGCTACCTGTGGGATGGAACAACAGCCGTAGACCTTGGATCAGAACAATTGCCAGGGGGAGATGCAGGCCGAGGAGCACCCGCTAACGCGGGCGGCGGCGGTAATGCTCATAACGCTGGCGGCGGCGGCGGCGGCAACGGCGGCGATGGGGGCTTTGGTGGCATCGGCTGGGAAGATGCCGGGGGAGACCGTCCGGGCTCTAGAGGTTTGGGTGGCACCGTCCCTGTGCCTAGTCCGGTGGGCGATCGCTTAATTTTGGGCGGCGGCGGCGGTGGCGGCGATGTCAACAACGACGCTAACGGCATTCGAGGCGGACAAGGCGGCGGTGTGGTTATGATTCGGGCTGACCGATTTGTCGGCACAGGCAGAATTGTCTCGAATGGGAGTGATGGTGAACAGGGAGAATTTTTTAGTGCGCCAGATGGTGCAGGTGGCGGCGGTGCAGGCGGTACGGTGGCGCTCATTGCCAAGTCCGGCGATTTATCAGGGCTCTCGGTAGAGGCTATTGGCGGGAATGGCGGCGATACGGTAAGCGATTTTAATAACGAACATGGCCCTGGTGGTGGCGGCGGTGGCGGGGTGGTGGTTTCAGCAAGTCCAGGAGGGCAAGTTCTGGCACCCAACTTAGCGGGCGGTGTGAGCGGACGGGCAAATTCAGGCGCGGGCACTCCGCATAGCGCAACGAATGGTAGTAACGGCATAACAGGCTCTATCAATCCCGCCTTGGTGCCTCCGGCCTTACAGGGTGCAGACTGCTTTCCAACATTCACAGTGACCAAAACCGAAGACAATTCAGGCGATGCGGGTGGTCGCATTACACCCTCAACGGCAACCTACACCATTACGGCGACCAATTCAGGGCCGGGTGGCGCAACCGGGACCCGGCTTTCTGATACATTGCCAGCTGGGTTTACCTATAGTGCTGGAGCCACAGCAGTACTTAGCGGCGGCGCAACAGGGCCAACGTCACCCAGCAACCTGGGCACTGCGAATAATCTTGAGTTTGGGGACTATACCATCCCCGAAGGCGGGTCGGTAGCGGTAACCTTTTCCGTAGATATCGCCGCCGGGACACCTCCGGGGACTTATCAAAATCCAGCTTTTGTGAGCTATTTAGATCCCAGTCGGAGCACACCCAATCGACAAATTTCACCAGCGGCTGGTGCCAACACAGGTGTAGCAGAGACCACTTACGAGAGTGGCTCACAGGGCAGTCAGGACGTGGCTGGCACTAACTATATTGCCAGCTCAAGTACAGCTGAAGATGTTGTCATTGTGCCAAGCGTGCCTAATATGTCGTTGGTGAAGCGGATTACGGCAGTGAATGGGCAAACGATTAATCCCAACGATGGCACCAATCTCAGCCAGTTTGTTGACGATACCACTTCGCCCTATGCCGCGATTGATAATCATCCGAACTGGCCTGCTAATTATCTATTAGGGGCGTTTAATGCAGGCTCGGTGCGGCCAGGTGATGAGATAGAGTATACAGTGTACTTTTTAAGCTCAGGGAATGTGGCAGCGACAGATGTACGACTGTGCGATCGCCTTCTTCCCAACCAAACTTTTGTCACCAATGCCTATGGCGCAGGCGTAGATGTGGAACTGCAGCTAGGCACTAGCCCGGTGTTGGGGCTAACAGCGGTGAGTGATGCGATTGATCGCACCGAATT
This sequence comes from Phormidesmis priestleyi Ana, assembly GCA_001314865.1. Taxonomy (GTDB): domain Bacteria; phylum Cyanobacteriota; class Cyanobacteriia; order Phormidesmidales; family Phormidesmidaceae; genus Phormidesmis; species Phormidesmis priestleyi_B. The sequence continues at coordinate 60,461 of LJZR01000027.1, read as the reverse complement.
CATCGCCCCTAGTGCCCCTGTGCCAGCGACTTGTAACCTGCAAGGCGCGAACGATAACGGCACTCTCATGATTGATGTGACGGGCGCAACCGGCACAGGAGAGCCTACCCTAACGGCCATTCCCGCATCTACCGGCCCTGGCACACCCAATGATGCCTATGGTCTATTCAGATTCAAAACTCGGGTTGCGCCGTAATGCCCAGCGTGATTGCACATCATTTGTTCAATCGTCATTTGTTCAATCGTCTTTAGCCCACTGTCTTTAGCCCACTGCCTTGTTGTCATACTATGTCACAGCCATTTTCACAGTCTGCTTCAACAACAACAAACGGCAATGAGAAACCGGTGAGCATTCGATTAACGGGATTAAGACGACTGTTGTTGTCACTGCTCGTAACCGGAGGTGCTCTGTTACCCAGTGCGATCGCCTGGGCCGATGCCAACAGCCCCGCTCCTGGCACGGTGATCCAAAATCAAGCCACGGGTAGCTTTAGCGATCCAGACAGCGGCATTCGCAACATTGAATCCAACATTGTTGAAGTGACCGTAGCAGAAGTAGCAGGAATTACCGTCACAGCAACAGGCTTTACAGAAGCCCCAAGCAACGTGGCAAACGCTGGGCCAAATCAGGGAGATAGCGTCATCAATACCGAAGACGTTGTGTACTTCACGTTTGAAATTACCAACGTCGGCAATGACCCCACACAATTTTTTATTCCTGACAACGCTTCAATTACCAATGGATCGCTGAATGGCCCAATTCAGATTATTGCCTATGACACTGACGGCACCAGTACAACAACCCTACCCACACCTATCGATGTGATAGCAGGTGGAATGACAACAGGCGCAGCCTTAGGTCTGCCCGAAGGGTCTATTGCACCGAGCGGCACAGTGACGGTACGCGTACCGGTAAAAGCCAATACAGGACTAGCAAATAACGACCCTCTTACCGTTGTGCTCGGAGATACGCCTACAGGCAACTCAGGGAATCAAGTTTATAGCGATGGGGGTAACGCGCTTGATCTGTACACTCAAGACAACCAAGATGCCGACATTGTAGATGTTCCTACAACCCCAGTAGTCGAAACAGAAGCGGCTGGCCCACCCATCAATGGAGACACCACATTTCGTCGTCAAGAAGCCAGTGCCACTCAAAGCGCTTTGGTCACACTGGTTACCGTTCTGCCCCCTGTGGGAACCGGAACATGTCGAGCAGACTACAATTTGGTGTATTCGGGTCAGAACAACCAAATATTTGCGGTGCATGTTGAAAGCGGTGCATCTTTACAGCTGACGAATACTGCGCTTGGAGCCACGAACGGCCTTTCTACAGACCATGTGAACCGGCAAGTATATTATGGGGAGGGCAATAGTCTGTTTGCATGGAGCCCACTGACCAACACTCATGTGGTTGTAGACAGCAATTTTTCGAGCTACCTATCAACACCGCTACCAACCAACTTTAGTTTGTCCAGCGGTGGAGCCGCGTTCTTTGGCGGATCTGTTTATCAAGGGTCAGACATTGCCTCTGGCGGCATTTTTGAGATATTCAAAGTAGACTTTGTTCCGGGTTCAAACGGACTTTTGATTCAAGATGTGACAGCCCTAGGAATTGATACATTGGTGCAAAACGGCACAATTACAAATTCAAGTGGAGGTGCTACGCCAAACTGGGGCGATTTTATTATTGATGATAATGGCGTTATTACTGCTAACGGCAACGGCGGCCAGGTTTATTGGAGCTATGACCTCAACACCGGAACATTTGTTGACTTAGTGGATAGCTTTACAACAAACTCCCAGCTAGCTAAAGATGGCCAGGGACGGCTGTGGGCACTGGGCGCTAGCGATGTGTTTCAGATAACTAGAGTGGGCAACAGTATCAACGAGATACCGGGTACTCGTAGACCCACAACTGGCCCTTTAGGCGCGCACAGTTCTGCTGATGCAGCAGAATGTGTACGTGGCTCGTCTAGCATTGGTGATTTTGTTTGGAACGATACAAATGCGAATGGAATAACCGACTCAGGTGAGCCAGGAATTGAGAATGTCACGGTTGATCTGGTATGGGATCTCAACGGCGACGGTGTGATTGACGCCAATGAGCCAGTGTTGGCAACGCGGACAACCGATGCCAATGGAGCCTATGACTTTGGTGAGCTGATATTTGGTAACTACATCATTAACGTCACTGACGTGAATGGGGTTTTGGCGGGAAGCACGCTCACAACGGCCACCGAGTCTTTCGGGGTGACGCTACCCGTTGGAGCTATTGACTTCAATGATGCTAACTTTGGCTACCAATTCCCACTGAGCGATCCTAACTTATTGCTGGTAAAACGGATTACAGCAATCAACCGAGGGCTGGCTAATGAGCAAAGTTTTGATGCTGAATATGTGGATGTGGGTTCGTCCAACGATATTGATAACGAGGTGAATTGGCCGGGTAATCCTACGGCGGCAACGATTGGAAGTGGAAACGTTGAGGAATATATCACAGGCATCGCAGATGGTACGGCTAATAGTACTTTAGTGGCGCCTGGCGATGAGATTGAATATACAATTTCGTTTTTGTCGAACGGAGATGTGGCGGCGCAGGATGTGTTGATTTGCGATCGCACACCCACCCACACAACCTTCATCACCGATGCCTACAACAACCTCACACCGACCTTCGGCAGCGGCCCGCGTGGCATTCTGTTGAACTTTAACGGCGCTCAAATAGGGCTCACCAATGCTGATGATGGCGACGAAACGCCTGCAACTGTCGATAGTGACAATATCGGCGGCTACTATTTCCCAGCGGGGGTTGAACCGAGTACTCGGTTTCCAGATATCAGCTGCACAGGGCCTAATGACAATGGCGCTATCGTAGTTGAACTAAGCAATATTCCAAATGCGACAGGCGATGGGGTTCCAGCTAATTCCTATGGTTTCATTCGATTCAGAGTATCTGTGGACTAAGGACTAAGGTTCTCATTCGCAAAGGGCGATAAAACATCTTTGCGCAAGAATCTCTGTACGCTGGAAGTAGACGGGCAGTACGCTGGAATCAATAGATTGAGATAGATTGAGATCATGGCTGCACTAACGCTAAGTGAACTGCATGTGTACCCGATTAAATCAGCAGCTGGCATTGCCCTCCGCGAAGGGCAGATGACGGCTCGCGGTTTGCAATACGACCGCCGATGGATGGTGGTGAATGCCAGTGGAAAGTTTATGACTCAGCGTCAGTTTCCTAAAATGGCGCTCATTTCAGTTGCGATTGGCGATCAGTTGACGATTAATGCACCTGACATGCCTGAGCTATCGGTGCCACTAGAGATATCACCAAAGATATCACCAGAGATATCACCAGAGAGTGAATCGCATAGGCAAGTAACGGTAGAAGTGTGGGGCGATCGGTGTGAGGCGATCGCCCTTGGCACCGAAAGCAAACAGTGGTTCACGCGGTTTATGGGCATTGATTGTCAGCTGGTGTATATGCCCAACCATTCGCACAGGCCGACCGATCACGGCAGATTTGGCGACGATCAGCTCGTCAGCTTTGCCGATGCCTATCCCTATTTATTGATTTCAGAAGCTTCTTTGGCGGGCCTCAATCAGCGACTATTAGAGAAAGGCGAGGCAGCGGTGACGATGGCGCGGTTTCGGCCCAATTTGGTCGTCAAGGGCTGTCGTGAGGCACATGAGGAAGATACCTGGCAGCAAATACGAATCGGCGCAGGGGTGTTTGAATTGCCGAAACTGTGCGATCGCTGCTCCATCCCTGGAGTAAATCCACACACCGGCATTCAAGGCCAAGAACCGACAAAAACGCTCGCAACCTATCGTTACCAAAATCGAGGCATTTGGTTTGGGCAAAACTGCATTCAGATAGAGGCCGATCAACGGGCCGATCAACCGGCCGATCAACCGGCAGGCCAAACAGCGGCTCAAACAGCGGCTCAAACAGCGGCTCAAACGGCAAATCAAACGCTGATGCGGCTACAAGTAGGGGATGCCATCGAAATATTGAGATACAAGACGCCTTGAAATAAAACAACTTGAATCTAGCGATGCATTGGCAACGGGCAGGAGTGTGAGATCATAAATTGAAATTACATTAGATAACACTTACCCAAAATGGCTATCAAAACGGTTTCTACCACTCCTTTTGACGACCAAAAGCCAGGAACTTCGGGCTTGCGCAAACAGGTGCCGAGCTTTCAACAGCCTCACTATTTAGAAAATTTCATTCAGTCTACTTTTAACAGCCTTGAAGATTATCAGGGTAAAACCCTCGTCGTGGGCGGCGATGGACGCTACTACAATCGTCCGGCAATTCAAACGATCTTAAAAATGGCCGCTGCCAATGGCGTAGGCAAAGCCATGGTGGGCCAAGGCGGCATTTTGTCTACCCCTGCGGCCTCTTGCCTGATCCGCAAATACGACGCCTTTGGCGGCATCATCCTGTCGGCAAGCCACAATCCGGGCGGGCCAGAAGGAGACTTTGGCGTCAAGTACAACGTCTCTAACGGTGGTCCTGCGCCCGAGAAAGTGACGAGCGCGATTTTTGAAAATACCAAGACGATTCGCGAGTACAAAATTGCTGAGGCAACCGATGTTGACCTCGACAGGCTCGGCACTGTGCAAATCGGTGAGATGACGGTAGAGGTCGTCGATTCGGTGGCTGACTATGCCGAACTGATGGAGAGCCTGTTTGACTTTGGTAAGATTCGCACGCTGCTAGAAGGCGACTTTAGGATGTGCATGGACTCGCTGCATGCAGTGACCGGCCCCTACGCTAAGGCGATTTTTGAGCAAGCGCTAGGCGCTCAGCCCGGCACAGTCACCAACGGCGAGCCGCTAGAAGATTTTGGCGGGGGACACCCTGATCCAAACCTGGTGTATGCCCATGACTTGGTCAAGACAATGTTTGGCTCAGATGCGCCAGACTTTGGAGCCGCTTCAGATGGCGATGGCGATCGCAACATGATCTTAGGCAACAACTTTTTTGTTAATCCTAGCGACAGTTTGGCCCTGATTGCAGCCAACGCCCAGCTTGTTCCCGGCTATAAAGCGGGTCTTTCTGGCGTGGCTCGATCAATGCCCACCAGCCAAGCTGTTGATCGCGTCGCAAAAGCGCTTGGCATGAGCTGCTACGAAACACCCACAGGCTGGAAGTTTTTTGGCAACCTACTAGACGCAAACAAAATTACAATCTGCGGCGAAGAGAGCTTTGGCACCGGCTCCGACCATGTGCGGGAAAAAGACGGTCTTTGGGCAGTGCTATTTTGGCTCAATATTTTGGCAGAGCGTCAGCAGTCTGTAGAAGAGATTGTGGTGGATCATTGGCAGACCTACGGGCGTAATTTTTATTCGCGGCATGACTACGAGGGCGTCGATAGTGCCAAAGCAAATGAATTGATGGCAGGACTGCGCGATCAATTCTCTACCCTGCCGGGTCAGGCGCTAGGCGACTACACCGTAGACTATGCCGACGACTTTAGCTATACCGATCCGATTGATGGCAGCATCAGCCAAAATCAAGGGCTTCGCATCGGCTTTACCGATGGATCGCGAATGGTGTTTCGGCTGTCGGGCACGGGCACCCAAGGCGCAACGCTCAGGCTGTACCTAGAGAGCTATGAGCCAGATGCCGCAAAACATCTAGTCGATCCGCAAGAAGCCCTAAAGCCGCTGATTTTGCTAGCCGATAAAACGGCAAAAATCAAGGAACTGACCGGACGTGACGCACCCACTGTGATTACGTAGGGCAAAGAGATTACATCAGGACAAAAACCCTGAGGCATACGACTGCATACTGCTTGCAGTCGTATGTAGCGGCATAAATAATACAGCAAACCTCAGTAATCACCGTAGTTTTGAGGCAAAAAGAGCAGCAAAAAGGATGGATTTTACCAAAGATGTTGCCGAGTCAAATCCGTCTGCTACGATTTCCCCTATACTGCTGTCTATATATGATTCTGTGACATTTGGGAACCTGTTTAGGCATCTGAGCGAGCGACATGAAATATTGGGAATTTCTGATCCAAAAAGAAGGCGATCAAACCTGGCTGCCGCTAGAAACGGAACAGGTAGAAATTTTAGAAGGCCGCTATCGAGTGGTTGCGCATACTGACCGCGCCAATACACCAATGGAGATTCAGGTGAGTCAGCTCATTACCGATGAGCTACCGCCGCGCAAGCGCATTCGTAAGCGGATCGGCCAAACCAATGAGGCAGGCTTAGTCGTGGTGATGCCGTTTGTGCATCTTAAGCCGGGGCAGTGGGCGCTCAATTGCAGCAGTATTCAATCAGCAGATAGTTCGGCAAACAGTTCGGCAGATCTGCCACAAGACGCTGACTGGTGCTACAGCGTGCAGCTTCAGGTGTTTGCCCATACTGATGAAGACTGGTCAGCAGAATGGCCAGTACCTGACGATTCAGACTCGGTTGTCAGTGAGATGGTTGAGGGCGATCGCCCACCTCAGACAGACTCATCCGCTGTTCATGTCAATCCCGATTTGCCTTTAATTCAGGCCCAGGCCGAACTCGAAACCCAACGACAGAACCAGGGACTCACCAACACCGACCTTGGCGATTCAGCCGCCGCCCAGGCCTTGGACTATCGCGTTGTGCTCAGGCAGCAGGCATACCTGGCACACCATAGTCAGCCTATGAGCATTATGGGCAAGGTCACTTCTCTGACCGAAACCGTGCAGGAAGAAACCAGTCAGCTCTGGATTCGCCTGCAAAATCCAGAAACCGCGCAGGTGATTATGGAAGCGCATCGGCCCCTGAGCTTGAGCAGGCTACCGGCTGACTTCAAAGTGCAGATACAGCTGCCAGCGGAAGTGACCACCCGAGTCATTTTAGGAGAAGTTTCGTTGCGAACCGCCGCGATAGATCCTAACGACAAAGTGGAAATTTTGGCCTCTACGGCATTTACGATTACAGCGGGCATTGACCAACTGCTAGATGCGATCGCCAATCAAGATCCGGGCAGTTTTGACGAAGAGATTTCTGTGTTGTCAGGCGAGACCGCATCAGGCCGTTCAAACGGTTACGCCAACAGTGAACCGGAGCTGGCAGTGCCGTTTCTCAATCCAATTCAAACCACCTTTGTACCAGCCGTTGGGGTTGTGCTCCCACCTCAGCTAGATCGGCCCAAACCAGTAGACGTTAACGGATTTTCGCAAGAATCTACCGATCGAGACAATCTTACAGACCAGCTAGAGCTGCCTAACTTTGGGAGTCCTTACAGCGCCGATACCGCTGCTAATCTTATCGTGAGTGATGGTTCTAGCGATCGCGCAGCCCCCACCTTGCCAGTAGCCGCAGCCCCAGCCGCCGCACATCCAGAATCGGTAGGCTCCACATTCGTTGCATCATCGCCTGAGCCCAGAGAACCCCGCCTGCCAATTGAGCGTGCGCCCATGGTAACAGCCCCCGCTCAGTTCTTAGGCACCAGCATTGAGGATGGCGACTTAGAAGCCGATGAAATCAGCGCTGTGCTAGAGGATATTGACCAGGATTTGCGATCGGATAGGCCCGATTGGGATACGTTGGAAGCGCCTGGCATTGAAGGCGCTTTGCCAGAACATCAAACGTTTAAGGCCAATGGGCAAGCGACTCAGCCAAAAGATATCCTTTCAGCCCCAGTAGCAGAGAATTATCAACCGCCCAACCTAGAAAGCGCTCCCGATCTGGAAACCGCCTCGGCTAGCTCTCCGCCAGCCGCTCGGCCAGCAGCTAACCGATCAGAGATGGATCAGCGGCCATCAACCCGGCAGCTAGAGTCTAGTGTTGACTTTCGGTCGTTAAAGCTAAAGGATCACTTTTGGAACCGGCTATCAACGCTGACACACGAAAGCCACAAGGAAGCAGCATTGATTGCAGAAGGGATGAAACAAGCTGGTGTCAGCCGAGGCCAGTCGCCTGATCTTGCTGCGGCCGCTGAGTTTTCTCAGGGCGAAGTGGTCATTTACGACGACAAAATATCTGCCGCACGACCTACAACACCCTCAGCGCAGAGCATACCTACAACCCAGAGCATGCCCCCAGCACAAAGCATGCCTCCAGCACAAAGCATGCCTCCAGTACAAAGCAGATCTACGGGACAAAGCAGATCTACGGGACAAAACAGACGGAATCGTCAGTTGTCTCAGCGGAGTTCCCAAGGACTAAGCCAACAGCGGCACGCTGCTTCAGCCAACTACACTGCCTCAGCTAACTACACTACCCCAACTAACTCGCGACAGGCGATCGCACCGCTCACCCGTCAGCCCAATCACCTGCCAGCCTCGTCAGAAGAGTTGCCTGAAATGGCACTACCGGTAATTAGCGTACCAATGGGAGATTTGGTAGCCGGTGAAACCATTGCCGTAACCGTGAGAACTCGGCCATCGATGTATAAGCCTTTTATTAAGCTGTGGATGGTCGATCGGCAAAGCCGTAGCGTGGTGATAGATCCCCTGCTGCTGACCAACTTAGTTCCTGATGCGCTAGGTGACCTAGAAGTCACCACTGAAATGCAGGTACCAATGCACTGCTTAGATGTGCAAATTGCTGCGATCGCAGTCGATATGGCCACCCAACAAGAAAGCAACAAAGCAATCGTCAACCGGCATGTCGTCCCCGACAGGCAATCAGCAGCCACCAAACGGTTTAACTTTTAGCGCTGCGTTGAGCGAGCCCATAGCCCATACCAATACCAATCAAACTACAGGCCATATCCACCGTATCCAGCGTACGATAAGGAGAAAGGCCCTGAACGATCTCCTCAGCGATAGTAAACAACATAAAGAGCACTGGAAACACCGGCAGTCGGCAGCCGAGTTGAAAGTGCTTGTGTTTGCACAGTCGGTGACCTAGATAAGTGGGAATGCAGTAAAGAATCAGATGCCCTAGCTTGTCGTAGTAGGGAAGCCGTGAGGCCAGCCAATCAAACGGCAGCTGGTTTCGGTAAGCCGCCCACAGCATCAGTAAAAAGAAAACAGCATAAGCAACCGACAAGCCGATAATGATGATTCGGTAAGGCTGGAGCCTTTGAGCCTCTTTAGGCGTAGAAGCGGTAGTCTCTAAAGTATTTTTCACAAGCAGTCAGTAGGGTACATAAATCGCAAAAATTCCCTTAACAAACGGGAGAATTTAAGCCATAGAGAAAGATACATGCCCTATTTCCTACAAATCCGACGTATCAAAAAAGATCAGTCAGTTATTTTGACTGATCTTTTGACTGTGCTTCGTCTTCAATGCCATGACGGCCCAGATTAACTGCCAGTCACCCACTGCACCAGCATTCTTACGCCATAGCCGGTAGCCCCAGGACTGTTATAGCCACTTTCTTTATCAGACCAAACCGGGCCAGCAATATCCAAATGCGCCCAGCGTGTATTTTTCACAAACTGCTTGAGGAACAAAGCCGCTGTGATAGATCCAGCTGCTCGGGGGCCTGTGTTTTTCATATCGGCAACGACAGACTTTAGACCCTCAAAATACTTGTCCTCCATAGGCATTGGCCAGAGCTTTTCGCCGGAGAGTTCAGCCGCTTTAGACAGCGATTCGGAAAGCTCTTCATCAGGGCTAAATAAGGCGGCGATGTCGTCACCCAAGGCAACGACACAGGCGCCAGTGAGCGTGGCTAAGTCAATCATGGCATCTACACCAAGCTTGTCGGCATAGACGAGCGCATCGGCCAGGGTTAAGCGACCTTCGGCATCGGTATTGTTCACTTCAATGGTTTTCCCATTGGAGGCAGTGAGAATGTCACCCGGACGCATGGCATGACCACTGATCATGTTTTCGGTGACGGCGCTAATAAAGTGGACTTCTACATCGGGCTTGAGCTGCGCGATCGCCTTAGCCGCACCCAGCATCGCGGCTGCACCGCCCATATCAATTTTCATCATCTCAATGCCCGAGCCACCAATTTTGAGGTTGAGCCCACCTGAGTCAAAGGTCAGACCCTTGCCGATAATAGCCAGCTTACGTTTGGCAGTCCCAGCGGGCTTATAGATGAGATGAATGAACCGAGGGGGCAAATCCGACGCTTGCGCAACGCCTAAGTAAGCACCCATCCCCAGTGATTCGCATTGCTCACGCTCTAAAATATTAAGCTCTAGGCCGTAGTCGCGAGCAATATCAGTAGCGGTTTCAGCAAGCTTATCGGGTGTGGCAACATTGGGCGGCGCGGCAACCAGCTCACGGGCTAGCACAACACCTTCGCAAATAACCTGAGCACGGGCGATCGCATCTTCTTCGCCAGCAAAGGACAGCAGATGTATGTGAGCAAGACTGACCCCTTTTTGGGCTTTATTTTCGGATTTAAAGCGAGTGTCGTGATTGAGCGCCAAAATAATGCCTTCGCTCAGCGCCTGAGCCGTCAGCGCCTGGTTGTTATTCCAAACCGGGAAACTGATAGCCATAGAAGCACTTTTAGCCCTTTTGGCTAGACGAGCAGCCGTAGCAGCCCCACGACGCAAGCCTTCTAACGCCATGCCATCAGAGCTTCCTAAGCCTACAATGGCAATTTTTTTAACCGGGGAGTCGGGGCCGAGGCGCGTCATGGCGGTAGAACCGACCTTGCCCTCAAACGCTTCTTCATCAATCAGGATTTGTAGGAGACCAGCCACTTTGTCGTTTAGATCTGACAAAATACCGGTTAGCGGCAGCGACTCTTCTAAAAGTCCGATCACTAGGCAGTCTCCTGACCAGTTTAGACAAGATTGATCCGACGCTATAAAATCCATTCCCTAGTTCTTCGCGTTTATAAATTCCCGTTCTATAGTATCTACTGATTTCACCGTTTTTTCATGACTCGCCTATTTTTAGTTGCCCAGGCGCTTTTGGGGCTTTGCCCAGGCGCTTTGGGGGCATGGACGCGGCGTTTTATAAAGCAATTTTCTTTTCATACATTTTATACAGAGGTCATCTGGCAACTTCAACCTCACCGTTATTACGGTTTATCTGTTAAAACTTCAGAGAACGTATACAAAAAGGTTGATTCAATCGATAGCGCTACGGACGTCTCTCACTTGCGAATATGTTGAAAACGCTCAAAAATAAGCGATCTCTCATCGCGCTCGTCGGCGTCAGCACCCTATCGGTCGGGCTGGCAGTTGGGCTACTCGTGGCCTTGCTCAAAAACACGGATACTTTCAACCCCACCTCTGCAATCAATCCAGATAGCACAGCGGAGCAATCACCTCAGGCTGTAAATCAATCAATGGTGCTGAGTCTGACAAAGCAGCAGCCAGCGGCACGCAGCGAAGCCCTAGTGGCGATCGCCCAACGATCAGACGGGCTAGAGCGCGATCGCGCTCAATACATGCTCGCCGCCGACCTGATTGCTCAAGGCAAAGCGGGTAGCGCCCTGCCCCTGCTCGAAGGCTTAGAGAACCGCTACGACCTGCTAGCACCTTACATACTGCTCAAAAGGGGCCAAGCCCAAGCCGCTGCGGGTCAGCAAGCCGCCGCTCAGGCCACTTGGAAACAGCTTGCCAGCACCTATGCCGATAGCCCTGCGGCGGCTGAAGCCCTCTATCAACTCAGCCAGCAGCTCATAGCGCAAAACAACCCAGAGGGGGCCACCTACCAAGCAACCTTGCTGACCACGCAGCCAAGCCACCCGCGCAGTATAGAAGTTGCCTTAGCAAAGCTTGAAAAAAACACCGCGACGACAGCGGGCGCAGCTAGCGCAGAATCCACCGCTGATGAAGAGCTCAGACTACTTAAGTTAGTGGCCTACCACGGCATTCATCATCCCGACTATGTCTCTACCCTCAACCGGCTGGTCAGCCAGTACAGTAGCTCGCTAACCCCTGAAGACTGGGAAGCAATCGGGTTTGGCTACCGGGAAACTCAAAACTACATTCAAGCAGGAAGCGCATATGCCAAAGCGCCCGCTAGTCCAACTAATCTATATTGGGCCGGTAGAGGCCAGGAACGTGACGGCAAAACTGTAGAGGCGATCGCGACCTATCAAACCCTCAGCCAAACCTTTCCAGACACACCTGAAGCAGCTGATGGCCTCATGAACCTAGCCGACCTGCTGCCCAAACCCGCCGCCTTAGCGACACTCGATCAGGTCATTAATCGTTTCCCCGACCAGGCCGCCGCCGCCCTAGCCAAACGGGCCGATCTCCTAGAAGCGCTTCAGAGCCCTGACTCTGCAAAGCAGGCCCGAGCCTCTATCCTCTCTCAGTATTCCGACTCAAATGCGGCAGCCGAAATTCGACTTCAACAGGCAAAAACCAGCGCCCAACAGGGCAATTACTCAGCAGCAATCAATTGGGCACAGCAGCTAATCGACGCCGCCCCTGACAATGACAACGCCGCCGAAGCGGGCTTTTTACTCGGCAAATGGGCACTGAAGCAAAATCAGCCAGATCTGGCGAGCCGATCTTTTGAACAGGTTATTCGCAACCATTCAGAGACTTACTATGCCTGGCGCAGCGCCGTTTATTTAAACTGGGAAGTCGGCGATTTTGATACGGTACGCACCTTTACACCCAGTATTGCAATTCCGCCAAGGCGATCGCCCCTACCCACAGGCTCGGCCACCCTCCAAGAGCTATACCTGCTCGGCCAAAACACAGATGCCTGGGCACACTGGCAAACCGAATTTGACAATCCGCAGCAGCCAACCATGTCAGAGCAGTTTACCGACGGCATTTTACGCCTAGGCGTTGGCGACAATCTCAACGGCATCTTCATGGTCTCTAGCCTTTCGTGGCGAGATCTTCCAAATGAAAAGCAAGAATACCAACAGCTACGGAAAAATCCAGAATACTGGCAGGCCATTTATCCCTTTCCTTTCTCAGACATTATCAAAAACTGGGCTCAAGCACGACAGCTCAACCCACTCCTCGTCACTGGCCTAGTGCGCCAAGAATCTAGGTTTCAGCCGCAAATTGAGTCTGTCGTTGGAGCCGTCGGCCTGATGCAGGTCATGCCAGAAACCGCCACTTGGATTAGCGAGCAAACAAGCATTACAAACTACAGCCTGACTCAGCCCGAAGACAACGTTAAATTTGGCACCTGGTTTTTAGACTTCACCCACGAGCAGTTTCAAGACAACTCGCTATTCGCCGTTGCTAGCTACAATGCAGGCCCTGGCGCAGTAGATGAATGGATTCAAGAAGGCGGCTTTAGCAACGCCGACGAATTTGTCGAAAAAATTCCCTATCCTGAAACCAAAGGCTACATTAGCGCCGTGTTTGGGGGCTATTGGAACTACTTGCGTCTATATAATCCTGAAATCGCTGCAAAAATTGCGAATCTAGATCCATAGATCTAGAGATCTCAATGCTGATAGTCATAATTTGGCCCTATTACCATCTGGCCTTAAGAGGTCACTGACAAACCCCAATCAAACCCCAATTACAGTGGGTCAAGTTACAGTAGTCAAATTATGAGCGCATGATTTAGCCAAATCATTGATAGGGCCAAATCATTGATAGGATAGTTTGAGTGAACATACATAGAAGTTTATGTTAGGGCTCACTATCTTCTTCAGCGTTCCGATAGTAGTCGTTGGTTTCATGGAGTATTGTGACTAAATTTAGTGCCGCGCAGCAAAATCAACTCGCACAAATTGGCGCTTTCTTGCGTGACAACCGAGAAAAGCAAAATAAGTCTTTAGCAGACATCGCCATTCGAACCTACATTCGCCCACAGCTACTAAGCGGCATTGAAACGGGCGATCCAACCATGCTGCCGGAGCCCATTTTTGTTCAGGGGTTTATTCGGCGGTACGGTGAAACGTTAGGACTCAATGGTATAGAGCTATCCCAGCAGTTTACGGTTGACTCTATTCCCTCGACGCCTCGTCCGGTGCGACCAGCGCCACCTGGTGACACCACAACGACTCGATTTGCGGTGAATGGCCATCCTAAGCCGAATACAGCCGCTGCCAAAGCATCGCAAACAGCGACGCCGATGTTTAGCGCAGGTGTAGTCGCCAATGGCTCATCCCCTAATACCGTAGACGATCTAACGCTTGGTCGGCCCGATACCAGCCCTTTTGCCACAGCCGCAGCTAGCTTCGATCCAGCACTTAGCGCAGATGCCCTGTTGGAGAGCACCTTAGAAGAGAGCGCCTTAGAAGAGAGCGCCCAAGAAAGCACTGTAAACAGCACTGTAAACAGCGTCAATACCGGATACGAAGAAATAGAGTTCTCTGAAATAGAGCCCCAAATAGAATCCCAGATAGAGCCCCAAATAGAACCCCAGATAGAACCCCCCCTAGAACAAATCCCTGCAACTGCTGATGACGATTTTAGTTACGCCGTTGATAACGTTGCAGCAACTGACTCCATAACGGGCGGCTTTCCACCAGTCGAAGAAACAACCTCGTTAGATGCACCCCTGAATCACGATTTGAATCGCGATTTGGATACTGAATCTGCCGATGCAGAAACGGACTTTGCTAGCAAGATAGCGGCCTTTGACCGGGAAAACCTGAAGCAACCTCAGACAGATGAGGCCCCAGTAACGCCCTCTGAGTTGAGCCCGTCGCAAAATGAAGCCGCCGCCCGCTTTACGCAGAAAACTGATCATGAAACAACCATTCCTGAATTAGGGATTGGTTTACCAGTAGCTGCTAGCGTAAATAGCCGTTTAGAAACCGGGTTTGAAGATACCGATCTCACGGGGTTTGAAGAGGCCGATCTCAATGGTCAGGCTATTTTAGATCGTCCGTTGGACAAGCCAAGCTTGGATGACAATTACTCGGATGACAATTACTCGGATGACAATTACTCGGATGACAATTACTCGGATGACAATTTACCTGCCGCTGCCTTGACTGCCCCGCAAAACGAATTCTCTTCGCCAAGCCAGCCTGAGCCAATGCAGTCTATTAAGCCTGTGGGGGTTGAATATGACCGGCCTGCGCAGCCGAATTTAAAACCGTTTATTATTGGTGGCGTAGTGGCCGCGATCGCAACCGTAGCCCTCGTCATCGCCAGCGTGTTAGGCGGTAACAACCGTCAACCCAGCGTTGCTGACAGCTCAGCACCAACAGAACAGACCACTGAAGGAAATACTAGCGGAGGGTTGCCACCCATCCCTGACCCTGAACCCGTTGCTGCCGAGCCGCCCATTAGTACAGCGCCCATCTATGTAAAAGCAACGGCAACTTCAGAAGCCTGGGTAAGCATTATTGCTGACGGCAACCCCACCCCGATTTTTGAAGGCACCCTTCAGCCCGGTGAAAGCCAGGTATGGGAGGCGACAGAAAATCTCAGCGTGTACTCAGGGGATGCAGGTGCTCTCCAGCTTGCCGCCAATGGGGGAGAAGCTGAAGTCATGGGTGAGCCTGGGCAGCCCGAGGAAAAGATTTTTCCACAGTAGTTTAATCTTCTTTAATCCACCCTCTACAATAGAGGACAAACGCTGTATCCAATCGGACAACAGCCACGATGCTCCTTATCCAATGATCTGCTTATGACGCCTCCTGCTGATCTTGAGACGGCAAGTTCTACCAAACTTTGGGCACCGGAAAAAAATGTCCAGATAGAGGTGGACAAGCAGGAAAAGGACACCTTTTTAGACGAGGTGCCTGATGACCTTGAGATGTCTTTGTTCGACCATCTGGACGAACTCAGGCAGCGAATTTTTTATTCAGTCATTGCGATCGCGATCGCTGTACTCGGTTGTTTCACAGCTGTTCGGCAAATTGTAGAGCTGTTAGAAGTCCCCGCCCAAGGCGCAAAGTTTCTACAGCTTTCACCCGGCGAATACTTCTTTGTGTCTATTAAGGTGGCAGGCTACAGCGGCATCTTAATCGCTAGTCCCTTCATTCTTTATCAAATTATTCAGTTCGTTCTACCGGGGCTCACTCGCCGCGAGCGCCGCCTCATTGCGCCCGTTGTACTGGGCTCTAGCGTCCTGTTTTTTGCCGGACTCGCATTTGCTTACATCGCATTGGTGCCCGCCGCACTTAACTTTTTTATCAACTACGGTGCAGATGTCGTCGAACAAATGTGGTCGATTGATCGCTATTTTGAATTTGTCCTGCTGCTGCTATTTAGCACAGGAATCGCCTTTCAGATTCCGGTCGTGCAGCTTCTGCTCGGCTTGCTAGGCATCGTTGGTTCTAAACAAATGCTGTCTGGCTGGCGATATGTTTTGCTAGGATCAGCCATACTGGGCGCAGTGCTTACGCCCTCTACTGATCCTATTACCCAAAGCCTTCTAGGTGGCGCAGTGCTCTTCCTATACTTTGGCGGCATTGGCCTGGTGAAGGCAATTGGAAAGTAACTTGTCAATATCGCCAGCGATCTTGCGTCTAGCCAAGTCAGCACTCGTGGCCCCTCGTAATCTAGAACCCGCTAAAGCGAGCGCTAGCGAACAGAAGTCTGGAGATAGTATCTGAGGCTGGGATCTGGAGCTAGCATCTGGTGGAGCTAGCTGCCAGTCATTGTCAGGAAGCGGCTAGTTAGAATGGATCATTTCTTTGTCACTTTCGGGCTGCTGACCAAACAAACTATCTAGGTAAATGCGGCTTACCTGACGCTTTGTTACGCCGTTTTGCATCAAAAATAGCGATATAGCTGCGCAAAACAAACGGTCTTGGCCCCATCCAGAATGCACATCTAAATAGTGCTGAACGGATAGGTGAAGCTCTTCGGGAATCTCAACTGACAAACTAACGGATTGCTGCACCGCACATTCTCCTTAACGAACTTTACTTTTTTGAGCTTTACTTTTTTTGAGCTTTACTTTTTTTGAGCTTTACTTTTTTTGAGCTTTACTTTTTGAGCCTGAGCCAAATCGATTAATATCTGCCGTTTACAATATCTGCCGTTTACACGGACTCAGGCATTCAACCTAGATGCTTTTAGGCACCCAATTTTTAGGCACGAAAAACTTTCACACCCGTACTGCATAGGCGACTGTCCTGAGGAAACACAGGACGGTCAAACCTTTGCAGGCCAAGCGCTTCGCTTAAGTGGTATTCATTGTGGAACATGCTTCTATAAATAGCAATGCTCTTAATAGCGGCAGGTGAGTTTAGTAAAAATTCACGCTCTCGAATAAAGTGGCTTTGACCCTATTTTTTGTTACAAAAGTTTACACAAGGCCTCTCATAAACGAAAACCGTCTTCAACGAAGCCGTAATCCACAAAAGTCAGTAGGATCACCTATCTACGTCCTAGTCTGTGGAAAACCTGGGGAAAGTCTGTGGAAAACCTGGGGAAAGTCTGTGGAAAGCCTGTGGAGAAGTCGCGATTTGTACTAAGAGTTGTTAACTTCTCAAAAAAACTCGGTTTTACTCCCTAGTAAAATCCATGAATCGCTTACAGAGAAAGCATTACAGGTGTCGATCCATAAGCTTTTACGAAAAGGGATTGAACTGAGCCTTTCAATGGACGAAAGCTGTGCTAGTCCTAACTATTCAGAGATTCTACTGACCTTAGGATTGAAATAGCGCACGACTTGATGGATGATTTCACTGACTTCGCTGGGCATCTGTCTAACGACCTGACGATGAGCCGTATTTACAGTCACTAGCGTTACTTTGGCAGTTAGATATAGCTGCGGCAGCGGATCGTTTGACGCAATTTCATACAGCCAGTTCAGGCGAATACCATTGAGGGGCTCTAACCTTGTTTTGACAGTTGCTTGCATACCGAGTCTCAAGGGTTGACGATAGCGAATCTCTAGGGCAACGACTGGCAGGTCATAGCCAAGCTCTACC
This sequence comes from Phormidesmis priestleyi Ana, assembly GCA_001314865.1. Classification (GTDB taxonomy): domain Bacteria; phylum Cyanobacteriota; class Cyanobacteriia; order Phormidesmidales; family Phormidesmidaceae; genus Phormidesmis; species Phormidesmis priestleyi_B. Next base: position 42,766 of record LJZR01000027.1, on the reverse strand, counting down.
AGACGGTTCAAGGAGGTGTCTGCCGCGATTAGACTCTCTACACGGGCTGACTCCATCCAGGTGATATAGGTGCCATGCCATACCACACCGCCATAGTCAGTGTGATGGGGCTGCACTCTAATAGGATATTCAAACCAGATTAGGGGTTCTGATAGGGTGTCTGGTTCGAGGCGCATTGTATTTTTCTCTACTCAATAGTTTTAAGTTTGGTGATCAGATACGTGATTTTATATCGGTTTGTTTCTAGATTGATATAAGCAGAAGCCCGATAAAGAAGAAAGAAAACGCTCATGATCCAAAATATTTTGCTGGCTGACTCGGGAACTGGAAACACCCGAGAGATGATGAAAAAGCTGATGCAGATCCCTCGTATTGAGCGATCGCGCATCACTATTCTCCATGTAGTCCCCTCACAATCGACAGCCGCTGCCATGACCGAAAGCTGGGAAAAAGGCGGCAGAACGCTGGCTGAAGCGGTCAGCGAGCTGACCCTAAATCCGTCTCAGGTGACAGCCATTCTGCGAGAAGGAGAGCCTAAGGACGTAGTAGGCAAAGTCGCTGATGAGATTGACGCAGGCCTCATTGTAATGGGCTCTAGAGGGCTCAAAGGGCTCAAGGCCATTATCGGCAACTCAGTGAGTCAATATGTCTTTCAACTGTCTTCGCGGCCAATGCTGCTGGTTAAAGATGACCTGTACAGCATTCAGGCCATCAAACGGATTTTGGTCGCTATTGACAAATCTGATTCAGCCAAGCAGAGCCTTCAGGTCGCGATAGAACTTGCTCGTGATATTGAAGGGAGTGAAATTATCCTGGTACATTCGGTGTCTAAGCTGAATACCAAGTTAGTTGAGGTCATTCAGGATCGCCCAGAAAATGACCCCGTGCTCGCCGATGCGATCGCCAAAGTACGCCAAGCAGGTATTAAGTATCGCTGCGTGGCGCCTCAGGGCAAGCCAGGTCAGCGGATTTGTGAACTGGCCGATGAGCTAAATGTAAGCTTGCTCATTCTCGGCTCGCCCGACCGGCGGCCTAGCATCGCCAAGGCAATGCCCGACTTAGATCGGCTGCTGGGTGAGTCGCTCTCAGACTATGTGCGGGTGTATGCCAACTGTCCGGTGCTGCTGACTCGAATAGAGGCGTGAGCTTACGTCTTTAAGCTGCGCCTTTAAGCTGCGTCTTTAAGGCATGTTAAAGACGCATGTTATTAGGCATGTCTATTTTAGGCATGTCATTAGGTACAGGGCATTTAGGTGAACTGGCAGGGGCGCTGAAGGGCTTCGTAAAGGGTAGCTTCGTAGATGGATTGGTCTACCTCGAAGGCGCCGAAGCGGGCCAAGTGTGGGTTGAGGATCTGAGCGTCGAAAAGGGCAAAGTTGCGCGATCGCAAATGCTCCACAAGTAGTACCATCGCCACCTTAGATCCTTCTGGAATGCGGTAAAACATAGACTCACCAATAAAAGCGCCGCCCAGCACAATACCTAAGAACCCACCGGCTAGCTCATCGCCCTGCCAGGTCTCAAAGCTATGGGCATATCCAGCCCTGTGCAGGCGAGTATAGACGGCCTTAAGCTCATCTGATATCCAGGTGGTTTCACGGTCGGCGCAGCCTTCTACAACGGCATCAAAGGCTCGATTGATAGCAGGGGTAAAGCGCTTTTGGTTGAGCGATCGCTGCAACGACTTAGGATAGCGAAACCGATTGTCCAGCGGAATCAATGCCCGCTTACCGCTGGAATACCAGTTCAGAGAACCACCCTCCTCGGCCATCAAAAAATAGCCCTGGGCGTAACACTGAAGAATTTGGGGAACCGAGTAAGCCATAACGCTATTTATAGCGCGACCTCTGATCATTACGCTACGTAAACTAATGCGCCCTTTCAAGCCGTAACCGGGCTCAACCCTTTAGCCTTGTATCAGCAAGTAAGGCGATCAAGAACCCATCGATCACGTTTACCATGTCCGATCCTACCGACTCTAACTTCATTAATCCAGACCTTTCCTCAGCAGGCTCCAAACCCAATTCAACCAGCCCTGAGCCCATCGAATCTATTGAACTACCGCCCCCTGAAGATCCGATCAAAGAAGGCCAGTGGCTTCAGGCAAGACTGCATGAATGGCTAGATGCAGAGTTTTTACCCGAAATTATCAACGAACATATCGCGGCTAGGGCTTCGCAGGTATTTGTGCGACAGCGCATGGAAAGCGAGAATAATTTAAACGCCCTCGTGCTAGCGATTTTAACCGAGATGCAGGGCTACGATTTTTCAAAAAGTTTCTACAGCGAATTTGCTGTTGCCAACGCAGTCGGCGACCTACTGCTAGACAGTCTGGGCATAGAGCGATGCTGCGGGAATAGTGATCAAGCTTAGATACCTGCAAGAAAAAGTCTGCAAGAAAAAAGAGGTGATCCCCTTACAAGTAGATCACCTCTTTTTTTTAACTAGTTTTATAACTAGCGAATTAATGCTTAGTACTGATACCTAGTTAAGCCGAATTCACTAAGCCTTAACTGGACCACTCAACCTACCAGCTAGACTTCACTACACCGGGAAGTAGGCCCTGGTGAGCCATTTCTCGAAGTGCGTTTCGGCATAGGCCAAAGTCGCGATAGTAACCACGAGGGCGACCGGTCTTCCAACAGCGGTTATTCAAACGAGTTGGCGCACTATTGCGAGGTAGTTGCTGAATCTGACGATGAATTTCCAGTTTTTGCATCTGGTTGGGTGCTTCATCAAATGCTTTTAGCAAAGCTTCACGCTTATCGGCGTACTTTGCAACGAGTTTCTGGCGCTTCTTTTCGCGCGCGACCATGCTTTTTTTAGCCATGAGGCAAAAGTTCTTAGTTTTGGGTTATTTCTATGACACAGTCTTTAATAATAAGTCTTGCTGGTGGGTTTTGTAAACCACCTCCCTAAGCAGCTAATGAGTATCAGTTACCGTAGAACGCTCTATTGGCTAATCCAACACCTTGCGCTTCGCCCTTTTGCTGCTTTTAGTCTGAGTGACCTTAGCTTTAGTGATCTTAGCTTTAGTGACCTTGGCTTTAGTGACCTTGGCTTTAGTGACCTCGGCTTTAGCGGCTTTCGCTTTGGCGGCTTTGGCGGCGGCTTTTCGCAGCTTAATGGCACCGGGGCAAATATCGAGTAGGTCGCAGCGATCGCACATAGGCAACCTCGCCCGACAAACCGCCCGCCCGTGATACACCAGTCGAATTGACCAGTTTTCCCAATCTGCTTGCGGTAGCAGCTTCATCAAGTCCTGCTCAATTTTCACCGGCTCTGTATGCGTCGTTAACCCTAGCAACCCTGATATCCGCTTTACATGGGTATCTACCGTGACCCCCTCATGAATATCAAACGCATGAGCGAGCACTACATTTGCAGTCTTACGGGCTACGCCTGGCAAGGAGGTTAGCTCATCCATTGTTTGAGGCACCTGCCCGCCAAACTCAGTCACAATTTTATGGCAGGCAGCCAGAATATTTTTTGCCTTATTACGGTAAAACCCAGTTGAGCGCACCAGCTCTTCCAACTCAGAAATATCGGCACCGGCTAGAGCAACAGCATCTGGGAAGCGAGCAAACAGCGCTGGCGTCACCTGATTCACCCTAGCGTCAGTACATTGCGCAGCCAACATCGTTGCCACCATTAGCTGCACCGGCGATTCGTAATCCAAAGAGCAAGGCGCTTCAGGATACATGGCTTTAAGACGCGTCAGTATCTCTATAGCACGGGGCTTTTTAGAGATCTTTTGTACAGGTCTCAACAGGGGTGGTGGCAAATGAGGCAACGGCAATGGAACCGCTTCGTAGCCATTTTCCTTGCTAGGCGGCGAACTTGAATGGGTGCCAAAACTGGCGCTCGAATTAGCGGCGACTGGGCTCACTGTCTCAGATTTTGTAAAACTTCCAGTTGAGTGGTGTCACGAATAATCAGAAAAACACCCAGCCCCAACAAAAGAAAAATGCCTGTCTGCATGACTGACTCTTGCAGGCGAGTAGGCAAGGGCTTACCCCGCAAAGCCTCAATGAGCAAAAAAGCAAGCTGGCCACCATCTAATGCAGGTAGCGGCAAAATATTGATAATCGCCAAGTTGATGCTAATGATCGCGGCGAAAGGAAACAGGCTTCTGCCATCTGTTTTGGCAAGGCCAGCCCCCTGTTCAACAATTTTAACTGGGCTGCCAACCTGATCGGCCATGGAAGAAAAGTTGGTCAACAAAGCAAACATGCCGTTGGCCACTAGCTGAGTTTTCTCTTGAAACTCGCGGGCGGCTTCTGTAAGCACCTCCACTGGGCCAGTAGGACGACGATAAGTCACCGAACCATTCGGAATCAGCTTAACGCCAATTACGGCATTCCCCTCTGGGTTAATTTCAGGCGTAACCGAAATATCTATTTCTTGATCAAACCGCTGAATAGTGAGGTCAACTGGATTGGTGCGGCTCGCCTGAATAATTTTGATGAGATCGTTTTGTACGGTTTCGCGATCGCTCAATCGCTCATTGTTAGCCGCAACAATTACATCTCCCGCCTTGACACCCGCAACAGAGGCTGGCGTATCAGGCAGCACTTCAGGAATAAACACACCCGGCTTAAGCACAAAAGCATCGGGCACGCCAATACTGCCAAACTGCACCACAAACACCAAATAGGCAAATATCATATTGGCGATCACGCCAGCGCTAATGACAATCGCCCGATCAAGTACTGGCCGGTTGCTCAACAGGTCAGGATCATTAGCCGGAATTGCACTTTCTGGATCTTCATCGGGGAAACCCACAAAGCCACCCAGGGGAATTGCCCGCAGTGCATACTCCGTTTGCGGTCCTTGAAACTTCCATAAAATGGGGCCAAAGCCAATCGAAAATCTGTTGACATGGATACCCTGCAAACGCGCTGCCATAAAGTGGCCTAGCTCGTGTACAAAAATGAGAAGGGCCAAAACCCCAATTACGGCCAGTACGGTCATAGAAGCGCTGCGTTAAGTTAACTTTTGTTATTGTACAGGTCGAGTAAGGCGAATGTGTCAGCCAGATGACACAGGGTTACCGTACAGGGCCACCCGGAGAATTTAGCGCGTTTATAGCTAAATGAGGCGATCCAAAGAGATCAAGTCGCCCGGATAGTATCTGTACCCATGTACTTTTGCAGCACATCAGGCACTTTAACGCTGCCATCTGGCTGCTGATAGTTCTCTAAAATGGCAGCCATAGTACGGCCTACCGCCAACCCTGATCCGTTCAGCGTATGAACATACTGAGTTCCTTTTTTACCAGACTCTTTGAATCGGATATTGGCACGGCGGCCCTGAAAATCTACGCAGTTTGAACAGCTAGAAATTTCTCGATATTTCTCAGCCGACGGGAGCCAAACCTCCAAATCGTAAGTTTTAGCCGAGCCAAAACCTAAGTCACCCGTACAGAGTTCTATCACTCGATAAGGCAACTTTAGCTGCTGCAAAATGTCTTCGGCATCAGCTGTGAGTGCTTCGAGCTCAGCAAAGGAGCTGTCAGGATGAACAAACTTGTACATCTCGACCTTGTTGAACTGGTGCAGCCGAATCAATCCACGGGTATCGCGACCATAGCTCCCGGCCTCGCGACGAAAGCAGGGAGTGTAAGCGCAGTAGTTAATCGGCAGCTGATCGTCCGTCAAAACCTCGTCGCGATGATAGTTCGTAAGCGGGACTTCAGCAGTAGGTGTAAGCCAAAGGTCATCTCTATCGCACTTAAACCCATCTTCGGCAAACTTAGGCAGCTGCCCCGAACCCTGCATAGAATCGGAATTCACCAAAATGGGGGGTAATATCTCGGTATACCCTTCGTGCGTATGGCGCGCCAGCATAAAAGAAATTAACGCCCTTTCTAGCGCTGCACCTGCGCCTATCAGCGTGACAAACCTGCTTTGAGCAATTTTTACAGAGCGCTCAAAGCTCATAATCCCAAGCTTTTCACCAATTTCGTAGTGAGGTAACCGACCAGCTGAGGAGGGAATTAGCTCATCGCCCCAGCGCCGAACCTCTACATTTTCGTCCTCGCTTTTGCCCACAGGCGTCGAGTCGCTTGGTAAGTTAGGCAGCGTCAACAAAATCTCTTCAATCTGCGCATTCAGCTCACGCTCTTGCGGCTCTAAGGCACCAATTTCCTGCTTGACCCGGTTGCCCTCTTCTCGAAGCGCCTTTACTTCCTCGCCATTCGGATCGGCCCCTTCCCGAATTTTTTGCCCGACCGCTTTGCCCGTTTCATTGCTCTGAGCCTGCAATTCAGAGCGTTTTTTCTCAATTTCTCGCTGCTTATCATCTAAATCCAGCAACGGCTGCAAATCATATAGGCCTCGTTTACCTAAGGCCGCTTGAACCTGAGCAGTTTGATTGCGAATGAGCTTAATATCCAGCACGGTCTTAATTTCCTTACAATTCCTAAGCAGGGTAACAGTCAAAGGGACGGTCAAGATCAATGTCTTGCCGCCCCTTTTGTTTTGTTTACGAATGCGTCAACACCAATTGGCTAGGCCTACGTTGGCTAGGTCTGCGAACTATCGGCAAACTACACGACCTGCTGGATTTCAGCAATCTCAGGAATGAACTCACGCAGGCGGCGCTCAATGCCCATTCTCAAAGTCATGGCCGAGCTTGGGCAGCTACCACAAGCACCGTTCAAACGTAACTTTACAATAGGGCCATCTAGCTCAACTAGTTCTACATTACCGCCATCGGCTAGCAGATAAGGACGTAGCTCATCTAATATTTTCTCTACGTTGGGTTCAGTCAAAGCCAAGGTTGACATTGCAATCTCTCCTGTATGGGTGTATTTCCAGTTAAGTCTAGTTTAGCGCTTGTGCTGCCTAGCAAAACAAGCTTGGCCGAACCGGTTATAGCCCATTTATATTAGCGCTAGTTATGTTAGCGTCGGTTACTTGGCATTAGCTCGCTTGCAGTTCATCTACTTGCAGCTCATCTAATCGGGCTAATACCTCCTGGCTGTGAATGGCTGGACGCACGCCTAAAAATTGCGCTTTGAGTATGCCTTCGGGGTCAATTAAGTAGGTATGACGCATAGACATCGGCTTCATCCAAGATCCATAGGCTTGACTGACCTTACCCTCAGAGTCTGATAGCAAAGGAAAGACCAAAGACTCTGCGTCACAAAATTCTAGGTGGGAGTCTACATCATCTGCGCTGACGCCCAGTACTTGGGCATTACGGGCCTGATATTCGGGCAAGTCTCGCTGAAAACGCTGTGCTTCTAGGGTGCAGCCGGATGTAAAGTCGCGAGGGTAAAAGTAAAGTACGACCCATTTACCGGCATAGTCGGATAGGGAGATCTCGCCTGATTCGCTGCTGCTGAGCAAGGTAAAGGTCGGTGCAGGCTGACCGATTTCAGGCTGCGTTCCGCCCATGGCATAGGCCGCTGGTTGTGAAAAAAAACATACAGCCGCTAGGCTCAATAGCAGGCTCAAGCAAATAGCCCAAACCTGGCGAATCCCAAACTGGCAAATCTTAGACTGGCAAATCTCAGACTGGCGAATCTCAGACTGGCGAGCGAAAAGCCAGAGAGGCAACAGCTGACAACTCCAACTCTGACAGAGAAGCGTCATAAGAATCTACGAATAAAGAGCTTTCTCAAGTTTATAATGCGCTGGCTAGTGGCGGGGCTAGGATGCGAATTATAAATCTCAGAAATCCTAAGTCAAAAATCTAAGTCAAAAATCTAAGTCAAAAAAAATGGCCCAAAGGCGGCCTTACTCCTTATATGAAGAAATACTGGCGCGAAAGCTGGGCAGTGGCTCAACGTATTTTGACAGAGCTATTTAGACGTAGACGGAGCCTCATTTCTTGGATGATGTTTCCAGCGTTGATTTTGGCACTCAATGGGCTGATTACTGCTGAGCGTGTAGATACGACGGTGCGCCAAGCATTTGAAGTCGCCGCGCCGCCAACGCTTGTCGGTGCAGCCTTGTTTTTTAGCTGTTTGGGCGGTGGTGTTGCAACGGTTGTTTCAGAGCGAGAACAGCAGACTCTAAAGCGCTTATTTCTATCACCGCTGAGCGGTGTGTCCTATTTTTTAGGTATTTTTTTGGCCCATAGCGTGATTGGGTTGGGGCAAACGCTGGTGATTTTTGCGATCGCAACCTTCGCTGGGGCCACTTTCCCAAATGCCTCGTGGCTTCTAGCAATCCTTATCATTTTGCTAAGCATACTGGCCTATGTGGGTCTAGGGTTCATGCTGGGCACTCAGTTCGCGCGTCGCACCGAAGATGTCAGCGCCCTCATTGCGGCTTTTGGGGTTCCGCTGATGGTCCTTGGCGGAGCCTTCTTACCAATTTCCTTATTTCCTGACTCACTACTAGAAATCGCCAAGTTCAACCCGATTTATCACATGACCGAAGCGCTGAGTAACGCCCTGCTAAGCACCGACCAATCTTTTCAAGAAAACGGCCATCACTTTTGGTTTTTATTGGTCTTTGCCGTCCTAATGGTGGGTGTAGGCTGGATATCGTATCGGAGAATGTTAGCGCAAGAAAGGCAGCTATAGACTTTCGATCTATCTCATTAGTCCGTCTCGTTAGTCCGTCTCGCTAGCCCGTCTCGCGGGCCAGTTTCGCCAGTTCGTCTCGCCAGCCAGTTCTCTAGCCACCTCACCATCAAGCTATCTCCTGCGTCAGCCAACGCTCACGCCAACGCTGAAATCGAATGCGCCCGCCCACATACCAGGGCCAACGATGGTACTCAGCGAGTAGCCAGCCCGACATCAGGCTGTGGCTAACAAGCGTCAAGCCTGTCCACATCAGCGGAAAGTTAGAGCCTTCTAGCGGTGGAAAAATATAGTTAGACACGGCAATCAAAACCACTGGCGTCACGGCCAAAACGCCCGCGAAGGCCCACACTAAGGCGGCGGCCATATCAGTTTGCTGAGCGGTTCGCCACTGCCAACCATTCCATTGCCACGACATGGGTTGAATACTATCGGCAAGATGCACAGACTGCGCTGACAAGTTGGCAGTAAACATGTGACGGCAAAAGTCGCAGGCAAATACATCCATCATGGCGATCGCACTCAGCTCACCGCTCCCACAAGCCGGACATCGATACGTCTCATCAAAGTTCAACGGCTTGTTCAACGGCTTATTCAACGGTTGACCCGACGACTTGTCCGACTGTTTTAACTCACCCATACTCACTCACTGTCTTGAGAACCGCTGCTCATAAAGCATAGATCTGCCAGTATCTACAAACCTCTTCCATAAGATAAGTGGATCAAAACATCTCAGGTGGCATCAGGCCCAATTCTTAACAGAAAATTAGAAGTCGCTACAGCCCAATCTCTGCGCTCAAGGACTTTTGGCTCTTAGTTCGTAGCTTAATTAGCAGCGCATCGACCTCAGCCTGTAAGTGTAGCAACTCAACCTGATGGTCAGGCTGATAGGGAGAAGGTTTTGACCCAAGCGAGCATAATTCTTTGCCTTCTTTGTCCTGATTGGCCGATTGACTAGAACGCGTCCTCTCAAGACCGCCATTTTGCAAGCTGCTGTCACGGCGGCTAATAGCGCTATCTAAACCTGCGACTGTTTTTTTATTGACCGAACGATGGGCTACCGCAGTAGGCGCGTGTTCCATTACAGGCATAGTCATACTCACTCACAACAACTGATAGATACGTTTTTTGGCTAGAGATTTTTGGCTAGAGATTTTTGGCTAAAGGAAACAACTCAACAGCGATTGAACGACAGGTAAACTATCCCCCAAACCTGTTACCCAATAAGCAGCTAGCAACTCATCAGGTTAGTCTAGTGGCCTATCTTCATTAAAGCCATCCAGGCACACCGAAAACTAATCGTTGTAAGTGATACCTGCGCTAGCCTCAGTACACAGCAATGCACCAAGTCTGAACGCCTTCTAAACACCACCTCTCAACCAATCAGCCAATCAGCCCAGACAAGCTGACAGAACAAAGAAACGCCATGCAACCAAGCATTTCAAACGCTTCTCAAAGCTCATCAAGCATATTTTATATGTTTGATAAGCATATATACTTAATCAAACTTTAAGGAAATTGTCACCTAAGTGTCAACTTGATATTAGCCAGGCAATAATTCCTACTCGCCTCTAAGCTGTGGCAATTTACCAAGTGGTCAATTTTACTGAGTCGTCAATTTTGTAGAGTTGTGCCGATGGGCAGATAGCGCCAAGGTAAACTTGAAGGACTATGCCAAGGTACTCCCGTCGGCATAAATATCCACAGAGATACCACTGTCTTTTTTACAAATTTGGCACTTGGAAAATTTGGCACTTGGAAAATTTGGTACTTGGAAAATATTGTGACTTTAAGCCTCGATAAAACCCATCCTTCAAACGCTATCAATTCATCCCCCGTGCCCCCCCTGCATATGGGTTGGCCAGGCGTGATTGAAACCTACCGTCAGTACCTCCCCGTTAGCGATTCCACTCCAGTTGTGACCCTACATGAGGGCAACACACCGCTCATTCCAGTCCCTTCTATCGCCAGTCGCATTGGCAAATCTGTTCAGGTTTTCATCAAGTACGATGGCCTCAACCCCACCGGCAGCTTTAAAGACCGGGGGATGACCATGGCGGTCACCAAAGCCAAAGAAGCGGGCGCCAAGGCCGTCATCTGCGCTAGCACCGGCAATACCTCAGCTGCCGCTGCCGCCTACGCTAGACGGGGTGGCTTACGTGCCTACGTCGTGATCCCTGACGGCTATGTGGCCATGGGTAAGCTGGCCCAGGCGCTTCTGTACGGAGCAGAAATTTTGGCGATTAAGGGCAACTTCGATCAGGCATTGACCGCTGTACGAGCCGTTGCCGACCAGTACCCTATCAACCTAGTTAATTCAGTCAATCCGTACCGTATTGAGGGGCAAAAAACCGGCGCGTTTGAGCTGGTAGATGCGCTAGGCGATGCGCCTGACTGGCTATGCATTCCGGTGGGTAATGCCGGTAACATTACCGCCTATTGGAAGGGCTTTCAGGAATACAAGCAGGCAGGCAAAAGCACGCAGCTCCCTCAAATGATGGGCTTTCAGGCGGCAGGCGCAGCGCCATTGGTGATGGGTCACCCCATTGAGTCGCCCGATACCTTTGCCACAGCTATTCGCATCGGCAATCCGGCGAGCTGGAACCAGGCGATCGCGGCTCGCGACGAAAGCGGTGGTACATTCAAAGCAGTGACCGATGACGAAATCGCCCGTGCCTACAGTATTTTGGCCTCTGAAGAAGGCATTTTCTGTGAGCCTGCTAGCGCTGCCTCGGTAGCCGGACTGCTACAGGTTAAAGACCAAGTGCCTGCCGGAGCGAGAATTGTATGCATTCTCACAGGCAACGGATTGAAAGATCCTGAAGTGGCAATTAAACGCAGCGGCAACCAGTTTAAGTCGGGGCTAAAGTCCGATGCAGCTAGTTTGGCAAAAGCAATGGGATTTTAGAGAGCTTTAGAGAGTTTTAGAGAGTTTTAGAGAATTCTAGCCAGCACTTCGCTCTTTCGCCAGTAAATCAACCACATCCCCCAAAGCGGCGGTCAGACTTTCTCGCGTCTGGGCATGTTCTGCTTGTTCTGCGCTGAGCCGACTTTTAAGCTGTTCACACTGCTTTTTGGCGGCAATGAGTTCAGCCTGTAGCCGTTCAACTGAGCGATCGCTTTGAATACTCATAATCTCTGCGCTCAACCGTTCAGAATTTTCATCCTGAGGTGCTTGCAACATCTCTAAATCTTTTTGCAGGCGAGCAATCGTTTTTTGAGAGTTCATCAGATCTCTTTGACGCTGTCTGGCCTCTGTTTCATACAGGCTACGAAGATTATCGGCACTGGCGTAGGCCACATCTCTGGCGCTTTTAAGCTCAGCCACCTGACGTTGAAGCGACTGTATTTCACCGAGCCACTGGGCGACATCTTGAGACATTAACTCACTTCCTCCTGATAAGTTCCAGTTTTGGGCTTTACTTTAGGTCTTACTTTAGGTCTTACTTTAGGTCTTACTTTGGCTTTACCTTAAACCTCAACACGTTGCACCCTAAACACCCTTTACGACAGAAGCACCGCAGCAAAATCATCACTACAGAATCATTGCGGCCCAGGAGGGTGGCGCTGGCAGAATAATGAGAACGAGTAGTGCCAAAGACAGCAAACCTAAAAAGTCGCGCGGTCCATTTAGCTCACTGACATCATTGAGCGCAGGCTCGTCAGAAGGGATAAACAACAGCAATATCGCCCATAAAAAGAACTCGTCATACACAAACGATAAAATTAGCATTAAAAAGCGAGCCACCTGACTCACAACCGCCGCTGTTCGCTGACCGTACATCGCGTGGACAATATGGCCGCCGTCTAGCTGGCCTACAGGCATGAGGTTCAGGGCAGTCACAATTAACCCTAAGCAGCCCGATATCGCAACTGGATGCAAATTCAAGGCGCTCTCGGCTTGCAGCGTACTACCTAGCGCTAGCTTACTAATCAGCAGCAGCAATATTGAGCGACTCGGATCGACCGACTCAAAAGTAAACAGAGCAGAAGCCTCTGTCAGCGGTACGACCGTAGAGTGCGCCAGACCCCATAGTAAAATTGGGAGGCTCACCACCAAGCCTGATAGCGGGCCAGCGATACCAATATCAAATAGGGCACGGCGATTGGGCATGGGCGATCGCATTTGAATGAACGCACCAAACGTCCCCAAAAAGAACGGCACGGGAATAAAGTACGGCAGCGTAGACTTGAGCTTGTGATAGCGGGTAGCAATATAGTGGCCGCTCTCATGCACACCTAAAATAAACATCAGCGAAAGACCATAGGCAAAGCCTTGTCGGAGTAGCGTTGGATCGGCCATTAGCGCTTGCGGATCTTCAACACCCCCAATAAAAGCAATGCCTGCAAAAGTGGTCGTCACTAGCGTGGTAATCGCCAGCGCGAGGGCAAGTCCTGGGCGAGTCAGCGTAGACTTATCATTGAGCTTTTTCAAACGAGCGATCTGAACCGCCCGCATAGACTCAGAGACCGCATCCGTAGCAGGCGGCAACGAGTTTTGAAACTTTTTAGACTGGGGATTGGGCACTAGCGCAAAAAAAGGCTTGCCGTTGAGCCCTTCTTGCAAAAGCACTAAGAAGCGATCGCCAAAGCTGCCCTCTACATTCTCCTGCACTGCCTGATACGCTTCACCCGGCGAGGTTTTGAGCTTACCTTTACAAATCATCGCCTGTGGACGATATTCAATGTCTTGCAGATAGTAAATCGACCAGGGAAAGCATCGCTGCAACAGCGTTTCTTCATCTCGGGTGATGGGCTTGCTAGAAGCCTTGTTCTCTGCCTTGTCAGCCGTGGCATGAGGGCTGTCAACCAACGATTTCGCTGGCTTATCCGCAGGTGGCTTATTCCCTGACTTGGCAGAAGCACCTACTAAAATCATCACCGCGTACAGCAATGGGCATAAAATCAACAGGCCATAGATTAGAATCGGCGGCGGCGGCTCATCTCCATTGATCAGCATCCATAGCGTCAGCACTAGCACAGGGGTCATCATCACGAGCCAGAGCATCCAAATAGGCGTCGTGGTCATATTCGTGAAGCTGCGGCTAATCACCAAATAGGTTATAAGACCTAAAAATAAAGCAAGTAGAACAAGAGGCATGGAAAAATCAGGAGGAAAAGCAATAATCACAAATGCTATGGCCTGGATTTATTGTAAGTCAGTCCTCCAATGTTTTTCTTTTAGGCTGCTTTTAGACCGCTTTTTCTTGGATATTTCTGCCATAAGTCTGCCATAAGGTAGATGCTCAACAATATATAGACATATCAGTCCATACCCTTTTAGACTCGACTTATTAGGTTCGACTTATTTTAGGTTCGACTTATTTTAGATTCGACTTATTAGATTCCACTTATTAGATTCCACTTATTAGATTCCACTTAATTAGATTCGACTTAGCCCGACTGTTAACCCAACTTACTGCTCAACTTATTTAGGTGCCTTTGGCATGCCGGTTTTAACCAAAGCTCCACAACTCGTTTTCACCCATTCCACAGACGATCAACAAGGCGATATCTTCGCATTTCCGCCAAACCGCGAAACACTCGGTGGAACGGCTTATTTGATCGTTGAACAAAACGCCGTTGAAACAGGCAACATCTTAATTGACTGTCCGGCACTCAACGAAACTAATCGAGAATTTATTGCTCAGCAAGGGGGCATTGGCAGCCTCTTTATTACTCACCGGGGCGGCATGGCTCAGGTTCTGGAGTTTCAAAAAGCCTTTGACTGTCAGGTCATCATTCAAGAACAGGAAGCCTATTTGCTGCCCACTGTGACCACGCAGACCTTTTATCGAGATTGCACTCTCTCTGACACTAGCCGAGCCTTTTGGACACCGGGCCATTCGCCTGGATCAGCCTGCTTTTACTATCGCCATCATGGCGGTGTTCTCTTCACTGGCCGACATCTCATCCCGACCCAATCAGGCGTTCCCCAGCCGCTGCGCCTTGCCAAAACGTTTCATTGGCCGCGTCAGCTCAAATTTGGTCAACAAATGCTTACCGACTTTACACCCGAGACGCTCAGCTACATTTGCCCCGGTGCCAACACTGGTTTTTTACGGGGTGAAAAGAAGATTAACAACGCCTATGCTCAGCTACAAAGTATTGACTGGGAAGCGCTTAAATCAGCTCAGCCCGTTTTGTGACATATTTGTCACATATCTGTTGAATGTATGAATAGAGGGCATAGCCCTATCACCACTTCACCGGGATAAATTAGCCAGGTTCGCTGCGCGGACTGAGAAAGGGTCTGCACCAGGGGAGAGATCTGGTTAATCTCTTTGAGCCCTTGCGGGGTTTTGATCTTAATGCCTTCATGATAGGCGGTGTAGCCCTTGCTCCAAGTTCGCCGTAGGCCGCTGTAGCGATGGGCTTCTACGCCTTCTGCAAGCAGCTGCTGCTGCACATTTGCCAGCAGGTTCTCTTGTTCTTCAGCGGTTGCATAGGTGACGTCTAGCACCTTTAGCAGACGCCGATTGATGAAGCGATCGCTAAAGTCGGCCAGGATCGCGTCAGGATGCTTTTGCCAGCGCTGCACATGGTAGCAAAACACCCCATCGTCGCCTTCTAAGTAGCGCTCTATTGAAATATCGGTCATTGGCAGCAGCAGCCAGTCTGTCACGGTTTCATCGGCTTCTAACTCGTCGCGTTTTAGCAGCTCACGTGCCCGCCTAAAAATTTGCTCCAATACCCAGGTAGCAGATAAATTTTTAGGATGATTGTAAATTTGAGCGTACATAAAGGAGCGCACCACTAGGTAATGCTCAATCGCCGCTAAGCCCTTGCGTTCTACTACGAGCTGCTGCGATCGCCGGTCATAGCTCAGCGCCAGCAAAATGCGGTCTAGGTCTAGCTGTCCGTACGAGGCACCGGTAAAGTAGCTGTCTCGCATGAGGTAGTCGATGCGATCGCAATCTAACTGGCTAGACACTAGCTGCCATACACAGGGCACGGCATGCGTATGCTGATAGGCTTGGCAAATGGCCTGCCACAGCGTCGGGTCAAAACCATCTAGCAAGCGGCGCACTTCAGGCGACTTTTCTACAATTGCTATCGTCCAGTCCTCATGGTGAGATCCAAACACTTCCTCAGCGGTATGGCTAAACGGGCCATGGCCAATGTCATGCAGCAGGGCAGCACACAAAACCGTTGCCCGATGCGATCGCAGCTCTTCATGTATACCTGAGAGCCGATCAAACACTCGCCTAGCGACTGCCATCACCCCCAGGGAATGCGTAAAGCGAGACATCTCCGCCCCATGAAACACCAGACTCGCTGGCCCTAGCTGTCGAATTCGCCGCAACCGTTGAAAAGCGCTCGTTTCAATTAAATCCGTCAGCAAAGCCTCTACCGGGTCTGTACTGCTTAGCGTAATCGCGCCATGCAGCGGGTCATGATAGGTTCGAGTTTTGCCCGTTGTCATGGCGTTAATTCCTTATCGCTAACGCCATCACAACGATGACTAGTGAGTCCTTGCGTCCGTTACCGCTATAGTCCCCACATTAGGGGGAGACTGAGACGACTGAATCGTTTGAGTTAAGAGTGCAACTGCCGCTTCGTACTGGGCGTCTTCTTCAGTCCCAAACTGCTGGCGCTGCTTGACCGAAGTTTCTACCGTTTGATCAGGCACGATGCCTAGCTTATTAATATCCTTGTGGCTAGGCGTCTCGTACTTAGCAATCGTCACGGCTAGGCCAGCACCGTTAGGCAAATCAAACAGCGACTGAATCAGCCCTTTACCAAAGGTAGTTTCACCCACTAACTGCGCCCGACCATTGTCTTGCAAAGCCCCAGCCAAAATCTCGCTAGCGCTTGCTGTGCCCTTATTGACCAGCACGACCAGCGGATCGGCGGTAATCGCCCGACCGTTCGCGTCGTAGCTGCCCAGGCCACCCTGACGATTAACGGTAAACACGACCGTGCCCTCATCCATCCACATTCGCGCAATTTCAATGCCTGCGGTCAGCAGCCCACCAGGATTATTACGCAGATCTAAAATGTAGGCATCAGCACCCTGCTTTTCTAAAGCTTGCAAAGACGCCCTGAGTTCGCTCGCCGCATTGCCATTGAACTGACCTAGCCGTAAGTAGCCAAGCTTGGGCAAGCCATCGGCAACTCTGAGTTCAGCAGTCACCGGATTTATTTCAATGCGATCGCGCCGTATGCTCACCTCAAATGGTGGCTGATCTACCCGGCCCACCTTCAGCGCCACCTGAGAGCCAATCGCCCCCCGCATTCTCGCCGCTGCCTCATCCAAGCTAATGGTGCGAGTTGGAGTCCCGTTAATTTCTAAAATTTCATCCTGTGGCAACAGCCCTGCGGCTTCGGCAGGCGAGCCTTCAATAGGAGCAATTACCCGCAAATTTCCATCTTCTTCATCTTTAGCAATTTGCAGGCCTACGCCTAGCAGCTCACCATTCGTATTGGTTTGCAGGCTCTTGTACTGATCGGGGGGTAGAAAGCGAGTATAGGGATCTTCTAAAACGGCCAGCATGTCTTGAATAGCTGTGTAGGCATCGTCCCAGGTAGGCAGCTGTTTTTTCAGCACTTTTTGGCGCAAAAACCACCAGTTTTGATGGTTAAACGTTTCATCTACATAACTGCGGTTAACAATGCGCCACACCTCCATCACGAGCTGCTGCTGATCAGTAAAGGCAAATGCCGCAGGCATTTGGGTCAACCCATGAATACTCCCAGGGAACCCCACTGTTGGCACGAATGTTGGCATAAAAACGCCCAACCAAAGTGCGATCGCCAACCCCGCTGTTAGAACCGTTTGAAAGGCCGTCCGAAAAAACCTCCGAAAAACCTGCTTTTCTATCCCTTTCGCCATAAAACGCCACACAAGCCTAAGCTAACATTCCGATCCAACCATTTCAGCAGCCGTTTTTAGGCAGCTCCTTTTTAAGATACAGCTTGACCCAGGTTTACTCTCAGACTCTCCGCATCTGTTCGCGCAGCCAGGCATTGTTCGCACCGCTAACCATCCGCTCAGCTAGCCCCGCATGTAAAGCTATGTAAATTATATGAAAATATTTGATTGTCTTAAAGTTTCTTAGAAAATTAGCGTCAATGTTGGCCGACCCAAAAGGGATATGAGGCGAAAGAAAGCGGCCACGCAGGCTCTCTGAGAAATCTGGCAAGAAGCATACAGGAACCCACATGCCCAAATAGGTTGAGGCGGGCGATCGCAAGGAATGATTGACCATATATTTGCGACGGCTTGCCAGCCTTAATTCATCTGGGTTGTGTTACATTTTTTAGTATTGGTACAAACCCTATCAGACACAACTTTTTGCTGCATGTTTACTAAGCAAGTCACCGACTCAAAGCCCTACAAGTGGTTCGATGAGCGGCTAGAAATCCAGGCGTTGGCCGATGATATCTCTAGCAAGTACGTTCCGCCCCACGTCAACATCTTCTATTGCTTGGGAGGGATCACCCTCGTTTGTTTCATTATCCAGTTTGCTACTGGATTTGCAATGACCTTTTACTACCGACCTACGGTAACGGATGCTTTTGCATCGGTTCAGTACCTCATGACCGATGTTAACTTCGGTTGGCTCATTCGGTCTGTTCACCGCTGGTCAGCAAGCATGATGGTCCTCGTCATGATTTTGCATGTTTTCCGGGTATATCTTACGGGTGGATTTAAAAAGCCTCGTGAGCTCACATGGGTAACTGGCGTTATCTTGGCGGTTATCACCGTGTCCTTTGGCGTAACTGGCTACTCTCTTCCTTGGGATCAGGTCGGCTACTGGGCTGTCAAAATTGTATCGGGCGTACCGAGCGCAATTCCCGTTGTCGGTGGAACCATCGTTGAACTCATGCGCGGTAGCGAAAGCGTTGGTCAAGCAACACTGACTCGTTTTTACAGCCTGCATACCTTTGTATTACCTTGGTTCATCGCGGTCTTCATGCTGCTTCACTTCATCATGATTCGCAAGCAAGGCATTTCGGGCCCCTTGTAAACGCAGTCCAATGCAAAGAAAACTGCAAAGAAAAATGGTGCGATAGATAGCTTTAGTAGAAAATCTCTCTGCAAAGCTCTGTGAAAATCAGGCTAAGCTACTTATTAGCCGCTAGTGTAACTATTTCAGGAAGTTTATCGATGTCAATTCTTAAGAAGCCAGATCTCAGCGATCCTATTCTAAGAGAGAAGCTCAAGCAGGGCATGGGGCACAACTACTACGGTGAGCCCGCTTGGCCCAACGATCTTCTCTACGTTTTCCCAATCGTAATTATGGGGACTATCGCTTGTTGTGTAGCCCTCGCCGTTCTAGATCCTGCCTTGGTGGGTGAGCCTGCGAATCCCTTTGCAACACCGCTCGAAATTTTGCCTGAGTGGTACTTGTACCCAACCTTCCAAATGCTGCGAGTTCTCCCCAACAAGCTTTTAGGAATTGCAGCAATGACGGCCATTCCACTCGGATTGATCCTGGTTCCTTTCATTGAGAATGTGAATAAGTTTCAAAATCCCTTCCGCCGCCCTATCGCCACTGCTGTATTCTTGTTTGGCACAGCAGCAACGCTGTGGTTGGGCATTGGAGCAACTTTCCCTATCGATACCTCTTTGACCCTAGGTCTGTTTTAATCTAGGTCCTTTAAAGATTAGGTCTGGATTCTAAGCTGAATCTTCACAAAGATCCGGCAGGTAAGCGTAGACGATTAGGATAGCTTTTTGAAAACACCCAGGCTTTTATCAGTCTGGGTGTTTTACTATGAGTGCTCACTCATGCATCATAAACAGGACGAATGAGCGGGCTAAAGAGAATCCGATAGCAAATAGAGCGCTTAAGGAGGGCTGAGTTATCAATGCTAAAACGTGCCCAGCTGTCTGTTAGCAGTCGCCTAGAGGAGCTATCGACAGTTCAGCAATGGTTTCATACTCAAATCGCTATATTAGCGGCTCAAGCACCCTGGATAAACGAACAGTTTGACCAGCTTAATTTGGCCTTGGCCGAAGGTTTTACGAACGCAGTGCGCCATGCCCACACCGGGCTTCCTAGCAGTACCCCAGTCGAAATTGAACTATTGGTAGAACTCCAACAAATTGAGATTCGTATTTTTGATCAGGGCGATCGCTTCGATCCTAATAGCTTGCAAGAACCCCAACCCGGATCTCTGCGAGAAGGCGGCTATGGTTGGTTTTTGCTCAGACGGCTAGCTGATCAGGTCACCTACGAATATATTGGCGATTATACCGAGACAGATAAGAAAGAGAAGGAAGAAAGGAGTTTTTCACCGAAAAGGCAGCGCAACTGTTTGAGAATTGTGAAAACTGCTAGAGTCGTGTGAATCTGAATTTTCTTAATCTTAATTTCCTAAATGTAATGAGAAAAACGGCACTGATTACAGGCGTAACTGGACAGGATGGCTACTACTTGAGTCGTCTACTGCTTGGGAAGGGATATCGTGTTGTTGGGCTCATTCCACCTGCTCGCAAAAGCAGTATCGCTAAGCTAGGCCAGCTCGCTGAGCAGATTGAGACTTATATTGTTGATCTAACCAACGCTGATTGGCTCACAGAGGCCGTAGAGCAGCTACAGCCGACTGAAATTTATAATTTGGCCGCACCCAGCTTTGTGCCACGCTCCTGGGAAGATCCGTTAGGTACGCTCGACTTGGTAACGGGCACTGCCACTCGGCTATTAAAGGCAACTCGGCAGCTAGGCCTATCCACACGGTTCTATCAGGCGAGCTCTTCAGAAATTTTTGGCGATGTGCAGAGTGCGCCACAGACGGACGAGACCACGTTTCGGCCCAAAAACCCATACGGCGCGGCCAAACTACATGCCCATTGGACGATGGTGCATCATCGCGATCGCTACAACTTATTTGCCTGTAGCGGCATCCTTTACAACCACGAATCGCCCCGCCGGCCACCGCAGTTTGTCACCCGCAAAATTTCATTAGCGGCTGCCTCCATCAAACTAGGACTCAGCGACCAGCTTTCTATCGGCAACCTAGATGCCAAACGAGACTGGGGATACGCAGGCGATCATGTCGAAGCGATGTGGCGAATGCTGCAAGCCGACACCCCCGAAGACTATGTCATTGGCACGGGCGTTTTGCATACGGTGCGCGACCTAGTTGCAACTGCCTTTGATTGCGTTGGGCTAGACTGGCAAAAATACGTCGCCTCCGATCCTAGTCTCATTCGAGAAGATGAACATTTTCAGCTGGTAGCTGACCCTAGCAAAGCCAACCAAAACTTAGGCTGGCAGCCCCAAGTTAGCTTTGAGCAACTCATCAGCAAAATGGTGAATGCCGACTTAGAACGGTTAAAAGCCGGTGACATCAAACCTTCAGGAGCTACCCTAAAAGCTCAAACAGAAGCTCAAACAGAAGCTCAAACAGAAGCTCAAATAAAAAACACCTAGCAGTCACCTACAGTATGAAACACGCATTCGTCTTCATCGAAGTATTTGGCTGCGAAGGCGGCATTCAATCTTATATTCAAGATGTCTTGCAGGCCTACGCTCAGCTGGCAGACCAATCCTCAAAGGAGCCCCCAAAAAATCAGCCCTCAGCTAGCACAGCAACCTGTACAGTCTTAAGCGCTGACGTGTTTTTGCTGCGAGATGCCGTAACTGATCATCCGCTCCAGCATAGCAGTCTTAAATATCACTATTTCAAACACTCAAGTCCGGCAGCAGAGCGGATTTATCTCACGCTGGCTTTTGCGGCATATCTGATTCGCACCCGGCCAGATCACGTATTTTGCGGTCATATCAACCTAGCACCGATGGTGAATCAGCTATGCCGCACACTCAAAATTCCTTACACCGTGCTCACCTACGGCAAAGAAGTGTGGTACGAGCTGCCAAAGCGGCAGAAAAAGGCACTCACAGCCGCTAGTCGCGTTTGGAGCATTAGCCGCTACAGCCGTGATTTGGCCCATAGCGCTAACCAAATTCCAAAGGAAAGATTCGACATGCTGCCTTGTGTGGTTGATGGCAATATCTTTACACCCGATGTCACAGCCAAGGATCGACTGAATGATCTTTTAGAGCGCTACCGATTGGAGGATGCATGTGTGCTAATGACGGTTGCTCGTCTGTGGCCAGGAGATATTTATAAAGGCGTAGATGTTACAATTCGCGCCCTGCCCCAAATTGCTAAGGCATTCCCTACTGTGAAGTATGTTGTGATTGGCCGAGGCGACGATCAGCCTCGACTCGCTCAGCTAGCAATAGACTTAGGCGTTGCCGATCGGGTTGTGTTTGCTGGGTTTGTGCCAGATGAGGCGCTGATAGATCATTATCGGTTAGCCGATGTGTATGTTATGCCTTCTAAAGAGGGATTTGGCATTGTGTACCTAGAGGCTATGGCCTGTGGCGTGCCGGTAATTGCGGGAGACGATGACGGCTCTGCTGATCCTTTGCAGGACGGGCGAGTGGGCTGGCAGGTGCCTTACCGCGACCCGGCAGCAGTGGCGATCGCCTGCATCGAAGCCCTCACGGGTAAAGATCCTAGATGCAACGGCGAATGGCTCCGACAAGAAACCCTGGCCAACTTTAGCGCCTCAGCACTGGCAAACCGGCTAGACGAACTGCTTGCCAAGCTTAAAACTTCGTAATAGCTAGTGCGGGTTGCCAGCTTTGCGCTAGTAAGCCTTGGCACTACGATAAGGATATGAATCTATGAGATTCCTCATTCGCGAGGTTCCACTGCTGTGAATCAAAACTTTAATCAAATGCAGGTGCGCTTCCCTAGGCTAGGCTGCTGGCTCTTTATTTTAGGCACGATCTGGCTGATAGGTGCTATCGGCATTGGTGGCATCATCAAGTCTGTCTTGGCATTGGTGCTTTTTATTGTGCTAGCCCCCGTATTGGCCTTCTTGGCCCTTCAGTTTTGGATAAAGCGTAACCTTGTCAATGGCAGCTGCCCAGTATGCGAGCAAACACTAGCAGGACTCAAAAATACCCAGATAGCCTGCCCCAACTGCGGCACCAATTTGTCTGTGACATCAGAGGGCTTTGAACGCTTTGCGGCTGAGGGTGTTATCGATATTCAAGCAGTTGATGTGCCAAGCGGCCCAGTCAAACTAGCGGATGCAGCCGCCACTCGCGATCGCACAACTATTGATGTAGAAGTGCAGCAGCTACCTGATGGTGACGGCTAATGGTCATTGAGTGATCAGTTATAGCAATCAGCTATTCAGTTATTAAGTGATCAGTTATTGAGTAATTAGGAGAGTGTACGGATGGCTTTGACCGCGCCGATCGCCGATAAAGACTTGATAACGACCTTGGTTGAGCAATCCAGGCGCTTTAATCACACCGCCGTCGTAGTTGTGAGCAAATACACATTCGCTAAACCCATTGGGGCCCTGAATCAGTAACGTATAGTCGCCCTGACTCTGCACTTCAAAAGTCAAAGAGGCAAAAGCTTCGGTGACCTGCACCGTCTGCCCGGCAGTAGTGTCAATATTGCCGCATACTGAAGCTTCACGGCCTCCCGTTGTACCTGTCATTTCAAGCGGTTCAGCTAGCGGCGTGCTAGCAATTCTTGACTGAGCCTCGACAGACGTACCGGCAGTGCCGAGAGCACCCAGCGATAGTGCAGTGACTAGCGCTAAAAATAAAGGTGAGAAACGTCGCATATTGATCCTTTTATAGGCCGTTTTATAATTAGATCGTAGCCCTTGGTAATCTCGCCTTATTGGCAAAGCTGTGACACTTCATTGAATGGCGTCTACCGACCTTGTAGACTAAGCTTACGTTACCAAGCTACCCTCGCACGAAGGCTATGCAAAGGACTCGCCTCAATACACTGTTCGATCAAATCATCCTTCGATTTAGGCAGTGGGTATTCAATCCCTGGCGGCGGCTTTCGGTCATTGTTATCAGTTTGCTGTTTGGTAATTTTTTTGCGACGGCAGTATCGGCAACCGCTGGCCAAACCGCTAAGCTAGATGTCACTATATCGGCCTCGCTAGTGCTATTCGTAGAACTCATTAGCTGGCTATACTACCGCTTTGCACCTCGGCAACCAAGAGAACAGGGCACGCAGATTGTCAATATTACAACCGGTCAAGGGGCTATTCGAGGCCCAGTGAGGCCTGTCGATGCTGAGATTGGGCCAGTGCGATCGCGATCTACCCTCGCAGAATCCCTCAACGCCTTTAAGCTTGGCCTTACCTACGGTCTGTTTGTTGAAGCCTTTAAGCTTGGCAGCTAGCCAAAATCGATCCATACGCGGTTAATACTCACTTACTAGCGTCAGTAATTCTTTTGAGCGGGCCTTTATCGCTGCCCAATCGCCAGCAGCCACCTCAGCGGGTGGAAACAGCGCAGTAGAAAGGCCAACAGCCACTGCGCCCGAACCGATTAGATCGGCGACCGTTTCACGGGTGACACCCCCTGTAGGCACTAAGGGAATTGGCCCCAATGGTCCTAAAACGCTGCGAATATAAGCACCATTGCCCAGCACAGAAATCGGAAAAACTTTGACACTCGCTGAGCCCGCTCGCCAAGCACTCAAAATTTCGGTGGGTGTCATTGCGCCTGAAATAATGGGCAAACGGTGAGCACAAGCTAAGGCGATACAGTGAGGGTCGGTATGCGGCGTAAAGCAAAACTGAGCCTGAGCAGCGATCGCACCCTGCAAGTCTGCTGCGGTGAGCACTGTGCCAACGCCAACGATACAGTTAGGCAACGCCTGCCGAATAGCCTCCATCATTGCAACAGCCTGGGCGTTGTTCCAAGCCACTTCGATTAGCCTAAAACCACCCGCTACTGCTGCTTCGGCCATCGCGACCCCTACTGCGACGGTGGGGGCCCGGATAATTGCAATTGCCCGGTAACGCACCAGCAGTGCTAACCATTGGGATCTAATTTCTTCAACCTCTGTCAAATGCAAATTCTGCCCTTACTCTAAATCACGATCCCTAGAGAGATCCGTCATGACGCCAGAGAGAGAGCCGTCATGATGCTAGCGCCCTGCGCGACCCAAGCAAAAAAGTCACCGTGATCTACCGAACAATTCCTAAGCCAAACGCTTACGCAAAGACTCCGCTCGGCGCTTTGCTGTTTCATTCTTAGGCTCGGCAACCAGCGACTTTTCATAAGTCTCTAGCGCCTGTGGCATCAGCTGCTTGCGCTCGTAGGAATGGGCCAAATTATTAAGAGCGGTGACATAACCAGGACTAATTTTTAGCGCTTCGTTGTACTGACGAATGGCCAAATCAAACTGATCCTGAGCAAAGTAGGCATAGCCTAAGGCGTTATGTACCAGCACAGCATTTTCTTCTTCTTCATCGGAAAGTTCTTTTAGCGCTTTTTTTAAGTAGACAGAAGCTTGAACATATAGCTTTTTGTCTAGCAAAATACTGCCTAGCTCGTAGTACTCTACGGCGCTTCCCTTTTGGTTTGTGAGCTTTGCCTGCAAGTCAGAAAGGGTTACTTCAACGCGGCGAGTTACCCATACCTGCCTAATGACAAAAAAGGCCGCTAAGCTCAGGAGCACTAGCAAAATTCCTAAATAAACAACCAGATAGTTGTCATTTTCCATACGTCGGCGGTTAGTTTCTTATTTTTTCTACGATGGCACTATTTTATAGCACGACATCAGCACTGTAACAGCAGAGCTCATTAGCGCTCACAAAACGAATCATCGCTTTGTGAATCTCCACGCTGTATGGCCTATGCTGTCTGCTCTTCTCTATTGTCCTTGCTATTTCCTACGTTGCTATCGTCCTACCTTATTCTAAAGGCCGATCCATTTGGGGCTCAGACTAGGGCACAAGCTCGGGTGCAGGCGAAGTCAAATTTACAAACTGCGCTGACTCGGCAGGCAGGCCCCAAAAGGCGGCTCGTTCTTGCAGCCAATTCTCTGCATACCAGCGGCGTAGGGCGCTGTTGATGGCAGATTGCAGGCTGTCATACTGCTGACCTTTGGGTAGTGCGATCGCCAACGGATCTGCCGATAGAATATCTGGCAATATTCGGTAGCGTTCATTTTCAGATGTGCTGTTGCCTAGCCAGCCAGCCAGCACTGAAGCATCGCCAGCAAAAGCAGCCACCGCGCCGCTCGCGAGCAGCTGCTGGCCTTCCTCATAAGAACTTACGCCGACTAGCTGCGCCCCCGGCAAAATGAAGCGAACATGCGGCACGGTGCTAGAGCGATCCAGCAAAGCAATTTTACTGATTCTTAAATCCTGCAGGCTTTGCACGCTTGCACGGGTCGTGACAAAAGCAGCGCCATCTAAATAGTAAGGATCGCTAAAACGGACAATTCGTCGGCGCATCTCAGTGAGGGTAATCGCAGCGATCGCAAAATCTACCCGATCTTCGAGCACCACATTGAGCCTCTCTACATTTTGCACGGGCACAAATTCAACGGCTGAACTATCGCCCAATAGCTCCGCCGCTAAACGACGCGCGATATCTATTTCAAAACCGCTCAAATTGCCTGACTCGTCAATAAATCCTAGTGGGGCACGATTGTTTTTTATCGCAACGATAATATAGCCGCGATCGCGAATTTCTGACAGGTCAGCGGCCTGAGCCATGTCATCTTGTAGCCAACTGCGTGCCTGAAGTGACCAAACGCCCTCAGGGAGACAGTCTAACCAACGCAAAAATGGGGACAGCAGTAATCCCTGTGCCCCCATCATTAAACTAAAAGACAAACCGAAAAGACTTAGCTTTGCTAAAAACTTGACGTTCAGCCTCAATCGCCTTTCCATCAATAAACCCGTGCTCAAACAAGCCTTAATGACTGATGACTGACTAGCTACTTGTGACTAGCTACTTGTGACTAGCTACTTGTGACTAGCTACTTGTGACTAGCCACCAGTGGCTAGCTACTTGCTAGTTGCCTTCTCCACCACCTTTGTAAAGGTGTCAGGCGCTAGCACGGCTAGCTGAGCTAGCATCTTGCGGTTGATCTCAATATTTGCCTTTTTCAAGTCCCCTATCAAACGGCTGTAGGTGGTGCCGTTCAAACGAGCAGCGGCATTGATCCGAGCAATCCACAAACGGCGAAAATCGCGCTTACGACGGCGGCGATCGCGATAGGCATTCCGCAGGGCTTTCATGACCTGCTGATTAGCGGTGCGGAATAGCTTAGAGTGAGAACCTCGAAAGCCTTTAGCCAGTTTAAGAACTTTTTTGCGGCGTTTGCGAGCTACATTACCGCGCTTAACACGTGCCATGGTTTATTTTTTCCTGTTGAATTGAGCCTGTTGAGTGGGTGAGCGATGTGCCAGATAAGGACTTACCCGATGATTACTTAGTAAATTTGTAAGAACGCTATCGTTTCTACACGCTATCGTTTCTACAATGTTCTACCAATAATTTCTACAGATAAGATTTTTACAGATAAGGCATCATCAGCTCTACGTTTGCAACATCCGTCTCATGAACGGTTGTCATTTTAGAGAGCTTACGTTTGCGATCTTGATTTTTGTGCTCCAAGAGGTGATTCTTGAAAGCCTTACGGCGCATGATTTTACCGCTTCCGCTGCGACGAAATCGCTTAGCGGCCGCACGGCGAGTTTTGAGCTTTGGCATAGTCTTAAAGTTTTTAAAATCAGCAGGTCGCTAGAGTTGCCTTTTATTTTTCTGGTCTCTTCGCAGTCTTTGATGATACTACGCCCTAGAGAGTGTGACAAGGTTCACCTCATGCTTGGGCATCACCTCCTCAAAAGTCGAACTCAAGTCAAACTCAAAAGTCAAATCTCTGGCTCATCAAATCTCTGGCAAAATCTCTGGCAGAATAAGACTTAATTCAGTCCTAAACCTTAGATTCCTATGACGCTCTCCAACCAACCAATTGCCTTTCAGCAGGCACTCACTCATGGCTCTGCGCTTAAAATTATCAGCGGACTCACCAATTTTGACGCGCAAAACGTATCTGATGTGGTCAAGGCTGCTCAGTTAGGTGGCGCCACCTTTGTAGATATTGCAGCCGATGCATCCCTTGTTCGCCTCGTCCGCAGCCTTATCAGCTTGCCTATCTGCGTATCGGCAGTAGAACCCGATAAGTTTGCGGCTGCCGTGGAAGCAGGCGCTGACCTCATTGAGATTGGCAACTTTGATGCATTTTATGCCGAAGGCAGACGGTTTGAAGGCCCAGAGGTTCTTGCATTAACTCAAGAAACGCGATCGCGCTTCCCTCACATCACCTTGTCAGTCACCGTCCCGCATATTCTTACACTCAGCGATCAGGTACAGCTCGCCGAAGCACTGGTCAACGCCGGAGCCGACATCATTCAAACCGAAGGCGGCACTAGCAGCACCCCCACCCATAGCGGCATCTTGGGCCTAATCGAAAAAGCTGCCCCCACATTGGCAGCAGCTCACGCCATCTCCCATGCCGTTACGGTTCCCGTTCTTTGTGCCTCTGGTATTTCTGACGTTACCGCGCCTATGGCACTGGCCGCAGGCGCCGCAGGCGTTGGCGTCGGCTCAGCGGTACACAAGCTCAATGACCCCCTAGCCATGATCGCGGTTGTTCGTAGCCTGGTTGAGTCCATGCAGCCTGTCAAAACAACGAAAGCCGTCATTCGTTAGACCTCGTCAAGACTCAACTAATTACATCGTCTTATAATGGGCCTGTAGCTCTTCAATCGTGAAAATCGGTTGAAAGTTCAGGCCCTCTTTGTTGTAGAGCTCCTGTCCGCCCTGCTGCCGATCTACCAGGGCCAAAATATCATTCACCACATAGCCCGCATCGCGCAGTCGATCTACAGCCTGCATCGCCGAGGCGCCTGTCGTCACCACATCTTCCAAAATAGTGATCGGACTCTTGGCTGGCAGCGTCGGCCCTTCAATATAGGCCCGAGTCCCATGTCCCTTGGCCTCTTTACGAATAATCAGCGGCGTCACCGGCTTGTTTTCATAAGCACCCACAATGCTCACAGCACTTACCATGGGGTCTGCCCCTAAGGTCAGTCCACCGACACCGATTGTTCCTGCCGGCAGCATATTTAGCAAAAGACGAGCCATCATCACAGCGCCTTGCGGATGCAGCGTCACCTGCTTACCGTTGATGTAGTAAGTACTTTTTTGACCGGAAGTCAAAGTAAAATCACCCTCTTTGTAAGCAACTTCACACATGAGGTCGAGCAGGGCTGACCGAATCAGAAGTAAATCGGCAGTGGGTAAGTCAGCAGGAGAAATAGGCATAGATGAGCAAATTAATAAATATTAAGAAACTTGATTAGTGTATCGGCATTCATCGGCATTCACGCAGATTCATGGATGAAGAAGCAACGAACACCATCAAAAGCAGCGCAGCAGATGGGTACTCTTAAGGAAAATCTTCACAAGATTATTGAGGGAACACGATAATTATGGCTATTGGATCTAAGCGGAAAGCACTCGGCACCCTCTTGGGCGTAACAGGCGGATTGACTGGCGGACTCGCGGGTGGAGTCATTGGAGGGATCATTGGCGTCGTGGCGATCTCGGCCATTTTGACGCCAGCGGCTAAAGCACAGGAGACCGTTTTAGATGCGGTCGAAAATATCACTGAACACCGTTCGGGCAATTATTTTCGCAATCGTACTATTTTTGGCCAAGTTGGGTTTATCACGGGCTTGGGCGGCTTTCCCGAACAGCGAATCAACAAAGATAGTGCGGCGCTCTCTGAAGCCTATCGGGAGCTAATGGTACTACAAACTCAAAATACTGCCACCGTTCGCGTGCCTGACCTACCGAATCCGTACACCAGCTCAGTACAGCTTCTGCCCACCTCACAAATCAACAGCCGAGTTATCGGTAGCGAACTCAATTTTGAGCCACTGCCTCGCCGTTAAAAGGCATGGCTGTTGAGCGATCTGGTTTCATGCGATGCCAATCGTCCGTTCCAATCGTCCTGTATTACCTGTATTAATAGAACGCACCAAGCGCCAGCATTAAAAAAACTCTCAAAAAAAAGCTCCCACTTGGGAGCTTTTTTGGTGATCCAGGGTGCAGGAGTTGAACCTGCCTGGGGCGAATTATGAGTTCGCTGCCTAATCCGCTCGGCCAACCCTGGTCGTTGCTAATATACTATCTTGACTGGTATATCATCTACTGGCAATCCCTCAGAAATAAATAAAAAGTGCTGAAAAAAGTGCTGAAGGTGCTGAAACGGTCTAGCCATAGGCTAGATATAGCCCAAAGGTTGTACTTAGTTTGGTCAATATCGGGTAGACTCCCAAAATGCTATATCAGCGTGACTGGCTGAGTCTTTTGTACTTTTGAAAAGTACATTTGAAAAAATTTGAGAACAGTATGAGATTAAGAGCAGTATGAGAATTAACCCAGCCGTTGCCTTTACGTTAATTTTACTCACGCTGATGTTTGGGGCAGGTGTTGTGAGCGCCTCTTGGGGATATGCTTTGGGTCGGCAGGCGCTGACTGGCGTACGACAGCCTGAGACGCGTCCTTCTAATGCAACCACGGCCAATCGCACTGGCGAAAAAACCCATGAGCTAGTGCTACTAGATGAAGATAAAGTGATTCAAGACGTTGAGGCTCGGATCAGCAGCGGCAATTAATTGCCTGCGATCGCGTTTGGCACCTGCTCGCAAATTCTTTTCAGCTTTTCCCTCTTTTGCACCGACCTTTGCCACTGATATTTGCTCAAACGGCCCTCAACTGGCCGGAGATATCAGTGCGGCTACTGTCGGTCATTACCTTAATTGGCCTCAATGCCTTTTTTGTCACGGTGGAATTTTCGATTGTTTCGGTGAGGCGATCGCGAATCAACCAGCTGGTATTAGCAGGCGATGCACAGGCCAAAACGGTTCAAAAACTTCAGCGTCAGCTCAGCAGCCTGCTATCGACCACGCAGCTTGGCATTACCCTTTCCAGCTTGGCACTGGGCTGGATTGGCGAACACACCATGGCAGCATTGATTCAGCATTGGATTACCGCTTTATCCACCTGGATACCGCTATCGGCCGAAACCACCATCTTTCTCTCCCACTCAGCCGCAGTCCCAGTAGCCTTCTTACTGCTGGCCTACTTGCAAATTGTATTGGGAGAGCTTTGCCCTAAGTCAGTAGCACTCCTTTATCCCGAAAAAATTGCGCGCATACTAGGCCCCCCTAGCCTGACAATCGCCAAACTGCTCAATCCTTTTGTCTGGCTGCTGAATGAATCTACGCGGCTGTTGCTTTCACTGGCAGGCATTAAAGAAAGCACCCCAGGCCACCATGGTAGGGTCACGGCTGATGAGCTTCGCTTATTAATTACCACCGCTGCTGAAATTCCAGAGCTACAGGAAGAAGCCCGCGAAATTTTGAGCAACGTTTTTGAGTTTCGGGTCTCTGTTGTAGAAGAGATTATGGTGCCGCGTACTCGCATTGCCGCGCTGCCCGAGACAGCGACGTTTCAAGATTTGCTAGATGAAATTGTGGTTTCTGGGCACTCCCGCTATCCGCTAACCGGAGAATCTTTAGATGATATCAAAGGGATTATTCATTTTCATGATTTGGCAATTCCGCTCTCTAAGCAGGAACTGACGCCCCACACCTTAATTGCGCCCTGGTGCCTACCGGCCAAGGTTGTCCCCGAATCGCTGCCGCTGAATGACCTGCTCACTCAAATGCAGCAGTCGGCTCGGGAAATGGTGATGGTAGTGGATGACTATGGCGGAACGGCAGGGCTTGTCACGCTACGAGATTTGACCGCAGAAATTATCGGAGATGCTGATAGCGTTGCGATTCAAGCACAAGTTATTCAAAAAGATAGCCATACGGTTATTTTTCCAGCACAGACTGATCTAGAAGATGTCAATGAACGGCTATCACTCTCATTGCCAACTAGCGACGAGTATTTGAGCTTAGGTGGGTTCGTCATTTTTGAAATGCAAAAGATTCCCCAGGTCAATGAGCGCTTAATTTATCAAAAACTGGGACAAGAATTGGAGTTTACTATCGTGGCGGCTGAAGGCCCCAAGCTGAGCAAAATTCAAATTCATAGGCCCAAAGAACCGCTGATACTGACGAAGCCAAAAAGCGCTGTGGCGCTTACAGCCGTTCGAAAACCGGCTGATAGAACAAGATAAAGGAAGACGAAGGGCAAAGCGAATCTGCGCCATTTTCGCTTTGCTTATTCTTTTGCCCTTTCTTACTCTTGCCCCTGGTCTTCATTGATACAGCGGAGACCGTGAAATAGGGAACGTGAAATAGGGAACGTGAAATAGGGAACGTGCAGTGGACAAAAGTATAAGCAGTCTACTAAGGGGGGATCGCATCTATAAATCAGGCTAACTTAAACTTGGGCAACCCTTAGCTACACCTGTGGCAGCGACCTTAGCCCTGTAATATTTATTTAGAATATTTACCATAAGGGTATTTACCGTCGCCCTGATAGGCTTTTTAACAAAAAAGAGGTGTGAGACCGTGCAAAGCAAACCGCTACCGTCAGCTGATGCCGATTCCTGTCCGCTAGCGGGCGCTAAACCCTACAGCTACAATTCGACTGAGCCCGTAAAAATAGGCGTAATTGGGATTGGCAATATGGGCCAACACCATGCACGTGTGCTCTCTAGACTCAAAGATGTTCAGCTCGTGGGCATTTCGGACATTAACGTAGAGCGGGGCATAGAAACCGCTAGCAAATATCAAATTTACTATTTTGAAGAGTATCAAAAGCTGCTGAAACATGTAGATGCGGTATGCGTGGCCGTCCCGACTCGGCTGCATTATTCAGTCGGAATGACCTGTCTTAAAGCAGGCGTGCATGTGCTCATTGAAAAGCCGATTGCGGCTAGCATTGCAGAGGCAGAATCGCTGGTGAATGCAGCCGCAGACTATAACTGCATTTTGCAGGTAGGCCATATTGAAAGATTCAACCCTGCCTTTAAAGAATTGCACAATGTCTTAAAGACAGAAGAAGTGCTGGCCTTAGAGGCGAGGCGAATGAGCCCGTATTCACAAAAAGCCAATGACGTGTCAGTTGTATTGGATCTGATGATTCATGATATTGACTTGATTTTAGAGCTAGCAAATTCTCCGGTTTCAAAGCTAACTGCTAGCGGCAGCAAAGGTACTGACTCCCCTTATTTGGACTATGTAACGGCAACCCTGGGCTTTGCGAATGGCATTGTGGCTACGGTCACTGCTAGTAAGGTGACCCATCGCAAAATTAGAACCATTTCGGCACATTGTCGCAACTCTTTGACCGAAGCAGACTTTTTGAATAACAAAATTGAGATTC
The DNA here is from genome assembly GCA_001314865.1 of Phormidesmis priestleyi Ana. Lineage (GTDB taxonomy): Bacteria > Cyanobacteriota > Cyanobacteriia > Phormidesmidales > Phormidesmidaceae > Phormidesmis > Phormidesmis priestleyi_B. The sequence continues at coordinate 10,060 of LJZR01000027.1, read as the reverse complement.
ACCGGCAAACTACGGAAAACTGCATGGCAGACTATGGTCAGGTGATGTACCGCCAGGATGGACTCATTGAGAAGGTATATACCAGCAATACAGAACCACTGCATGCTGAGCTAGAACACTTTGTTCACTGCGTCCGGGGCGGCGATAAACCTTCGGTGGGCGGCGAGCAGGCTTTGAAGGCGCTGCGACTAGCCAGTGTGATTGACCAGATGGCCCTAGATGGGCAGGTGTGGAAGTCTTCGGATGAGTTGCGGCTAGTGCTAGATCCTTTGCAAACGATGGTTATTAGATAGTTATTTTTTGGGGATAGCGTTTGTTGGCGTTGATGTTGATATGAGTGATTGAACAGCGCTTGCAATTTCCTGGCCTACTAGCTCATTACCTGCTGGGCTCAAATGAATGTGATCGCGATAAAGCTGCTCGGGCTTAGCCTGCTGGCGGTAAGTCGTTAATAAATCTAAATAGCGTACGTTAGCCTTATCAGCCCAGTCTTGCAATCGCTGACGGGCAACGAGTTCGTAGTCTTTAGGGCCGGACAGCTCGCGTTTGAGTGGGGAGAGTAGCACAATAAGCTGTCCGTTGGCTGCGCGTACTTTTTGATGGATGCCGTCAATGGCAGATAGGTTTTTGCCGACGCGATCGCCCCCCTCATTTTGCACTTGACTGAGACCTAAAATAGGCGGCTGCTTTTGAAAACGGCTCCAGACTTCTACGACAGCCAGGAGCGGCTTGCGATCGGGGTAGTTGCGATCGCGTCCTACCTGCAACGATGTTGGCTGTGTGCCAAACAAATCATCCGTGTTAAGCAGCAACACCACCAGGCAAGCCCCAAACATACCGTAGCGATCTAGATAGGCGAGCTGGTTACGAGGGCCCCAAGAGTTGGCCGAAACATTGAGCGCTTCTACCTGGTGATAGCCAGATGGCAGAGATGGCTGAAGGTAGTGAGCAATGCGAGCGGAAAGAATATCGGGCTGGTCAGTCCACCAGTTGCCATTGGCTAAGGAGTCGCCTAACAGTAACAAGCGCAGGGTATGGGGATTAGGAACGGGGGCGATCGCCTCGGCCCGCATAGCGTACTCATTAATCACAATCCGGTTGCCAAAGCGCCGCACACGCTGGTTAGGAGCCAACAGATACCCTATGTGCTCATCTGCAATATAAAGTGGCGGATTGCCGAAGCCAAAGCCAACTCTCAGCACCCCTTCAACCAAAACCGCAACGATTATGAGCGCCCCTAATGAAACGATAAGCCCCATTATTGAAATATCGAAGATTTTCATAGGCAGTAAACCGCAGCGCACTGAAATTATTCTGCGTAAGATCATCAATAGAAGACACTAGAGAAATGACACTAGAGAAATGACACTAGAGAAATGACACTAGAGAAATGACACTAGAGAAATGACACTAGAGAAATGACACTAGAGGGCGAGTTTCTAAAGAATCAACCCGTCAATAATCTCAACCCGTCAATAATAAGCGTACAGCGTACAGTAAACAGAGAGAGCGAAAAGCTGATGGCAGATATTTTATATCCCCTGCATGTTGCCCTACAGGTCAGTGATTTGGACAAAGCCGAGCAGTTTTATACCGAAATTTTGGGGCTTACCAAAGGAGAGAGAAACCTGACTTTTCCAGGTACTTGGTATCAAATCGGAGATTTTCAGCTGCATTTAATCGTCAGCGAATGGGCGAAAAATCCGGCCCGAGAAGACAAATGGGGCCGCCATCCGCACATTACCTTCGCAATTCATGATCTCAATGCCGTCAAACAAGCCCTAAGCGCGCGCGCTGTTCCCTTTCAAATGAGTTCGTCTGGCAGGGCCGCACTGTTTGTGAAAGATCCTGATGGCAATGTAGTAGAACTGTTAGAAATTAGCGCTGATTGAGCCTGTGCGGATCATTGAGCGTAAAGGTTAGGACGGTTATTTTTGATGAGTGCTTGGGCTTACTGAAACAAAGAAGCCAAAGACGCGCGATCGCCTACTATGACAACCCTTAGTCCATTGACGCTGGCCAGCTATATTCCTTCCAAAAAGCCAAGAATGCTCGTTGTTGACGATGAGCCCGACAACTTAGACTTGCTGTACCGCACTTTCCGCCGAGAGTTCAAAGTTTTACGCGCAGAAAGCGGCCTAGCGGCGCTACAGGTTCTCGCTGAAGAAGGCGAAGTCGCTGTAATCATTTCTGACCAGCGCATGCCAGAGATGAAAGGCACAGAGTTTTTAAGCAAAACCGTACCTGATTTTCCAGATACGGTGCGAATTATTCTCACTGGCTTCACCGATGTAGAAGACTTAGTAGATGCGATCAATGCAGGGCAGGTGTATCGGTATATTACAAAACCCTGGGACCCTGACGAGCTAAAAAGTGTAGTGGAGCGAGCATCAGAAACTTACGACCTGATTAAGCAGCAAAATGAAGCGCTGCATCTTGCTGAAAAACAATCTAAACTCATGGTCTCGGTTGGGCAGTTGGCAGCACGGTCAATGACGACTGACGAGCTGTTGAACTTTTTAGCCAGTAGCTTTGGCCAAATTTTAAAGGCCGATGCCTGCGCGCTTGTCCTGACTAACCAGAAAGGGGCGGGTTGCTATGGCGAGGTTGATGAGCCGATGACAGCGGCGAGTGAAATGGTAAAGGCAGCGATCGCGACTCAAACCGCCCAGGCGGCAGTCAATATCCAGTCAGACGAAGCCAAAGTCAGCGAAGCGCTATACGCAGGTGGCACTCAATGCCATGCTGTTGTCCCGGTCACGTATCAAGATCAACCGTTAGCAGCGCTGTCCCTTCAGTGGAACACAGCGTATGCAACCGTCGGCGATGTCACTCAGCTGCTGAGCTTAATTGCACCTCAATTAGCACTTTGCCTAAAAACATCAGTGGCATAGCTTAAGTTTCTAGCGGTTCGAGTTCTAGCGGTTCGAGTTCTAGCGGTTTGAGTTCTAGCAGTTTGAGTTCTAGCGGTTCGAGTTCTAGCGGTTTGAGTTCTAGCAGTTGTGTCATGATGTAAAAGCTGCTTGAGAACTCACCTGAGCCTTTTTGAGCTTGAATTTTTGAGCTTGAGGTTTTTGTATAGATGCGACTGTGCCGATGAGAAGCAATGAGAAGTGATGGGAAGTGATTATAAGCACATGAACGATAGTTCACTGACTTCATCCACTCAACCCGAGGCGAATCGAATTCGTCAGCTGTTTGATCGGATTGCGCCGCAGTACGACCAGATAAATCGGGATATGAGCTTTGGCCTGCATCAGGTATGGAAGCAGATGGCAGTGCTGTGGAGCGGTGCGGCAACAGGCATGAAGTGTGTGGATGTGTGCTGCGGCAGTGGAGACTTGGCTTTGTTACTGGCTCGACAGGTAGGGGAAACCGGGCAGGTAGTCGGGGCGGATTTTGCGGTAGAGCAGCTAGCGATCGCAGCGCAAAAAACCCAATTGAGTCATCCGCATCTGCAAGCGCGCTTAAGGTGGACAGAAGCCGATGCCCTGAATCTGCCTTTTGAGGACAACAGCTTTGATGCAGCCACAATGGCCTACGGACTGCGCAACCTAACCGATATTCCACAAGGCTTGCGCGAACTGCACAGAGTGATAAAACCAGACGCAAAAGTAGCCATTCTCGATTTTCATAAGCCTACCCACCCGCTGATGAGTCAGTTTCAACAGTGGTACCTAAACGCCGTAGTCGTCCCTACGGCGGAAAAATTTGGACTCAGTGAAGAGTATGCTTACATTAGTCCCAGCGTAGATCGCTTTCCGCTAGGGCACGAGCAGATGAGCTTGGCAAAAGCTGCCGGGTTTACCAGCGCCATCCACTACCCTATTGCAGGGGGAATGATGGGCGTTTTGGTGGCAACGAAATAGCTGCTTGAACTAGCTGCTTGAACTAACTGCTTGAACTAACTGCCTAAACCAGCTGCCTAAACTAGCTGCCTAACGAGAGCGACTCAATCAAAGAGACGATATGAATGGGGCCAATTTGTGGATAGTGTTTTTGCCGCCAATACTAGGGGGCTTCATTGGCTATTTCACCAATGATATTGCGATAAAAATGCTGTTTCGGCCCTATCGGCCGAAAATGTTTTTAGGCCTCAAAATTCCCTTTACACCGGGGTTGATTCCAAGCAACCAGCAGCGGCTAGCGCAAAAAATTTCGGATGTGATTATGCGATCGCTCCTCACACCTGAGGAAATGCAAAAGCTAGCTCGTCGCCTACTACAAACCGAACGCACCGAAAAGGCCATTAGCTGGCTGCTGAGCCTAGCCCTAGAGCAAATGCAGGGCAGTAGCCAAAACAAAACAGCCAAAATTCTCGGCAAGGTCTTGCAGGATTTAATGGGTCAATCACTGCCCAGACTATTGCGAGTGTGGTCTAGGCGAGAAGATTTTTTAGAAGCACAGCTCAACCAAATATTTGACCAAGTGCTGCTTGACTTTCAGCTCAACGCTGAGCAGGCATCTCAAGTGTCCGACTGGATGGTCAACGGCCTGCTACCGCCGAATAGAGTACGCCTGTTGCTGGTCGATTTTTTGAGCGATTACAACATCCAAGTGATTGACGAAACGCTGCGATCTAAAACCAGCGGCACGTACTGGGTTGTTGCAAACATATTTGGCGTTCGTAACACGCTCACTCGCTTGCGCACTATCTGCACAGAAGATCCTGAGAAAAGCAACGCTCGGATCGCGGAACTAACGGCCGGACTGGGCGTTAAGGTGCGTTTGCAAACATGGCTTCAGCGGTTTTCGCTGCAAGAGCTTCCAGTCTCTACGGTCAGACAGCTGCGGCGAACGCTACGGCAAACCATCAAAACCTATCTTAAAAACAATGGCAGCGAGCTGCTGCAAACGCTGAGTGTTTCAATTGACTGGGAGAAGCTGGCCATGCAGCTGCTCAGCCGATTGCAGTCATCTGCGGTGATGACCGAGTCTTTGGACATGGTGAGTCAAGAGCTAGCGCTAATTTTAGAGCGGTATTTAGAGCGAGATTTGGAAGTGATTGTGATGCAGGCCATTCCGATTCTCAACATCGATCAGGTGATTATCGAGCGGGTGAATGCCACATCGCCGCAGGAGTTGGAGCGGGCCATTAACACCATTGTGAGAAACGAGCTACAGGCGATTGTAAATTTGGGCGGAATTTTAGGCTTTGTGATTGGGGGAATGCAGGCTGGGCTACTGCTGTTACAGCGATAGAAAGGGAAAGGAGTAGTCAGGGCGCAAGGAGGCTACGCCCTGACTAAAGTTTAGAAACGTGACTCAGGTAAGGATTTAACCAAATCGCCCAGAGACATAGTCGCGGGTGTATTCTTCTTTGGGATTGCCAAAGATATTTTCGGTTTTGTCGTACTCTACCAAGTAGCCCATTTTGCCGCCTTTTTCGGTGGCGATCGCATTAAAAAAGGCAGTGCGATCAGACACGCGAGAAGCCTGCTGCATGTTGTGAGTCACAATCACGATGGTGTATTGCTTCTTCAGCTCATTCATCAAGTCTTCTACTTTAATGGTAGAGATTGGGTCGAGCGCGGAGCAGGGTTCGTCCATCAAAATAACTTCGGGTTCAATTGCGATCGCCCGCGCAATACATAAACGCTGCTGTTGCCCACCCGAGAGCCCTAGCCCACTTTCCTTAAGCTTGTCTTTAACCTCATCCCACAAGGCAGCGCCCCGGAGCGATTTTTCAACCAAGTTATCCATATTGCCTTGGTAGCCATTGATTTTAGCGCCAAAGGCAATGTTGTCGTAAATAGACTTAGGAAAAGGGTTTGGCTTTTGAAACACCATACCGACACGGCGACGCAGCTCTACAGGATCTACCTTTTTGCCATGAATATCTTCACCATCAAAGGTGATTCGGCCTTCTACCCTAGCAGAAGGAATCAGATCATTCATGCGGTTAAAGCATCGCAGGATTGTGCTTTTACCGCAACCAGAAGGGCCAATAAAGGCCACCACCTGATTCTTGGGGATATCGAGGTAAACGTCTTTAACCGCAAGGTTATTGCCGTAGTAAACCGAAACTTTTTCGGCTTGAAGCGTCGCTTCTAACGAAACATCCGTAACTGTAGAAGAAAAAAGAGGATTTGCCATGATAGATAGTAAGTTCGGGAGAACAGCAGAGGTGTCTGCAAGGTCTGTAGCGAGCTGTAGCGAGTCTGTAGCGATTAGTCGTCGTGAAAAGGTTTGCAAATATATAACGTGAGGGGCTCAGCAAAGTGCTGTCGTCAGAGGTTTATTCCTTAGCCTGCTGAAAATGGTTGCGCAAGTAAATGGCGATCGCATTCATCATCAGCAAAACCGTCATCAGCACAATGATGCCAGACGCGGCAATGTGGTGAAACTCTTCCTGCGGGCGACCCACCCAGTTATAAATTTGAATCGGCAGCGCCGTGAACTGACTGTTCAAACCAGTGGGCAAAAAGGAAATAAACACCGCTGCGCCAACTGCAAGCAATGGCGCCGTTTCACCAATCGCCCGCGAAAGCGCTAAAATCACGCCCGTGAGAATGCCCGGCATCGCAGCAGGTAAAACATGGCTCCACACGACCTGCCAACGGTTTGCACCCAGGGCAAAACCCGCCAGCCGCATGCTGCCCGGAACTGCCCGCAGCGCCTCCCGAGTGGCCACAATAATAACCGGCAAAATCAGGAGAGAAAGCGTGAGCGCCCCCGATAAAACACTGCGGCCACCCGTGATGGGCTCTAGCACCCGTACAAAAATGGCCAGACCGAGTAGACCATAAATAATAGACGGAACCCCTGCCAGGTTACCGATGTTCACTTCAACCATCCGGGTAAACCAGTTGTCTTCAGCGAACTCCTCTAAATAAATGCCTGCACCGACCCCCACCGGGAAAGAGAACGCTGCCACAACGATCATTAACCAAATTGTCCCGACTAAGGCAGCAATGACACCTGCTCTTTCAGCCCTTCGAGAAGGCAAACTGGTAATGAAATTCCAATTGAGCGTGCCAAGACCATCTACCAATATGGTCAACAGCAACCAAGCCAAAATCGCGACCGAAATTCCGGTTGCAGCCCAAGCTGCGATCGCAAACGCGCGATCTAAGCGGTAACGGCCAGATATATTTGGCTTAAATTCGCTACTTTTAAAAACCTTTTGACCATCTTCCGGAGAGGGTCTAGAAGAAATCTGTGAATCCATGACGAAACCTTATTCCTGAGTCTTTGCTACGTACATTAATTGATTCAAATAATTGATTCAAACGGCTTAGTCGTACTTTTCGCGGAAGCGGCGAACAAACCAGAAACTGAAAATATTCAGTGCAAGGGTAATCAAAAACAGGGTAATTCCCACCGCGTAGATAGTTTTGTACTCAAGCGTGCCGTGAGGGGCATCGCCCTTTGTAATCTGTACGATGTAGGCTGTCATGGTCATAACAGGAACAAAGGGGTTGAACCCTAAGGTTGGGTTGGAACCCGCAGCAAGCGTCACAATCATGGTTTCACCAATCGCGCGCGAAACCGCCAAAATAAGCGAGGCGACAATTCCAGAAAGGGCGGCTGGCAAGATTACTGACGTGGTGGCTTCACGCTTAGTTGCACCGAGAGCATAGGCACCGTCTTTAAGGGCACGAGGCACTGAATAGATGGCATCCTCACTAAGGGAAGCCACCATGGGCGTAATCATAATGCCTAATACCAAGCCAGCGCTGAGCGAGTTAAAACCTTGTAAATTAGGCAGAAACCGCTGTAAGAAGGGGGTCACGGTGAGTAAAGCAAAGTAGCCATATACCACTGTAGGCACACCTGCCAAGATTTCGAGAATAGGCTTAAGCACACGGCGAACTTTAGGACTCGCGTATTCACTCAAGCAAACAGCAGATAACAGCCCTAATGGCAGCGCGACCAAAATAGAGATAAACGAAATCATGAGGGTGGCGCTCACGAGCACCATAATGCCGAACTGCTTACTGGAAAATAACGGCGTCCAGCGAGTGTCGGTTAAAAACTGGGAAAGGGGGACTTCTTGGAGGAAGGCGATCGCCTCAAAAATAAGCGTCCCAATGATCCCCAGTGTGGTCACGACAGAAATCGCGGCAAAAGAACCAAAGATAAACTTAACGATTGTCTGAATGAGCTTGGCGCGATCGCGATTTGGCTTCCATTCACCCACCGCTACATTCAAAGGAGCATCAGCTGTCATAACAGAAGGTCTCAGATAAAAAATGTTGACTGGCAAGGCACCTTGGGGATTAGCCTCGGGGTGAGCGATCGCCGCAGGTACAAGCGTTTGAAGTTGGGATTCGTAAAAAACCGCGAGCAAAAAACAGAAAAGCCTAGAAGACCAATCATTAACGGTCATTATTGACAATTAATTAGGTGACAATTAGGGGCTGACACTCGCCAGCCCCCTTTGCACTAGATAGGAGATTTGCCAGTCTCTCCTTTATCAAGCCGCGATTTACCAGCAAGAGCAATATCTTCAGGTAGAGGGACATAGCCAACTTCACCGATCAAACCGCCATTGGCCGGATCGAGGTGGAAGTCAGCAAATGCCTTAACCTGAGGCTTTGTCTCGTAAGATTCTTTACTGACGTAAAAGAATATAGGACGAGACAGCGGGTTGTACGAACCATCTGCAATAGTTTCAACAGAAGGCTCTACACATTCGCCAGCTTCGTTTTCAATCGCAACCGATTTGAGCACATCTGAGCTCTCTTCGTAGTAAGCATAGCCAAAGTAACCCATCGATCCCGACGAACCCGTTACACCCGTTACAATGACATTGTCATCTTCACTGGCAGTATAGTCGCCACGGCTAGCCCCTTCTTCACCGTTGATAGCCTCAGTAAAGTAGTCAAAAGTACCCGAGTCAGTACCGGGACCATACAGATCCAAAGGCTGATCGGGGAAAGAGGGATCAACCTGATTCCAGTTAGTAATGGAGCCTTCTGACTCAGGAGACCAAATAGCATTGAGCTGATCAATCGTCAAGCACTGAGCAAAGTCATTTTCAGCATTGGTCACCACGGTAAGGCCGTCGTACGCAATGGGCAGTTCAAAAAACTCGATACCCGCCGCTTCACAAGCTGCCATCTCTTCCGCTTTGATTGGCCGAGATGCATTGGAAACGTCAGTTTCGCCAGCACAGAACTTTTTAAAGCCCCCGCCAGTTCCAGAGACGCCAACCGTGACGTTAGTACCGGGGTTAGCCAGCTGAAATTCTTCGGCGACTGCCTCAGAAATTGGGAAAACGGTACTCGATCCGTCAATTTGAACATCACCACTTACACCGGAGCCTTCGGGAACGCTGCCGTCAGCGGCTGGGTCTGCAACATCAGCAGTAGTTGTACCACCGCCGCAGGCAGCTAGGCTAACTGTCAGCGCTAAAATAGAGAAAGAATACGCCAGGCGGGCTGGGCGAGTCTTGAATTGCATGGAACCTATCACTCCTTTAATATCCAGTTAGAAGGCCAGTTTAAGATTGACCGTTTAGTTGAAGCGCACCTGAGCAGCATCGCCGTTGGCTTAAATCGCTGTAGCTGAATGCAATAGCTGAATTAAGTTGAATTGGCTAGCTGCTTAGTCAAGTGCCTACAGCCGTATTCTGACCGAAACCTAGCGCGGTTAAGTAAAGGTCAGGTTAAGGAAAAATACTGAGAACGCATTTTTCAGGTATCTCAGTTGTATTTCATACAACATTTATCCCACATTCCGCCCTTTGAATTGTCACATTGAGAATAATGGCAGAGGATATTGGAGGAGCGTAGATAGGGTCAAGCGATCACAGAAATAACGGATACGATAGCAGTCAAAAACCTAGACCACCTGGGCATCATAGCCGGTATCGTTGATGAGCTAGAGCGATATCCGTCAGCGATGGCTGGTCGTCGAATCGAGTCAGCGTCAAGTTTCTGACTTAAAAGCCCTAGAAAAACGATTAGATCAAGCGACCGAGCACATTCAAACCCAACTCCGCATTACGACAATACTGGCCGACCGTCTAAAACAGCGATACCCACAGCCATCCACTATCATATCCAAGCCACCCTAACGCTAGACGCAGAAGCAGTCCGGCGACAACAGCGGC
>LJZR01000110.1 GCA_001314865.1 Phormidesmis priestleyi Ana | reverse complement strand
GGGCTTCGGTAGCTTTGAGCCTCGTGAACGCAAAGCTAGAGAGGGACGCAATCCTAAAACCGGCGACACCCTCAAGATACCAGCAACCACCGTGCCTGCATTCTCTGCGGGCAAGGGCTTTAAGCAGTTGGTCGCATCGGCCTAGCGTTTGGCTTTGCTCGCGAATAGGCTGATGAGCAGCGGGTTACAGGTGACTGTGGCTCGCTGCTTTTAAAGGCAGCAATTGAAACGTTAGCACCTGACCAGCCCTTATCTACAAGCTTTTGTAGCCGCTGTTACTGAAGCTAGCCATCTATTGACCAGAGCTACCTACATCCGCCGCACTTGACGTTACAAGCTGGCTCACAACCATGCCCAGCAAAATAAAACTCGCACCCACTAACCCACGAACGCCAATGGTTTCATGCAGCAATAAGAAGGCAAACAACAGAGAAAAAACTGGCTCTAGCGTATAGATCAAAGCGGTCTCATAGGCTGATACATTTTTCTGGGCAAAAGCTTGCCCCCAAGTCGTCGCAGCAGTTGCTATCACACCCAAATACAGCACAATGACAAAGATATTAAGATGAAAAATCGGCATTTGCCCTTGCGAAAACCGCTCTGAGAGCGCCCAAATCAGCGCAAAAAATGCGACAGTCACCATCTGCACCCCTGTAAGCTTGATGGCGGCATGGCGCTGCGCCACCGAGTCGAGCAATAGAATATAGACGGTGTAGCTCAAAGCACAGACAACCATCCACAGATCGCCCACGGCAAAGGTACCATTTTCTAAAGACATTAGCCACAGTCCGAAAAGGACGATCGCCCCCGAAAACAGTGCCTTGATTGAAAACTCATGCCCGACCAATGGCCCCAGCAAAGGCACCATGACCACATTTAGACCGATCAAAAATCCGGCTCGATTAGCGGCAATGGTCTCTAACCCAATGTTTTGGGTGGCGAGGGATAAAAAAAAACTGCGCCTAGCAGCACCCCATCTTTTACCAGCGAGCGATCTAGCGGAAAGACAAAGGGCATCAAGATAATGGCAGCGCAAAAAAATCGGCCAAAGGTCAGCAGTCCTGGAGAGAGATCTTCTAAAGAAAGCTTAAGCAGTGGAAAGGTCGTTCCCCAAACGAGGGCAATGAGTGATAGTGTCACCAGTCCCTGTATACGCGGATTTTTAAGGGTATCCATGTTGCCTATTGCTAATCTTCTCTTCCCTCACTATAGTCTGAGTTAATGACAATCTGAGTTGTGTTTATTCGGCTGAGATAGAAGAGCAAATGCAGCGTTACTATCAGTCACTGAGCGAGAAATGGCAAATCCAGTTAACATTGACTCAATTATTTAATCCTCGATCCTTACACAATTGCGATCTCCCTCATGATCTGGCAGGTCTTGCAAACTTGGAAGCCGTAGGCATAATGAAGCGGTGCCCTCTATTCCTTTATTCACAACGACTTCGCCTGCTCTATGGCTCAGATGATTCCCGAAACCATCCCCAGCAAGGCAAGCAAGGGCGAAGAGCTGTTGTTTAAGGTGTTGCAAGAGCGACTACCAGAAAATTATCTGGTCTGGTACGAGCCCACCATCAAAAGACTATTGCCTGATTTTATTATCCTTGGCCCAGCCTTTGGACTACTGATTCTCGAAGTGAAGGGCTGGTATGCCGGGAATATCGAACTCGCTAGCCACGACTTTTTTCAACTGCGACGGGAAAGAGAAGGGAAAACCAAAATTGAAAGCCACGCCAATCCCCTCAAACAAGGCCATGGCTATTTTTCTACTGTAGCGGACAAGATGGCAGGCTTTCCCTTGCTCTGTCGGCCAGATAGCAACTATCAGGGGACGCTCGCTTTCCCCATTGGCGTTGGCGCTATCATGAGCAATATCACAGCCGCTCAGGCCCGAGAGCACGCGCTGTATACCGTCCTAGAGAAACCGGCTGTCGCCTATCGCGATGAACTCTTGGACTGGGCAGACTTCTCTAGCGGTGAGCTCATTGCCCGATTGAAAGGCATGTTCAAAACAGACTTTGCCTTCCCACCGCTGACAACCGACCAAATCAGCACCATCAAAGGACTCCTGCATCCCGTCACGATTGTTCGTGAGGTGCCTGCTATCGCCAGCAGTCTGCCACCTGAAGTAGATGAACCCCTGCCCACTCATGCCACTCGTCTGCTGAGCCTCGATCTCGAACAGGAACGACTAGCTCGCACCATGAAAGCTGGCCACCGCGTCCTTTCTGGCGTTGCTGGTTCGGGCAAAACGATGATTTTGATTGCCCGTGCCAAAGCCCTGGCCAATAGCCTAGAGCCGCAACATATTCTAATTTTGTGTTTCAATATCACGCTGGCTTCTCACTTGCGCTCTTTGCTCCACAGCGATTCGCGCAATCCGCAGTATCAAGAGTGCATTGAAGTGCTGCATTTCCACGGCTGGGCAAAGTCTTTCTGGAAGCGCTTACCAAGTCCCAAATCTTTCAAAACTGAGGAAGCCTACAATCAGCACCTCGGAGAAAAGGTGTTGGCACATCTCCAAAAGCTGAAGGAAGAAAAGCGATGGGATGCTGTGCTCGTGGACGAAGCGCATACTTTTGACAAAAGTTGGTTTCCCTGTTGTGTAGCAGCGCTCAAAGATACCGAAGAGGGCGATCTGATGATCGTGAGTGACCGCAATCAGGGACTCTACAAACGCCGGGAGTTTTCTTGGAAGTCCGTCGGGGTGAACGCCATAGGGCGTTCCAAAAAGCTGGCGCAAAACTATCGCAATACCCAAGAGATTCTATCGGCGGATTGGGATGTGCTCAAGCCGTCAAAGGCAAAGGCAGACAGCGCTTTTCTAGCCGTAAAACCGAGTGCGGCGCTGCGGCATGGCCCAATGCCCGTCTTTCGCTCAGCACCTTCTAAGTGGGAATCTATTGACCAAACGCTCGCTCAGGTGCAGGCGCTATGCGAGGCTGGCTATAGTCTCTCGGATATTGCAATTGTCTACAAATACATTAGCCATCAGGAAGCAGCCGCATTTCACCTTTTGATTGAGGAGATGAAAACAAAAGGGATGAAGCCCTATTGGATTACAGAGAACGCAGAGGCCAAGCGCACTTACGATAGCCAGCGCCCAGGCGTGCGGATTGTCACGGCACTCTCTTCATTGGGGCTGGAGTTTAAGGCGGTTCTGCTGCTGTGGGTTGAGCAGTTTTGGGGCTGTCACGATAGGGATGTGGCAAAAGCGGAGAGCGAGCGGCGGCAGCTTTATGTTGCTATGACTAGAGCACAAGATGAGCTGCATTTGTTCGCAGGCGGACAGACGCGAATTGTCAAAGAGCTGCGAGAGAGTGGGAACTTTCTGTTGCTGTGAGGGCGTTGGAGGGGGTTCTATGGGTAGGAGAGAAAGAATAAACTTCAGCCGTTCGGCAGCATGAATCAAGCAGGCAAATCAAAACAACCCATGACCATCATCGCTCCAGAGAAAGTCATCAGCACCATTCTTAAGCACGACTCAAAGGTGACCAGCTACAAGATAGCGCTGCTGCGGGCCATCAACGATGTCGTCCTGACCTACCCGGACTTGAGAACCCACAAGTCCCCTGTCGCAGTGCCGCTGAAGCTATTAGCGAAGTAATCTTGTGAAACTCTTGCGATGAAAAACCTTTTTCTAGATATTGTGACAGAGCTTCCATTCGTTATCTTCATAGATCAATCGTAGCCAGTCACGTCCGAAAGCACTAAATTCTCTATACGGCAACGTTGCAGAACGCCCATCGGATGATCTGATAGTAACGTTGCCGGTGATAGCGACAACAGCTCTTCCTTCGCTGGCCTCGTAATATTTTGTCTCGTAGTATAGCTGAGACATATCTACAGAATATATGCTGGATGAAATTTGCAGATATGCGTTAAGAAGAGCTACACCTTGTCTGAGTTCGTCAGAGCTACCTACCGCTCTTTCTGCGATAGCTCTTTCCCTTGTGCAGTAATAGTTGTTGATTGAATTGAAATCACCACTTTGAAGAGCTTGATGGAGTCTTGCTGTTGTATATTCTGGACCGTTAAACTGCCTACCTTGGTTCGTTTGCACTGATTGTGCTTGTACTTCTTGAGTCAATAAAATTGCTGAACATACTACAAAACTAGTCAGAAAAAGGCTGGTAATCCGTGAGCAGAAAAATATCTTCATTTATACCTTTATTTGTACTATAAGCCTACGACCTGTTCAACCTATCCTAAAATGCCAGTGTTTTAGACAAAGCTCACACAGTTATTATTACTCCGACAACCTAATAGGCCAACTGATTGCGGGTTTCTCCAGCAGGCGAATTTGGCTAAAAGCCTTCAGATACTTGCTATTCCACCGATCAAACCCAAAAGACCTTAGTTTGATTAGGTTGACAGTCTATAGGCGTAACAATGGCTCAATCTCAGGCAAGGCAAGGGATACCCACACATTTGACCTTAGAGCAGTTTAAGGAATTTGTCTTGCCCCATTTGCATATTGGGAGTCGTGGCCCGCAGCCGCAGCTCTCTTTGCACGCGATCTTCAACTATATTCTGAAACTTCTGTACCTTGGCTGTCAGTTTGACTTATGGGCAATGGGCCGAGGATGCTGGTGATGGTTCGTTGCCGTCCGGATTGGGTGCCGCTTGCTGTTTCGATAAAAAAAGGCCGATTTCAGGACTCACTTGTTCGAGAATGTGACTGCGAACAACCCTCTCAATACCTGCTAAGGTATTCAATTGCTCAGGATCACTCTCTTCATACAGTAGAGCTGCGATCTCGCGGGCATAAGCTTTGATTTTGGCTTGCTTATCGGTATCCATTGAGTACATCCCTGGAGTAGGTGCTAATCAAAGCTTAGCAATGGTCAGAAAAATTGAAGCTAAGTATTTATACTTAGTGCAAAAGCGGGATGCACTCTCCTCAATTCCTCAACTAACTGCGCTCTTGTCCTGGTCAGCAGGCGTTGATGCTCTACCTGTTCTGTAGGTATACGAATCCCTTTTAGCCGTCCGGCTTCGAGCAGAGAGGCAATCTTTTGTGCATCTCGTTTGAACGAAAGGAATTGATTACCACCTCGACCACATTCTGCCAATAGCTATTTACCCCACCAACGAGCTATGGAACCTCGTGCCTTCTGATCCCAAGTTCAACTCTCACCAAAAGCGAGACCGATTGCCAACCGCTGAAAGACTAGCGATCGCGCGGCCTCATTTAGGCCAAACCTATAGGCAGTATGGCAAATCTGCTAGCCTCGCAGGCGTTCTCATAGAAGATGCTGTCCTGCGCTTTGCACGTCTTCAGTCAGAGACAACCTTTACTATTGGGTTAGCATTGGCTGTTATAGATTTAGTCGAAGAAGTCGCTGAATTGAGAAATCTAGCGAGGTTCTGATGAATTTTAGTGATTGAGAGCTGAATGGATGTTAAT
>LJZR01000026.1 GCA_001314865.1 Phormidesmis priestleyi Ana | reverse complement strand
TTCATTACTGATTAACTCGGCCATAGACTAGATAGAATAAGGGGCCTGGGGCGATTGAGCTATTTAATATCCTCCTATATTTTTGAGCGAACCGTAAGTAAAAAGTTTGTACTAAAAAAACAATGCAACAATCAACGAGTCAATAAAGCTTTGCAGCTTCAGCTCGCCTGGATTTTCCTAGCTTAATTTCCCTAGAAGAAAATCCCAAAAAAAATTAAATCTGGGTCGTAAATTGCCCATTTTATCTATGATTGCTAAAAACACCCATAAAGCACCCACAAATTAAGGATAGTTCATTTTTTCACCTTGACAGGCGTAGCCTAGCAAACAGCCCACACCGCCGCCATCACGGGTCTGAGTATAACCCTGGACTGAAGCAGCGAGATAGCTAACTTTCTCAATAGAGCCCGTCGTACTGGGTAATTCACGGTAATTCACAATGCGGTGCCGATGTTTTATCAGACAGGCCACAACAGAAGTAAAATGCACCCTGCAAACCCCGCAAACAGAGCACCTATCGAATGAAAAATTAGGGCTGTAGACAAAAGGAGATACAACTTTGTAGAGAGGAACCAGCAGAAGCGAGTCGTCAAAATTAAGACACGCTTCTCAAGGATTTTCCCATTGTGTCTCCTTTCACGACATCAGAACGCACAAAAGAAACAAACCCTCAAAAACTAGCTAAAAATTCTTTTGGGCCAGCTCAGCTAGATTCAAGTCATTCCAAAGGGGTTGTTTTACACTCAGTTCCAAACTCAATCTCAAACTCAGTTCATTTAAAGGTGTGTGGTTTACCCCAACTGACTCACACTATCCCGCTTCAGAACTGCCGCGTTTGTGTCGCTATCCCTGTACGCAACGAAGCAGAGACACTACCCGCTGTGATTAAGGCACTCGCTCAGCAAATTGACGCAGCAGGCAACCCGCTAGATTCGACCCTCTATGAAGTGCTTATCCTCGCTAACAACTGTAGCGATCGCACCGTTCATATTTGCGAATCACTGCGTGAGTGTTATCCGCAGCTTCAGCTACATATCATTGATATTTACCTACCCAAAGCCGATGCCTATGTGGGAAAAGTTCGGCAAATGGTAATGGACGAAGCCTATCGAAGATTGTCTTTAATAGGCTTACAGAACAGAATAATTGCCTCTACAGATGGAGACACTAGAGTTTCTCCGAGTTGGATCAGCGCTTTGATTCGTGAATTTGATCTGGGCGTAGAGGCAGTTGGGGGGCGAATTATCACTCGGCGAGCAGCCGAGCCGGGGATGCGATCTGACATTTCGCTGTACTATTTGCGCCGCTTGGGGCACGAGTATTTAAGCGCGCAGCTTGAATGCCTAATTGATCCGCAAATTCATGATAGTTGGCCTCGGCATTCCCAATACAATGGTGCCAACATGTCTGTATTGGCAACCATGTACGGCCAAATTGGTGGTATGCCTTTGGTACAAGATGAAGAAGATGTGGCTTTGTACCAACAGCTAAAACGGGCAGATGCCAAAATTCGACATAGCTTGAACGTCCAGGTTTTCACCAGCGCTCGGCAGCAAGGTCGGGCGACGGGAGGTTTATCAAAGCTACTTCAAGCGCTGGCCCACTCTAGCCGAAAGCGCCAGGCTCATTTGGCTGAACTTCCTCAAATTACAGAATCACGCTTTTTGTTGCGCCAGCAGCTGAGACAAATTTGGTCAGCAGTCCATCAAGGGCAGTGTTTTGAAATTCGGCCCTATGAGCGAACAGCTGAACTGTTGGCAAAACAGCTCGGCCTTTGTCCTACTCATTTACGGCAGGCGGTGGAAGAAACCGCTACATTTGGCAGGCTCGTTGAGGCGATCGCAAACTACCAAAAGCAAAAACTTGATTTACAACAGCTACTAAAGGCCACCACTGAAATTAGTCGAGCTAATATGCAGCTACGCGCCAGGATTCAAGCCATTCGGCAAAAGCAAAATTCATTCGAGCAAGACAATCCATATATTATTTTACAGACGCTCCAGCAAATCCAAGCGATACCGCTCTTCTCTTTTACTCGTTAAAGCGCGATAAACCTGGCCCACCTGCTGTAAAAAAGCCTCATGAACTTCATCGCCCGTTAGCGGGTAATCATCTACATAAGGTGTCCAATGTACTAGCAGCAAGTGTCCGCCTGTTTCCAAATGGTCGGCAATTTTCTGTTGGGCAATCGGCAAATCAGTATGCCCCCAATAATAGCCCACCTCAGAAACAACAGTCAGATCGAACATTTTAGAGGGATACTGATGAGGGATTTGCCTTACCTCAAACTGCACCTGCGGTAGATGCTGACACCGCTGCTTGGCACGGGCTTGCGCCTGCTCAGACACATCTACAGACAGTAGAGAATCGCAGCGGTCGGAGAGTTGTTTGGTGAGGACACCAATAGAGCCACCAATTTCAAAAGCAGACTGATACCGTGCCTTGGGCAGGGCTGCGAGGGTTGCCGCGTATTTTTGAGCCTCATACTCGCTAGTTTCAAAGTTCCAAGGATCAAGATTGTCGGCATACATTTTCTCAAAGTAGTCAGGCGACAAAGAAGAGTTAGGAGAGCGTTTTTCGGGGATGCGATCGGGGCGGGGCGGTAAGGATGTCATAAGTCGATATTTAAGAATCTCTAAAATTTCCTAAGATTGTCCAAGAATCTCTAAGTAAGTCTCCCAAGGCTGGATCAAGTTGTTGAGCATCGTGGGCGTTAGGCGAAATCCACTCAGGTCGTCTTGAATGAGGCAAGTGGTTTGAGATTTATGAGCCATGGCCGCTTGGTATTTAAGCGCTTTAACGGTGGAGATGTCGAGTCGCCATCCGGTTTCGCCCGTTGGCAAGGCAGGCAACCCGGCGGTGCGGCTCCCCCATACGGCATAGGCAAGCTGGCGCGGCGGCATAGGCCAGCTATTTAAGCAGTGATGCACAATTTGATAGCTGGCCTGGTGATCACAGTGCTGGTCGTGCTGCCAGGGCAAGAATATTAGGTTGGGCGCGTGATATTGAAGGGCGCGATCGCACTGCGCAACCGCCCTCGCAAAATGTTGATCTCCAGGATGGGGAACTGCCGTATCGGGCCAGCGAAAAAAGGTAACTTCGCTTGGCAATCCGTGTAATAGCCGCAGTGCTGCGATCGCCTCCGACTCTCGCAGTGCCCTCAGTCGGTCGGCAGGATACTGTTTAGATCTAGGATGAGACTGCGTACCGTCGCTCATAATCAGCACATGTACTGGAATATTGCGCTGGCGCAAAAGCGCGATCGCCCCTCCGCAGCCCAGTGTTTCATCATCGGGATGCGGCGCGACGACAACCGCTTTGTAACAGCCGCGAAAAGCCTCATCCGCTGAGTATAAAGGCAAAGATTCTATCGCCACCGGCAACGCAGCCGATGACACAACGCTGTTGCAACTAGGCGTACAACTAGGCGTACAACTAGGCGAATCCATAGCAATCTCTCCAGCCCTATTCCCAGCCTTATCCTCAGCTATATCCATAAATCTCTAGCGGGTGCTTTTGTGGTGAGAACATATTCTCCAATTCCCGTTAAAGAAGCATCAAAAGCAGGCTGGCGTAAATACAGCGTTAGATCTCGAATAATGCGCTCCATAGGATGAGGCGGCAGCAAGCCATTCGTGCCAATGCACCGCTCGGAGAGCTGAATCATATCCATGCAAATTTGCTCAATGGCGGTGCGTACCATATTGCAATATTGCACGAGCTGCATACGATCTGCCTTTTCTTCCATATCCTCTATATCTTCAGTATCCTCAAGATTAGCGCTGGGCATGTCCCCAAAAACAGGCGCATACTGCTCTATTTTATTAGCACCTCCCTGGAGCCAAAGGTTGCCTTGTTCGAGTGCGATCGCCATCTGCCCCAGCCTCGCCTGCTGATGCGGATGATCCGTGCGTCCTAGCCCCTGCAAATAGGTACGAGTCGCATCAAACAGCGCCTCTGCCCCTCCCAACTGCACCGCCGCAAAGCGCACAACACCACTCGTTAGCCAGGGCTGACGAAAATAGTCACCCGGCTGACCAATCAGCGCTGCATTAGTAACTTCAACCCCTGTAAAGTCCACCTTGTAACTAGCCGAAGCCCGCATCCCAGGCGGCTGCCACCAGCTCGCATCCACCTCCACATTCACCTTTTCCATGGGCACAATGCACATTTGCCAACGACCGTCCGGCAGCGCCCCATTTACAAAAGGTCTCTCCACATAGCCGCAGCCCGAACAAAACGTTTTGCTGCCTACTAAGCGATAGCGATCGCCCCCAATCGGAACTATCTTGACCC
Organism: Phormidesmis priestleyi Ana; assembly: GCA_001314865.1. Lineage (GTDB taxonomy): Bacteria > Cyanobacteriota > Cyanobacteriia > Phormidesmidales > Phormidesmidaceae > Phormidesmis > Phormidesmis priestleyi_B. Next base: position 71,581 of record LJZR01000026.1, on the reverse strand, counting down.
CATCGGCAGCTTCAGCGTTCCAAACCCCAAACACTTTAGCCGCCAGCGCATCTTGAGCCAACGCCTTTACCTGTTCGGGCCGGCCAAAAGTCTGCACTAGCTGAAGTCCATTGATATGTCCCTCAAATACTCGTCCCAAAGACAAGTTACCGCGCCCAATTTGTTTCAAAATTTGAAGCAGCAGCCCAGTTTGATCCGACTGAAAACCCAAACCAATGCCCCCATAAGCTGGATGGATGGGAGCTGCTAGCAAACCGGCGGCGGCTAACTGGGTAAATTCTTCAGCCGGAAAGGCACCGGCACAATCTAGCGAGGCTGCCCGCAAAGCGGCTTGGTTTGCAATGCGGGTTGCCGTTTCCAACAGAGAATCAGCAGATGATACTGTTGCCGAATACTGACTTGGATACTGCTTTAAGGCAACAGTCGTCATAGGGCTTTGTCCATAGCACTGTAAAAAAACACTCTGAAAAACACTCTGAAAAAACGCTCTAAAAACTGCGTGAGAAAAGAAAAGGTGAAAAGCGGGATGAAAGCTATCAGGCAGAAAGTCAGGCAGAAAGTCAAAAAATGGTAAAGGCAGGTATTCAGTGTGCGCTGATCGTAAAGATTTTAACCTCTCTCCTTTGCAGTAAATGAACATTCTTCCCCCAGTGTTGTAAATTCAGCCTTTTGAGCTGCCAAAAAAAGACAATCTTCCTAACTTGCGACATATCCCTATCTATTTCTTTTGACAGACTCTAAGTTTCTGAAAGAAAAACACAATTAGGTCGTATTATTTGATTTGTGTTGCGTGATTTGTGTTGTTTAATCGGTTGTGCAGGTGCGACAAGCACATCTGGTCAGTACATCCGGCCATTACATTTGCATCAAAGCATTAGGCTGTTCGGCAAATCGCTTTAGGTCAGCTGAGAGCCAGCTGAGAGCAATTTGAGAGAACGAGTGTTTCAAGCACATGCCGTTTATGGAATGTTTTAAAGCCCTCTTGCGCCTTGAGACTCAACAATGGCAAAATCGCTCGATACCTCTTTTAATGGGTGAATTCTCTAGTGCCGACTGTTTCCCTCAATCTCGAACGGCTCAAAGCGCAGCTCGCTCAGGCGCTAGATGGCGACCCGATCCAGCGCTTTGTTGCCGATGAGGCTCCCCTCACGCTACAGCTTTTGGCCCATGGAGAAGCCAACGTGATCTTTCGCCTGGGGACTGATCGCCTGGTGCGCGTTGCTGTCAACACACCCAATCAAAGATTTGAAGGTGACTTTAGTCGGCTTACAGCTTTTGAGGCCACCGTCCTACAATATCTACAGGGAACGGGCATCAGCCAAAGTTTGCTCGCTGCTCGCACTACGCCCTCTGAGCGCTTTCCTTATACTTATTTAATAACCAACTACCTGGCAGGTCAGCCGTTAGACTATAGCCGTCCTCATCTTCAGCGATGTGCCCATACGCTGGCCCGGCTGCATCGACTGCCGCTAGACAAAAGTCATCAACATTTAGATAGGCTCTCGCCGCCTATGCAGCGGATTGAGCGACCGTTAACGTCGTTCTTTGCCGAATCACAACAGTATGCACAGCCCTATTTAACCTCTGCCAAGGCCGATCCTGAAATAGTTGAAATGCTGCACGCGGTGCTGGCCAAGGCTGAGGCAAGACTACCGGCTGAGCAAAAACTATTGGAAAATGCTCATGTTTGCCTAGTCCATAGCGACCATACCTACGAAAATTGGGTGATTGATGACCAGCAGGCTTTTTTGATCGATTGGGAATGGGCTGAACTGGGCTCACCGGCTGGAGACTTGGGCCATTTTTTATCGCCTGTAACGGTGCGTCGCTACCGAGATTATGCAATGCCCGCCGCTGACCGGCAGTTTTTTTTAGAGACCTATTACGAGGCTTTAGAGAATGCTGAGTTAGCGGCCAAAATGCGGATTCATTTGGCTGCTTTTGGAGCCTTTCCGGCGGTGCGATCGCTCTGCTGGACGGCAGGCTACTGGATAACCGCTAACCGCTGGTACGACCAAGAAACAGGGCCTAGCGCCGCTGAACGACGAGACCGACTGCAAAAGAGCCAACAGCAGTTTCGCCAACTATGGGCCGAGGTAATGTCGCTACTAGAGGAGCCACTACCATGAGCGCTAAATCTGGTCGTTGGAAAGGACGCTGGAAAGGACGCTGGAAAGAACATTGGAAAGAACATTGGAAAGGACGTTGGAAAGACGAATGGAAATGGCGCTGGGAAGATTTAAATCCAACTTTTCAGGCTTACTTACTCCTACTGCCTGCGGTCTCAATAGTGGGCCTGTTGTTTGGCGGTGGGCTGTTGCTGGCGCTGGGTCAAAGCATCGGCCTGATTGGCATTATGGGCGACGGCTCGCTATCTCTGGCAGCTTACCAGCAGGTGCTCAGTTCTCGGGCCTTTTGGCAGTCATTGCAATTGAGCTTGTACATTGCCATTGTTGCCACTGCCCTCTCTACCTTTTTGAGCATTGGCCTAGCGGTAATGCTTCAGCGGGCAGGCCGCTGGGCTAGCTTTGCCTGTCAGCTGACTCTACCGATTCCGCATTTAGTCGGGATTGCCGGTATTTTGCTGCTGCTTTCACCCAGTGGCCTGCTTTCGCGGGTGTTGTTTAGCCTGGGCCTGATTGCTTCTGATCAAAACTTTCCGCTGCTGGTAAACGACCGGGCTAACTTGGGCGTTTTGATTCACTTTGTGTGGAAAGAAGTGCCGTTTATTACGCTGATTTTGCTGGCAGTGCTCAGAGGCATTCAGCCTGAGTTGGGCATGCAGGCGCGGGCATTGGGCGCAGGGCCGTGGCAGTGCTTTTGGCATGTGACTCTGCCGCTACTAAAGCCAGGGATTATATCGGCGAGCTTAATTGTATTTGGCTTTGTGTTTGGATCTTTTGAGGTGCCTTTTTTATTGGGTTCTACCACACCCAAAACGCTGCCAATTTTGGTGTATGAGGCCTTTACCAATGTGGACTTGAATCAGCGAAGTGTGGCGATCGCACTGGGTTTAATGCTCTCGCTGATCTCCATGACATCAATTGCGATTTACCTGTGGCTGGGCTCCGAAAAACCGTTTGGCCGTTGGTTTGGTCGTTCATGGGAAGCTCAGAATAAGACCTAAAAATTAGGATCTCAAAATAAGATCTCAAAATAAGATCTCAAAAAACCTTATGACTCGAAAAATTGTATTGCTATTGATTATTGGGGTGCTGTTTTTACCCTTTTTGCCGCTGCTGATTTGGTCATTTGCCCAGGGTTGGTACTTTCCGCAGCTCGTGCCCGATTGGACGCTGCAAAACTGGAGCGACCTGCTGACAACCAGCACTAAAGTGGGTCAGGGCTTTGGCCAAAGTTTGGTGATTGCCGCAACCTCTACCGGGCTTGCCCTATTGGTAGGACTGCCCGCCGGACGGGCGTTAGGGCTCAGAAACTTTCCCGGTAAAGGGGCAATCAAACTTTTTTTGCTGCTGCCAATTATTGTGTCTCCACTGGCAACTTTAATGGGCATTCAGTTTATTCTCATTCGCCTGGGGCTTAGCGGCACGATAATCGGTGTGGTGTTAGTTCATTTACTCCCCACCATTCCTTATATGACTCTAGTTCTCAGCAGCGTTTATGCTAATTTTGACCCCGACTATGAAATTCAGGCGCGATCGCTCGGTGCTTCTCCCATTCAGGTGCTACAACAAATCACTCTGCCGCTAATTGCGCCCGGTGTGGTGGTGGGTGCGCTATTTGCGTTTTTAATCTCCTGGAATGAGTTTTTGCTGACCTTTTTTGTCGGCAGCGGACGGGTATTTACGCTGCCGATGGTACTGTTTACCGCTTTGCAAGGCGGGAATACGGGGCTAAGCTCGGCGATCGCCATTACCTCTTTGCTCCCGGCGCTGATTTTTCTACTCTTTTCGAGCCGAGCACTCAATGACGATGCGGCGATAGGAGGGTTAGGAAATGTCTAATCCAGAGGCCATTCCAGAGGCCATTCCAGAGGCCATTCCAGAGGCCAATCGGGAGGTTCATCAGCAGGCCAATCGAGAGGCTCATCAGCAGGCCAATCGAGAGGCTCATCAGCAGGCCAATCGAGAGGCTCATCAGCAGGCCGAGTCGGCTTACTTTTCGGTGCAGCAGCTCACCAAATGCTTTGGCGGCATACCCGCCGTTCAAGACCTGTGGTTAGAGGCCAAGGCAGGCGAACGGCTCGCCCTGTTAGGCCCCTCGGGCTGCGGTAAATCCACAACCTTGCAGATGATCTCAGGTGTGCTGCGGCCCGATACAGGCAAAATTTTTTTAGAAGGGCGATCGCTCAATTTAGTCCCTCCCGAAGGACGAGATATGGCCCTGGTACTGCAAAAGGGTCTGTTGTTTCCTCACCTCAGCGTGGGTGAAAACGTAGCCTTTGGGCTTAAAATGCGGCGCATTGGGCGAGCTGAGCGAGAAAAACGAGCGATCGCCATGCTCGATCAGGTGCAGTTAGGCGGATTTGCCCATCGTCGTCCGTCTGAGCTATCGGGCGGACAGGCGCAGCGGGTGGCCTTGGCGAGGGCACTGGTCATTCAGCCCAAAATTCTCCTGCTCGACGAGCCCCTTTCGGCCTTAGATGCCAATCTGCGCGGGAACATGCAGGAGCTAATTTTGCGCCTGCAAGAAGAAATTGGCGTGACCCTGCTGGTGGTGACGCACGACCAAGAAGAAGCCGTGGTGATTTCTGATCGCATTGCGCTGATGTTTGAGGGCCGCTTGCGTCAGGTCGATACGCCCGAAACCTTGTATCAGCAGCCCGCCGATGAAACAGTCGCCCGATTTTTTGGCGGCGTTAACTTTTTTACGGCCACGGCCGAAGCGCATAAGCTAACGCTCGCAGGCGGCGATATCTTAACCACGGCCTACCCTCAGCAAGGGGCCGTGCAGGTGACCATTCGGCCCGAAAGGATTCATCTGCTAGCTGATCAAATTTGTGGGACGAATTTGCTGCCAGTCACAGTGATTCAAAACCGCTTCATTGGCACGCAGCGACACTTGGCGCTAAAAACAGCCGCTGGCCTCAACCTGCGGGCCTGGGTTCCGCCTAGCCTCAACTTTGCAGTGGGGCAAAGCGCATTTGCACATTTGCCGCCAGATGCACTTTGGTGTTTTCCGGCCTCAGATGCATCGGTTTCGATGCGCGTGTCAGATTTGTCTGCTTCTGTTTATTGACCAGCTGTTGACCTGCTTTTCTGTCGGAACATGCGTCTGACTAAGGCACCGTTACGGCAATAGCGGTCACAGCAATATCGATACGCTGGGCATAGCAATACTGAGCCCGTCCGGTTGATACGTGATTGAATTTTGGTTCATTTACTCTATTTCTTGATCTTCTTATGGCTTTTTCTCGTCGTTACTTTTTGATACTTTCTGCAGGTACGACCGTTGGTGCGATCGCAGCTAGCTGCGCCCCTCAACAATCTTCTACCCTGCGCTTTGACCCCACCGCCACCCCCTGGGAAGAAGTCACCAACCTGGCTCGCGGCACAACTGTCAACTGGGCGATGTGGGGCGGCAGCGACCAAATTAACGGCTACGCGGATGGCTGGGTCGCTGAGCGATTGCAAACTGAATACGGCGTTACCCTCAATCGAGTCCCCCTTAATGACACCGTAGAAGCGGTGAATAAGGTCGTCGGCGAAGTGCAAGCAGGCGTCACTGAAAACGGCAGTATTGATCTCATTTGGATCAACGGCGAAAACTTCCGCACCATGAAGCAGGGTGATCTGCTGTTTGGCCCTTTTACTGACAAGCTTCCGGCAATGGCCTATTACGACACCAACAATGCTGCCATTCTCAGCGACTTTGGCCTGCCGATTGACGGTTACGAAGCCCCCTATACCGGCGCGTTTTATATCATGGCAGCCAATAGTGCGAAAACTCAAGCCACCCCTCAAAACTTTGAGGAACTACTGACCTGGGCCAAGGCCAATCCAGGACGCTTTACCTATGTGGCCCCGCCGCAGTTTGACGGCAGCCGCTTTTTGCTAACCGCTTTATACGGACTCACAGGCGGCTATGAGCAGTATTCAGGTGCAGAGTTTGACGCTGATTTATGGGCACAAAAATCGCCGCAGGTGTTTGAATATTTAGCCGAGCTAGAACCCTACCTATGGCAAGCAGGCTCCACCTATCCGCCTAGCCAAAGCCGACTGCAATCGCTATTTTCCAACGGTGAAATTTGGCTGATGCCCGCTTTCACCGCCGGTATTGCCGAAGGCATTGCCACGGGTCAGTTTCCAGAAACAACTCAAGCCTACGCAATGCCCGGTATTTCACTCAACGATCCCTCCTTCACCGCCATTCCTATCAACGCCAGCAATCCTGCCGGAGCGATGGTGCTTTCCAACATTCTCAGCAGCCCCGAAGGTCAACTGCAAAAGTTCGATCCAGCCGTGTGGGGCGATCCACCGCTGCTCACGCGCAGTAAGCTCTCCGATCCGCTTCAAAAAGCGTTTGACGAGATAGAAGCCAAGTACGGCATGCCACTCCAAGACATTGCTCAAAATACCGTCCCTGTGGTCAATGCAGAATACACCACCCGCCTAGAGCAAGCCTGGGCAGAACAAATTGCGATTTGAGCCGTGCGCCTTAAATCAGCACTGCAAATCAGAACTGCAAATCAGCACTTTAGAAAAACCGGGATCTCTATATCCCGCTAACGTATCCCCCTTAACGTTAACCGGAAACAAACATGGTCTTCAAAGAACGAGAATCTCGAAATAAAGGCGTCGTAGAAAACAATCGCCTGATGGAACTTCATTTGTATCCCGGCAATCGCTGCAATCGCGACTGCGATTTTTGCACGGTTTTTGGTACGCCTAAAGGCTGGGCAATGGAATACACCGCCGAACATTTGGACGCAACCTTAGCGAGCGTCATGCTGCATGAGCAGGGCGCGCTGAAGTTTTACGGGGGCGAGCCCACGCTCAATACTGAAAATACGCTGTGGGCGATCGCCTACCTGCGAGAGCATGGCTTTGCGGGCGCAATCGTCATTTACTCCAACGGGATCAAAGCCGATCAGCTCTTGCAGCTGCTAGCGTCTGACCCCTTGGGCAAAACCACCGCCTCACTAAACTATTCCATCGCGACTGGCGACGGTGCCCCGCAAATGCCCATGTCTTCACTGCGCAAGCTAGAAGCATATGAGAAAGAGAATCCGGGTGCGATCGCCATCGGCCACCCCGACATCGTAGACTCCGGACGCGGGATCGATCCGTTTACCGGCGAAGAAACACGACCCAAAGTCAACCACCGCTGCCCTCACTGCTACCCCGTGCTCAAAACCGACGGCCAGTTTCACGCCTGCCCCTTTGCCATTGAAAACAACGCGCCCCATTTTCAGCTCGGCAGCATTCGCGATCGCCCCGAAACCGTCACTCAAAACTTCACCACTTTCCTCAACTGGATTGACACCGTTCATGAACCCTATGCGATCGCCCATGATTTACCCGCCTGCACCGTCTGCTGGAAAAATCTTGAAGAACTTCCCCCCCCTGAGTTTGGCTAGCCGTTAGTTAGGCCGCCAAGCTGGCATATAGAGATTCTGTAGAGAAGCGGTATAATGCCAACTTACAAGACAAGGGGCATGCTTAAGATAAGTTGATTTGGCACCATATCTATGACCCTACAGAATCTCTATGCACTGATTTATGACTACAAATCAGCCGTAATTCTGGTAATACTGCTTCTCCCCTGGATTTCGTTAGGCATCTGTGTCGCCATTCCCGGTGATAAAGAAGAACCCTTTGTCCTCAACTTCAACCTGTTGATGGCTGTCCTCAGTTTATTAATGGCAGTTGGGTACATATGGTACATGTCTAAAACTGGCAACTGGGACACAGCCGTCCTAGAAACCGATATTTTGCTCATGGCAGCACCGCTGTATTACGTAGGTGTTTCACTGTGGATTACTCGAAAGCGACTGCCGCTCGCAAAACTAGCCGTTTATCGTACGGTTCAAGGGCTGGCGCTGGTGGGAGCAGGCTACTTAGGACTCACTTGGATAGCGAGTAAAATAAGGCTTTTGATATTCTCGTATCTGCCGATTCAAGTTTTGCTGCTGCTAATACTGGGCCTAATCGGGGTTGCCTATATGGGCTACCTCAAGCTAACCGGAAAAACCGAAAACAACGCCACGCACCGAGCTTCATCGGGCAGTTCCTCACCGGCTGCGGGTCAAAATCGCCCAGTTCGGCCTGATATGAGTATTGATGATGAGCTAGAAGCACTCCGTCGAGACCTAAAAGAGTAATCGAGAGTGCTATTCAAGGGTGCCATCAAAGAGTGTAATCAAGAGTAATCAAGAGTAATAAAAAAGTAAGTAAGAATAATTACTGCGGTGCATGGTTTTCATGCCAGTGCCGAGCAATCTCGTCTCGTCGGCAAATCCACACTTTGTCATGGTTTTGTACATAGTCTAAAAATTTGGCCAGTGCGATCGCCCGGCCCGGCCTGCCCGACAGTCGGCAGTGCAGCCCCACACTCATCATTTTTGGAGTCTGTTCTCCCTCTGCGTAAAGCATGTCAAAAGCATCTCGCAAATAGGTAAAAAATTGATCGCCTGAGTTAAAACCCTGGGCCGTCGCAAAGCGCATATCGTTGTTGTCTAAGGTGTAGGGAATCACCAAGTGCGGCCTGCCGTAGTCATAGTTCCAATAAGGCAAGTCATCCGCATAGCTATCAGCATCGTACAAAAATCCCCCTTCTTCTACCACCAAACGCTGTGTGTTAGGACTTACTCGGCCCTGATAAAAGCCCAGCGGGCGAGTCCCGATCACCTGCGTATGCAGCTCAATGGCTTTTTGAATGTGCGATCGCTCTACCGACTCTCCCACATACTGATAATCAATCCAGCGATAACCATGGCTCGCCACTTCCCATCCCGCTTCTACCATTGCTTTACCGGCCTCCGGATTGCGCCCCAGCGCCATCGCCACCGCATACACCGTCAGCGGTATATTTCGCTCACTAAACAAACGGTGTAACCGCCAAAAGCCCGCCCTGCTACCATACTCATACATCGACTCCATATTGAGATTACGCACACCCCACAGCGGCTCTGCCCCAATAATCTCCGATAAAAAAGATTCTGAAGCCGCATCCCCATGTAAAATGCAATTTTCTCCCCCTTCCTCGTAATTAATCACAAACTGAAGCGCGATTCGAGCCTGATTAGGCCATTGAGGATGAGGGGGATGTTGACCATAGCCGATCAAATCTCGGGGATAAGTTGTAGTCATTAGGCGATTGTCCCAGTTTGAAAGGGCAAGTTTGAAAGGGCAGTTTATACAATCATGCTATTTAACCATGACACCCAATCTCCCCGATACCTACACTATCAAAACAGCAACTCGCAGCGAACTGCCCTTAGTGATTCAGTGGGCCACCGCTGAAGGCTGGAACCCAGGCATTGCAGATGCTGAGTGCTTCTATGCCGCAGACAATAAAGGCTTTTTTATCGGATTATTGAATGGTGAACCCATTGCCAGTATCTCAGCCGTTAAATACAACGAAAACTTTGGATTTATTGGACTTTATATCGTCAGGCCCGCATTTAGAGGCCGTGGATATGGCCTTCAGCTATGGCAAAGAGGGCTCAACTATCTACAAGGATGCAACATCGGGTTAGACGGCGTTGTACAACAGCAAAACAACTACACTCAATCAGGCTTCCAGCTTGCCCATCGCAGTATCAGATACCAGGGAATCGGCGATTCTTTTAGCACCCAACAGCCTTCTGCAAATGCCCAGAGCAACACCCAGCGCGACGAAATCCTTCTATCGGCCAAAGTATTAACCTCTACCGCTCGTCTAGTTCCCTTATCTTCTGTGCCCTTTGAATCAATCACCCAGTACGATAAAACGCTTTTCTTAGCAGCGCGCACATCCTTCCTACAGCGCTGGATTAGCTCAGCTCGTCATATCGCAATCGGAGTCGTTGACAGTCACCAGCAGCTCCTGGGCTATGGCGTACTACGTCCCTGCCACCAAGGCTATAAAATAGGTTCGCTATTTGCCAACACCCCTCAGTTCGCTGAAGCAATTTTCCTCCACCTAAAGGCTCATGTAGAACCCCAAGTTTCCTTTTATCTCGATGTCCCTGAGGTAAACATAGAGGCTGTTTCTTTAGCCCAAAAACATCAAATGAAAGCCGTATTTGAAACGGCTAGAATGTACACCCAAACGGCACCTGAGCTGCCGCTGAACCGTATATTTGGCATCACAACCTTTGAACTAGGCTAAAAGGTAGATTAAACAAGACAAACGGCTTTCGAACAAACGGCTTTCGAACTTTGTTTTCCCCTGAAAAAAGCCAACTGCAAAAACCAGTAAAAAGGCAGCAAGCCTCTAATCTCTAGAAACTCACTGCCCTATGTCTTTATTCGCTAGGCTATTTGTTAGCCTACTTTGTTAGCTTATTGCGAGGCTAAAAGGAGCTAAGCTGCCGTCATGCGGTAGGTACCGCGCTCACCCTTATACCAGTCTCCCGCCCTAACACCGCCGGACAAAACGTTCGAAATGCGGTTGCGAGCTTTCAAATACTGCGACTTGGGCATATCGTCTTTAAAGAGTGCTGACATTACATCGGCAATTTTAAAGTCATTCTCGGGCTGTGTCTCTAAAATGAGCCTTACCGCATCGGGAATTGATTCATTTTTGACACCGGGCCGAGTGTACTTTTGCCAGGATGCAGCGCGGCCATCAACTTTTTTCTTGCTGGATGCTTTCTTCGTCGCTGGCGCTTTCTTCGCCGCTGGCTTCTTCGACTTTGTCGCCTTTTTCTCGGTTATCTCAGGCTCATCTGGAGCAGCCGCTTCTTCTGTATCATCGGGTTCCTCTGCCACGGGTGCTTCTGTCGAGGGTGCTTCTGTGGCAACGGCTTCAGCGGTATTGCTAGTCGTATTTTCAAACATCGGCATGACAGCTCGAATGCCTGTTAGCTTTTCTCGCACTGAAGCAAGCTGAGCTTCAAGCTCGCTGACTTGAGAGGCGAGCTCAGCCTCAACGGTTTGGAGTTGGGGTAAAACGGTTTGACTCATTTGACTCATCGGTTATTGTGCAAAAATTTTTTGGAAACTTCAGCAACAATTCTAGAACAATTTTGCGAATAAAGACAAACAAATATTTCTTCGCCGTCTACATTAACGCTTGCTCAACGGTGTTAGTAGCGCCCAGTTCGTCTTGATTTAAAGCCCTAGAGTTGAAAAGTGGGGCTTAGATTGGAAAGGGAGTGTAGCAGAATGCTAAGATTATCTTGTTTGCAGTGCTGTTCAGTCTGCAATGCTGTTCAGTCTGTAACCCTGTCTGTTTACTGAGGAATATACGTTTAAGGATGTGCGCTTAAGGATATGCGCTGAATTAAAAATGCCGCTGAGAATGAGACTTATGAGGGCAAGACTTATGATGGCAAGACTTATAAATATTCGCTCTAGCGACTCTAGCCATTCGCTTCAGATATGAACTATCAATACTCCCATTTATCGTAAGCTTCAAAGTCGGCTTTAATTTCATCCTGATGTTCGATAAAAAGCTGTCTACCGATATCGTAAATAATCCGCGGAACGGCAAACTGTAAGTCAGTGAGGTTAGCCCGAAAGCCACTGAGAAAAGCGGATCCACAGCAGAGATAGTAGCAACGCTGTAAATGGCTATGCTCAGTCGTTAGGGGTATGAATTCAAGACTTTTACCCAGGTAAGGATACTGAGCCATTTCAATATGCTCATCCCCAGAAGGTGGGGTAAAGTGATCTTGCCAGCGAGAGATATAGGGAGATAGTGTCTTGAGTTCTGGTTGACGATTTAGAGAATTGACAAATCCCGTGCCACAAATAAGGGCGTCATGATAGAGCGTTTTAAAAGAATCAGAAGTGCCATATTCTCCAACAATCTCTTCGTTTCGATAGCTCAGGCGTTTTATCGCCGCATTGGTATGCAGGGCAAAACGAGAGTCTTTGACAGCCTGATGGTAAGTATGAGCAGGCGGTAGCTGCCCCAAACGAAACTCCGATAGACTATAAAACCATTTGATTTCGTTCGGCAAATCGATATAGTGACGGTGATACCCGTTCCACTCGCTCCAGCGAATGCGGTTGAGATTAGGCAGGTGCGATCGCCGAATTGAAATATCCACCGACTTGGCCCCAGCCTTTAGCAGCAGCAAAGCATTGTCAAAGGCACTCGCTCCGCCGCCTACAATCATCACGCGCTTACCGGCAAAGCTTGCAAAGTTAATATCGTCCATCGTATGGTAATAGGCATGAGCAGGCAGGCTCTGATGGACAATAGCAGGGATATTTTTACCGCCCGCACAGGCCATACCCGTTGCAAAAATAATGAACCGAGCCTTGTAGCATTCTGGTCGGCCCTGATGCTGCGCCTGTAGCCAAAAACACTGCTCTGCCTCATTCCAGGAAATGTCCTGAACATCTGTGTCGTTTTGAATTGGCAGGTCTAACACTTGGCCATACCAGTCTAAATAGTCGGCCCATAGCGGGCGAGGAATATAGCTAATTCGCTGCCAGTAGGCTTCGCCGTAGCAAGCTTCGCACCAGCGGCGAAAGCTCAAGTTAGCAATGCCCCAGTCGAGTCCTCCGGTGACTTTTTTGGGCGATCGCAACAGGGCATTTCGAGCAAAATCATGCCAAACGCCTTCGCGGCCAACCGGGCGACGATCAAAAATCCGCACTCGACTAATTCCCTGTTGGCGCAGCCCAAACGCCGCCGACTTACCGGCCTGCCCTGCCCCTAAAATAGCGACCTCTAAAATGTTGGAATCGCGGCTATAGTCCCAACAACATCCTGGATAGCTGACAATTTCAAGATCTGCATAGAGCTTAGAAACGAGCCTATGCAGCCGTTGAGTGGCATCGGGCAGTTGCTCTGGAACTTCCCAAAAGTCTTGAAGTGCCAGGCTTGTAGGCGACGAATCGGCAGAATAGAGGTCAGCCATAGAGTCCACCATAAAGGCGTGAAGAACAGTACCGAAGTTTAAACCAGTACAGAAGTGAAGAACAGTAACGTTGGCTTGAGCGTAGCTAAGGATACTATTCTTGACGATAAAACATCTTAAAAATGAAATTAATTCAACGTAAAAGAATCCCATGCCACTCTCTACTAAAACGCCTCTCTCTAAAAACTCAGTGACCTCGGTTACTGAAAAGTCAGCAACCGAAGACTATCCACTCAGCGCGGTTCCTTTCTCGGATCGCAAATCTTTTTGGTCGCTTTCGCTTTTACTAATGGGTTTTGCACTGACCTCTACCACCCTATTTGCAGGGGGTGCAATTGGCCCTTCGTTTAGCTTTCCGCAACTGATAACGGTGATTTTAGTTGGCAACTTAATTTTGGGCGCGTACTGTGCGGCTCTGGGCTATATCGCAGCCCAGAGCGGCCTTAGTACCGTCCTTATGGCTCGTTTTAGCTTTGGCGATGTGGGCTCTCGCTGGGTTGATTTTATTTTGGGATTTACCCAAATAGGTTGGTATGCCTTTACAACCGCCGTGATTGTTCAAGTGCTATTAGAAATTTTTGGCGCACCGACGACCGGGTTTCTCTCTGTCTTTCTAATCTTTTTCTTTAACTATGCCTTCTGCGCTACGGCTTACATTGGCTACCGGGCAATTGACTGGCTTAGCCGTTTGGCCGTACCTGCAATGCTGATTTTAGTCGCGATTAGCCTTTTCTTGGCGGTGGGTGATTACGATACAGCCGCGATCGCAGCACCCACCCAAGAGTTGGGCATGGGTACAGCACTGGCCATTGTCATCGGATCTTTTATTTCCGGCGGAACCCAGGCAACTAACTGGAGCCGCTTCGCCGAGTCGGGCAAAAGCGCAGTGATTGCTACGCTCAGTGCTTTCTTCTTTGTCAATGCCATTTTAGTATTTGCCGGCGCCTTTTGTTCGATGGTATATGGCTCAGAGGATTTGATTAAAGCCATGGGCTCGCAGGGCATTTTAGCAGGCGGTGTCGTGCTGCTCATTTTGAATATATGGACCACCCAAGACAACACCATTTATTCATTTTCAGTAGCAGGGGCAAACATGTTTCGCACTCATAAGCGCCATGCTTTTGTACTTGGCGGGGCAACCTTTGCGCTGGTTCTCACGCTCTCCGGCATTTACGCCCTGTTACCCAGTTATTTACTGCTGCTAGGAACCTTTATTCCGCCCATTGGTGGCATTATCATGGTCGATTTTTGGCTGCGCCACGGTGGTCGCTTTCCGCTGCTATCTTCCCGTCTTCCGGCAATCAATTGGGCGGGCGTGTTAGCGTACATTCTGGGTTCAGGAGTGGCCTATGTTACGGGTAATATTGCTTGGGGAATTGGCCCTGTTAATGGTATTGTCATTGCGGCGATCGCATATGCCCTTTTACAGCACTTCATGCCTCAAGCTATTCATTCAACTCAAAAGTACTAGATTAAAAGTACTAAATTTCCAAGCAACGCCTATGCTTACCGCCTATGCTTACCGATAGATGACAGCCCGTCGCTCGCAACTGTAATCTAGCCAGCACTTGCCTTGGACAAAAGTACAGTTGGACATTCTCGATCAAATTACCGATATTGTTGCGAGCTTTGGCTATTTGGGAATTGCGGCCCTGATGCTGTTGGAAAATGTAATTCCGCCGATTCCGTCGGAGTTGATTATGCCCCTGGCAGGATTTGCAGCAGCGCGGGGGGAAATGACCTTAGCCGGAGCGATCGCAGCGGGTACGGTTGGCTCAGTGATGGGTGCATTGCTGTGGTACTACATTGGTTATGCGTTTGGGCTTACCCGCATCTGTAAGCTTGCTGACCGCTACGGACGCTGGCTGGGTATTTCAAGCGAAGGTATTTTGTCTGTTCAGCAATGGTTTTCTCGCCAAGGAGGCTACTGGGCCATTGGGCTAGGCCGATTAATCCCCGGCATTCGCACCTATATTTCTGTGCCTGCTGGCGTGACCAATATGCCATTTTGGGCGTTTTTGTTCTATTCCACCTTGGGATCACTGGGTTGGATTACGCTGCTGACGGCAGCAGGCTTCTTACTGCGCGATCAATACGAGCAGGTATCTACGTTGATTGCCCCTATCAGCAAAGGTCTAATCATTTTAGGCGTTGTATTGCTAATCGGTTGGCTACTGTACCGATGGCGCAAAAATAGCCGCGATTTTTGATAAGGAAGCCGCATTCAATAACCATAAGCGCACTCACGCAGCCAAAATATCACTCACGCAGAAATCATCATCACGGGCAGCGTACTCGTTGCCAACAGAGCCTGAGAAACCGAGCCAATCGAGACGCTAGCGCCTGAGTGTGAGCTACCAGCTGGTGAGCGGCTTGTTTTGCCAATGACAATCTCTGTAGCCTGGTACGATTGAGCGTTACGAATGATTTCTTGAACAATCAAATTTTGGGCCGAAGCTTGGATCGAAGGCTGGCTCGGAGATTGGATCGAAGACTGGATAGCAGCGTCTTGAACGGTTGGAACATTGACCGAAATATCTATCCAAACAAAGCAATAGCAAACATCTGCTAGTAGCTGTTTTGTCTGGGTTTGCAGGGCTTCAGCCTGTGCTTGACAATCAGAAACATGAATGACCACAACGTTTCCATCGTTACAACGAGCCATCTCTGCGGCCTTAGCTAGCACCTGGGCAGCGACGACCGAGGGCTCTACAGCGGCTAGTATCGTGGTTTGACGCGCGATCGCAACCTTGGTTGCATCGACCTCGCCCCGCTGCAATAGCCGAGGTGCAAACGTTGGAATCGCCCAAGCTCCAAGTGGCGCAGTCACTAAAATAGACAGCGCCGATATCGCTAAAATGGCCTCACCCCCTTCAATGCCCTGAGCCAGAGGAATCGCCCCAATCGCAGCTTGCACAGTCGCTTTGGCAGAGTTTCCAGGCAGTAAAAACAGCTTTTCTGGAAGCGTCCAATCACTCCCCACCGTAGACAAATACCAGCCCAGCGATCGCCCCAACAGCGTGCCGAGGGCTAGTAATAACAGCCCCACCCCCAACATACTTTCCAATACCTGAAGCTGAATACTCGCACCCAACAGCACAAACAGAACAATCTCTGCAACAATCCAGAGTCCATTAAAGCCACTCCGCAGCCGACGCGCCAGCGGGGCATCTTGTTCAACTAAAAAGAACCCCGTCGCCATCACAGCTAAATAGCCTGAAAAAACAGGGATATTTTGCGCTAAAACAATTAAAAACAACACAGTGCTAGCCGCAACTAGCGTTTCTTGCACTTCATTTTGCGCCCAAAGCCGTTTGTTGACAAACTGTCTAGCCAGTAATACAACCAGCAGTCGCGCAGCGAACCATCCCAACCACACGCCCAGCAAAATTTGCAAAATAATCTGAAATGGCAGCTGCTGTAACGGCGTCAGCATGATTCCACCCGGCAGGGTCAGCCCAGCATCTACACCTTGGCTTAAGAACGCCAGCAACAGGCTAAAGACGAGCAACAGCAGCACATCAGACAGAGCACTGCCCGTTAAAATGGCATCGGGAATCCCTTTTTTCACACCCCAGCCCAGGCTTTTGAGCCGTAGCATTCCTGGCACAATGACCGCAGGCGATTCGGCTCCGATAATACAGCCCAGCAACAGCCCTGTAAAAATGTTGAACTTAAGCAACCAAACCGATGCGATCGCTACCACAATCGCCTCACAAGCACCTGGTAAAAAGCCCAAACGCAGAGCAACACTTCCCTGCTGTCTCAACTTTTCAGAATCCAGTCCTAGCCCCGCTTTCATCAAAATCACCATCACTGCAATTGTACGCAGCGCATCGGCAGCCGCTAACACATCCGAGCGAATAATGTTGCCCCCCTGCGGCCCCAGGCAAATGCCCGCCAGAATCATCCCAACCAGCGCTGGAACTTTAAGCCGACTAGCCAGCTGCCCTGCCCAAAAGCCTGTTAACAAAATCCAAATCAGACTTCCTAACATTTCATCCTGTTTTTTTAGCGGAAACCAGTCAAAAATAGCTAAAATAACGAACTAAAAGTCCTGTGTGCCAATCATCTACCCAAATGATTTGCCATGTAGCGTAAAGACAGTATCATTAGGCGTTCTCAAGACTGGCGCTCACTAGCAGGCACCTAAGAATCTCCTAAAAAAGAAGTTTCAGCAAAGATATTTAAGAAAGAAACGTTAATGGATGATATCGCAGACATACTAGCATTCGCTGAGAATTTGATTTGTCAGGCCACAGAAACCTATTGTAGCGAACTGCAACGGCGCATTTTGATCATGGCGTTAGACAAAGAACGTAAAACATACGATCAACTCGCTGATGAATGTGGCTACTCGCCTCGGTATGTTAGGCAAGATGTGGCGCCTAAACTATGGCAGCTCATTTCACAAACGTTAGATCGAAAAGTGACCAAAGCAAATGTGCGCAGTGTATTGAATGAAGCCCTGCGAAACCGAAAGCAGCAGCAAGCGGCAGACTCAGCAGTACCTGCAAAAGCCCCTACCTCATCTCAAGCCTTGCTGAATATGAATTTAGCCGCCTCAACAGCGGACGATTACCAAGCCAATATTTTGCTGGTAGACGATCAGCCCCAGAACCTCCGACTGCTTTCAGAATTGCTAGAGGAACAGGGCTACGAGGTACAGCAAGCCATTAAGGGATCTATTGCACTTCAGGCGATCGCAACGCACCCACCCGACTTAGTTTTGCTCGATATCAGCCTCCCCGAAGTAGACGGCTACAGCATTTGCCAGCAAATAAAGGCCAATCCCCTCAGCAGTGGCATACCCGTCATCTTTATCAGCGCCTTAGATGAGCCCTGGGATAAGGTCAGAGCCTTTTCGGTCGGCGGCAGCGACTACATTGCCAAACCGTTTAAGGTGGTGGAGGTGCTAGCCAGGGTTCAAAACCAGCTCAAAATTCAGCAACTTCAACAACGGCTGTTAGATCAAAATAGGAAGCTACAGCAGGCAATTCAGGAGTTACAGCGGCTAGCCGCGATTGATGAATTCACCCAAGTGGCCAGTCGGCGCAGGCTAGATGCCTATTTATTGAGTTGCTGGCAGCAGGCCCGAGCACAACAAACCCCTTTAACTCTAATGCTCACTCAGGTGGACAACTTTAACATGGCTCCCCAAAGAGTCCGGATGCCCCGAGAGGTTAGTCAGGCCCTCACCCCAGAGGATCGTCGGCTCTATGAAATTGCGCAGGCGCTACAGCGCAATGTGCAAAGCAGCGATAGCTTAGTCGCTCGCTATGGCACCACTACGTTTGCAATTGTGCTGCCCCACCAATCTCGCAGCGAAGGTGAGCAAATAGCAACAAGGCTCATGAGTCAGGTCAGGGCTTGTCCTGTACGCGCAGTAGGTTCTTTGGGCAGTTCTTCTGGCAGTTCTTCTGGCAGTTCTTCTGGCAGTTCTTCGCAAACAAAAGTATCGCTGTGCATTGGTATAGTTAGCAGTATACCGAAGCCAGAAACGGAGATGGGTGATTTTTTAGAGCAGTGCGATCGCAACCTTCAACTAGCCAAAAGCAAATGCGCCAAGGGCCTTGCTGAAAGCCTCGTGAGTACTGAGTTCTAATCTCCACGTTGCCACATTGCTCAAAGCGAGCCGGCAGTGTCATTAATAGTGTCAATAATAGTGGTGATAGTCTCAAACTGATAATTTTCAGCAATGTCTTGCAAGCTATGCACCAAGCTATCCTGCTCCGGCGGAATTTGTGCGATCAGCTGCATCACACGCCTGCCTTTGAGCTCGGTACTCGCCTGACGCAGCTCTTGGAGCCAGTCAGCAGGCATTTGCCGGAGGGCGTTGGCGATCGCCTCGGCACTCAGAGAACTTGCTTTGTTTGGGGGGGTAGTAGCCCGAGCTAAATTTGTCGCGAACTGCGAGCTAGGCGCGAACTCATCTAACCATCCTTCATCTGAAAAATCAGAATTATCCTGCTGAATCTCATAGATAAACTCAACATTTAAATGATGTGCCAGCGTTGACCAAATTACAGACACCTGGAAAGGTTTAAATACGCAATCATCAAAACCAATTTCAATAATCTTGTTTTTGTCTTCCTTCAAGATGCTGGCCGTCAGTGCAGAAATAATCGTAACTGGAGACCGACCTTTTTGCTTGGCTCTAATTTGTCTCATGGCCTCATATCCATCCATCACAGGCATGAGCAAATCCATCCAAATAAAGTGAGGATGCCAGCTTTCCCAAATTTCTATGGCTTCTTGACCGTTAGCCGCCTGCTGCGTCACAAAGCCAACCGAGCGCAGTAAGTCGGTTAGCAGCTGCTGATTGTCTGGTAGGTCATCTACCACCAAAATCCGATACTCAGGCGAATTTGGCGCAATCCCAACCACCCAAGAAATTGGCTCAGCCCCACCTGATACCGCAATAGGAAATCTCGATTCTGAAGTCAGAATTGTCGCTGGCGCTATATTGGGATCGATATTTTGAGCAAACACAGCACAGCTAACATCTGTCAAAATCTTGAATTCAAACCGGCTGCCCTCTCCTACCGTACTGCTAACGGTGATATTCCCGCCCATTAGCTGAGCATACTGTTGACTAATCGAAAGCCCCAGTCCGGTGCCTTGCCGCAGGGCTCGTCCGGCAGATGTCTGCTCAAATGGAATAAACAACTGAGGGAGTTCATCGGGCGCAATGCCACAGCCGGTATCTTGCACCACAAATTTTAGCCACTGCGTTGAAGCGGTATCAGTCGCCTCAGCACTAACCGACAAATCAATCTGTCCTTGATGGGTAAATTTAACCGCATTGGCCACCAGATTGGTTAAAATTTGTCGGAGTTTACCTTCGTCTGCGACTGCAAAGTGGGGAACATCTGGATCAACATGCAAATGGAGCTGAACGCCCTTTTGCTGAACGCTAAGGGTAAACAAATTAACGACATCTCTTAACAGGCGATAAAGATTAAACGCCACTGGGTTAAGTGTGATTTTACCGGCTTCAATTTTAGCAATGTCTAAAATGCCGTTAATCAAAGAGAGTAGGGTTTCAGCGCTGCGATAGATAATCTGCGCTCGTTGACGATTGTAATCGGGTAGGTCGCCTTCTCGGATGAGGAGCTGAGAAAAACCGATAATGCTGTTGAGGGGCGATCGCAGCTCGTGGCTCATATTAGCCAAAAAATCAGACTTCGCTGAATTTGCCGCCTCGGCTTTCACTTTCGCTTCCTGCAACTGACTCTGCGTTTCTTGCAAAGTTTTAATTGCCGCAGAGAGCTCCCGGTTCGACTGCTTGAGCTGTTTTTCAAACAAAATACGGTCATTAATATCAGTAATAAAGCCTTCCAAATACTTCAGCCGACCTGACTCATCCCAAACGCCTCGTCCCTGCTCACTCACCCACTTGGGCTCTCCCGACTTAGATCGCATTTCATAGAGCAGTCGGTAGGGCTCTCGCCTGCTCAGCGAAACTTGAACCTGCTGCCAAATCTCGTCAAATTCATTGGGTGGAACCAACTGCTTACAGCTGGTAAAAATACCCGCCTCAAAGTCTTCATAGGTGTAGCCAGTCAGATCAAAACAACCTTCACTCACAAAGGTCATCGTCCAGTCAGGATCGTTGTAACAGCGGTAAACCATCCCCGGTATATTTTTTAGCAGGTTAGATAGAGTGCGTTGGCTCTCTTCTAGTACCGCTGTTCTTTCAACCACCTGCTGTTCTAGCGTGCGGTTCTGCTGCGCCAAAGATTCTTTGGCCGCTAGCAGCTCAATGTTAATAATCTCTAGTTCCTCAGCAAACTGCACTCGCTCTGCTTGCGCTTGCTGTCGGCGTTTGCTCTCATAGCGTAGGGCTAGCTGTGTACCAATCCGCGCCAGCAGCCCTTCTTTAATAATCGGCTTAGTCAAATAATCGTTAGCTCCAGCCTCTAGCCCAATGACTTCGTCTTCTAACTGATTTTTGGCCGTTAGCAGCACAATCGGCAGCTCATCTCTGGCCCATTTGTTGCGAATGGTTTTAGTTACTTCATAGCCAGTCATTCGGGGCATCATCACATCTAAAATCACCAAATCAGGATGATAGCCTGCGGCCAATAAAGACAAAGCTTCTGCCCCAGAAGATGCCTGCCTCACCTGATAGTCACATAGCCCCAAATAGTTGTCGAGCACCCTTAAGTTAATCGGGTCATCATCAACAATCAAAACCTTGCATCGTGTCAACGCATTTGCCTGCACAGCCAATGTTTGGGTAGATGTCTCAGCCAGTGTTTCAGCAGGCGTTTCAGCAGGGCTTCTGGCAGGGATCTCAGCCATAGACAAAGCCTCTACACGCGACGATGAAGGCCGCAGTTCCAACTGACTAAATACAGGAACCGGCGACGGATCTTCTGCAACTGATGCCTCTGCTGCCAAGTCGGCCTGATAAACCGGAATTGTAAAGCGAAAGCAAGAACCTTCTCCCAACTGAGACTCTACCCAAATGGTTCCACCGTCATGCAGCGCTACCAGCTTTTGAGTAATCGCTAACCCCAGCCCTAACCCACCATATTCACGAGCAATAGAGCCTTCGGCCTGCGCAAACGACTCAAAGATATGCTCAAACTTATCTTCTGCAATGCCAATACCGGTGTCAGTAACCGCGATGGTGAATGTCGCATCCTCAACTGTTGCACTGATTTCAATTCGGCCTTGCTCAGTAAACTTAATCGCGTTGCCAACGAGATTGTACAAAATTTGCTGTAGGCGGTTTTCATCTGCCCAGGCAAGCGGCAGATCCTGGGACAGGGTGTTAATAAGCTGTAGGTCTTTATTGCTGGCCACAGGGCGACATAGCGTGAGTACTACTTCTGCGATCGCCCACAAATCAACCCTACTCATTTGTAAAGTCAGCTCGTTATGCAAAATTTGAGAAAAATCTAAAATGTCACTGACCAGCTGATACAGCCTTCTACCACTGCGAGCAATCATCGAAAGGCTCGTCAGCGCGCTAGATGAAATATGATCCCCCAAATCTTCAAGTAGGTATTCGCTCAGGCCAATAATGCCATTCAGCGGCGTTTTTAGCTCATGAGAAGTATTGGCCAAAAAGTCATCCTTGAGCTGGTCAAGCCTTTGTAGCTCCTGATTAGCATCGGCCAAGTTGGCATTCGCCATCACCAGCGCTTGCGTACGTTCGGCAACCGTTTGCTCCAGATTCGCGTTTAGCGTATATAGCCTTTGAGCATGTTCCTCTAACGAATCCATCACATCGTTATAGCGGCGGGCAATTTTACCCGCCTCCGTAAAAGGATCTTCGGGTACTCGCAGGCTAAAGTCTTGCGTTTGGGCCTGTTCATCCATCACCCGAAACAGATCGTAAACCTCAGTTTTAGCACCATGCTCGACAACATTGAGCCCCATTTCTTCTTCTTCAATCGAGACTCTTAAAGGCAAGATGCGATTGAGATTTTTAAGCACAATATAAGTAACGCCAAACCCCCACACAAAGGCAACACCTATGCCCAGCAGCTGTACACCCAGCTGCTGATAGCGGCTAAGGCCAGTGCCAATCAAATCTAGATCGCCAAATAGCGCCAGCGCCAATGTCCCCCAGACACCCGCCACACCATGCAAAGCAACCGCATCGACACCATCGTCAATGCCACAACGTTCAATAAGGTCTGTCGCTGCTAGCATCATCAGCCCGCCCATTGCGCCAATGAGCACGGCCATTGGTGTGTTCACCGCATGGCAAGAAGCCGTAATAGAAACCAATCCAGCCAAAGATCCATTGATCAGCGTTTCGGGCCGCATCAGCCGCTGTCGCCAATAGCCAAAAGAGCCCGCTGCAACCATACCCGCTGCGCCCGCCAGGATGGTGTGAACAATAATGGCTGGAATCTGCTCGGTCAGGCCAAAGGTACTGCCGCCATTAAACCCCAGCCAGCCAACCCACAGCAGCATCACGCCCAGCACCGAAAAGGGCAGGTTCGAGCCATGAATTCGACGCGTTTCTAGTCGTCTGCGCCGACCTTTCACCGCCGTCGTATCAGCCGCATTCTCTTCAGCCTCGTTCACAAAAAACCGACCGGTACGCGGCCCCACTACCAGCAGCGCCGCCAGTGACACCCAGCCGCCAATACTATGCACAACCGAAGAACCGGCAAAGTCTATAAACCCGAGCTGCCCTAGCCAGCCAGTTGCCTCGCTGCCGTTAATACCATTCCACGCCCAGTGACCAAATAGGGGATAAATGACGCCGGAAATGAGCATGGTGATCGCGACATATCCAGTAAACTTCAGCCGCTCAGCCAGCGCACCCGAAACAAGGGTGGTAGAAGTCCCTGCAAACATCGCCTGAAAAATAAAAAAGGCAGCCAACTCCGGGTCTTGCTCTACCGGAAGAAAAAATCCAGCCGTGCCAAGCCAGCCAGCCAACGAAGGGCCAAACATAATGGCAAAGCCAAACACCCAAAAAAAACAGAGGGAAACGCCTAAATCTACAAGATTCTTGATCGCGACATTGATGCTATTTTTAGAACGAGTGAGTCCTGATTCTAGGCACATAAAACCCGGTTGCATCAGCAGGACTAGGCCAGCACAGCCCACCACCCAAATCACATTGAGATCAATCACAAGTTCTCCGCAAAATCAATTTACCTCAGCCAACACTTTTATATTTTTTATACATCAGTCTCTTAAGGATAGTACCGTAAGTAAGGATAGTACTGTAATGCAGTTGTCCCTAAAAAACTACTCAAAACCAAGCTATATGTATGATTTAAGGTTGTAAATAGCAGGCTAGAATTACCAGACAAGCCGCCATTGTAAGAAAAAGCTTGCAAAATGAAGCCGCCCTCCTCTACCTCAAATACCAACAATCCCAAATTCTAGAATACGTACATCCACACTCCTAGATTTCTCATTCGCCTCAGATCATAGTCAAATCGGACTTACAGCCTTGAAGAGCTAAAGCCTAAAAAATTCGTGTCGGATTAAGGCAAAATCACATCTGCAAGTTGGAATTTAGAATTGCTGATTGAGCTTTGAGCTGAGCCTTTTAAAACCCTGGAAAAATTACAGGCAATAATCTTTTTTAGAAGAAAATAGCCCTGTACGTTGCTATGTGCTCAAACCCCAGAGAATTTCGACTTAAGTTCGGTTGAATTGCTTTTAATCATGGTATTGTTTCTTCATTATAAGTTTTTGTGAATTTATACGTTTTCTCGTGAAGAAAGATTGCACTTCTTTTGTCTCTTGCGCTGTATGCCGAAAATGGCTCTAAAGAATTATGAACGTAAATAGTTGCTATCATTTAGGCCTTAATTTGGGTCATGAACGTTCAGCCGTAATTGTTCGCGATGGCCGGATCGAAGTGGCTATAGAACAGGAAAGATTAGACCGAAACAAGTTTAGCTTGGGTTATTTGCTGCAGTCTCCAGGGCAGCCAGAACGAATACAAATTCCTTTAGAAGCGATCCGGTATTGCCTTGATACCTGCAAGTTGAATTTCAGCGACTTGGCAACCATTACCGCGAATATGCCTGGGGAAGATCAAGCGCCGGATATTCTAAAACGCAGTCTACCGCCAGAGGTATGCGATCGCATCCACCGTATTCCCAGCCATCATCTTGCCCATGCCTACTCGGCTTACGCGCCTTCTGGATTTGATGAAGCGCTGGTCTGGGTGGCTGATGCGTCGGGTAGCACTCATAATCATCGGACTGAGTCTTACAGTTTGTTTCTAGGCCAGAGGAGTAAGCTCACTAATCTTCATACTGAAACCGTAGAGGCTCATCTTAGCGGGATTTCGACTCTGGGCTTCCTCTATGAGTACATTACTAAGGAAGCGGGATTTGTCACCCAAGTTAGCGATCTCATCAAGCATGCAGAAGCAGGCAAGCTCATGGGACTTGCCCCCTTTGGTGGCCCTCAACCTCAATGGCATCAATGGATCTACACCCGACCTGATTCCTATAGTTTAGATATTTCTCCCTATGATATTTTTTTAGAAGTCGAAGCGATCAAGAAAACCTATGATAGTGCTGCTGGCAAACCCTACCTCCGCAGTCATATTGTTGATCTCGCTTATAAAGTACAACAGGAATTAGAACAGGCGGTTTTTCACATCGTCCGTCTTGCTCTAGAACGCACTGGAGTCAAGCGGCTTTGCATTGCTGGCGGAATTGGGCTCAATTCTGTTGTCAACTATAAGCTTTTCCAGGAACTTAATTTAGACGATATCTTTGTCTTCCCTGCTGCCGGAGACTCAGGGATTGCGGCAGGGTGTGCCTATTGGGCCTATCACAATATTGAAGGTGGCGATCGCCGCCATCCCCTCCGCAAAGCTGACCTGGGCCGATCCTACGCTGACGCTGAAATAAAAGCGGCGATCGCTCAGTTTTCCGATCAGGTTCAGGCAACGCAATTGAGCGAGGCAGAAATCCTCGACCAAACCGCAACCGTGCTCTCTCAAGGGAGCGTTGTGGCTCGGTATGAAGGGGGCTCAGAATTTGGTCCCAGAGCCCTTGGGCAACGCTCTATCATAGGCGATCCTACCTTTCTCAAAATGAGGGATATTATCAATGCTCGGGTCAAGTTTCGAGAAGCCTTTCGGCCCTTTGCTCCCGTCATTCCTCTAGAAGCAATGGCCGAGGTCTTTGATCAGGAAGTTGCCGCTCCCTTCATGCTGCTTGTCGCCAACATCAAACCTGAGTTTCGATCTCAAATTCCTTCTGTAACCCATATTGATGGCACAGGCCGCGTTCAATCTGTTACTGCCGAGGACAATCCCTTCTTTCATCAACTCTGTCATTCTCTCGTTACCAAGCGGTCAGGACCACCAGTTCTGCTCAACACCAGTTTTAATGTAGCGGGTCAACCAATTGTGGAAACGCCTTGGGAAGCGATCGCTACCTTCCTGAATACAGATATCGATTTTCTTGCTTTGGGCAACTATTGGATTGCCAAGCAGCATGTCCCGGTTCTCGACTACGAGTCTCATCTGAGTAAAGTGAAGCTGAGCCCCTTACCCAAAGGACTTGGGGCAGAAGCGCCTGCCGTTACGGAATTAATGCGATCGCTAGATCAAGCGATGTTCTTTAAAGGCGAGGGCCACTGCCCTTGGAGTCCAGAAGAAGTCAAGCAACTGGCAGATAAAATTGCTCATACCAAGGAAACCTCCAGGCTATTTCCAGACCATCCCTACCCTGGCGTTTTGAAGACAAGACTCTCGGATGATGTCGTTCTTCTGCTCAATCCCCAATTCCAATCCACCCTCGTTAATCTAAATCAGTCCCAATCTGCCAGTCACTACAGCCCGGAACAGATTAAGCTACTGATGGCCCATCTCCAAGATGATCCAAGTGAACTAGATGGCGTTCGCTTAGAGATGCGTTTAACTCATCGAGAATTTCACCCACATGTCCAATGGGCTTCCCACGAACTAGCTCAATATCATTTAGCCCCCAGCAGTCTGGTTCCCCAAAGTCAGAAACCTGATTCTCCCCTCAACCATCGTTTCACGACGACCTTTGAAGGCTTTCAATCTCCTACGTTTTCGGCGAGGCAAAGTTTAGCCCGTTTGTATGCCATCTTAAAATCGGTTTCCTACAACAAAACCACGATCTGCGATCGGCTGAACATCCAGTCTCTCCAGCAAATTCAACCGACCCATCTCTACTACTATCACCGCCATTTTCTGGCCGCTGACCCCCTATCAGACCTCATTCGCCTTTTTCAACTGCGGGTAGCCTTACCCGCAGCGCGCATCATCCAAATATTAGGAGAGCAACTTTTTCAGATCCTTTGCCAAATGGGGCTCTTTATCCCCCGGCAAGAAGAATATAAAGCCCTGTGGGCCTCCAGGATTGACTTGTTTGATGTAGAAGGGTTATACATTGCCACAGACCATCGATATATGCTCCTGGCTGAAGACAAAGCACCCTCAGAAAGCCCCGTTATGTATATCGGCATGGACAGTATGGGCCTTGTCTATAGCGCTCCCCAATATAACAGTGACCACCTGCTCGATCTCTGTTGTGGAAGCGGCATTCAAGGACTCTATGCCTCCCGTTACGCCCGCTCTGTTATCGGTGTTGATATTAATCCTCGGGCCATTCGCTTTTCACGATTTAACGCCCAACTCAACGGTATCGATAACATCGAATTTCGTCAGGGAAATCTCTATGAAACGGTTACTCAAGAGCGGTTCAATACCATCCTTGCCAATCCGCCCTTTGTCCCTAGCCCTAACCGAGAACTCAAGTTCAGAGATGGCGGCGCTAACGGTGAAGAGATCTTAAAAACTATTATCCAAGGCAGTGCGCAATATCTCCATCCTCAAGGTCGAGTTCATATTGTCACAGACCTTGTAGATATTGATACCTATGCCCAAAAGCTCAACGATTGGGGGCAAGGAGAGACCACAGAACAACTGGTGCTTGGAACCGCTGATCGTAATGACATTTTGTTTTCAGTACCTCATAGCCATGCAGCCTTTGGCCAAAGCTATGAACAATATTGTTTGGAGCTAGATCAGTGGCTTCAAAACTTCCACGATGCCCATCTCACTGCCGTCAATTTTGGATACATCTTTATCCAACACAATCCAAGTGCGACCCAAAGCACCTACTGTTACCGCACAATTCACAATCCCGAAGCCCCCATTCACACCGAAGTAGAAGACCACTTCCAACAACGGCAGCGCCTCTATGATCCTAAAGATCTAAAGTTGCGGCTCCATCAAGATATCAGTATCAGAACAGAGTGGCATCAAGGTCAGTCCCAGGTAGAATTATTTTCAGAAACAAATTCCTATTTCACCACCTATCCGATTAGCGAGCAGGTGTTTTCGATGCTTCAAGACATTCTGGAAATGCAACCGTACTGGAAAGGCTACGTCAATCTAACCAATCAATACTGTATCCAAGAATTAATCTTAAAGGGCATTTTGGAACTGTATCCCATATCATCTAGCCAACCGCGAACAACCCAGTTCACACAAGGCCTTTCATTCTCTCGAAGTTTCCCTATAGTTTCTTCTGTAGAACAAGAAGAGCCTACACCTTCGAAAAAATCATTGACTATTGGCGAATTGCAAACCAAAACCACCCCGACTTGTCTATCCTCCTATCTCTAGAAGAATTTTCTCTAGAAGAATTTTCAAACTTATCGCTTGATTTGGCGACGATAGTTTTCCTTTATCATCATCTGGCGATACAGGTCGATAAGACTCTGATGAGCTTCTTCTCTAGATAATGCCTTCACCTGCTCAGATAACACCCGCAGGGTATACTGCTGCTCCAAAGACAATTCATCACAGTACAACATCGTTCTCTCCCGACATGAATAATATACATAATGATGTCCGTTTCCCTCTGGCTCCCCCCTCAGAACATACACCGAAGATCGTATAGGTAGTAATCGTTCGCATGGGTTTTTAGCTGATTGCCTAGCAATAGATATGCTGGTGTCAGCAACTCGTTTCCTCATAGGGAGTTGTAACTTTTATAAGGTATCGTGCCTTGTAACCACTTAGGCTTAAAAAAATAGAGAATTTTTCAGAGTGATGACAGCAATCAAGTAATTTGTGGTCATAGCAATCCCTTGCAGCGCCCCCGATTTTGTCGAGCAGCACGAGGCACACGGGTCAGTAGTAACCAATTAAACGAAGTTGAGCTAAGGGATACATCATCGCTTCTGAGGCTTAACGAATTGCCCGTGGAATATACCCTCTTGAGACATTATCAAAAAAACTTGTGATGTTAGCCGTTTTATCGCTTAGGGAATTTTTAGACTAATATCCAAATATTTATCTAAAATAAAGTCGATGTATCCCAAAAATACGGCTCTGCTTCTAATCGGGTTTCAAAACGACTATTTTTCACCAGATGGTATTTTACACAGTGTGATTGAAGCCTCTGCAAAAGCCATCAAAACTGTAGAGAACACAACCAAACTCCTACAGGAGCTGGTCAAAACACCGGTTTCCATTATCGCTACACCTATTTTCTTCACGGCCGACTACACCGAATTGGTCGAGCCAGTAGGCATTTTAAAAACCATCAAGGAAGTGGGTGCCTTTAAAAAAGGGACAGCCGGTTCTGAAATGATTAAGGAACTGTTACCTTTCCAAGATGACATTTTAGAAGTGCCGGGTAAACGAGGATTTAATGCGTTTATCAATACTAACCTCAATGAAATTTTGCAACAGAGGGAGATTACGCATTTAGTAATTGCGGGTGCAGTAACGTCCATTTGTATTGACTCAACGGGGCGTTCCGCCCATGAAAAAGGTTACCAAGTGTCGGTGTTGAGCGACTGTACCTCCGCACGGACAACTTTTGAGCAATCGTTTTATTTAGAAGATGTGTTTCCGCTCTATGCTGAAACACTAACATCGGACGAACTATTGGACTCTCTCACTACCGCCGCCCTGTGCTAAAACCTGACACGACCAACGAGTTAAATACTCAGATTCAGTATCGTCTCATTGAAAAACTCACTGCTTCAGAGCGCCGCTATCGTGAGCGGGTGGAAAACCTCCGTGAGATTGTCTTTGAGTGCGATCGCACAGGACATTTAATTTTTGTCAATAGTGCTTGGACTGAGACCCTCGGTCATCAGGTCTCAGAGGTGATAGATCAGCCCCTAGCAGGCTTCATTGATAAATGTGATGTAGAACGCTGGAAAACTATTCTGAAGCATCAGTATGACTGTCAAACTACTGGCCTAGCCAATGGCAGTTTAGAGCTACGCTTTCTCCATAAAACGGGTGACATACTCTGGCTAGAACTTGCTATCCAATTTAACCAGGAGGAGCATATATCGGGGGCACTGATTAACGTTACTGAGCGCAAACAAGCTGAAGCCATCCTCCAGCAAACCAATGAGGAACTAGAATTGAGAGTCCAGCAGCGTACAGCTGAACTCAGTCGTACTAATCAAGCGCTAACAACAACCCTGAAAAAACTTAAATCTGCCCAAGCACAGCTCATTCAAACGGAGAAAATGTCTGGTTTGGGACAGCTAGTTGCAGGCATTGCCCATGAAATCAATAACCCCGTGAGCTTTGTTCACGGGAACATTGAGCCTGCCTGTGGCTATGCGCAAGGTGTCCTCAAGTTGCTCGATTTGTACCAGCAACACTATCCCGATCCACCCCCTCAAATTACAATAGCCCGCGACGAAATAGATATTGAGTTCATTCAAGCGGATTTCCCAAAATTGCTTGGCTCCATGAAAGTGGGAACCCGACGCATTCAATCTATTGTTCGCTCCCTGCGCAACTTTTCGCGACTGGACGAATCAGCTTTAAAACCGGTTGACATTCATGAAGGTTTGGAGAATACCTTACTGATTTTGAATCATCGCCTCAAAGCGTATCCACCCCATCTGCCCATCAGGTTGATTAAAAAATACGGCGAGTTACCACTCGTACGCTGTTTCCCTAGTCAGCTCAATCAGGTTTTTATGAATCTACTGGCCAATGCCGTTGATGCGCTCAGACATGATGCAGATGATGACGAGCAGTCCATTCATCCTAACCCCACTATTACTCTTCAAACTGAGAGAGTAGAAGATGATGTGGTCATTACTGTTGCAGATAATGGCATGGGCATTCCAACTAATGTCATGGCCAAATTGTTTGATCCCTTTTTTACAACTAAACCTGTGGGCAAAGGGACTGGACTGGGCTTATCGATTAGTCATCAAATTGTTACTGAAAAACACAGTGGCTCACTCAAGTGCCGTTCTACAACAGATGAAGGTACTGCCTTTATAATTCAGATACCGATTCACTCGGATTTTTAGAACCAGGCTTTTCAAAGTCAATTGAATACTTTTAAGGTAGTTCCTAACGAGTATGGATAGTTCTATCGATTAGACGATGTAACCGTGCGGGTGCGCGTGGTATGTGAACCTTGCTACCATCGGTCTTTAGTGCGTAAGACACTCTCGTTTTCCAAAAAGTTAGAGAATCACATTGGCGCTATTGGGTATTTCGTTCATCACGACAATGCATCTTTACCTAAATAGGACTACCACCTTGCCTTCCTAGCGTTGTTGAAACAGTCCTAAGCCCAGCACATATCCATATCCGACTATGAACATGAGCAAAAATGGTAGCGATAGATAATGTGCATGGTAAGTTGCAAAAACAATCGTCACGCATAAGTAGACCAGCATTAGCAATTCTAGGCACAATACTTTTGTTTTGGCACCGCGATACTTTTTAGTCGTCCAAATTTCTGAGTTTTTAGTCACTCCATGTTTGGGTGTACGGACAAAGTCTGCCCCTGTGCGCAACAAACCGTCGCATACTGCCAAAGACTGATTGAGGCTCATGCCAATGCCAATGCTCATGAGAAAAAACGACTGATAGCCGAACCGCCAAGGGGAAGAAATTGCCCGTTGTTCGTATTGTGAAACCCAATAAAATCCCAGCAGATTTAAAGTCGTTCCAATAAAAATAGGCAGATAAATCAACAGTCCATACTGCCATTGATGATGGGCGACATAAATCTGATAGGGCAGTAATAGCAATAGCAAAACCAGGAGCAACAGGTAGTTAAAGTTGTTCGTCAGATGAAGAAAAGCTTCGAATTTTACATATAACGGCAGCTTGGCACGCAACACGGTCGCCAAGCGCTTTTTTGCAACTTGGCTCGCCCCTTTTGCCCAGCGAAACTGCTGCGCCTTAAACGAATTCATTTCCATGGGCAGTTCGGCAGGCACCACTACATGGGGTAAGTATCGGCACTGCCAACCTCGTAGCTGTACGCGATAGGAGAGATCTAAATCTTCTGTTACGGTACTGTGATCCCAGCCGCCTGCATCTGCGATCGCACTAACTCGCCAAAGGCCAGCGGTGCCATTAAAGTTAAAAAAACAGCCCGACCGATTACGGGCTGTTTGCTCAATTACAAAATGGCCGTCTAACATCAACGACTGAATCTGTGTGAGCAAAGAATACTGCCGGTTAATATGAACCCATCGGGACTGCACCATTCCAACGGTCGGATCGGCAAAGCAGTCTACCATGTTTAACAAAGTATCGGGCGCTGGAACAAAGTCTGCATCAAAAATGAGTACCAATTCGCCGACTGCGCGCTGAAGTCCGTAGGCGAGCGCCCCCGCCTTAAAGCCTTGCCGATTGGGCCGGTGAATGTATTCAATGTTGATATTTTGTTGTTGTAAGTAGGCAACCTTGCGCTGGCAAATTTTCTGGGTTTCATCAGTGGAATCGTCTAATACCTGAATTTCTAGCTTGTCGGGTGGATATTTGAGCTGCGCGATCGCATCTAGTAATCGTTCCACCACATACATTTCGTTAAAAATAGGCAATTGCACAGTCACGCTGGGCAGTGCCTCTTCTGGGAAAGGGCTGATAGTCTTGAAAGGTCGATCTCGATACTTATAAAAGCGCCAGATCATCAGCACCTTATGGAATCCATAAATCGCGATCACAGATAAAATACCAAGGTACAAAATCGGTACTATTTCAAACCACGATTCTATAAGGGAATTGTCCATAAAAAGCCTTGAAGAACAGCATAAAAATAACGGGTCTTAAACTGAGTTTTGAGCTGAGTTTTGAACTGGGTTTTGATCACAGCGACTTTCCCTTCAGCCGCTGTGCAACAACTCCACATATATGAGAACTGCATATATGAGAACTGCATATATGAGAACTGCGTCATCGCGCAGAAGCTCGCTGAATGCGCTCCCAAATAGCTAAATCTTGCGGTCTATCAATATCGGAGAGAGTCTCTAGCTGCGCCAGCGATCGCCCTAGTTGTCGAACCTTGGCTTGAGTTTGTAACAATACCCGCGACGTACTCCAATCAATATCCTCAAATAGCGCACCCAAAGGCGGACAAAATCGGCGTAGTCCAATTAGATAGTAGCCACCATCTTGGGCTGGACCTAGTACGACATCATGGCGGGTCAATGCTTGAAAAGCCTGATGAATATGATCTGTGTTTAGATCTACACAGTCAGCACCAATGGCAATGATGCGGTTTTGGCTGGCCTGCTCAAAGGCATAGCGTAAGCGATCGCCTAAAGTATCACCCACCTGCGGGCGATACATCAGCTCAGTCCCTAGCCAATTTGTCATTTCTGAGCGCGTTCCGCCCGTAAAATGAATTTGCAATTGCCAGTCAGGCTGTTGGATCTGGCACAGCAAATATTCAGTCATTTGTCTTTGAAGCTGCGCCGCGCCAACCGCACCGAGAGCTGGAATCAGGCGTGTTTTCGTCTGCCCCGGTCGAGGGTAACGGATAAACAACAGCAGGTGACAAGAACCAACTGCTTGAGCCGCTGGTGGCACCTCTGCATAGGCATTGGGATAAGCATTCGAGTGAGTCTCTAAAAAAGCCAAAGAAATATCCTCTAGCCTATGGCTGCCGGTTCAAAGACCAGTCGTAATTCGAATAGCTAACGGTATAGCCTCCCGCCTTCAAATACGCCTCCGCGTCTGCATCTAAGTAGCCACTAATAAAGTTCAGCACCGCCTTTTGATTTTCAGTACCGGCAAACCCTTCTGCTGGCGCAAAACCGGGCACCCAATCCTGCCCAAACCAATCAAAAATTTTCGAGATCTGTACCTCATTTTTCTCTTGATCAATCGTCAGCACTTCTGGGCGACTCAAAAATATTTTCACCTGATCGTCTAACTGGGCGTCTAAGTTTTCGCCTGTGAACGGTTCTTGTCGCAAGTACGGGCAGCTCAGTGCCGCACATACTAGCGCTGCATGAATCCGAGGTTCCTGAAAATTGGCGCGCAAAATGTCGTGTTCAATATTGTTTAAAGTCTGTTCACCTTGCAGCAGTCCATGCTTATCAAATCGCCACACTCCAGGAATATCTTTGATGCTGTTTTTGATCGGCGATTCGTCAATAATCGCTTTTAACGTCAGTGAATTGTAGGCGTTGATCAAAAATGCAATTTGGTCAGATTCGCTCCAGCGCTCATAGCTAGCCGGATCTGCAATTTGAATAGAAGCGTTAAAAGCATCTAAATCCTGACGGTTCGCTTGTAGCGCCTCGTAATCGACCAAACCTTTATCATCTACGTAGGTTTCAAGCACTTTAGCCAGGGCTGGGATATTGATAGTATCAGCAGCACGTTCGGTAGATTCTTGAGCAACGGCTGAACTGCCGCCGCTTTGAAGCGTAGTAGGGGTAGTACAGCTAGCAATCGCGACGATTGCAGGCATCAGTGCTATGAGGAAATATTGTTTTTTCATCGTTATTTGAGCTATTTAGGCTGTTTGACCTAGAGAACACTATCTTTATATGAAACTCGTCGAAGCTGAAATTCAGATGAGAATGGTATGAGTTTTGAGGGGATGAACGTGAGTATTAAGCCTGTCTTGCTCGTTTCCCTGCCGATATGGCCAATCCCAGCAAAAACGGCCCCCATAGCCAAAAACGCTGTACCGAGCTAAGCGTCCAGTCGCTTAGCCCCACCGCTAGCTGATGAGGTAAGGCAAAATATACAAATGCAGATAGGCTCACCAGCCGAGTTCCCCAATGACGACTAGCGACCGCAAATGGTACTAGCCAGGTAAAGTACCAGGCATGAATAATGGGAGAAAGCAGCATCAGCGCCACAAAGTAGCGTTCCGTAAACTGGCCCACACTCGTGTGAGTTCGCTCGGAGCGAGCAATGTTCCACAGCAGTATGGCACCTAGGGGCAAGGCGTACATCCAGTTATTGTGCAGCCATTCGGGGAGAACCCAGCTGAGCCAATTACTTGCCCACCCACTTGCCCACCCACTTGCCCACCCACGTTGGATCAGAGGGTTCAACAACGCACTGCTTGCACCCGTAGTTACAAACTCTGACCCTAAAGGAATGACTGCGCTACAGCTTTTTGCCTGACAAAAAGGTAGCATTGCGAGTCCAAGGGGCATCAAACTGGCGAGAATGAGTCCAACTGACCACCGCCACCGTCGCTTTTGCCAAACTAGAAATGCAAGTACCGGTAGTGACATCCATTTTGTGGCTATGCTCATGCCTACCCAGAAAGCACTTTTCCATAATTTCCATGCCTGCTGACGATGAGTTTTGTTTGAGTCAGAGGGTTTTGCGGCAGAGGAGGCGATCGCACCCTCCCAGCCCAGCCAAGCCATCACCAGCGGTAGCAAAAACCAGCTGTCGTAATGACCGCCACCGGCAAAGCTATATATAACCAATGGATTCCAGGCATAAAGCAGGGTCGCCGCATAGCCAAAGCGACGGCTCAATAACTTGCAAATGCCCAGATCGGCGAGGGTAAACGATAGCTTAAACAGTAGGACGGACGGACTGAGGGAGGCCAGTAGGCGAAAGCCGAGCAGGGCTACTGGCGGATAAATGGCGGCATGGTCGGGGTGGTTAATTTGGCTCCACCCGTCTAGATTAAAAGCGTCTGTTCTCAAAGGAATGAGCTCGGGCGCAGAGGGCACGGTTAGGTAAGGATTGAACCCGTGGTTTTGAATGTAGCCTTCCCACAGATAGCGCCAAATGTCGTCACCGGGATGCATGGCTAATAGGATGAGACGAGGCGCGATCGCACCCAACCAAAACCACCCACCGGGCACCTTTTGCAAGCCCCAAGCCAGCACGAACCCTATATTCATGAGCCCCATCGCCTGCCAAAACAAAGGAACTGCCTGGGGATCGTGAAGAAAGTCTCCATGCGGCATTGCCCACACACTACCCATCACCAAAAGCAACAGACTGAGCCACCGTAATCCGCGCTGGACGGGTGTTGAGTGAAGAGATCGTATTGTTCTTGTTCGGCTTTTCTGACTAAAAAACTGGCTAAAAAACTGGCTAAAAAACTGGCTAAAAAATTGACTAAAAAATTGACTAAAACGCGGGTCAGAAGATTGGAGAAAAGACCGGCTTAGCTTTTGCCAGTAAAGCTGAGCCAGCGTGGTTAAAATCACCTGCCCGGCTTTTACACTGCCCTTGATAGTGCCTGCAATTTTAGACTTGCCTCCCTGCCTGGGCAGATAATTGACTGGAATTTCGCAAATTTTTAAGTGAGCACCTGCCGCCTTTGCCTGCATTTCTACCGTCCAGCCAAAGCCGCGATCGCGCATTTCTAGGCGATTGATTGCCGCTGTGCGAATTAACCGCAGGGGGCCTAAATCCTCATAGCGGTAGCCCCAGCCGAGTCGAATTAACCAGGTCGCCAGCCAATTGCCAAAATTTTGTACCGGCGTCAGTTGCGATCGCCCCTGAGCAGTGCCTCGCCGATTGCCTAAAATAAAATCGTACTTGGCCTGCAAGGCCAGTAGTTCAGGCAATTGCGATAGATCATCACTGCCATCGCCATCACAAAACAAAATCCACTCAGCTTGAGCTGCTTCAGGCGTTTGCAAACCGTTCCAACAGGCTTGGCCGTAACCTTGTTTTGGGGCTGAAATCACCTTTGCACCAGCCTGCGCTGCCGTTTCAGCAGTGCGATCGCGACTGCCATTATCGACCACGCAAATATTCGTCAGCCCCTGCTTTTGCAGACCTTGAATCACCCCAGCAATTGTCTCCACTTCGTCGAGCACCGGGATAATCACCAAGATATTTGTCAGCATTCTTTAATCCCGATCACTGGCTTAATTATTGGCTCAATTACTAGCTCAATTACTAGCTCAATCACTGGCTCAATTACTCAAAAATCTTTGCTCCACCTTTTCCGGGCATAGAACTGTCGTTTTTCTGAGGAGAAAACGTCAGGTTTGCAATTTAGACGTGATTGAGCGGCCAAAGGTTACAACAGGCGAATCTTCTAGGCGATCGCAACAGTGGCAGCAGTCAAAAAGAGGGTGGCGAAGAATTGGCGTTTCATAATTTGGCTTCTTGAGTGAATCAATGGGTGAACTTCATTGAGTTAAGAATGCTAGTTGGGCTCGGTTGCCTAATTAGCCTTGTTTAAGGGCTTGCTGAGTTTTTCTGAAGTGTTACCGGAGATCTCTCACAGGCTCTACTCAGCGTCTTTTCATTTAGGGTAAGCGCATTGCTTTCACCGCAAGCTTATAAATCAGCAGCGAGTTCGTCGGGTCATAAGCAGGCTAGGGCGACGGAGAAAAGGAGCAGGATTTGGCGCAGGCGCATGTTAGGTCTAAGGCAAAGGGCATAGATCGGTAGCAGATGCTTAGCAGCAGCTATGGTAGATATGGTTAGAACCGCGACTGCCGCCCCAAATAAAGATGGTCACTCTCTCAACTATTCTGTTGTGGTTGTAGTTTACAAACCCGCCCTAGTCAATCAGGTTATAAGCGGAGATCGCAATAAACACGATAGTATGGACGCTGTAGCAATCAAATGGCCAACTAACCATATGGCCAACTAACCATAGGCTGTTTCAGAGAGCGCCATGCAGATTCTTCACGGTACCTGGATTCCTGACCCTGATGCTGAGTTTGTCCAATCAGGGCGTTTTTACTTGTGGATAGAGACAACAGCGCGGCAGCCTGAGCTAGAAGAGCAGGGTTGCTATCCGCTTCAGCTTACCGGTGATAAGCTGGCTCGCACTTTGGCCGACGAGTTTAAGCTTCAATCCCCCGATAACACACCGCTAGAAAATTGGATTGAACCCTGCTATTTTTTGCTGCCTACCGTTGACTACGCGCCCTTACCGTCTCTGGAGCTGTCCCGATACCTAGAGATAGCGCTCCCCGAAACGTTTGAATTTGAATATTGGGAAGTAGACGGCTATCCGGTTGACTGCACCCCGCCTGCAAACAGCAGCTCGAAGGCAATGGGGATTGTGCCGCTACTCAATGAGCTGCATTTTTTGACACTGCACAGCCTCAGCGAGCTACAGCTCGGCAGCGACTTGCTCTTTTGGTTTCACTTCACCCAAGCCCTGAAGCGGAGCATTTTCAAAGATCACTACATTCCAGCCCTAAAATATCGCCCCCTAGCACCGCGCCAATCGACTGCTAAAAAAGCCTCTACTCAAAAAAACGCCTCTACTCAAAAAAATGCCTTAAAGCGCTCATCTGGTCGCCAAAAAACAACCGGTTCTCCATCTTCAGAACAGTTCACGCTCTATTCAGGTTGGGAATTTATCGGCGATGAATATGAAACCCTCCTAGAACAATACGTGGAGTACATGCCGCTGCTATGTGCAGCCGGGTTTGCAGTACCCAACGAAGACCCTCAGCTGTACGACCCGCTGACCTTGTTGCGTCATTTTTCTGAATGCTTACTGGCTGAAGTTGTCACGCATACCCCTTTCACCAAAGCGTTTGAAAAGACGGTTGCCAACTCGGTGTTAGACAACTGTTTGAATTCACACATTTGGGTGCAGCAGACAGGACTAGAGCAATATCAGCAGTGGAAAACCTGGCGCGATCGCATTGTGCGTACCCAAACCGATCAACCCTTCTACCTGTACTTTCATCTTCTAGACCCGGTTAATCCAAACGACCCCTGGCAGCTCCAGTTTGAAGTTGCCCCCAAAGACGACCCTTCCCTAAAGCTCTCCTTAAACGACTATTGGCGCATGGGTAAGCCGCAGCAGAAAAAGCTGAAAAGCCATTTCGGCGCAGACTTTGAGCAAACCCTCCTGCTTAACTTGGGCTACGCCTCTCGCATTTATCCGGCGCTGTGGCAGGGGCTAGAGACCGATCAGCCGGTGGGCATTCAGCTGTCGCTAGGCGAGGCATTTACCTTCCTCAAAGAATCTGCCTGGGTTTTGGAAAATGCAGGCTATAAGGTACTGGTTCCGGCCTGGTGGACGCCCCAAGGACGGCGGCGCGCTAAGGTTCGGCTCAAGGCCAAGGGCAAATCGCTCTCTGGCGGCAAAGACAAATCCAAAAGCTATTTCTCTCTCGATCGCTTGGTGGAATACCAATACGAGCTAGCCATCGGAGATGAACCGGTCAGCGAACAAGAGTGGCACCAGCTAGTGAATGCTAAAACGCCGCTGGTGCAGTTTCGGGGTCAGTGGATTGAGCTAGATCAGGACAAAATGCAACAGATGCTGGAGTTCTGGAAAACTCACCAGGCCGAAAATCCAGAGCTATCGCTGCTAGA
Organism: Phormidesmis priestleyi Ana; assembly: GCA_001314865.1. Lineage (GTDB taxonomy): Bacteria > Cyanobacteriota > Cyanobacteriia > Phormidesmidales > Phormidesmidaceae > Phormidesmis > Phormidesmis priestleyi_B. The sequence goes on along the minus strand of LJZR01000026.1, from coordinate 32,585 downwards.
TTTTTTGAAGCTGACGGCTAAAGGCGATGATGGCGAATTGGAGGTGATGTGCGATGGCGAAGCCGGTCCTGGTGACCATCGCCAAGACATGCTCGCCGAAATGCTGGGCAAACTCAGTGACAAAACCCAGCTTCAGCCAGTCGATGATCCTGACCATTTTTCCGGTCAGCTGCGAGAGTACCAAAAGCGCGGCGTGTCCTGGCTGCAATATTTAGAAGAGCTTGGGCTCAACGGCTGCCTGGCCGACGATATGGGCTTGGGCAAAACCATCCAGGTAATTGCTAGGTTGGTGCAGGAGCGAGAATCTAAGGATTCCAAATCTAGCCGGGCCTCTCACCGGGTGCCCCCAACCTTACTAATCGCTCCCACCTCTGTTGTAGGCAACTGGCAGCGAGAAATTCACAAGTTTGCGCCGCATATGACTGCCGCTGTTCATCATGGGAGCGATCGCATCAAAGAGGTCAAAGACTTCAAACGAGCCTGTCGCGACCACGACATCATCATTACCTCCTTTGCCCTAGCCCGCAAAGATGCCAAATTGTTCAACGCGATTGAATGGCACCGCATTGTGCTAGACGAAGCACAAAATATCAAGAATCCTCAAGCCGCGTTGACCAAAGCCATCTGCAAATTTTCCGCGCCCCATCGCCTTGCCCTAACGGGTACTCCCATTGAAAATCGACTGCTAGATCTGTGGTCTATTTTTCACTTTTTGAATCCAGGATACTTGGGCAATCAAACCCAATTCCGTAAAAGTTTTGAAGTGCCGATTCAAAAAAACAACAATCTTCGGCAGTCAGCCACCCTTAAAAAACTGGTTGAGCCCTTTATCCTACGGCGGGTCAAAACCGATCAGTCGATCATCAAAGATCTGCCTGACAAAGTTGAACAAAAACTGTTCTGTAACCTGACGAAAGAACAGGCTTCTTTGTACGAAGCGGTGGTCAAAGACGTTGAGCAGAAACTAGAAAATGCAGAAGAAGGCATTCAGCGAAAGGGCCTGATTTTAGCTACGCTCACCAAGCTCAAGCAGGTGTGCAATCATCCCCGGCAGTTTTTGCAGGATGACAGCGAGTTTACGGCAGTCAGATCCCATAAGCTCACACGCCTCACCGAAATGATTGAAGAAGCTAGGGCCGAACAAGACAGCCTGCTGATTTTCACCCAATTCACCGAACTCGGCCACGCCCTAGAAAAATACATCCGCCAAACCCTCCGCTGCAACACCTACTACCTGCATGGCGGCACCGCCCAAAAAAAGCGCGAAGCCATGATTGCCGAATTCCAGCACCCTGACACAGAGCCCTCGGTCTTCGTGCTGTCTCTCAAAGCTGGCGGTGTTGGCATTACCCTCACCAAGGCTAACCATGTCTTTCACTTTGATCGCTGGTGGAATCCGTCAGTTGAAAACCAGGCCACCGATCGAGCCTTTCGCATTGGCCAAAAAAAGAATGTGTTTGTTCACAAGTTTGTTGCCATTGGCACCTTAGAAGAGCGCATTGACGAAATGATTGAGGACAAAAAGAAACTGGCAGGCGCGATCGTCGGCGCTGACGAGTCTTGGCTAACAGAGCTGGATGATAACGCTTTCAGGCAGCTCATTTCACTCAACAAGAGCGCAATCATAGAATAGGAGAGCAGCACCGTGAGCCAATTTAGCCGCAGCTGGTGGGGGCAAAAATTTATCACCGCCATCGAGAATCTGACTGATTCGGGTCGCCTCAGCCGAGGGCGATCCTATGCCCGAGGCCGCAAGGTCAAAGGATTTGACATTAACGGTAATCTTGTGACTGCCCAGGTGCGCGGCTCGATCAATCCCTACTTTGGTGTCCACAAAGAGCCGCTCTACCACATCACGATCGAATTTCAGCCCTTGAGTGCGGCCAAATGGTCAGCAGCTGTGGCTGAAATGGCTTCAAAGGCCAGCGTCATTTCTCGGCTGTTGCTCAACGAAATCCCAGACGATATCGAGAAGACTTTTCAGTCGCTGAACTTGAATCTACTGCCGAGCAGTCAAAAAGACTTTCAGACCAGCTGTTCTTGCCCAGACTGGAGCAATCCCTGTAAGCACATTGCTGGGGTGTATTACCTCGTCGCCGCCGAACTCGACCAAGACCCGTTTTTACTGTTTGAACTACGGGGCCTGTCCCGAGAGAACCTGATCAAAGAACTGTCAAAGTCTCCCCTGGGGCAGGCGCTTTCAGCAGAGCTACAGTCAGCGCAGAGCACGCCACAGCCTGTTGCCGCGTACTACGCGCTGCCAGAAACGCTGCCTGCAAAGAGCGAAACTAACCTGCGAGAATTTTGGCAGGGCAAAAAACAGCTCCCGCAAACGATGGAAGCCCTCCCCGAAAATTCGGTATCGGCGATTCAGATCAAAAAGCAGGGCGATTTTCCTGCCTTCTGGCATCGAGATAATTCGTTTATCGAAGCGATGGAAACGCTTTATGAACAAGTGAAATCAAAGGGGCAATTATAGTCCTAGGGCTCGCCTAGCTCACTGCAACACTCCTAATTTTATACTGAATGCGCTTTCAATGTTTCTAAGCTTACATACTCAAGTGCGGCCTTATGGGTAGATGCCAGCACAACAGGCGGTGCAACGCCATCGTCTAGCGCCTCTTTCCATCGCGATGCGCATAAGCACCATCGATCTCCCGGCTTGAGTCCGGGAAAGTTGTACTCGGGCCGAGGCGTGCTCAGGTCGTTACCTTGCGCTTTTGTGTAGCGTAAAAAAGCCTCCGTTAGCTGCGCACATACCACATGCACGCCCCTGTCTTGTGGGCCCGTTTGGCAAATCCCATCCCGGTAAAAACCAGTCATCGGTGAGGTACAGCAGGATTTGAGTTCAGTTCCGAGTACGTTTTGCCCTGATAGGTTTTGTCCTGATAAATTTTCTAAGTCAGCCATATTCCCCTACCTCCTTTTAGTCTCTCTGAATTTTCTCTCTGAATTTTCTCTCTGAATTTTCTCTCTGAATTTTCTCTCTGAATTTTAGTCTCTCTCTAAAATAGCTAGCTCATATTCTGTTCTTTATGCGATTCTACGGCGGCTGCATATTGCGCAGGCACTATTCCTAAAAACAATATCCACCAAAGGGCGATCGCACTGGCAACTGGCAGCGTAATCCATAGTCGATGCAGCAACAGCCAAGATGCCGTCGGGATAGTCAGCCCAGTCAGCACAATCGACCAGGGTTGACACCACCAAGGCTTGGTTTGCCATAAGGAGCTAGCTATCTGTGAGCTACTAGCTATCTGTTCGGTAGTTTCTTCGTTTTCGCGCATGGTTTTTCCCTCACTGTTTCCCAATAATTTCAACTGGCTCAATCTCATCTGCTAGCTCAAAGCCAAATATTTGCGAGTAAAAAGACAGCTCAGCATCAAGCGATCGCTTAATATTCTCTCCCTTTCTAAAACCATGCTGCTCTCCTTCAAACAGCAGATACGCCACCGGAATACCCTTTTCTTTCAGCGCATTCACCATCGTCTCAGCCTGATTAGGCGGCACAATCTGATCTTCTGCCCCCTGCAAAAAAATAATCGGACAGGAAAGCTGGTCCACCGCATAAATGGGAGATCTTTCCTCATACAGGGCTTTTTTCTCTGGGTACGGCCCCACCAAACTATCTAAATAGCGAGACTCAAACTTGTGCGTCTCCGCCGCGAGGCTTGCCATATCACTCACACCGTAATAGCTCGCGCCCGCCTTAAACACATCTCGAAACGTCAGCGCGGCCAGCGTGGTATAGCCTCCGGCACTGCCCCCGTCAATCGCCAAGCGGTCTACATCCGCCCTACCTTCTTTGACCAAATACAGCGCCCCATTCACGCAATCGTCAACATCTACAATCCCCCACTGACCTATCAGCCGGTTACGGTAAGCGCGGCCATAGCCCGTGCTGCCGCCATAGTTCACATCTAGCACCGCAAAGCCGCGACTCGTCCAGTACTGAATGGTTGGGTTAAAGGCACTAGAAGCCGCAGCCGTTGGACCACCGTGCGTTTTTACCAACAGCGGCGGGCGCTCGGTGACTAAAGGCTCATAGTCTTTATTTTGAGGTCGGTAGTAAATACCGTATGCATTCAGCCCACCCTTGGTCGGAAACGAAACCACCTCCGGTTCAGACAAGTAGCCAGGATCTATGACTACGCTGCTCGACTGGCGCAGCTCCGTCATTTTCAGCGTTGCCAAATCCAGCTTTACCACAGCGCTAGGCTTGGTCGTACTCGATGCCAAAAACACCGCAAAGCCTTCACCCACCTGCAAGCTGCCAACGCCTGAATAGGGCATTTCAATCTCATCCATTGAACGAGCCCTGGTATCGAACCGAGCCAGCCGCATTACGCCCTCATAGATGTAAGTACAAAGAATACTCGTATTGTCTTCAAAGCCGTAGCTACTCTGGCCAAAATTCCACTGCGGCCCGGCAAACTCAGCCTCTATCGGAAACAACGGCTCAGCCCGCTCGCCTTCCCACCGGTACAAATTCCACCAGCCCGTTGCATCGCTAATAAAGTGTAGAGTCCCCGCTGGCGACCACTGCGGCTGGCATACCGACTCTTTAATATTGCCAACTAGCTTGTGCGGGCGACTCAGGCTGCCATCGTCATTCACCCTGGCTCGCCACAACTCTGTCCCATCCCAAGGCATTTGAGGATGATTCCAGGTAATCCACACCAGCTCAGAGCCGTCAGGACTCAGCCTGGGTGATGAGTAAAAGTCATTGCCACTCACCAGCACTCGGGGCGTACCGCCTACGAGCGGCACTGTTGCGATCGCATTCACCGCCTCTCCTGCCTGCCGATGATCTTCCATCACACATATCAGCCGCTGCCGCTGCGCATCTACCACAGCGTCGGCATAGCGCAACCCTGCCGCTGGCGACACCTCTGGCGTCATCGCCGCTGGCGCTTCTCCAGCTCGCTGCCGATACAACCGCTGATCAGCAAAATTAGAGAAATACACCGTACCCTGATGAACCACATAAGCGCCGCCACCATACTCATGCACCCGAGTCCGCACATTAAACGGCGTAGGTGTCACATCGCTCACACTCCCCAGCAAATCCTCAGGGCCATAGCGAACCACCAGCTGGCGCCCTCCTTCAGTGGGTCTTAGCTCGCTCCAATACACATCTGCTCCATCTAATTGCACTGCGCCTAGCCCAATTGAGCTAGAGACAATTAACTCTGAAGTAATCGGAGATTTCCAAGACCCGTAACCTGTCGCATTAACCATAAAGTTTGCTGTAAAAGCTGAAAACAATGAGGACTAATAACAGTCTATATAACTTTGCTAGCAAGCCCGGTTACCAGCAAAGTTATATGAACTATCCAGTCATTAAAACCAGTTATTAAAATTGATGCAGACTGTCCACTCCTACACCCCAAAGACTTATCCAAGCGATACGCTAAGCGCGTTGTCCACCGCTTTTACCCTCGCCACACCGCAAAATCGCTCCCGAATCTAGTCGAATATCGTAAGGAATTTAGCCATGGCTGTAACTCACCCATCCTCTCAGATCAAAGTTAGCGCTGTTCGACTCCGCCGAATGAGCGCAGCTATAGGCACTGCCCTGACCCTTCTGAGCCTTTCTATTGCACCTGCGATCGCCCAAAGCGGCGAGGCACTACCTGAATTAGAGCCTGGCGCAACCTCTGGAAGGGAAAATGACACCATTAGCCAGCTCCCCGATGATGACGTCCGCTTTGAATGCCAGCTTTACAACGGCGCTTATACGGTCATGTACCTACCCGAAAGTCAGCCCGGACAAGCGTATCCTTGGGCCACGCCCACCAATATGGGCGGCGGCTGGGATGCCGAAAGACGCTGCTTTACCATTAGCGATCGCCTAGAATCCTACCGCCCCGAAGGACTCGCTGAACTGCAAGTCGGCATCGAAAATGGCTATGACGTCGTTTGTGCGACCACCGAGCAAATTCCGGGCCTGTGCAAAATTGTCTTTACCGTACCTCTTGGGCAAAATCCGATTGCAACTCGCGACCTCGTTTTTGAAAATTTGACCCTGGCAGATAACGGCACTAACACCACCATCGTCAACACCTACACGGGCACTGGAAACGCTGGGCTCATCGGGCAAATCACCGGCGCTCTAGAAAACCTCGCGGGCGTCTCCCGACCAACCCAACCCAGCAGCACCCAAAATGGAGCCTCTAGCATCAATCTCAAGCCTTTCTTAGATCCTGCCGATGGTGGCACAGGCACAGCAATCAGAAGGAATGCAGCGCCCAGCCGTTCTTTGAGCCCAGACAATTTTAGGTAGAGAGGCGTTAGGTCACTAGCCAGATAAATGACTCAACAGCTCAATAGCCCAATAGCCAATAGTTCAATAGCTCAATAGCTCAATAGCTCAATAGCTCAATGCTCAATAGCTTAATAGCTTAATAAATAGAGTCGAGCTATTTTGCAAACTTAAAATCCCGCCTCAATCGTCCAAATCACGACGTTGAGGCGGGATTCTTATTGTATTGAGCGCATGATTCCGCTTGTCTACCTTGTGCAACCCTCTGGCCTGTGGGTTCATAACGATAGCCTCTCACTCATAAAAGATGGCCTTTATCAATCAACATAAAGAATCAGGTCTAAGTAGTGACTCAGCAACTCAGTAAAATCCACGTACTCTCCCAATCTAGGCCAAGGCTGTCGTGAGTCAAAACACTGAATTAAAACACTCTATTCTAGCCATACGACAGTTAAAAGTCGTGATTTCACTTAAAAGCGTCACCATCTTCTTGAGCGACACTCATACCATTGGCCTAGTTTGAAAGCAACATTTCTCAAATGGCGCTCAAATATTGCTCAAAAGCGAGGGGCATGAGCAAGGGCAGGCTTATGCCTGTATAAGCTCAGTATTTTTCCGGATAAAACAACTTTTATCACCGCTTTTTGAGGAATGAAAAAATGGTGAATTCATTTAATTCAAAGGGTTTTACAGCCTCAAAAAAAAATAAGCTGAAAAACAGGACGCTGGCTGTTTGACCGATATTTGTATCATTATTACCGCCATCAAAATCGTTTTTAGAGGAAGAAACCTGTATTCTTTTCCGTTTCTTCACGTATAAACTCGTAGCATTACGGGTCTACACCCGCAATTACCGAGGTTAGGTTGTATCCGTAGTCAACTTTTATACGGAGCTATTAAAGCCACCCCATGGAACTCAAAAACTTTTCTACCCTTAACTTTTCTACCCTGATAGGTGCTGGCGTTATTGCAACCGCACTCGGCGCGATCGCTCAGCCCGCCGATGCCTTTACCATCACCAGAAGTGAAGCTGTTTGGGACAACCTAACGCTCCAAAATGGCAGCCTTGTCGGCTCCAAAGGTGTCGCTGCCAATGCCGATAACAAAGTATCCCTGCTAAACATTGATGGCGAAAGCCAAATTCGCTGGGGGTCTGCCTTCTACGGCGGATACTACCAAGACAACTTTGAAGAGGTCAGTAAAGACGTTCAGGTCACCAAGTATAAATGGGATTGGGTGCCTAAATACAGCCGGAGAGGGTGGTTCAAAGGCTATGAATACAAGAAGGTAAGCTACCAAGTCACCGAAACCGTTACCGAAACTGTCAACAACAAAGTTTGGGTACCCCCTACCTACGAAAATCAAAGTGGACTCGGCTACAAGGGCGTTAGCAACCTAGACCTAGACCTCGGTGAAGTATTCAACATCGGTACACTTAAGCACTTTAACCAGACAATTAAAAATGACGGTTTAGCAGGCACTAATACCGACTTTAGCTTAAAGCTAGATTTTGGTGATGGTATTGGCTCTAAACTGTTTGACTTTTCCCTCTCTATTGATGAAACACCCAACAGAATAGGCAATAACAATAACGGCAAAGACTGTGCCTACCAGACAGATGCTGGCAAAGGATGCGCTGACCAAATTACTTGGGACTTTGCCATCAATAACGGCAGTACCTTTGAGTACGAAAATGAAACGTATTCTTTAGAACTCGTTGGCTTCGGCAGCGGCTTTGATGGCACTACCATCGTGAATGAGTTTATCTCTCAAGAAGATGGCAACAATTCAGCTAGCCTATTCGCTAAGCTAGTAAAGGTAGATACCACTCAAGATATTCCTGAACCGGCTTCTTTACTAGGTCTCGCTGGCTTGGGGCTGTATTTTGCTCGCTCTCGCAAAAAGCACGAAGACGCCCTAACCGTGTAGAGCCCCAACCGTATAGAGCCCCAACCGTATAGAGCCCGAAAATTAGAGCCCGAAAATTAGAGCCCCAAAATTAGAGCCCCAAAATTAGAGCCCCAAAAACAGATCCTAAAATTGGAAGCTCAATATTGAAATTAAATAGGTCAACCGATGGGTCAATCAATGGGTCAAATAATGGGTCAACCAATGCTTCGATCAATACATGCTTCGTAGAAACAGCTGCGCGTGCTGTTGGGTTTGAGCTCCGTATAACTGACCTGCTCAGTTGACCTAATTGGCTTGATTGGCCTGATTAGCTTGATTGGCAAGGTAATAATAGTTCATTACAGGACAGAGCAATGTAGCGAAAGCTATGATCACTCTGTCCTTATTTCTATAGTTTCCTACAGCTGCTGTGAGAGTTATCTTTTGAGGTAGGGTCGCGGCTTTTTTTATTGGTGGTAAAATTCAAACCAGTGAATTTATTACTCTCAATTCGTCTCAACCTATCGTCTCAACCTATGGACATTGCCCAGCTGATTATCCAGGATTTATCGGAGCCGACTGCGCCTATTCAAGTGTGGCAGGTAGAAGCTGCGCTAACCTTACTGGCTGAGGGGGCAACCGTTCCATTTATCGCGCGCTATCGTAAGGAGCGCACGGGTGAGCTGAATGAAATCCAGCTGCGACAAATTTCTGAGCGCAATGAGTATTTGCAAGAGCTTGCTGCTCGCAAAAAAACAATATTAGAAGAAATTACTAAGCAAAACGCACTTACGCCTCAGCTCAAAGCAAAAATTGAAAATTGCTTGAGTAAAACCGAATTAGAAGACCTCTATTTACCCTACAAGCCTAAGCGTCGCACTCGTGCCACAATTGCAAAAGAAAAAGGACTCGCCCCTTTAGCAGAGGCAATTTCTCGGCTTAATGTTAGCAAGCAGCCTGCTGATTTAATCGCGCTGTCAGCGCCTTATTTGACCGATGAAGTACCTACGGCGGATGATGCGCTGCAAGGAGCTGCGGACATTCTGGCCGAAGTCATGGCTGAGCAGGCTACGCTACGTGCTTATGTTCGCAATCTGTTTTTGCGCAAAGGGCTGCTGACTTCAAAAATAAAGTCAGCTTATCCTGAAGGGACGACAAAGTATGAAATGTATCGTAACTATCAGTCCCTGATTAGCAAGATTGCGCCGCACAATCTTTTGGCGCTGTTGCGCGGTGAAAAAGAAGGCATTCTCAAAGTTTCTTTAGACTTTGACGAGACGGAAATTTTAGAATATTTGCTAGGCACTCAGCTGCATAGCCCGGATCGGGCGATGAGGCAGTTTTACACAGCCACGGTTAAAGATGGGTTTAACCGGCTAATGAAAACCTCTATTACCAATGAGGTGATTGCTGAGAAAAAAGCCTGGGCTGATGATGAGTCTATTCAGACTTTTGCAGAAAACCTGCGCAACCTGATGCTCACTGCGCCTGCTGGCATGAAGCCCACTCTGGGGGTAGACCCTGGGTTCCGAACGGGTTGTAAGGTGGCGGCAATTAGTGAAACGGGGCAGTTTTTGGCTTACGAGGCAATTTTTCCCCATTCTGGACAGGGAAAGCGAATTGATGCGCAAAAGATACTTGCGCGTTTGATTACGACTCATAATATTGAGCTGATTGCAATTGGTAATGGGACGGCGAGCCGAGAGACTGACGAGTTTGTCGCTGAGGTGATTGCTCAGCTGCCAAAGAGATCGCTCACTAAGGTGATGGTCAATGAATCAGGTGCGTCTATTTATTCAGCCAGTGAGGTGGCGATCGCAGAATTCCCGGAGCTAGATGTTACCGTGCGCGGTGCAATTAGCATTGGCCGTCGCCTGCAAGATCCGCTAGCTGAACTGGTAAAGCTCGATCCTAAATCCATTGGGGTAGGACAATACCAGCATGATGTAGACCAAAAGCGATTGAAGCAAAAACTGGATGAAACGGTCGAGAGCTGTGTGAACTATGTAGGTGTAGATCTCAATACGGCTTCGCGAGAGCTATTGGGCTATGTTTCAGGAATTAGCAGTGCGATCGCTCACAACATCGTCACCTTGCGCGATCAGATGGGGCGGTTTCGCGATCGCAAGGCACTGCTCAAGGTGAGCAAACTAGGCCCCAAAACCTATGAGCAAGCAGCAGGCTTTTTACGCATTCGCGACGGTGACAACCCGTTAGATAATACGGGCGTCCATCCAGAGAGCTATGGCATTGTCGAGGCGATCGCCAAAGATTTGCAAGTACCCCTCCAAGAAATTCCTCAAGCCACCGAGCAGCTAAAACAACTAGAGCTAAAACAGTATGTAACAGATAAGGTTGGAGAACCCACCTTGCGAGACATTGTAAACGAGCTAGAAAAACCGGGCCGTGACCCAAGAGCACAGTTTACCTATGCGACCTTTGCCCCAGGTATCAATCAAATCAGTGACCTCAAAGAAGGCATGACTTTAGAAGGTGTAGTCACTAATGTTGCTAACTTTGGTGCCTTTGTTGATATTGGGGTTCATCAAGACGGTCTAGTTCATGTCTCTCAAATGGCCGATCGGTTTATATCAGACCCGAAAGAAGTTGTGCAAGTTGGTCAGGTTGTCAAAGTAAGCGTGATGGAAGTACAAGAAAAGCTTAAGCGCATTAGCCTAAGCATGAAACAAAGCAGCAAGCAGGAAGGTGCCAGCAGGCAAAACAGTAACCAAAACCACAGCAGCCAAAACAGCAGCAGCCAAAACAACAGTAATCAAAACAACGCAGTCAGTAAAAAAAGTAAATTAGTGGCACAACCGGCTGGCGAATCAACCGACAACTCAGTTGATTCGCCAGTGAGCGATCCCATTAGTAAACCTCTTCTCAAACGGCGGTCAACTGATAAGGCCATGGATAAGGCCACAGATAAGGCTGCTGACAGTAAATTCCGCGATTCCGAGAGAACAATCCTTGATCCACAAATGCTTAAAAACAAGTTTAATCATCGCAGGCCCTAATAAAAGATTTCTTGAACAGAAGATCTCTTGAATCTCTGAAAAAGATTGCTGTCATAGGGCTCCAGCGGATGTCGTGAAAAGTTTTTCTTCAGCATGCTCACCAATGGACATATCGGCAGAAACATCGGCAGAGACATCGACAGAAAGGCCAGAAGAAAGGCCAGAAGAAAGGCCAGAAGAAAGGCCAGAAGAAAGGTCGGCGGTTACGAGGCGATCGCGCAACTCTGCCGCCGATGCAGCCGCTCCTCGGCCAGTCGGAAGATCACCTAAACAAATCCCCAAACCTCTAGCCGTATTCGCCAAAGTCCCATTGGGCTCAACCGCACGGTAGTCTTTAATCGCCTCCGCAATCGGCACAGACTTCACTGAGCGCTCTTGCCAAGTGACCATCCGATCAAATTGACCTTGCGCAATCAAATCAACCGCTGCAACCCCAAATGCAGAAGCTAATATTCGATCCAAAGGAGAAGAGATTCCACCCCGCTGAGTATGACCTAAAACAGTCACTCTCGTCTCTGCATCGCTCATCGCAGAGATCCTTTCTGAAAGATATTGACCAATGCCGCCTAAGCGACAGTCGGTAAAGTGTCCTTTTTCAACCAACGCGCCACTTTCAGTTCTGACCGCTTCCGAGACAACCGCAATAGAATAATCATAGCCTTCCTGCTGTCGCTGCTTAATATGCTGGCAAATGTTCTCGATCTTGTAAGCGATTTCAGGAATTAATATAATATTTGCACCGCCTGCAATGCCTGCATTGAGGGCAATATGTCCGGCATCTCGACCCATCACTTCAACAATCATCACTCGGCTATGACTAGCCGCTGTAAAATGCAAGCGGTCAATCGCTTCTGTTGCAATGTTTACTGCCGTATCAAACCCAATAGATCGCTCGGTGATGCCAACGTCATTATCAATTGTTTTAGGAATACCGACCAAGTTAATGCCGCCCTGCTGCGCCAGCTTCCTTAAAATCGCAAGGCTACCGTCGCCGCCAATGCCAATGAGCGCATCCAGCCCTAGCTGATAATAGCCTTCAATAATTTCTTGAGAGCGATCCATAAGGCTGCCATCCGTCATCGGAAATGCAAACGGATCGCCCTTAGTAGTAGTGCCTAAAAAGGTGCCACCCCTGGTCAGGTAAGGATCTACCTGTTGGGTAGTCAGCTGAATCGCTTGGGGCGGGCGAGACATAAGACCATGAGTCGCTTTGTTGATCCCTAGCACTTCCCAGCCATATACTTCTATGGCACAGCGAGTGACTGCCCTCACAACTGCGTTTAGGCCAGCGCAATCACCTCCGCTGGTGAGAATCCCAATCCTTTTTCCTGTATTCATGTAAATGAACTGCTTAGGTGGACGATTTCATTTTTCTGTATCTTGGATCACATTTGCTAATCATTAAGAAACTACGTACAAATCTATAGCTTTAGCCATATCACTTAAAGCATTTGTTTACTGTTGGGCATTGCTGCCTATCATGCTGTGTGTCTTGCTGTGTGCCTTATTAAAGGAACAAATTTGAAGACCCAAAGCTTGATGGAAAACTTGAAATAACAGCTTTCTCACAATACTCTCCCTAAAGAAAGATTAAAAGACAACAACAAATTTATTAATATTTACGTAGATTACTGAAAAAGATAACCAAACCCCCAACCCACGAACCCTATGTTTTCTAGTTTTTTAGCCAGAAGTGTTGCTATTTCCACAGCCTTAGCGAGTACCGGCTTGTTGCTGTTAGTGACACCCGCAAATGCTGAAACAATCGCTCAACCAGCATCGAACTTCCTCATTGCCGACAATCACCTAGACAGCGAAGCAACAGGCAATGAAGCAGCAGGCAATGAAGCAGCAGGCAGTGAGCCAGTAGATGGCACAATGAATAACACCGCCGCAACAGATACTGCCACAGATACAATTGTTGACGTTGCCAGTAACAGCGAGTCTTTTAGTACATTGGTGACGGCTTTGGAGTCAGCGGGTTTAGCATCTACCCTTTCTGAGCAAGGGCCTTACACCGTATTTGCACCCACTGACGAAGCATTTGCTGAACTTCCAGCGGGCGCACTGGAGTTTCTTTTACAACCCGAAAACGAAGCAATATTGACAGAAATTTTGACCTATCACGTCGTTCCGGGAGAGATCGCTGCTAACGAGCTATCTACAGGTGGCATTGATGCTCTGGGCGGCGGTATAGCGATCGCAGTTTCTGACTCTGGAGTCGTTGTTAATAATGGCAGCGTTACGCAGCCTAACATTCAAGCAAGTAACGGAATCATTCATCAGATCAATCGAGTTTTGATTCCTACTGATATCAGGCAGCAGCTACTAGCAAGCCTGGGCGTCACCAGTCTATATGAGTAAACAGGCGAGTAACCCGTTCAGTATATGAATTGAATAGTCTCTTCACTAGGCAGTTTCTTCACTAGGCAATCTCTTCACTAGGCAATCTCCTCACTAGGCAGTCTCTTCGCTAGATAGCCCTCATAAGTTCCTCATATTCTTTGAATAGCATGAGCCGACACAAAGAGGGCGCGGTATAGATATCGTATTTTCAGGAGATTGTGATTATGGGCTTGTATGTATTTTGCTTTGGATTGTTTATGGCGATAGGCGGTTGCGTGACCTTGTACCGTTGGCCACCGCACAAAAACGGGTTGAGCTAGCAAAAGAAACAGCGGGTGTTCATGAAGTTGTTTTTGATCTAGGCTTGACAGATTAGTTGCGATGGGCCTAATTCTTTAATTCAAAGACTTAGCCTAGTCGCGATCTGATCACGGCCTAATCACAGCAAACATTAGGGATTGCAGTAAAAGCACTGGCCCGGATCGGCAAATTTAAGAGAATCGGGGAAAGATTGCGTGTGTTGGAATCCACAGTGCTGACAGGCATAAAGCTCAGATAGTGTGAGTAAAGTGGCTGCGCCACAACAGCGGCAGGGTAGTCCAGGGCAGCGCTGAACAACCGTAAAACCGGGAAAATGGCACTGGGGACAACATTGATTGATCTTTTGGATCAAATCTTGGGTGGCTTGGGCGATCGCCTTCATCCGCATGGGGTTGTACAGCGCTCGCATGTCCGTTTCAATATGCAGGCTTTCTGCCTCGGCTAGCGCCATCTTTACGGCAGCGACCAAATCAGCTTCGGTGGTAATTCCTTTGGCCAACACTTCTTTAGGCGCTTTTTTAGGCGCTTCTTTAAACGTAGGTTCACTCGTTCGCATCACGACCAAACCATGCTGAGGAAAGCCCGCCGCTTTAGCAAAAGCAAACGCTTCCTCAAGGCTATGAATCGTCTGGCTTCGGTAGTTGGTTTCGGTAGAGAGACTTTCGCCGACAATTTCGAGCTGATGGGTGCGATCGCACAGCAGTACCAATTCGCGATCGCACGCCACAAACGGGATTTGAGGATGCGGGCCAAAGCTGCCCTCACTGGCCACGGCGAGCGTTTCACCCGTCAGCGTCAACGCGGCTTCCGCCTTGATTCGAGCCGTCGCCAACTGATCATCAGGCCGGTCAATCTCGCGGGTAAAGGTCCCAAAGGCATCCGTATTAAAGGCTTCGGGCACCAGCGTTTGAACAGATAAAGCGGCTGATAAAAGCGGTGCGATCGCCTCTTCTTTGCGATGCATAGAAGCAATCACCACCGTTCGATTGGCAAAGAAAGAAGACGCTGACATCTGATTACCCAATCATGATCGAGTCATTAATCATCACGTCATTATAGCGGCCCTTTAAAAGGCAATTGGGAAAAGGCGATTAGGCCAATGCAACTAGGTCAATGTGATCGCCCCTAAGTTTCGCTGGGGATATAGGGCTGGGCCTTTTCAGCGGGGGTTAGATCTGCAAGCGTGACATCTTGGCGCAGCTCGCGACCATTGGGGCCAACAATTTGGCGAGGAAGCGATTGAAGATCTACCACTTCCATGGTGTTCATGTTGTACGTGGTGTAGACGGTGCTGGCAGTGTCTACAAATACATCCATAATCGTCAGCGTTTGGAAAGGCGCGTTGTTCGTAGACAGAAGAGATCTCGGGCCACTGCCAAGGGCACCTAAGTGAAGGGTGTTGAGGTTGCCCACTTTGCCAGGAAAGTAAGCATGGTGATGGCCGCTGATATAGGTATGAACGTTGTAGCGCTCTAGTAGCTGACGCAGTTCGTCTGCTTGGTTAAGGTATTCGCCAGGGCGATCGCGCCTTTGTGAAACCGCATACATCGGCAAGTGACCCATGACCATTCTCAGCTTGGCATTTTGCGCTTGGGGGCTAGACAAAGCACGCTCGGCCCAAGCCACTTGCTCAGGAGGAACATTGGCCGAAGAGGCATCCCAAGTCAGGTAAAAAATATCTTTGTGGGTAAAGCTGTAGTAATAAGGAAAGCCAGTGGCATCGACAAAGTTAAGATCAGTATCGGTTTGATGACCGGCCCAGTACTGAGAGGTTTCCTGCCGGTCGATAACGTAAATGAACTCGCCTCCTTGCTGAAAACTAGAGGCATCGTGGTTGCCGATCGTGAGGGCAAAGGGAAGATTCGCATCGCGAATAGGCGTCAAAATTTTGGCATCAAAGGCGTTCCACATCGCTTTAACTTCAGCGGTAGACAAGCTAATACTTTGGCCTGCCACCATATCGCCGCCGCACAGCACCAAATCGGGCTGCCAGCCGGGCAGGAGACGAATGCCCGAAATCACTTCGGGGCGGTAGTCGGTCGATCCATATTCGCTGTTGAAATCGCTGATGACCGCCAGGCGAATGTCACCGCGCGGGGGAGCGTAAAGATTGGCGGGCGCAATAGGTGTGCCGGGGATGGGCGTGCCGGGCTCGGGCAATGCAGCCGTCGGCGCATTAGGGGATGGGGAAGATGCGGATGAAGAGGGCGCGGATGAAGAGGGCGCGGATGAAGGGGTGGTTTGGCCACTAGATGAGTCGGCTAACTGGGCAATAGACTGGGAAATAGATTGACTGCAAGCTGCGCCAAGGGTGGCGGTTCCGAGGGCGAAGCCACTGAGTACAACGAAGCGACGACGATTTAGCGGCATAGCAGTTTTTACAAGGCTGACGAGATAACTGCTTTAGTATGCCATCTGAGACCGGTTTACACAGGCAAAGTAGACGGAAGTTTAGCGGTGCTGCTTGGCCTTTAGGCTAAGGGTGGCAACGCCGATGGTGACTAGGCCAATACCCAACAATTGGGGTAGCTGTAGAGTTTCTTGAAGTGTCCAAACGGCAAAAAGAGCGGTGAGCGCTGGGGTCGTGGTACTCACCAGGGCGGTGAGTGAAGCGCCAATATAGCGAATGCCAGAGTTGTTAAGCACGTAGGCAACCACGGTGATCACCGAAGAGGCGACCGTGGCGGCTAAAACAGGCGGCCAGGCAGCAGCCGTGATACTGACAGGCGGCATAAATAGGAGCATAAACGCCGATAGGCTAGATACCACCACAAAAGTAAGCAGCGAGAAGGGAACGGGATGAAGTGTTTGGGCAGAGGCCGAAGGGAGGGTGGCCTTGGGCACCTGCAGGACAAGTTCGGCAAAAATGCCATATATCCCAAAGCTAAGTCCGGCACAAAGGGCGCTGAGAATGCCCAGGGTAGGATTGACAGAAACCGCAGCAGCGCTGGTGGGAGATGCAGTGGTGAGGACAACACCCAGCAGAATGACCAGCATGAGGCTGAGCTGGTAGCGGCGAGGGCGCTGATGGAGAAAAGGCCAGGCCAAGAGCAACGTAATGGCAGGGTAAATAAAGAAGGTTGCGATCGCAATACCTGCCGCCACTTGACTCAGTGCCACATATAAAGAAATCAGCCCAACTGTTAAACAAAGGCCACTGCCAACGATATAGGCAATCAGCTTAGGATGCTTGGGCAGCTGCCGAATGGCGGCTTGAGTGTGGGGATACAAAACAGGCAACACCGCAGCAAGCAATAGCGCCATTCCGCCCATTCGCAGAGCCAGCAACATCACGATAGTACTGGGCTGGGGCGCTATCCAACCGCCCAGCGTGATTTGGCCAAACAGCGAGCCCGATACAAAAAACAGCCGCGAGATAATATTTTGAGCAGCCAGACCCACAGCACTGAGCAAAACTAAAACAATGCCTAGCACCAAGTTGGTTTGAGAAGGAGGGCGGCTCATTAAAAAAAGAATTAAGGGCTGAGTTTTTTTGACTAGAGGGCTTTAGGAAGGTCTGGGAAAGGCCTCGGGGTAATGACAGGCGACTTGATGATTGTCGCTGATGGGCTGCAGTTGTGGGGAGATTTGTTGGCAGCGATCGCTACTTTTAAAGCAGCGGCCATAGAGACGACAGATGTGAGGGTCGGGATTGATGGGGCTGCGCGCTTCGGCTTCGCTGAGTCTGGGAAATGGGCCAGAAGATTGACCAGAGGAGCCAACTGCGGCAGAAAGCGGGCGTTGAAAGGTGGGAATCGCAGAGATAAGGGCTTGGGTATAGGGGTGCTGCGGGTGGTTAAAGAGGGTATCGGTGGGGCCGGTTTCGACAAATTTGCCCAGGTACATGACAAGAATGCGATCGCACAGCAGCCGTACCACGTTCAAATCGTGGGAAATAAACAAATAGCTCATATTAAGCTGTTCTTTTAGCTCGGCGAGCAGGTGAAGAATCACCGCCTGAACCGAAACATCAAGGGCAGAGGTGGGTTCATCGAGAATAAGGAGTTTGGGGTTGAGCGCGATCGCGCGGGCAATGCCGACTCGGGCTTTTTGGCCACCAGAGAGCTGATGGGGAAAGCGACTGAGCAGCTCAGCAGGCAGCCCCACCTGCTGAGCGAGTTCGGCGGCGCGATGCTTAAGCTGATCGCGGCTGAGTTTGGGGCCGAGCCGTTTAATCGGCTCGGTGATGGTATCAAAGGCCGTAAAGCGGGGGTTAAGGCTATCGGTGTGGTCTTGAAACACCATTTGAATATCGGCGCGGTAAGGGCTGCGAGCAAACAAACCCACCGGAATTTGGTGAATGAGCGTATTATTGAACAGAATTTCGCCAGAAGTGGGCTCTAACAGGCGGGCAACCAGCCGAATGAGCGTGGACTTACCACAGCCGGATTCGCCCACGAGGCCAACACTTTCACCAGCTTGAATAGCAAAGGTGATGTCATCTACTGCATGGAGCTTTTGAGGCAAAGCGGCAGGGGCGAAAGGAAGCGTTGACGCAGAGGAAAGAGAGAAATGTTTGGTGAGGTTAGTCACCTCTAAAAGGGGCGTGCTGGAAGACGTGCTGGAAGGCGCAGTGGAAGGCTTGCTAATAGGCGCATTGAGCGAAGAAGACGGGGTATTCATAATTGAGGCCCTCCAAGGGGATGCCAGCAGCTGACTTGATGCGTCTCGGTAACTTGGGTGTTGACTAGGGGCTGATTGTGGCAGGGGTCGGTGGCTTGGTCGCAACGACTGACAAAACGGCAGGGCGGCAGGTCAGATCGGCGCAGGTCGGGCAAATTGCCCAGAATTGGGGCCAGATCGTTAAAGCCTTTGTGGGGTTCGGGAGTCGCCGCGATGAGTTTGGCCGTATAGGGATGCTGGGGCGATTGAAAGAGTTCAGCCGTTGGGGCGCTTTCAATGAGATGACCCGCGTGCATGACCAGGATGCGATCGCAATATTCAGAGGCCAGCGCCAGATCATGGGTAATCACAACCGTAGCCATTTGCCGGTCAGTGGCGAGGTCTTTAAGCAAGTTCATCACCGTGGCTTGGGTGGTGACATCTAGCCCGGTGGTGGGTTCGTCGGCAATTAAAAGTTGGGGCGAGCAGGCCAAGGCCAGGGCGATCATAATGCGCTGACACAGGCCGCCAGAGAGTTCGTAAGGGTAGGCTTCGTAGCGCTGGGCCGGATCAGGAATTTTGACACTGGCGAGCAGCTCTATCGCACGAGGTTTGAGCTGGGCTGGCGGCAGCTGGGTATGGCAGCGGAGCACATCAACAATTTGTTTGCCAACTTTGCGAATGGGGTTAAGGGCTGTACGTGGGCTTTGAAAAATCATAGACAGATCTTTGCCGCGCAGCTGTCGAAAGACTTTTTCAGGCGTGTTAAGAAGATTGAGCGTGGCGGCTGATTGGCTCCATAAAATCTCGCCAGCAGTGACATGGCCAGCCGGGTCAAGAATGCCCATAATCGTAAGCGCCAAGACGGACTTGCCAGAGCCGCTTTCGCCCACAATGCCGACCGTTTCACTGGGATTAATGTAAAAGCTGATATTTTCAAGCGCGCTGACGGTGCCGGAGCGGGTGCGAAACTCGGCGCAGAGATTACGGACAGCCAGTAAAGGAATTGATGATAAAGGACTCGATGGCAGAGGACTCGATGGCAAAGTAGGCGGCGCAATGTTCATGTTCTCATCCTCGGGTCAATTAAGTCTCTGAGGCCATCGCCGAGTAAATTGAAACAAAAGACCGCCAACATTAATACAATGCCAGGGAAAATAGCTAGCCACCATTCTCCTGAAATAATGTAAGTGGCCCCTTCGGCAACCATAATGCCCCATTCGGGCGTCGGCGGACGTACACCCAAGCCAATAAAAGAGAGTCCAGCAGCGTTGAGAATCGCCCAGCCCATATTGAGAGAAATATGCACCATCATGACCGGCAACACATTGGGAAATAAATGAGTAGCCATAATGCGTAAAGGGCCGTTGCCCACCAAGCGGGCAGCTTCAATGTAGCCTGCATCGCGGCGAATAAGAACCTCTGAGCGCACCACGCGGGTGTACAGCGGCAGGTTAATCACGGCAGTGGCGTAAATAATATTTTCTACCGTGTTGCCAAGGGCAGCGACTAAGCCCATCGCCAGAATGAACAAAGGGAAAGCCATAATGGTATCGACCAGACGGCTAATAAGTTTGTCGGCAATGCCGCCGAAGTAGCCCGCGCAGGTGCCCAAAATGCTGCCCAGAAAAAAGGAGATAATGACGGCAATGGTGGCAATGCCCAAATCCAGCCGAGTGGCCACAATCACGCGGCTAAGCACATCACGGCCCAGGTCATCCGTGCCAAACCAGTGGGCAGCGGTCGGTGGTGACAAAGACTGGGCCGCATTGCTCGCGAGCGGATCATAGGGCGCGATCGCACTCCCAAACAGCGCAAACAGAACAAACATAAAAAACAACAGAAACGCGCCAAAAGTCACCCCGTTTTCACTGATCACATAGCGGGCCTGAGACCAGGCAGACTGCTGCGCCGCCTGATCGCTATCTATTCGTAAATCAGCAGATAAAGAATCAGCAGGCGAGGGATCAGCAGACGAGGGATCAGAAGGAACAGGAGAAGGGGTTAAAGTCATGATTCTACGCCCGCTCGCGGATCGATCACAGCATAAAGCAGATCAATCAGTAAATTGAGAACCACGTAAAGCAGCGCCATTGTGAGCACAAAGCCCTGCACCGCCGCATAGTCAGAAGCGACCAAAGCCGACACGGCGTAAGAGCCAATCCCCGGCCAAGCAAAAACTTTTTCAACTAACACATTTGCTCCCAACAAAAAAGAGAACACAACCCCCAGCGTCGTGACAATCGGCAGCAGGGCATTGCGAAAAGCATAGCCAAACAAAATCGTGCGCCGAGAGAGTCCGCTGGCCTTAGCCGTGCGGATAAAGTCGCTAGAAAGAACACCCAGCATGGCCGCGCGAGTCACTCGGGCCAAAGGGGCTAGGGCAAATAGCCCCAGCGTAATCGCAGGCAGCATCAGCTGCGAGAGCGCCGCCCAAAAGGTGCCAAAATCTGCGGCTAACAGGCTATCGATTAAGAACAAACCAGTCACAGCGGGCGGATTCGTATAAAGCAGCGAGAGTCGGCCCAGGGGCGCGGGAGCAACGCCTAAGCGAAAATAAAAGAGATAAATGAGCAGCAGCCCGGTAAAAAAAGTGGGCAAAGAAACGCCTGCGGTGGCAATGAGCCGAACGCTGTGATCAATCCACGAGCCCGGACGAGTCGCAGCTAGCACCCCCAGCGGCAGGGCCAGCACCAGCGAAAAGAACAATCCAGCCAGGGTGAGTTCTAAAGAAGCCGGAAGACGCGCTAGCAGATCAGAAAGAACCGATTGGCCAGTGGTGAGAGACATGCCCAAGTCGCCTCGGAAGAGTTCTCCAATATAGATAAAAAACTGCGCCAAGAGACTGCGATTGAGCCCAAGCGTTTCCCGGATTTGTTCAATCGCTTCTTGGCTAGCGGCGGGGCCTGCAAAGTAGGCAGCAGGGTCACCCGGAAGCGCACGCGTGAGCACAAAGGTAATAATGATGACCCCAACAATGCTGGGGAGGGCCGCAAGAATGCGGCGAAAGATGAGCGTGGGCGTGGAGGTGCGAGACATAGGCGTCGGGCTCGGATGACGGCAAGAATGTATTTAAGCTTTCTTGAGTGAGCGGTAGTCTAGCTGGCGGTGGAACCAATATTGGTAGCCTTCTACATTGGGTTGCATCGCGGTTGAAAGGTAGGGCTGCGCAACCACAATACGCGGCATTTCTTCAAAGGCAATTTTCAAAAAGCCTTTGACGCTCTCGGCGTAGACGGCGGTGTCGGCTTCTTCTTTAAGGGCCGCATCTACAAACTTGTCTAGCTCTGGATTTTGGTAGGCGCTGCCGTTAAAGGTGGCGTTTTGACCATGATAGGAGTAAAAGAAGAAATAGTCAGGATAGTTGAGCCAGCCACCAAAGCCGTTGACAATCATGGGTCTGCTTTTTTCAACTAAGACGCCGCGAAAGTTAGCGCTAGGAACTTTCTCTAAGGTGATGGCAATGCCCATAGGCGCGAGGGCTTCTTGAATGAGTACGCACATGGGCTCGGCCCATTCTTGAGTGCCCAGGTCAAAGGCGAGGGTGGTTTCAAAGCCGTCTGGATAGGCAGATTCGGCCATGAGGGCTTTGGCTTTGGCAGGATCGGTGTTGTAGGGATAGGGCTGAGGCCAGTCGATGCTGCTAGGCTCCATGCTCTCGGCTCCATACATGGGGACGCATTCGCCATAAAGGGCGGTTTTGACGATGGCGTCGTAGGGCATGGCGTAGGCGACAGCCTGACGGACTTTCACATCGCTAAAGGGATTGGCAGCGCCAGCGAGTTCGGGCTGAGTGTTGAGATCCACGGCATACAAACAGTTTTCGATGGGCGTAGAGACCACGGTGAATTTGTTGTTGGCTTTGAGTTCGCTGATGTCTTTTTCGGAGACATTGTAGTTAATATCTACATCGCCTTTTTCGAGCAGGGCGCGGCGGTTACCCGATTCAGGCACATTGAGTTCAATGACTTTTGCGATCGCAGGTAGCGGCCCCGATTTCCACTCATCGTTGCGCACTAGCACCACCCGCTCTTCGGGCTGGAAGGTTTCAATCTTGTAAGCGCCGCCGCCTGCGGGGTTGGCGTTTGTCCATTCTAGGCCCCAAGGATCAGCGTCGGTGATGTGGGGTTCAATCAGGGCCATGTTCATAACCGCCGGAATCGGAACGGCCATGTTCATGAGGGTGAGTTTGTCTTGGCGCAAAAAGTTGACTCGGAAGGTACTGTCGTCAACAGCAACAAACTGATCAGGATTCTCTAGTGCGCCTGCTTTCATTTGAAAAGCGGGAAAGCCTCCGACAGAGACAGCGCGATCATAAGACCATTTCACATCTTTGGCGGTGACGGGGGTGCCATCGTGGAAGGTAGCGTCGGGGCGAAGGTTAAAGGTCACCGAAAGGCCGTCTTCAGCGACTTCCCAAGATTCAGCGAGTTCGGGCTGAATGTCGGTGTAGTCGTAAGAGAGGGAACCGTCGGGGAGGGTTTTGTTGCCAAAGGTGATAAGGCGATCGTAAATGGCCCAGGAGGTGCCGTAGGCGGGGCGGTTGGTGCCAACTTGGTGAAGATCAAGCCCATTGGGAAAGCCCCCGCCTTGAACCACGGTCAAGACGGTCGGATCACCGCTAGATGTGCTGCCAGTGGCGGTTTTAGCATCTGTTTCGCTGGCCGCGTCAGGAGAAGCCGACCTGCCGCAAGCATTGATCAGAGCGGCTAGTGACACTCCGGTTGTGAAGGCGGTTCCTTGCTTGAGTAAATCTCTTCGCCGCATCGCTAAGCTCCTTTATTTAATCTGTTTGAATAGAGTTCGAGTAGAGTTTGAGTGAAATTTGAGTGGGACTTGAGTGGATTTTGTTGAGGCTAGGTTAGAGCAGGCGGGTGAACCTTGTGAGTAGGGAATCGGGAAGAAATCGGGAAGATGACGGGTGAGGGCTAAACCCGGTTTGTATCGAAAGTGTCTCTTTTGGGGGGTGATTGTCGCTAGGGTGAAAGTTGAGACCCATGCAAATAATTTAAGTGGCGCGAATGAAATGGCGCGAATGAAAGGTGAGTGGTGAGCGAGTGAAGGGCTACAGGCAGGGGTTACCGATTGCGCTGACAGTGTTGTTGGGGACAGGGCTTTCGGTATTGGCAGCGGGTGCGATCGCGCATCAAACGCGCACTGCTCAGCAGCTTCAGTTTCAGCGCCAAACAGATGTGTTGGCCACCTCGCTACAGCGGAGCATCAACCGCTATACCGACATTTTGCGCTCTTTGAGTGACTTTTATGCGGTTTCAGAACAAACCGTTTCGCGTGCTGATTTTAATCGGTTTGTAGAACGGGCGCTGGCCACCTATCCCGGCATTCAGGCTTTAGAATGGGCACCTGTCGTGTTGGCCGCAGAACGCGCTGATTTTGAAGCAAGGGTTCAGGCCGAGGGCTATCGGGCCTTTCAAATTACTGAACGCGAAAGCCGAGGCGGGTTAGTCCGCGCGGCCAATCGTCCGCATTACGTGCCGGTTTTGTATTTGCAACCGCTGGCCGGTAATGAGCTGGCCCTTGGCTATGATCTCACCTCTGACGATATTCGCCGAGAAGCGTTAGAAACCGCGCGAGATTCTGGATCGGTCGCCGCTTCGGGGCGGATTCGGCTGGTGCAAGAGAACAAAAATCAGCTGGGCTTTTTGGTATTTTTGCCGCTGTACGAGTCGATGAAAGTGCCGAGCACTTTGCAGCAGCGACAAGACCAGTTGCAGGGCTACTTGCTCGGCGTGTTTAGGGTTTCAGAAGTTGTTGAAGAATCGCTTGAAACCCTAAGCTACGATATTGACTTTACGTTAACCGATGTGTC
The DNA here is from genome assembly GCA_001314865.1 of Phormidesmis priestleyi Ana. GTDB lineage: Bacteria > Cyanobacteriota > Cyanobacteriia > Phormidesmidales > Phormidesmidaceae > Phormidesmis > Phormidesmis priestleyi_B. The sequence continues at coordinate 8,317 of LJZR01000026.1, read as the reverse complement.
TGCCTTGCCAGATGAACAGTTTTTGGGATTTTATCAGGCCAGTGAACGAATGGTGACTACAGTGCCTCAGCTTGAAGAAGCCTCGGCAAAAACCTCTGGGCAGGTATCTCGAAAAATCTTTAAAGAGAGGCAGGTAGCGCGATCGCTCTGTCCAACCGTTGAAGCCTGCACCCAACTGCTCAAGGTGGGCGGACGGGAATGGGCGATCGCCTTTAGCCCCGCTGCCAATTACCCTGGCACTACACCCTGGAGTGCGCTGTCTACCTTGGTCGTTGGGTTGTTGTTAACAGCAATGATAGCTCGATACTTTTTGCAAGCGCAGATTGCCCTCGCCAAAAGCCAGGAACTTAGTGCGCTCAAAATCCGGCTTTTTTCGATGGCTTCTCACGAGTTGCGCACACCGTTGAGCACCATTTTGCTATCGGCCCAGGTTTTAGAGTCGGGGGCCTCGCAGGGCGATCGCTCACGGATATACAGCCGCATTCGAGCGGCGGCTAAGCGCATGAATCAGCTGTTGAGTGATTTGTTAACCCTGGCGCGGGCAGAGTCTGGCAAGATTGACTTTGCGCCAGAAACCCTGAACCCTGTTTTGTTATGCAAACAGCTGATTGAGGAAGTGCGTTTTAGTTTTGAAGAGTCTCCTAAAATTGATTTTGAGGTTTCTCCAACAACGCCACCAGCGGCCTATTTAGATCCTCAACTGTTGCGAGCCATACTCACCAATTTACTCTCGAATGCGGTGAAGTATTCGGGCGATCGCCCGCAGGTTTTACTCAAGTTGAGTGGGCATCCGCATGAGATTGTGTTGCAGGTGTGCGATCGCGGCATTGGCATTTCGGCAAAAGACCAAGCACGGCTTTATGAGGCGTTTCATCGTGGGGGCAATGTAGGCGATATTGCTGGCACGGGGCTAGGGCTCGCGGTGGTTCAAGCCTGCTTGCAGCTGCATCAGGGCAGCTTAGACTGCCAAAGCCAGCTCGGAAAAGGCACTGTATTTACAGTTAAGCTGCCGCAGATTGACTAGATGAACTGACCGCTGAGCCAGCAGATGAGCTAATCGATGAATTCAAGGCTGGGCTGATAGGTTGTTTGATAGGTTGGCTGATAGGTTGGCCTATAGGCTGCTTCATCGATGAGTTCAGCGGGTTTTGCTGGAGTCGATAGCCCAAACCGCGCACCGTTTCAATAAAGGTAGGAGGAGCCCCAGCGGCTCTGAGTTTGTGGCGCAGCGTTTTCACATGGGCCTTAATGGTTTCTTCATCGGGGGGGCTCTGCATAGACCACAACGCATCTAAAATAAAGGCCCGGCTAAGGACTCGCCTGCCATTGTGCAGCAGCAGCTCTAAAATAGAGAATTCTTTGGGCGTGAGGCGCAGCGGCTGTTTACCGTAGCTAGCTTCGTAGGTTTCAGAATTTAGCCGTAAGTTTTCGTAGCTGAGCGTGGTGGTAACCGGCGCACTGCCTCGACGGAGCAACGCACGCACCTGAGCGAGCAGTTCAGACAGGTCAAAGGGTTTAACCATGTAGGCATCTGCACCTGCATCTAACCCGCGAACTTTGTCTTGGCTGGTATCGCGGGCGGTGAGCATGAGTATGGGCAGCTGATAGCCCCGACTCCGCAGCCGCTGGCACAGACCGATGCCATCTAGCCGAGGCAGGGTAACGTCCATGAGGGTCATATCGTAGTCTAGGGCTTGCATTTGGCACCAGCCCGCCTCGCCGTCTTTTACAACATCAACGATATAGCGCTGAGCCACTAACGCTTCAGACAATGATTCTGCTAGCTGGCTATCATCTTCGACGAGTAGAAGACGCATGGTTCACATCTGCATGGGGTAGGTGCTTCTAGCATGATGGATTGGGGGAATTTAGTTGTGTAATGGGATACATCTTTTGCGGTCAAAGGCGTGATACCAACCCACGCCTTTGCTGCGCGCTCCCTCTCCCCAAAAAATTGACCTGAGCGTGTTATCGTCGGAAGCGGCCTACCAATAACTGCCAGAGTGTAAGTACAAGAAAAACAACTAGGGCAAGGGGAAAGGCAACGATACCAATAACAATACAAAACCCAAGGTAAAGCTTACCGCGTTGAGAAAACCGAATAAGGCGCTTCATCCATTGAGGATAAGGCATATTTTCGAGTGGCAGAAACTGATTTGAATTTTGGAGAGTGTAAGCTGGGCAAATTCTTGCTCGCGGCCAAACCATCGGTCAAGCTGCGATCGCATCCCTTCTCTATCCCTTTTAAGAGATGCGATCGCTCTACGTCAAACGCCAGACCGGGAACTTTAAGCCTAGTTCATTAGGCTAGGTCTCCATGCTTCGTCGTCAAATTCGTAACCCTTGGCAAAGCCGGACACCCAAAGAATCGCCTCTTACAGACAATCCTCTTCGAAACCCTGGCCAGTCCTTGGATGAAGCCATTCAAACTCTACTGGGCGAGGATGTTTTGGGTTTTATCATAGCTATTTTATTTTGCAATGTTATGACTGCCTATGAATGGTGGCGCTGGTATACGAAAATGCCCTACAGCCCAGGTGTCTTAACACTTTTTTGTGTCGTCGTCACAGCCTTTAGTACCTCTCGTCTGTGCGCTTTAAAGAAGCAGCTAAAAACACTGAGATTGGCCAGAGATGGCGAAAAAGCTGTAGGCCAATATTTAGAGATGCTCCGAGAGACAGGCTATCGCGTTTTTCACGATGTTCCCGGCAAAAATTTCAACCTGGATCATGTCATCATCGGCCCCAAAGGCATTTTCACTATCGAGACCAAAACCTTTAGAAAACCCGCAATAGGCAAAGCTAATGTCTGCTTTGACGGGACATCAATAAACGTAAATGGCTATAAGCCTGATCGTGATCCGATTGTTCAAGCGCTGGCTCAAGCAAGCTGGCTAAGCGAGTTAGTAAAAAATAGCACTGGACATACACATTCCGTCAAACCAGTCGTTGTTTTTCCGGGATGGTTTGTACGCTCTGGCCTTGATGCCAGGAGTAGTAACGTTTGGGTCATTAATCCCAAGGGATTACCCAAATTCTTAGATGGCTCACCACAAAAGCTAAGCCCAGAAGAAATCCAGCTAATTGCCTACCATCTTTCGAGATATATCAGAACGCAACCTCTATATATGGCGTAGTGATCGCAATACAAGATTCTTGGGTCAAGTTGCAACTGGTTTATGACCTAAGAATCTTGTGTAACCTTGTGAAAAGCTGGATTTTTTTTTTGAAACGGAGCCTTCTCGTGATTTTGAAAAAACCTCTTTCATCGCTACGAGTGGATAGATCTTAACGCCTATGAGAGTTGGCAAAGCATCAAAAATCATGTCGAAAAAATGCTCGTAGGTTTTGGCAATGAATTTATAATCAATTTTGCATAGCTGCTTACCCTTAAATAAGGTGCGGAAATAAGGTGCGGAAAAGCTAAGCGATGCCTCAAACCCACGGGTAGTAAGTCTACCCTAGAGTGCTCAATATCTTTGCTGCCGCAAAGCGATTGGTGGGTATAGTTTCAGCCATTTCACCTATGGATCTGCCAAGCATTAGCTAGCGCCTCCCGTTTTTTTGAAATTCGGCACCCGCACTTACGCGATGATCTCAGGATTATAATGCCCTCAACTCTTGATACAGCAGGTGGGTGCCCGACCTTAGACAGGCTGCCAAAAGTCTTCTAAACTTTTATTCCATGAGGGCTTCAATATATTCGCCCCGTTCCGCATAGACTGTCATTATGCGGACGATCTGGCAATTCATGCAGACGATCTGGCGATCTATGCGGATGAACTGGCGATCTGTGCAGATGAATTGGCGATCTGTGCAGACGAATTGGCGATCTGTGCAGATGAATTGGCGATCTGTGCAGATGAATTGGCGATCTGTGCAGATGAATTGGCGATCTGTGTAGATGAATTGGCGATCTGTGTAGATGAATTGGCGATCTGTGCAGATGAATTGGCGATCTGTGCAGATGAATTGGCAATTTACGCTGAGTTTATACCTTCGCCTAAAATCAGATCAATTCTCTGCGGCTTTACAAAGGCAGTGCTTCTCGCACTCGCGAGCAAAAGGGCAAGGCAAAGTCAGCCAGCTTACTGTTTGGGCCGTGCGAACTTTAGGGTAATGCCACCTGATCCACCGATTTCGCCCCCTGTGCCAAGAATGCTGAGTTCGCCTTTGGCATTTACCTGCACAGACAGGGTAATTTCTTCGAGCTGCAATCCATGAGCAGGCTCAACAATTGGGTTGGGCTCAGTAGTATCAAACAAATCATTCACAGTCGCGACGAGTTCTTGCATCTGGCTTTTGAGCTTGTCTGATTTTACGCTGACGCGCGATCGCTTAACAGTTTGCTCACGAATTTGTTGAATAGCATCAAAACGGCTTCGCCGAGGCTCTGTTGCTCCCCAGCCGCCGCCGGTATCTCGGCGGCCATCACGTTCGCCACCCCGTTCGCTTTCAATCGTAGTGGTTACTTCTTCAGTAATAGGCTCTTCAACAATAAAGTAAATGTTGTTGCTATTGTCGTTGTTGTTGGACATAGGGAGATCCTCAAAAATGCTCGTCAGAGGAGTGAAACAAACCGCCCCGCAGCGGCTAATAGTGCCTACCCCCAGCATTAGCATACAGGGGACAAGCGCTGATTTTCCAAGTCATTTCCATTGAATCAGGTCATAAACTTTTTAGACAACAAATAGTTCATTCACCATCAAGCAAAAACCCAATAAAAATCGATCCCGCTACGCGGGAGAAGAAGGGTAAAGAAAAGAAGGGCAAAGGGCAAAAGGACAAGAGAGCCAAGGGCTACACAAGAGTTCACGAGGAAACGCACACTACTCGAAAACCAACAACGAAGTACCGAAAAGCGCGCGCTCTCCCGAGGCGAAAGGCCGAGCGGCAGCCGCCGGGACTGTCGTTCCAAGAACCGCCCCGCAGCAGCCTCCTAGAAGCATCTCCGCCTTCTATCCAAGCGCTGCCATCTGTGGGTGCGCCCTTATAATTTTCATGCCAATGATCTAAACACCATTCCCATACATTTCCATGCATGTCATACAAGCCAAAAGCATTGGCAGAAAAGCGACCTACCTCTGTTGTTTCTGCCCTGCAAGTGCCTCTCCATTCTTTTTTTCTCCCAACGCCTAAAAAGCCCTGACTCACCACAACTTTTTGAAAATCGCAATTAACCTGCTCGCTAATGATGGCATCCCCAAAATAGTAACGAGTTTTCGTTCCGGCTCTACAGGCGTATTCCCACTCGGCTTCACTCGGCAGGCGATAGTCACGACCTGTTTTGTTAGACAATCGCTTACAAAACTCAACCGCATCATCCCAACTCACTCGCTCAACCGGCCGATTATCACCTTTGAAACAAGCCGATTCAGAGATTAGATCTCGATCAACTTTAGGCAAAGCCGCAACTGCTTTCCACTGCGCTTGAGTAACCGGATACTTGCTCATCAAAAACGGTTTAATCGTCACTTGGTGTTGAGGTCTTTCGTCAGGATGACCCTGCCCTTCAGGCGAACCCATTTGGAAGGTTCCACCAGGAATGGGAACCAACTCCAAACGAATGCCACCACCTAGCACTTCAACCCGTTGAGACAACTGAGAAGCCGTCCTTTGCTCAGCCACTGGCGCATCAATACTGCGAGTCCCTGCCGTAGCAGACAATGAAGCCGACTTAGCCAGCGCCGCCTGTGCCTGCTTCACCGCAATTCCCTTAATCGCCTCCAGCGCCTCCGAATCATTCGGAGAAGCCGCCAACACATTCATCCAAAGCTGCTCTGAAAAATTCAAATCACTACCGCGCTCAGACCGATACGCAGACATTTTCAACGCCTGAACATCCACCAACCGGGCACGGTTCGGAAGGAGTATCAAACAATTTTTAGAGAGCGGTTCTACAGCTGTGTAAGGCGTTTGAATCTGCTTTTGATACTGTTGATTCAAGCTCGGCACCCGATGCCGCAAATGCTGATCGATACGTTCTACCGTCGCACAGCTATTAGCACCCGTCAGCCGGAACCCTTCGAGCAACGCATAGGTAAACGCACCCTGCCGCAATTCCTCAATTTCGTAAGACGACTGCTGAGGACTACAGGCATAAAACGTAACCATACCCTTTTGCGCTTCGCTCCCAAAACCCATAGCCGAGCGTCGCCCCTGACTCCGACAAGCATCCAACAGCAACACCGTATTACCAGCCCCCGACTTTCGTAAGCTGGCCGTAATATCGCTAATCCTCAAAGCCGTTTCATCCACATTCCCCGGATCAACATCAATCGGCATCAGGTAATCGTGACCGTCGTGCAATTCTCCATGCCCCGCAAAGAAAAACCACACATTATCCCCCACGCCCAAAGGCTGCGCCTGAAACCGCTCCCGAAAAAATCGCTTGAGATTAGCAAACGTCGGCTCAGACCGCATCGGCCCTTTCGGCGTTGGAATCGGCGGTGAGTCATCAGCAAAATAAAAAACTTCCTCAAAAGCAATTTCTGTTAGAAAAAAGTCCCGTATGGCAACAGCATCCCCCACCGCGTATCGTAGCGGCGGCAAATTGTAGTATTCATTAATACCAATACAAATGGCCCAGTTTTTGCTCATCTAGCCGCGATTTCAGGGGTCGCGTATAGTGTAACCCTTGTTGGAGCGCTCAAGGAAACCCACAGACCTCATAGTTCGCGCATAAAAAAGAGAGTTCGCAACAATTAGCCAGTGAGTGAAAGATAGATATCATCCGAACAGCCCAATAAGGTAACGACTCAGCTGAGCTTCAGCGCTACGATACCTATCGTCAGCAAATTCATCTGTGTGACCAACAGAGCGCTATCGATAGCGCTCTCGTTTGCGCTGATTGTACTCAAATGTTTCGTCAATAAAAGCCTAATGCTTTGTTAATTAGCGTCCACTGTAGAGGAAATGGCTGAGGGAACGCCGTTGGCATGGAACAAGTGAACATCGCGCTGAGGGAATGGAATACTAATGCCTTCTGCATCTAGCCGTTTTTTGATCGATTCTTGAATGGCGAAGCGTGCGGGTACGTAGTCCTGAGGTGTCACCCATGGGCGGACCGCGAAGTTTAAGCTGCTATCTGCCATTTCCAGCAACCCAATCGTAGGCTTGGGCTCGCTCAATACTTGGGCTTCACCGGCTAGCACCTCAGCAAGGATCTGCTTTAACCGGTCAATATCGGTAGAATAATCGACGCTCACCACTAAATCCAATCGCAGCTTGCCGAGGGTTGTATAGTTTACCAAGCTGCCTTCGGTGAGTTTGCCGTTTGGCATCACGACGGTACGATTATCTAGCGTATGGATATTTGTCGTGAACAGCTGAATTTCAGTGACGTAGCCTGAGTGCCCGTCGGCATCAATGCGATCACCTACCCGAAAAGGTTGAAAAATAATAATCAACATGCCCGCCGCAAAGTTAGTCAGCGAACCCTGTAGTGCTAGGCCAATGGCCAGACCCGCCGCACCTAATACCGCCACCAAAGAGGTGGTTTCAATGCCGAGATTTCCCAGCGCACCAAGCACCACAAACGCCATAATGCCGTAGAACAAGATATTGCAGGCAAATGACGTGAGCGTGGGTTCAACCTGGGCCTTCGTCATAATTTTTTTGACGAAGCGTTTAGCAAGCCTAGCTATCCATCGACCCACAAAGAAAATAGCGATCGCACTGACCATTTGAAGCCCAACACTCATCACAGTGGGGAGGGCGCTCTCAATCAGCTTAGTGATGATTTCGGTATTCATAGATGAGTCTCAACTTCTGGAATATATTGATGCTTCTACTTTACAGGTATGACCAAAGGGCTTGAGAGACTCAAAGAAAATTACCGTCTGTAAAACCTGAGATCGCGTTTCTCATCGTTCAAACTTTGCCGCAACTACCTCCTGGCTGGGGCATATCTCCTCTATCCATTACGCTGTCAACTATCTAACGATGGTCATGCTCTCGACTATTCTGTTGTGGCTATAGCTTGCAAACACGCCCTAGTACAGAAAATGTAAACCAATGAAACATCAGTGGCAATAGACGTATATGCTCAAAGCCTTTAGCATCAGCAGTTTACAAGAACTAATTCAATCGGGCCAACGGTTCAGTGTTTATTACTTGCTGCACCAGTCTACTGTTGCATTCCTTGTCGGCATTGTATAGCCTCAAAGCCTTTCGATTGATGCTCTCCTACTAAGCTGAAGGCTATAGTCGGAGGGTTAGCAGGAGAGCGTCAATCCAACCACAGAGGAATAATCGCGATGGGAACCAAGTTTGGTAAGCTTTTGGACTCGCTACACGCTAGCTTCTGGTTTATCCCA